>CAVYTH010000001.1:0-83559 GCA_963771345.1 uncultured Actinomycetota bacterium
CTCGAGACGCAGTCGCTCATCGACTCATCGAGAAGGCAGCTACTTCACGGTTCCGGCGGCAACGGAGACCTGCAACTGACGTTGGAAGATGGTGTAGACGACCAGAACCGGCACGACGGTGATCACCACGGCCGCGAACAGGGCGCCGAAGTCGACCGCATAACCGGCTTGCGATGCGAACGAGGCCATGCCCTGCGAGAGCACGTAGTTGTCGAGTCGGTGTTCAGGGCAACGGGTAGCAGGAACTGGTTCCACAACCCCAGGAAGTTGAAGATGGCGACCGACGCCATCCCCGGCTTGGCCATCGGCAACATGACCGGGAAGAACTTGCGCCACTCACCTGCGCCGTCGATCTGCGCGGCCTCGTCCACCTCGTCCGGCAGGGCTTTGAAGAAGGGGTGCAGGAAGAAGACGGTGAACGGCAGCGCGAACGCGACGTAGGTGATGATCAGCCCTGGGAGAGTGTTGAGCAGCGCGAGGTTCTTCAGCACGAAGAACAGCGGCACGATCGCCAAGAAGACCGGGAACGTCAGCCCAGCCAGCATCGGGTAGTAGATCAGCCGGTTGCCGCGGAACGAGAACCTGGCCAGCACGTACGCGCACATGGAACCCAGGATCATCACCAGCACCAGCGCGGAGCCCACGACGACCACCGTGTTGGCGAAGTAGCGACCGATGCCGGCCGTCGTCCAGGCGCTGGCGTAGTTGCTGAATTGCAGTTTGCCCGGCAGCGACAATGGGTTGCCCAGGATCTCCTGCTCGTCTTGAACGAGGACATCAGCGTCCACAGCAGCGGCAGGATCATCAACAGCGACCAGAAGCTGAGGACGTCGTGGGAGACGGTGCTGCCGGCCTTCTGTCGGGCGCGCGGCCCGGCGCGGATTGGGCCCGGTCGGGGTGGTTGTCATCGCTTCACCTTCCGCTCACGTCCGCCGGTCAGGGCGTTCACCGGGAAGACGACGCGCGAACAGCAGCGTCACTGTGGCCAGGACCACGCCCATCGCCGTCGAGGCCGAACTGGCCCTTGGTGAAGGCCGTGGTGAACAGTCGCTGGGGCATGACCAGCGTGGAGTTCTGCGGGCCCCCGCCGGGGTTCAGCGCCTGCATGTAGACGAAGGCGTCGAGGGCGAGGATGCCGAGATAGATGTACGCGGTCTGCACGTTGTCCCGGATCAGCGGGACCGTCATCAAGACCGCGGTACGGAACCGGCCGGCGCCGTCGATCCGGGCAGCCTCGAACACCTCGGCGGGATGCCCTTGATGGCCGCGACGAACAGCACCATGTAGAAGCCGACGAAGCCCCAGATCATCACGAACATCGACACCGGCATGGCGGTGCGCGCGTCACCGAGCCAGGGGTAGCTGTCGAACTGGTCGAACCCGAGCTTGACAGGATGCCGTTCAGCAGGCCGGCGCACGGGTCGAACATCTGGCTCCACATGATGCCGATGATGATCGCCGGGATCATGTACGGGAAGAACGAGATGATCCGGTAGAAGCCGGAGTTCCGGATCCCACGCGCTGGCCCGTGCGAGGTGCCCCCCACGGTGACCATCGTGGCCAGCACGAAGCTGAGCACGATGGTCACGAGGGGCACCACGACCGCCAGCAGGATGTTGTTCCAGAACGCGTCATGAAGATGTCGTCGTGGAGCAGCTTCAGGTAGTTCTCGAAGCCGATGAAGTTCATGTCGGGCGTGAAGCCTGACCAGTCGGTCATGGAGTAGTAGAAGGCCTGCACGAACGGCCACACCACGAACAGCAAGAAGATTGACAGCGGCAGTCCGAGGAACACCACGAAGAAGCTGACCCGGTCGAACGTCAGCTTGCGGCGCGCCTTCTTGCGGCGCTCGACCGTTGGCTTCGTCCGTGGCGAGAACGGATGCCGGATCGATCACGTGACCTGGATCTTCTTGATCGAGTCGTCTTCACGGACCTTGTCGGTGATCTCCTGCAGCTCCGAGGTCAGTGCCTTCACGTCCGGCTTGCCGGCCAGGAAGCTGTTCCAGATCACGAGCTGGTCGGTGTTCATGCCGTACAGGTCGACGAACTTCCAGGTGAAGACGTCGGTCCCGGCGGCGCTGAGCAGGTCGTTCTGCGAGACCAGGGCGGTCGAGCCGAAACCATCAGCCGGCACGGTGTCCTTGACGATGGTCGGCGCGAGCTTGGTCTTGGCGAAGTTCGTGGCGGCCTCCTTGGAGAGCATCGTCCGGAGCAGCTCCTTGCCACCGGCCACGTTCTTGCCCTGCGACGGGATCACGAACGGCTCACCGGACGCGCTGTGCAGCGCGTCGTACGGCATCGACGAGTCCGCCGTCACCGTCATCTCGGGGAAGCCGGTCATCTTGAAGTCGGGCTTGGTCGTGTCCTTCATCTCGTTCTCGATCCAGGAGCCCGACGGGTACAGCAGGGCGTCCTGGTTGTTGCTCCACTGGGCCTGGGCAGCGGTGAACTGGGTGCCCGCTCCGCCGGGCTTCATGTAGCCGGCCTTGACGATCGCGCCCAGGCCGTTGAAGACGTCCTGGACTGCCGGCTTCGACCAGCAGTCCGCTTCCAGGTTCTCCAGCGCGAGCCGGACCTCGTCGCCGCCCTCCTTGATCGCCGACCCGATCGCCAGGGTCTGGTAGTAGGTCGCCGCTTCCTTGCCCCACAGGAACAGGTACTTGTCCTTCGCCTTGGCCTTGGCGCCCAGGTCCATCGCCTCGTCCCACGTCTTCGGCGGGGTCCAGCCGTTCTCCTCGAACAGGCTCGCGGAGTACCAGACCGCGTAGACCGTGAGCACGTAGTTGAGAGCAGCGAGCTTGCCGTCGTACGTGCCCGGCTCCTCGACGCCACCGAACAGGGTGTCCCGGATCGTGAGGCCCTCGAGGTTCTTCGCGTCGAGGACGTCGGACAGGTCTTCGATCTGCTCGAGGATCGTGCTGAACCCGATCGCGTCCGCACCGGAGTTGTCGATCAGGTCGGGCGGGGTCCCACCGACGAAGCGCGGCTGCAGCTCCGTGGCGATCTTGGTCGTCGGCGAGACCTTCACCGTCGACCCGGCGTGGTTCTTCTCCATCAGGGAGGCGGCGAACGCGACGTAGTCGGTGCCGTAGCCACCATCGAAGATGACCGCGTCGACCGCCGACTTGTCCGCCATGCCGAACGGGTTGGTCTCCTTGTCGACCTTGCCGCCTTCAGCCTTGTCAGCGGCGTCGTCGCTAGCTGCTTCCCGCGCACGCGGCAAGTGCGCCGCTGAACGGAATGACCGCAACCGACGCCAGCGCGCCCTTCATGAAGCTGCGGCGGTCGATTGCCTTCTTCTCGGTGGTCATGGTGTGTGCCTTCCGGTTCGGTGTGCTGGGGGAGAGTCAGGCCGTTCGACGGATCCGGCCGGCGTAGCGGGCTTCGAGGTTGTTGTTGTGCTCGTCCCCGCCGGGGACGTTGGCCGACAGGTAGACCGGAGGCGTCTCGCCCGCCTCGGTCAGCCGCCGGACGACTTCGGCGCCGATCAGCTGCGCGACCAGGGCGCCGGTGATCGACGAGACAGCGCAGACGCGTGCCGCCGCCGGGCAGTGGCAGCACGGAATCGCCGTAGGGCGCGCCGTTGTCGAGAGCGACGTCGGCGAAGTCGATGAGCTTCTTGCCCGACGGGTGCCGGGAGTCGACACCCGCGGTCTGGGTGAACGACGTGATGGCGATCAGCCGGTGCCCGTGCTCCTTCACCACCTGGGCCAGCTCGACGATCGACCCGTTCACGCCGGAGTTCGACGCGATCACGAAGATGTCGGAGGCCGACACGTTGGCGAGGTCGTAGAGCCGGTGCGCGATCGACGGGTCACGTTCGAGGTGCTTGCTGGCGAGCACCTCGGGCGAGTCGCCGCCGATGATGACCACGTCGCGCAACGCGATCCGGTTGGTCGGGACCAGCCCGCCCGCGCGACCGGCGATCTCCATCGCCAGTGCCTCGGAGTGCCCGGACCCGAACGCCTGGACCACGCCGCCGTCCCGCAGCGACGCCACGATGAGGTCGGCCGCGATCTGCACGGGCCCGTCTGCCTGCTCGCTGACGGTGGCCATGATCGGCGCGAGCGCGTCAAGGTATGCCTGTGCGCTGACACCGCCGGGGGTCGCGGTGGGCTCGCCGTTTCCGGCCGTACTGTACGTCTCAACCATCGGAGTCGTGGCCTCCTGTGCGTGGACCTCGCGATGCGCGGCGTCGCACTTTCGGGCGGACGTCGGCCGGGGCGAACCGGTGCGACACTAACCGACATCTCACCAAATCGGAGTAGTTGTGCTCTCGGATTTCTTGGCCCTCGGCGGCGATCTCGGCGGCACGTCGACGCGCATCGTTGTGGTCGGTCCGGACGGTCGCGAGCACGGCCGCGGCATCACCGGCGGCGGCAACCCGACGACCGATTCGGCGGGAGCTGCAGCCGCTTTCGGCGATGCACTGCGCGCCGCTTTGGCGGGTGTTGACCCGACTCTGGTGCGGGCGTCGGTGATCGGCGTCGCGGGTGGCTCGGCGCTGCGCACGCCGACAGTGGGGACGCACTTCGGCCGGGTCTGGGCCGGGGCCGGACTGACCTGCGACCCGGGCTACATCCCCGACCTCGAGGTGGCCTTCGCGGGCGGCACTCCGGCACCCGACGGAGCGGTGCTGGTCGCCGGCACCGGCGCCGCGGCGGGGTCGTTGACCGGGAACCGGCTGACGCGGACCGCGGACGGTCACGGCTGGCTGCTCGGTGACGACGGCTCGGGGTTCTGGCTCGGACGCGAAGCCGTCCGCGCCACCCTGCGGACGCTCGATGCGGGGGAGTCCCCCGGTCCGCTGGTCGCCTCGGTGCTCCGCGAGCTGGACGCCGACGGAACGGTGGGCGAGCTGCCGGCGGGCCGGCCGGGGACCGACCGGGTGATCCAGGCGGTGAACTCGCGCCCCGGTGTCCGGCTGTCGGCACTGGCCCCGCTGGTCACCGCCGCCTACCGGCTGGGCGACCCGCAGGCGCAGTCCATCGTCGAACGCGCCGCCGCGGCTCTGCTGGCGACTCTCGGGCTGATCCGAGACCCGGCGGAGAGCACGCCGATCGTCCTCGCGGGAAGCCTGGCCGGCGACGCGTCCCCGGTGGGGGTCGAGCTGCGAGCGCTGCTCGCGGCCCGGTTCGCCGGCGCTGTCCTGCCGGCCCGGACCGGGGTGGGCGGGGCCGCCTGGCTGGCACTCGGCGCGCTCGACCCGGCACTGGCCACCCGCGAGACGCACGCCCGGCTGACGTCCTGACGACGTCGGGCGGGGGCGCTCTTGGCTGAGGTGACCGTCGACCACGGCCCGGAATGTGGTTTCGGATGTTTGTAAGGCTTACATGCGAACGTGCGACGGGTCAAGAGTCTCCGGCGGGGCCGGCTGCGGATCGTTGTCGACCAGTGAGGGCGGTCAGAAGGCCACGTCGAGCGACCGGGAGAGCACGATGCTCGCGGCGCCGCGCAGGGTCGCGTAGTCGTCGGGGTCCGCGAAAACGACGCGCGTCTCCCCGCCCGGGTGGGCGAAGGCCTGGCGGCGAACGTGGTCCTCGATCGAGGATCGCAGTGCTTCGCCACCGCCGACTGGTTCACCGTGCACGATGAACAGCCCGATGCCGAGAATCTGTTGCAGGTTCGCGATCCCGACGGCGATGTTCGCCGCGTAGTCCTCGAGCAGTGCCGCGGCGGCCGGGTTCTCTGGCGCAAGAGCCGACAGGCGTGCTGCTCCGATGGTCTTCGGCTGTGGCAGGCCGCGCACCGCGGCCTCCTCGCGAAGCCACCGGGTTGCGGCCAAGGCCTCCCAGCACCCGGTGAGCCCGCACTCGCAGAGCGGGCCGTCCCGGTCGATGATCATGTGGCCGACCTCGCCGCCGGCGCCCCGAGCTCCGCGGTGCAGGGCGCCGTCGAAGATGAACCCGGCGCCGATGCCTTCGCCGACGTAGAGCGAGCAGTACGACGACTCGCCCCGGCCGGCACCGAACAGCATGTCTCCGAGCGCCTGGGCGCGAGGTTGCAGGTCGACGAAGGTCGGCACGCCGAGACTCTCGGCAATCAGCGGGCCTACCGCGAGGCCGTTGAACCCCGGCGCGTGGTCCGACCGCACGATCTCGCCGGTCTGCGTGTCGACCATCCCGGCGACGGCGATGCCGATGCCGCGCAGCGGCGATGCGGCGTCTGCCGTGACCTCGCGCAACAGGTCGGTCAGCTGACCGGCGATCAGGTCGTGCTTCTTCTTGGTCGGGCGAACTCGGATGGCGGCCCGGGACGTGACCTCCCCGCCCGCCGTGACCACGGCAGCCTGCGCTCCGTCCGGAAGCATGAGAACTGCGCCGACCGGCCATCCGGCGCTGGAGAACCAGACCGGTCTCGCCCGCTTGCCGCCACGTGCCCCGCTGGCCAGCGGAGCCTGCTCCTCGAGCAGCCCTTCATCGAGGAACGGCTGGACGATCTGGCCGATCGTCGCCCGGGTGGAGCCGGTCAGCCGCGCGAGCTCGGCCGGGCGAGCGGGCCGTTGGCGTACAGGGTCTTCAGCACCCGAGCACGGTTGACCTCGCCGGCTCGGGAGGAGGACAGCATCGCCGACTGGCGCGCCGACCCACGGGTGCGGCCGGGTTGCGGGATCCGCGGGGCAGCGGCTGCGAAGCCGGTAGCGCGCGAAGCTGTCATCGCTTCGGCAGAAACGTCGCCCATCTGCGTTGCCCTTCGTCGCTGCGAGCATTGCCGTCTGCCGGGCTGCCAGGGAGCCACCCGTCGCTGGATCCGTGGTTCGTATGAACTACAAACAATCCTAGCGGGACGCTCGGCGAGGTGGGATTTCTCCGCTTGCTTGGCGATTTGACCGTTGACCGCAGGCGCCTGAGGTAGTTAAGTTCCGTACCGCGTCGCGCTTTCCGTTGCTGGATTTCGAAACCAGCCTCGCGCCGTCGACACCCGCAAACCTCGCTGCTGAACCGCGCGCCACATCCGCCGCGCGACCCACGTCCAGGAGGCACCGTGCCCGAGATCCGCACCCGACTCCGACCGCTGCTCCTGCTGCTGCTGGCCTGCGCGGTCGCCGTCACGTCCCTCGGCGCACCGGCCGCAGCCGCCGGCCCCGGACCAGGCCCGGTCGACCCCCGGATCAAGCACCTGCTCAAGACGATGACGCTCGAGGAGAAGGTCGGGCAGCTCTTCGTCACCTACGCCTACGGGCAGACGGCCGACACGACCAACGCCGCCGACGTCGCGAGCAACCAGAAGGAGCTCGGCGTCGACAACGGCAAGGAGCTGATCGAGAAGTACCACCTCGGCGGCATCATCTACTTCGCCTGGTCCAACAACGTGGCCAACCCGCCGCAGATCGCCGGGCTGTCCAACGGCCTGCAGCGCGTCGCGACCAAGTCGGGTGCGCGCATCCCGCTGATGATCGCCACCGACCAGGAGCACGGCGTCGTCACCCGCGTCGGCCCGCCGGCCACCCAGCTGCCGGGCAACATGGCGCTCGGCGCCGGCCGCAGCGAGACCGACACGTACGACGCCGCGCAGATCAGCGGCAAGGAGCTGCGGGCGATCGGCATCAACCAGAACTTCGCGCCGGACGCCGACGTCAACGTCAACGCGCAGAACCCGGTCATCGGCGTGCGGTCCTTCGGGTCCGACCCGTCGCTGGTGTCCTCGCTCGTGTCGGCCAGCGTCGCGGGCTACCAGGGCGCGAACGTCTCCGCCACGGCCAAGCACTTCCCGGGCCACGGCGACACCGCGACCGACAGCCACTACGGCGTGCCGATCATCAACCACACCCGCGCGGAGTGGAACAGCATCGACGCCCCGCCGTTCCGCGCAGCGATCAAGCGCGGCATCGACTCGATCATGACCGCGCACATCGTGGTGCCGTCGCTCGACCCGTCCGGCACGCCGGCGACGCTGTCCAAGCCGATCATCACCGACGTCCTGCGCGGCGAGCTGGGCTACGACGGCGTGGTCATCACCGACGCGCTCACCATGCAGGGCGTGCGCGACGGCTTCGGCGACGACCGCATCCCGGTCCTGGCGCTGAAGGCGGGCGTCGACCAGCTGCTGATGCCCGCACCGGGCAAGCTCGACATCGCCTACAACGCGGTGCTCGGCGCCGTCCGCTCCGGTGAGCTCACCGAGAAGCGCATCGACCAGTCGGTCACCCGGGTGCTGAAGCTGAAGATGAAGCGCGGCCTGTTCGAGCCCAAGAACGTCATGGTCGACGAGAAGAAGGTGGGCTCCCGGGTCGGCACCGCCGCGCACCAGGCGCGGGCCCAGGAGATCACCGACTCCACCGTCACCCTGGTGAAGGACGACGCCGACGCGCTGCCGCTGCCCGCGGCGGCCGGCAACGTGCTCGTCACGGGAGCCAGCGTCAGCACTGCGCCTGGCCGGCCGGATCGGTGCGCGCGGTGCGACCACGACGGCGTACGACACCGGGACCGCGCCGAGCGACGCGACCATCGCGAACGCGGTGGCGAAGGCACAGCAGAGCGACCGGGTCGTCGTGACCACCAACAAGGCGTGGACCAGCGCCGGCCAGCAGAAGCTGGTGAAGCAGCTGGTCGCCACCGGCAAGCCGGTGGTCGTCGTCGCGGTGCGTGACCCGTACGACATCGCGTACGTCACCGAGGCGCCCACCTACCTCGCGACGTACTCGACGACGGCGATCTCGATGGAGTCCCTCGCACGCGTGCTGTTCGGCGAGGTGCAGCCGGCCGGAAAGCTGCCGGTCGACATCCCGGTGGCGGGTGACCCCGGCACGGTGCTCTACCCGTTCGGCCACGGTCTGGCCTCGACCTCATGACAACCCCGGAGGATTCCGTGAACGAATCGACCAACGGCGCGCAGGGCTCGGGCATCGGACGGAGGGCTCTTCTCGGCGCCCTCGGAGCGACAGCGCTCGGCGCAGCTGCCGGTCCGGTGCTGGGCAGCTCTGCTGCCGCCGCCGCGCCGCCTCACGCCTCCCGGCAAGGGCAAGGTCGTGCGGACCGGTGCGCAGGAGCTGATCGCCAGCGACTACGCGGTGCTGCGCGGGCAGAAGGTCGGCATCGTCACCAACCCGACCGGCGTGCTGCCCGACCTGACCCACGAGGTCGACGTCATGGCGGCGTCCAGCGACGTCGACCTGGTCGCCGTCTTCGGTCCGGAGCACGGCTTCCGCGGCACCGCGCAGGCGGGCGGCGGTGAGGGCACCTACGTCGACGAGCGCACCGGGCTGACGGTGTGGGACACGTACCTGAAGTCGGGCGCCGCGCTGGCCGACATCGTCCAGCGCTCCGGCGTCGACACGATGGTCTTCGACATCCAGGACGCCGGCGCGCGGTTCTACACCTACATCTGGACGATGTACGACTGCATGATCGCCGCGGCCGAGACCGGGCAAGCGCTTCGTCGTCCTGGACCGGCCGAACCCGACCACCGGCCGGGTTGCGCGCGGTCCGGTCCTCGACGTCGCCTTCGCGACGTTCGTCGGACGGCGCGAGATCTGCCAGCAGCACGCCATGACCGTCGGCGAGCTGGCGCTGTACTTCGCGGCCGAGCTCCTGCCGGACGTGACCGACCAGCCGCTGCAGGTCGACGTCGTGAAGATGAAGGGCTGGGACCGCAGCCAGACCTACGCCGACACCGGTCTGCCGTGGGTCATGCCGTCGGCGAACATGCCGACCCCGGACACCGCGCTCGTCTACCCGGGCACCTGCATGTTCGAGGGGACCAACCTGTCCGAGGGTCGCGGCACCACCCGTCCCTTCGAGCTGATCGGCGCTCCGTACATCGACGACCGCTGGGCGGAGGCGCTGCGGGAGCAGTCGCTGCCCGGCGCGATGATCCGGGAGGCGTACTTCACCCCGACGTTCAACAAGCACGTCAACGTCGCCTGCGGCGGCGTCCAGGTGCACGTGACCGACCCGTCGATCTTCGACGCGGTCCGCACGGGCACCGCGATGATCGTGGCGGCCAAGGAGCATCTACGGCTCCGCCTTCGCCTGGCGGTCCGACAACTGGATCGACAAGCTCACCGGGTCGACCCGGTTCCGCACGATGGTCGACGCGGGCGCGTCCACCGACGAGGTCGTCGCCGGCTGGAAGGACGAGCTCGCCGCCTTCGACCGCGACCGACGCAAGTACCTGCTGTACCCGCGGGAAGCCGGCGTGAGGACCAGCGCACCACGGCGCACTGCCGTGCTCGCCGTGGCGGCACTCGTCGTGGGCACGGTGACGCTCACGTCCGCGGCTGGGTCGACGGCCGTCGAGCGCCCGTCCGCTGAGCACCCGTCGAAGGTGCTCCGCGACGGAACGCCGAAGCAGGCCGGGCTCGTCCCCGGGCCGATCGCGCAGATGGCGACCGACCTCACGGCGTACCTGGCCCCGTCGCCGACGTACCCGATGTACGCCGGCGGCGTGGTGCTGGCCGGTCACAACGGCTACGTCGTGCAGCGCGCAGCGGCGGGATACGCCCTGCGCTACGCCGACGGCAGCGGCACCGAGCTGCCCCGGGACCAGTGGATCCCGATGCGCAAGGACACCATCTTCGACCTCGCCTCGGTGTCGAAGCTGTTCACCTCGATCGCGCTGGTCCAGCAGGTCGAGGCGGGCCGCATCGACCTCGACCGCACCGTCGCCTCCTACATCCCGGCGTTCGCCGCCAACGGCAAGGACGCCGTGACGGTCCGCCAGCTGCTGACCCACACCTCGGGCTTCCCGTCGTGGCTGCCGCTGTACAGCAGCCAGCCGACCCCCGAGGCGCGCATCCAGGCGGTGTACGACGCCAAGCTGTCCAACCCGCCGGGCAGCACCTACCTCTACTCCGACCTGAACCTGATCACCGCCGGGAAGCTGGTGGAGCTGGTCACCGGGAAGTCCCTCGACAAGGTCGTCCACGACGACATCACCGGCCCGCTGCAGATGCGTCGACACCGGGTACAACCCACCGGCGTCCGAAGCTCGGCCGGATCGCCGCCACGGAGTACCAGACGACGCCCGCGCGCGGCATGGTCCACGGCAGCGTGCACGACGAGAACGCCTGGTCGCTGAACGGCGTCGCCGGGCACGCCGGCGTCTTCTCCACCGCCGACGACCTGGCGATCCTGGCCCAGACCATCGTGAACGGCGGCTCGTACGGCAAGGCTCGGATCCTCAAGCCCGAAGTCGGTCGACGCGTTGCTGCACAACGAGAACGAGGAGTTCCCGGCCAACTCGCACGGGCTCGGCTTCGAGCTCAACCAGATGTTCTACATGGATGCCCTGTCGTCGCCGACGACCGCGGGCCACACCGGCTACACCGGCACCTCGATCGTGATCGACCGGGAGTCGCGCTCGTTCGTCATCCTGCTCACCAACCGGGTGCACCCGAGCCGCAACTGGGGCAGCAACAACGTCGCCCGGCGAGCAGTCGCCCGCGACATGGCCATGGCCATCCCGGTCAAGCCGCAGCACGGGCCGACGGCCTGGTTCTCCGGCATCGGTGATGCGCGCACCGCCACGCTGACGGTGCCGGTCAAGCTGGGTGCTGCGCCGTCCCGGCTGAACTTCGACCTCTGGTACGACACCGAGAAGACCGACGTCGTCGTGCTCGAGTCGTCGTCTGACGGCGGCAGCACCTGGCAGGAGCTCACGCGCTGGTCCGGCTGGTCCGGCAAGAAGTGGGGCAAGGCGTCAGTGGACCTGGACGGGCTCACCGGCGACGTGGCAGCTGCGATGGCGGTACACGTCCGACACGCTGTACCAAGGCCGCGGTGTCTACGTCGACGGCATCCGCGTGACGTCGCAGGGACACACCGTGTTCGACGACTCCCGTCCGCGGGACGCCGATGCGGTTCAGCCTGCGGGCTGGTCGGCAGCCAAGTCCTGAGCGGTGGCAATCGGCCCGGATGTGAGTCCGGCCTTGTTACGCCGCCTGCGCTGGTAATTTCCGTGCATGGCCGAAGTCGGGAGTGTTGATGCCATGAGCTCGGCTCCCGTCGACCCGTCCACCACCTCGCTCGCTGTGCGGCTGCGGTCGATCCTGCCGTCCCTGTCCCGTTCCGAGCAGCGGGTGGCGACCGAGGTCCTCGACGACCCGCGAGGTGTCGCTGCCAGCACGATCTCCGAGCTGGCGCACCGGTGCGGCACCTCGGAGACCACGGTCATCCGGTTCTGCCGGACCCTCGGCCTGTCCGGCTACCCGCAGCTCCGCCTCACCCTGGCGACCGAGTCCGGCCGCGCCGACAACGGCGCGCGCGAGGTCGGCAGCGACATCGGCCCGGGCGACGACCTCGCGGCCATCGTCGAGAAGATCGCCTTCGCCGACGCGCGGGCGGTCGAGGAGACCGCGGCGCAGCTCGACCTCGACGTCGCTGGAGGCCGTGGTCGACGCGCTCGTGGCGGCGGACCGCATCGACGTGTACGGCGTGGGGGCCAGTGCCTTCGTGGCGATGGACTTCCAGCAGAAGCTGCACCGGATCGGCCAGGTCGCCTTCGCCTGGTCCGACACGCACGTCGCCCTGACCAGCGCGGCCCTGCTGCAGCCGGGTGACGTGGCGATCGGCATCTCGCACACCGGCGTCACCTCCGACACCATCGACGCCCTCGAGGAGGCCCGGCAGCAGCGGAGCGACCACGGTCGCGGTGACGAACTTCCCCCGGTCACCCATCGTCGAGGTCGCCGACCACGTGCTCACGACGGCCGTGCGCGAGACGACGTTCCGCAGCGGGGCGATGGCGAGCCGGATGGCGCAGCTCACCCTCGTCGACTTCATGTTCGTCGGGGTGGCTCAGAAGACCACCGCCCGGACCAAGGCTGCGCTCGAGGCGACCCACCGTGCCGTCAGCGGTCACCGGCTCGAGCCCGAGCGCGGCCGGAGCCCCCGCCGCCGCTCCTGAGGGCCGGCCCCACCCGCGACCCTCGACGGTGCGGGCGGCAGCGGCAACGATGGGGGCATGACCGACGCGACCATCCACCACCAGATCACCGAGCTCGTCGAGCGCGAGCACCAGCTGCGCGCCGCGCTGGCCGCGGGCGGGTCCGACGACGACCGCGCCGCGCTCCGCCACGTCGAGGAGTCGCTGGACCAGTGCTGGGACCTGCTGCGCCAGCGGGACGCCCGCCGCGACGTCGGCGCCAACCCGGACGACGCCAAGCCACGACCGGTGCCCGAGGTCGAGGGCTACCTCCAGTAGTCGTGGACGCTGCCCGCGCGGCCGCCCTGGACGAAGCGCGGGAGCGGCTCACCGCCGAGCGGGCCGCGGCCGCCGCCCGCATCGCCGCCCTGCAGCGGGACATCGCCGTCATCATGGAGGCGGCGGAGGTCGGTGCCACCGACGACGAGCACGACCCGGAGGGCGCGACGATCGCGTTCGAGCGGGCCCAGGCCATCGCCCTGCTCGGCGAGACGCGCGACCAGCTCGGCGTCCTGGACGAGGCTCTCGGCCGGGTCGATACCGGTACCTATGGGCAGTGCGAGTCCTGCGGCCAGCAGATCGCACCCGAGCGGCTTGCCGCGCGACCGGCTGCGACCCGCTGCATCGCCTGCGCCAGCAGCCGGAGGTGACCGCGTCGCGAGACGAACGCGGGCAAGTCGACCTTCCCTGGTGAACTTCACGAACACGTCATTAAGATCCATTGCATGGGCGCGCACGAGGAGGCCCGCCGCCGGCTGGTCGCGCAGTACGACGCCATCCCTGCCGGGGCTCCCGTGCGCCTGGCCAAGCGGACGTCGAACCTCTTCCGCCCCCGGGACCGGTCGTCGACGCCGGGGCTCGACGTGTCCGGCCTGGACACCGTGCTGTCGGTCGACCCGGTGGCCCGCACCGCCGACGTCCAGGCGATGACGACGTACGAGCACCTCGTCGACGCCACCCTCGCGCACGGGCTGATGCCGTCGGTCGTGCCGCAGCTGAAGACCATCACCCTGGGCGGCGCCGTCACCGGCCTGGGCATCGAGTCGTCGTCGTTCCGCAACGGCCTGCCGCATGAGGCGGTGCGCGAGATCGAGGTGCTGACCGGCGAGGGCCAGGTCGTGGTGGCGACCCCCGACGGCCCGGACGCCGACCTGTTCCGGACCTTCCCGAACTCCTACGGGACCCTGGGCTACGCGCTGCGGGTGCTCATCGACCTCGAGCCGGTGCACCCGTACGTGCGCCTGCGGCACGTGCGGTTCACCGACCTCGACGAGCTCACCGCTGCGATCGACACCGTGGTGCAGCAACGCAGCTACGACGGCGAGCCGGTCGACTTCCTCGACGGGACCGTGTTCACCGCCGACGAGGCCTACCTCACGCTGGCCTCGTGGGCCGACACGGCGCCCTACACGTCCGACTACACCGGCAACAAGATCTACTACCGCTCGATCCAGCAGCGCAGCCTCGACTACCTCACGGTCCGCGACTACCTGTGGCGCTGGGACACCGACTGGTTCTGGTGCTCGCGAGCCTTCGGCGCGCAGAACCCGCGGATCCGCCGGCTGTGGCCCAAGCGGTGGCTGCGCAGCGACGTCTACTGGAAGCTGATCCGGCTGGAGAACCGCTACCGCATCGCGGCCCGGCTCGAGGCGCGCAAGGGGCTGCCGCCGCGGGAGCGGGTGGTGCAGGACGTCGAGATCCCGCTGGAGCGCACCGCCGACTTCCTGCGGTGGTTCCTGCGCGAGGTGCCGATCGAGCCGATCTGGCTGTGCCCGCTGCGGCTGCGCAGCCAGCAGGACGGCACACCCTGGCCGCTCTACCCGCTGCGCAAGGGTGAGACGTACGTCAACGTCGGCTTCTGGTCGACGGTAGCCATCGAGGACGGCCGTGCCGACGGAGACGTGAACCGCCGGATCGAGGCAGGTCGTCACCGAGCACGGCGGCCACAAGTCGCTCTACTCCGACGCCTACTACGCCGAGGAGGAGTTCTGGGCGCTGTACGGCGGCGAGGAATACCACGCTGCGAAGAAGCGGTACGACCCGCAGGGTCGACTGCACGACCTGTACGAGAAAGCGGTGCAACGACGATGACCTTCAAGCTCGACACTGGCGCCCGGACCCGCGCTGGTGCGGTGACCCTCGGAGACATGTTCGAGGGCCTGTTCGGAGCCGATGCGCCAGTGCGCTTCTCGGCGTACGACGGGAGCACCGCCGGCGATCCCCGGGCCACCCTCGGCATCCGCATCACCAACCCGCGTGGCGTGTCCTACCTCGCCACCGCACCCGGCTCGCTCGGACTCGCGCGCGCCTACCTCAAGGGCGATCTCGAGGTCGAGGGCGTCCATCCCGGTGACCCGTACGAGCTCCTGCGGCTCGTCGACGACGACCTGCAGCCGCAGCGTCCGCCGATGTCGGAGGCACTGGCCTGGGCGCGCACGCTCGGCGTCCGGACCTTCGTGCCGCCGCCGGTGCCCGAGCAGGAGATCGTCCCCTGGCAGCGTCGGGGGCTGCGGCACTCCCGGACGCGGGACGCCGAGTCGATCAGCCATCACTACGACGTCTCCAACACGTTCTACGAGCACGTCCTCGGCCCGTCGATGACCTACACCTGTGCCTGCTACCCGGGCGAGGACGCGTCTCTCGAGCAGGCGCAGGAGCACAAGTTCGACCTCGTCGCCCGCAAGCTCGGGCTGCAGCCGGGGATGCGCCTGCTCGACGTCGGCTGCGGCTGGGGCGGCATGGTCCGCCACGCTGCCGCGAACTACGGCGTGCAGGTGCTCGGCGTGACGCTGTCGGGCGAGCAGGCGGCCTGGGCACAGCGGGCCATCAAGGAAGACGGCCTCGACCACCTGGCCGAGGTCCGTCACAGCGACTACCGCGACGTGCGGGAGCGGGAGTTCGACGCCGTGAGCTCGATCGGGCTGATCGAGCACATCGGCGTGAAGAACTACCCGGCGTACTTCCGGTTCCTGCGCTCGCGGCTGCGTCCCGGTGGCCGGCTGCTCAACCACGGCATCACCCGGCCGGACAACAAGCACCCCGGCCTGCCGCAGCGCGGCTTCATCGGCCGGTACGTGTTCCCGGACGGCGAGCTCACCGGCTCCGGCCACATCGTGGAGGCGATGGAGGACTCCGGACTCGAGGTGCAGCACCAGGAGAACCTGCGGGTGCACTACGCCAGGACTCTGCAGGCCTGGTGCGCGAACCTGGTCGAGCACTGGGACGAGTGCGTCGCGGACGCGAACCTGCCGATCGCCAAGGTGTGGGGCCTCTACATGGCCGGCTCCCGGCTTGCCTTCGAGCGCAACGGGATCCAGCTGCACCAGGTGCTCGCCACCCGCACCGCCAAGGACGGTATGTCCGGGTACCCGTTGCGGCACGACTTCGGGGTCTGACGTGGCGCGCTCATCTGGTGCACAGTGAACGGATGAGCGCGCGACCCGACCTCTACGACAAGGCCCTGGACCGAGCGGCGACGCATGCCCGGGAGTGGCTGGCCGAAGTCCCCGGCCGCCCGGTGCCGCCGCAGGCCACCGCTGACCAGGTGGTGGCCGCGCTCGGCGGCGAGCTGCCCGAGGGCCCCACCGACCCGGCCGACGTCATCGACCTGCTCGCCCGCCATGTCGAGCCCGCGCTGATGGCGATCGCGTCCGGCCGGTTCTTCGGCTGGGTGATGGGCGGCACCCTGCCCGCCGCGCTGGGCGCCGACTGGCTGGTCAGCGCCTGGGACCAGAACACCGGCATGCGCTTCGTCACGCCCGGCTCGGCCGCCACCGAGGAGGTCGCGGCCAGCTGGCTGCTCGACCTGCTCGGGCTGCCGCCGACGTCCGACGTCGGGTTCGTGACCGGCGGCACGATGGCCAACTTCACCGGTCTCGCGGCCGGCCGGCAGGACGTCCTCACCCGGGCCGGCTGGGACCTGGACACGCTCGGCCTGACCGGCGCGCCGCGGGTCACCGTGCTGGTCGGCGCGGACCGGCACACCAGCGTCGACGTCTCCCTGCGCTACCTCGGGCTCGGTGCGCCGACGCCGGTCGCCGCCGACGAGCAGGGCCGCATCCGGCCGGAGGCGCTGCAGGCCGCGCTCGCCGAGGTCGACGGGCCGGTGATCGTCGCGCTGCAGGCCGGCAACCTGCACTCGGGCGCGTTCGACCCGTTCGCCGAGTGCATCGACCTCGCCCACGAGCGCGGTGCGTGGGTGCACGTCGACGGCGCCTTCGGGCTCTGGGCGGCGGCGTCGCCGCGAGCTGCGGCACCTGACCGCCGGCGTCGAAGGCGGCCGACTCGTGGGCCACCGACGCGCACAAGACGCTGAACACGCCGTACGACTGCGGCGTCGCCGTGGTGCGCGACCCGGCCGTGCTGCGCGCCGCGTTCGGGATCCAGGCCAGCTACCTGATCAACCCGGCGGAGCACGGGCGACCCGCTGGACAAGGTTCCCGAGATGTCGCGGCGGGCCCGCGGCATCCCGGTGTGGGCCGCGCTGCGCTCGCTCGGCCGCTCCGGGGTGGTCGACCTGGTCGACGGGCTCACCGAGAACGCGCCGGCGATCGCCGAGGGGATCGCCGCGATCCCGGGCGCCGAGATCCTCAACGACGTCGTCTACACCCAGGTGTCGGTGGCGTTCGGCGACGACGACCGGACCCGGGCGGTCACCGAGCGGCTGCTCGCCGACGGGACCGCCTGGATGTCCGGCTCACGCTGGCGCGACCGGGCGGTGCTGCGGGTCTCGGTCAGCAACTGGTCGACCGACGAGGCCGACGTCACGGCCAGCGTCGACGCCGTACGCCGCGCCGCCGCCGGCACCTGACCGGCGCACGCCCAGATCGGCAAGGGCCGCGGGCTGCTGCGCCCGCGCGTACGACCTTCAGCGGGCCTTGGCGCTGCCCGGCGCGGACCCGCAGCGGTGCGGTGTCGACGGCCTCGAACGCCGAGGCCGGGATCGACTTCAGCTGGTCGAGCAGGCCGCTCGGCCAGCGCTCGTCCGCGGTGCCCTGGAAGTACCACGGCGAGCCGTTGTCGGCGAGCACCAGGCCGTAGCGCTTCATGGCGCGCAGCACGGTGCGGGTGTCCGCGCGGTAGCCCGGTGACCGGGAACGACGCCTTGAGCCGGAACCGCGCACCCATCGGCGGGTACGCCGGGTCGCTCACCGATCCGGCGTCGTGCCGGGCCGGCCACACGTGGCTGCGGTCGGTCACGTTCGTCGTGAACCGGATCGCGTGGTCGACCCGGCCGGCGCGCACCTCCGGGTAGCGCAGCAGGCCGGGCAGGATCGGCAGCCCGGCCGCGTCGGCCGACGTCCAGCCCTGCGGGCCGCAGCGCGTTGCTCGTCAGCCGCCAGGTCGCGCCCGAGCCGGCGCGCCACCGGCCGTCGGAGCGCTGGTGGGTCGCCCAGGTCTCGTAGAGCCGGCAGGTGCTGCGGTCGACGACGATCGCGTGCCGGTCGCCGTCGGCGGACCGGCCGCCCTCGATCTTGGTGTCGCTGCCGAGCGGGTAGCCGACGTCGTCGCTCTCGTCGGCGTAGTCGAAGGCCACGTCCGACCTTCGCGTGGTCGCCGCCGACGATCGTGATCGGGATGCCGTACGGCACCGGCTGCTCGCCGTACGACGGGCCGAAGTCCGGGTGCAGCCGGCTGCCCGGCGACATGTGCGAGAGCCACGGCGCGCTGCGCGGGTGGACCGCGCAGGCCGCTGCACGTCCGCGTGCCAGTAGTTGTCCGCGGGGAAGACGGGGCAGGCGGTGCCAGGGAGGTGCCGGGTGCCCCCGGAGGCCGCTCCGCCGGCTCCGGCGACCAGGGCCAGGGCCAGGGCGGCGGTGGCCGCCGTACGCGCTCTCATGGTCCGATCATCGGCACGTCGGCGCCGCCGGATCGAGGTCCGACCGCGTGACACGCCCGAGAGTGGGACGGATCGGGCGGTCCCGATAACCTGGCCGATATGGGGCAGCGCGATCAGGACACCGACCGGCGCCACGCCCCCGCTGCTGGACGACGACGAGATCGGCCTGATCGACGAGAGCCTGGCGCCTGCTCAGCGACCGGGCGGACATCGTGATCAGCCACTTCTACGCGGCGCTGTTCGCTGAGGCCCCCGCGATCCGCGGCGCTGTTCCCGGCCGCGATGGACGTCCAGCGCGACCGGTTCTTCCGGGCGCTGCACGGCGTCGCCCGCGGCGCTGGCGGACCCCGACGTGCTGCTCCCGACGCTGCAACCAGCTCGGCCGCGACCACCGCGCTACGGCGTACGCCCCGAGCACTACGACGTCTTCGGCCGTGCGCTGGTCGGCGCCCTGCGCTACCACGCGCGGGACGTCTGGGTGCCCGAGCTCGAGGACGCCTGGAACAAGGCCTACGCGCTGGTGGCCGACGCGATGCAGACCGGCGCGCGCGAGGCGGCCGCGCGGGAGCCCGCGTGGTGGAAGGGCGAGATCGTCGCGCACGAGCGGCGGGCCGAGGACATCGCGGTGATCGTCGTGCGCCCGGACCGGGCCTACGACTACGAGCCCGGCCAGTTCGCCAGCATCGAGACGCCCTACCGGCCACGGTCCTGGCGGACCTACTCGATGGCGACCGCGCCGTCAGCCCGGACGGCCTGCTGGAGTTCCACGTCCGCGCGGTCGGCGCCGGCTGGGTCAGCGGCCCGCTGGTGTGGCGCGCGCAGGTCGGCGACGTCCTGCGGCTCGGCGCGCCGGCCGGCGAGATGCGGGTCGACCAGCAGTCCCGCCGCGACATCCTGTGCGTGGCCGGCGGCACCGGCCTGGCGCCGATCAAGGCGATCGTCGACGGGATGACCAAGTGGAACACCAGCCGCCGGGTCACGCTGCTCTTCGGCGTCCGCCGGTCCGCGACCTCTACGACATGGCGGCGCTGCAGCAGCTGGCGGCGCATGAACTCGTGGCTGGCGGTGGTGCCCGGTCGTGTCCGACGAGCCGGCCTTCGACGGCGAGCAGGGGCTGCTGCCCGACGTGGTCGCGCGGTCACGGCGACTGGGCCGACCACGACGTGCTCATCTGCGGGTCGCCCGGCATGACCCGGGCCACGGTGAGCCGGCTGACGTCGCTCGGCGTCCCCGCGCGACCGGATGTCCTTCGACGTGGTCGGCGACGCGCACCCGGCCGCGGCGCAGGTCATCGACCTGCGCCGCACCCGGGCGTCCCGCGCCGCGCGCTGACCGCCGGGTCACCAGCGCGGGTCGGCGCGCAGCAGGTCGTCGAGCGCGGACGCCGGCATCGGCCGGCCCATCAGGTAGCCCTGCGCCCGGTCGCAGCCCATCCGTGCGCAGCGCGGCGAGCTGCTCCTGCGGTCTCGACGCCCTCGCCGATGACGACCAGCTCGTGCGCGTGCGCCAGGTCGATCACCGCCGCTCACGACGGCGTCGTCCCGGGTGCTGCTGCCCAGCCGGCTGACGAACGACCGGTCGATCTTGAGGAACTGCAACGAGAAGCTGCTGCAGGTAGGCCAGCGCGGAGTAGCCGGTGCCGAAGTCGTCCAGGCCGACCTCGCACGCCGAGCTCCTGGATCCGGGCGAGCGACTCGCGCACCGTCGGGCTGGTCGCGAGCAGGCTGCGCTCGGTGAGCTCGACCCGGATCATCGACCCGGGTACGCCGTACCAGGTCAGGGCCTTGGCGACCCGCTCGACGAACCGCGGGTCCTCCAGCGACCGGGCGGACACGTTCGTGGTCAGCCGGCGGAGCGAGACGCACCGGCGTCGAGCAGCCGGGCACCCTCGGCGAGCGACCTGCTCGAACATCCGCGCGTCGACCTCGACGATCAGGCCGGTCTCCTCCGCGACGTCGATGAAGTCGGCCGGCAGCACCAGCGCGGTCGCCGTCCTGGATCCGCGCCAGCGCCTCGGCGGACGCGGACCTGTCCGGTGGCCAGGTCGATGATCGGCTGGAACACGGGCACCAGCAGGTTCTCGTCCAGCGCGCGGCGGAGCAGCCGTCTCCGAGGTCATGCCGGCGGTCGGCCCGGGCGCGCAGCGCGTCGTCGAACAGCGCGTACTGGTCGCGGCCGGAGTCCTTGGCCCGGTAGAGCGCGAGGTCGGCCTCGCGGTAGAGGTCGCCGGCGCTGCGGGTCGCGTCGTGGGCGACCGAGATGCCGAGGCTCACCGTGGCGACCAGCGACTCGGCGCTCGGACCGAGGTCGTACGGCCGGCGCAGCGTCTCGAGCAGCCGGGCCGCGACGGCGTGCACCGTCGTCGGCGCGACGGCAGCCCCTCGACCAGGACGACGAACTCGTCGCCGCCGAGCCGCGCCACCGTCGAGTCCGCGCGGCTCACGGCCTCGACCCGGTGCGCGACCTCCACGAGCAGCGCGTCGCCGACCTGGTGGCCGAGCGAGTCGTTGACCGGTCTTGAACCGGTCGATGTCGAGCAGCAGCATCGCCGCGACGCCGCCGGTGCGGTGCAGCCGGGCCAGTGCCTGGTCGAGCCGGTCGTTGAGCAGCGTCCGGTTCGCCAGCCCGGTCAGGGTGTCGGTGAGCGCGAGCCGCTCGAGCTCGGCCTGCTCGCGCAGCCGCTCGCTGATGTCCATCGCGTGGGTGACGAGGTAGAGCGGCTCGCCCGTCCTCGCCGTGCACCACGGTGCTCGTGATCCAGGCGTGCACGACGCTGTCGTCCTTGTGCACGTAGCGCTTCTCGAACGCCACCGTCTGGTTCTCGCCGTGCGCCAGCCGGGCGAACTTGCCGGCGTCGCGCTCGCGGTCCTCGGGGTGGGTCAGCTCGCCGATCGGCATCCCGACCAGCTCGTCGCTGGTGCGGCCGACCATCGACTCGAAGGCGGCGTTCGCGCGCAGGTACCGGCCATGGTCCTCGGGGCCGAGGCTGATCATCGTCATGCCGATCGGCGCGTTCTCGAAGGCGACCCGGAAGTGCTCCTCGCTGGCGGTCAGCCGGGCGGCCGACTCCGCCTGCTCGGTGACGTCCATCGCCGTGCCCCACAGGTGGCTGACGGAGCCGTCGGGTGCCCGGCGTACGTCCGTCCAGGCGCGGATGTGGCGCACCGACCCGTCGCCGTGGACGACCCGGTACTGCGCCTCCTCCGACAGTCCGGTGGCGACGGTGCTGTCGTTCAGGCTGGTGATCCGAGGCGCGGTCCTCGGGGTGCACCGCGGCCAGGAAGTCGGCGAGCGACGGCGCGACGTCGGTGTCGATGCCCATCAGCGCGAACATCCGGTCCGACCAGGTGAGCCGGTCGGCGGCGACGTCCCACTCCCACGTCGCGGTGCGGGTCAGCTCGAGCGCGGCCGCCAGGCTGGCCCGGCTCTGCGCGACCGAGGCCAGCAGCTGCTCGCGCTCGGTGACGTCGATGGTCGCGCCGACGACCCGGACCACGGCCCCGCTGGCGTCCCGGTCGACGTCGGTCCAGGACTGCAGGTGCCGGATCTCGCCGTCCGGCCGGACCACCCGGAACACCTCGCGGTGCCCGGTGCCGAACCCGCTGTCGCTCAGCAGGCTGGCCGCGGCCCGGTCCTCCGGGTGGATCAGGGCGAGGTACTCCTCGACAGACGGCGGCTCGTCGGCGCGCTCCAGCCCGACCAGCGCGAACATCTCCTCGGACCACTCGTGCCGGCCGGTCGCCGGGTCGAGCTCCCACCAGGCCAGCCCGGTGAGCGCCTGGGCAGCGCGCAGCCGCGCATCGCGCACCCGGCGCACCTCCTCCTGTTCGCGGCGAGCGGTGATGTCGAAGAACGAGCTCACGACCCCGAGGACGGTGCCGTCGTCCGCGATGCGCGGCACCGAGCTGATCAGCAGCCACCAGATCTGCCCGGCCTCGCCGCGGATGCCGACGAGCTCGTCGTGGATGGCGACACCGGTGCGCAGCGCCACCGTCGACGGCAGCGTGTCCGGCGTTCGCGGCTGCCCGTCCTCCCAGAGGAAGGTCCAGCTGGTGTCGGCGTTGGTCTTGCCGGAAGCGGCGTCCCAGGTGAAGCCGAGCATGCGCTGGGCGCTGCGGTTGGCCAGAGTCGACCCGCCCCTGGGCGTCCATCTCGATCAGGCCCTCGGCCATCGACTCGACCACGGCGCTGGTGCGCGAGGCGAGGTCGTCCGATGCCGACCGCTCCAGGGCGGCGACCAGGCGAGTGGTCGCGACGTCGGCGAGCAGGCCGAGCAGCTCGAGGTCGTCCTCGTCGAAGGTGGCGGGCTGCGAGGACACCGCCGCGATCAGGCCGATCGCCGCTCCGTCGTGCACCAGCGGCACGATGATCGAGGACCGGGTGCGGACGCTCGCGCTGAGCGAGGCCTTGGTGCGCGGGTCGGTCTGGCTGTCGATGCAGAGCTGGCCCTGCAGGGTCAGCAGGGCTCGGCCAGCCAGGGTGCCGGCGCGCGGGATCCGGTGGCCGACCGGCGGTCCGGTGACGCCGACCGCGGCGCGGGCGACCACGACGTCACCCTCGGGCTGGGAGGCGATCGCCCCCTCGGCCGGGAAGACGCGCAGGACGGCGTCGGCCAGGACGCGGAAGACGACGTCGAGGTCCGGAGCGGCGCAGGCGATGTCGCGCTGGGCCTGGAGCAGCCGCATCAGCCGGTCCCGGACGGCGTGATCAGGGCTGAGGGCGTCCTCGTCGGAGGGCCCCGCCCACGACGCTCGGCTGGCCGGCACGGTCACGTCCTGCCCATCGGCATCCGAGGCGGCCCGCTTGAGCCGATCGGGTGACGCCCGGCGCTGCCGTCCTTCGGTGATCCACAGCGGATCGGTACCACTTTCTGTGACCGATCCGCTGTGGATCAAGAACCGTCGACTGCTTTGCCCGGCCCGGGCGGCGGACGGTAACCTTGTCGACGCAGACGGCTCCGGCCGGCTGCGGGGAGGCGTCGCCTAGTCCGGTCTATGGCGCCGCACTGCTAATGCGGTTTGGGGCTTCAACCCCATCGGGAGTTCAAATCTCCCCGCCTCCGCCACGGTTCAGATGTGGTTGGTCGTACGTCGACCGCGCATGCCGGCGACGAGTGCGACGCCGGCCGCGGCGAGCGCGATCTGGACGACGAGCTCGATCCAGTCGATGCCGTCGGTGTCGCGCAGCGAGCCGACGATGAGCGACCCGATGAGGGCCGCGACGATGCCGACCACGATGGTCAGCCAGATCGGGATGTCCTGCTTGCCCGGGAGGACGAGGCGGCCCAGGGCTCCGATGATGAGCCCGATGATCAGGGCGCCGATGATGCCTTCGATGGTCATGGCAGGTCTCCTTCAGTTTGGTGGCGCCGGCAGGTGGCGCCCGACGCACTGTGCCCACGGTTGAGCCGGCCACACCAGAACGGTTCTGCGCGCTACTCCGTGCCGGGCGAGCCAGGGACCGCACGAGGTCGTACGCCGGCAACTGGCGCAGCCGCTGCCAGCCCTGCCCGGCCCACAGGTGCAGATGGTCGGCGTCGCCAGCCGCGGCTGCCGCAGTGCGCAGCGGCCGGGTCACGTGGTGCACCTCCGGGTAGCCGCGCGGCGCCTCGCCGTCGTACTCCTGCAGGAAGGTGTTGACCAGCGCGCGCGCCGACCGTCCGGTGAAGGCCCGCGTCATCGCCGTCCGGTCGAACCGCGGGTCGGTCAGCGCGGCCAGGTGGGTCGGGTGCGTCCCGGCCTCCGGGCAGCCGAGGAACGCGGTGCCGAGCCCGGCCCAGGTGGCGCCCGCCGTCGAGAGCAGCGGCCACGTCCGCGGCGTCCATCAGCCCGCCGGCGCCGACGAGCGGCAGGTCGGTCTCGGCCCGTACGTCGGCGAGCAGCGCCAGCAGCGGCACGGCCGGCGGCGTGCTGTCGTCGTCGACGAAGCTGCCGCGGTGCGCGCCCGCCTCGGCGCCCTGCACCCACAGGGCGTCCGGCTCCACGACAACAGCCTGCCGAGCCTCCTCGACCGAGGTCACCGTGACGACGCACCGCGGAACCCGCCGCCTGCAACGCGGCGACCTGGTCGCGGCTCGGGCAGCCGAACGTCAGGCTCACCACCGGCACACCGGCGACGGCTGCGAGCTTGGCGTCCACGGCGTCGTCGTCCCACCGCGGCTGGCCAGGCTCGACCCCGAACCGCAGGGCGACCGGGGCCAACCGCTCGCGGTAGGCGGCCACCGCCGCGGAGTCGGGCGAAGCCGGGCCGGGCAGGAAGACGTTCACGCCGAACGGCCGGTCGCTGAGCCGGCGTACCGCCGCAAGCTCGTCACGCACCGCCTCGACGGTCTTGTAGCCCGCGGCGAGGAACCCCAGCCCGCCCGCCTGCGACACCGCCGCGACCAGCTCAGGCGTGGACGGGCCGCCGGCCATCGGCGCGGCCGCGACAGGCACCGTGAGCGTGGGCAGCACCGCCTGAGCCTAAGCGTGGCGCCACGCCAAGCCAACGCATACTCGCCCGAACCGGACCGAGATTGCCCTTACCCTGGAGGTCCGGCTACCGCCGGAGCACCGCAATCAGCATGGGGGATCCACTCGTGACACCGGGGCGACCCGTCGAACACCGCACCGCCATCCGCCGCCTGACTCCTGCTCTGGGAGTCGCGCTGGGCGTCACTCTCATCGCGAGCGTCGTGCAGGGCCCACCGGCCGCTGCCGCGTTCACGCTGCGGGCTGACCCGGTCGCGGCGGCGACGCAGTGCGGCATCGGCCTGGGTGACTCCGACAAGAAGAACGGCACCAAGAAGGCGCGCGCGCTGATGGCCGGCCGGGCCGACCTCGACGAGTACGGCTGGTTCCACCTCGCGGCCAACCCGAAGTGGCGGCCGGGCAAGCACCTCGACAGCAGCGGCAACGGCCACATGCACTCGCTGCACTACCTGCTGCCGCTGCTGCGCCGCGGCGTCGCCGGCGGTCACAAGGACATGGTCGACCGCTTCTACTTCCTGCTGCGCGACTGGGTCCGCGACAACAAGCCCGGCGGGCACAGCAGCCGCTACGCCTGGGGCCCGCCGATCTACGAGGGCTTCCGCGCGCAGGTGCTCGTCTGTGCGGCGGCCGGCCCCCGCGGCCAGGCGCCGTGGCTGCTCAAGGCGCTGAAGAAGCACGGCGAGATGATGGCCGACCCGCAGCCGCTACGAGGGCATCAACAACGCGTCGCTGCACCAGTCGATGGGCCTCTACGCCATCGGCGCCACCCTCGGCCGCCCTGCCTGGCGGCGCACCGCGATCGC
Source organism: uncultured Actinomycetota bacterium (assembly GCA_963771345.1). Taxonomy (GTDB): domain Bacteria; phylum Actinomycetota; class Actinomycetes; order JACCUZ01; family JACCUZ01; genus CAVYTH01. The sequence goes on from CAVYTH010000001.1 coordinate 25,979, forward strand.
CCGCGAGCGCGCCCTCGCCCTGCGCCTCATCCACGACGACGGCTCGGACGAAGAGGGCGCCCTCACCTACGCGGTCAACAACTACCGCTGGTTCCGGCACGCCGCCGAGCGGCTGCGCCAGGCCGGCGACCCGGTCCCGGCCGAGCTGCTGCGCACCGAGCGCATCCCCGGCTTCATCGCAGCCGCCACCCGCCCGGACTCCCGGGTCGAGGCGCTCGGCGACACCAGCGCGAACACCGCTGAACCCCAACCACTGGCTCGGTACGGCGGCAGAGTTCGCCGCGACCGGCGGTGCCAGCGGTGCCCCGCCGGCCGACACGTTCGCGAGCTTCGCCGGCGGCTACGTCTTCGGCCGGTCGGGCTGGGGCAGCGCCAAGCGGCCCCTCGTCGACGAGACGTACTACAGCGTCCGCGCAGGTCGCGGTGACGGCGTACCGCACGCGCACGACGACTCCGGCGCGCTGACGCTGTACTCGCACGGCTCGCCGCTGCTGCTCGACACCGGGCAGTGGCGCTACACCTACGGCACGACCCGCAGCTTCGTGGTGTCCCGGGCCGCGCACAACGTCGTCGTCGTCGACGGCGTGAAGCGCACCCGGCCGCGACCCGAGCTGCACACCGCCCGGGTCGGCGACCTCGACCTCACGACCGTGGTCGACCGCGGCTACCAAGGCGTCACCCTCACCCGCACGATCGCCTACGACCGGGTCGAGGACGTCGTGCTCGTCTGGGACCGGCTCGACTCGCCGACCCCGGTCCGGGCCAGCCAGCAGTGGGGCCTCGGCCGCGACCGCTCGGTCCGGCTCGACGCCGACGCGGTGCACACCAACGGTCCCGGCGCCAACGTCTCGATGCTGTTCACCTCCGGCGGCGCACCGCTGGACCTGGCCCGGGGCCGGAACAAGCCGATGCGGGGCTGGAACAGCCTGGCGTACGGCGAGATCTCGCCCGCGCCCGTCGCGTGCGGGCCACCCAGAAGGGCACCTCGCTGTCCTGGCTGACCGTGCTCGCTCCGCGCGCCGAAGGCGTTGCCGGCTCGACGGTTGCGGCGACGGCGTCGGTCAGCTCGAGCGCGGCCTCGGTGCTGCTCAAGACTGCCGACGGCTCGGCGACGATCAACCTCGACAACAGCACCGGCTCGCGGACCGCGCCCACGACCGTGACGCCGGCCGCCGTACCGACCGAGGACATCGTCCTGGCGGGCACCTCGACCGTGGTTCGCGGCCGGGGCCTGGTGCCGGACGCGCCGGTGACCCTCGAGGCGCTGCCGGTCGGTGCCGCTGCCTGGACGCCGGTCGCCACCGGCACCGCATCGGCAGCCGGCACCGCCCAGCTGTCGACCGGGGTGTCGTCCACCGCGGACTTCCGGATGGTCTCGGGCACCGCCCCGTCCGCACCGGTCCGGGTGACCGCAGCCGTCGCGCCGGCCGCGCCGACCAACGTCGTCGCGACGCCGACCGGCGCCGGTCAGGTGACGGTGACGTGGGACCCGCCGGTCGACACCGGCGGTGCGCCACTGACCCAGTTCGGCGTGCGGATCGACGGCAAGCGCGTCGCCGCTGCCGGCCGACGCGCGCAGCGCAGTCATCAGCGGCGTGCGGGCCGGGCCTCGCGAGGCGAAGGTGCGTGCCTTCAACCAGGTCGCGGTCTCCGGCTGGACACCGCTGCCGGTGGCCGTGCCGGCGTACCCGTCGGTGGCCGGCCCGACCCGCGTGAAGAAGGGCACCACGGTCACCCTGCGGTTCGCCGGGCTGCTGCCGAACCAGCCGACGACCATCCAGGTCAGGATCGTGAAGTCCGGCAAGCTCACGACGCGCACGATCGACCCGCGCAACGACGGCACCGCGACGCTGCGGCTGAAGGTGAGCAAGACGGTGCGGGTCGCGGCGACCAGCGGCGGCATCCGGTCCGACGGTGCACCGGATCGGTGTTCCCACCAGGAGACGCTGACGTGACGACGGCCACCGCCCGGTCCGGGTGGTGGCCGTCGGCCGTTCAGTAGCAGCGGTCAGTCGCCGAGGCGCGCCTTGAGCCCGTCGAGCTCGGTCATCAGCATCGCCGGCACCTTGTCGGTGCCGATCTTCTCGAACCACTCCTGGATCTGCGGCACCTCGTCGCGCCACTCGGCCGCGTCGACGCGCAGCACCTTCTCGACCTGCTCGCGGGTCATGTCCAGGCCGTCGACGTCGAGCGACTCCGGGGTCGGGACCAGCCCGACGGCGGTCTCGACGGCGGCGGCGCGACCCTCGATGCGCTCGATGACCCACTTGAGGACGCGGCCGTTCTCGCCGTAGCCCGGCCACAGGAAGCTGCCGTCGTCGTCGCGGCGGAACCAGTTGACGTAGAAGATCTTCGGCAGCTTGACCTCGGCGGCCTCCTTGCCCATCGCGATCCAGTGCCCGAAGTAGTCGCCGGCGTTGTAGCCGATGAACGGCAGCATCGCCATCGGGTCGCGGCGCACGACGCCGACCGCGCCGGTCGCGGCGGCCGTCGTCTCGGAGGACAGCGTCGCGCCCATGAAGACGCCGTGCACCCAGTCGCGGGCCTCGTTGACCAGCGGGATGGTCGTCTTGCGCCGGCCGCCGAACAGGATCGCCGAGATCGGCACGCCCTTCGGGTCGTCGTACTCCGGGGCGATGATCGGGCACTGCATGATCGGCGTGCAGAACCGCGAGTTGGGGTGCGAGCTGGGCTCGTCGCTGTCCGGCGTCCAGTCGCGACCCTTCCAGTCGGTCAGGTGCGCGGGCGGGTCCTCGGTCATGCCCTCCCACCAGATGTCGCCGTCGTCGGTGAGCGCGACGTTGGTGAACATCGAGTTGCCCTTGGCGATGGTGCGCATGGCGTTCGGGTTGGTGTTCCAGCCGGTGCCGGGCGCGACGCCGAACAGGCCGAACTCGGGGTTCAGCGCGTAGAGCCGGCCGTCCTCACCGAAGCGCATCCAGGCGATGTCGTCGCCGAGCGTCTCGACCTTCCAGCCCTCGATGGTCGGCTCGAGCATCGCGAGGTTGGTCTTGCCGCAGGCGCTCGGGAACGCGGCGGCGACGTAGTGCACGGCCTGCTCGGGGGAGGTGAGCTTGAGGATCAGCATGTGCTCGGCGAGCCAGCCCTCGTCGCGGCCCATCACCGAGGCGATGCGCAGCGAGAAGCACTTCTTGCCCAGCAGCGCGTTGCCGCCGTAGCCGGAGCCGAAGCTCCAGATCATCCGCTCCTCGGGGAACTGGGTGATGTACTTCGTGTCGCTGCAGGGCCACGCCACGTCCTGCTGGCCGGGCTCGAGCGGTGCGCCCACCGAGTGCAGGCACGGCACGAAGTCGGCGCCGTCGTCGCCCTGCCCATCCGCTCCAGGACCTTGCTGCCCATCCGGGCCATGATGCGCATCGAGCACACGACGTACGCCGAGTCGGTGATCTCGACGCCGAACATCGGCGACTCCGCCTCGAGCGGGCCCATGCAGAACGGGATGACGTACATCGTCCGGCCGCGCATGCAGCCGCGGTAGAGGTCGGTCATGACCGACTTCATCTCGTCCGGCGCCATCCAGTTGTTCGTGGCGCCGGCGTCGGCCTCGTCACGGGAGCAGATGAAGGTGCGGTCCTCGACCCGGGCGACGTCGGAGGGGTCCGAGGCGCACCAGAACGAGTTCGGCTTCTTCTCGTCGTCGAGGCGGACCAGCGTGCCGGCGTCGACCAGCTCGCCGGTCAGCCGCGCCCACTCCTCGTCGGACCCGTCGCACCACACCACCCGGTCCGGCTGGGTGAGCTCGGCGACCTCGGTGACCCAGTCGAGCAGTCGTCGATGGGTCGTGGGGGAGTCGGTCACGGGTGCTGACATGGGACGGAGTTGCCCTTTCGCCTGGACGCTCGAGGACCCCGAGGGGTGGGGTCACGGTAACCCCTGGGTGGGCACTCCCGGCAGGGGGGTGCTGAGACAACCGGGCAAAGCCCTTGCCAGGCACGCTCCTGAGGCGGACACTGCCCCGCCGCACCGGCAGCCGGGTTGACCGCCCGCCAGGTTGGGTACCCCTCCCGAGCCAGAGCCCACCTCGACCCGGGAGCCCCGATGCGTCTCCAGCCGTCCCCCGCCCGCGGTTCGACCTCCGACTTCGGCGGTGCGATGACCGGCGTGGTCGTGGCCGTCGTCATCCTCGCCGCGGTCGCCGTCGGCGCCTTCTTCTACTTCGGCGGCGAGGCGGACGTCGACATCGACAGCCCCGACGTCTCGGTGACCAGCAGCGAGACCCCCAGCTGATCATCCGCATCTGCCCGCCCTCGAAGTGGACCGGCTCGGCGGCAGGAAACGCCGACGCCAGCCGGTCCGCTTGGTCGGGCCGAGCCGCGTTTTGGGCGGTCCGCTGCCCTGCCTGTAGCATCGACGAGGCCGTTTCGGCCGGGCGCCCGTAGCTCAACGGATAGAGCACTTGACTACGGATCAAGAGGTTAGGGGTTCGAATCCCTTCGGGCGCGCCAGCATTAATTTCCTTCAGGTCACCGCGCCACCTCGTCGGACACCATGGAAGTGAGGGCGACCGGACGGACGACGAGAGCCGGCCCAGGGGGATTTGGGTCGGCTCCCCTAACGGGCGCGACAGAGCAGCCACCAGGTTCCAGACTCGTGAACCGCGAACATCATTGGATCGTCCTCGGTAGCGATGCCAGGTCTGGGCCTGTACAGGGTATGGCGGCAATCTGGTCGGCGGCGCATAGTGAAGTCGAAGTCGCTCAGATTGCGCCCTTGGTCTGATCCGGGTGTGGCGCCTGTCGACTCGCGGGGAGGCCAAATCGTGAGTATTCGTGATGCATGGCGAGCGGCCGTTACCACCTGCGTAACCGTGGCCCTGATCGGCGTGGCAGTGCTCGTCGCCCCGCCGGCGACGGCAGCGGAGCCGCTGACTGTGTCGTACGTGACCGCTTGGGGCAGCCACGGGCCTGACGCTGGGCAGTTCGACTCTCCCCCGCCGGAGTCGCGATAGCTCCGGATGGCTCGGTGTACGTCGCCGACTACGGCGACCGGGTGCAGCGGTTCACCGGAAGCGGAGGGTTCGTCAAGAAGTGGGCTGGTGGCGGTCAGGGTGTGGCTGTGGGCCTGGATGGATCGGTCTACGTCGCCGCCGGCGACGGAGTGCAGAAGCTCACGCAGAAGGCGCTTTCCTCACGGAGTGGGGCGGCTCGGGGACTGGTCCCGGCGAGTTCAATGGCGCCTGGGGGGTGGCAGTGGGCGCGGACGGGTCGGTCTACGTCACGGACGTGCCAACAGCGGGCGTGCAGAAGTTCACGGCGGACGGCGACTACCTGACTCAATGGGGCAGCTACGGCCCCAGCGTTCAGTACACGGCCCCCTATCGGGTGGCAGTAGGCGCGGACGGCTCGGTCTATGTGGCCGAATGGGCGAACAACCGGGTGCAGAAGTTCACGCGGACGGCGTATTCGTGACGCAGTGGGGCAGCCCTGGTGCCGGTCCCGGGCAGATGGACGGGCCTATGGGGGTGGCGGTCGGCTCAGACGGGTTGGTCTACGTCGCTGAGTATCTGCCGAACCGGGTGCAGGTCTTTACCCCAGACGGTACGTACCTGACGCAGTGGGGCAGCCCCGGTCCCGGTGCCGGCCAGTTCTTCGGCATCTACGACGTGGCAGCGGGCCCGCAAGGCTCTGTCTACGTCGTCGACTACGGGGGCTACCGCGTGCAGAAATTCGCGGTACGCGTCTTCCAGGGGATCGCTTTCACCTCGACAGCGCCGACGGATGCCCGTTCCGGCGGCCGATACCAGGTCACCGCAGCCGGTGGCGGGTCGGGCAACCCGGTCGTGTTCAGCGTGGACTCAGCATCTTCGGCAGTGTGCGCAATCGCAGGCAACACGGTCAGTCTCGTGAAGGTTGGCACGTGCACGATCAACGCGAACCAGGCAGGCAACGACAGGTACGCACCAGCGGCACAGGTACAACAGACCTTCACGGTGCTTGCCCCGCCGGCGAAGAAGGCGACGTACCTCAATCTGAATGTGACCCCTGAACCTGCCGAGAAGGGGAGCACGGTCAAGGCGAAGTCGAAGCTCCGCACCACGTCAGGGCCCCTCACGAACCGGGTCGTCACGTTCTACTTCCGGGCCAAGGGCGCTGATCACTGGACCTATCGCGCTAAGGAAACTACGAACAGCCGCGGCATCGCGGTACGGACGTTTACCGTCCGCAAGTCCGGCGTTTGGCAGGCGCGATACGCAGGCTCGTCGGTATATCTTGCCGACAAAGCTGTCGACCGCGTGAAGGTCTCGACCGGGAACTAGGCGCCGGACAGACGACGAGAGCCTGTCCCAGGGGGGTGGGACAGGCTCTCGCCGCGTTCCGGGGCGGTCAGTCGGTCAGTGCGACGTCGGGACCGCGTAGGCGTTGACGATCTCCTGCGACACGGTGCGGCCGCCGGCGTCGGTGGCCTTGACCCGCAGGCTGGCCTTGCCACCGGCCCTGTTGGTCACCTCGACGTGGCACGAGGTCTTGCCGCAGTCGCTGAGGCCGGCCTGCTTCCAGGTCTGCCCGCCGTCCCACGAGATCTCGACGCTGCGGTCGACCACCGGCAGGGTCTTGACGCCGTTCGGCATCGCGAACGCCACGTCGAAGGCGTACCGCCCCGCCGGCGCAGTGCCCGTCGTCGAGAGCGGCATCCGTAGGTCGACGCCGAGCATCGGCAGCACGCTCATATGCGCCGTCCGGAGTGTCCGAGTCGAAGCCCCACTCGGTCGTGACCCTGGTCGAGCGCTGCCAGAACAGGTTCTCGCGGTTGGTCTCGGTGACCACCCGGTAGCGGTGCTTGCCGGCCGGCACCGGTCACGTTCATGAACACCGACGCGAACATGTCGTGGACGAGCTCGTCGTCGGCGTAGATCTTGCCGTTGAACTCGTTGCTGAAGATGTCCGAGTGCGCCATGTGGCCGGCGGCATCGGTGAACGCGCCCATGTGACAGGTACAGGTCGTCGCCCTCGCGGGTCGGCGGCGGTGCGCCGTTGTCCACCGTGAACAGCGGCGACACCCGCGACCCGATCGGTCCGCCGAACCAGGTGTCGTGCGTCGTGCTGCCGCCCGCGAACGTCTTGCGCGGCGCCCAGAGCCGGCCGTACTCGCCGCCGTACGTGGCGTCGTTGACGGCGACGGTCCGCTCCCACTTCGCGCCGGCCGAGACGTAGTGCGTAACGGTCGACGGGAAGTGAACTGCGCGGACCAGGCCGATGTTGGCCACGCCGCCACGGCTGGGAACCCAGCCGATCAGCTCCTCGACGACCCGGAGGCCGTCGGCGCTGGTGCTGCCCATCCCGTTGTACTTCTCGACGAGGGTCGCGACCGACCGGCCGGTGCCGTTGACGGTGCCGCCGTTCGGGACCTCGCCGGGCCAGTGCCGGACCAGGTCGTACATGTAGCCGGGGTTCGTCTTGGTGACGAGCTTGGCGTGAGCACTCCGGCTCGCCAGCAGGGCGGCGGCGTCGTACGGCCGGGCCTGCAGCGAGGGCAGCCCGCCCGCGCCGTTGACCGTCCCGGCGCAGTCCGCACCGGCGACCGGCGTAGGCAACCATCGCCGCCGCGCCGGCCTTCTTGAGTGCGATGGCCGCACCCGTCAGGTCGTCACACGTGCCGGAGACGAGGGCGACAGCGCCCTTGACCGCCTTGGTGCGCAGCGCCGCCGCACTGCCGGCGTCGACGACCCGGTAGCTGCCGTCGAGCTTCGGGACCGGCGTGGTGGCGGGCCGGCCGCCGGGCGCGCGTGAGCGGCCGCAGGGCGACCGGCTTGCCCTTCCGCGGCGTCAGCAGGCCCTCGGGCTCGCTGAGCAGCCAGTTCGAGGCGACGGTGGCCGCACCCATCGAGGCGGCGACGGGAGCGCCACCGGGCAGGCCAGCGGACGGGCGGGCGTAGAGCCGGTCGACCGCGCCGAAGAACGTGAAGTCGGTGTAGCCGGCCTCGCCGCTCCAGTCGACGTCTGAGGATCGCGCCGTCGTCCACGACCGGCTTGCCGACGCGGTAGTCGAAGCGGCCGGTCTTGTTCTCGTCCAGCACGATCTCGGTGTTCTTCGAGACGGTGAACGACGGGTCGTAGCTGACCACGCCCTCCTGCGCGCCGTCTGCGGCCAGGCCGAAGGAGATGGCGCCGGTGGCGTAGGTGCCGGGCGGTAGGCGGAAGGTCGCGCTCTGGGTGCCGGGCTCGGCCCCGAAGGAGCGCTGCTCGTAGATCCAGGGCTCGCCGTACCCGCTGAGGCCGAGCTGGTGGGACACCCGCTGCGATCCGGCGCGCGGCTTGATCGTGACGGTGACGTCGTACATCTCGGGCTCGAGCAGGTACGCGAGCGCGGTGCGGACGGTGCCGCCGCCGTCGTCCGGGGTGGCGGTGACGACCGCGGAGTAGGAGCCGGGGCCGGCGATCGTCGGGTCGAGGAGGACCTCGACCGACGAGGTGCCGCCGGCCGGGACCGTGACCTCCTTGGTGCCCAGCGTCATGGAGCCGGTGGGCTCGGCGGACCCGTCCTGGCCGGCCAGGTCGAGCGCCAGCGTGACCGGTGCGTTGCCGGTGTTGGTGTAGGTCAGCGTGGTGCTGGTCGTCTCGAGGTCGGAGTAGGGCCAGGCGTACGAGCCCAGCGACAGCGACGCCGGTGCGAGCACGTCCTGGTGGATCGCCTCGAGCGCGTCGATGCGGCCGGTGCCCGCGTCGAAGCCGGTGGCGTTCGCGACCGGCACGGTGCTGTTGGCGATCACCGACTTCAGCTGCTCGCCGTCCCAGGTCGGGTGCTGCTGCTTGAGCATCGCGGCGAGTCCGGCCACGTGCGGCGTCGCCATCGACGTACCGCTGATCGTGGTGTACGCGTCGTCGACGATCGGGCCGAGCTCGGTGCCGGCTGCGCGCGCCGCGGTGACGTCGACGCCGGGTGCCACGACCTCGGGCTTGATCGCGCCGTTGCGGAAGCGCGGGCCGCGGCTGGAGAACCCGGCCATCACGTTGTCGACGTCGACGGCGCCGACCGTCAGGGCAGCGTCGGCCGCGCCGGGCGAGGTGACCGTGGACGGACCGTTGTTGCCGTTGTTGCCCGCCGCGATGACGAACAGGCTGTCGGACGACGCGGAGAGCTCGTCGACCGCCCGCGAGAGCGGGTGGGTGCCGTCGTCGGTGTCGCCGCCGAGGCTCATGCTGACGACGTCGGCGCCCTGGTCGACCGCCCAGACCATGCCGGCCAGCACCCAGGAGTCCTCGCCGTAGCCGGCGTCGGCGAGCACCTTGCCGACCATCAGGTCGGCGCCGGGGGCGACGCCCTTGCGCTTGCCGGCCGAGGCGGCGCCGCTGCCGCCGACCGTCGAGGCGACGTGGGTGCCGTGGCCGTTGCCGTCGGTGACGGTCGCGTCGGTGGTGAAGTTGGCCGACTCGACCACCCGGCCCTCCAGGTCGGGGTGGGTGGGGTCGTAGCCGGTGTCGAGCACGGCGACGGTCGAGCCGGTGCCGTCGTACCCGGCGGCCCAGGCCTCCGGTGCGTGGATCTGCGGGACCGAGTCCTCGAGCGAGACCTCGACCCGCCCGTCGAGGTCGACCCGGGTGGCGCCGTCCGCGAGCGCGGTGGGGTTGCCGGCGTCGTCGGAGCCCTGGGTGAGGTCGGCCCAGAAGCCGCGGGCGTCCTTCTTCTTGGCGTGGAACGCCGCGATGCCGAGCTCGGGCACGGTGACGGTGCGCTTGGCGGCGTGCAGGCTGGCATCGCTGGCCTCGGCCGCCGCGGTGCGGCCCCGGCCGTAGTCGACCATGACCGGCAGCGTCTTGCGCGAGGCGTCGTCGTACTCCGCCTCGAGCAGCGCGGTGACGTCGAAGAGGTCCCGGTCCAGGCGATGCGCGGCCAGCAGCCCGAACGCCTCGGTGGGCACCACGTACAGGTGGTCGTGCACCTGGTTGATGGCCGCCTGGGGGATGGTGCCGTCCGGCCGCGGCCGGAGGGTGACGGCGCTGCGGCCGTCGGCGCCGGTGGACACCCGGACGACGTCGCCGGTGACCAGGGTGACGGTCTTGACGGTCGGCGGCCCGGCCGGGTGCTTCTTCCCGCCCGGCTCGCCGGCCGAGGCCGGCAGGCTCGGGGCCAGCGCGAGGCCGGCGGCAAGGGCGACCGCGGCCAGGTACGCCGTGGGTCGCACGGCTTTCCTGGCGCGGCTGGGGCACGACGGGGTGAGATGTGGATGACACGCAAGGGTCCTCTCGGGGTCACCGCGGCAAACGGCGGCGGCGCCCCGGAGACGAACCACAGGGCGGGCGGGTGCTCAAGAAACTGGGTCGGACGACCGACTTATGGGAAAGTAGCGGCAGTTTTAGCGCCTGACAACCCCTGACATGCCATAATCTTGGTCAAGCGTCCGAATCCAGGGGGAGCACGCCGTGGTGTATGTCAAGGCGACCGAGCGTCGCGGGCAGCTCATCGCCGCGTCCCGGCAGGTGCTGATGCGCGAGGGCGTCGCGGGGACGACCCTGCGGGCGGTGGCCGCCGAGGCCGACGTTCCGCTCGGCACCCTGCATTACGTCTTCCCGTCCAAGGAGCAGCTGCTCACGGCGGTCATCGAGGACGTGATGGAGGAGATCGCCGGCCTGCTCGCAATGTCGGCCGACACCGGCAGCGGCCTCGAGCACGCCCTCCGCCAGGGCATCGAGGACTACTGGACCCGGCTCGTCTTCGGCCAGTCCGAGCTGCACCTCATGCAGCAGGAGCTCGTCATCTACGCCCTGCGCACGCCGGGTCTGGAGAACCTGGCCCGCTGGCAGTTCGAGCGCTACGGCCGGGTCGTCGCAGCCTGGTGCCAGGAGGCTGCCACCAGCGTCGGTGAATCGTGCGCCGTCCCGTTCGACACCTCGCCCGGCTGCTCGTGGCGCAGAACATCGGCCTCGTCCTGCCGAGTACGTCGGCGACCCCGACGAAGCGCGGGCGGCTCAGGACGTCCAGGCCGCCATCGACCTGATCGTCCATTTCGCGGGAGTGCGGCCTGCCGGCGCGCGACCCCTGCCAGCTGCCAGAAAGCAGAGCGACGGAGCGGCGTGATGCGCGTCCGGCGCGGTGCCCTGGGTCTGGCCCTGTGCTGTGCCTGGCGGTGGTGGGTGCACTCCGACGACGACCAGCCAGCCCGTCCGACACCGAGTGCGTCTGGCGCCAGCGGCGCGGGCGAGGCGACTGCCGCAGCCCCGCGACTCCGCCGCCCCGGCCGCGCCCAGGTCTCACCAACCCGTTCGGGTGCGGCGGCGGCTTCACCTGCGCGACGCTCCGGGTGCCGCTGGACCGGGCCGACCCGGCGAAGGCGGGGCTCTCGCTGCTGGTCGCGATGGAGGAGGAGGCCGCGGCGCCCCGCGGCCTGCTCGTGGTCCTCGCCGGCGGGCCGGGCCAGGCCGGCGTACCGCTGGTCGAGCGGCTGGTCGAGACCCTCGGTGCCGAGGTGGTCGACGCCTACCGGGTCGCGGTGCTGGACCAGCGGGGCACCGGCGCCACCGCACTGCGCTGCCCCGCACTGCAGCAGGCGATGGGGTTCTCGGACCTGACGCCGCCGCCGGCGTCGGCGGTCGAGGCCTGCGCGCAGGCGGTCGGGGACGCGCGCGAGTTCTACTCGACCGACGACGTGGTGGCCGACCTCGACCTGCTGCGCATCGCCGTCGGTGTCGACCGGATGTCGCTTGTTCGGTACGTCGTACGGCAGCTTCGTCGCCGAGCAGTACGCCCTCGCGCACCCTCGCCAGACGCAGTCGCTGGTGCTCGACTCGGTGGTGCCGCACGGCGGCATCGACCCGCTCGCCGTCGACGTGATGCACGCCGTACGCCGGGTGCTGCGCGCCGCCTGCGCCGCGGCCGACTGCCCGGGTGACCCGGTCGCCGACCTCGCGGCTGTCGTCGCCCGGCAGGACAACGGCGTCGACATGCTCGACCTGGTGACGATGGTGAGCATCGTCGACCCGACGTTCGAGGAGCTGCTCGACGCGCTGCACCAGGCGGCGCAAGGCGACCCCGGCTCGCTCGACGGGATGCTGCAGGGCTACCGCGACGGGTTCCAGGGACCGGCGAACGAGCTGAGCCAAGGGCTGCACGCCAGTGCGCTCTGCTCGGACTGGTCGTTCCCGTGGGGTACGTCGGCAGCACCGCTGGCCGGTCGCGAGGCTGCGGTGGACGCAGCGGTCGCCAAGCTGTCGCCCGGCGACCTCGCCCCGTTCGACGCCGCGACCGCGAAGGGCAACGGGTTCGTCCGGCAGTGCCTGCCGTGGCCGCCGGTGCCGGACGCCGGCCTGCAGCGCGGCGGTGACCTGCCCGACGTACCCACCTTGTTGCTCGCCGGCGGGCGCGACCTGTCGACCCCGCTGGAGTGGGCGCAGCGCGAGGCGGCGCAGGCACCGGGCGGCGGGCTGGTCGTCGTCCCGACGGCCGGCCACGGCGTGTCACGTCGGGGCGGCAAGGGGCAGGCCGCCCTGCAGTCGTTCCTGCTGCGCTGACGCAGGGTCAGCGGACGGGGCGCTCGGTCAGCGGCAGGCGGACGATGAAGCGGGTGTCGCCGGGCTCGGACTCGACGGTGAGGTCGCCGCCATGGCGGGCGACGACGATGCGGTAGGAGATGTCCAGGCCCAGCCCGGTGCCCTCGCCGACGGCCTTGGTGGTGAAGAACGGCTCGAAGATCCGCTGCCGCAGCTCGGCGGGGATGCCCGGTCCGGTGTCGCCGATCTCGACCCGGACGTAGTCGCCTCCAGCGACGTCGGATCGTCAGCGTGCCCTGCGCCGTCCATCGCCTGGACCGCGTTGTCGATCAGGTTGGTCCACACCTGGTTGATCTCGCGCCATAGACCGGCACCGGCGGCAGGTCGTGGTCGAAGTCCTTGACCACCTTGAGTCCCGTTCGAGCTTGCTGCCAGCATCGTCAGCGGTGCTCTTGAGGCCGACGTGGATGTCGGCCCGCTCGAACGGCTGCGCGGTCCATGTGGGAGTACTGCTTCGCCGCGGCCACCGACGAGATCGTGATCCGGGTGACGGAGTCGGTGACCTCGTCGATCAGCAGCTCGGTCTCCAGCGTGTACGCGAGCCACCGACCATCCCGTCGAGCAGTCCGGCGGTGCACCGCCGGCGAGCTTCTCCAGGAACTCAGGCGTCGTGCCCGCACCGACGAAGATCGGTGCGATGCTCCCAGGCGCGCTCGACGCCGTGATCCTCGAGCCAGTCGCCGAGCTCGTCCTCGCGCTCGGACTCCTGCAGTCGCGCGTGAGCTCGGCGCCGTCGCGACGCCCTGCACCGCCTCCTCCTGCACGTCGACCAGCAGCTCGAGCAGCCGCGGGTCGATCTCCTCGTGCGCGAGCATGGCGAGCTTGTTGCCGCATCGCGGCGAACTCTCCCGCAGCGCTGCGTTCCGCGCGGACGCGCGGCGCGCCGCCGGGTTGTTCAGCTCGTGCATCAGCCCGGCGGTCAGCGTACCGAGCGGCAGCAGGTGCTGCCGCTGGCCGACGATCTGCTGCGAGTTCCGCATCCCGAGGTACAGGCCCTCGAGCAGGTGCATCGCCATCGGGAACCAGGTGCGCACGCCTCGGCGAAGTCCTCGCTCGGATCAGCATGAAGAACCGGCAGTCAGTGATCGCCCGCACCGATAGCGTTGTACGTCTGGGTCGGCGTCGTCGAGGTAGGCCTGCATGGCGCCGAAGTACACACCGAGCTGGTCGGTGCGGACCGTCTCGACGTCGTCCTGGCCCGACCCGACGGGTCATCGAGATCGTGCCGACAGCAGCACGATGAAGCAGCTCGGCGGGGTCACCCTCCTCGAACGCCGAGCTCGCCGGTGGGCACCGTCTGTCACCCAGCCCGTGTCGGCAAGCCAGTCGAGCTGCTCGTCGTCGAGGGACTCGAAGAGGAAGAGCGTCCGCAGCTCGTCGTTGGTCAGACGCTCGGTGGTCGGATACTGGTCAGGTCATGGTGCCCCCAGGTAGCGGTGTGACGAGGGTGACGGCCATCGCGCCGTCACCGACGGCGGAGGCGACGCGCTTGACCGAGTCGGCGCGCACGTCGCCCGCGACGAACACGCCGGGGATGCTCGCCTCCAGCGGCCACGGGTCCCGCTCGATCGCCCAGCCGGGCGGCCGACGGCCGGTCGACGACGAGGTCGGGGCCGGTGAGCACGAAGCCGCGCTCGTCGCGGACGAGGGTCCCGTCGAGCCAGTCGGTGCGCGGCTGCGCGCCGATGAACACGAACAGGTGACTGGTGTCGACCCCTCGCTCGCGTCCGACGGCACGTGCAGCAGCGTCAAGGCCTCCAGGTGGTCGTGCCCGCAGCCTCTCGAGCACGGTCTCCAGTGCGGAGCGCGACGTTGTCGATCGCCTCAGCTGCTCGACAGGTAGTGCGACATGCTGCGCGTCGACGGACTCGCCCGCGGACCACCAGGGTCACCGACTTGGCGACCCGGGAGAAGAAGACCGCGGACTGGCCCGCCGAGTTGGCGCCGCCGACGATGTAGACGTCGGTGTCCGACGCAGTCCGCGGCCTCGGTCGCTGCCGACCCGTAGTAGAGGCCGCGGCCGCTGAGCTCCGCGGCACCGGGCGACCGGAGGTCGCGGTAGGAGACGCCGGTCGCGACGATGACCGAGTGGGCGCGCCACCTCGTGCCGTCGCCGAAGGTCACCACCCGGGCCGGCCCGTTGGTCCGCAGCCCGGTGACGTCGCGGGCGGTGAGGATCTCCGCGCCGAACTTGGTGGCCTGCCGGCGCGCGCGGTCGGTGAGCTGTGCGCCGGAGACGCCGTCGGGGAAGCCGAGGTAGTTCTCGATGCGGGACGACTGCCCGGCCTGCCCGCCGGTCGCCTGCCGCTCGACCAGCAGGGTGCGCAGACCCTTCGGACGCGCCGTAGACGGCCGCGCCCAGCCCGGCCGGGCCGCCGCCGACGATCACGAGGTCGTAGAAGTCGGTGGTCGGCGCCGTCGACAGGCCGACCGCGGCGGCGACCTCCGCCGGTCGTCGGCGCGACCAGCGTCTCGCTGTCCGGCGTCACGACGACCGGCAGCCGTCGCCGCGTCGACACCGGCGGCCGCGAGCAGCCGCACGCCCTCCGGCTCGTCGGCGCGCGTACCACCGGTAGGGCACCGCGTTGCGGGCCAGGAAGTCGCGCACCTCGAACGACGGCGCCGACCACCGGTGCCCGATCACCTTGGTCTCGCGCACCTCCACGTCCGGCTCGCGGCCAGGTACGACTCGAGCATCGCGTCGACGACCGGGTAGAGCTTCTCCTCCGGCGGGTCCCACGGCTTGAGCAGGTAGTGGTCGACGTCGACGACGTTGATGGCGGCGATCGCGGCGTCGGTGTCGGCGTACGCCGTGAGCAGCGCGCGCCGCGCCCGCGGGAACAGGTCCATCGCCTGCTCGAGGAACTCGATGCCGCTCATCTCCGGCATCCGGTAGTCGGCCAGCAGCACGGCGACCCGGTCGCCGCGCAGCTTCAGCTCGCGCAGCGCCTCGAGCGCCTCGGCGCCGGAGGTCGCGCGCACGACCCGGTGGTCCTCGCCGTACTGCCGTCGCAGGTCGCGGGCGACCGCGCGGGACACCGCGGGGTCGTCATCGACCGTGAGGATGACCGGCCGGCCTTCGTCTGCTCACGGGTGGCTCGGTCAGGGGTACGTCGGCAGCTCAGGGACTTGAGGAACGCCGAGGTCGTCGTCGAAGCACCACCACCAGTCCTCGCCCGGCTCGTACGACGACATGAGCGGGTGCCCGGTCGAGTCGTAGTGCGCGGTGGCGTGCTTGTTCGGCGACGAGTTGCAGCACCCGACGTGACCGCACACCCGGCACATGCGCAGGTGCACCCACCGGCTGCCTTCGCGCAGGCAGTCCTCGCAGCCCGGCGACGAGGGTTCGGCCTCGGCGTCGACCTGGTCGAGGTGGGAGCACTGGTCTGCCATCGGACCTCCACACGTGGCCGCTCTCGGGACGCGGCCTCGTCTGCAGACTAGGACAGGTTCGGCGCCGCTGCCACGTGTGAGAATGGCTGTTCTGTCAGGACTCCACGCGAGCCAGCAGATCGTTCACCACATGCTCGGCGACCGCCAGGCTGCTCGTCCACGCCGGTGAGACGGCGTTCAAGACGTGGGTCGAACGAGCGTCACCACGGACGACGAAGTCCATCTCGAGGCGAGAGGTGGGCAGATGGAGCAGCTGGGCTCGCACTCCTGGCCTGCCCGCGTGGTGAAGTCTGCTGACCGAACGCTCGGCACAGGCGCGCGCCTGCTTCACCAGGTGGCGTCGCCAGTACTTGGGGAGCTCGGATCGAATCAGTCCGGGAACGTCGTGATGGGGGCTGCGTAAGAACCGCGGGAAGACGCGGGCTATCTCGGCGGCGTCCTGCCGGGACCACCCGCCCACGCCGCCGTAGCTCTCCCGCCAGAGCGCAGGGATCGCTGTCGGGCCGATCTTCGCTCGCCCGTCGACGGTAACCGTGAGGTGCACACCCAGGAACGGGTTGCGCGCGTCCGGCACGGGATACACGTGGCGCTGCAGGCGACCCGGCTGCCAGCTTCCGTACCAGTAGAGGCCCTTGAACGGCAGCACCGCGTAGTCGTCGCACATGCCGAAGAGTCGGGCGATTCGGTCCGCCTGGAGCCCGGCGGCGTTGACGACGTGCCCGACGTGGAAGGTGTCGTGGCCGGTGGACACCACACCGGGGCCGGCGGCGGTGACCTCGGCGCCGAGGAGGATCTCGCCGCCCCTCCGTCGGACCCGCGCTGCGAGTGCATCGAGAACCGCCTGGGGATCGGCACTGGACGTGGTCGGAGACCAGAGCGCCCGACCGATGGTCCGGGCCAGGGGTTCCAGCTCGCGCGCGCGCTCCTCGTCGACGCTCTCAACAGGCACACCGTTGGCTGCGGCTCTGGCGAGGAGCTTGTCGAGCGCGGGCAGGTCGTCCTCGTGCTGTGCGACCACGAGCTTGCCGCAATGCCTCACGGGGACGTGGTGCTCGTCGCAGAACTCGTGCAGCATGACGTTCCCTCGACGGGTCAGCTGCGCCTTGAGCGAGTCCGGGCTGTAGTAGAAGCCGGCGTGCATGACACCGGAGTTCCGCCCGGACGCGTGGGCGCCGAGTCGGCCCTCCTTGTCGAGCACAACCACCTCACTTCCGGGCCGCGCATCGAGGAGCGCGTCGGCGAGGGCAAGACCGACGATGCCGCCACCAACGATCGCGACGTCGCGGTCCGGCGAGTGGCGACCAGGACGGCCATGTCGTCGCGCTCCCCGGCCGCACCGCCGGCAGCCAGCCGGTCCGCGCGGTAGGCCTCGACTGCGGCCAGCATGTCCTCGGCGACCGTCGCCGCCGACCCGGCCGCAGAGTCGCGCAGCGCCTGCGCCAGCCGCCGGCTGCCGAACAGCTCGGCCGGGGCGCCCGCCTCGGTGAGGCCGTCGGTGAACAGCAGCACCGAGTCGCCCGGCCGGAGCTCGGCTCGGGTCTGCGCGAAGGTGGCCTCCGGGAGGATGCCGATGATCGTGCCGTCGCTGGTCAGCCGCTCGACCGTGCCGTCGACCCTGCGCAGCATCGGCGCCGGGTGCCCCGCGCTGGCCACCGTGAGGTTCCAGGCCGACGGACCGCGCTCGACCCGGACGAGGACGACGGTGGCGAACCGGCCGCTCCAGTCCTCGCGGAGCAGCGTCGCGTTCACGATGGACAGCACGTCCGCGGGGGAGGCGGTCAGGCCACCGGCGGTACGGACGGCGTACCGGACCGCTGCGGTGAACGCTGCGGCCTCGACGCCCTTGCCGCACACGTCGCCTATCACGAGGCACCAGCTGCCGTCGCCGACCGGGAACGCGTCGTAGAAGTCGCCGCCGACCCCGAGGTCCGCCTGGCCAGGTCGGTGCAGTGCGGCGAGGTCGAGGTCGGGGATGTCGGGCAGTGCCGCCGGCAGCAGGCTCTGCTGCAGGGTGCCGGCAACCGTGTCGCGGTCGGCGTACAGCCGGGCGTTGTCCAGTGCGATGCCCGCGCGGCCGCCGACCTCGAGCGCCAGCCCGAGGTCCTCGTGGTCGAAGGAGCGGCCGGCGGTGCCGATCAGGCTGATCGAGCCGAGCACCTCACCACGTGCCGTCAGCGGCACGATCATCGCGGCCGTGAGCTGCAGGCGCTGCAACAGCTCGAGGTGTGCCTCGTCGCGGGCGCTGGCGGCGAGCAGCTCGGCCGGGATGGTCGGCCAGAGCTCGGGCTCGCCGGTGCGCAGGACCTTGCCCAGGCCGCGGTCGTCGCGCAGCTCGGGCGGGTACTCCTCGCGGGACCGCTTGGCCAGCGCCACCATCGCCGGGTCGCGGTGGGCCAGGGCCAGCTGGTTGATCCCGTGCTCGCCACCGGGGATCTCGACCACGCACCAGTCGGCGAGCTGCTCCTGGACGATCAGGTCGGCGACCTGCTGCAGGGTGGTGCGGACCTCGAGCGAGCCGCCGAGCACCCCGCCGATCCGGCCGAGCAGCGCCAGCCGGGTCTCGGCCGCCGCGGCCGCGCTGCGCGCGATCTCGGTGGCCGCCTCGGCGGCGAGCCGCGCCTCCTGCTGGGCCCGCCGCTCGGTGATGTCCGCGCCGACACCGACCATGCCGGTGACCGAGCCGTTCTCGTCGGTCAGCACCCGGCCGGTGCCGCTGACCCAGTGCAGGCTGCCGTCCGGGTGGATCACCCGGTGCTCCACGTAGTGGTCGCGCCCGGTGCGCAGCGACTCCTCGACCGTTGCCACGGTGTGCGCCACGTCGTCCGGGTGCAGCATCCCCAGGTAGGCGCCGAACGTCCCGACGAAGGTCTCCGGCGTGATGCCGAAGACGTGCATCATCGGCTCGTCCCAGTCCAACGTGTCGTTGGCCGCGTCCCAGTGCCAGGTGCCCATCCGCCCGGCCTCGAGGGCGAGCTGGTAGCGGTCGACCGGGAAGGACACCGAGAGGGTGTCTCGCGGTCGGTCGGCAGATCCACGTCACACCCCCTCAGGCCTGGTTGCGGGGTCATTGTGGCTCACCGATCGCGGCCGGGGAGGGGACTCCACTGTTTCGTCACATCCGGACGGCGGTGCCGGATACGCCGATCCCGCTGCCCGGCGCGGCAGGCACCGTGACGGTGAGCAGGCTCGGCCGTCCCATGTCCTCGCCCTGGTGCAACGTCAGGGTGGCCGGGACCTCCACCAGGCCGAGCTCGCGCAGGTATCCGCCGAGAGCCGCGGCGGCGGCACCGGTGGCCGGGTCCTCCACGACGCCGCCGGGCGGGAACGGGTTGCGGACGTCGAACCGGTCCGGGCCGGCCCGCCACACCAGGGCAACGGTCGTCCAGTCCCGCTCGGCCATCAGCCGGCCGAGGGCGTCGAAGTCGTAGTCGAGGTCGGCCAGCCGCGACCGGTCCCGGACGGCGACGACCGGGTGCCACGCGCCGGCGTACGCGACCCGGAGCGGCAGGCCGGGGTCGAGCTCGTCCGGCTGCCAGCGCAGCGCGGCCAGCAACCGGTCCCGGTCGGCCGGGTCGAGGGGCGCGACCTTCGGCGCAACGCTGGTCAGCGTCGCGGTGGTCAGGCCGGCCGGGTCGGAGCTCGTCTCGACCGCCACCTCACCGGCCTGGGTCAGGTAGAGCATCGAGCCGGGGCCGCGCCGCTCGGCGTACGCCACGGCGCTGGCGATCGTCGCGTGCCCGCAGAACGGCACCTCCGCGAGCGGGCTGAAGTAGCGGACTGCGAACCTGCCTCCGCCCTGCTCCACCAGGAACGCGGACTCCGAGTAGCCGACCTCGGCCGCGACGGCGAGCATCGTCGCGTCGTCCAGGCCGGCCGCGTCGAGCACCACGCCGGCCGGGTTGCCACCGGCGGGGTCGTGGCTGAAGGCGGTGTAGTGCAGGACCTCCACGTCGCGAATGTAGTCGCGCGATCTGGTCGCGGGGCGGGCGAGATGCGGCTGGTGCTCTACGGTCGGGACAGGAGAGGGTGACGCGATGACCGAGGAGACCACGGGTCCGTCGGCCGCGCTGTCCCCGCTCGCCAGGGCCCGCCTCGACGACCTGCTCGGCGAGGTGCTCACCCGGGTGAGCGAGGTGCTCGACACCCAGGACCGGTTGCAGGGCCTGCTCGACGCGGTCGTCGGCATCAACGCGGACCTGTCGCTCGAGCACGCGCTGGAGCGCATCGTCCATGCCGCCGTGGACCTGGTCGGTGCGCGGTACGGAGCCCTCGGCGTCCTCGAGGTCGGGCCCGGTCGGCGGCTGCGCGAGTTCGTCACGGCCGGGCTCACCGACGAGGAGCGCGCAGCGATCGGCGAGCTGCCGCGCGGGCACGGCATCCTCGGCGTCATCATCGACCGGCCCGAGCCGCTGCGGCTGCCGGTGCTCGGCGACGACCCGTCGTCGTACGGCTTCCCGCCGAACCACCCGCCGATGGAGACGTTCCTGGGCGTCCCGATCCGCACCCGCGACCGGGTGTTCGGCAACCTGTACCTCACCGAGAAGCGCGGCGGCGGCACGTTCACCGACGAGGACGAGGCAGTCGTCGTCGCGCTGGCCGCGGCGGCCGGTGTCGTCATCGAGAACGCCCGGCTGTTCGAGGAGACCGCGCGGCGCCAGCGCTGGCTCGAGGCGGCGGCCGAGGTGACCTCGGCGCTGCTCACCGAGACCGGACGCATGGACAAGCTGCGCCGGGTCGCCGAGCTGGCCCGCCAGGTGCCGGGCGCCGACACCGCCGTCGTGCTGCTGGTCGACGAGGACGACCGGCTCCGGGTGGTCGCGGTGGACGGGCTGCCCGAGGACGACCTGCTCGGCACCGCGCTGGAGACCCGGGACTCGCCGCTGGGCGAGGTGTTGGGTGGCGGTGGTTCCGTCGCGCTGCCTGACGTCCACGCCGACCCGGGGCTGCCGCGCGAGCTGGCCGGTCCGGACGGATCGCTGCTGCTCGTCCCACTGCGTACAGCGCTGACGCTGTCGGGAGTGCTCGCCATCGGCTGGTCGGCCGCCTCGGAGCGGGCCTTCCTCGACACCGACGTGCGACTTGTCGAGGCGTACGCCGACCAGGCCGCGCTCGCGATGCAGGTCGCGCAGGCGCGGGACGACCGGAGCAGGCTGGCCGTCTTCGAGGACCGCGACCGGATCGGCCGGGACCTGCACGACCTGGTGATCCAGCGGCTGTTCGCGATCGGGCTGACTCTCGAAGGGGCCGCGCGGCTGGCTGTCCGGCCGGAGGCGGCGCAGCGCATCTCGACCGCGGTGGACGACATCGACACCACCATCAAGGACATCCGGCGCACGATCTTCGAGCTGTCGGCGCCGACCGAGTCGGCGGACCTGCGGGCCAAGGTCTCGCAGGCCGTCACCGACCTCACGCCGGCCTTGGGCTTCACGCCGCGACTCGTGATGGAGGGGCCGGTCGACTCGGTCGTGACCGACGACGTGCGTCCGCATCTGATGGCCGTGCTGCGCGAGGCGTTGACCAACGTCGCGAGACACGCGGCCGCAACGTCGGCCGAGGTGGTGCTCAGCGCCGGTGACGACGTCGTGCTCACGGTGTCGGACGACGGCGTGGGCTACCAGCCTGGTTCACGCAGCAGCGGGGTGCGCAACATGGCCGACCGCGCCGCCGCGCTGGGCGGCAGGTGCGACGTCACGAGTCGGGACGGTGGCGGCACCGAGGTCGTCTGGCGGGTGCCTGCCCGCCGCTGAGCCGGTTGGTCAGCGGAACTCGAGGACGTCGTCGAGCGGACGCCGGTTGGTATGGCCGCCGGTTGGGGTCAAGGCTTCCGCTGCGTGCCCGACCCTGAGGACCATCTGCGGATGCCCCACGACGCCGAGCTCGGAGGCCAGCCTGGCACGGGTGTCGATGATTTCGAGTGCCTGCGTCATCGGCGAGGCGACGAGGCCATGCACCGTGGCGGTGAGGAGCAGCCGGCCAAGCGCCTGCCCCGCCGCCAGCCAGGCGGCAGCGTCGTCGTCGTCGGTTCCGAGCACCACGACCAGCGGGTGCTCAGGAGGCGGCGGCGCGGCGCTTCCGTGCAGCTGCTCACCGGCGCGGTCGGCGTCGAAGTCCCGTAGGCGGTAGCTCGAGCCGCGGTCGGCGGGTGCCGTGGCCGGGACCGCAGAGCCCGGCAGACCATCGGGGCTGGCGTCGTCGCGGCCCGTCCACCGCCGCAGCTCGTCCAGGTACGCCGGGTCGGCCGACTGCAGGTCGTCGGCGCGGGCGAGCAGCACCGTGACCGCGGCCGTGTCGTCTGCAGAGTCGACGACCCGGAGCCAGCAGCCCTCGGCTCGCACTGCCGCGGCCAGCAGTCGGACGAGGTCCCGCGGCACCGACGAGGAGTCGTCGAAGGCGCCTCTCTCGGTGTGCCGGACGCTGACCGCGGCAGCGAGTGCGCGCGCATCGTCGTCGGCCGGTCGGGGCCCGTCCAGCCGGAGGTCGGCGAGGTGGTCGGGGTCGGCACCCTCTGGCGCCGTCGTCCACGTCGTTGCCGTGCCGAGGCCGGCCGCCGCGATGCGCGCCAGCGCGAGGGCTGCGCCGCAGCTGAGCACTCTGGCCCGGCCGTCGGGATCGACAACGGGTAGGCCGCGGGACCGGTCGGTCCAGAGCTCGATGACGTCATCGCGGGCGACGAAGTGCCAAGGCTGGGTGTTGTGCACCGACGGCGCCCGGGTTGCCGCGGCGACGATCGAACGCACCTGCGCCTCGTCAGCCATCGGTGCCTCTCGGGTGCTTGCTGGCGAACACCGCGGCCTGGGTGCGGCGCTCGAGCCCGAGCTTCGACAGCAGGCTGGACACGTAGTTCTTGACGGTCTTCTCGGCGAGGAACATCCGCTCGCCGATCGCGCGGTTGGTCAGCCCTTCGCCGATCAGCTCGAGCACCTTGCGTTCCTGCTCGGTCAGCCCCTCCAGTGCGGTGTCCTGCTTCGGACCCTCGCGCAGCCGGTCCAGCACCTGCTGCGTGACGGCGGGGTCGAGCAGCGACTGGCCGGCGGCTACCCGGCGTACGGCGTCGAGGAGGTCCTGGCCGCGCACCTGCTTGAGGATGTAGCCCGCGGCTCCGGCCATGATCGCGGAGAACAGTGCCTCGTCGTCGTCGTACGACGTGAGGACGAGCGCCGCGATGTGCGGATCGCGCGAGCGGACCTCACGGCAGACGTCGATGCCGGAGCCGTCCGGCAGCCGGCCGTCGAGGATCGCGACGTCCGGGCGCAGCGCCGGGATCCGCCGGATCGCCTCCTGGGCCGACCCCGACTCGCCCACCACCTCGATGTCGCCATCGGACTCGAGCAGGTCGCGCAGCCCGCGTCGGACCACCTCGTGGTCGTCGAGCAGGAAAACCTTGATCTTCTCGGTGCCGCCGGGCGTCTCGCTGGTCTCCATGGTGCAGGTCTACCCGATTCGCGACGGCATCGGTGAATGCTCCGCCTCGATGCGCCGGCCGGTGAGCACGCTGGACGGCAGCCGGAGCAGCAGGTCGTGGTGCCCGGGCGCCCACGGGTCCAGCACTGACAGGACGCGGGCCTGCTCCAACCGGTCGACGACCTGGTGCGCCAAGCCGGTCACCACCACGCTCCAGCCGGTGCGGGTGACAGGGTCGTGGTGGTCGACCTCGAAGGCGAGCACGCCGCCCTCCGAGGCCACCGCGAGCCGGGACGTGCTGGTCGTGGCGAGCACGATGTCCTCACCGAGGACGGCGTACGTGACGGGCAGGATCTGCGGCATGGCACGGTCGGTGAACACCGCCCGGCCGATCTGCTCGGTGCGCAGCAGTTCCAGGCACTCTCGCCGGGAGAGTGCGATCAGCGCACGTTCGTTCTGCCACATGCATGCAGCGTGGAGGCCAGCCGGTCGCAGGGGCAGGGTCGAAGGTCCCGTGGCGGGGGAGCCAGAGGTCAGGAGACCGCGGCCTTCACCAGCTTGACAACCTGCTTCTCCACCACGGGGCTCCATTTCTTCAACGCGAACGACGCCGGCCACATGTCACCGTCATCGAGGTTCGCCGCGTCCTGGAAGCCCAGGGTCGAGTAGCGGTAGTCAAACTTGCCCGAGTCCTGGAAGAAGATGACGACCTTGCCGTCGTCGTTCGCGTACGCGGGCATCCCGTACCAGGTCTTCGGCGACAGCTCGGGAGCGGTCGCGGTGACCGTCGCGTGCACGCGCTCGGCGAGCGCCCGATCCTCCGGTGCCATCTCCGCGATCCGGTCGAGGACCGCCGTCATGCCGTCGGCCTTCTTCGCGCCCTTCCTGCCCTCGGCGCGCAGCTCGGCCGCGCGCTCCTTCATCGCGGCGCGCTCCTCGGCGCTGAATCCGTCGGACGTGGTCGCGGCCTTCTTCGCGGGCATTCTCGGACTCCCTTTCCTTTAGACGTCGCCTCGGCCTGGTGCCGAGCCTTCCCGACGAACGCTAGAGCCGGCGACGCCGCGGTGCTTCTCCATTCCTGACCGATGCCTCGGCTCAGGGCAGCGCGGCGGCGAGGTCGGGGAAGACCTTGGCCACCTTCTTGGTGAGGTAGTCGCCGTAGACGCCCTCCCACGCGTGCACGCTCTGGCCGTCCCAGCGGTTCGCGGCGTCGTCGGCCGGCAGGTCACGGAAGGCGGCCTCCGGCAGCGGCGTGACCGTCGCGTCCCACGAGGGGTCGAGGAACAGGGGAAAGGACAGCCGGTCGGCCCCGCTGAGGTTGCGGACCCGGTGCGGGTTGGACTGGTAGCCGCCACGGGTCATCCGCTCGAGCATGTCGCCGATGTTGACGACGAAGACGTAGGGATCAGCGGGTACGTCGATCCAGGTGTCCCGGCTGCGCACCTGCAGGCCGCCGTGGTGGTCCTGAGCGAGCAACGTGATGAGCCCGTAGTCGGTGTGCGCGCCGACGCCCCACGACTCGGTGTCGCCTGGCGGGTAGTGGAAGACCCGGAACAGCACGGTCGGGTCGGCGGTCAGATGCCGCGCGAACCAGTCGCGTTCCAGGCCGAGGCCGAGGGCGATGCCGCCCAGCAACGACTGGCCGAGCCCGGCCACCTCCTCGATCCAGCGCAGCACCGTCGGACCGAGCTCGGCCGGTTCGGCTGGGAACAGGTTCGGCCCATGCAGGGGAGTCCCTGCGGCGACCCGCGGGTCCGCCGCCGGCAGCTCGGTGCCGAAGTACACGCCCTCCTTGCGGTCGGGCTGACCGGACGTGAGCTCGCCGCCCACCGGGAACCAGCCGCGCCACGCGAGACCACCGCGGGTCATCGCGATCTGCGCCTTCGTGGCGTCGGGGAGTGCGAAGAACTCCCGCGAGAGCCGCTCGAGGTCGTCGCGCAGAGCGCGGTCGATGCCATGACCCGTCACGAGCAGGAAGCCGGTGTCCCGGCAGGCGGCGTCGATCTCGCGGCCGACCTTGGCGCAGCTCTCGGCGCTCGCGTCCGGCGTCGCACAGCGCCGACACGTCCACCATCGGGAGGCCACTCATGACGAACTCCGGGACAGGGGCTTCATAACCGTCCAACCTAGCCCGGCTGTGTGGTCCGTCATGGCTGCGTCGGTGTCAGCAGGCAGCGTGACGCCATGCCGACCGTGCGGGCCAGTGCTCCTCGATAGCGGCTGGCCAGCGAGCCGACGTGACGGAGGGCCCACAAGGCCTCGACGTTGACCCAGGCGACGTCACGGGCCTTGTCGATCTTCCACGAGTTGACGATGTGGACGACCGGGTCGAGGTGGGCGTCCAGCTCTTGACCCGCCTTGGTGAGGAACGAGCGGCGGATCTTGTTCTCGCTCGCTGCGAGCAGCTGGTTGACCGCCTCGTAGTCCTCGCGGACCCCGGCTTGATCCGGCGAGGTATCGAGCTGTCGGCAGGTCCGGATGACTGCGACGGCAAGGTCGTGCGCGATGTGCGAGTTCATCCCCGCGAGAGCGAACTGGATGGGCAACACCCTGCGGTCGTGCCGCCGCTCGAACAGGGCCGCCCAAGCCTTCGGCACGTTGCGGCCGCCGGCGTCGTACGCCTCGATCCACAGCGACGCGAACGTCACGTCGAGGTGCTCCATGAACACCGGGTCCACGAAGACCACGTCACCTTCGAGGCCAGCCGCAACCGTCTCAGTGACGGTCAGGTACATCCGGTTGAAGACCGCCGCTCCGTCGCCGCGCGGCAGCTCGTCGTCGATACGACGGAGGCGAGCGATGACGTCCTGTACCGATGACCCGTCAGCCATTTCCTCAAGATAGCGCCAGGTTCGATCAGCGAGGCCGTATGCGAATCGCGTCAGGGGCAGACGACGACTTTGCCAAGGGCGCGGCCTTCACCGACATCAGCAAGGGCGGCGGCAGCCGCCTCGAGGGTGAAGGTGCGGTCGACGTGGACCTTTACCTCCTCGGCGACGCACAGGTCGGCGAGCGGCACGAAGTGGTCTGGCCCTTCCTTGACGACGAGCACCCCGATCGAGCGACCGGTGAGTCGCCCAGCCGCCCACCCGGCGGTGAGCACGCGCAGCAGTGCGCGCGTTGTCCCACCTACGCACCGATACCTGCCGCCGGGTGCCAGCGCGCGACGGTAGGCAAACACCGACCGGTGCGCCGCCAGGTCCAGGATCGAGTCGTAGGGCTGGGTCGACCGGGTGAAGTCGTCGCGCCGGTAGTCGAGTACGTCGTCGGCACCGACCGATCGCATGAAGTCCTGCTTGCCGGCGTTGTCGACGGCGGTGACGTGCGCACCCAGCCGCTTGGCCAGCTGGATGGCAAAGGATCCCGACCCTCCGCCGGCGCCGTTGATCAGGACTCGCGATCCCGCCGCAACCCGCGCCGTGCCCTGCAGAGCGATCGCCCCGGCCTGCGGGATGGCAGCCGCCTCTGCGAACGTGAGCGAAGCCGGCTTGTGGGCGAGCACGGACTCCGGCATGAGCGCGTACTCCGCAAAGCCACCCATCAGCGCGAGGTTGTCGCCGTACACCTCGTCTCCGGCTCGGAACCGGGTCACTCCCGCGCCGACCTCGTCGACGACACCGGCGATGTCCGATCCCAACGTCCGGTGCTTGGGGGACCGCAGCCCGCCGATCCGTGAGTACGCCGGCGATCCACGCAGCGTCTCCCAGTCGCTGAGGTTCACCGACGTCGCGGCGACGTTGACCCGCACCTGGCCGGCGCCGGGGGAAGGTGTCGGGACGTCCTCGACGCGCAGCACCTCGGGAGGCCCGTACCGGTCGTACACGACCGCCTTCACATCAGCCTCCGGGCGTTGCTTCAGGAGATGGCCAGGCTCCGCGGGTCGAAGCCGAACGGCAGCTCCAGCCGGTGCTGCCGCAGCAGGTCGTCGTCGCACAGGATGTCGAAGGTCCGGCCGTCGGCGACGACGACGCCCTCGGAGAGGATCACCGAGCGCGGGCAGATCTCCATGGCGTACGGCAGGTCGTGGGTGACCATCAGGGTCGTGAGCTGCAGCCGCAGCAGGATCTCGGCGAGCTCGCGACGGCTGGCCGGGTCGAGGTTGCTCGACGGCTCGTCCAGCACCAGGATCTCGGGCTTCATCGACAGCACCGTCGCGACCGCGACCCGGCGGCGCTGGCCGATAGGACAGGTGGTGCGGCGGGCGGTCGGCGAACTCCAGCATCCCGACCTGGTCGAGCGCCTCGGTCACGCACGCGTCGAGCTCGTCGCCCGCGGACACCGAGGTTGGCCGGGCCGAACGCGACGTCCTCGCGGACCGTCGGCATGAACAGCTGGTCGTCCGGGTCCTGGAAGACGATGCCGACCCGGCGACGGATCTCGAGCAGGTTCTCGGCGACGACCGGCAGGCCGGCCACCTCGACCTCGCCGTGCCCGCCGCGCAGGATGCCGTTGAGGTGCATGACGAGCGTCGTCTTGCCGGCGCCGTTGGGTCCGAGCAGCGCGACCCGCTCGCCCGCGGCCAGCGAGAGGTCGACGCCGAACAGCGCCTGGTGGCCGTCGGGGTAGGCGAAGGCGAGGTCGCGCACGACCAGCGACGGGGGATGGGCGGTCATGACGCCACCGTCCAGGCGGCGACAGTGACGGCGAGGGCGGCCAGCGGCAGCGCGGCGGCGGTCGCCCACTGCGCGCGGTCGGCACGCACGGTCGTGCACGACGGGCATCGTGCCGTTGTACCCGCGGCTGAGCATCGCGAGGTGCACCCGCTCGCCGCGTTCGTAGGAGCGGATGAACAAGGCGCCGGCCGACTGCGCGACGACCTTCAGATGCCGTACGTCGCGGCCCTGGAACCCGCGCGACTCCCGGGCGATGCGCATCCGGTTCATCTCACCGCCGACCACGTCGACGTACCGGAGCATGAAGGACATGATCTGCACCATCAGGCCCGGCAGGTGCAGCCGCTCGACGCCGATCAGCAGGGCGCGCGGCTCGGTCGTCGCCGCGAGCAGGATGGACGCGACGACGCCGAGGGTCCCCTTGGCGAGGATGTTCCAGGCGTCCAGCAGCCCCGACTCGCTGAGCTCGAGGCCGAGCACCTGCACCGTGTTCGCCGGGTGCGAGGAACGGCAGCAGCACCGCGAACAGCACGAACGGCACCTCGACGACCATCCGCTTCGCGACCACCGGGAACGGCACCCGGGCCACCAACGCCACCCCCGCGAGCAGCAGCGCGTAGACGCCGAACGCCCAGAACTGCTCCTTCGGGGTCGCGACGACCACCAGGACGAACACCAGCACCGCGGCGAGCTTGCACTGCGGCGGCAGCCGGTGGACCACGCTGCTGCCGGGCCGGTAGAGCGCGTGCGAGGGGCCGTGGCCTCCGCTCATCGGCGTTCGCTCGTCTCCTCGCGCTTGCTGCGGCGGACGGCGAGGACCAGCCCGCCGACGAGGGCGAAGGTCACGCGCGACTCCGGCGACGCCGGCGAGACCGCCGGACAGCCGCTCGTTGTCGACGCCCTTGGTGCCGTAGTCGGAGAGCGGCGAGCCGTCGAGGTCGTGCGCCTTCTCCTTCTCGCTGATGCCCTGGTCGGTGGCGACCTTCTCCAGCCCGTCCGGCGCGCTGCTCGCGTAGAAGCTCACGACGCCGGCGAGGAGCAGCGCCACGACGGCGCCGACGATGATCACGGTGCGGGTGCTGATGCGGGAGCTCATGCGTCGACCTCCGCGTTGGCCGGAGTCGCGGCCGCGGACGCCGGGGTCGCGCGCGACCGCAGCTCGACCTTGGGCAGGCGGTCACTCACGCCGCGGACCAGGTCCGGCCGGACGGCGAAGACGGCGCCGACGGTGAGTCCGGTGATGAACGCCTCACCGATCCCGATCAGGACGTGCACCCCCACCATCGCCGTGGCCACCTTCGCGATCGACACGTCGGAGGTGCCGCCGATCGCGTACAGGCCAACGAAAGCCAGCGCGGCGACCGGGACGGAGAGGAGCGCGGCGACGAACGCCGAGCCGCGTGACCGAGGCCTTGGTCAGCGGCAGCATCCGGGTGAGCAGCCGGAAGACCACCCAGCCGACGACCACGGTGACCAGCGACATCGTGATGATGTTCACCCCGATGCGCGGTGAGGCCTCCGTCGGCGAACAGCAGCCCTTGCACGAGGAGCACGACGGCCACGCACAGGGCGCCGGTATACGGCCCGACCAGGATCGCGGCGAGCGCCCCGCCGAGCAGGTGGCCGCTGGTCCCGGCAGCGACCGGGAAGTTGATCATCTGCGCCGAGAAGACGAACGCGGCGACCAGCCCGGCCATCGGGGCGGTGCGGTCGTCGAGCTCCTGGCGGGCTCCGCGCAGGCAGATCGCGATGCCGCCTGCCGCGACCACGCCGGCCGCAATGGACACCGGGGCGTCGATGAAACCGTCAGGCACGTGCACGAGGGGCTCCTTCCACCCGGACCTCTGCTCGATCCTGTCGCCGCACGGATGCAATTGCAAGTCATTCGCAACAAGGTCGCCGCCGGATGGGTCGTAGCATCCCTGGCGCCCCCGACAACCTCACCGAGCAGCCAGATGACCGACCGTTTCCAGGTGGTGCCGGCGGCCTACGTGGTCTTCCGGCGGGAGCACGACGGCCGCTCGCAGGTGCTGCTCCAGCTGCGACGAGGCACCGGCTACATGGACGGCTTCTGGGCGACGGCCGCGGCCGGCCACGTCGAGGCCGACGAGTCGGTGCTCGAGGCCGCGTGCCGGGAGGCCGCCGAGGAGCTCGGCGGTCGCTGTGCACCCGGACGACCTCGTGGCGCTGTGCGGCATGCACCGCACGGCGGGCAACCACGACCCGATCGACGAGCGGGTCGACTTCTTCTTCCAGGTCGAGCACTGGCGCGGCGAGCCGCGGCTGGTCGAGGAGGACAAGGCGGCGGAGCTGCGCTGGTTCGACCTGGACGCGTTGCCGCACCCGGTCGTCCCGCACGAGCTGTTCGTGTTCAACCACCTCAGGGAGCGGGATGGCCCCGGTCGTCACCTTCGGCTTCTGAGCCACGACGTACGATCCCGCCGTGACGAACCCGACCGGCCTGGCCGACCTCGAGACCCTCGAGGAGATCGAGCGCCGGGTGCTCTGGCTCGCCGTCCGCATCGTCGACGCCGCCAACCGCGAGCGGGAGACCGGCGACGGCGTGAAGGTCGGCGGCCACCAGGCCTCCAGCGCCTCGCTGGTGTCGGTGATGACCGCGCTGTGGTTCGCCCACCTCGAGGCCGGCGACCGGGTGGCGGTCAAGCCGCACGCCTCGCCGGTGCTGCACGCGATCAACTACCTGCTCGGCGACCTCGACCGCGCGTACCTGACCACCCTGCGCGCCCGCGGCGGCCTGCAGTCCTACCCGAGCCGCACCAAGGACCCGGACCGGGTCGACTTCTCCACCGGGTCGGTGGGCCTCGGCGCCGCGGCGCCGCTGTTCGCGGCCGTCACTCGCCGGTACGTCGACGCGCACTTCGGCCCGCGCGACGGCAGCCGGTTCGTGGCGCTGCTCGGTGACGCCGAGCTCGACGAGGGCAACGTCTGGGAGGCGATCGCCGACCCCGCGACCCAGGGCCTCGGCAACGTGCTGTGGGTCGTCGACTTCAACCGGCAGTCGCTGGACCGGGTGGTGCCCGGGATGCGGATCGACCAGTGGTCGCAGCAGTTCGCCGCGGCCGGCTGGCACGTCGCGACGGTGAAGTACGGCAAGAAGCTGCGCGCCGCGTTCGAGCAGCCGGGTGGCGAGGCGCTGCGCCGCCGGATCGACGACATGCCCAACGAGCAGTACCAGGCGCTGTTCGGGCTCGGGCCGGCCGACGTACGCGGCGATGTTCCTCGACGGTGCACCGCAGGACGTGCACGACTTCTGCCGCGACTGGGACGACGAGACCCTCGCCGCCACCGTCGTCGACCTCGGCGGGCACGACATCGCCAGCCTGCTGGAGGTGTTCCGCGAGTGCGACGCGGTGACCGACCGGCCCGAGCGTCGTGTTCGCCTACACCGTCAAGGGCTGGGGGCTGCCGACCGCCGGCAACCCGCGCAACCACTCGGCGCTGCTGACCGGCGAGCAGATCGAGGCGCTGCGCTCGGTGGTCGGGCTGGACGCCGGCACCGAGTGGGACCGCATCGACCCGCTGACCCCGGCCGGGCAGTGGGCCGCGGCCCGGCGCGAGCACCTCGCCCTGCCGGCAGCGCCGGGCCGCTCGGCGTGACCGTGCCGCACGAGACCGGCATCCGGTCCGGCAAGCCGATCTCGACCCAGGAGGTCTTCGGCCGGGTGCTCGTCGACCTGTCGCGCAACGACGAGGTCGCGCCGTACCTCGTGACGACCGCGCCGGACGTCGCGACGTCGACGAACCTGGCCGGCTTCATCAACCGCAAGGGCGTGTTCGCGCCCGACGAGCGACGGTCGTGGGGCACCGACACCGCTGCTGAAGTGGGCCGAGGGCCCGACCGGGCAGCACATCGAGCTCGGCATCAGCGAGATGAACCTGTTCCTGCTGCTCGGCCAGCTCGGGCTCTCCGGCGACCTGTCCGGCCAGCCGCTGCTGCCGGTCGGCACGGTCTACGACCCGTTCGTGCTGCGCGGGCTGGACGCCTTCATCCACGCCGTCTACTCCGGGTCGCGGTTCGTCGTGGCCGGCACGCCGTCCGGCGTCACGCTGGCGCCGGAGGGCGGCGCGCACCAGTCGACCATCACCGCGTCGGTCGGGCTCGAGCTGCCCGAGGTGACGCTGATCGAGCCGGCGTACGGCGTGGCGCTCGACTGGCTGCTCTGCGACGCGCTCGGCCGGATCTCGACCGGGCGGCCCGTCTCGCCACCGCCGTCGGCCGCGGCGGCCGAGGCCGAGGAGCACGGCGCCTACTACTTCCGGCTCACCACCCGGCCGATCGACCAGGCGCCGTTCGAGGCGGCCCGCAAGCGGCTCGGCGACGCGGTGCTGCGGCGGCAGGTGCTGGCCGGCGCGTACCGGCTGGTCGACGCCACCGGCGCGCTCGACCCGGACGCGCCGCAGGTCAACCTGGTCGCCTCGGGTGCGGTCCTGCCGGAGGTGCTGACGGCTGCCGCCGAGCTCGGCGTCGGAGGGCATCGCCGCGCACGTCGTCGACGTGACGTCGCTGGACCGGCTCTACGGCGCGTGGCAGCGGACGTTGCGGCAGGCGATCCGGACGGCGACGACGCCGTCGGTGCCGGGTGCGCTGCGGGCAGTGCTGCCGGACCGTACGCCGGTGGTCACCGTGCACGACGCGTCGTCGCACGCGATGGCGTGGATCGGCTCGGCTATCGGCGTACCTGCCGTGCCGGTGGGTGTCGACCGGTTCGGCCAGTCCGGCACCATCGCCGACCTCTACGCGCTGCACGACCTCGACTCCGGGGTCGATCGTCAACGCGGCGCTGGCCGCGATCTCGCTGCGCTGAGAACGACCGTCAGCCCAGCCGGGCCGAGCCGAAGGCGACCGAGAACGCCCGGCACCAGATGATGACGGCACCGTCGGGTGCGTCCCGCGGCACGTCGTACTGCTGGTCACCCTTGTTGCCCTTGAGGGCGCCGAGATCGACAGCGCCCTTGACCGACGAGCCGTTGCCCGGGCGAGGTAGACCCGCAGGTCCGGGCCCGGGTCGGTGTCGAACCGGGTCAGGGTGAGTACTCGGCCTCCGTCGGGCTGCTGGAGTGAACGTCGCCACGCCCTCCGTCGGGTGTGCGCCGTCCCGGAAGTCACCGGTGGCGAGGACCACGGAGCGGTCGGACGTCGTCCTGCCGGGTCATCGACGGGTTCGGGGTGGGCTCTGCGCTGGCGCGTGGCGAGGTTCCCGGGCGCCGTGACGACGTCCTCGTCGACGACCTTGTCGACCGTGCTGGTCCACAGCAGGAACCCGCCGACGGCCACGGAGGTGACCAGCCATGAGGCGAGAACGGGGATGGCCAGCCGACGCCGCCACCGGGCGAGCAAGGAGCGCCGCCAGGCCGGCCACCGCGAACCACGCGCCGGTCAGCAGCATCGCGGCTGTCGCGTCCTCGGTGAGCAGGCCACCGGTGACCCATACGCCGGCCACCACGACGGCGGCCATCAGCAGCGCGGCGACGGATCGGCTCATGGCGGTCTCCTTCGCGGCGATTCTCCCAGGGATGAGAGCTGTCTCGATCCTCGCTCTCACGGTCCTCTCGCCTGCGCTGGTGACAGTGGGGACAGCCGACCAACCCGGTCGGCAGCCGAGAGGAGACACCATGAACCCCATCACCCGCACTGTCGCCACCCTGGCGGCCGGCGTCCTGGGCGTCGGCGCGCTCGCCGTCGGCAGCACCGCGGCGGCGGACGAGTCCGACCCCACCGCCAAGCGCGAGGAGAACGTGAGCGTGGTCCTGACCGCCGACGACGACGGTGACGACGACACGAACACGGGCAACACCGGCGGCACCGGAACGGGCAGCGTCAACCGCGACGGATCAGGCGTCAGCCGGGACGGCACCGGCAGCCGCTACACCGGCGTCGAGCCGGGACCGGGACCAGAGCCGTGGCGACCGCACCAAGGACTGGACCCGGGACGGCGGCGACCGGACCCGCGACTTCTCCCAGAACCGGACCAACGACGGCTCCCGCAACGACACCCGCTGATCCGGCGCGAAGGGAGCAGTGACGTGGCCAGCTCATGGAAGTTCGAGGAGGGCGACGAGATCGCGCCCGGGCTTGCTGGCGATGAGCAGGCTGGGCGGCGGGCACGCGTACGAGGCCTATCTCGCGTGGAGCGAGCGCCTCTACGCGCACGTCGTGGCGAAGGTGGTGCGGCCCGACCAGGTGGACGACGCGCGGCACGTTGCGCGGCCTGCGCCGCGAGGTCGAGATGCTCGTCGGCTGGACCACCCCGTGGTGGTCCGCAGCTTCGGCGCCGTCCTCGACGGACCCCGGCCGCACCTGGTCCTCGAGCATCTCGACGGGCCGCGGCTGTCCAGCCTGCTGCGGCGCTACGGGCCGCTGCCGTTGGAGCAGCTGCTGCCGTTGGCTCTGCAGGTGTGCTCCGCACTGCACTACCTGTCGACGCAGGGCGTCGTGCACCTGGACGTCAAGCCGAGCAACATCATCATGGGCTCCACGCCACGGGTGATCGACCTGAGCATCGCGCGTACGAGCGGAGGCCGCGGCCGAGCTCGACCACGTCGTCGGCACCGACGACTTCATGGCGCCCGAGCAGTGCGACCCGCCGGCGACCGGCCGACCGGGCCCGCCGGCCGACGTGTGGGGGCTGGGCGCCACGCTCTACCGGGCCGCTGCGGGGTACCTGCCGTTCGATGTCGAAGGTGCCCAGCAGCGGTCCGGCCACGACCGCTGGCCGCAGCTGACCCAGCCACCTGCGGCGCTGCCCCGGGAGATCCCGGACGCGCTGGTCAAGCCGGTGCTCGCCTGCCTGGACCCGGACCCCGCTGCGCGGCCTACCGCAACCGAGCTCGCGCGCGAGCTCGAGCCGCTGGTGATGGGCCTGCCGAAGCCGGTGCTCGGCGGGTTCCGGGCCCGGCGCTGAGGAGAGGACGCTCATGGACATCAGCCGACGACTCGTCGTGCTGCGCCGTCGTGCTCGCTGCCGCAGCGGGGTTCACCGTCCCCGCGTTGCTCGCACGGGCGGACGACCCGGACCCTGGCCCCGCCGCTGCGGCTGCGGCACGGTCGAGACGGACCCGTCGACCTCGCCACCAGCGGCGCCCCGTGACCCGGTGCCGGTCGGTTCCGCGGAACGACCGCGCTGACGACGCGGTCCGGGGAGGCGATGATGATGATGACGACAGGACCCGGCACCGACGACGACGGGCCGAACGGTGACGACGACGGTCCGCATGACCGGGACAGTCGCCGCGAGGCAACGGGCAACGCCGGCAACGACAGGAGTGACGACGCCAGCAATGACGCCAGCAGCGGGAGCGCCGACTGACGAGGCTGACAGCCGTCGCCGCCCTCCTCGCCTGGACCTGCTGCGGTCGGCGCGGGTCCGGATCCTCAGCTCGGTCCTCGGTCTGACGCTGATCGGCATGGCACTCGCCGGTGCCGCGGTCTACGCCGTCCAGGCGGCGCGCATCGACGACCGGATCGCCGAGGACATCAGCCAGGAGGTCGAGGAGTTCGCCCGGTTCCAGCGCACCGGGATCGACCCGGAGACCGGCGAGAAGTTCCAGAGCATGGCCCGGCTGTTCGAGGTCGCGCTGCAGCGCAACGTGCCCGACGAGCACCAGGCGATCCTCGCGTTCATCGACGGAAGGGTCGCGTTCTACTCGGCAACCCGCGATGCGAGCGGCCTGGTCGACGACCGGGCCCTGCGCCGGGCCGTGGAGGCACGGCTGGACAGCGCGCGGCCGACGAGCACGTTCGGGGAGGTCGGCACTGCCGCGCGGGCCGGTGCGGTTCGCCGTCCTGCCCGTCAGCGCGGCGGGACCAGCGCGGAGCCTGGGTCGTCACCTACCTCGTCGAGGGTGAGGAGGGCGAGTTCACTGACGTCCTGTGGACCTACGTCGTCGTGGCGCTGGTGGCCCTGCTCGTCGTCGGGCTCGTCGGCTGGTTCGTCGCCGGTGCGTTGCTCGCTCCGCTGCGCACACTGCGCCAGACCGCGCAGGACATCACCGAGACTGACCTCAGCCGGCGGATCGAGGTCTCCGGGACCGACGACGTCTCCGCCCTCGCCCACACGTTCAACTCGATGCTGGACCGGCTGGAGGGTGCCTTCGTCGCGCAGCGGGCCTTCCTGGATGACGCCGGGCACGAGCTGCGGACCCCGATCACGGTCGTACGCGGCAACATCGAGCTGCTCGACACGGCGGACGCCTCGGACGTCGAGGGGGTCCGCGCGCTGGTGCTCGACGAGCTCGACCGGATGACGAGGCTCGTCGACGAGCTGACTCTGCTGGCCAAGGCCGCAGCGCCCCGACTTCGTCCGCCCCGGCCCGGTGGATCTCGGCTCGCTCACCGACGAGATCGAGGCCCGGCTACCGACTCTCGGTGATCGCCGCTGGTCGGTCGACGAACGGGCCGACGGAGTCGTCCTGGCTGACCGTCAGCGGCTCACCCAGGCGGTCCTCCAGCTCGCGTCCAACGCGGTCGGTGCTACCTGGGAGGGTGCCGAGATCGCCATCGGGACGCGCGTCGAACCGACGGGCGGACACGTCCTGGTCTGGGTGCGGGACACCGGTACCGGCGTACCGCCGGAGGACCGCGACCGGATCTTCAACCGTTTCGCCCGAGGTGCGCGACGCCGACCGCGGCGACGGGTCCGGGCTCGGCCTGTCCATCGTGAGTGCGATCGCCGAGGGCCACCACGGGTCCGTGCGGCTGGACAGTGTCGTGGGTGTCGGGCTCGACGTTTACCCTGCTGCTGCCGCTGGTCCCGGCCACCCGACCCGCGCGCGAGGTCGTGAGATGAGCGCGCGGATCCTGGTGGCCGAGGACGACAGCCGGATCAGTGCTTTCGTCGAGAAAGGCCTGCGAGCCAACGGTTTCGCGACGACCGTGGTGTCCGACGGTCGTGCGGCTCTCGACCTCGCCGCCACGGGGGAGTTCGACCTGCTGGTGCTCGACATCGGCCTGCCCCTCCTCGACGGGTTCCAGGTGCTGAGCCGGCTGCGTGAAGGCAAGGACCGCCTGCCGGTGATCATCCTGACCGCCAGGGACTCGGTGTCGGACACCGTGGCAGGGCTCGAGGGCGGCGCCGACGACTACATGGCCAAGCCCTTCCGCTTCGAGGAGCTGTTGGCTCGCATTCGCGCTCGGCTGCGGCAGGACCGGGCGGCGGTGGCGAGACCGTGCTGCAGCACGGTGCTCTCAGCCTCGACCTGCACACCCGGCGAGCCGAGGTCGAGGGACGCACCGTCGACCTGTCCGCCCGCGAGTTCGCCCTGGCCGAGGTCTTCCTGCGGCACCCGGGCCACGTGCTCTCCCGGGAGCAGCTGCTCAGCCGGGTGTGGGGCTACGACTTCGACCCCGGCTCCAACGTCGTGGACGTCTATGTCCGCTACCTGCGCAAGAAGCTGGGCAGCGAGCGCATCGAGACGGTGCGGGGGATGGGATACCGGCTGGTCTAGGGACCGACCGTCGGACGGCATCGGCGCGACTGTCGGTGGCGGGTGCCAGGCTCCGGTCATGACACTCACCGGCGCCCATGACTTCGACTTCGTGTTCGGCCGCTGGGTGGTGCACAACCGCAAGCTGCGGGACAGCAGCGACCCGACATGCGACGACTGGGTCGAGTTCGAGGCGACCAGCGAGGTCTGGCCATTGCTGGAGACCGGGTGCCACGTCGACCGGATGGTGGCCACCGACCCGCCCGACGGCGACCCGTTCGAAGGAGCGACCTTCCGGCTCTACGACCCGGAGTCCGGCACCTGGCGGATCTGGTGGAGCTCCACCCGTGCGCCGGGGCGTCTCGACCCACCCGTCGTGGGCAGCTTCGACGGTGCTGTCGGGACCTTCGAGTGCGACGACGTCATCGGTGGCCGGCTGGCCCGGGTCCGCTTCACCTGGCACCGGGAAGGTCGCGAGCCGCGCTGGGAGCAGGCGTTCTCGTTCGACGGCGGCGACACCTTCGCCGTCAACTGGGTGATGGAGTTCTCGTCGGCCGCCTAGACCTAGCTGCCGCGCAGGAAGCGCTCCAGCAACGGCCCGGCGGTGCTCGACCCGGACTGTCCGACATCGACGAACACCGCGACGGCGAGGTCACCCCGGATGGCGATCATCCACGCGTGGGTCTTGGGCGGCGAGTCGGTGCCGAACTCCGCGGTGCCGGTCTTCGCGGCCACCGGCGGGCCGGGCACCGAGGCCAGGAACCGTCCGCTGCCCTCGGTGACCACCGCGCGCATCAGCTCGTGCACGGCGTCCGCCTGCTGCCCGGTGACCGCGTCGGCCGGTTGCTCGGGTGTCTCCGGCGGCTCCTGCAGCAGCTGCGGCGTGACGGTCTCGCCGCGAGCCACCGATGCGGCCACCGCCGCCATCGCCACTGGCGACGCCTCGACCCGGCCCTGGCCGATCATCGACGCCGCGTGCTCGGTCTCCGACCCGGCGTCGGTCGGCACCGAGCCGAGGAAGACCGGGTAGCCGAGGTCGTGGTCGATGCCCAGACCGAGAGCGCCGGCCGCTGCCGCCAGGTCGGGCTGCGGCACCTTCGCGCGCTGGCCGATCATCGCGGTGTTGCAGGAGTTGGCCACCGCCGTCCGCAGAGTCACCCGGCCGAGCCGGTTGCTCGGGTAGTCGTCGTAGTTCTTGAACCGGCGGCCGTCGACGGTGATCGTGGCCGGGCAGGACACCGTCGACCCGGGCGACAGTCCGGCCCGCAGCAGCGCGAGCGAGGTGACGGCCTTGAACGTCGACCCCGGCGCGAACCGGCCCACCGTGGCGGTGGACAGGCCGCCTGACCCGGGGCCGCTGGCGGCAGCGAGCAGGTGGCCGTCGGACGGCCGGACGGCGACGATCGCGCTGGCCGGCTTCACGTCCTGCAGCGTCGTCTCGGCAAGCCGCTGGAGCCGCTCGTCGAGGGTCGTGGCCAGCGGGGAGCCGTCGACGGGCTCGGTCCGGAACAGCTCACGTTCGGCCGCGTCGGCCCCTTCCTGCGCGGGCGCCGTCACCGCGCGCACCACCACGCCGGATCGCCCGCGCAGCTGCTCGTCGTAGCGCTTCTGCAGCCCGGAGAGCCCGGTGATGTCGCCCGGCACCAGCCGGCCGTCGGAGTCCTTCACCAGCTCGGCGGTCGCGGCACCGACCGATCCCAGCACCGGCCGGGCGAAGTCGCGGGTCGGTGCCAGCGGCAGCTCGTCGTCGATGCCCACGGCGCCCTCGATACCGGCGTACGCCGAGGGGTCCGGCGCATCCGGCACGCGCAGCACGACCGCCTCGACGAACGCCTTGGGTCCCGACTTCACGACGCGCTGGGCGAACGCTGCGGCGTCCACCCCGACCAGGCCGGCCAGTGCCGTCGCGCTGGCCTCGGCCTGCTCGGCTGCCACCTTGGTCTTGTCGATCCCGAGCCGGACCACCGGCCGGGCGGTGACCAGCGGGGCGCCGTCGCCTCCGAGCACGTCGCCGCGCCGCGGCGCGGCCCGCCTCAGCACCAGGCGTTCGGCAGCGGCGAGGTCAGGTGCCACCACCGCGGGCGTCCACCGGACCTGCCATCGGTCCTCGGCCAGCACCAGAGGCGCCCGGGTCGAGTACCGCCAGACCGCATCGGTGCCGGGCACCGTCCACTTCTGGGTGAGTACGGCGGTGGCGTGCTCGTCGTCCTTGCCGGGCCGCACCCGGGTCACCCGCACCTCGGGCTGCAGCCCGCCCATGCCCGCGGTCGCCTCGGTCAGCTGTTGCTGCGCGACCTTCCGCGTCACGCCCGTGAGGGGGACCTGTCCGAGCTTTCCGGAGGCGAGGCCGGCGGCCAGCGTCCGGGCCACCGGGTCGGGCGCCGGCGCGTCGTCCGAGCAGCTGGTCAGCCCCGCTGACAGCAGCGTGACGGTGAGGACGGCGATCGTGGTGCGGCGGGGCATCCGGGCATTGTGCCGACCTCGTCAAGGCGGACCAAGCCAGTTGCAAGTGGCCCGCAAGGACCCCGCGGCATCGTTCTCTCATCAGCCCGACCGCACCGGACGGGCCCACGACAGCCGAAGGGAGGGGAGCACAGTGTCCGGACTGAACCAGGACGTGCTGCGCGCGATCGAGATCGAGCGTCTGCGTCAGGCGAAGCAGGCGCGCCGCGCGCGTGGCCTTGGCCGCTGACTGCAGCGGGAGCGGGAGCTGTGCTCCTGCCCCGAGCAAGCCAACCAGCTGACCGGCCGGGACAGCCCCCACAACGAGGGGGCGTCCCGGCCGCTCGGCATGCCGGTGCCGCGTCCCGACCGGGTGCTGCCTTAGGTTGTCGGGATCATGAGGGTCGGGGTGGTGGCGGAGCGACGCCAGGGTGAGCGCCGCGTGGCGCTGATCCCTGATGCCGTCGGCAAGCTGACCGCCGAGGGCCTTCAGGTCGCCGTCGAGTCGGGCGCGGGGCGCCATGCCTTCGCCTCCGACGACGCCTACCGGGCGGCCGGCGCCGAGGTCGTCGACGACGTCCTGCCCGACTCCGACGTGGTGCTCACCGTGTCGCCGCTCACCGTCGAGCAGGCCGGCCGGCTGAAGCCCGGCGCGCTCACTCTCGGCTTCCTGCCGCTCACCGCGCAGGCCGACCTCGGCGACGTGCTTCGCCAGCGCGACGTGCTGGCCTTCGCCGTGGAGCAGGTGCCGCGCATCTCCCGGGCCCAGTCGATGGACGCACTGACGTCGCAGGCCCTGGTCGCCGGCTACCGCGCCGCGATCGTCGCCGCCGAGCGGCTGCCGCGCTTCTTCCCGCTGTTCATGACCGCGGCCGGCACCGTGACGCCGGCCAAGGTGCTGGTGCTCGGCGCGGGCGTCGCCGGGCTGCAGGCGATCGCCACGGCGCGCCGTCTCGGTGCCGTCGTCGAGGCGTACGACGTGCGGCCGGCGTCCGCTGACGAGGTGCGCTCGATGGGCGCGACCTTCGTCGACCTCGGGCTCGAGTCGCTCGAGGGCAGCGGCGGGTACGCGCGGGAGATGGCCGAGGAGCGTGCTGAGCGGCAGCGCGAGCTGCTCACGCCGTACATCGGTCACAGCGACGTCGTCATCACCACCGCTGCGGTGCCCGGTCGTCCCGCTCCGCTGCTCGTGACGACGGCGATGGTCGAGACGATGAAGCCGGGCTCGGTGCTGGTCGACCTGGCCGCGGAGAGCGGCGGCAACTGCGAGCTCTCGCAGCCCGGCGTCGACCTCGACCATGGCGGCGTGCTCGTGCACGGCGTCAAGGACGCGCCGTCGGCGATGCCGGTGCACGCGAGCCAGCTCTACTCCCGCAACCTGGTGAACCTGCTGCTGCTCATGACCGCCGAGGGGCAGGTCGTCCCCGACTTCACCGACGAGATCGTTGCAGCCGCATGCGTGACCCGGAAGGACGCCGATGTCTGACGGCACCACGCTGCTGACGTTCTTCGTGCTCGCGGTCTTCGTCGGCTTCGAGGTCGTGTCGAAGGTGTCCTCGGTGCTGCACACGCCGCTGATGTCCGGCGCCAACGCGATCCACGGCGTGATCCTGGTCGGCGCGATCATCGTGGCCGGGCACGCCGACTCGACGACTGCCCTGGTGCTCGGTCTCGCGGCGGTGGTTCTCGCGACCGTGAACATGGTGGGCGGCTTCGTGGTCACCGACCGGATGCTCGAGATGTTCGGCCGCGGCCGGAAGCGGGACGACGCATGAGCGTCCTGTCACCGACCGTCGAGGCGCTCGGCTACCTGGTCGCTGCGGTCTGCTTCATCCTCGCGCTGAAGGGCCTCTCGTCGCCGGCCACCGCCCGCCGCGGCAACCTGCTCGGCGCCGCCGGTGCGGTGCTGGCGTGCGTGGTCGTCGTTCCTCGCCGAGGACCTCGACCACATCGTCCCGATCCTGGTGGCGATCGCGGTCGGTACGGCGATCGGCGCACCCGCTGCGCGCCGCGTCGCGATGACCCAGATGCCGCAGCTCGTCGCGCTGTTCAACGGCGTCGGCGGCGCCGCGGCCGCACTCGTCGCCGCCCTCGAGCTGACCGGGGACTCCGGCATCCCGAGCTACGCAGCGGCCACCGCCGGTGCCTTCACCGTGCTCGTGGGCGCCGTGTCGTTCTCCGGCTCGGTCGTCACGTTCGCGAAGCTGCAGGAGCTGATGACCACCCGCCCGGTCGTCTTCCCGGGCGGCCCGCTGCTGATGGCCGGCGCCAGTGCGGTCGGTGTCGGGCTCGGGCTCGGCGTCGTGCTCGACGGCCACGACTCGCCGGTGTCCCCATGGCTGCTCGTGCTGGTCGGCCTGGTCGCGCTGCTGGTGGGCGTGCTGTTCGTGCTGCCGGTCGGCGGCGCCGACGTACCCATCGTCATCTCGCTGCTCAACGCCTTCACCGGTCTCGCGGTCGCGGCCAGCGGCTACGTGCTCGACAACGTGCTGCTGCTGGTCGCCGGCACGCTGGTCGGCGCGAGCGGCACGATCCTGACCCGGATGATGGCCGCGGCGATGGGCCGCTCGACCGCCAGCATCCTGTTCGGCGCGTTCAAGGGCGGCTCGACCGCCGGCTCGACCGAGGTGAGCAACCGGCCGGTCCGCTCCGCCAGCGCGGAGGACGTCGCGATCCTGCTCGGCTACGCACGCAAGGTCGTCATCGTCCCCGGCTACGGCCTGGCGGTTGCGCAGGCGCAGCACACCATCCACGAGCTCGTCGACGTGCTGGAGAAGAAGGGCATCCAGGTCGTCTACGGCATCCACCCGGTCGCCGGCCGGATGCCCGGGCACATGAACGTGCTGCTCGCCGAGGCCAACGTGCCGTACGAGCAGCTCAAGGAGATGGACGAGGTCAACTCCGAGATGTCGTCGACCGACGTCGCGCTCGTGGTCGGGGCCAACGACGTCGTGAACCCGGCGGCGAAGACCAGCCCGGGCAGCCCCATCTACGGCATGCCGATCCTCACCGTCGGCGACGCCAAGGCCGTGGTCTTCCTCAAGCGCTCGATGCGCCCCGGGTTCGCCGGCATCGAGAACGAGCTGCTGTACGAGCCCGGCACCACACTGCTGTTCGGCGACGCGAAGGACACGCTCACCAAGGTGCTGCAGTCCCTCAAGTCGCTCTGACCTCGACGAGCCGACGCAGTGCGGGTTGCGCGCACGCGAGCGCGGCGGCTGCGACGGCGCAACCGGCCCAGAGCCCGACCGGTCCCGCGTGCTCGAGCAGCTGCGTACCGGCGAACGGACCGATGACCGCAGCCGCGCCCCAGCACAGGCCGTACACCGAGAAGTACCGGGAGGACAGATGAAGAAGCAGCACTCCAAGCTGCACGACGAGCCGGCTCAAGCCGCGAAGGACGACGAGGACCGCGCGGCCAAGGAACGCAACTCGGGGCTGGCGATCCTGGTGCTGGCTCTGCTGGTGGTCGGCATGCTGATCGCGATCATCATGGGCGGCAGCGAGGCGATCCGCCCCTGAGCAGCTGAGGCAGCCAAGACCTCAGCGCGGCCACTGCCCGGACCCGGGTACGGGGGTGTTCTGGCCGAACAGCAGCTCGCAGATCTCCAGGTAGAGCCCGTCCGGGTCCGGCAGGTGGGTGATCTTGCGCAGCGCCTGGTCCTGGCCGGCCGACTCGATGACGATCTGGCCGTAGCCGAAGATCCGCCCGGTCAGCGGCCGGTCATAGCTCATGTCGGTCACCTTGATCAGCGGCATCATCGCGACCCGCCGGGTGATCAGCCCGGTGCGCATCAGCAGCCGCCGGTCGGTGACGACGAACCAGTCCTCGCGCCACTCGAGCACCCGCCAGGTCAGCCGGGCCAGCAGCACCACCCACAGGGCGAGCAGCAGGTCCCGGGCGAACGGCAGCGGGCTGGGCAGCTTCTGGTCCAGCCAGAGCAGCACGACCAGACCGCCCAGCACGCTCAGCGCCGGCTCGGCCAGGCGGCTCCAGTGCCGGCGTACGGCGATGACCCGGCGCTCGGTGGGCAGCAGGAACCGCTCGAGACCGCGGAAGCCGCCGGACTCGAGCACCGGCTCAGGACACCAGCGCGTCGAAGAAGTCGCCCAGGCTCTCGCCCGCGGTGCTGATCCCGCCGAACGCGGTCTGGACCATCTCGGCGGCCTTGCCCGGGCTCTGGATGATCGTGTAGACGACGAACGCGATACCGAGCCACAGCAGCACGCGCTTGACGGTGGTACCCATGACACTCCTCGGCGGGAAGGGACGAACCTCCCAGACTGCCGCGAATCGGGCGGTACGCCGGGAGCGGCGCGCCGGGCCGGACCGCCGAGCTGCCGGCGTACGCGCCTGAAATCCGTCAGACGACGCCGTAGAGGCGGTCGCCGGCGTCGCCGAGCCCGGGGACGATGTAGCCGAGCTCGTTGAGCCGCTCGTCCAGGCCGGCCGTGACCACCTGGACGGGCACCGCCGAGGACCCGAAGACCTGCGTCCATCGCGGCCAGGCCCTCCGGGGCGGCGAGCAGGCAGATGGCGGTGATGTCGTCGGCGCCGCGCTCCAGCAGGAAGTTGAAGGCCGCGACCAGGGTGCCGCCGGTGGCCAGCATCGGGTCGAGGACGTAGCACTGGCGGCCGGACAGGTCGTCGGGCAGCCGGGTGGCGTACGTCGAGGCCTGCAGCGTCTCCTCGTCGCGGATCATCCCGAGGAACCCGACCTCGGCCGTCGGCAGCAGCCGCATCATGCCGTCGAGCATCCCGAGCCCGGCCCGCAGGATCGGCACCACCAGCGGCTTGGGGGAGGCCAGCCGGATGCCCGTCGTCGGAGCGAC
The DNA here is from genome assembly GCA_963771345.1 of uncultured Actinomycetota bacterium. Taxonomy (GTDB): domain Bacteria; phylum Actinomycetota; class Actinomycetes; order JACCUZ01; family JACCUZ01; genus CAVYTH01. The sequence continues at coordinate 70,608 of CAVYTH010000001.1, forward strand.
CGGCGTGGTGATCTCGACCGCCTCGGTGCGCACGTCACGGGTCGCCTCGTAGGCGAGCAGCGTCACCAGCTCGTCGGCCAGCCGCCGGAAGGTCGGCGAGTCGGTGCGCTCGTCGCGCAGGGCGGTGAGCTTGTGCGCGATGAGCGGGTGGTCGGCGACATGGGTCCGCATGGCCACACAACCTAGTGCCCGGTCCGGCCGCGGCGTCCTCCCGCCCGATGCCCGCCCGATGCCCCCTGCCGCTCGGCTCCGATCTCTGCCACGATGCCGCGAGAGGCACGACGCGGCGCGCGGAGCAGCAGGGAGGTGCGGCATGGCCGAGGACACCCTGGTCGACTTCGCGGTCGTCGTGTTCCGCGAGGACGGGCAGTGGCAGGTCAGCGAGCTGCCGCACCGCTCGGCCGAGGACCTGCCCGCCCTGCTGCACGCGGTCCGTCAGCAGCCGTCGGAGGGGCCGACCCTCGCGGTCTGCTCGTACGGCGACGACTTCTTCCTCGTGATCCGGCCCGACGGCACCGAGGTCCGCCTGATGATCTCCGACGCCTCGGCCGCCGGTGACTGGCCGGTCGCCCGGCAGGCGCTGGACCAGGTCGGCGAGGCGGCACCGGACGACGACGAGGTCATGTCGCCCGCGGGCGACCTGGAGATCTTCGCCGACCTCGGGATGAGCTCGATGGAGCTGGTGGCGATCTGCTCCGACCTCGAGCTCTACCCCGACGAGATGCTGGGCCAGGTCGCCGCACGGATCGGGTTCGGCCCCCAGTTCGAGAGCGTCGTGGACGACGACCTGACCTGAGTCGGAGGAACGGTGTCCTACTTCACCGCTGTCCTGGCCCGCACGGGCCGCGCGTGGACGGTGCACGACCTCGACCTCGACAGCGAAGGCGACCTCAAGGAGCTGGCCTCCGACCTGCGCGACCTCAACGACTCCGACGAGCCGGTGCTGCTGCTCCTGGAGCGCGAGGACGCGTGGTGGGCGGTGGTGCGGGTCGACGGTGAGGAGGACCCGCGGGTGTTCGTGTCCGACCTCGCGGGCGCTGCCGCATCGTCGTACGCCGCGCTGCTGGACGTCGACAGCGACAGCGTGGAGGACGTTGCCCCGGGCACCTGCGGTGGCGACCTGGACCTGCTGGTCGACCTCGGGACCTCGACCGAGGCGCTGCAGGAGATGTGCGACGACCCGCCGCTGCCGATGGACGCGCTGGCCGCCGTCGCCGAGGCCGCCGGCTTCGGGGAGATCCTCGACTCGCTGCGCTGACGCCTAGGCTTCCGGCTCGTGACAGACGGCCGGTACGACGAGTGGATGCGGCTCGCCCTCGACGAGGCCCGGCTCGCGCTGCCCTCGGCCGACGTACCGGTCGGCGCCGTGGTCGTGGACGCGGACGGCGAGGTGCTCGGTCGCGGCCACAACGTGCGCGAGGCCGAGGGAGACCCGACCGCGCACGCCGAGGTGCTGGCGCTGCGCGCGGCCGCGCGAGGCCGCCGGCGAGTGGCGGCTGACCGGCGCGACGCTCGTCGTCACCCTCGAGCCCTGCACGATGTGCGCCGGCGCGCTGGTGCTGGCCCGGGTCGACCGGCTGGTCTACGGGGCCGACGACCCGAAGGCGGGCGCGGTCGGCTCGCTGTGGGACGTCGTGCGGGACCGGCGGCTCAACCACCGGCCCGAGGTCGTCGGCGGCGTCCTGGCCGAGGAGTCCGCGGAGCTGCTCCGGGCGTTTTTCCGGAACCAGCGCGGGCTCCGGTAATCTCTGCGGCGGTGGCGTGTCCGAGCGGCCGAAGGAGCACGCCTCGAAAGCGTGTGATGGTGCAAGCCATCCGTGGGTTCAAATCCCACCGCCACCGCCAGCCAGTTGTCGGCGACATTCCCGCAGGTCAGACTGTGGGAGTGTCGCCGAAGTCGTCTCCTGGGGCCGTTCTCTTGGCTCGATGAATCGCTATCGCGCCTGTTGATGCGGCGCGCGGGTTGTGAGGGAGCGGTTGTTGGTGGGGTCGCCTGGTGTTGCCTGCACGGAGTCGACCACTGCGGCGGCGAGGTCGCGTAGCTTGCGGTTCTCTCGCTGCGAGGCCTCGGCGAGCAGCCGGAAGGCTTCGTCGGGTCCGCAGCGGTGCTGGGCCATCAGGATGCCCTTGGCCTGGTCGATGACCGGCTGACTGGTCAGGGCCGCGTGCAAGTCGTCGATGTCCTTCTGGGCCTCGGCGAGGTCGTTGTGCCGTGGACCCGATGCGTGGTGGAAGTGAGCCATGAGTCCTCCAGGGTCTGGGCGGCGGCCGATGAACAGATGGCGGGCCATGGGTGCGTCAAGGGTCAGCTGGGCGATGGTTTTGGTGGGTGGTCGCCTGGCCTCTTGTCGGCCTGCGATGTGGCGCGGCGACCGGCGCGCATGCGCTTGTTCTCCGTGCGCAAGCGCGCGTTGTCACTCTCCAGACCCAGCACGGCGGCGACGCCGGCGAGGTTCAGCCCGTCGTCCAGGAGCTAGCCGATCCGGAGTAGCCGGTCCAGGTCGTCCTGGCTGTAACGGCGGGTGCCACCGGCGGTCCGGGCCGGGTCGAGCAGGCCTCGGTCCTCGTACAGGCGCAGTGTCTGCGGGGCCAACCCGATCAGGTCGGCGGCCACCGAGATGCCGTAGACGCCGAGGCCGGGGTCAGGGACTCGCCGCTCGCTCACCTTCCGCACCTCCTGCCGGGCCGACATCGGGCCTTGCATACTTTCTACCACGGGTGGTACAACTGATCTACGTCATTAGCCACAGATCTTCTCGATCGGTGGACGAAGATCGCATCAGATCTGTCGATGTGGAGGTGGTAGCGATGCTGATGCGCACCGACCCGGGGTCGCGGTGCCCCACATCTGCTGGGAGAGCCGCTCGAGGTCCCGGACCGGTCTGGCAGCCGCCACGACTTAGCCGACCTTGATCGGGAAGGCAGGACGCAAATGCACGAACAGAATGGCCAGGCCGGGCCGGCCGAGAGTCACCCACACGACGACATCCCGGGGCTGCACGTCTCATCCTCGGCGGAGGCGACAGAAGCCACAGCACATGGTGACCGGTGGGATGACATCCTCCGGCGGGCAGACGCGCGAGACCGTGCTGCGGAACGCCGAGACCGCGAGGGCCGAGGGCCGCGACTCGAACAGCCGTGACATTCACGCCGCACTCGATCGCAATTGGGCCGGCCGGGACCGCGATCGGGCTGCTGAGGATCGTGCCGACCTGCTCGCGCTCGTGCGCAAGGACGAACCGTCGATCGAGCCGCCCGGTACCGACGAGCCCAGGCGGTAAGACGCCAGCCCGCCACCGCATGCCCAGACCCGCATGCGTGTGTCGGATGCTGCGCGAAGGCGCGAACGCAGGGGTTTATCCCTGAGAGGTGGGGTACGGCGCGATGGTCCGGTCGTCATGGGCCGGTCACTACGGGCCGTACCGGCTCGAGCTCCTGCCGAGCTACCCGGGTTCCACCCGAGGGTCCCGGGGACGCGTTTCGCTCAACCCGGAGGAACCTCATGGCCAAGAACACCCGACCGCGAAAGCGCTTGTCGCACGTCGCGGTAACTGGACTCAAGGAGATCCCAGCGAACGCCGCCTGGGTTCTCGCGAAGGCGCTCCGTCCGGCGACCGAGGGCGCCTCGACCGTCGCCGAGCATGTATCGGACGTCGCGTCGTCGGCCGCTGACAGCACCCGGTCCGCCTCGGAGGCGGCCCGGCGACGGGCTGCGGACGCCGGGCGCAGCGTCGCGGACGCCGTCCCCGGGCTGCGGCACGACTCGGTCTCGGCGCTCATCAAGGATGCCGACGCCGCCGCCGACCAGGCCCGACAGCGCGAGGCCGAGGCCGTCGCCCTGGCCCAGCAGGCCAAGAATGAGTCGGAGCAGGCGGCACGGACCGCCGCCGACGCGCAACGCGACGTCGAGACGACGCGCAAGGACGCTGAGGCGCGCGTGGCCGCGCGGGTCGAGGCGGCCCGGCGCGAGTCCCAGGCGGCTGTCGAGGAGGTCGAGCGCGACCAGGCTGAGCGCGTGCAGCGGGCCAGGGCGGCCGGCGAGCATCGGGTGGAGAGCGCTCGCCTGTCCGAGGAGGCGGCCGCGCGGACCGCCGTCGAACGGGCGGAGGCCGATGCCGCCGAACGGGCGCGGACCGCGCAGCAGCGAGCGGAGCAGGCACAGCTGCGCGCCGCCGAAGCAATCGAGGCGGCCGACGACGCCCTGGCCCAGGCTCGTGAGCTCGCTACGCGAGCGGCTCAGGCCGCCCAAGAGGCCGCCGCCGAAGCGACGCGGGAGGCCGAGCGGCTCGCCGCCGAGGCGCAGGCTCGGGTACGCGATGCGGAGCAGCGGGCCGCCGATGCCGACCGCGTCAGCGAGCACGCCCAGGGCACCGCGCGGCGCGCGTCGTCGAACGGCGCCCACGGGTCGACCAGCAATCGGAGCGCACCGGCCAGCGCTGGCCGCGCAGCGCTGGGCGCACTCACCAAGCAGGACCTGCTCCGGCTCGCAGAGAACGCCGAGCTGGAAGGCCGGTCCGCCATGAGCAAGGCGGACCTCGTCGAGGCCCTGAGCAAGCAGCGGCTCCCGTGGGACTCGCTGACCAAGCAGGAGCTGCTCACCATCGGCGAGGAGAAGGGCGCCGAGGTGCGTACTCCATGACGAAGTCGGAACTCATCGGCCTGATCGGGTCACCGGCGCGCTGACCGGCACCACTCACGCAGACCGTGCGGGGTGGCCGCACAGGAAAGGACCACGCATGAGCATCTTCCGACGCAAGAGCACGCCCGAACGAGTGCTGGACGCCGTTACCGCCGTCGTCGCCTCAGGTGGTGTACGCCGAGGGGCGCGGTGGATCGCCGGAGTCATCGGTGGTGCCGCGACCGCGACCGCCGTCAGCGCAGCCGTTTCGTCGGCCCGCAGCAAGGAGGGAAGATGAAGCTCTCGACCGTCGCGATGTTCGGCGCGGGCTACGTTCTCGGCACACGCGCCGGCCGGCAGCGCTACGACCAGCTGCGCGAGGTCGCGCGCCGGGTCGCCGGCGAGCTCGACGCGACCAGCATCCGTAACGGGCTGGAGACCGTGACGAGCCGGCTCGAGCAGTACGCCGGGGCGCACGACGTGACCAGCAACGGGAGCGCGACCCGTGGCCCGGCGCGGCGCTGACCGGCCGGCTGGACTCACCCGGCGCGGTCGTCGGAGGCTCACCGTGCGCGGCAACGATGACCGGGCGGTCGACGGGGCGACGGTGGTCCGGGCCGTCGTCCATGCCCGGTTGCTCGGGCTGCGGCTGCTCACCCTGGACGCGCGTGTGGTCGTGGCGCCGGCGGAGGTCCAGTCCACCTCGCTCGACGTGGTGACCCCCCTGGTCTTCGACGAGGAAACTCCTCCCACTCCGTCGGCGGACGGCGGGGTGAGGAGGGCCCGGGAGCTGCTCGCCGAGGGCACGCACACCCTCGCCCAGGCGGGCGGGCCCGCCTGACGCTCGCCCCACCGGGCTCCGTCGTCCATGCCTGTCTTCGTGACACCACGACTCGCCTAGACTGACACCACTGCGCCTTGACATGACACCACTGTGGTGTCACAGTGGTGTACATGGACCTCGGGCAGTACGTCAGCGACCTGCAGCGCCAACTGGTGGATGCCGCGGCGAACGGCACGGAGGACACCCGCGCCGTCGCCGAGCGGCTCGCCGCCGGGCTGGATGCTGCGACGCGGCTCGTGCTGCTCGACGCGCTGTCGGCTGCGGTCGGCGAGATCACCTGCGACCTCGCGCCCGGCTCGGTCGACCTGCGGCTGCGCGGCCGCGAGATCGAGTTCGTCGTCACCCAACCGCACTCGGAGACTGGCGACGACGAGCGGCCCGCGGCACACGTCGACCTGGACGACGCAAGCACCTCGCGTACGACGCTGCGCCTGCCCGACGCGCTCAAGGCGCGGGTGGACGAGGCGGCGGCGGCTGACGGACTGTCCGTCAACACCTGGCTGGTCCGCGCGGTCGCGGACGCACTCCAGCCCAAGCAACGCCGATCTGCGCAGCGCACGCTGCGCACCGGCGACAACTTCGCCGGCTGGGCGCGCTAGCCCGCTCAGCCGCCACACCACCTAGCCACGCGGACCCGCGGGGCCGGACCGACACGCCCAGACACAGGGAGGCGTCAGCATGCCCACCTTCACCACCCCCACCCCGATCGACCTCGCCATCAACCTGCAGGTCGGTGTGATCGAGGTCGTCGCCGGTGACCGCGCCGACACGGTCGTGACCGTGTCCCCCACCAACCCGGAGAAGGCGGTGGACCGCCGGGGCGCCGAGGAGACCAAGGTCGACTTCGACGGCCAGCGGCTCACCATCGCCGGCCCGAAGCCCCGCATCCGCGTGTTCGGCCCGACCGAGTCGGTCGACGTGAAGGTCGAGCTGCCGACTGGATCGCGGCTCACCGCCGAGGTCGCGGTCGGCGCCACCCGCACCGTCGGTCGCCTCGGCGCGACCCGCATCAAGAGCTCGATGGGCCCCGTGGACGTCGACACCACCGGCGACCTGTGGCTGCGCGCCTCGCACGGCAACGCGACTCTGGGCACCGCCGAGGGCGGCGTGGACATCACGGCCAACCACGGTCAGATCCGGGTCGGCACGGTCACCGGCGACGCGATCCTCAAGGCGTCGCACGGCGCCATCATGGTCGGAGAGTCCGGCGGCGACCTCGACGCGAAGCTCTCCTACGGTGACCTCGAGATCACGAAGGCGCTCGCCTCTGTCGCGGCGAAGACCGCCTACGGCGGCATCCAGCTGCGCGAGGTCTCGAGCGGCTCCATCCAGGTCGAGAGCGGCTTCGGCCAGGTGACCATCGGCGTACGGCCCGGCGTCCCTGCCTGGCTCGACCTGTCCTCCAAGGACGGGCGGGTGCGCAACGCAGCTCGAGGGCGACAACGCCCCGGGACCGTCCGAGCAGACCGTGGCGGTACGCGCGCGCACTCAGCACGGCGACATCAGCATCCAGCGCGCCCAGTGAACGCGGCGCAACACCAGAAAGGAAGCACACCCATGAACACCCCGGCGATCGACGTCCAAGGGCTGCGCAAGTCCTACGGCGAGAAGGTCGTGCTCGACGGCATCGACCTCACGGTGGACGCGGGCACGGTCACCGCACTGCTCGGCCCGAACGGCGCCGGCAAGACGACGACCGTGCACATCCTCAGCACGCTGGTGCGCCCGGACGGCGGGACGGCATCCGTGAACGGATCCGACGTCGTGCGAGATCCCGACGGCGTGCGCGCCGCGATCGGCCTCACCGGCCAGTTCTCCGCGGTGGACAAGCTGCTCACCGGCGAGGAGAACCTGCTGCTGATGGCCCGGCTGCGCCACCTCGGTGCGAAGAGCTCGAAGACGCGGGTGGCCGAGCTGCTCGAGCAGTTCGACCTCGTCGACGCGGCCCGCAAGCCGCTCGCCACCTACTCCGGCGGGATGCAGCGCCGGCTCGACCTCGCGATGACCCTCGTCGCGACACCGAGCGTGATCTTCCTCGACGAGCCCACCACGGGCCTGGACCCGCGCAGCCGCCACACCATGTGGGACATCGTGCGCGGCCTCGTCGCGGACGGCACGACCGTGCTGCTCACGACGCAGTACCTGGACGAGGCGGACGAGCTCGCGGACCGCGTCGCGGTGCTCGACGGCGGCCGCATCGTCGCCGAGGGGACGCCGGACGAGCTCAAGCGCCTCGTGCCCGGCGGGCACATCCGGCTCCGGTTCGCGGACGCCACCGCGCTCGACGCTGCCTCCCGCCTGCTCGACGACTCCGCTCGCGACGACGCCGGGCTCGAGCTCACCGTGCCGAGCGACGGCGGGGTCCGCGCACTGCGCGGCCTGCTGGGCCGCCTCGACGCGGCCGCCCTCGAGGTCGACGACCTCAGCATCCACACCCCGGATCTCGATGACGTGTTCTTCGCGCTCACCGGCCGGGTCGACCCGAAGGGACGTGAGTCATGACCACCCTCACTGCTCAGCGCCAGACGACGCCGGGCACCAGCCGGCCGTCGCACGTCGCGGCCGACGCAATCACGATGCTGCACCGCAACCTGCTGCACATGGTGCGCTACCCGGCTCTGACCGTCTTCGTGATCGGCGGCCCGGTGGTGTTCCTGCTGCTGTTCGTGTTCGTCTTCGGCGGCACGCTGGGTGCCGGCCTGCCCGGCGTGGACCCGGCCGGCGGGCGGGAGGCGTACCTCGCGTACGTCGTGCCCGGAATCCTGGCGATCACGATCGCGGGCACCGCCGGCGGCATCGCCACGACCGTCGCGATGGACATGACCGAGGGCATCACCGCGCGGTTCCGCACGATGGCGATCTCGCGGGCGTCGGTGCTCGCCGGGCACGTGCTCGGCAACACCATCCAGGCGATCCTCGCCGTCGTCGTCGTGCTCGGTCTCGCCGTGCTGCTCGGCTTCCGCCCGACCGCGGGACCGGTCGAGTGGCTCGCCGCTGCCGGCCTGATCGCGCTGTTCTCTTTCGCGATCAGCTGGCTCGCGGTCGCGATGGGGATGCAGACGAAGTCGGTCGAGACGGCAAGCAACCTGCCGCTGCTGCTCCTCATGCTGCCCTTCCTCGGCAGCGGCTTCGTGCCGACCGAGTCGATGCCGGCGGGGATGCAGTGGTTCGCCGAGTACCAGCCGTTCACGCCGTTCATCGAGACCCTTCGCGGGTTGCTGCTCGGTACCCCGCTCGGTTGGGACCCGGTCCTCGCCATCGGGTGGGGCGTCGTGATCGCGGTCGGCGGGTACGCCTGGTCGATGTCGATCTACGAGCGCAAGTCGGTGCGCTGACCTGAGTCCGGTCCCGCCGTGCCACGCAGTCGTCCGGCGCTGCGTCGCACGGTGCGGACCAGGTCCTGGACGCCCTTGTCCTGGACGATCACGGCACCGAGCACGGTGGCCACGATCAGGACGAAGCTCACCACGAAGAGCCAGCCGATGAAGGCGAAGGCCAAGCCGAACGCACCGAAGTGCTCGGCGCCGATCTTCAGGGCATGCGGCAGGTAGAACTCTCCGGCCAAGGAGAGCACTGCGCTCCCGAAGCCCATCAAGGCGGCGGACGGCAGCAGGCGAAGGACCGAGACGCGTCGCATCAGGAGCAGCCACGGCATCCACGCGTACAACGCCGTGCTCACCAGGAAGATCAGGAACAGGTCCGCGACCTCCGAAACGATGTCCGCCTCCTGGCCCAGGTACTGGGTCGCCACCGCGGTCGCGCAGATGGCCACGATCACCACGAGCCAGCGCCAACCGTCGCCCCACCCGGACGGCGCCACGTGCCATGCCTTCGCGTACATCCGCCCCAGCGCGCGGGACAGACTCGTCGCGCTGATCAACACGATCAGCAAGCTGATGACACCGAAGGTGGCGGACGCGTCGGTGTCCGCGGGGAGCGACTGGTCGAGGACGTCGGCCACGCTCTCCGACAGGTCCAGCCTCTCGGCGAACTGACCGCCGACGCTGTCGGTGCCGGAGCCGACGAACGCCGCCCAGGTGATCAGCAGCGGAAAGATGCTGACGAACGCCTGGGCGGCCAGCGTCATGGCCCGGTCGAACGGCTCGATGGCCAACAGGTCGTGCACGAAGGTCACGGCGATCCGCAGCACCGGCCGGGGTGCCCGCTGTGCCCTCGCCAGCGCCGACTCCTTGGCGCCTTCGACCTTCTCCGTCAGGGACCGCTTCGGTCGACTGCCAGATGCGGGCACATCAGGACGATCGCAGCAGTCCAGGCGATCCTTCATCATCCTTCCGGGATGACGACCCGCGCCTCGTCGAACGGCAGCCTGGGCCCGCGCGGCACCGAGGATGCAATGCCCGCGGGCGACACTGCGATGCCCGCGGCTGACGAGAGGTCGAGATGGGCTGTCTGCTGGTACTGCTGGCGACCTTCGCGCCGAGACTGGTCCTCGTCCTGATGTGGATCTTCGGCGACATGGTCGACCGCGCCTTCTCGGGCTTCGTCGTTCCCCTGCTCGGGTTGGTCGTGCTGCCCTACACGACGCTCTTCTATGTCCTGGCGTGGAGCCCCGTCGGCGGGGTGAGCGGCTGGGGATGGGCCTTCGTGATCAGCGGTCTCCTGCTCGACGTCGCTCACTGGGGCAGCAACGCGTACGCCGGCAAGCAGCGCCTGTGAAACAGGGATGTCGCGGGACACCGTTCACCGGTGTCCCGCGACATCGTCACGTCCGGCTGGTGCGGGTCAGCGGGTCCACTGGGTGAGCGCGAAGAAGGACGCCTGGCCGCCGAAGCAGTCGCCGTAGCCGAGCGAGATGAAGCCCTCGTCGATCAGCGAGGCCCGGCGGATCGCGGAGCCGTGGAAGGTGAAGTCGTCCTGGGTGAACCCGGCGAACAGGCTCAGTGAGCTCCCGAAGAAGCTGGTGCAGAGCTCGCCCTCGACCTGGACCGACATCGACTCGCGGGTCGGCAGGGTCAGCTTGGCTGAGACGGCGGACAGTGCGACGGCTGCGGTGACGGCGAGCAGGACGGAACGGGCACGCATGGTTCTCTCCAAGAGGGGTGGCAGGCTCGGTGCCTGCGAACTGGTGACGTCCGCCACCATGCGGTCGCGCGCCCCTGGCAAACGCTTGCGAATGACTTGCGGCCGCATGTCGTGCGCGCATTTCACCCGGTGTGACCATGTACGGCCGGTGTGAACCGGATTACGTTGCAGTCGTCGGCCGACGGGGCTGCACCGGTGAGGGAGATGGCGGTCGTGTCCGTTACGCAACGCTTGGCGCGGGTCTCGGCGGCCCACCCGTGGCGCATGATCGCCACCTGGCTCGTGGTGCTGCTCGCGTCGATCGTGGCGATCGGCGCGCTGCTCGGCTCGGCGCTCTCGACCGACCAGGACATCACGTCCAACCCGGAGTCCAAGCAGGCCGCCGACATGATGTTCCAGAGCTTCCCGCAGCGTGACGGCACCAGCGAGTTCGTCATCCTGCACTCGCGCACCCTCACGGCCGACCAGCCGGAGTTCCAGGAGTTCGTGACCGAGGTCCGTACGTCGTTGGAGGGCACCGGGGCGACGAACACGGTCGGCGACCCTTATGCCGCGGAGAACGCGACCGCGATCTCGCAGGACCAGCACGCCGTCCTGCTGGCCGTCTCGATGGGCAACGATGCCGAGGAAGGCATCGTCGACGTCCTCGACCAGGTGGCGGCGGCGGACGAGAGCCCGTCCTTCGACGCGGCGATCACCGGTGAGTTCACCATCGACCACGACTTCAACGAGCTGGCCGCGCACGACCTGGAGAAGGGCGAGCTGCAGATCGGCCTGCCGGCAGCGCTTGATCGTGCTGCTGCTCGTCTTCGGTGCGGTCGTCGCGGCGCTGGTCCCGATGGGCATCGCGATCGTCTCGATCATCGTCGCGATCGCGCTGGCGGCGGTCGTCGGTCAAGCGGTGACGCTGTCGTTCTTCATCGTCAACATGGTGACCGCGATGGGCCTGGCCCTCGGCATCGACTACAGCCTGTTCGTGCTCTCTCGCTACCGCGAGGAGACGGCACAACGGGCTGGCGAAGAACGACGCCATCGTGGCGTCCGGAGCCACGGCCAGCAAGGCAGTCCTGTTCAGCGGCAGCTCGTTCGTCGTGGCGCTGTGCGGGCTCCTGCTGGTGCCGGACACGATCCTGCGCAGCCTGGCGTTCGGCGCGATCCTGGTCGGGATCGTGACCGTGGTGGCCGCGCTCACGCTTGCTCCCGGCGATGCTGGCGCTGCTCGGTGACCGGGTCAACGCGCTACGGCTGCCGTACGTCGGCCGCGAGCAGACCGGGGAGAGCAAGTTCTGGACCCGGGCGGTCGGCGTCGTCGTACGCCGGCCGGTGACCGCGCTGGTCGCGAGCGTGCTCTTCCTGCTGCTGCTGGCCCTGCCCGTGCTCGACCTGCGCACCGGCAACGCCGGGGTCAGCTCGTTGCCGGACAACACGTTCTCCAAGGCCGGGCTTCCTGGCGCTCGACCGCAGCTTCCCCGGCAGCAGCGCCGACCCGGCGCAGGTCGTCGTCGCCGGCGACGTCGAGCTCGCCCGAGGGCGAGGAGGCGCTGGCCCGGCTGGAGACCTCGCTCGCCGCGGACTCGGCGTTCGGCCCGCCGGCGAGCGAGCTCGCGCCCGGCGGTGACGTGGCCGTGGTGAGCATCCCGGTGCGCGGCGACCCGAACAGCGACCTCGCCCGCGCCGCGGTGGAACGGTTGCGCAGCGACCTGGTGCCCGACGCGCTGACCGGGACCGATCTCACCGGGTACGTCGGCGGCGCGACGGCGGAGAACATCGACTACACGGACCTGATCAACAAGTGGCTGCCGATCGTGCTGGCCTTCGTGCTCGGTGTCAGCCTGATCCTGCTCACGGTGCTGTTCCGCTCGCTGGTGCTGGCCGGCAGCGCGGTGGTGCTCAACCTGCTGTCGGTGGGCGCCGCCTACGGCCTGCTGGTGCTGGTGTTCCAGAAGGGCTACGGCACGGGGCTGCTCGGCTTCGAGCAGGTCGAACGGGTGGAGGCGTGGGTCCCGGTCTTCCTGTTCTCCGTGCTGTTCGCGCTGTCGATGGACTACCACGTCTTCCTGATCACCCGGATCCGCGAGCGGTACCTGCAGAGCGGCGACACGGTCGACGCGGTCGTGCACGGGATCGCCGTCACCGGCCGCATCATCACCGGTGCCGCGCTGATCATCGTGGCGGTCTTCGCCGGCTTCGCCGCCGGTGACCTGGTGATGTTCCAGCAGATGGGCTTCGGCGTCGGCGTGGCCCTGCTGATCGACGCGACCATCATCCGGATGATCGTCGTCCCGCCGAGCATGACGGTGCTGGGCAAGTGGAACTGGTACCTGCCGTCGTGGCTGAACTGGCTGCCCGAGCTGCACGTCGAGGGCGACCCGGACGCGCACCCGCAGGGCACGTCGCAGCCGCAGGTCATCACCCTGCCGCAGCAGCAGGTGACGGCCAGCCCCGGT
>CAVYTH010000002.1:0-44296 GCA_963771345.1 uncultured Actinomycetota bacterium
GTGTCGGCGCACGAGGTGCGGGTGATGCTCGATGTCGACCGCGGGACCCCGCCGACGGCGGTCTGGGCGCCGGAGGGTGTCGAGCCGGCCGCCGTGGACGAGGACGCCCTCGTCATGGTGCCGATCTCGGACCGGGCCGGTCGTCTCGGCGAGATGAGCGTGCGGCTGCGGCCCGGTCGCACGGCGCGCCCGCACGAGGTGGCCCTGGTCGCGGACATCGCCGAACAGGCAGCTCTCGCCTTCCGCAACAACCGGTTGCAGGCCCAGCTCGCAGCCCACGTCGTCCAGCTCGACGAGCAGACCGACCAGCTCGAGGCGTCCCGGCGGCGGCTCTTCGAGGCCGGTGACGACCAGCGGCGTCGGCTGGAGGCGGCCATCGCCCGCGACGTCATGCCCTCTCTGCGTTCGTTGACCGTGGTGCTGGACGATGCCTGCCATGGCAGGGCGACCCGTCGCCCTCGCAGATCGCGTTGCTGGTGGACGAGGCGACCGGCGCCCTGGACGCGCTGCGCGACCTGACCCGCGGGATCTTCCCGACGATGCTCACCCGGACCGGGCTCGGCCCCGCCCTGTCGACGTACTTCGGGCGGCTCGGTCGTCCGGACGCACTGCGGCTGGCCGACGGGGTGGCCGGCCGGCGGTTCAGCGACCGGACCGAGGCGGCCGCGTACTTCTGCTGCACCGCGGCGGTGCCGGACCTGGCCGGGACGGCCCGGGTGTCGCTGGAGGTCGTCGACGACGAGCTGGTCATCGAGATCGCCGGGGCGGCGCAGACGGACACCGACCTGGCGGCGATGGTCGACCGGGTCGAGGCGCTCGGCGGGTCGCTGCAGCAGCCCGACACCGCGGACCGCGGCGACGCGCCTGCTGGTGGTCCGGCTTCCCGTCGGCGCCGACGTGCCGACACCCGTCCTCCGGGGCTCGGCGTGACCCGGCGTACGCAGCTCGTCTGGGGCCTGGCGGGTCTCAGCCTGCTCCTCGACGATCGCGGACACGGTGATCCTCGCCCGGGCGTACGGGCTGCTGTCCGTGGTCGCGCTCTCGGAGAAGAGCTGGCCGCTGATCGACGCCGCGGCGGTGGGGGCTTCGGTCGTCGGTGCGCTGATCGTGTCGCGGCTGCCGCGGCACCCGATCGGCTGGCTGCTGTGCGCCGTCGGGATCGTCGGTGCGATCGCCCTGGTCGGCGAGGCCTACAGCGTCTGGGTGGTCGAGAAGGACGGCCCGGGGACGGAGCCGATCGGTCACGTCGTCGGCTGGGTCGCGGCCCTGCTGGGGTCACCGCTCATCCTGACGATGCTCGCGATCATGTTCCTGGTGGCGCCGGACGGTCGGCTGCTGTCGCCACGATGGCGGTACGCGGTCCTGGCGGGGGTGGCCGGTTCGGCCTGCTTCGCCGTCGCGCTGCTGCTGGTGCCGCCGACCAAGTTCGACATGCTCGGCGAGTCGGAGGAGTACTCGGTCGACAGCGGTACGGCCGGCACCGTCCTGATCATCTGCTTCCTGCTGCTCACCGTCGCGACCCTCGTCGCTGCCGCCGTGTCCATGGTGATCCGGTTCCGGCGCGCCGAAGGAGTGCTGCGCCAGCAGCTGTGGTGCTTCGCGCTCTCGGCCTGCTTCCTCGCGTTCGGTGTCGCCTGGCTGCTCGCGGTGCGCGGGCCGATCGAGGACCCGGCCGATGCCTGGATCGCCACGCTGCCGCTCGCTCTGGCGTACTTCAGCCTGCCGATCCTGACCGGCACCGCCGTACTCCGGTACCGCCTCTACAACGTCGACCTCGTCGTCAACCGCGCCGTCCTGCTCGCGGTCGGCACCGCGTTCGCCGCGGCCGGCTACGTCGTCGTCGTGGTGGCGGTGTCGTCGGTGATGGGCACCCGGGCCGGCAACGTGTGGCTGTCGCTGCTCGCGCTGGCCGTGGTCGCGCTGGCGTTCCAGCCGATGCGGCGCCAGCTGACCCGGCTGGCCGACCGGCTGGTCTACGGATCACGAGCCGTGCCGTACGACGCGCTGTCGGCGTTCAGCCGGCGGCTCGGGAGCACCCCGGACCCCGCGGCACTGCTGCCTGCGGTGGCCCACGCGGTCGGCCGGGCCGTGTCCGCGCGCTCGGCCACCGCCCGGCTGCAGCTCGCGGGGACCGCCTCCATCCAGGCCACCTGGTCCGCTGCGGGGCAGGCCGCGGCGCCGGCGGCGCCGGCCGGCGAGCACAGCGAGGTCGAGGTCGCGGACGCGTCCGGTCACCTCGGCACCCTCGCGGTCGAGCTCGCACCCGGCCGACAGCTGCGCCCGCACGAGCGCCGACTGCTGGAGGACCTCGCCGAGCAGGCGGCGCTGGCGTTCCGCAACGCCCGGCTCGAGGCCGAGCTCGCCGCGCACGTCGCTGCGCTGGACGGCCAGACCGAGGCGCTGGAGGCGTCGCGCCGGCGGCTGTTCGAGGCCGAGAACGTCGGACGCCGCCGGGTGGAGGCCACCATCACCCGCGACGTGCTGCCGCACCTCGAGGTGCTGCCCCCGGAGCTGGACCGGCTGCAGTCCGAGACCGACCCCGCGGTCGCCGGCGCGGCGCTCGGCCGGCTGGTGGACCGGACGACGGCAGCCCTCGACCAGCTGCGCGACCCTGACCCGGGGGATCTTCCCGACCACGCTGGCCCGGTCCGGCATCGGCCCGGCGCTCGCCTCGCACTTCGCCGGGACCCGGGACGGTCCGTCGGTGCGCGTGGACGACTCCGCCAGCGATCGGCGGTTCCCCTCCCGGGTGGAGACCGCGGCGTACTTCTGCTGCACCCGGGCGACCGACGGCGCCGGGACCGGCACCGTCGTCGACATCACCCTCGACCGCGACGACCTGGTCCTCGACCTGCGTGGACTGGGCCCGGACCGGCCCGAGCACCAGGCGATGGTCGACCGAGTCGAGGCCGCCGGCGGTTCGGTGAGCGTGGCCGGGACCCAGCAGGACCGGCACGTCCAGGTGCGCCTGCCCGGGCAGGCGGCGGACTAGCTCTCGGACTTCTCCGACGCGGTCGCGGCGTCCCACTCGTCGACCAGTCGGTCCGGGCCGAAGACTCCCTTGGGCACGTACGCCGCCGCTCCGGAGCCCTGGTGGTCGAACTCGCACTCGTCGTACGTCGAGAGCAGGACGACCACCGGTGCGTCCGGCTGCTGACGGATCGTGCGGGTCGCCTCGATGCCGTCGATGCCGGGCAGGTTCACGTCCATCAGGACCAGGTCCGGATGCAGCTCCTCGCTCGCGGTCACCGACTCCTCGCCGGAGGCGACAGCGCCCACCACCTCGAACCCGTCGGTCGCCTCGACGACCGCGGACATGGCGTTGCGGAACGGCTCCTGGTCATCCACGACCAGGACACGCACGACGCCCATAGGTGCACCTCCTGGGCCCATCATCGGGCATCGCGCACGCGCGGCAACAGCGTGCTGTCCACCCGGCGCGTGCGGCTAACCCCACCCCCCTCCGGTGCGGGCTGCGGAGGCGGCCCGAGGTGCCTACCGGGCGTCAGCGGTCAGCATCCTGTCGGCCCGACCCGCCGATTCCTACCGTCGAGACATGACCACGACAACGCTGGCCCCGAGCCCGTCCACCGCGCCGCCGACCACCTCCGACACGGGCTTTTCCCGCCGTGTCGGCCGGGTGCTGCGAGCGCACCCCGTCTTCTTCGGCTCGGCTGCGGCGGTGATGCTGCACGTGGCCGACGACAACTTCCTGCAACCGCCCGACGGCACGTCCGCGGCCGACCACCTCGTCAGCGGCCTGGTGCCGCTCGCGTTGCTCGCGCTGGCGGCCTGGGCCTACCCGCGGGTGCGGGCCGGCGCGGCGGCGGTGATCGCCCTGGCGGTCGGGCTGACCGGGCTGGTCGTCGGGCTGATCGAGGCCGGCTACTACACGCTGGAGGTCGGCCCGTCGGGCGACGACTTCTCGGGCTTCCTGGCCGGCGCAGCGGGCGTCGCTCCTGATCGGCCTCGGTCTCGTCCGGCTCTGGCAGTCCCGCCGGTCCGGCGGCCACTGGTTCCGCCGGTACGGCCGGCGGGCGCTGCGCGTCGTCGGCGGCGTGTTCGCGGTGTACTTCGTCGCCGGTCCCATCGCCTTCGCGTACCTGACCACGCACGTCGCGGTCGCCACCGTCCCCGCCCCGCACCTCGGTGCGGCGCACGAGGACGTCACCGTCACGACCAGCGACGGCCTCGACCTCGCCGGCTGGTACGTCCCGTCGAAGAACGGCGCCGCGGTCATCGCCTTCCACGGCCGCACCAAGGCGCAGCCGCACGCCCGGATGCTGGCGCGGCACGGCTACGGCGTGCTGATCCTGGACCGGCGCGGTGTGGGCGAGAGCGAGGGTGACGGCAGCATGTTCGGCTGGGGCGGTACGCCGGACATCCACGCGGCGGTCGACTTCCTCAAGGCCCGGCCCGACGTCGACCCGGCGCGGATCGGCGGCATCGGCTTCTCGGTCGGCGGCGAGGAGATGCTGCAGGCCGCAGCCGAGAACCCCGACCTGGCCGCAGTCGTCTCCGAAGGCGCCGGAACCCGGCAGACCCGGGAGCAGTACGAAGACCTTTCTGCTGGCGAGTTCTGGACCAACGCTCCGGCGCTGTTCGTCAAGGACGTCGCGCTCACGGTGTTCGAGAACCAGCTGCCCCCGCCCACCCTGATGAGCCTGGCGCCGAAGATCGCACCGCGGCCTGCGCTGCTGATCTGGGCTCCCAACGGCGGCAACCTGGAGACGAACACCCCGATCTACGCCGAGCTCATCGGCCCGTCGGCCGAGGTCTGGGCGATGCCCGATGCCATGCACATGGCCGGCATCCAGGCCGAGCCGCAGGAGTACGAGCGCCGGGTCGTCGGCTTCTTCGACCGGTCCCTCCCCGCCACCTGACGGAACAGGGAAGGGCGCAGTCAAGGGCGAGCCATCCCCGAAGTCGCATGATCACCCCCCCGGTGATCATGCAACTTGGGGATGCGCATCGCAGGTCAGCGCCGCATCCCATCACGAGATGGGATCCTCTGCATGATCACCGGGGTCTTTGGGGTGGGGCTGGTGGGGGTCTGAGCGGTCAGGGGCGAGGCC
Organism: uncultured Actinomycetota bacterium; assembly: GCA_963771345.1. Lineage (GTDB taxonomy): Bacteria > Actinomycetota > Actinomycetes > JACCUZ01 > JACCUZ01 > CAVYTH01. Next base: position 5,076 of record CAVYTH010000002.1, read on the forward strand.
GAGGGCGCGGGCCTCTTCGCGGAGCTCGTCGCGGACCCGCGGGTGCGCGGCGTGCTCGATGAGGTGGCGGGCCTGGGTCCGCTCGTCGTGGCCGAACACCTCGGCCACGCCCTGCTCGGTCACCACCGCGGTGTGCTGGAACGAGGTCACCGGCTCGTCGACCATCGCCACGATGCTCGACGAGTCGGCCTTCGGGTGCCAGGACCGCAGGGCCATCAACGCCTGGCCGCCCGCGGAGTGCAGTGCCCCGACGATGAAGTCGGTCTGCCCGCCGAAGCCGGAGTGGATCCGGGCGCCGATCCGGGACGCGTTCGCCTGACCGAACAGGTCCACCTGCAGCGCCGTGTTGATGCTCGTCATCGCCCGGTTGGCCGCGATCGCCGTCGGTGCGTTGGTGCGTTCGGTGCGCAGCACCTCGACCCGCGGGTTGCGGTCGACCCACGAGTTCAGCTCGGCCGACCCGACGATGAACGACGCCGTGACCACCGTGCTGGTGTCCAGGGCACCGGCCCGGTCCAGGGCGAGGATGCCGTCGGAGAACATCTCGCTCCACACGGCGAGGCCGCGCCGCTGCGCGAGACCCGGCAGGGTCGCGTCCGGCACCATGCCGATGCCGAGCTGCAGGGTGGCGCCGTCCGGCACGCGGGCGGCCACCAGCTCGCCGATGCGCCGCGCCGCGTCGTCGGGCTCCGACGGCCGCGGCGCGCTGAGCGGCTCGTCGGCCTCCACCACCAGGTCGATGTCGTCCGCGGTCAGCAGCCCGTCGCCGTACGTCCATGGCATCGAGCTGTTCACCTGCGCGACGACGAGCCCGCCGCGGGCCCGGCACGCCTCGACGGCGGCCGGCAGCACGTTGACCTCGGTCCCCATCGACCAGGTGCCGTCGTGCGGTGCCGAGACGTGCAGGCACACGACGTCCGGTGGCAGCGTCGTGGCGAACAGTCGCGGCACCAGCGACAGCCGCGCAGGGAGGTAGGAGAGCGTGGGGCTGCGGCGCATCCCCGGCCCCACGAACGAGGTCTCGTGCACCACGCCCGGCCGGCTCGGGATCCCGGTGTGCGCGTTGAGCATCCAGAGGCGGTACGCCGGCAGCGCGGCGTCGAGCAGGCCCAGCAGCGTCCAGGGGACGGCGCCGTTGCCGCTGACGACCACCCGAGGCTCCGGGGGGAGCGCCTCGAGTGCCGCCGCGAGACCACTGCCGTCGACCGTTCTCACGCGCGGCCCGGGATCGGCGAGGTGGTCATTCGTTGATGATCAGGTCCATCACCGTCGGCGGCAGGTGTCCCTGGTCCCCTTCGGTCAGGGCCTTCGGTCCGTCTGTTGCGAGCAGGCACCAGACCATCTTGCCGCCTGACGGTTCTCGTTGGACTCCCCAGTCGAGCGCGAGGCGGTCGACCATCGCCAGGCCGCGGCCGCGCGGTGAGGCGTGGTCGACGTCCTCGTGCCGCGGCTGCCCCGGCCCCTCGTCGCGGACGCCGACGGCGACCCGGCCGTCGCCGATCCCCACCAGGACGGTGATCGTTCCCTGCCCGTGGACGACGGCGTTGGTGACCAGCTCGCTGACGACCAGCAGCACGTCGTCGGTCAAGGCGTAGGGGGCCCTGCCCTCGCACAGGGCCCGGACCCGGGCGCGCGCAAGCCTCGCAGACTCCGGCCGTCGGTCGACGGTGAGGACGAGTGGTGCAGCCATGCGGACCCCTGGAATCGGAGGAGCGGTGTGGCACCACCGAGGTCCGGGGTGGAGTGGATCAGCTACGAACATGCTGCCCCACCGGTCCGGCGGCCAACCGCGCAGCACGACGCCCCCGTCGCGAACGACGGGGGCGTCGGCGCCCGCGGAGCCGGTGCCGGCCGCTGCTTGGCGCGGCACCGGTTCGGTGGACCGCCGAACCGCCGACGGGTCGCTTTGGGCACACCGAGCGTGCCCCGAAGGACGTGAACGAACGGTTCCCCTGCTGGACCGCCCGACCCGCTCGGTATGACCGTCACCGGCCCGCCGGGGTCTAGGGCGTAGAAAGACTCAAGCACACCCGAATGGGTCATGGCAACAGCCGAAAGGTGACCGTTTGCGTTCGGGCGCGTACCGTGTGGCCGGTCAACGGGGCCGCTAAGCGGGCCCGTGCCGCCCGCCTCGAGGAGTCCGAGCATGACTGCACAGATCCCCGGCACCCAACGTGCCGACCTGCAGGTTGTCCGTGACGACACCCAGAACGGCGATCCGACCGCCAAGGCTGTCGGGCTGCTCGAGAACGCTCAGCGGGTCGCGGACGCCACTGTCGCCGAGGCCCGCGCCGAGGCCGAGCGGCTGCTCACCGCGGCCCGGGAGCGCGCGCAACAGGTCCAGCGTGACGCCAAGGACCTCGGCCAGAAGCTGCGCGCCGACGCCGAGCGCGAGAGCGCCCAGGCCCGGCACCAGGCCTACGGCGAGGCCGAGCGGATCGTCGCCGACGCCCGCTCCGAGGTCAGCACCCTGAAGACCTCGGTGGACGGGTTGCGCGAGGAGCGCGATGCCGCCGAGAGCGCGATGCGCGAGCTCGCCGACCGGGTCCAGTCCGCCCTGGAGCGGTACGCCGCCCCGCCCGAGCAGCAGAACCACGAGGGCGAGCACCACCAGCAGTAGCCCGCCCGCACACCGCGTGACCGACCGGCCGGCCCGCACCTCCATGGGTGCGGCCGGCCGGTCGCCTGTCCGCCACCTGACATAACCGGCAGGCTCGCCGGCCCCGTCGTACGCCCTCACCTTGGGCCTTCGCCTTGACGTAACAGGTGTGACAGGTGTTCTCTAGCGGGGCTGTTGAGACGTCAAGTTCGTCGCGGCACGACCCGACACTCCACGCAGGGGTGCGGCGAGAGGAGACGGCGGATGGCTCGGACCGTTCGCCGCGCCACGCCTGCCCTCCGGGGCTCGCGGGCTCGCCGGGCGCGCGCGACCGCCATCGCCGCGGTCGTCCTGACGCTGCTGGCCCCGCTCGGGCCGAGCGCGACGGCGGACAACGGCGCCCCCGTCTACCCGAGCCAGCAGGACGTCGACGCCAGCCGCGGCGCAGCAGCCGCGAAGGCCGACCAGGTCGGCCAGATCGAGGCCCAGCTGGCGGCAGCCAGCGTGCGCGACCGAGCAGCTGGCGACCGACGTCGCCCGCGCGGTCGAGGCCTACAACGGCGCTCGAGTGCGGCTGGACCGGGCCGTGCGGGCCGCGGTCGAGGCGCAGCACAACGCCGACCAGGCCCGGGCGCAGGTCGAGACGGCGCGCGTCGAGCTCGGCCACTTCGCCGCGGCGGCCTACCGGTCCGGCGGCGACCTGGGCGGTCTGTCGACCTTCCTGGCCGCGGAGGGCCCGCGCGACCTGATCAGCCGCGCGTCGGCCCTGCAGTCCATCGGCAACAGCCGGCGCAACGCCCTGGAGAGCTTCCGGTCCGCGACGGCGTACGCCACCGTGCTCGACCGGCAGGCGGCGGCGACCGTCGAGAAGCGGCAGCAGGCCGCCGCAGCAGGTCGAGCAGGCGAAGGCCGCCGCCGAGAACCGGTTCGCGACCCAGCAGCGGGTCGTCGCCGAGATCGCGTCCCAGCGCCAGACGCTGGTCCGGGCGCTCGCGGCGGCCCGGCACACCACGGTCCGCCTGGAGCGCGCCCGGCAGGCCGGGCTCGAGCAGGCCCGCATCGAGGCGGCGCGGCGCGAGGCGCAGCGCAAGGCGGCCGAGGCGCGCCCGCAAGGCCGAGGCGGCTCGGGCGGCGGCCGCCGCGCGGGCAGCGGAGGACGAGCGCCGGGCCCAGGCCGAGGTGGCCCGCCGGGCCGAGGAGCAGCGGGCCGCCGACCGCAGGGCGGCCGAGGAGAAGCAGGCGGCCGAGGACAGGCGGGCTGCCGACGAGCGCGCGGCCGCGACGACCCCACCCCCGGCCGACACCGGCGGCGGCGGCGGTGGCAACGGCGGCGGCGGTGGCAGCGGCGGCGGTGGCAGCACGCCGCGCCCCCGCCCCCGCCCCCGAGCCGCCGGCTGACTCGACGGGCACCGTGTCCGGCGCCGAGGCGGCCATCGCCTACGCCCGCGCGCAGATCGGCAAGCCCTACCAGTGGGCCGCCGACGGGCCGTCCAGCTTCGACTGCTCCGGCCTCACCATGCGGGCGTGGCAGCCGGCGGGGTCTACCTGCCGCACTACAGCGTCGCGCAGTACGAGCAGGGTCAGAAGGTGGGTCTCGGCGAGCTGCGCCGCGGCGACCTGGTGTTCTTCGCCAGCGGCCGGCGACTACCGACTCGATCTACCACGTCGGCCTGTACATCGGGGACGGCCAGATGATCGAGGCGCCCTACACCGGCGAGAACGTCCGCATCTCCAGCATCTGGCGCAGCAGCCTCTTCGGCGCGGCCCGGCCGTGAGCCCGTCGTACGGCGAGCGGCACGGCCGGGCGTTCGGCGGCTGGCTGCTCGTGCTTCGGCGTCGGCTACGTCGTGCTTCCACCACGCCGGCACGATCTTCACCGGCCTGGGTGACGTGGGCGACACCGAGACCCGGTGGGCCGACTGGATCGACCTGCTCACGCCGTACGTCGTCACCGGCGCGGCCGGCGGCGCCCTGCGCGGCGCGGGCGCCAGCCGCGGCACCTGGGCGCTGTTCTGGTTCGGCACCGTGATGTACACGCAGGGCCACGGCATCCACCTCGCGGCCAACAGCATCAACAACGTGCTGCCCGGCGAGCACCCGAGCCGGCCTACCTGTGGGACGAGCACGTCGGGCACTACCTCTGGTACGTCGGCTTCTACCTGGTCGTTGCCGCGCTGGCCCTGGCGCTGGCCGACCGGCGGCCGCGCGGCGGGCTGGCCGCGCACCTGCTGGCACTGGCCGTCGGCTTCACGAACTTCACCAACTCGATCGAGGGTCAGACCGCGCTGGCTCGGCATCGCCGCGGCGGTGGTCTTCTCGGTCTGGGGCCTGCTCACCCGCGACGGCATGGGCCGGCTGCTGCTCACGGCGTACGGCTTCTCCGGCCTGCTGTTCCTGGTGTTCGGCCTGTGGCAGGGCGGCTTCCCGGAGTTCTCCGAGCTCGGCTGGATCTGAGCCGGAGCCGTCCGCACCAGGCGAGGCGCGCGTCAGTGCAGGTGCTGTCTCGCCGCGCGCGATGGCGTCGGTGCGGCGCTGGCGGGAGGCGACGATCTCGGCCTCGGCCTCGGTCCGGCCGACCCAGCTGGCGCCCTCGACCGACTTGCCGGGCTCGAGGTCCTTGTAGACCTCGAAGAAGTGCTGGATCTCCAGCCGGTCGAACTCCGGCACGTGGTGGATGTCGCGCAGGTGCTCCCAGCGCGGGTCGGTCGCCGGGACGCAGAGGACCTTGTCGTCGCCGCCGGCCTCGTCGGTCATCCGGAACATCCCGAGCGCGCGGGCCTTGATCAGGCAGCCGGGGAACGTCGGCTCCTCCAGCAGCACCAGCGCGTCCAGCGGGTCGCCGTCCTGGCCGAGCGTGTCCTCGATGAACCCGTAGTCCGCCGGGTAGCGCGTCGAGGTGAACAGCATCCGGTCCAGCCGCATCCGGCCGGTCTCGTGGTCGACCTCGTACTTGTTGCGGTTGCCCTTGGGGATCTCGATGAGGACGTCGAACTCCACGGACTGCCTCCCGGTCGTCTGCACCGCTGCACCCGCGTGGTTCCGCGGCCCGGGTCGATAGTCTCGCGTACGCCGGGCAGGTGCTGCCAATCGACTGCGAGGTGACGCAGTGGCCGCCGACGGGGGCGCCCGCCGCGGACGTCCTCGCCGCTGCTGACCGCGCTGCTCGTCGTGGCCGCCGTGACCGTTGCGGCGCTGGACCTCACCGGCCGGCTGCCCGGCGGTCTGGTCGCCGACCCGGCGAGCAGCCCGACCGCCGACGCCGACCGCTCGACCCGCCCCGGTCGCCGGCGCCCGAGGTGCTGGCCGCCGAGCCGACGGCACCCGGTCGCCGCGCCGGTGCTGCCCGAGGCCGCGCTGGACGCCGTCCTCGCGTCGCCGGCGCTCGGGCCGAGCCGCCGGAGCCGCCGTGCTCGACGTCGCCACCGGGCAGGTGCTGCTCGACCGCGACGCGGCGACGGCCCGGATCCCGGCGTCGGTGGCCAAGCTGGCCACGGCAGCCGCGGTCCTGTCGGCGTACGACCCCGGGCACCGGGTGCACGACCCGGGTCGTCGCCGGTGCCGACGGGCCGGCGGCACAGCGTGGTGCTCGTCGGCGCCGGCGACGCGACCCTCACCAGCCGCCGCTCCCGGCCGGGGCGACCTGCCGCAGCGGGCCAGCCTCGCCGACCTCGCCGACCAGGTCGCCGCGGCGCTGCCCGCGCGGCCGCGCTCGCCGGCCCGCTGACCGTGCGGGTCGACGACTCGCTGTTCACCGGCCCCGCCGTGTCGCCGGACTGGCCGGCGACCTATGTGTCGTCCGGCGTCGTCTCGCCGGTCAGTGCGCTGTCGGTCGACGCCGGCCGGGTCCGGCCCGGCTCGGTCGCGCGCGAGCCCGACCCGGCGCTGGCCGCGGGCTCGCGAGCTGGCCCGGCTGCTCCGGCGCCGTGGGGTCGAGGTCAGCCCCGAGGTCACCCGTGGCGCCGGCGCCGGCGGGTGCCGCCGTGCTCGCCGAGGTAGAGTCACCGACCGTCGCCGAGATGGTCGAGCTGATGCTGCAGACCAGCGACAACGACCTCGCCGAGGCGTTGCTGCGGCTGGCGGCGATCGGGCAGCGACCTGCCGGCGACCTTCGACGGCGGTACGACGGCAGCGCTCGACGCGCTGGCCTCGCTCGGCGTACCGACCGAGGGCGTGACGCTGCTCGACGGCAGCGGGCTGGCCCGCGGCTCCGCGGTCGCCGCCGGAGACCCTGGCGCGGCTGCTGCTGCTCGCCGCCGACGGTGCGCACCCCGAGCTCGCGCCCCTGCTCGACGGGCTGCCGGTCGCCGGCTTCAGCGGCACCCTCGCGGAGCGCTTCGGCACGCAGGTCGCCCGGCACGGCCGCCGGCGTCGTGCGCGCCAAGACCGGGACGCTGACCGGCGTCAGCGCCCTGGCGGGGACCACGTCGGTGGACGGTCGCCCCGTCGTGTTCGTCGTGATGTCCGACCAGGTGCCCGACGGCGCCACCCTGCAGGCACGGGACGACCTCGACAGGTTTACGGCCGTGCTCGACGAACTGGCGAGGCAGGCAACCAGAAAAGTCCCTGGGCCAGGGGTGATTGACCGCTCGGACGAGGGGAACCATCGGACCCGAAAGGGAGGTCACCATGACCACTGCTGCTCTGGATTCTTGCCGTGCTGATCGGCATCTGGGGAGTCGTCACACTGATTCGCGGACAGGTGCTGCTCGGCATCATCCTCATCATCGTGGCGTTCCTCGTCGGCCCCGGCGGCGTGAGCATCTTCACCTGAGCGCCGCGACTCATCCTAGCTCCGCTCCGTCTGGCCGGGCGGTCCCTCTCGGGGACCTGCCCGGCCAGCGGCGTGTCCGCACACCTGCCACCGCGCGGCCCGCGCCGTCGGCGACCGGCCCGCCCACGACGTACGGTGAAGCGATGAACTCCTCCGATGGTCGACTGGGACCTCGCCGTCACCGACCGGCACGCAGCTGGTGCAGCCCCGGCCCGACGGTGACCCCCGACGAGGCCCGTGCGGCGGTCGCCGACCTCGAGGCGTTCGCGGTCGAGGCGCACGGCCACGTCGCCGCGTTCACCGGGCTGGACGCGCCCGACCGACGACCGTCCTCGCGCGCGTCGGTCGTCGTGGTCGACCGGCCGGGCTGGATCCAGGCCAACGCCGCCGGCTTCCGCACCGTGCTCGAGCCGCTGATCGAGAAGCTGCAGGAGCGCCGCGCCGTCGACCTCGCCGGTCGGCGACGCGGTCGGCTCGAAGGTCACCGGCGTGCAGACCGGCTCGCTGCTGGCGTTCCTCGCCACCAAGGTGCTCGGCCAGTACGAGCTCTTCCCGCCGTACGGCGCCGACCGCCGACCGACACGCCCGGCCGGCTGCTGCTGGTCGCGCCGAACATCGTCGCGGCCGAGCGGGAGATGGGCGTCGACCCGCGCGACTTCCGGCTCTGGGTGTGCCTGCACGAGGAGACCCACCGGGTGCAGTTCGGCGCGGTGCCGTGGCTGCGCGAGCACCTGATGAGCGAGCTGCGCGCCTTCGTCGAGGCGACCGACGTCGACCCGGCGGCGCTGGCCGAGCGGCTCAAGGCCGGCGTCGCGGCGGCGTACGGCGCGGTCCGCGAGGGCTTCGAGCCCGACGCGCCGGACCGCGGCGCGCTCGCTGGTCGAGGCGGTGCAGACCCCGGCGCAGCGCGAGATCCTGGACCGCATCACCGCGCTGATGTCGCTGCTCGAGGGCCACGCCGACTTCGTGATGGACGGCGTCGGCCCGTCGGTGATCCCGTCGGTGGCGACGATCCGGGCGAAGTTCCAGACCCGCCGCAAGGAGGTCCGCCCGGGTCGAGCAGGTGGTGCGCCGGCTGCTCGGCATCGACGCCAAGCTGCGGCAGTACCGCGACGGCGAGCGCTTCGTGCGCGGCGCCGTCGAGCGGGTCGGCATGGACGGCTTCAACCAGGTGTGGGCCCGGCCGGAGAACCTGCCCACCAAGGCCGAGATCGCCGACCCCGACCGCCTGGGTCGAGCGCGTCGTCACCCCCACGCGAGCTCCCCGCCTGACCGCTCGGGCTCCGCCGTGACGCGTCGCGGGCGCGTGGGTGCCGAGTCCGGCAGCGTGCGCCGCCGTACGCGTCAGCGCGGTCGCGGCGCGTGCGTGCGTGGGCCTCGACCGGAGTCGCCGCCGCGGCGGGCTGGTGCTGGTCGCGCTGCAGCGGCGGCGCCGACTCGGTGGCCCTGCGCCGCGGCCGCTGGCCTTCGAGGCGCTCGCGTCGGGCCGCCCGCCGGCCGGCCGGCGCCGTCACCGTCGACCACGGCCTGCAGGCCGGCTCCGGCGAGCCGCGCCGCCGAGGTCGCCGCCGACGCTCACGGCGCTCGGCCTCGACCCGGTCGAGGTCGCTCGCCGTCGACGTCGGCCGGACCGGCGGGCCCGAGGCGGCCGCCCGCGACGCCCGCTACGCCGCGCTGGACGACGCCGCCGAGCGGCTCGGCGCCGCCGCCGTGCTGCTCGGCCACACCCGCGACGACCAGGCCGAGACCGTCCTGCTCGGGCCTGGCCCGCGGCTCCGGCGCCCGCTCGCTGGCCGGGATGGCCGCCGGTCCGCGGCCGCTACCGCCGCCCCCTGCTCGACCTCGACCGGCGCGACCGTCGCGCGCGGCCTGCGCGGCCGGCGCTCGCCGTCTGGGACGACCCGCACAACGCCGACCCGGCGTACGCCCGGGCCCGGGTGCGCGCACGACGTGCTGCCCGCCCTGGAGAAGGCCCTCGGCCCGGGCGTCGCCGAGGCCCTGGCCCGCACCGCCGCCCTGCTGCGCGCCGACGCCGACGCCCTCGACGGCTGGGCGGCGGACGGCGCACGCCGCGGCGACGGCGGCGGCGACGGGCGGCTCGACGTCGCCGTGCTGGCCGGCCTGCCCGCCGCCGTGCGCACCCGGGTGCTGCGCCGGGCCGCGCTCGACGCCGGCTGCCCCGGCCACCGACCTGCACGCCGGCCACGTCGCCGAGGTCGACCGGCTGGTGACCGACTGGCACGGCCAGGGCCCGCTGCACCTGCCCGGGCGGCGTCGAGCGCGCGTCGCGGGCCGTGTGGCAGGCTGGCGCTTTCCCGCGGCGAGCCGCGGCTGACGCAGTCGATGAGGGAGCACCGAGCGCGCGTGGACGAGAAGGACCTGGGCACCGACCTCGAGAAGGTGCTCATCACCGAGGAGCAGATCCAGCGCCCGGCTGGCCGAGCTGGCCGCCGAGATCGACGCGCGACTACGACGGCCAAGGACCTGCTCTCGTCGGTGTGCTCAAGGGCGCCGTGATGGTGATGGCCGACCTGGCGCGGGCGCTGCGCACCCACGTCGAGATGGACTGGATGGCGGTGTCGTCCTACGGCTCGGGCACCAAGTCCTCCGGCGTGGTGCGGATCCTCAAGGACCTCGACCGCGACATCACCGGCCGCACGTGCTGATCGTCGAGGACATCATCGACTCCGGCCTGACGCTGTCCTGGCTGCTGTCGAACCTCGGCTCCCGCGGGCCGGCCTCGCGTCGAGGTCTGCACGCTGCTGCGCAAGCCGGACGCCGCGCAGGTCGACGTCCCGGTGCGGTACGTCGGCTTCGACATCCCCAACGAGTTCGTCATCGGCTACGGCCTCGACTACGCCGAGCGGTACCGGAACCTGCCCTTCGTCGGCACGCTCGCGCCGCACGTCTACTCCGGCCTGACCCGGACCCGCCGGGCCGCCGAACGGGAACGAACCCGGCGCCCCGGCGCGTTGTCGGAGCGTCGGAGACGCCGGCCGCGCGCTCGCCGGCACGGCGTCACGCGGCGTGACAGGTCGCCGGTGTACCGTCAAGGTCCGACTTCCCGCACGTCTGGCAGGAGGGACGGGGCGACCCGCCCCGGTTCGATGGACGTCAAGCGCTACTTCCGTGGGCCCGTTCATCTGGGTCGTCCTCGTCATCCTCGCCGTGCTGCTGGTCGACCTCCATGTCCTCGGCCGCCGGCGGGTTCAAGAAGGTCGACACCTCAGGTGGCGATCCAGGCGATCGAGGACGGCAAGGTCGCGCGAGGCCAAGCTCGTCGACCGCGACCAGCGGATCGAGCTCACCCTCAAGGACGGCGACCGAGGTCGAGGGCAGCGGCCAAGATCCAGGCCGACTACATCGAGGCCCGGCCAGCGCGAGATCATCAACCTGCTCGACGAGCACGCACCGCCCGAGCAGCTACACCGACAGCGTCCCGCGCACGACGCTGGCTGGTGTCGCTGCTCATCAACTTCCTGCCGATCGTCATCCTGGTCCTGCTGTTCCTGTTCTTCTTCAACCAGATGCAGGGCGGCGGCTCCCGGGTCATGCAGTTCGGCAAGTCCAAGGCCAAGCTGATCACCAAGGACACCCCGAAGACGACCTTCGCCGACGTCGCCGGCGCCGACGAGGCCGTCGAGGAGCTCGACGAGATCAAGGAGTTCCTCGAGGACCCGGCGAAGTTCCAGGCCGTCGGCGCCAAGATCCCCAAGGGCGTGCTGCTCTACGGCCCGCCCGGCACCGGCAAGACGCTGCTGGCCCGCGCCGTCGCCGGCGAGGCCGGCGTGCCCGTTCTACTCGATCTCCGGCTCGGACTTCGTCGAGATGTTCGTCGGTGTCGGTGCCTCCCGGGTCCGCGACCTGTTCGAGCAGGCCAAGGCCAACGCCCCGGCCATCGTCTTCGTCGACGAGATCGACGCCGTCGGCCGGCACCGCGGCGCCGGCCTCGGCGGCGGCCACGACGAGCGCGAGCAGACCCTCAACCAGCTGCTGGTCGAGATGGACGGCTTCGACGTCAAGGGCGGCGTCATCCTGATCGCCGCCACCAACCGGCCCGACATCCTCGACCCGGCGCTGCTGCGCCCCGGCCGCTTCGACCGCCAGATCGCCGTCGACCGCCCGGACCTGCAGGGCCGTCACCAGATCCTCCAGGTGCACGCCAAGGGCAAGCCGATCGCCGAGGACGTCGACCTGATGGCCGTTCGCCCGTCGCACGCCCGGCTTCACCGGTGCCGACCTGGCCAACGTGCTCAACGAGGCCGCGCTGCTCACCGCCCGCTCGCGACACGAAGCTCATCGACAACGCGCGCGCTGGACGAGGCGATCGACCGCGTCGTCGCCGGCCCGCAGAAGCGCACCCGGATCATGAGCGACAAGGAGAAGAAGATCACCGCGTACCACGAGGGCGGGCACGCCCTGGTCGCCGCGGCGCTGCCCGAACACCGACCCGGTGCACAAGATCACGATCCTGTCCCGCGGCCGCGCGCTCGGCTACACGATGGTGCTGCCGGACGAGGACAAGTACTCCACGACGCGCAACGAGATGCTCGACCAGCTGGCCTACATGCTGGGCGGCCGCGCGGCCGAGGAGATGGTCTTCCACGACCCGACCACGGGTGCGGCCAACGACATCGAGAAGGCCACCAGCGTCGCCCGCGCGATGGTCACGCAGTACGGCATGACCGAGCGGATCGGCGCGATCAAGTTCGGCGTCGGAGCAACGCCGAGCCGTTCCTCGGCCGCGACATGGGCCACCAGCGCGACTACTCCGAAGAGGTCGCCGGCGTCGTCGACGAGGAGGTCAAGCAGCCTCATCGAGACCGCGCACAACGAGGCGTGGGAGATCCTGGTCGAGAACCGCGACGTCCTCGACGAGCTGGTGCTCGAGCTGCTCGAGAAGGAGACGCTGGACAAGGCGCAGGTCGCCGAGATCTTCACCGACATCCGCAAGCGCCCGGCCCGGCCGGCGTGGACCGGCTCGGCCAAGCGCGTCGCCGCAGGCCGGCCCGGTGCATGACGCCCAAGGAGCTCGCGCTCGCCCAACGGCAGTCAACGGGCAGGACAAGGAGCACAGCATGGGCGCCACCGGCCCGACCGACGTGCCCGACAGCCCCGCTGCCGTCCGACGAGATCCCGGGCCGGCCGCTGGGGTTCGAGGGCTGACCCGGTGCGTCGAGCCAGCGGTACGGCGCGACGCGACACGCGTCGAGTGCACCTACGACGACGACGCCGTCACGCCGGGCGGTCCGCGAGCTGCTGGTCGCCATCGGGGAGGACCCGGACCGCGAGGGGCTGCGGGACACCCCGGAGCGGGTGGCGCGGGCGTACCGCGAGATCTTCGCCGGGCTCTGGCAGGAGCCCGAGGACGTCCTGACGACCACCTTCGACCTCGGCCACGACGAGATGGTGCTGGTCAAGGACATCGAGGTGCGCTCGATCTGCGAGCACCACCTGGTGCCGTTCTTCGGGGTCGCGCACGTCGGCTACATCCCGTCGCACGACGGCCGCATCACCGGCCTGTCGAAGCTGGCCCGGCTGGTCGACGTCTTCGCCCGCCGCCCGCAGGTGCAGGAGCGGCTGACCACGCAGATCGCCGACTCGCTGATGCGCATCCTGGAGCCGCGCGGCGTGATCGTGGTCATCGAGTGCGAGCACCTGTGCATGTCGATGCGCGGCATCCGCAAGCCCGGCGCGACGACGGTGACGTCGGCGGTGCGCGGCCAGCTGCGCGACCCCGCGACCCGGGCCGAGGCCATGAGCCTCATCGTCGCGCCGGTGAGCTCCGACCGTGCGTGCCGCGGCCCCGCCGTGCCGTGCACCGCGCGGCCTGCCGCGCAGCTGCGCGGCCGGCCGCACCCTGGTGATGGGCGTCGCTCAACGTCACGCCCGACTCGTTCTCCGACGGCGGCGACTTCCTCGACCCGCGACGCCGCCGTCGCGCACGGGCTGGCGCTGGTCGCCGACGGGCGCCGACCTGGTCGACGTCGGCGGCGAGTCGACCCGGCCCGGCGCGCAGCGCGTCGCACGCGGCCGAGGAGCTGCGCCGGGTGCTGCCCGTCGTCGAGGCGCTGGCGGCCGCCGGCGTCGTCGTCAGCATCGACACGATGCGCGCCGCGGTCGCAGCGGCCGCGCTCGAGGCCGGCGCGGCGCTGGTCAACGACGTCAGCGGTGGCCTGGCCGACGAGGCATGGCTGCGCGTCGTGGCCGACGCCGGCGTCGCCGTACGTCGTCATGCACTGGCGCGGGCACAGCGCCGACATGGCCGAGCCGGGCGGTCTACGACGACGTGGTCGCCGAGGTCGTCGACGAGCTGCAGGCCCGGCTGGACGCGCTGGAGCGCGCCGGTGTCGACCTCGAGCCGCGTCGTGCTCGACCCGGGGCTCGGGTTCGCCAAGGACGCCGACCACAACTGGGCGCTGCTCGCGCACCTCGACGAGCTGCGGCGGGCTCGGCCGCCCGCTGCTGGTCGGCGCCTCCCGCAAGGGCTTCCTCGGCCAGCTGCTGCCGCCCCCGACGGCAGCCCGCGCGCCGGCCGGTGCGCGCGAGGACGCGACGACCGCGGTGTCGGTGCTGGCCGCTGCAGCCGGGGCGTGGGCGGTCCGGGTGCACGAGGTCACGCGCCACCGCGACGCCGTCGGGTGGTCGCCGCTGCCCGCGGTCTGCGCAGGGTCGGCTGGTGACCGCGCACGTGACCGACGCCCGAGGCCGCGGCCGTGGTGCGCGCCAACCGGCTGCTCTACGACGCCTTCGAGACCGGCGACATCGACCTGATGAACGCGGTGTGGCTCGACGGGCCGGACGCGGCGACGGTCACCTGCGTGCACCCCGGCTGGGCGCCGCTGCACGGCCGCGACGCAGGTGCTGCGGTCGTGGTCGATGATCATGGCGAACACGACGTACATCCAGTTCGTGCTCACCGACGTCACGGTGTCCGGTGACCGGCGACGTCGCCGTCGTCACCTGCGGCGAGAACATGCTCACCGACCTGCCCGTCGACCCGGATGCGCTGCCCGGCGAGGCCGTGGCGGGGCTGGCCGGCGGGCGCGCGGTCGCCACCAACGTCTTCCGCCGCACGCCCGGACGGCTGGCGGCTGTGGCTGCACCACGCCTCGCCGGTCCTCACCCGGGAGCGAGCCGACGAGGAGGAGCGTGACCGGCGACCGCATCGCGCGTCCGCGGCATCTGCGGGCCACGGCCACCACGGCGTCTACGCCGAGGAGCGGGCGACCGGGCAGCCGTTCGTCGTCGACGTCGTGCTGCACCTCGACCTGGCGCCGGCGCCGCGCAGCGACGACGTCGCCGACACCGTGCACTACGGCGAGCTCGCGCAGCAGGTCGTCGCCGCGATCGAGGGCGAGCCGGTGGACCTGGTCGAGACCCTGGCCCAGCGGGTCGCCGACCTGCGCCTGGCGTATCCGCGTGTCGAGCAGGTGGAGGTGACGGTGCACAAGCCGGAGGCGCCGGTCGGGCGTGCCGTTCGACGACGTCGCCGTGACGATCGCTGCGGAGGCCGGTCATGACCGAGGACCTGCGACCGGGTCGTGCTCGCGCTGGGCAGCAACCTCGGCGACCGCTGGAGCTGCTCCAGGGCGCGGTCGACGCGCTGGCCGACACCCCCGAGCTCGACGGTGCTGGCCGTCTCGCCGGTCTACGAGACCGACCCGGTCGGTGGGCCGGACCAGCCCGACTACCTCAACGCCGTCGTCGTCGCCGAGGGCCCGCACTCGCCGCGCACCCTGCTCGAGCGCGCGCTGGCGATCGAGGACGCGTTCGACCGGGTCCGCGACGTGCGATGGGGACCGCGCACCCTCGACGTCGACGTCGTCGCGGTCGGCGACCTGCGTCGTCGACGAGCCGGACCTGCAGGTGCCGCACCCGCGGGCCGCGGAGCGCGCGTTCGTGCTGGTGCCGTGGCTGGACGTCGACGCCGCAGCCGCGCTGCCGGGCGACGGCCCGGTCGCCGCACTGCTGGAGCACCTGGACATCGCCGGCGTACGACGTCGCGCCGACCTCGACCTGTCGTGCCGGAGTAGTGAGCCGCCGTGAGGCCGACGCGGGTCAGCACGCTGGTCGCGCTGCTGGTCGGCACGGCCGCGCTGGCCTGGGGCGCCCTGCGGATCAGCGTGAACCGCGGCGGGCATGCTGCCGGCGCTGACCTGGACCGCGCCGGCCGGCGTCGCGTCACTCGCCGTCGTCGTGCTGCTGACGGCCGTCGCGCTGCGGTCGCCGGCTGGCGCGGCCGGAGAAGCGACCGCACCCGCTCGGCGATGGCCCGGCTGGCGGTGCTGGGCAAGGCGAGCGCCCACGTCGGCCCGCTCGTCGGCGGGCTCTACGCCGGCTACCTGGTGGTCGCTGCTGCCCGGGCTGGACATCGAGCCGCCGGCGGGACCGCGCGGTGATCTGCCTGGTGGCGCTGCTGGCCGCGGTGCGCTGTCGGCTGCCGGCCTGTGGCTCGAGCGGCTCTGCCGGGTGCCGCCGTCCGACGCCGACCCCGACCTGCCGGCCTCGCCCGCCTGACGCGTCAGACGGTCGGCACCCGGTCGAGCTCGACCGCCTCGGGGTCGACGCCCCTGAGGTCGGACTCGACCGACCGGCGCAGCGCCTCGTGCAGCGTCGCCGGCGTCAGGACGCCGAGGTACCGGTCGCCGTCGAGCACCGCCACCCAGCCGGCGTCGTGCTGCAGCATCTCGGCGAACGCCGCCTTCAGGTGACGACCCGACCGGCACCCAGGCCTCCATCCGGCGCGCGCGGTCGGCGACGGTCCCGTCGCCGGTCTCGTCGGCCGCGACACCCAGCCGTGCAGGCGGTCGTCGTCGTCGAGCACCACGCGCCCAGCGCGCGTCGGCGGCCCGCAGCGACGCCGATGGCGTCGGCGACCCGGTCGGTGCAGGTGCACGACCGGTGGGTGCTCGAGGTCGGCGACGTCGATCGCGGTGACCGACAGCCGCTTGAGGCCGCGGTCGGCGCCGACGAAGTCCGCGACGAACTCGGTGGCCGGCGTGCCGAGGATCCGCGGTGGGCGCGTCGTACTGCTCGAGGTGTCCGCCCTCGCGAGAAGACCGCGATCCGGTCGCCCATCCGCACCGCCTCGTCGAGGTCGTGGGTGACGAACAGCACCGTCTTGCGGACCTCGCGCTGCAGCCGGACGAACTCGCGCCTGCAGCCGGTCGCGGACGATCGGGTCGACCGCGCCGAACGGCTCGTCCATCAGCAGCACCGGCGGGTCGGCGGCGAGCGCGCGGGCGACGCCGACGCGCTGCCGCTGGCCGCCGGAGAGCTGGTGCGGGTAGCGCTTCGCGTACGCGCGCGGGCTCGAGGCCGACCAGGTCGAGCAGCTCGTCGACCCGGTCGTGGACGCGCTTCTTGCGGTCCCAGCCGAGCAGGCTGCGGCACCGTCGCGACGTTGGCCGCGACGGTCTGGTGCGGGAAGAGCCCGGTCTGCTGGATGACGTAGCCCATCCGCCGCCGCAGCTGCACCGGGTCGCCGTGCGTGACGTCCTCGCCCTCGAGCAGGATGCGCCCGCTGGTCGGCTCGATGAGCCGGTTGACCATCTTCAGCGTCGTCGACTTGCCGCAGCCGGACGGCCCGACGAGCACGACGAGCTCGCCCTCCGGCACGTCGAGGTCGAGGTCGTGCACGGCGACGGTGCCGTCGTCGTAACGCTTGCTGACGCCCTCGAGTCGGATCATCGGTTCCGGGGTAGCGTCCACCCGTGGCCCTTCCTGTCCGGTGCGCTCATTGTGCACGCAACCCGTGCAGTATCGACCGCCGGCGAGGCAGCCAACCCTTGGTTCTCCTGGGAGTACGTCGAGGACAACTCCGCCGACCTGCAGCGAGGCCTGCGTCGACCACGTCCTGCTGACCGTGGAGACCGTGGTCATCGCGATGCTGGTCGCGTTCCCGCTGGCGATCCTGGCCACCGCTACCGCTGGCTCGTGGCCCCGGTGCTCGGCGCTCACGCGGCGTGCTCTACACGATCCCGTCGCTGGCGCTGTTCGCGTTCCTCGTACCCGCTCACGCTTCGGCCTGCAACCGACGCACCGTGCTGGTCGGGCTGGTGATCTACGCCCTGCTGGTCCTGGTGCGCAACATCCTCGCCGGGCTGGACGGTGTGCCGGAGGACGTCCGGGAGGCGGCCCGAAGGGCATGGGCTACGGCCGGGCCCGGATGCTCTGGCAGGTGGAGGTGCCGGTCGCGCTGCCGACCATCATGGCCGGCGTCCGGGTGGCGACCGTGTCGACCGTGGCGCTGGTCACCGTCGGCGTGGTCGTCGGCTACGGGCGGCCTCGGCGAGCTGATCTTCCGCGGCTTCCAGAACAACTACTACCGAGCGCCGAGATCATGACGGCGTCGGTGCTCACCGTCGCCCTCGGGCTCACGCTCGACGTGCTGCTGGCCTGCGCGACCCGGCTGATGACGCCGTGGTCGGCGGGACGCTCGTGGAGCGTCGGTCGGCGCGGTGCTGGTGCCGATGAACAGCTTCGGCGACGCGTTCGTCTGGCTGAACGACCCGCTGAACTGGCAGGGGCCGACCGGGTGTGCCGCTACCTGACCTACGAGCACCTCTACATCACCGGCTTCGCCGTGCTGATCGCCGCGGTGATCGCCCTGCCGCTCGCCCTGGGGCTCGGGCACACCGGGCCGTGGCGGCGGCTTCACCGTGGTGGTGTCCAACGTGTCGCGGGCGATGCCGACCCTGGCGCTGCTGACCATCTTCGCCGCGACCGCGATCGGCTTCGGCAACCGCGCCACGATCATCGCGCTGGCCGTCTTCGCGATCCCGCCGCTGCTGACCAACACCTACGTCGGCATCCGCGAGGTCGACCGCGACGTGGTCGAGGCGGCGCGGGGGATGGGCATGTCGGGAGCGGTCGGTGCTGCTGCGGGTCGAGCTGCCGCTCGCCGTGCCGCTGATCGCGGCGGGCTTCCGGACCGCGACGGTCCAGGTCGTCGCGACGGCCACCCTCGCCGCGCTGGTCGGCGGCGGCGGGCTCGGCGGATCATCAACCCGGGTTCGGTCAGCAGGACCAGCGGCCAGATCCTGGCCGGCGGCATCCTGGTCGCCGCGCTGGCGCTGGTCACCGAGGCTGATGCTGGCCCTCGTGCAGCGCAGCGTGACGCCCGGGCCGGGCCCGCGCGGCTGCGCCGGCGGGCCGGGCTGGACGCGGCCGAGGCGCCGGACATCAAGGAACGAGCGGGCAGACCCGTCCGAACCGGACGCCGAGCGAGCGCGCCGTCTCCGTTTCGTGACCGGGCCCGGAGTTGCGGTTGTCATACCCCGCGTGTTGAGGGTAGGTCCGAACGAGCGGGTCACACCGCTGGCCCGCCAGACACGCGCACGGCGCGACGCCGCGGCGGCGGGACACAGAAGGCGGGCGCCATGCGCACGCGCACGTCCTGGGCACGCTCGGCACGCGCCGGGCTGCTTCCTCACCCTCACCCTTGCGGCATGCGGCGACAGCGGTTCCTCGGGCACCAAGGCCAAGCACCACGAAGTCCAGCAGCGCGGCCGGTGCGGAGGCCTGCGAGGCCGTGGCCGGCGACGAGCTGGTGGCCCTCGAGGACGACAAGCGGCCTGCAGACCGTCGACAACATCATCCCGGCGGTCAACGCCGAGCCGTCGTCCGACGCGATGCTCGACGGCGCTCAACGCGGTGTCGGCCGCGCTCGACACCGACAAGCTGATCGCGCTGAACAAGTCGACCGACGTCGACCGCAAGACCTCGCCCAACGTGGCGAAGGAGTTCGTCGAGGCCGAGGGTCTGGCCGACGGGCTCAGCGGCGGCTCGGGCAAGGTCGTCGTCGGCGACGCCAACTTCTCCGAGAACGCCACGCTCGCCAACATCTACGCCGAGGTCCTCAACGCCGCCGGCTTCGACGCCAGCGTGAAGAACGTCGGCAACCGCGAGCTCTATCGAGCCGGCCCTGGAGAAGGGCGAGATCCACGTCGTGCCGGAGTACGTCGGGACGCTGACCGAGTTCATCAACAAGGCCGAGAACGGCGCCGACGCCGAGCCGATCGCGAGCGGCGACCTGGACGCGACCGTCGAGGGGCTCGACCGAGCTCGGCGAGCAAGGTCGGCCTGGAGTTCGGCGAGCCGTCGGCGGCGCCGGACCAGAACGCCTTCGCCGTCACCACCGCGTTCGCCGACGAGCACGGCGTCGAGACGCTGTCCGACCTGGCCGAGAAGTGCGGCTCGGGCATCGTCCTCGGCGGCCCGCCGGAGTGCCCGGAGCGGCCGTTCTGCCAGCCGGGTCTCGAGGACACCTACGGCCTGGCGTTCGACGAGCTTCTCGGCGCTGGACGCCGGCGGTCCGCTCGCCAAGACCGCCCTGCAGCAGGGCAAGATCTCGGTCGGCCTGGTCTTCTCCTCCGACGCCGCGCTGGCCGCGAGCTGACCGCCGGCTAGACCCGGCTGCGCGGCCCCGCCTACTCGGCGGGGTCGCGCACCGGGTACAGCTCGCCGCCCGGCACCGGGCACGGGCAGCGTGTTGCCCGGGCGGGGCCAGCGGGCAGACCCACGCCGGGTCGTAGGCGCAGGACGGGTTGTAGGCGAAGTTCAGGTCGACGACCAGCGTGCCCGCGGCCGGTCGCCAGGTCGACGTCGCCGCCGAGGTCGGCGCCCTTGACCGTGTCGAGCAGGTAGCGCCCGGCGCCGTAGGTCTGCTTCCCGGCCAGCCCGTCCTTGACCGGCACGAACAGCCCGCCGCCGTAGGACGCCAGCCACCAGACGTCCAGGTCGCCGGCACGGCCGTGCCGGCAGGTGCAGCACGCCGACCCGCTCGAACGGCACCACGCCGTCGGTGCCGGTGGGCACCTCGAGGCGGTGCGGCTCGACGTCGGGGTCGAGGTCGACCTCGAAGCGCAGCGCCGGGTCGTACGGCGCGAGCCGGCAGCCCGGGAAGTCGCCTCGCGGTCGCCGGGCTCCAGCGGCGAGTCCGGGTGGTGGGCCAGCAGCCGTCCCGGCCGGCCTGCCAGGCGGCGTGCCCGGCGGCGGGGTCAGGCTCGCGCGCAGACTGCGGCGTAGAGCGCGGGGACCCGGCGCCGCCAGTCGAGCAGGGTGAGGCTCATGTGACTCCAGTAGTGACATTGAGGTGCGTATCCGCGTGGCGCCACCACTCCAGTGTCCGCGTACCGCGTAGCGTCCGCCGCCATGGCCGGACGGCATCGCAGACCCCCTGCGCTGGCGCAGGCTCCTCCGTCCTCGATGGTGCGCAGCCGCGACCGGGCGCGCACCGCCAGCGCTGCAGGCGGAGGTCGTCGCGCTGCCGGGCGACGGTCACCTCGCTGCGCGCCGAGCTGGCCGCCGTACAGGCTGCTGCCGTGGTGCCCGAGCCGGTCGCCGCGGCCGAGCCCGGCTGGGTCACGCTGCGGATGCCGCTGGTGCGCCTCGCGCTCGGCGACCCGGCCGACGTCGCCGTCGGCCGACCGGACGTCGCGGCCGCGCTCGCCTCGCCGGACCGCAGCCCGGACACCGCCGAGACCGAGATCGTGCTCCAGCCTGCCCCGATGCCGGCCCGCTGCCGGCCGACAAGCTGGCCTGGACGTGCTCGCCGAACCTGCCGGAGCGCCCGCTGCTCGACCCGCGGCACCGACCGGGACGCCGAGCCGCGCGACCCCGCGGCCGCGGCGACCCCGGCCGGCGAGTCGGCCACCGAGCACCGTCGTACCGCCTGACCGCCTCGTCGCTCCCGCCGTCGACCACGTATGGCAGGCGGGCGGGCACCTTGCGAGGCGCAGGTGCCTGGCGAGGTACCCGTACGCCTAGCAAAGTGACCGTCCGGCGGTCGGCAACCCGGTGACGCTCGACGCCGAGGACTACTTGTCGATGTCGCCGACGACGAAGAACATCGAGCCGAGGATCGCGACCATGTCGGCGACCAGCGTGCCCGGGCAGCAGCTCGGTCAGCACCTGCGATGTTGTTGAACGACGCCGAGCGCAGCTTCAGCCGCCACGGCGTCTTCTCGCCGCGCGACACCAGGTAGTAGCCGTTGATGCCCGAGCGGGTTCTCGGTCCAGGCGTAGGTCGTGCCCTCCGGCGCCTTGAGCACCTTCGGCAGCCGGACGTTGATCGGGCCCGGCGGCAGCGACGCCAGCCGGTCGAGGCAGGCGTCGGCGAGGTCGAGCGAGACCTTGCGCCTGCTCGAGCAGGCACCTCGAAGCGGGCCAGGCAGTCGCCCTCGGTCCGGGTGACGACCGGGCACGTCCGAGCTCGCCGTACGCGAGGTAGGGCTCGTCGCGGCGCAGGTCGAAGTCGACGCCGGAGGCGCGGGCGATCGGGCCGCTGACGCCGTACGCGTGGATCGAGCTCGGGTGACAGCACCCCGACGCCGCGGGTGCGGGCCCGGAAGATCTCGTTGCCGAGGATCAGGTCCTCGATGTCGGGCAGCCGCGCCGCGGACCTCGTGCGACCGCGTGCCGGGCCCGGCCGGTCCAGCCGGCCGGCAGGTCCTCCTTGAGGCCGCCGACCCGGTTGAACATGTAGTGCATCCGGCCGCCGGAGACCTCCTCCATCACCGCCTGGAGCGTCTCGCGCTCGCGGAACGCGTAGAAGATCGGCGTGATCGCGCCGAGCTCGAGCGGGTAGGAGCCGAGGAACATCAGGTGGTTGAGCACCCGGTTCAGCTCGGCCAGCAGCGTGCGCGCCCAGACCGCGCGCACCGGCACCTCCATGCCGAGCATCCGCTCGACCGCCAGCACCACGCCGAGCTCGTTGGCGAACGCCGACAGCCAGTCGTGCCGGTTGGCGAGCACGATGATCTGCCGGTAGTCGCGGACCTCGAACAGCTTCTCGGCGCCGCGGTGCATGTAGCCGACGATCGGCTCGGCGGTGACGATCCGCTCGCCGTCGAGGGTGAGCCGCAGCCGGAGCACGCCGTGGGTGGACGGGTGCTGCGGGCCGATGTTGAGCACCATGTCCTGGGTCGCGAGCCGGTCGACCAGGTCCGCGCCGGCGACCCAGGCCGACGCGTGCGCACGGTCGGCCGACGTCCGCTCGACCGGTGCTCGGTGCTCACGACGGCGAGTCTGCCACGGTCTCGCGCTGCACCGCCAGGCGGGGCGCGAAGTAGCGTCGGTGCATATGACACCGTACCGAGCCCTTCGACCCGCCCGGCGAGCCGTGGGTGCGGGTGTCGCCCCGGCTGGCGACCCTGCGCCGGCTCGGTCAGTGTCGTCGTCTGGCCTGCTCGCTGGTCGCGCTGGCCGTCGCCGTGCTTGCCTGGCTCGTCTGCGCCGTGGCTGGCGGTCGTGGTCGCGCTGGTCGGCCTGGCCTGGTCGCCTGGGGCTGGGTGGTCGTCGGCCGCACGGTGCGCTCCTGGGGCTACGCCGAGCGCGCCGACGACCTGCTCGTCACCCGCGGCGTGCTGCAACCGCCAGCTCGTCGTCGTGCCCTACGGCCGGATGCAGTTCGTCGACGTGACCGCCGGGCCGCTGGACCGCCGGTTCGGGCTGGCCACCGTGCAGCTGCACACCGCCGCGGCCGCGACCGACGCGCAGATCCCGGGGCTGGTCCCGGCCGAGGCCGCCCGGCTGCGCGACCGGCTGGCCGCGCGCGGCGAGGCCGGCGCGGCAGGCGCTGGTGGCTGCTGACACGTCGCCTGCCGACCGCCGCCCCGGGCTTCCGGCGGCTGCACCCGCTCACCCCGGTGCTGCGGGGCTGGAAGGTGTTCGCCGCGGTGGTCGCGATCGCCGCTGCAGCAGGCGTACGGCGACGTCGACGATCAGCTGGCTGCTGCATCGCCATCGCGGTGAGCATCCCGATCGGCGTCGCCTACGGCTTCCTGTCCTGGCGGACGCACCCACTACCGGATCGGCGACGACGACCTGCGGCTGGAGACCGGGGTGCTGTTCCGGCGGTCGCGGCGGGTCCGGCTGGACCGGCTGCAGGCGGTCGACGTCGTGCGGCCGCTGGTCGCCCGCGCGCTCGGGCTGGCCGAGCTGCGGCTCGAGGTGGCCGGCGGGTCGTCGTCGGAGGCGCCGCTGGCCTACCTCTCCGAGCGCGGCCGCGCAGCAGCTGCGGGCCGAGCTGCTCGCCCGCGCGGCCGGCCTGCAGCACGACACAGCCCGAGGCGCCCGAGGCGGTGCTGCTCGACCGTGCCGCTGGGCCGGCTGGTCGAGGCCACCGCTGCGGTCGGCGCGTCACCATCGGCGGCCGTGGTCGTCCTGTTCGGTGGTCTTCGTCGTCGCCGGCATCGCCGGCGAGTGGTCGGTGCTCGGCCTGGCCGTGCCCATCGCTGCTGGCCGCGGTGCCGGCTGACGATGAGCCGGGTCGGCCGGGCAGTTCGACTTCACGGTGGCCGAGTCACCGGACGGGCTGCGGCTGCGCCGCGGGCTGCTCGAGACCCGCGACGCAGACCGTGCCGCCCGGCCGGGTGCAGGCGGTGCGGGTCGTCGAGCCGTGGCTGTGGCGCTCGCAGCGGGTGGTGCCGGGTCGAGGCCAACGTCGCGGGGTACGTCGGCGACGGGCCAGCAGGCGGCCTCGGTGCTCGCGCCCGGTCGCCACCGCGGGACGAGGCGCTCCGGCTGCTGGCGCTGCGTGCTGCCCGGGCTCGACATCGCCGCGGTGCCGCTGACCGGCGTGCCCCGCCAGGCCCGGTGGCTGGACCCGCTGGCGTGGCGGTCAGCTCGGCGGTCGGCGCCGACGACCGGTTCCTGGTCGTACGTCGCGGCCGGCTGGCGCCGCGAGACCGACCTGGTGCCGCACGAGAAGGTGCAGAGCGTGCGGATCAGCCAGGGCCTCGCTGCAGCGCCGGCTGGGGCTGGCCACCCTGCACGTCGACACCACGCCGGGACCGGTCCAGGCCGACGGCGCGCACCGCGCAGCGCGCGCGAGCTGCTCGACGCCGAGGTGACGCTGCCCGGATGCGGGCGGCGGCCAGGCCGGATCGCTGGATGCAGCCGCCCGACGCGGGCCGGACGGGCCTACCGTGGCCCTGTGAGGTCCCTGTGAGCTGGCGCCCCGCCCGCCGGCGCGGAGACCGGCCGCGACGCACGACGAGGTCGTGGACGCGGTGACGTCCTCCGACCGCCGACGGGACGGGCTCGGCCTCGTCCGAGCCGGAGCCCTCGACCTCGGCGGCCCGGGCTTCCTCGAGGACCCCTGCCCGGCGCTGGCCGAGCTGCGGCCGCGTCGCCGGTGCTCTGGCACGAGCCGACCGGGCAGTGGCTCGCCCTGTCCTACGAGCACGCCAACCAGGTGCTGCGCGACCGGCGCCTCGGCCGGCTGTGGACCGACCGGCAGCCGACCGACCGCTTCGAGCCGTTCAACGCAGCTGCACCGCAACCAGATGATGGAGAACGAGCCGCCGGTGCACACCCGGCTGCGCTCGCTGGTCGCCAAGTCGCTTCGGCCGCGGGCCACGTCGAGCGGCTCCGTCCGCGGGTGGAGCAGATGACCGCCGAGCTGCTCGACCGGGTCGACCCGGACGGCTTCGACCTGATCGCCGACTACGCCGAGCCGCTGCCGGTCGCCATCGTCGCCGAGCTGCTCGGCGTACCGGAGGAGGACCGGCACCTGCTGCGTCCGTGGTCGCAGGCGATCGTCGCGATGTACGAGTACGGCCGCACGCCCGAGGCCGAGGGCGCGGCGATCGACGCGGCGGCGGCGTTCGCCGACTACATGCGCGCGCTGGCCGACGAGCGCCGGGCGCGAGCCGCGCGACGACCTGGTCAGCCACCTGGTGCGGCCGAGGAGCAGGCCGGCGAGCGGCTCACCGGCGACGAGCTGGTCGCCTCGGCGATCCTGCTGCTCAACGCCGGCCACGAGGCGTCGGTCAACGGCGTTCGGCAACGGCATCGTCGCCCTGCTCGCGCACCCCGACCAGCTCGCAGCGGCTGCAGGCCGACCGACTCCTGGTCGGGCCGGCGGTCGAGGAGATGATCCGCTACGACTCGCCGCTGCAGCTCTTCGAGCGCACCGCGCAGGACGACGTCGTCGTCGGTGGCGTCGACGGTCGCCGGCCGGCGGCAAGGTCGCGGCGCTGCTCGGCGCGGCCAACCGCGACCCGGCCGCCTTCGCCGGACGCCGACCGGCTCGACATCGGCCGCCGGCCCAACCACGCACATCGGCTTCGGCGCCGGGCTGCACCACTGCCTCGGTGCGCCGCTGGCCCGGATGGAGCTGCAGATCGCGCTGCCGACGCTGCTGCGACCGGTTCCCGCGGCTCGAGCTGGCCGGCGAAGCCGGTGCGCCGGCCGACCTTCGTGCTGCGCGGCTACGCGTCGGTGCCGGTCAGCTGCTGAGGCAGCGCGACGCCGACGGCCTGCACCAGCCAGCCGAAGCCGCCGAGACCGGCCGGGTCGGTGAGCTCGGCCACCTCGCCGGTGCGTGACAGCTCGCGGAGGTAGCCGGCCGGGTCGGTGCGCGACAGCTCGTGCGGCGGCATCGACCGGCGTACGCCGAGTGCGCGCAGGGCCGCGCGCTGGGTGGTGAGCAGCGTGTCCGTCGCGCCGGCCGCCTCGCCCGCCGCCGCGCAGGCGTCCAGCGCGACGTGGCTGGTGATGTCGCAGCTGCCGTCCGGGACCGGCGGTACCTGGCGGCCGTCGCGGTAGCCGGTGAGGGTGCCGCTCGGCGGCCGGCTGTCGCGCCGGTGCGCGTAGTCGACGGCCACCGCGAGGCCGCGGCGCAGCGACGCCGACCGTGGCTGCCCACGCCTCGTCCCGGGGCCGGCCGACCTCGGCCCGGTCGCCGACCTCGCCGGCCGGCCACCAGCGGTCCAGCCAGTCCCGGTCGGCCTCGTCCGGCAGCGGGCCGGTCTGCTCGGCACCGGTCGCGGGGTCGACGAGCACCAGCCGCCAGCCCGCGTCGGTGAGCTCGACCGACGTCGACGGGCACGTTGTCGAGCCACTCGTTCGCGACGAGCAGCGCCTCGGCATCGTCGGGGACGCTGTCGGTCCAGGCGATGTCGGCGGCGAGGCCGGGCGGTCGGTCGGCGAGGTCGACGCCGACCAGCTGCAGCGTCGGGTCGAGGTCGTGCAGGGCGACGAGCAGCTCGCCGCCGCCGGCACCGACGTCGACGACGGTCGTCAGCCCGGCGTACCGAGCGAGGGCGAGCACGGCCTCGGCGAAGAGCGGGCTCGCGTGCACCGACGTGCGGAAGTGGGCCGCGGGTTGGTTGTCACTCCGACGGAAGAAGCCGCCGTCGGCGTACAGCGCGCGCTCGGTCGCCTCCCGCCAGCCGCACCACTCAGCCATGGCGCCGGGCGATCACGTCGAAGACGTGCCAGTGCTTCGGACCGGTGAAGGCCGGCCCGTCCTCGTCGACCTCGACGAACGACGACCAGCTCCAGGCCGTCGAAGAGCTCACGGGCAGCCGACTCGGTCAGGAAGGTGAGCAGCGGGTCGTCAGCCCACGAGTCCCGGACGCCGAACAGGTTGCCGGCGAAGAACGCACCGGGGCGCAGGCTCGCTGCGCACCAGCTGCCAGATGCGGGGGAAGTCGGCGGGCGCGACGTACGGCAGCGAGAACCCGGCGTACACGAGGTCCGCCGCGGGCAGCTCGGTGAGGTCGGCGAACCGGCTGGTCTGGATGGTCAGCCGCGGCAGGTCCGCCTCGTCAATGGTCCGCAGGACGCGTTCCCGGGTCCCCGGCTCACCGTCGATCGCTTGCACCCGCCAGCCGGCGGACAGCATGGCCCGGGTCTCCCTGCCCAGTCCGCAACCGAAGTCGATGGCAGCGCGACCACCGCCCTCACCGGCCACTGCCAGCACTTCCGTGCACAGCGGACGCACCTCGCGGTCCTGCTGCGCATCGTTGTAGGTGGCCCAGTGCCCATCGTCGTGGAGCGTCACGACCAGCCATCTTGCCGACCTCCGTGATCGTGAGGGGAATCCGGCACTCCTGCACTGCCGGATCCCCTCACGATCATGGGCCACGGGGCGAGACCGTACGCTGGTCGCCGTCCGGTACCCCTGAAGGACTGGAACGACCTCTGTGAGCAATGCCCCCTCGGTCGACGACCGACCCGGCCGGCTGGCCGTCGGCGTCGTCGGCGCCGGCCGCGTCGGCGTCGTGCTGGCCGCAGCGCTCGCCCGCGCCGGGCACCGCGTCGTCGCGGTCTCGGCCGTCTCCGACGCCTCCCGCCGTCGGGTCGACGACCTCCTCCCCGGTACGCCGGTGCTGCCGCCGCCGGAGGTCATCGCGGCCGCCGAGCTGGTGCTGCTCACCGTGCCGGACGACGTCCTGCCCGGCCTGGTCGACGGGCTGGCTGCTGCCGGCGACGTGCGCACCGGGCAGCTCGTCGTGCACACCAGCGGCCGGTACGGCGTCGCGGTGCTCGACCCCGCGACCCGTGCCGGTGCGCTTGCCGCTCGCGCTGCACCCGGCGATGACGTTCACCGGCCGACATGAGGACCTCGCCCGGCTGGCCGGTGCGTGCTTCGGCATCACCGCACCCGAGCCGCTGCGGCCGATCGCGGAGGCGCTCGTCGTCGAGATGGGCGCCGACCCGCAGTGGGTCGCCGAGGAGCTGCGGCCGCTGTACCACGCGGCGCTCGCGGCCGGCGCGAACCACCTGGCCACCCTGGTGAACGAGTCGGTCGACCTGCTGCGGCGGTGCGGTGTCGACGAGCCGGAACGGTTGCTCGCCCCGCTGCTCAACGCCTCCCTCGACAACGCACTGCGGTCCGGCGACGCCGCGCAGACCGGGCCGGTCGCTCGCGGCGATGCCGGCACCGTCGCCGCGCACGTCCGCGAGCTGCGCGCCGTGTCGCCGGACACCGCGGCTGCGTACATCGCGATGGCCCGCCTCACCGCCGACCGTGCGCTGGCGGCGGGACTGCTCAAGCCGGCTGCCGCCGAGGCCCTGCTCGACGTGCTCGCCGAAGGAGCCCGATGACCACCCGACTCGTGCACACCCGCCAGGAGCTGCGCGGTGCGCTGGCCAACCGGTCCGGCGAGATCGGCGTGGTGATGACGATGGGCGCGCTGCACGCCGGCCACCGCGAGCTCATCAAGGTGGCGCGCCGGCGCTGCGAGATCATCGTGGTGACGGTGTTCCTCAACCCGCTGCAGTTCGCGCCGAGCGAGGACCTGTCGCGCTACCCGAAGACCCTCGAGTCCGACGTCGCGCTGTGCGCCGAGGAGAACGTCGACCTGGTGTTCGCGCCGGACGTCGAGGAGGTCTACCCGGCGGGGGAGCCGCAGGTGCGCGTGCACGCCGGGCCGCTCGGCGACGTCCTCGAGGGCGCGTCGCGACCCGGCCACTTCGACGGCGTGCTCACCGTGGTGGCCAAGCTGCTGCACCTGACGTCGCCGGACGTCGCGTACTTCGGCCAGAAGGACGCCCAGCAGCTGCTGCTCATCTCGCGGATGGCCAGCGACCTCAACTTCCCGGTCGAGGTGGTGGCCGTGCCCACCGTGCGCGACGACGACGGGCTGGCGCTGTCCAGCCGCAACATGTACCTCGACGACGAGTCCCGGCGCGCGGCGCTCGCGCTGTCCCGGGCGCTCACCGCAGGAGCGGCGCAGGAGGTCGCCGGCGCCGACGCGGTACGCCGGGCGGCCCGCGACGTGCTCGACGCCGAGCCCGGCGTACGCGCCGACTACCTCGCGCTCGTCGAGACCAGCGCCCTCGCTGAGGTCCCGGACGGCACCACCGGCCCGGCGCTGCTCGCGGTGGCGGCGCGGGTCGGCACCACCCGTCTCATCGACAACGTCATCGTCACCCTCGGCGGCTCGTGATGCTGCTCGCCATCGACGTCGGCAACACCCACACGGTGCTGGGGCTCTTCGACGGCGTGGACCTGCTGGAGCACTGGCGGATCGCGACCGAGTCGCACCGCACCGCCGACGAGATCGCCGTCGTGCTGCACGGCCTGCTCGCGCAGCACCCCGGCCCGTCCGGTGCGGACGTCGACGGGATCGCGCTGTGCTCGACGGTGCCGTCGGTGCTGCACGAGATGCGCGACATGTGCCGCCGCTACTACGGCGACGTGCCCGCGGTCGTCGTCGAGCCGGGGGTGCGGACCGGCGTACCGGTGCTGACCGACAACCCCAAGGAGGTCGGCACCGACCGGGTCGTCAACGCGCTTGGCCGCGGTCGAGCTGTTCGGCGGCCCGTGCGTGGTGGTCGACTTCGGCACCGCCACGACGTTCGACGCGGTGTCGGCCAAGGGCGAGTACCTCGGCGGCGCGATCGCACCGGGCATCGAGATCTCGGTCGAGGCGCTGGGTGCGCGCGGCGCCCAGCTGCGGCGGGTCGAGCTGGCCCGGCCGCGCTCGGTGATCGGCCGCAGCACGGTGGAGGCGTTGCAGGCCGGCATCCTGTACGGCTTCGCCGGCCAGGTCGACGGCGTCGTGACCCGGATGGTCGCCGAGCTGGTCGGGCCGGACGGCGACCCGGACGACGTGACGGTCATCGCGACCGGCGGGCTGGCGCCGCTGGTGCTCGACGAGGCAACGCGTGATCGACGTGCACGAGCCGTGGCTGACCCTGGTCGGCCTGCGGCTGGTCTTCGAGCGCAACCCCGCCTGAAACGCGGCGGCGACCGCTGAACGGCGGTCGGTAGCCTGGGCGGGTGAGCGACGAGAGCGTGCCGACGTACGACGAGCTGCCCGAGCAGATGCGCGTACGCCGGGAGAAGCTCGACCGGATGCGCGACCGCGGGGTCGAGCCGTGGCCCGTGACGTTCCCGCGCACCACGACGATCGCCGACCTGCGGGCCGCGCACCCCGACCTCGAGCCGGACGAGCGGTCCGGCACCCGGGTCGGCATCGCCGGCCGGGTCGTGCTGTCGCGCACCGGCGGCAAGCTCTGCTTCGCGTCGCTGCGGGACGGCACCGCCGAGGTGCAGGTGATGCTCTCCCTCGACGAGGTCGGCGAGGAGGCGCTCGCGAACTGGAAGGCCGACGTCGACCTCGGCGACCACGTGGGCATCGAGGGCGAGGTCGTCAGCTCGCGACGCGGCGAGCTGTCGGTGCTGGCGTCGTCCTGGACGATGCTCGCGAAGGCGCTGCGGCCGCTGCCCGACAAGCACAAGGGCCTCACCGACCCGGAGGCGCGGGTGCGGATGCGCTACGTCGACCTCGCGGTCAACGCCGACTCGCGGCAGATGGTGCGCAACCGCGCGACGGTGCTGCGTTCGGTGCGCGAGACCCTGCACCGGCACGAGCTTCCTCGAGGTCGAGACACCTCTGCTGCAGCCGCTGCACGGCGGCGCGTCGGCCCGGCCGTTCACGACGCACCTCAACGCCTTCGACCAGACGATGTACCTGCGCATCGCGATCGAGCTGTACCTCAAGCGGCTCACGGTCGGCGGGCTCGACCGGGTCTACGAGATCGGCCGCAACTTCCGCAACGAGGGCATCGACTCGACGCACAGCGCCGAGTTCACGATGCTCGAGGTCTACGAGGCCTACGGCGACTACAACACGATGGCCGACCTGACCCGCGAGATCATCCTCGATGCGGCGCGCGCCCTCGGCAGCACCGTCGTGCCCGACGGGCGCGGCGGCGAGATCGACCTCGAGGGCGAGTGGGTGCACCTGCCGCTCCTCGAGGCGGTGTCGGAGGCCGTCGGCGAGGAGGTCGACGTCGACACCCCGGCCGAGGTGCTGCGCAAGATCGCCGACCGGCACGACGTGGAGCTGCAGCCGGACTGGAACGCCGCGGAGATCGTCGTCGAGCTCTACGAGCAGCTCGTCGAGGACCACCTGCTGCAGCCGACGTTCGTCACCGACTACCCGGCAGCGGTCAAGCCGCTGGCCAAGCCGCACCGGTCGAAGCCCGGCCTGGTCGAGGCCTGGGACCTCATCATCGGCGGCGTCGAGCTGGCGCCGGCGTACTCCGAGCTCAACGACCCGATCGAGCAGCGCCGACGGCTCGTGGAGCAGTCGGTCAAGGCGGCCGGCGGTGACCCGGAGGCGATGCAGCTCGACGAGGACTTCCTGCGGGCGATGGAGTTCGGCATGCCGCCGCAGGGCGGGATGGGGCTGGGCATCGACCGGCTGATCCGGCTGCTCACCGGCGTGCCGTCACTGCGCGACACCATCGCCTTCCCGGTGCTCAAGCCGGAAAGCAGCTGACCGTGGACGTTCTCGCGGCTTTGCTGCCGGCGGTGGTGGTCGCGGCGGCATTCATCGGCATCGGTATTGCGGTGAAAAGGATGATGGACGCCGAGGACAAAGACGAGCACTGAATGCCGGGACATTTCCGGGAATGGCTCGCCGACAGCCGGCGTACCGGCGATTGCTTTTCGCTTTCTGAAGTATTTCCTTTAGGCTCGGCGGACATTCCTGCCGAGCATCGAGGAGATTTCCCATGGCGCAGAAAGTCCAGGTCATCCTGGTCGACGACATCGACGGCGGCGCCGCCGACGAGACGGTGTCCTTTTCCCTGGACGGGGTCTCCTACGAGATCGACCTGAGCACCAAGAACGCCTCCGCATTCCGGGACGCATTCGCGCAGTACGTCGGCACCGCCCGAAAGGTCGGCGGCCGGTCCGGCAGCCGCGGCGGGCGCCGTCGTTCCACCGGCGGAGACAACCGGACCGCGCAGATCCGGGAATGGGCCCGCGCCAACGGGCAGAAGGTGAACGACCGCGGCCGCATTTCCGCCACCGTCGTCGAGGCCTACGACAAGGCCCACTCCTGACCTTCCTGCCGCCGCGCCCTTCGACCACGTAAAGCAGGCAGGTGGGTACTTTGCGAGGCGCAGACGCCTAGCAAGGTGTCCGTACGCCTGCTTTACGTGGTCGAACGCGGATTCCGGTGGTGGCTGGTGCCCAGCCAGGTCACAGCGAGCCCACAGGAACTGGCCCGACACTGCCCAGGTCCTTCCGCGAGCACGACAGGAGCCCTGGTGACCAGCCCTCACGATCCCGACAGCACGTCCTCCACAGACGACACGGACGAGTTGGCCCTGTTCGACTACGTCCCCGACGGCGGCGGCGGCCCGCTGGACGCCGGGCAGCCGGTCGACCAGGAGCCGACACCGCGCCGTTGGAGCCGGGGACACGTCATCGCCGCCGCCTTCGTGGTCGCGGGAGCGCTGGTGTCGGGAGGCGCTGCCCTGGGCGCTCACTTCTCCGACTCGACGAGCACATCCGCCAGTGGTCAGCCGTCAGTCGGGTCGAACGGCGCGCAGCCGTCGTCGCCCCCAGGCCAAGACCAGCTGCCCGAGCAGGACCCGCTCGCCAGCCTGGGTCAGCTCGACGTCGGCCAGCTCGACGGTCTCATCAAGCAGCTGTCCGACGGACAGCTCGACAGCGACCAGCTGCGTGCGCTGCTCGCCCTGCTCGGCCTGCCCGACCACGTCGACGCCGGCCAGCTGCAGGACCTTCTCCAACAGCTCGACGGCGGCCACCTGCTCGACGGGGCAGGTGACGCCGGCTCCGGTGTCGAGACCTGACCGAACCGTCTCGGTCTGCCGACGAACCGACCGTCCGCCTGAGACAGGTCCGGCGGTGATTGCCGTCCCACGTGTCCGATTAGCCTGACGCCGTTCGTGGGGTAGGTGAGCGGGGACCACGGGGTCCCCGGACGAGAAGGAGTCGGCATGCCGGAGTACATCCTCTACTTCAACCAGCAGTGGGTGGGTGACCACTCCGAGGAGTGGTTCCGCGGGCGCGGACCGCTCGCGATGGCGGTTGTGAACGAGATGAAGGCTGCTGGCGTGTACCTGTTCGCCGGCGGGCTGGAGGAGGAGGACGGCCCGGTGTACAGCGCCGACCCCAGCAGCGGCACCTTGCTGATCACCGACGGACCGTACGTGGAGACCAAGGAGTTCCTGGGCGGGTTCGCCTTGGTGGACGTGGCCGATGACGAGGCCGCCAAGATGTGGGCGGGCAAGGTCGCGGAGGCGTGCGGCTGGGCCCATGAGGTACGCCGCTTCAAGCCGCAGCCTCGGGTCGACTGACTCAGGGCTGGTCGGCGACCAGGCAGAACAGGTTCCCCTCGGGGTCGGCCATGATCCGCCAGGACTGCCCGGCCTCCTCGACCTCCTGGACCAGCGGGCGCCCAGCCCGACGGCCCGCTCGACGGCGGCCGGCAGGTCGGCCCCGGTCGGCACGTGCAGGTCGAGGTGCAGCGTGTTCTTGGCCGGGCGGGGGTCGTCGGTGCGCTGCAGCACCACCCGCGGCTGACCGGGCGTCATCGGCTGCAGGCCGACGTACTGCTGCCAGCGGCCGCGCACCTCGACCCCCATCAGCGCGGCCCAGAAGGCGCTCATGACCTCGAGGTCGGTGCAGTCGATCGTGACGGCGTCCCAGCGCAGCTCCATGGCCCGCAGTCTCTCCCAGGATCGGGAGCATTCCGATGACTTCCGGCAACCTCCGGAGTCAGCATGGGTGACGGCCAACGACGACGTGAGGAGCAGGAGCATGTTGGGTGACAGCGAGGCGTTCAGCGGGTTCGCCGTGAAGGACATCGAGGCGGCCGCCGCGTTCTACGGCGACACCCTCGGCCTGTCCGTGACCAAGGACGACCCGGCCGAGGGCCTGCTCCAGCTGCACATCGCCGGCGGCCGCGACGTGCTGGTCTACATCAAGCCGGACCACGTCCCGGCGACGTACACGATCCTGAACTTCCCGGTCGGCGACATCGACGCCGCCGTGGACGGGCTCGCGGCCAAGGGCGTGACCTTCGAGCGGTACGACGGGATGGAGCAGGACGAGAAGGGCATCATGCGCGGCTTCGGGCCGCCGATCGCCTGGTTCACCGACCCGTCCGGCAACATCCTGTCCGTCCTCGAGACGTCGTGAACGCGGCCCGATGACGACCGCGGTGCCCGGCCGGACATCGGGGACATCTAAGGGTCTTCCCAGGGTCAGATTAGGTACTAATACCGATGCGGGTTGTCAGAGGTCGCGGCCACCATGGACCTCGTGACGATCGACGGCGCGTGGACGCGGACCGGGCTGCTGCCGGCCCGTACGCCGGCGCGGGCGACGACCGCCCGGCGCCGGCCGGCCCGACCGCGCGCCCTGGCCGAGCTCGCGCTGCTGGCCCTGCTGTACGTCGGGTACAGCCTGGCCCGGCTGCTGGCCGACGACGACCCGGTGCGCGCCACCGAGAACGCCCACCGGCTGCTCGACATCGAGGCCGCGCTGCACCTGGACTTCGAGGCCTGGGCCAACCACCTGATCCTCGACCTGCCCGGGCTGCCGCTGGCCGCCAGCTACTGGTACTCCGCGCTGCACTACATCGTCACGCCGGCCGTCCTGGTCTGGGTCTACCGCCGGCATCCGCTCGGCTACCGTCGGGTCCGCAACGTCCTGGTCGGTTCCACCGCGGTCGCTCTGCTCGGGTTCGTGCTGCTCCCGATGGCCCCGCCGCGGATGCTGCCCGGCTACGTCGACGTGCTCGCCACCACCTCCGTCAACGGCTGGTGGGGCAGTGACGCGAGCGCCCCCAAGGGTCTCGGCGGGCTGACCAACGAGCTCGCGGCGATGCCGTCCATGCACGTCGGCTGGGCCCTGTGGTGCGCCTGGGTCGTGTTCCTGTGCACCCGCAACCGCCTGCTGCGCACGCTCGTCGCCGTCTACGCGACCGGCACCACCGTGGTCGTCGTGATCACCGCCAACCACTACCTGCTCGACGCCGTGGCGGGCGTCGCCATCGTGGCGGCCGCCGTGCTGGTGACCCGCCCCCGGGTCAGGCGGCGAACGCCCGACCCGACGGCGACTCACTCACCGGCTACTGCTTCGCCGTCCAGCTGACCGAGCCCGACGTGCAGGTGTCGGTCACCGCACCGGTGACGTCATGCTCGGTGATCGTGTACGCCCACCGTCGTGACCCGCCACCCCGGAGCATCATTCGGTGCGTCATCTCCGACCGCCTTTCAGGCATGTGCCGGCACGGTCCGCGGGCCGACATCCGCGAGAGCTCGTCGCTGTGGAAGCGACTGTGTAGCCGACGCCGTCCGGGGCCTACCGGTTCGGCCGGCGGGCTGTGACCTGCTATCCGACGGGGAAAGTCACCACGTCAGCCGGGGGCTCGGGCTGGGAGTGCAGCTGCCAGTAGAGGTCAGCGATGTCGTCGACGTCGAGCGCCTTGGGACCGCTGAGGACGCCGTCGATGGTCACGGTGGTGACCCGGACGCCGTCGCCGGCGACCTCCTTGTGCAGCGAGCGGGCCAGGCTGCGCAGGCCGGCCTTGGCGACCCCCACGGCTGCCGCAGCGGTCGAGGCCCGGTCGGCCGCGACGCTGCCGGTGAGCAGGACGGTCCCGCGGCCGGCGGCGCGCATCGCGGGCACCGCCTCCTGCGCCGCCACCAGGGCGCCGACCACGCCGACGTCGAAGGCGAGCCGGAGGGCGTCCGGCGGCTACGGCGGTGACCGAGCCCTCGACGTACGCCGAGCCGTTGTAGACCAGCACCGTCGCCTCGCCGAGCTCGGCCCGCAGAGCCGCCAGCGCTGCCCGCAGCCCGGCCTCGTCGCCGACGTCCGCCGCGGCGGTCGCGACTGCCGGTGCCCCCGCGGCCGACACCTCGGCCACCAGGTCGGCCAGCCGGTCGGGCGAGCGGGCCACCAGGCCCACGGCGGCGCCCTCCCGGGCGAAGCGCAGCGCCACCGCCCGGCCGAGCCCCGGGCCGGCGGCCACCACCACGAGCACCTCGGCGCGTCACGCCACCACCTCCTGGGGCACCCGGACCATCAGCCAGCAGCGCGGCCCGCCGTCGGGCATGTCGACCTCCCGGTCGATCTCGAACCCCAGCCGCCGGTAGATCGCGACGTTGGTCTCGCTGGCAGTCTCGAGGTACGCCGGCAGCCTGGTCCGGTCGGCCGCGGCCAGCATCGGCGCGCTGACGGCCCGGCCGAGCCCGGTGCCCTGCCGGCCGGGGGCGGTGGCGAGCACGCCCAGGTACCAGTGCGGCCCGGCGGCCTCCGGCACCCCCATCGCCTCGTCGAAGGCGGCCCAGCCGGCCCGTTCCCCGTCCGTGAAGCGCTGCTGGACCTCGGCCCAGCGCTCGTCCGGCGGCGGCTGGTAGAGGCCCCCGGGCGGGTCCCACATGGCCACCGAGGTACCGCGGCGCCGACCTCGGCGACCCAGACCTCGCCGCTCTCCAGCCGGAGGTCGAGCAGCAGGCCGAAGAAGCCCGGCGCGCACGCGGCGTACCGGCCGTCGTCCGGCCAGACCCAGCGGAGCAGCGGGTCGGCGGCGAAGGCGGCCACCACGGTGGCGAGGGCGTCGTCCCGCGCGGCGGGCGGGCACCGGCGGACGGCGGGCACCCGTCGATCATGCACCCCGGACGAGGCGCGTCCGGCGCCCGGGAGGCGTTCGCTGGTGGCGTAGCGGCCTGAGCGTGAGATCGGAACACCTTCAGGTTCCGGTCAGTTGGATCCGAGTACGTACTTCCGGGGTGAAGATCCCGGATCAGGGACAAGCAGCAGCAACGGTCAGCGTGCGGACTAGCATGCAAAGGGACAGGTGACCGCCCGAGTGAGACCCGGACGGTCGCGCCACCTGCCCGACCGCTCTCGTGAGGAGCGAAAGAGATGTTCGAGAGGTTCACCGACCGCGCCCGGCGGGTTGTCGTCCTGGCCCAAGAAGAGGCCCGGATGCTCAACCACAACTACATCGGCACCGAGCACATCCTGCTCGGGCCTGATCCACGAGGGTGAGGGTGTCGCCGCCAAGGCGCTGGAGTCGCCTCGGCATCTCGCTGGAGGCCGTCCGCCCGCAGGTCGAGGAGATCATCGGCCAGGGCCAGCAGGCGCCGTCCGGGCACATCCCCTTCACCCCGCGCGCCAAGAAGGTCCTCGAGCTGTCGCTGCGCGAGGCGCTGCAGCTCGGCCACAACTACATCGGCACCGAGCACATCCTGCTCGGCCTGATCCGCGAGGGCGAGGGCGTCGCCGCCCAGGTGCTGGTCAAGCTCGGCGCCGACCTCAACCGGGTGCGCCAGCAGGTCATCCAGCTGCTCTCCGGCTACCAGGGCAAGGAGCCCGCCGCCGCCGGCGGCCCGGCCGAGGGCGCGCCCGTCGACCTCGCTGGTCCTCGACCAGTTCGGCCGCAACCTCACCCAGGCCGCCCGCGAGGGCAAGCTCGACCCGGTCATCGGGCGCGAGAAGGAGATCGAGCGGGTCATGCAGGTGCTGTCCCGCCGCACCAAGAACAACCCGGTCCTGATCGGCGAGCCCGGCGTCGGCAAGACCGCCGTCGTCGAGGGCCTGGCCCAGGCCATCGTCAAGGGCGAGGTGCCCGAGACGCTCAAGGACAAGCAGCTCTACACGCTCGACCTCGGCGCGCTGGTCGCCGGCTGCCGCTACCGCGGTGACTTCGAGGAGCGCCTGAAGAAGGTGCTCAAGGAGATCCGCACCCGCGGCGACATCATCCTGTTCATCGACGAGATGCACACGCTCGTCGGTGCGGGTGCCGCCGAGGGCGCGATCGACGCCGCCTAGCATCCTCAAGCCGATGCTGGCCCGCGGCGAGCTGCAGACCATCGGCGCCACCACGCTCGACGAGTACCGCAAGTACGTCGAGAAGGACGCCGCCCTGGAGCGCCGCTTCCAGCCGATCCAGGTGGCCGAGCCGACGCTGGCGCACACCATCGAGATCCTCAAGGGCCTGCGCGACCGCTACGAGGCGCACCACCGCGTGTCCATCACCGACGCGGCGCTGGTCGCGGCGGCGCACGCTGGCCGACCGCTACATCTCCGACCGGTTCCTGCCGGACAAGGCGATCGACCTGATCGACGAGGCCGGCTCGCGGATGCGCATCCGCCGGATGACCGCGCCGCCGGACCTGCGCGAGTTCGACGAGCAGATCGCCAACGTGCGCCGCGAGAAGGAGTCGGCGATCGACGCGCAGGACTTCGAGAAGGCCGCGTCCCTGCGCGACAGCGAGAAGACCCTGCTGCAGCGAGAAGGCGCAGCGCGAGAAGGAGTGGAAGGCCGGCGACATGGACGTCGTCGCCGAGGTCGACGAGGAGCTCATCGCCGAGGTGCTCGCGCACCGCGACCGGCATCCCGGTCTTCAAGCTGACCGAGGAGGAGTCCGCAGCGCCTGCTCCGCATGGAGGACGAGCTGCACAAGCGGGTCATCGGCCAGGAGCGACGCCATCAAGGCGCTGTCCCAGGCGATCCGCCGTACCCGTGCCGGGCTGAAGGACCCGAAGCGTCCCGGTGGCTCGTTCATCTTCGCCGGCCCGTCCGGCGTCGGTAAGACCGAGCTGTCCAAGACGCTCGCCGAGTTCCTGTTCGGCGACGAGGACGCGCTGATCCAGCTCGACATGTCGGAGTTCTCCGAGAAGCACACGGTCTCGCGGCTGTTCGGCTCGCCTCCCGGCTACGTCGGCTACGAAGAGGGCGGCCAGCTCACCGAGAAGGTGCGCCGCAAGCCGTTCTCCGTGGTGCTCTTCGACGAGGTCGAGAAGGCCCACCCGGACATCTTCAACTCGCTGCTGCAGATCCTGGAGGACGGTCGCCTGACCGACTCCCAGGGCCGGGTCGTCGACTTCAAGAACACCGTCATCATCATGACCACCAACCTCGGCACCCGGGACATCTCCAAGGGCTTCAACCTCGGGCTTCGCGGCGACCGAGCGACATCAAGTCCGGCTACGAGCGGATGAAGGCCAAGGTCCAGGACGAGCTCAAGCAGCACTTCCGGCCGGAGTTCCTCAACCGCGTCGACGACATCGTCGTCTTCCACCAGCTCACGCCAGGACGAGATCATCCAGATCGTCGACCTGATGGTCGCCAAGCTCGACGAGCGGCTGCAGCGACAGGGACATGGGCATCGAGCTCACGCCGGCGGCCAAGGAGCTGCTCGCCGAGCAAGGGCTACGACCCGGTGCTGGGTGCCCGGCCGCTGCGCCGCACGATCCAGCGCGAGATCGAGGACGTCGCTGTCCGAGAAGATCCTGTTCGGCGAGCTGCGTCCCGGCCAGATCGTGCT
>CAVYTH010000003.1:0-144252 GCA_963771345.1 uncultured Actinomycetota bacterium
CGGCGTCTGAGGTGGAGGCGTGCCGCTAGGCGGCGCGCTATTCGGTGGTGGTTGGCTGTGGCCGGGTCGGGGTGGTTCGGGTCCGAGGGTCTTGCCCGTCCGAGGGTGGCGCATGAGGTAGCGGCCGTCGGGGAGGCGTTCCAGGACCCAGTGGCCTTCGTGGAGCTGGACGTGGTGGCCTTCGCAGGGGAGGGCGCCGTTGGCGACGGTGGTGGGGCCGCCCAGTTCACGGGGACCAGGTGGTGGCCGTCGGACCAGGCGGAGGGCCGGTCGCAGAACGGGGTGGGGCAGGTGTCGCCGTCGCGGGCGATCATCGCGAGGCGTTGGGAGGTGGTGAAGAACCGGCGTTGGGTGCCGGCTTCGACGACGTTGCCGTCGGGGTCGAGGCGGACGAAGGTGGCGGTGCTGTCGCAGCCGAGGCGTTGCGCGGTAGAGGCGGTGACGGGTCCGGCCCAGGAAGTGTGCCGCCGGGTGAGGTGTGGCCGGTCAGGCCAGCGGCGTCGAGGGTGACGACGAGTCGGGCGCGGGAGCGACTGGTGCGTCGGGCGCGCGGCGGCGGTCCGCGGTGTCGCCGTCGGGGGTGGCGGTGTCCAGCCAGTGCCGGGCGAGGCGGAGCAGTCCGTCGAGGCGGCGGCGGGCCGCGGTGCGCGGGTCGCCGGTGGTCAGCGGGGCGGCGGCGTCGATGGCAGCGATGATGGCGGCGCCGGTGGTCTCGTCGGCGGTGCCGGTGATGGCGAACCCGCCGTCGAGCATGGGGAGAAGGTGATGCCGGCCCGTTCGTAGCGGCGCAGCGCTTTCTGGTCGGCCTTGTCGGGGTCCAGGGCCTGCTGGAAGGCGCGCATGATGTTCGCGGTGGCCCGGACGTCGCCCTCGCAGGCGGCGGCGACGGCTTCGGGCTCGATCAGCGCGACGGCACCGGCGGGGGCGTCGGTGACGCCGTCGGCGATCGCCGCGGCGTGCCGGCCGGAGATCGCCCCGGCGGCCAGCGCCGCCGCGGTGTTGGGCAGCACCCCGGAGCGCAGGGTGCGGGCGGTCCGCACCGTGCGGGCGGCCTCCCCGGGCTCTGGTGCCCGATCGCCCGCAGCCACGCGCCGGCCGTGAGGGCACCGTCGAGGGCGTAGGTGCCGTCGGCGTCGACCCTGCCGACCAGCGCCAGGGTCAGCGCGTCGGCCTTGGCGGTCAGCACCCGCAGCTGGTCGAGCAGGGCGGCGGACTGGTCGTGGCCGAGGTGTTCGACGCCCTCGTGCAGGGCGCGGGTCAGCGCGGTGTCGGCGGCCGCGACGTCCACCTCGACTCCCTGTCTGCCCGGTCGAACACATGTTCGAATCCTAGCGCAGATCGACCCGACGGAACCCCGGAAACCGTTGCTGTGCATAGGGATTCCGGCCCTGTGGACGAGCGGAGTCGCGTCGAGTCACGGACATGGAGCCGGCTTCCGGCGCTCAGGCCGTACGCCGGTCAGTGCCGCTCGGCAGCCCAGCCGGTGCCGACGCGCTGGAACCCGATGCCCGAGTAGACCCGTGCGACGTCGTCCGACGAGGCGGTGAGGAACACCGTGCGGAGGCCGAGGTCGCGGGCGTCGTCGACCAGGGCCGCGGTGACCGCGGCACCCAGGCCCTGGCGGCGGGCCGATGGCAGCGTCGCGACACCCATCACCTCGGTGACGTCGCCGACCGGCAGGGTCCGGCCGGTCGAGACGACCCCGTGCCCGGACTGTTCGGCGACCGCGATGCGCACCCCGCCGTCGGCGAGCAGGTCGAGGACCCGCTGCTGGGCCGGCTTCATCGCGGCGTCCCGCTCGGCCGGGCCGGCGTCGCCCCGGGCAGTGCCCTCTGCGCCGAACCCGACTGCCGAGGCCGCGGTGGCAGCGCTCACCGCCTCAGCGTCGTCCGGTCCGAGCAGCCGCACCGTCACG
Source organism: uncultured Actinomycetota bacterium (assembly GCA_963771345.1). Classification (GTDB taxonomy): domain Bacteria; phylum Actinomycetota; class Actinomycetes; order JACCUZ01; family JACCUZ01; genus CAVYTH01. Next base: position 1,916 of record CAVYTH010000003.1, read on the forward strand.
CCCTCTGGCAGCCGCGGGGCGGACACGGCGAGGTCGCCGTCCAGCACCAGCAGCGGCAGTTCCTCCAGCTCGAACGAGCCGGCCGCGCGCACCGCGTCGAGCAGCGTCGGCGTCGTCTCGTGCACCCACTCGATCGTCTGCGGCAGGCCGCGCTCACGGAGCCGGTCAGCGGCTGCAACGACGTCCTCGGGTGTGACTGCCGTGGTCTCGCCGAGCCGTGGCCGCGCGTAGTAGACCCAGCCGCCGGGCTCACCGAGGAACAGCGTGAACGGCCCGCACTCCTCGGTCTGGGAGAACCGGCGCGGGACGGCGTCGTAGTAGGTCTCGAGCCGGGTCAGCAGGTCGTCTGTCGGTCATCGGCCTGGGCGCATCCTATTTGCCGACGTCGAGCTCCGCACGCGGGAGCTCGCTGGCGCCGCAGCCGATTCAGTCGCAGCAGCTCGCGGGTGACCGTCGTACGCGCCACTGTGCGGCCGCGGAACCAGACCTGGCGCGGCGGGTCCTGCAGCCGCAGGACCTCCGGCCAGCTGCCGGCGGCGTAGAGCTGGAGGTCGGCGCGGGCCTCGGCCGCGACCCCGTACCGCCAGCCGAGGTGCCAGGCCGTGGCCGGGATGGTGGTGACGGCGGCCAGCGCCTGGTGCTGCTCGCGGAGCGTCGTGAGGTGCGCGGCGTGCGCCGAGACCAGCGCCACCTCGAGCATGTCGCCGCGGCCGTAGGGATAGAAGCCGTCCTGCACGCAGTCCTGCCCGAAGGCGACGCCGACGCCCGCGGCCAGCAGCTCGGCCACCCGGGTGGTGCCGCGCCGCACCAGTCCGCGGTCGCCGCGGCCCTGCAGCACCAGGTTGGTCACCGGGTTCGACACGACGGTGACACCGAGCCGGGCGCAGTCGCCGATGACCCGGTCGGCGTACTCGTCATCGGCGGCCGACAGCGCGCACACGTGGCCGACCGTGACGCGGTGCTGCCACCCGCAGCGCTCGGTCTCGTCGAGCACCATCGCGAGGGTGCGCACCGAGCCGTCGTCGGTCTCGTCGACGTGCATGTCGACGTCGGCGTCGTAGCGGGCAGCCAGCTCGAAGCAGATCCGGACGTGCTCGCGCTGCTCGTCCTCGGTCGCCTCCCAGTGCGGCATCCCGCCCACGACGGTCGCGCCGCGCTCCATCGCCTCGGCCATCAGCTCGGCCGCGCCGGGGTCGCGCAGCAGGCCCTCCTGGGGGAACGCGATCACCTGCACCTCGGCGATGTCGGCACAGTCCTGCGCGGCAGTGAGCACACCGTCCAGCGGGACCAGGCCGCCGATCGTGTCGACATCGACATGCGAGCGCAGCCGGGTCGTGCCGGTCAGCACCGAGGCCTCGATCACGGCCCGGGCGCGCCGGCGTACGTCCTCGACGGTGTAGTCCCGCTTGGCGGCGTGGATCGCGCCGATCGCGCCGGCCAGCGTGCCGTCGTGCTCGGCCAGCTGGTCGCGGATCAGCACCTTGTCGAGATGCACATGGGTGTCGATGTACGCCGGCAGCAGCAGGCCGCCGGCGGCCTCGACGCGCTCGTCGGCGGACCGGGCGGCACCGGGGCCACCTCGACGATGTGCTCGTCGTCGATGATCACGTCCACCCGGGAGCCGTCCGCCAGGGATGCGTCCACGATCGCCAGTCGCGCCATGCGGTCATCAGACCACCGATCGACCACAATGGGGCGGTGAGCCTCTACCGGGACGAGGGTGTCGTGCTTCGCACCCAGAAGCTCGGCGAGGCCGACCGCATCATCACCCTGCTGACCCGGTCGCACGGCCGGGTCCGGGCGGTCGGCAAGGGGGTCCGGCGGACCCGGTCGAAGTTCGGCGCCCGGCTCGAGCCGTTCACCCACGTCGACCTGCAGGTCTACGAGGGCCGGTCGCTCGACGTGGTGCAGCAGGCCGAGACGATCGCGTCGTACGGCGACCGGATCTCCGACGACTACCCGCGGTACACGACAGGCACGGTGATGCTCGAGACCGCCGAGCGGCTGACCGCGGAGGAGAAGGAGCCGGCCACCCAGCAGTTCCTGCTCCTCGTGGGCGGCCTGCGGACCCTGGCCGAGGCCACCCACGCGCCCGGGCTGGTGCTGGACGCGTTCCTGCTCCGGTCGCTGGCTGTTGCGGGGTACGGCGCGTCCTTCGACGACTGCGCGCGCTGCGCCCGGCCCGGACCGCACCCGTTCTTCAACGTGTCGTCCGGCGGGGCGGTCTGCGGCTCGTGCCGGGTGGCCGGCTCGGTGTCGCCGGCGCGCGGCACCCTCGACCTGCTGGCTGCGCTGCTCTCCGGCGACTGGGAGACCGGCGGACGCCAGCGACCCGCGGCACCGGCGCGAGGGCAGCGGTCTGGTGTCGGCGTACCTGCAGTGGCACCTGGAGCGCGGGCTGCGCTCGCTGCCGATGGTGGAGCGCAGCTAGGCGTGACCTGACCGGGCCGCGGTCGTTGAGCCTCGTGTCGCCCACTGAGGAGTCACGTTGCCGCGCGCTGCCGTCGTCGTCCTGTCCACCGCGCTGGCGCTTGCCGCCCTGCCTGCGCTGCCCACGGTGCGAACGTCGCGGAGCCCGGCTACGGCGAGGTGCTCAACATCCTCCCGCCCGGCCAGTCGGGCACGGTCACGGCGACCGACGTCGCGAAGGTGGTGGCCGGCGACCCGCAGGGCAGGGTCGCCATCGAGGGGAGGAACGCCCCGAGCAACTTCGCCGACCAGCTCGAGATGTACGACGCGCTCAACACGGTCGCCCCTGGCTCGCTCAAGGCAGGCGACCTGACGAAGTACTACAAGCCGGCCACCTTCGACGTACCGGCCCGGCACGTGACGGCCGGCCTGGTGGGCGTCCGGCCGATCGACTGGCAGAACCGGCCGACCTTCCAGCAGGTGGTGGACTTCCGCAGCCGCCGCTGAGGTTCGACGGCCGAGGCACCACCTCGGGGAGTCGCCTGTGCGAGTCCCGCCCTGCCGCCGCTGTGCGGGGCAGCGGTTGCGGCACCTACCGACCGCCCTCGCCGCGGCCGATCGGGCTTGGACCGACGCCGTGAACCGATTCGGGACGTCGCTGCAACAAGAGGATGTCGAGGCAGCGCCCCGCAGCCTCGGGCTTCCCTAACCTGACTCGAAGGAGCTTGACATGTCTGTTCGTACCCGTGCTGCCGGTGCACTGCTCGCGACCATCGCGACCGGCGCAGTGACCGTCGCCGTGACCCAGTCCGGCGGAACCGCGAACGCCTCCGGAACTGAGCCGACCTCGGCCTCGGTGGGCTCTGCTCAGCCCGGCAGCGAGCACGCGCTGGACGCGCTGAACGGCCTGACACGGTCCTCCGACGGGCAGACGTACCGCTTGTCAGGCACGTACTCCGCTGGCAGCGCGCTGACCTCGCTGTCCGGCCGCTGAGGTCGCTGACCACCGTCCTGGAAAGCGACGGTCGGGATCCATCGAGCATCCACCAGTGCGACTCAGAGCGACAGCCGCTCCCACTCGTGTTCAGCGATGAAGGCGCGTTCCCCTCGGAACCATTCGGACAGAGCCCGTGCGACGTCGTCCAGCCCCACACCGGTCGTTTGGAAGTGCTGGTCGGGAGCCCCGTCCCGGTACTCGAGTATGAGGCGACCTCCGTGGTTCATCGCCTGCGCGTACAGGTCTGGGGGACCGCTGGCGACGATGAGGAAGTCGTCCGGCTTGCGCAGCGTGGAGTGGGCCAGTGCCAGCCAGCTCTCAGGCTCGGCGACGGTCCCCTGAGGCGTCCTGATGGTCAGGTCGTCGGGGCCGAGCGGCTCGTCGTCCCAATAGGTGTCATTCATCGAGGCCATACTCCTCGGCTAGGCGGAGCAGGTGGTGGCCATGGACTTCCCCGGTTCCGAGGTTGAGCACAAGGACGAGGAAGGTGTTTCGGTCCGTCGCCTCATTGATGAGGACGTGCTGCCACTGCCCGCTCGGCATCTGCCACACGTAGCTGACACGTCCTGCCGTGAAGTCATGGCCGCCGTACTCGGCTGCTGGGAGAGCGTCGACGTATGGCCAGAAGTCAAACGGTGGTGGTCAGCGTCGTCCACGCGCTGCGGGGCAGGTTCCATCGTGGCGTGATACTCGTCATCGGAGAGTCTGGGCACAGCGATGCCCTCCCGTCGCGTAGGCGGCACTCATGCGCGGTCAACCCGAGTCGATCTGTTGCCCATCTGGCCCGTCAACGACCAATAGACCTCAGCGTCGGTCCGCTCGAGGTTGTCGACGTCGTCCTTGCCACCAAGAAAGAGCGGCACTCGGTAGCCCACGCACTCGCCTGGGCCGAGCGGGACGTCATCGCCGGACTGCGCTCGCCACTCCCGATAGAAGGGCTCGGCCAGGGCAGCATGGGCCTCCTGAATCAGCTCGTCCTCATGGAACTGCGTCAGGTTCACAGGGAGGGCAAGCGCCTCATGAGTGCCGGGCTCGAAGAGCAGCACCAATGGCTGACCACTCGGATCCGTCCGAGCGCTGTCCAGTGCGAACTGCCCCCCGAGCCAGTCGCAGCCGAAGCAGGTGATCCGGTCGACGAAGTCCGGGAACGCGTCAACCACCTCGGAGTCCCACCGTGCCGCTGCAGCCTGATCGTGAATCCGGTACAGACCTCCGGCGAAGGACCGGCCGCCGAGTACGTCGCGCAGCCCCTCAACGCTGTCCGGCACGGTGACCGGATCGACCGGTGGGCCGTCGAGCGGAAGGTTGCGCACCAGGGCCGAGAGGTTCATCCGCGCATGATGCCGTTCACGTGCGTTGTCAGCCCGAGCGGGGCGAGGCGCGGACTATCGGCCAGGACCTGCTCCACGGCCGCTCGTAGCCTGTCCAGGTCGACCGCCTCGACGTCGTGGTCGATGCAGATCCTCTGTGGAGCGTCCAGCGTTCTCGCGCACTGCTCGGTGAGCTGCACCGTGGTGCGATCGCGCCCGACGTGGATGTCAGTCACGCCGCCGTACTCGGTGGCCCCGCCCCAGACAACGCAGTACGGCGCTTCGCCCGGGCTGGGGTGGTCATTGCGCATCAAGATCAGCGCATGCTCCGGGTCAGTCGCATCATCGCCCCAGGCCACATGGATGGACACGTCATCGAGCGGACCCTCGGTGATCGCCCTGGCGACGAAAGTTGCGTCGGCTGTCATCCGCGCATGATGCCGGATATCGAGCATCGGGTCAGCCCGCTCAGAGCGCCGAGACGTGCGAGACCGCTGGGGCGCGGCGGCGGGTGGTCGCTAGGGTCGCGGCGTGGCGAGACGGAAGACGCGCGGCCGGCCGAGCGAGCGGCACGACCCGGTGCCGCCGACGCCGCACCCCTCGGGGGCGCGACCGCCGGCGCTGCCGGCCGAGCTGGTGCCCGCGCACGTGGCGATCGTCATGGACGGCAACGGCCGCTGGGCCAAGGCCCGCGGGCTGCCCCGCACCAAGGGCCACGAGGCGGGCGAGGCTGCCCTGCTCGACGTCGTCGCACGGGGCCGTCGAGATCGGCGTCAAGCACCTGTCGGCGTACGCCTTCTCGACCGAGAACTGGAAGCGCTCGCCGGACGAGGTCCGGTTCCTGATGGGCTTCAACCGCGAGGTGATCCACCGGCGCCGCGACGAGCTGGACGCCATCGGTGTCCGGGTCCGCTGGGCCGGCCGGCACAAGCGGCTGTGGCGCAGCGTCATCACCGAGCTCGAGGACGCCGAGGAGCGCACCCGGCACAACGACGTGCTGACTCTGCAGTTCTGCGTCAACTACGGCGGCCGGGCCGAGATCGCCGACGCCGCACAGGCGATCGCGCGGGAGGTCGCCGCCGGCCGGCTGGACCCGGCGAAGGTCGACGAGCGCACGATCGCGCGGCACCTCGACGAGCCGGACATCCCCGACGTCGACCTGTTCGTCCGGTCGTCGGGGGAGCAGCGGTTCTCGAACTTCCTGCTCTGGCAGTCGGCGTACGCCGAGATGGTCTTCCTCGACACGCTCTGGCCGGACTTCGACCGCCGCGACCTGTGGCGCGCGATCGACATCTACGCCCGCCGGGACCGCCGCTACGGCGGCGCCATGCCCAACCTCTGAGCGGTCAGCGGCAGCGGTGGCGGGCCCAGGCGAGGTAGGCGGCCGGCCGGTTGGTCACGACGGCGCTGGCCTTGGCATAGGCCGTCCGCTTCCAGCCCTGGCAGCGTGTCGACCGTCCACGGCCGCACCGCGATGCCGGCCTGGCGCCAGCTGGCCGCGCGCTCCCGGGTCAGCGACGCCTGGTTGACGACGTAGGTGGTGCCGAACTGCAGCACCGACTCCGGCGAGCGGTAGTGCGGCCAGTCGATGATCGCGGTGCGGATGCCCGGCGCGGCCGACCGGACGGCGGTGATGGTCTCCTCGGAGAAGCTGGTGACGAGGATGCGGGACGGGTGGGACAGCCACCGGAACCGCTCCAGGAGCAGCGACATCTGGCTCGGCGTCGGGGTCGTCTTCAGCTCGACCATGGTGCTGGCGTCGTTGGCCTCCGCGAGCTTCAGCGCCTCGTACAACGTCGGCACCCGGGTGCCGCGGTACGCGCGGGAGAACCACGAGCCCGCGTCCAGCGCCTTGATCTGCGCCAGCGAGAGCCCGGTCACCGCCCCGGTGCCGTCGGTCGTGCGGCCGACGGTGCGGTCGTGCATCAGGACGGGCACGTCGCTGAGGGTGAACCGGACGTCCACCTCGACCCGCCGTACGCCGATCGCGAACGCCTTGCGCAACGCCGGCAGCGTGTTCTCCGGAGCCCGCTCCGAGTCGCCGCGGTGCGCGACCGGCGGGGGGACGCACGACGTCTTGGCCTGCGCCGGCGCTGCCGTGAGGGGGCCGGTGGCGACGAGAGTGGCGACTGCCAGCAGCAGGCCGAGCGCCGGACGAGCGAGCAAGGTGGATCCCCCGAGGTGGTGGTGCAGGTGCGGGTCGACGCTATGTCGGTCCGGTCCGCAGGGCAAAGCCGGAGGTCAGCGTCCGGGTCTGCGGGCGGCGCACTGGCGGCAGGTGCCGACGACCTCCACGGTGTGCGCCACGTCGACGAAGCCGTGCTCGCGGGCGACCCGCTCGGCCCAGGTCTCCACCGCCTTGCCCTCGACCTCGACGGTCTTGCCGCAGCTGCGGCACACGACGTGGTGATGGTGGCCGGCCGAGCAGGCCCGGTAGGTGGCCTCGCCGTCGCCGTTGCGCAGCACGTCGACCTCGTCGGCCTCGGTCAGGTTCTGCAGGGCCCGGTAGACCGTGGTCAGGCCGATCCGGTGCCCCGACCCGCGCAGGCTGGCGTGGATCTCCTGCGCGCTGCGGAACGCCGGGTCGCGGAGCAGCTCGTCGCGCACGGCGTTGCGTTGCCTGCTCATGCCGCGCTCACCCGGCCGCCACGACGAGCCACATCAGGCCGACGCCGCCGAGGGTGCTCACCAGCGTGAGCCGCGACGGGTGCCGGGCGTGCGCCTCGGGCAGGATGTCGGCGGTCGCGAGGTAGAGCAGGAAGCCCGCGAAGCCGCCGAGGTAGAGCGCGAGCAGGTCGTTGCTGACGCTGAAGAACAGCGTCGAGATCGCCCCGAGCACCGGCGCCACGGCGTCGGCCGCGAGCATCGTCAGCTGCCGCCGCCGCGAGTTGCCGTGGGTGCGCAGGATCGTGACGGTGTTGAGCCCGTCGGCGAAGTCGTGCGCGATGACCGCCAGCGCCACGGCGAACCCGACCGTGTCGCTGACCTGGAACGCCAGCCCGATGCCGACGCCGTCGAGGAACGAGTGCACCACCAGCGCGATCGCGGACGCGAGCCCGACGCTGGGGTTGTGGTGGTGGTGCGCGCCGTACTCGCCCTCGTGCGCGCCGTGCATCGCCACCGACCGCTCGACGCAGTGCAGGAGGAGGAAGCCGGCCGCGAACGCCACCATCACCGTCGGGACGCCGAGGAACATCGTGTCCGAGAGCTCGAACAGCTCGGGCAGCAGGTCGAAGGCGACCAGCCCGAGCATCACGCCGGCCGCGAAGCCCAGGACGAGGTGCAGCCGGTCGCGACTGCGCAGCGCGACGAAGCCGCCGAGAGCGGTCGAGAGCACGGCGGTCAGCGCGAAGAGGACGGGCATGCGACGACCGTACATCAAAATGACAACCGTTTTCACTTTCGCTCGGCTACGGTGACCGGATGCTGGTCGTGACGCGGTTCCGGGTGCCCGAGGGCGACGCCGCGGCTTTCCGCACCGGTGCCGACGACCTGCTCGCCCTGCTGTCCGCTCTGCCCGGCTTCCAGCACGGCTCGCTGGGGCGGGCGCCGGACGACCAGGACCTGTGGGTGCTCGCGACGGCCTGGGAAGGCGTCGGCGCCTACCGGCGGGCGCTGTCGGCGTACGACGTGAAGATGACCGCGCCGGCCGTGATGGCCTTCGCGGTGCACGAGCCGAGCGCCTTCGAGGTCGTCACCAGCGCACCGCGCGGCGGACAACCGGTGTGACCGCCGGGTCGGCCCACCGATAGCCTCGGTGCTTCAGCCGCCGACAACCAGCCGGATGGAGGCCACCGTGGCCAAGGGCAACGCGTCACGCAGCGACCAGCGCAACGACGCGATCGTGAGCCTCAGCAAGCGCCGGGGCTTCGTCTACCCGAGCAGCGAGATCTACGGCGGCACCCGCTCCGCGTGGGACTACGGACCCCTCGGCGTCGAGCTCAAGGAGAACGTCCGTCGGCAGTGGTGGAAGAACATGGTCCAGACCCGCGACGACGTCGTCGGGCTGGACTCCGCAGTCATCCTCGCCCGCGAGGTGTGGGTCGCCTCCGGCCACGTCGACACGTTCAGCGACCCGCTGGTCGAGTGCCAGTCGTGCCACAAGCGGTTCCGCGCCGACCACCTCGAGGAGGCGTACGAGGCCAAGAAGGGCAACCCGCCGCCGAACGGCCTCAAGGACGTCAACTGCCCCAACTGCGGCACCAAGGGCGCCTTCACCGAGCCGCGCCAGTTCTCCGGCCTGCTGAAGACCTACCTCGGCCCGGTGGAGAGCGAGGAGGGCCTGCACTACCTGCGGCCCGAGACCGCGCAGGGCATCTTCGTGAACTTCCTCAACGTGATGACCTCGGCCCGCAAGAAGCCGCCGTTCGGCATCGCCCAGACCGGCAAGTCGTTCCGGAACGAGATCACGCCGGGCAACTTCATCTTCCGCACCCGCGAGTTCGAGCAGATGGAGATGGAGTTCTTCGTCGAGCCCGGCACCGACGAGCAGTGGTTCGAGTACTGGCTGCAGCACCGCTTCGACTGGTTCACCGGCCTCGGCGTCCGCGAGGAGAACCTGCGGTTCTACGAGCACCCGCAGGAGAAGCTGTCGCACTACTCGAAGCGCACCGTCGACATCGAGTACCGCTTCAACTTCGGCGGCAAGGAGTTCGACGAGCTCGAGGGCATCGCGAACCGCACCGACTTCGACCTGAACGCCCACTCGAAGCACTCGGGCACCGACCTGTCGTACTTCGACCAGGAGAAGGGCGAGCGCTGGACGCCGTACGTCGTGGAGCCGGCGCTCGGCCTCACCCGCGCGACGCTGGCCTTCATGCTCGACGCGTTCACCGAGGACGAGGCGCCCAACGCCAAGGGCGTCATGGAGAAGCGCACCGTGATGCGCTTCGACCCGCGGCTCGCGCCGGTCAAGGTGGCGGTGCTCCCGCTGTCGCGCAACGCCGACCTGACGCCGAAGGCGAAGGACCTCGCGGCCACTCTGCGGCAGAGCTGGAACGTGGAGTTCGACGACGCCGGCGCGATCGGCCGTCGCTACCGTCGACAGGACGAGATCGGCACGCCGTTCTGCGTCACGGTCGACTTCGACACCCTGGACGACCAGGCGGTGACGGTGCGGGAGCGCGACACCATGAAGCAGGAGCGCGTCGGGCTGGACGCCGTCCCGGGCTGGCTGGCGCAGCGACTGCTCGGCTGCTGACCCCGTGCCGGCGTCGGGGCTCCCGCCGCGGAAGGTGACGCTGCTGCTCTGCGACGGGCACGGCACGCTGCTCGGCACCCTGCCGCCGTTCGAGGTCGAGCTGCCCTGGTGGCAGGAGGTCGGGGACGTCGTCTCGGGGGCGCACCGGCTGCACGGCCTCGACGTGACCGTCCTGCGGCTGCTGACGGCCGAGCCGTCGGCGCGGTCGGCCGGGGGACCGGTGACCTACCTGGCCGAGGTGGCGAGCCCGCCGCCCTCGACTGGAGCTGTCCCCATGGACCGGCCCGGACCCGCTGGCCGAGCAGCCGCTGCGGCTGCCGTACGCCCGGCCCGGTGGCCCGGCCGCCGACCTCGCCTGGGCCGAGGCCGCGCTGGCCGCGGCAGGCCGCGAACGCACCGGCCCCGCGGTGCAGGGCCGCACCTGGAACCTGTCGAGCATCTGGCGGCTGCCCACCGCGGCGGGGACCGCCTGGCTCAAGGTGGTGCCGCCGTTCTTCGCCCACGAGGGCGCGATGCTGGAGCGGCTCGACCCGGCGGTGGTGCCACCGCTGATCGCGGCCGAGGGGCCACGGATCCTGCTCGCCCACGTGGCGGGTGAGGACCACTGGGGCGCCGAGCTGCCGGTGCTGCGCCGGGTCGTGGAGCTGCTCGTCGGACTGCAGTCGTCATGGTTCGACCGGGTGGGCGAGCTCGAGGAAGTCGGTGCACCTGACTGGCGCGCAGCCAGTGTTCGTGCCCGCAGCCGAGCGGCTGCTGGGCAGCGACACGGAGACGCTGGCCGACGATGTCGTCGCGCGGCTGCGCGCCCTGGTCGACGGCCTGCCGCAGCGGTTTGCCGACGTCGCCGAGTGCGGCCTGCCGGACACCCTGGTCCACGGCGACTTCCACCCCGGCAACACCCGCGGGTCGGCCGAGGACGGCGGCCACAGCGTGCTGCTCGACTGGGGCGACTGCGGCATCGGCAACCCGCTGCTCGACCAGGCCGCGACCCTCGCGAGCATCCGGGAGGAGCAGCGCGCCCCGCTGAGCGAGCACTGGGCCGGGCTCTGGCGCGCAGCCGTACCCGGCAGCGACCCCGACCGGGCGGCCACGCTGCTGGCGCCGGTCTCCGCGCTGCGCCAGGCGCTGATCTACCGGATGTTCCTCGACAACATCGAGCCGGACGAGCGGGTCTACCACGCGGACGACCCGGCCCACTGGATGGGCCGGGCCGCCGCGCTCGCGGTCGACTAGGTCGGTCGCGAGGTCACCGCTCGATGTCGACGCGGATGAACGGCGCCGGCCGGGTCGGGTGGTTGGAGGGACCGTTGACGATCGCGACGCCGTCGAAGATCACCGTCCCGACCGCCGTCGCCGTGCGCTGGTCGCGCTTGCTCCCCGGACCGTTGACCTCGGTCTCGATCTTGCCGACGCCGGTCCAGGTGACGTCGACGGACACCGTGTGCGAGACGCCGAAGATGTCCCGCGCGACGCCGGATCCGGTGGTGTGCACGCTCTTGAGCTTCGGCTGGCTGTCGATGGTCGCCGGCATGGCGCCGTTGCCCCAGGTGAACGAGGTGCTGTCCGGGCAGACGGCGAGGTACTGCACCCGGACCGTGGGATCCGGGTCGTCCCGGTCGGGGGACTCGAAGTCGCGGGTGCTCTGCACGAGCAGGGTCGCCTGGACCGTCGATCGTGCAGCACACGAGTGCGGCACCTCCCAGAAGGCCGACGCCGTCTCCTCGAAGAACACGGACGGCCCGGCCTGGCCCGACGGGCTCGCTGCCTGAGCGGGCACGGCTGACCCGACCGCGGCGACCGCGAGCACGAGAGTCGCCGGGACCATCGCCCAGCGCCGGGCGGACGTTGCTGTGAACATGTCTCGACCTCCCCTTGCACGGTCGCCCCTCGTGACCGGCCCTGGCGCATCGTCGGCCGGGGGCTCCTAACGCAACGCTAAAGCGGAGTGTTCTCTCGACCAGACGAGAGCAAAGGACTGTCCAACGCCTCAGCCAGCCTCCGGACGACGTCTCAGGTGGCGTTGCATAGTCTTTCGCGTCCGGACGGCGAACGAGCGGAGTGCAACCGTGGACGAGGACGTGCAAGGGCTGACGGTCCGGACGCCGGACGGTCGGGACCTCGAGGTGCTCGTCATTGGGCCGGCCGACGCGACGCCGGTGGTGTTCCACTCCGGTACGCCGGGCGGCCCGGTGCCCAACCTGCCGATGGCTCGCGCAGCCACCGAGAACGGGCTGCGTCTGGTGACTTACGGACGGCCCGGCTACGGCCGCTCGACCCCGCAGCCCGGTCGGACGGTTGCCGACGTGGTGGCCGACACGATCGCGGTCCTCGACCACCTGGGTGCCGGCGAGTTCGTCACGATGGGCCACTCCGGTGGCGGTCCGCACGCGCTCGCCTGTGCGGCACTCGCCCCCGAACGCTGCCGGGCCGCGGCGTCGGTCGCGGGTGTCGCGCCGTGGGACGCCGAGGGCCTCGACGTGATGGCCGGCATGGGTCCGGAGAACATCGAGGAGTTCGGCCTGGCCGTGCAGGGCTCCGAGGCGCTGACGCCGTACCTCGAGAGCGAGTACGAGCAGCTGCGCTCCGTCGCCGGCCCCGACGTCGCGGCCGCGTTGGGCGGCCTGGTCCCGGACGTGGACAAGCAGGTGCTCACCGGCGAGCTGGCCGAGCTGTACGCGGAATCCTTCCGCAAGGCGGTGGAGAACGGGATCGCCGGCTGGCACGACGACGACCTGGCGTTCGTGCGTCCGTGGGGCTTCGACCTCGCCGGGATCACCGTGCCGGTGAGCATCTGGCAGGGGGAGCAGGACCTGATGGTGCCCTTCGCGCACGGCAGGTGGCTGGCCTCGCACGTCCCCGGTGCGACGGCGCATCTCTTCGAGGAGCACGGCCACCTGTCGCTCACCGTCGCCCAGGTGCCGGCGATCCTGGCGGACCTGGTCCGTGCCGCCGGCATGACGTCTGTCACGCACAGGTCCTGACGGCGGCCACTGCCCGTCGTACCGCCCGAGGGTCAGTCTCGGGGCATGACGACAGACGTGCACGTCGCGCGAGGTACGGCGGTCGACGTCACCGGCCTGCGCAAGACCTTCGGGTCGGTGGTCGCCGTCGACGGGGTCGACCTCAGCATCGCCGCCGGCGAGGTGGTCGCCCTGCTCGGGCCCAACGGAGCGGGCAAGACCACCACGATCGAGATGATCCTCGGCCTGCGCCGCCCCGACAGCGGAACCGTCTCCGTCTTCGGGCTCGACCCGGTGACGGCCGTCCGGTCCGGTCGGGTCGGCGCGATGATGCAGTCCGGCGGCCTGCTCGGCGACCTCAAGGTGCGCGAGACGGTGGCCCTGGTCGCCGCGATGCACGCGAGCCCGATGCCGGTGCCGCAGGTGCTCGAGCTGGCCGGCCTTGCCGACCTCGCCGGCCGGCGGATCGACAGCCTGTCCGGCGGCCAGAAGCAGCGCGTGCTCTTCGCGCTTGCAGTCGTGCCGGACCCGAGCCTCGTGGTGCTCGACGAGCCCACGGTCGCGATGGACGTCGAGACGCGGCGGTCGTTCTGGGCAGCGATGCACCAGCTCACCGGCGAGGGCCGCAGCGTGCTGTTCGCCACCCACTACCTCGAGGAGGCCGACCAGACCGCCGACCGGATCGTGCTGATGTCCGGCGGCCGGGTGGTCGCCGACGGGCCGACGACCCAGATCAAGGCCGCGGTCGACGTACGCCGGGTGCGCGTGACGCTGCCCGCCGCCGACCTCGCGCGGCTCCGGGAACTCCCGGGCGTCGCGATTGTCGAGCGGCAGGGCGACGCCGTGATCCTGACCTGCGACGACGCCGACGCTGCGTTGCGTGCCCTGGTGGCGACCGAGCCCGCGGCCCGTGACTTCGAAGTCCGCGGCGCCGGACTCGAGGACGCGTTCCTCGCCCTCACCGGATCCGGAGGAGCACTCGCATGACCACGACCTACCTGCTGACCGAGCTGCGCCGCGTCTTCCGCAACCCGCGCTACCTGTTCTTCACCATCGGCATCCCGGTGATCCTGTTCCTCGTCATCGGCAACGCGTTCGACGGCAACCTGTTCGGGGTCTCCGCGCAGACCTGGTACATGGTGAACATGGGTGTGTTCGGCGCGACCGGCGCGGTCATCGGCATCGGCGCACGGATCGCCGACGAGCGCGACCGCGGCTGGAACCGCCAGCTCCGGCTCACCCCGTTGCCGCCCCTCGGCTACGTCATGGGCAAGGTCGCTGACCGGGATGCTGGTCGCGCTGCCGGCGCTCGCGCTCGTCTGCATAGCGGGAGCGCTGACCGGCGAGGTGCACCTGAGCTCGCTGCAGTGGGCGCAGGTCATCGGTATCGGCTGGCTCGCGATCCTGCCGATGGCCGTCGTCGGCGTCGGGCTCGGCTACTTCTCGTCGGGCGACAACGCCCAGGCGGTGAACGGCGGCACGATCATGCTGATGTCGATGTTCGGCGGCATCTGGTTCCCGATCACCGCGGCGTCGCCGCTGTGGATGCAGCTGACGGCCTACGCCATGCCGACGTACTGGATCACGCAGATCACCCGGGCACCGCTGACCCACAACTGGCCGGTGCTGGGCGGCTGGGTCGTGCTCGCGGTCTGGGTCGCGATCGGCGCCCGGCTCGCGGCGCGCGGGTACCGACGCGACGACCTGCGCGCTGCGTGACGGATACCGTTCGCGCCATGGCCCGCACCTTGAGGTCGCGCAGCGCCGACGCCGCTGACGACGACCGGCTCCCGGACCGGGAGGCCGCTGAGCACGTCCTGGCAGGGCGCAACACCCCGCGGTGGCGGTTGGCCGGCGCGCTGTGGCTGGTGTTCCTCGTCGACGCCGTCGTCCAGGTCCTGATCCGCGACCAGTCCCTGCTGTCGAAGGTCGTGGGCCTGCTCGGGATCGCGACCTTCTGCGCGGCCTACATCCTGCTGCCGCCGTACTTCTTCGAGGGTCGTCTTCCTGATCGTGGCCGCGCGATCCTGGTCGCGGCGATGTTCTGCCTCGCCACCGCGCTGCTCCCGCTGACCGGGCAAGCGGGACTGAGCATGTACGTCTACGTCGCGGTCGTCGCCATCACGCTGCTCGACACCAGACCCGCGTCTGGCGGTCGTCGCCGGGCTGCTCATCCTCGCCCCGTTGCTGCAGGTGGTGGTGCCGTCCTGGCCCAACAACTTCTGGATCGACCTGCCGATCGCCACTGCGTCGGCCGCGGTGTTCGGCGTCGTCAGCCTGATCAAGCGGAACATCGCGCTGGCCCGCGCGCACGAGCAGCTCAAGGAGATGGCGGTCGAGCAGGAGCGGGCCCGCTTCGCCCGGGACCTGCACGACCTGCTCGGCCACAGCCTCACCGTGATCGCGATCAAGTCCGAGCTCGCGCGTCGCGTCATGTCGAACGACCCGGACCGCGCGGCCGCCGAGGTCGCCGACATCGAGCGGCTGTCCCGCGAGGCGTTGGTGGACGTGCGCGCGACCGTCGCGGGATATCGCGAGGTGACCCTCGCGGCCGAGATCTCCTCGGCCCGGTCCGCGCTGGACGCCGCCGGGGTGCACGCCGAGCTGCCCAGCGCGGTGGACGACGTGCCGGGGGAGCGCCGCGAGCTGTTCGGCTGGGTGCTGCGGGAGGGCGTGACGAACGTCGTCCGGCACTCCGACGCGAGCTGGGTGCGGGTGTCGGTCTCGGCCCGCACCGTCGAGATCGTCGACGACGGATCGGGGCCGGCGACCTCGGTCGAGGGCAGCGGGCTGGCCGGGCTGCGCGAGCGGCTGGCCGAGGTGGGTGGCCGGCTGGACGCCGGCCCGGCAGGAGGGCGGCGGCTTCCGGCTGTACGCCGAGGTGCCGGCGTGACCCAGGCGGTGGCGCGATGATCCGGCTCCTGCTGGCCGACGACCAGGCGCTGGTGCGTGGCGCCCTCGCCGCCCTGCTCACGCTCGAGACGGACCTGTCGGTGGTCGCCGAGGTCGCGCGCGGCGACCTCGTGGTGCCGACCGCGCTCGAGGTCCGGCCGGACGTCGCCGTGCTCGACATCGAGATGCCCGGGCTGGACGGCATCGCCGCCACGGCCGCCCTGCGCAGCGCGCTGCCCGCCTGCCGTGTCCTGGTGGTGACGACTTTCGGCCGGCCGGGCTACCTGCGGCGGGCGATGGAGGCGGGAGCCAGCGGGTTCCTCGTCAAGGACGCACCCGCCGAGCACCTCGCCGACGCGATCCGGCGGGTGCACTCCGGGCTGCGGGTGGTCGACCCGGCCCTGGCGGCCGAGACGCTGGCCACCGGCGAGTCGCCGCTGACCGGCCGGGAGCGGGACGTGCTGGTCGCTGCCCGTGGCGGCGGCACGGTGGCCGACATCGCCCGGCTCCTGGTGCTCAGCGAGGGCACCGTGCGCAACTACCTGTCCTCCGCGATGGGCAAGACCGGCGCCCGCACCCGTGCCGAGGCCGTGCTGCTCGCGGAGCAGCGCGGCTGGCTCTAGCCCCGGCGTGCCGTCGTCAACGCTACGAAGCCTCCGGTTACCCTCGGGTGCCCACAGACCGCACAAATGAGACAGGGGACAACCGGATGGCGCGTGCCTGGAACGTGGCTGGAGGCACGGCCACCGCGGTCGCTGCCGCCGCCCTGGTCGTGGGTCTCGTGGCCAGCACTCCGGCGTACAGCTCGCCGTCCGTCGGCACCGGCCCCACCGTGGCCCCGACGCCGACCGACACCGCCACCCCGACACCGACGCCGACGGCCACCCCCACGCCGACCACCACCGTGCCCCCGGCCGACGACCTGCTGCGGCCGGACGTCGTCGCCCTGCGGGCCCAGAACCTCTCGATCCAGGTGCGGTCGGCCAACGACCGCCGGCTGCGGTTCTCGTCGTCGCTGGGGAACATCGGGCTGGGCCCGCTCGAGGTGCGGCCGAACAAGAACCAGCCGTGCCCGGTCGGTGAGCACAACTCCACCCAGGTGATCTACCGGGACGCGAACGGCAACGGGAAGTACAACGCCCGGCGGGACACCGGCCTCAGCCGGCACCGGGCGGGCTGCATGATCTTCCACCCGTTCCACGACCACTGGCACTTCAAGGCATCCGCGCGCTACACCCTGCTCAAGCCGGGCGCCGCGGAGCCGGTCATCGTCTCGGCCCGCCGCAAGGTCAGCTTCTGCCTGCGGGACACCGCCCGGGTGCCGGCCTGGATGGGCAACTGGGACTACCCGCTGAAGTACGGCTCGTGCGCGCGACGCACGCCGCAGGGCATCTCGGTCGGCTGGATGGACGTGTACCAGAGCTTCCTGGCGGGCCAGTACCTCCCGCTGCCCAAGAAGCTCGAGAACGGCGTCTACTGCCTGCACACCGTGGTGGACCCGCTCGACCAGCTCGTCGAGTCGAACAACGACAACAACAGCAGCATGCGCGAGCTCGCCATCAGAGGTAACCGCGCCGTGCAACGCCCGATCTCGCTCTGTCGCTGACGGAAGGACCACCATGGCCAGCATCGATCGTCGGACCCTGCTCAAGGCAGGCCTCGCCACGACGGGCGGTCTCGCGCTCGGAGTCGGCGCCGGCACTGCCAGCCCGGCCGTTGCCGCTCCGCAGGTCAGCCGCACCCTGGCCAAGGGCCTCGCCGTGCCGTGGGGCATGGCGTTCCTGCCCAACGGCAACGCCCTCGTGGGCGAGCGCGACAGCGGCGACGTTCACCTGGTCCGGCGCGGCGGCGGGCGGAAGCGCGTGGGCAGCATCGACGTGTACAGCCAGCTGTCCCGGGCCGGCGAGGGCGGCCTGCTCGGCCTCGCGCTGCACCCGGGCTTCGCGAGCAACCGGCTGGTCTACGCGTACCTCTCGACCAGCAACGACAACCGGATCGTCCGGTTCCGCTTCGCCGACGGCAAGCTCGGGCGGCGGGAGGTCGTGCTGGCCGGCATCCCGATGAACGTGCACCACAACGGCGGCGGCCTGGTCTTCGGCCCGGACGGCCTGCTCTACGCCAGCACCGGTGACGGCGAGGTCGGCGCGCGCGCCCAGAGCCGCAGCTCGCTGGGCGGCAAGGTGCTCCGGCTCACCCCCGACGGCGACGTGCCCGCCGGCAACCCGTTCGACAACTACACCTGGTCGATGGGGCACCGGAACGTCGAGGGCATCACGTTCGACGCCCGCGGGACGCTGTGGGCCAGCGAGTTCGGCGAGAAGGAGGCCGACGAGCTCAACCAGATCGAGCCCGGCTCCAACTACGGCTGGCCGCGGGTCGAGGGCCGCGACGGTGGCGGTGGCTTCCGCGACCCGCTCGCCCAGTGGTCGCCGACGTCGTCCTGCTCGCCCGCCGGTGTCGCGGTCGCGAACAGCCGGGCCTGGCTCGGTGCGCTGCGCGGCGAGTGCCTGTACTCCGTCCGGCTCCGCGGCCCGGACGCGGGCGTCAAGCGCCGCCACTTCCGCGGCCGGTTCGGCCGGATCCGCCAGGTCATGAAGGCGCCGGACGGCACGCTGTGGATCACGACGTCCAACCGCGACGGCCGCGGCGCCCCCGGGCCGAACGACGACAAGGTCATCAAGATCTCGCTGTCCTGAGACAATGGTGGGATGACCACCGGCAGCACGACCGTGCAGGCCCCGGCGCAGCCGTTGCGCATCGGGCCGCACGTCGTCACGCCGCCGGTCGTCCTCGCCCCGATGGCCGGCATCACCAACCAGCCGTTCCGGACGCTCTGCCGCGAGTACGGCGGCGGCCTCTACGTCAGCGAGATGATCACGACCCGGGCGCTGGTCGAGCGCGACCCGGAGACGATGCGCCTGATCGAGTTCGGGCCGCAGGAGACGCCGCGCAGCCTGCAGCTCTACGGCGTCGACCCGGCCGTCGTGCGCGAGGCGGTCACGATGATCGTGGCCGAGGACCGCGCCGACCACATCGACCTCAACTTCGGCTGCCCGGTGCCCAAGGTGACCCGCCGCGGCGGGGGAGCGGCGCTGCCCTGGAAGAGCGACCTGCTGCGCGCCGTGCTGCGTGCCGCGGTCCGCGCCGCCGGCCCGGTGCCGGTCACGATGAAGATGCGCAAGGGCATCGACGACGACCACCTGACCTACCTGGACGCCGGCCGCACCGCCGAGGACGAGGGCGTCACCGCGATCGCCCTGCACGGCCGGACCGCTGCGCAGGCCTACTCCGGGCAGGCCGACTGGTCGGCGGTGGCCCGGCTCAAGGAGCACGTCACCTCGATCCCGGTGCTCGGCAACGGTGACGTCTGGGAGGCCGCCGACGCGCTGCGGATGATGGCCGAGACCGGCTGCGACGGCGTCGTCGTCGGGCGCGGCTGCCTCGGCCGGCCGTGGCTGTTCCGGTCGCTCGACCGCGCGTTCGCCGGCCAGCCCGACGACGCCCAGCCCACCCTCGGCGAGGTCGCCGCCGTGATGCGGCGGCACGCCGGCCTGATGGCTGCCTGGCTCGGCGAGGACAAGGGCTGCCGCGAGTTCCGCAAGCACGTGTCCTGGTACCTCAAGGGCTTCGGCGTCGGTGGCGAGACCCGGCACCGGCTGGCGCTGGTCTCCACGCTCGGCGAGCTCGACGACCTGCTGGCCACCCTGGCCGCCGACGAGCCGTTCCCGGCGGTGTCGGTCGGCGCGCCCCGCGGCCGAGCCGGCTCGCCGCGCCGGGTCGTGCTCCCGGAGGGCTGGCTGTCCGCCCGGTCCGGCGGCGTCGTGGACGCCGACGCCGAGCTCGCCATCTCCGGCGGCTGACGGGCGCGCCGGCGTACGTCAGGGGTCCAGCGGCGCGGCCTGCTCGTCCGCGTGGGCGACGTGCCGCAGCTGGTGCCAGATGAGCACGACGAAGATCGCCGACCCGACGAACGCGAACCAGAACGGCGCCGTCACGCCGTAGTGCTGGGCGAGCAGCGCCGCCGATCGCCGACGCCGATCACCAGGCCGCCGAACACGCCCACCAGGTTCACGCTGCCGACCCGGCCCTGCAGCTGCCGTCGGCACCGCCCGCTGCCGGATGGTGACCGACGTCGTCCCCCAGACGAAGGCGTGCGCGCCGAACACGAAGAACACCGGCAAGCGCGACCCACGGGTCGTGGTCAGCGCGAGCGCCAGGTGCGTGAGGGTCTCGATGATCAGGCCGATCCGCATGAGGTTCGCCCAGGCTGACGCGGCGGGTGATCCAGCCGTAGCACGCCGTCCCGACCAGCCCACCGAGCGGCGCTGACGGTGGTGATGAGCCCGAACCCGACGTCGCCGAGCCCCAGCCGCTCGCGCGCGTACAGCACCAGCACCGACCAGGCGGCCCCGAAGGTGATGTTGAAGATGAAGATGGTCAGCACCAGCGTCCGCACCGCCGCGTGGTGCAGCACCCAGCGGAAGCCCTCGGCGATGTCGTGCCGGATGTGGGTCGTGCGCTCCGGATCCCGTCCGTGCGGCGGCAGCGACGACGCGGGAGACCAGCACGGCGCCGAGCGCCGACGAGCGACCGCCTCGGCGCCGAACGGCCAGGCCGTGCCCGACGGCGAACAGGGCCGCGCCCAGCGGCGGGCCGGCGAGCTGGTTGACCGTGACGAACCCGGTCATGCAGCCGGCGTTCGCCAGCGCCAGGTCGTCGCGCGCCACGAGCATCGGCAGCAGCGTCTGCGAGCGTTGTCGGCGAACACCTCGGCGGTGCCCAGCAGGAACAACGCCACGAGCACGACCCGGCGATCGAGACGTCAGCTCGGTCGCGATGGCGAGGTCAGCACAGCGAGGACCAGCGGCCCGCGCCAGGTCGACGGTCACCACGATGCAGCCGCCGGTCCAGCCGGTCGGTCAGCGCCCCGGCCATCAGCCCGAACAGCAGCGGCGGCAGCCACTGCACCGTCGCCGCGAGCGCGACGAGGAACGCGTCGTCGCGTCAGCGAGGCGACCAGCAGCGGGCCGGCAGCGAGCACGATGCCGTCGCCGAGGTTGGTCACCCACGACGAGGCCAGCAGCCAGCGGAACGGGACTCCGAGACGGGCCGGTGCGGCAATCTCGGCGAGGCGGCTCACAAGACGACAACCCTAGGGGTCAGGCGGCCCGGTGGCGTCTAGCGTGACGGCGTGCAGGAAGACCTGGAGCTCAACCGGTCGGTGTGGACGCAGATCAATGCTGCCTTCACCGACGCCGACGCCGAACGCGCCTGGGCGGCCGAGGAGATCACCTGGGGGCTGTTCCAGGTCCCCGAGCGCGACGTGGGAGCCCTGGGTGAGGTGGCCGGGCTCGATGTGGTCGAGCTCGGCTGCGGCACGGCGTACCTGTCGGCCTGGCTCGCCCGAGCCGGCGCACGACCGGTCGGTGTCGACCTGACGCCCGCCCAGCTGGAGACGGCCCGCCGCTGCCAGCAGACCTTCGGCGTGACCTTCCCGCTCGTCGAAGCCAGCGCCGAGGACGTGCCGCTGCCGGACGACTCCTTCGACCTGGTCGTCAGCGAGTACGGCGCCAGCGTCTGGTGCGACCCCGAGCGGTGGGTGGCCGAGGCAGCGCGGCTGCTCCGGCCCGGCGGCCGCCTCGTCTTCCTGACCAACAGCATGCTCGTCACCCTGTGCGTCCCGGAGGACGAGGGGTACGCCGACGAGCAGCTGCGGCGGGGACCAGCCGACGTACGCCGGGTGCAGTGGCCGGGCGGCGGGGTCGAGTTCCACCCCGGCCACGGCGACTGGGTGCGGGTCCTGCGTGCCAACGGCTTCGTGGTCGAGGCCCTGCACGAGCTCCTCGCCCCCGCCGGGGCCGCGGCGCCCGGCTACTACGAGATCGTCACCCGGGAATGGGCGCAGCGTTGGCCGGCCGAGGACCTCTGGGTGGCCTCGCTCGAGTGACGAAGGACCGCGACGGTGTCCCTCGCTGGGGGCGACAAGTGGCGCATGGAGGCGCGAGACCGGCTGCTCGCACTCCGGCTCCGGACGGCGCGCCCCGTGTCCACTCCGGCACCCGAGCCGTGGTTGCGCGACCTCGTCGAGCGCCTTCCCGACCGCTTGCGCGTGCCGGTGCTGCTGCACTACTACGCCGACATGTCCATCAAGCAGGTCGCAGCAGTTCTCCATCGCCCGCAGGGAACCGTCAAGCGCACCCTGCTGGAGGCGCGAAGGGAGCTCAAGCTACGACTGGACGAGAGCAGCGACGACCGCGCGTGCTGACCCTGGCGCTCAGCCGAGGCCGAGGCAGTCGAGGGTGACGGCGTGCAGGAACGCCTCGTGCGCCCAGGCGTCGTACCGGCCGGCCGGGCCGGTGTGCGCGGCGCCGCCCAGCGCGGTGCGCATCAGCAGCGGCTGGTCGCGCTCGGGCGGCGTCGCCTGCTCCTCGGCGCGCAGCTTGGCCACCCACTTCGCCGGCTCGTGCACCGAGACCCGTGGGTCGTTGCGGCTGGCGGTCACCAGCAGCGCCGGTCGCCGCGGACCGGGCAGGTTGTCGTACGGCGAGTAGCCGCGCAGGTAGGCGTAGTGCTCCGGCGATGCGCGGGTCGCCCCACTCCTCCCACTCGGCGACCGTCAGCGGCAGCGTGTCGTCGAGCATCGTGGCGACCACGTCGACGAACGGCACCTCCGCGACGATCAGCGCGAAGTCCTCGGGAGCCAGGTGCGCGACGGCGCCCACCAGCAGGCCGCCCGCGCTGATGCCGCGTGCGGCGAGCCGGTCGGCCGTCGTGACCCCGGACGCCACCAGGTGCCGGGCGCAGGCGACGAAGTCGGTGAACGTGTTGCGCTTGCGCAGCAGCCGCCCCTGCTGCCACCAGTCGCGGCCGAGCTCGCCGCCGCCACGGATGTGCGCGATGGCCAGGGTCACGCCGCGGTCGGACAGCGGCAGCAGGTCGGCCCAGAACTCCGGGTCGAGGCTCGACTCGTAGGCGCCGTACCCGTAGAGCAGGCACGGCCCTGGAAGGGCGTCGCCGGAGTCGGCGGCGGCGTCCCCCCGCCGGATCAGCGTCACCGGCACCGCGACGCCGTCGTCGGCGACCGCGTGCACGACCTCGCACCGGTAGCCGTCGAGCGACCGGGTCACGGCCTGCACGTGGACCGTGGTCTCCGCCCCGGTCACCAGGTCGTGGTCGACCGTGGCGGGTGGGCGCACCCAGCCCTCGCGCACCAGCCGGACCGACCCGATGTCCTGCTCGTCGTTGCGTGCCAGCCTCACCGACTCGCCGACGGCGTCCGGCTGCACCAGTCGCACCGTGCCGCCCGACGCGTCGAGGATGCGCAGCCGCAGGATGCCGCCGGACCGTTCGGACACCACGACGTGCTCGCCGAAGACGTCGGCCCCCTCGACCCGGACCGCGGGGTCGTGCGGCAGCAGCTCGGACCAGTGCTCGGTGCCCGGCTGCGACACCGGCGCCGTCATCGACGCGGTACTCCGGGGCGTCGAGGTCGGTCAGGATCACCAGCCGGCCGCCGTCCGGGCCCGGCTGGTGGTCGACGAAGTACTCGCGGCCCGGCACCCGGCCCGCGACGGGCACCGGGGCGCTGCCGAGCGCCGCGGTCGGCACCAGGCGCACCTCCGAGGTGTCCCGGCTGCGCGCGACGAGCCGGACCAGCTCGCCGCTGCGGGTCGGCTCGACCTCCAGCTCGAAGCGCCGGTCCTCCTCGAGCCAGACCACCGTGTCGTCGGCCTGCGCGGTGCCGAGGACGTGCCGGAGCACCCGGTCGGGGCGGTACGCGTCGTCGAGGGTCGTGTACAGGAAGCTCGAGCCGTCGGCCGACCAGCCGAGGCCGTAGTAGGTGCCGGTCAGCTCGTCCGGCAGGTCGGCGCCGGTCGTCAGGTCGCGGACGCGTAGCCGGTAGACCTCGCTGCCCTCGTGGTCGACCGAGTACGCGAGCAGGGTGCCGTCCGGGCTCGGCTCGCAGACCCCGAGCTCGAGGAAGTCGTGGCCCTCGGCGACCACGTTCTCGTCCAGCAGCACGTCGTCCGGCCCGTCCGAGCCGGCCGGTCGGCGTACGTGCACGGCGTACTGGGCGCCGGCCGGACGGCGGGTCCGGTACTCCCAGCCGCCCGCGAGCCACGGGGCGGAGAGGTCCTCGTCCGGCAGCGCCGCGGCCAGCTCGGCGGCGACGGTCTGCCGGAGGTCGCCCAGGTGCGCGGTCCGGTCGTCGCACCAGGCGTTCTCGGCCGCGAGATAGGCCAGCAGGTCCGGGTCGTCGGTGCGCCGCATCCAGGCGTAGTCGTCGACGACCGACTCGCCGTGCAGGACCCGGGTCTGCGGCCGGCGGGGGGCGATCGGCGGCTGGGGGACGGCGGGCACGGGCAGCACGGTAGCGCCTGTTCAGGAGTTACTGACTCGTGACTCAACAGAACGCGTGACAAACGGATCGGTACCTATCATGATGCGGCCACGACGGAAAACCGCTGCCGCGCGCGATTCGAGGCGCGATATCCGCAGCCTGACGCTGGAGGACCCATGCGAGGTCGACGGATCGCTGGTGGCGGCGGCAGCGGTGCTGCTGGCCGGCGGCGGCGCTGCCCGGTACGGCGATCACCGCCGACGCCGGACTCCGGACCGCCGGACGACGAGAAGGTGACCTTCACGGTCGGCCTCACCCAGGACGTCGACTCGCTGAACCCGTTCACCGGCATCGTCTCGTCGGCGTACGAGATCTACCAGCTGCAGTACGAGACCCTCACCGACTACGGGGTGAAGGACTTCTCCGCCCAGCCCGCCGCTGGCCGAGAGCTGGGACGTGTCCGACGACGGGCTCACCTGGACCTACCACCTGCGCGACGGCGCTGAACTGGTCCGACGGCGAGCCGCTCACGGCGAACGACGTGGCCTACACGTTCAACCGGGTGCGCAACGGCAAGTACGAGCAGACGAACTACGGCAACTACGTCGCCGCGATGACGTCGGTGGAGGCGACCGACGACCGCACCGTGGTCATGAAGGTCAAGAAGCCCACGCCGATCATGCTGCACCTCTACGTCTACATCCTTCCCGAGCACATCTGGAAGGACATCGACGGGAAGGAGGTCAAGAGCTTCGCCAACGAGCCCGGTCCCGACGGCACGGTCGGCTCCGGGCCGTTCACCGTCGTGGAGCACAAGAAGGGCCAGTTCATCCGGCTCGAGGCGAACAAGAACTACTACAAGGGCGCGCCGCACATCGACGAGCTGGTGTTCCGGGTCTTCCAGAACCAGGACTCGCTCGCCCAGGCGCTGCGCCGCGGTGAGATCGACTTCGCCGACAGCCTCAACGCGAACGTCTTCGACAGCCTCAAGGGCGCCGAGGGCGTGAAGACCTTCCCGGCGACGTACTCCGGCTTCGACGAGATCGCGTTCAACACCGGGGCCGCGCTGGACGACGGGACGCCGATCGGCGACGGCCACCCGGCGCTCAAGGACGTCAAGCTGCGCCAGGCGCTGTCGCTACGCGATCGACACCCAGACCCTGGTCGACCGGGTGCTCGGCGGCTACGGCAGCCCGGGCAGCAGCGTGATCCCGCCGCTCTACGAGTCGCTGCACTACGACCCGGGCGAGACGGCGTTCACCTTCGACCCGGAGAAGGCCAAGACGCTGCTCGACGAGGCGGGCTACACCGAGGGGCCGGACGGCATCCGCACGATGCCGAACGGCGGGCAGAAGCTGTCGTTCCGGCTGTTCGGCCGCGGCAGCTCGCAGACCAGCCAGCAGTCGGTGCAGTTCGTGGCCGGCTGGCTGGAGGACGTCGGCATCGAGGTCAAGCCGAAGATCGTGTCCGAGGACGCGCTGACCGAGATCATCGGCGAGGGCAACTTCGACCTGTTCGAGTGGGGCTGGGTCGTCGAGCCGGACCCGAACTACCAGCTGTCGACGTTCACCTGCGCCAACCGCTCGTACAAGGACGGCGGCAGCGTCTACGCCGAACCTCTCCGACTCGTTCTACTGCGACGAGGAGTACGACGCCCTCAACGCGCAGCAGGCCGAGCAGATCGACCCGGCGGAGCGCGCGGAGACCGTCAAGGCGATGCAGAAGATGCTCTACGACTCGGCCGCCTACATCGTGACGTTCTACTACGACAACCTGGAGGCCTACCGGTCCGACCGGTTCACCGGGTTCCAGCCGCAGCCGGCGCCGGACGGGTCGCTGCTGTTCCAGTACGGCACCGCGAGCTACCAGAGCATCCGCCCGGTGACCGAGGAGGACGCGAAGGGCGGCGGCGCGGAACGCGGACGCCGCAGCGGCCGAGGACGACGGTGGCAACGCGGTGGCCATCGGGGTGCTCGCGGCGGCGCTGGTCGGCCCTGGGCGTCGGCGGGTTCCTGCTCGCGCGCAACCGCCGGCGGCCGGAGCACGATGTCGAGTAGGCCGCGGGGGCGCGAGTGACCCTGGCGCCGGCGGACGTCGCACCGCCGGCGGACCCGCCCAGCAGCCGGGCGGGCCGGCCGCCGGTCCGGCGGCCTGACGCGGTACGCCGTCCGCCGGGTGCTCACCGGGGCGGGCACCATGTTCTTCGTCCTGGTCTTCAACTTCTTCCTGTTCCGGCTGCTGCCCGGCGACCCGATCGCGCTCTACACCCGCGGCCGGAACATGGACCGCGAGCAGCTGCGCGAGCTGCGCCGGAACCTCAACGAGCCGATCGGCCACCAGTTCGTCGAGTACCTGAAGAACCCGTTCTCCACCGGCGTCGACTCCACCCAGTTCTCCCGGCCGGTGTGGGACGTGATCGGCGACTACGTCGGGCCGACGATGGTGCTGCTGCTCACCGCGACCGTGCTGTCCGCCGTCTTCGGGATCGCGATCGGCATCAAGGGCGGCTGGAAGCGCGGCAGCCGCTTCGACCGCACCAGCACCGGCGTCGACCCTCACGCTCTACGCCATGCCGGAGTTCTGGCTCGGCATGGTGCTGCTCATCCTGTTCAGCACCGGCGTCGGGCCGTTCCCGGGCATCTTCCCGAGCGGCGGGACCATCACGCCGGGGCTGGACCCGACCTCGCTCGAGGGCCTGCTCGACCGGGCCTGGCACCTCGTCCTGCCGGCTGCCACGCTCACCCTGGCCTACCTCGCGGAGTACGCGCTGGTGATGCGGTCGTCGCTGGTCGACGAGCTCCGCCAGGACTACCTCACCGACCGCGCGGGCCAAGGGCCTGATGGAACGCCGGGTGCGCCGCCGGCACGCCGTCCCGAACGCGCTGCTGCCGACGATCACGCTGGTGTTCCTCAACATCGGCTTCGTGGTGTCCGGGGCGATCACGGTCGAGACGGTGTTCTCCTGGCCGGGCCTGGGCCTGCTGAGCTACCAGGCGCTCCGCGGCCCGGACGTCCCGCTGCTGCAGGCGATGTTCCTGCTCTTCTCGCTGGCGGTGGTCGTCGAGCAACATCGTGGCCGACATCGTCGTCGCCGCCGTCGACCCCCGGATCCGCGCATGAGCACGCCGGAGACCTCGACCGCTGGTCGGCGACCGCGCACGCGTGCGCCGGCTGCGGCGGCGCGCCGCCCGCGGCCGCTTCTGGGCCGCAGTTCCGCAAGGAGCGCGGCGGGCTGGTCGGGCTCGCGGTGCTCGGCGTCTTCGTCGTGCTGGCGCTCACCGCGCCGCTGCTGTTCTCGCCCGAGGAGCTCGAGGTCACCGAGGCCACCGGCGGCGTCCTGCAGCCGCCGTCGCCGCGGCTACCCGCTCGGCACCGACGAGTCGGGCCGCTCGGTGCTCGCGCTGGTCGTGTGGGGCACCCGGGTCTCGCTGCTGGTCGGCATCTGCGCGACCGTCATCTCGATCGCGATCGGGACCCTGGTCGGCATCGCCTCCGGGCACTTCCGCGGCTGTCTCCGGCGCGGTGCTGGAGCGGATCACCGACTGGTTCCTGGTCATCCCGTTCCTGCCGCTGGCGATCGTGCTGGCGACGGTGCTGGGCGTCCTCGCTGCTCAACATCATCGTGGTCATCGGCGTCACGTCCTGGCCCGGCACCGCGCGGCTGGTGCGCGCCCAGACCCTGTCGGTCGAGGCGCGGCCGTACCTCGAACGGGCCCGGGCGCTCGGCGGCGGCCACTGGCACCAGATGTCCCGGCACGTGCTGCCCAACGTCATGCCGCTGGTGCTCGCCAACACGACGCTCACCGTCGCGATCGCGATCCTGTCCGAGACGACGCTGTCCTTCCTCGGCCTCGGCGACCCGTTCCGGGTGTCCTGGGGCTCGATGCTGGACAACGCGTTCTCGGCCGGCGCGATCAGCGCCGGCGCCTGGTGGTACCTGCTGCCGCCGGGCCTGTGCGTGGTCGCCGTCGTGCTGGCCTTCACCCTGTCGGGCGGGCGCTGGAGAACGTGCTCGACCCCCGGGAGGCGTGACGTGCCGCTGCTCCGGATCGAGGACCTGTCGGTCACCTACCGCAGCGCCGACGGCCCGGTGCCCGCCGTACGCGGCGTCTCGCTCGAGGTCGAGGCCGGCAGCACCTCGGCCTGGCCGGCGAGTCCGGCTCGCGGCAAGTCGACGGTCGCGGCGCACCGTGCTGCGGCTGACTGCCGGCCTCGGCGACGGTGTCCGGCAAGGTGCTGCTGGACGGCGAGGACGTCCTGGCGATGTCGTTGGGCCGGCTGCGCGCGGTGCGGTGGGCCGAGGCGTCGATCGTCTTCCAGGGCGCGCTGCACTCGCTCAACCCGGTGCAGCGCATCGGCGAGCAGATCGCCGAGCCGATCCTGCTGCACGACCGGACGGCGAACCGCGGCGACGCGACCGCAACGGTCGCGCGACCTGCTGGGCAGGTGGGGCTGCCGGCCCGCCGCGCGTCGTCGTACCCGCACGAGCTCTCCGGCGGCCAGAAGCAGCGCGTGATGATCGCGATGGCGCTGGCCTGCGACCCGCGGCTGATCGTCGCCGACGAGCCGACCACCGCGCTGGACGTGATGGTGCAGGCGCAGGTGCTGGACCTGCTCACGGCGCTGGTCCGCGACCTCGGGCTCGGCCTGCTGGTGATCAGCCACGACCTGTCGGTCCTGGGCACGACCTGCGACCGGCTGGCCGTGATGTACGCCGGCCGGGTGGTCGAGGAGGGGCCGTCGCCGCGACGTGCTGGACCGCGCCCGGCACCCGTACACCCGGGCGCTGTCGGCCGCGTTCCCGACCATCGGCGACCCGGCGTCCCGCGTTCGCGCCGCAGGGCCTGCCGGGGGACCCGCCGTGGCCCGGCGACCTGCCCGACGGGCTGCCCGTTCCACCCGCGCTGCCCGGAGGCCGTCGACGCCTGCCGGGCCGAGGACGTGCGGCTGCGGCCGGCCGGCCCGGGGCACGCGGCGGCCTGCGTGCACGTGCCCTCGGAGGTGGCCCGATGACGCCCGGCGGGCCGGTCCTCGAGGCGGTCGGGCTGTCCACCACGTTCCGGTCGCGCGGCGGGCAGCCGGCGCGGGCCGTCGACGGCGTCGACCTCCAGCTCGGGGCCGGCGAGATCGTCGCGCTGGTCGGCGAGTCCGGCTGCGGGAAGACCACCCTCGCCCGCACGCTGCTCGGGCTCGAGCGGCCGTCCGCCGGGCAAGGTCGTCGTCGCCGGCGAGCCGCTGCGCTACGACGGCCGGTCGCTGAAGGCGTACCGCCGGCGGGTGCAGCTGGTGCTGCAGGACCCGACCGGCTCGCTGAACCCGCGGCACACCGTCTACGAGGCGGTGGCCGAGGGCCTGCGGATCCACGGCGTGGCCGGCGACGAGCAGGCCCGGGTCGCCGAGGCGCTGTCCCGGGCCGGGCTGCGGCCGGCGGAGCGGTACTTCCTGCGCTACCCGCACGAGCTGTCCGGCGGCCAGCGGCAGCGGGTCGTCATCGCCGGGCGCGCTGGTGCTCGAGCCGCAGGTCCTCGTCGCGGACGAGCCGGTCGTCCTCGCTGGACGCGTCGGTGCGCGGCGAGATCCTCGCGCTGCTGCTGCGGCTGCGCGACGAGCTGGGCCTGTCGGTGCTGGTGGTGACCCACGACCTCGGGCTGGCCTGGAACATCGCCGACCGGATCGCCGTGATGTACCTCGGCCGGATCGTCGAGAGCGGGCCGACCGAGGAGGTGCTGGCCGAGCCGTCGCACCCGTACACGCAGGCGCTGCTGTCGGTGGTCCCCGAGGCCCGGCACGTCGAGCCCATCGTCCTGGCCGGGGAGCCGCCGGACCCGACCCGGGTGCCGGCCGGCTGCCGCTTCCACCCGCGGTGCCCGGCGCTCGCCTCGGGGGAGGCCGACGAGGCGGGGGTCGGCGACGCCTGCCGCTCGCAGAGCCTCCCGGTGCTGCCCGCCGACCGGGAACATGCCGCTGCCTGCTTCCTCTCAGCGGCCCGACAGGGCATGCTTACTGACTGATGAGTCAGTAGGAAGGGAGATCCGGATGGCCACGCTGCAGGCCGCCCTGCCGGCTCCCTACTACGTCGACGAGACGCACTGGCGCCGTGAGCGCGAGCTGGTCCTGCACCGCGAGTGGTTCTGCGCCGGGCGGCTGTCCGAGCTCGGGCTCGGCCCGGAGAGCCGCCAGCGGCTCGCCGTCGTCGACGTGGCGGCCGAGAGCGTGCTCGTCACGCAGGACGACGACGGGCAGCTGCGGGCGTTCTACAACGTCTGCCGGCACCGCGGCTCCCAGGTCGTGCCCGTCGACCCGGACGTCGTGCCGCCCGAGCCGTGCCGCGCCGCGTCGCTGCGCTGCCCGTACCACTCCTGGACCTACGACCTCGCCGGGCGGCTGCTGCGTGCGCCGCACACCGACGACGTCGACGACTTCGAGCCGGCCGAGTTCGGGCTGCACCCGGTCGCCGCCGAGACCTGGGGCGGGTTCCTCTTCCTGCACCTCACCCCGGGCGAGGCGCCGCCGCTGCTCGAGTCGCTGGGCGCGGCCCCCGAGCGGGTGCAGCGCTACCCGCTCGACTCGCTGGTGGTCGGACGCCGGCTCAGCTACGACGTCGCCGCGAACTACAAGGTGATCCTGGAGAACTACAACGAGTGCTACCACTGCGCCGGCGTGCACCCCGAGCTGGTGCGGCTGGTGCCGGCGTTCGGCCGCGGCGGCACCGACCTGGACTGGGAGGGCGGCATCCCGCACCGCGAGGGCGCCTGGACCTTCACGGCGTCCGGCACCTCCGACCGCGCGCCGTTCGCGGGGCTGGACGACGACGAGCGGGTGCGGCACAAGGGCGAGCTGCTCTACCCGAACCTGATGCTCAGCCTGTCCGCCGACCACGTCGCCGCCTTCACGCTGTGGCCGACCGCGCCGGACCGCACCCGCATCGACTGCGACCTGCTGTTCGCCCCGGACGAGGTCGCCCGCGACAGCTTCGACCCCGGCGACGCGGCCGAGTTCTGGGACACCGTGAACCGGCAGGACTGGGCGGTCTGCGCGTCCGTGCAGCGCGGCATGTCGTCGCGCGCGTACACCCAGGGCTGGTTCGCGCCGATGGAGGACGCCAGCCTCGACATCCGGCGCTGGCTGCTGCCCCGGCTGGAGCAGCCGTGAGCTGGGGCACGGGTCGAGGAGGCCGACACCGTGGTCGTCGGCCTCGGCGGGCTGGGGTCGGCCACCGCGTGGGAGCTGGCGCGCCGCGGCTGCGACGTCGTCGGCCTCGAGCAGTTCGAGCTCGGGCACCCGCGCGGCGCGTCGCACGACACGTCCCGGATCCTGCGCCGCAGCTACCACACGCCGGCGTACGTCCGGCTGGCCGGCGAGGCGTACGACGACTGGGCGCGCCTCGAGCAGGCCAGCGGCGAGACGCTCGTGACCGTGACCGGCGGCGTCGACCTGTTCCCGGCGGGTGCGGCCATCCCGCTGGCCGACTACGTCGACAGCCTGCGGGTCGAGCAGGTGCCGTTCGAGCTGCTCAACGCGGCGGCGATCACGCAGCGGTGGCCCGCGATGCGGGTGCCCGAGGGGACCACCGGGCTGCACCAGGCCGGGACGGCGATGGTCCCGGCCGGCCGCGCCACGGCCACCATGGCGCGGCTCGCTCGGGAGGCCGGCGCCCGGCTGCACGACCAGTCACCGGTGACGTCGATCGACGTCGAGGACGACGGCAGCGTCACGGTCGTGGCCGGCGGCGCCGCCGACCGCACCGTGCACGCCCGCCGGCTGGTCCTCACCGCGGATGCCTGGACCAACGAGCTGCTCGCGCATCTCGGCACCTCCCTGCCGCTGACCGTCACCCGCGAGCAGGTCACCTACTTCGATCGCGGTGACTCGACGGCGTTCGCGCCCGGCAGCCTGCCGGTGTGGATCTGGATGGACGACCCGTCGTTCTACGGCTTCCCGACGTACGACGAGGGCGGCAACGGTGCGCTGGTGAAGGCTGCGCAGGACTGCGGCGGTGCCGAGACGTCGGCCCGCGGCCGGTCCTTCGAGCCGGACCCTCGGGCCCTGGACCTGCTGGCCGGCTTCATGCGCGGGCTGCTCCCGGACCTCGGCGCCCCGGTGCGCACCGTGACCTGCCTCTACACCCTGACGCCGGACCGCGACTTCGTCGTCGGGCCGCTGCCCGGCCACCCGTCGGTGCTGCTCGGCCTCGGCGCCGGCCACGCCTTCAAGTTCGCGCCGACCTTCGGCAGGATGCTGGCCGACCTGGCGCTGGACGGCGTGACCACCAGCGACATCACCGCCTTCGCGGCCGACCGACCGGCGCTCGTCGAGGCCGGCCACCCGGTGAGCTGGTTGGTGTGACGCGGCTACGCGCGCAGCGCCGACGGGTCGATGCCGAGCTCGGCGGCGGCCGTGCTGCGCACCCAGCTCGTGACCTGGCGGCGGCTGACCACGCCCGCGTGCACCGTGGCCTGCACGGCGAGGCCGTCGAGCATCGCGGTGATGCGCCAGGCCGCCGCTGCCGGGTCGTCGCAGGTGAGCTCCCCGCGCTCGACACCCTGGGTGATCACCGCGGCCACGGTGTCCTTCCACCGCACGTCGAGCTGCCGGGACACCTCGGCCATCTCGGGGCTGCGCAGGGCGGTCGACCAGGCGTCGATCCACAGCGACCAGCCCGCGCCGGTCTCCTCCGGGCCGTACATCGTGAGGATCCGGGCCAGCCGGCGCGTCGTGCTGCCCTTGCCGCTCGCGGCCTTGTCGAGGCGCTCGAGGTCGCGCTCCGCGGCGTACGCGAAGGCGTCCGAGAGCAGCGCGTCCTTGGACTCGAAGTGGTAGAAGACCAGGCCGGTGCTGATGCCGAGGGCGGCCGCCACGTCGGCCACTCGGGTCTGCGCGAAGCCGCGCTTGACCACCTCGTCGACCGTCGCCCGGAGGATCTCGTCGCGACGGACCTCGACCGTGCGTCGGGCCATCCCCGGACCCTATGCGTTGTGACCTGTGGAGGTGTGACATGACGGCTGCCCCGGTGTCGCCGGAGCTGCTCGGCCCGGCCCTGCTGCCGTTCGGCGAAGGCACGATGATGCCCGCGACGGCGTACACGTCGGAGGAGGTGCTGGCCTGGGAGCGGCGGCACCTCTTCGCCGGGTCGTGGACCTGCGTCGGCCGGGTCGAGGCGGTGTTCGACGGCGGCGCGACCCAGGTGGCGACCACGGTGGGGGACATCCGGGTCGTCCTCGCGCGCGACGCGTCCGGCCAGGTCGCGGCCATGGCGAACACCTGCCGGCACCGCGGCCACGAGCTGCTCCCCGACGGGGCGACGTCGACCCGGCGCGCGATGGTGTGCCCGTACCACGCGTGGAGCTACGACCTGTCCGGGTCGCTGATCGCCGCACCCGGCTTCCAGGAGGTCGCGTCGTTCGACCCGGCGGCGCACGGGCTGGTCCGGCTGCCGGTCGAGGTGTGGCACGGCTGGGTGTTCGTCAACGCCCTCGGCGACGCGGCTCCGTTCGCCGAGCACGTGGGCGGCCTGACCGGACTCGTGGCGCCCTACCGGCCGGAGACGCTGGTGCGCCGCGAGGTGCACGAGTACGTCGTGCGCGCCAACTGGAAGGTGATCACCGAGAACTACCACGAGTGCTACCACTGCCCGCTGATCCACCCGGAGCTCTGCGCGGTCTCGCCGCCGGCCAGCGGCGACAACTTCGACCTGCCCGGCGCCTGGGTCGGCGGCACGATGGACCTGCGGGACGACGCCGTCACGATGTCGTTCGACGGCCACAGCGACGGCCGCCCGATCGAGGGCGTGGACCCGCGCGCCGTGCTCTACCTGGGCCTGCTGCCGAACCTGCTGCTCTCGCTGCACCCCGACTACGTCATGACGCACCGGATGGTGCCGCTGTCGCCGGGGGAGACCTGGGTGGAGTGCGCGTGGTACTTCCCGGACGCCGACGTCGACCCGGCGTACGCCGTGGAGTTCTGGGACACGACGAACCGTCAGGACTGGTCGGCCTGCGAGTCGGTGCAGCGCGGGCTGGCCTCGCCGCACTTCAGCCCCGGCCCGCTGGCGCCCAACGAGGACGCGGTTCACAAGTTCGTCACCACGGTCGCGCGCGCCTACCGCGACGGCGGGCTCACCGTCTGAGCGGGAGCTGCCGCGGGGACCGATGATTTGTGTTGCGGGCAGAGGGTCTCAGTGTTCAAGGCTCGATCCGAGCCAGGTACCGACCCCTCGGGAGCAGCAATGTCGACGTCCCAGACCCTGACCGACCTCGCCGACCTCCGAACCCGCGTCCAGGGCCGCGTGATCGGCCCGGACGACGCCGGGTACGACGACGTGCGCACGACGATGTACGGCGACCCCGACACACGCCCGGCCGTCGTCGTCCGGCCGGTCTCCGCTGCTGACGTGGTGCACGCCGTGACGCTGGCCCGGCAGACCGGGCTCCCGCTCGCCGTCCGCAGCGGCGGGCACAGCGCCTCTGGCCACAGCAGCGTCGACGGCGGCGTCGTCATCGACCTCCGCGACCTGACCGACATCGACATCGACGTCGACAGCCGCACCGTGTGGGCCGGAGCCGGGCTGACCGCGGGCCAGCTCACCGCCGCCACCGACGAGCACGGCCTCGCCGTCGGCTTCGGTGACACCGGCTCGGTCGGCGTCGGCGGCATCACGCTCGGCGGCGGCGTCGGCTACCTCGCCCGCAAGCACGGCCTCACCATCGACAACCTGCTCGCTGCCGAGGTCGTGACGGCCGACGGCGAGGTGCGGCACGTCGACGCCGAGTCGGAACCCGAGCTGTTCTGGGCGATCCGGGGCGGCGGCGGCAACCTCGGCGTTGCCACCCGGTTCCGGTTCCGGCTGCAGCCGGTCGACGAGGTGATGGGCGGCATGCTGATCCTGCCCGCGACGGCCGAGACCGTGGCCGGCTTCGTCGCGGCTGCCGACCAGGCGCCGGACGAGCTCACCACGATCGGCAACGTGATGAACTGCCCGCCGATGCCGTTCGTGCCGGAGGAGCACCACGGCAGCATCGTCATCATGGGGATGCTCTGCTGGGCCGGCGACCCGGCAGCAGGGGCCGAGGCGATCGCGCCGTTCCGTGCGCTGGCCGAGCCGCTGGCCGACATGGTGCGGCCGATCCGCTACCCGGAGATGTTCCCGCCGGAGGATCCCGACTACCACCCGACCGCCGTCGCCCGGACGATGTTCGTGAACACGATCGACCTCGACACCGCCGGCGTGATCGTCGACCAGCTGACCGCGTCGGACGCGGCGTTGCGGGTGGTGCAGATCAGGGTGCTCGGACGCGCGGTCGCCCGGGTGCCGGCCGACGCCACGGCTTACGCGCACCGGACCAGCCCGATCATGCTCAACGTCGCCGCGTTCTACGACGGGCCGGACGACAAGGTGGTGCGGCAGGAGCAGGTCGACCGGCTGTCCGGCGACCTGCACCAGGGGGACGACGGCGCGTACGTGAACTTCGTCGGCGACGAGGGTCCGGAACGGGTCCGTGCCGCCTACCCCGGCGCGACCTGGGACCGGCTGGCCGCGGTCAAGGCGACGTACGACCCTGACAACCTCTTCCGGCTCAACCAGAACGTCACGCCTGCGGGCGCAGCATGACGGTCAGGGTCGCCTCTGTGACCTTCGACTGCGCCGATGCGCTCACCGTCGGCCGGTTCTGGTCGGCTGCGCTCGGCCGACCGCTCGACCCCGGAGCGTCCAGCGACTTCGCCGCCATCGGCTTCGCCGGACGCCGGGACAAGGTGGGGTGGACGCAGGGGGAGCGTGACCAGGATCCGACCTGGATGTTCGCCAGGAATCCGGACGAGAAGACCGCCAAGAACCGGATGCATCTCGACGTGACGGCGCCCAGTGTCGGCGCCGAGGTCGCCCGCCTGGTCGACCTCGGGGCCACGCGGGTCGCCGACATGGAGGAGTACGGCTACACCTGGACCGTGATGGCCGATCCCGAGGGCAACGAGTTCTGCATCGCCAAGGAGCACCTCATCCCGGATGGGTGAGGCGTTCGGGTCGCCCTGCCGCTGATGCTCGAACCAGGGCGAGCGGGAGGAACAGTCATGGCCGATGCTGCGAAGCCGAACATCCTGGTCATCTGGGGTGACGACATCGGGATCAGCAACCTGAGCTGTTACAGCGACGGCCTGATGGGCTACCGCACCCCCAACATCGACCGGATCGCCGCGGAGGGGATGCGGTTCACCGACTCCTACGGCGAGCAGTCCTGCACAGCTGGACGCGCGGCCTTCATCACCGGGCAGAGCGTGTTCCGGACCGGCCTGAGCAAGGTGGGGATGCCTGGCGCGGACGTCGGGCTGCGGGCGGAGGACCCGACGATCGCCGAGCTGCTCAAGCCGCTCGGCTACGCGACCGGGCAGTTCGGCAAGAACCACCTGGGCGACAAGAACGAGTTCCTGCCGACGGTGCACGGCTTCGACGAGTTCTTCGGAAACCTTTACCACCTCAACGCCGAAGAGGAGCCCGAGCACCCGAACTATCCGCCGGCGGAAGACTTTCCCAACTTCGACCGCCTGGATGGGCCCGCGCGGGGTGCTCCACTGCTGGGCCAGCGACGAGGACGACCCGACCGAGGACGGGCGTTTCGGACGGGTGGGCAAGCAGCGCATCGAGGACACCGGCCCGCTGAACAGGAAGCGGATGGAGACCGTGGACGACGAGATCGTCGCCGCGGCGAAGGACTTCATCGGGCGGGCAGCACGCGGCGGCACGCCGTTCTTCGTCTGGATGAACACGACGCACATGCACTTCCGGACCCACACCAAGCCGGAGAGTCTCGGCCAGGCCGGGCGGTGGCAGTCGCCGTACCACGACACGATGATCGACCACGACCGGCACGTCGGCCTGCTGCTGGACCAGCTCGACGAGCTGGGGATCGCCGACGACACGATCGTCATGTACAGCACCGACAACGGCCCGCACATGAACAGCTGGCCCGACGCCGGCGATGACCCGTTCCGCAACGAGAAGAACTCCAACTGGGAGGGCGCCTTCCGAGTCCCGAGGTGATCCGTTGGCCGGGCAGGATTGCGGCCGGCACGGTGTCGAACGAGATCATCCAGCACCACGACTGGCTGCCGACCCTCCTCGCGGCGGCGGGCGAGCCGGACATCGTCGAGAAGCTGCAAGGCGGGACACAGGGTCGGGCGACAAGACCTACAAGGTTCACCTCGACGGCTACGACCTCTTGCCGTACCTCACGGGCCAGGTGACGAAGAGCCCACGCAGGGCTTCATCTACTTCTCCGACGACGGCGACGTCGTGGCGCATGCGCTTCGACAACTGGAAGGTCGTCTTCATGGAGCAGCGCGTCACCGGCACGCTGCAGATCTGGGCCGAACCGTTCGTCGCCCTGCGCGTCCCGAAGCTCTTCAACCTGCGCACCGACCCTTACGAGCGAGCCGACATCACGTCGAACACCTACTACGACTGGTTCCTGGACAACGCCTATCATGGCGATTGCTGCCCAGGGGCTCATCGTCGAGTTCCTCGCCACGTTCGAGGAGTTCCCGCCGCGACAGCGAGGCAGCCAGCTTCACGATCGACCAGGCCGTCGAGCGGCTCCAGTCCGTCCTCACCTCCGGCCGACTAGCCGGCCGGACGAAGCGCTACTGCGGCCAGGCGTCCTCGAAGTTGTACATGGGGAGCGACTGGTCGTCATAGTCCGGCTCGGGGGTGCTGGGGCCGCCGCCACCACCCGCGCTGTACGGAGCACCGCCACCCGCGCCGTCGTCGTCAGACGGTTCGTCGCCGTGGTCGACGAGGCCGAGCATCTCGTTGATGCCGCCGGCCATCAGGTTGTGCCCGCGCTCGGTCTGCCCGTCGCCTTCGGCGTCCTGGACGACCCCCTCGAGCATGAGCTCCTCGTCGCCGATGACCTTGCCGGCGATCTGCTTCGCCGTCCCGGCGATGTCGTCGCCCCAGCCGGACACGGTCTCGTTCCAGCCTTCTGCGAACTCCATGAAGCCGGAGTCGTCGTCGCTCATCGAGATCCCTCTCTCAGTAGCTCGGCGCGCCGCCGCTGCCGTCGTCTTCATAGGTCGGTGGACCGCCGCCATCTCCGCCGTCGGAAACCGGAGACCCGCCGAGGTCAGGAACGAGGTCATCGATGAACTCATAGATGTCGCTCGCGGTCTCCGTGATCCCGTCCCATGCCTGATCGATCGGCGGTCTCGATGACAGGTGCCGTGTCCAGGGGATGCGCGGCAGTCAGGTAGTCAGGGACTTCGGTGAAGTCGGAGCTGTCGGCTCCCGAGAAGTCGTAATCCGGTTCGGTCCAGCCGCTGTCTTCGCTCATGTTGAGCAGCTCCCTTCGATCGCGATACCGAGAAGGAGGCTCGGATCCCGGTCCTGATACACGCGGGCTGCGAGCGCGTGCGACCGGGCACCCGGGAACGTCGCCCAGTCGGTCGTCCTACGGCTGGCGGGGTTGGTTGTTCGGTCGGCGACCTGGGCGCCCGGCGATCGAGCGCTAGGAGTTGCGCGTCGTCCGTGAAACGAAGCCGGCGACCAGTCCGGCGAGGGCGCCGAGGAGCCCACCAAGGATGGCTGCAGGCACGCCGACCTCGAGCACGGCGAACCACGCAGTGGGCGGGTAGCCGGTCAGGCCGAGCACCAGGCCAAGGAGGCCGCCGAGAATGCCCGCCGCAATGGCGCCGACGACCGTGAACCGCGGGACGAGAGGCATGGCCGCCAGCCGAGCCCGCGCCGTCATCATGCCGCCAGTATGCGCCGTTGCGTCGGGAGCCTCTGGTTTGCTGCTGGGCGACCGCCAATGAACCCAGGGGAGGCACCGTGTCCGTCGAGTGGACCGTGACGATCGACTGCGCGCATCCGGGCAGGCTTGCCGAGTTCTGGAGCGTGGCACTCGGCTACGTCGAGTCCCCTCCGCCCGAGGGATTCGGCACCTGGGAGGAGTGGTTCACGCGCATGGGCGTCCCGGAGGAGGAGTGGGACGACGGCGCGTCGCTGTCGGACCCGGAGGGGGTGCGGCCGCGGATCTCCTTTCTCAAGGTCCCCGAGCCCAAGACGGTGAAGAACCGCGTGCACCTCGACATCCAGGCCGGCGGTGGGCGCGCGCAACCCTGGGAGCAGCGGTGGGCGCGGGTCACCGAGACTGTCCAACGGCTCACCGCGGCCGGAGCAAGCGTCACCGACGAGGTGCTCCAGGACGGCCAACCGGATCACGTCGTCATGACGGACCCGGAGGGCAACGAGTTCTGCGTCGTCTAGGAGTAGCCGGCCGGCGGGAAGGATCCCGGTGTGGCGTGGTGTTCTTGACGATATGCCACTCACCGGTGTCTACGAGCCCAGCACGTCCGACCGCACCCGCAAGCAGGTCGAGGTCTACGAGAGGTCCGGCGGGACCAAGGGCACGACGATGCGCGGGATGCCCGTCGTCGTACTCACCTCGGTGGGCGCCAAGAGCGGAAAGCTGCGCAAGAACGCCCTGATGCGGGTGGAGCACGAGGGCGAGTACGCCGCGGTGGCCTCCCTCGGCGGCGCTCCGAAGCACCCCGTCTGGTACTACAACATGAGGGCCAACCCGCAGGTCGAGCTGCAGGACGGGCCGGACCGCGGCGACTACCTCGCCCGCGAGGTGACCGGCGCGGAGAAGGCCCTGTGGTGGGAGCGCTCGGTGGCGGCCTACCCCGACTACGCCGACTATCAGAAACGCACCGACCGGGAGATCCCCGTGTTCGTGCTCACGCGGGTGACTGACTAGCCCAGGTCCCGCGGGATGGTGCGCTCCCATCGACGGGTGGCCAGCTGCTCGCCGTTCTCGGCGATGCTCACCACCACGACCACGTCGTACGACGACGGGCTGGCGTCGAGGGTGATCTCGGTCCGCGACAGCACCGCGGTCTGCTCCCAGGTCACCTCGAACTCTGCGGAGGCCTCGGCCCGCTGCGCGAACGTCCGGGTGTCGACCTCGACCGTGCCCGCGTAGTGCTCGCGCACCCGGCCGAGCTCGACGTCGTACTCCGACCCGTGGTCGACCCGGCACGATGTGCGCCGGCCGAGCACGTCCCGCTCGACCCGCCAGGTGATGCCCGCGCCGGGCTCCTCGTCCGACGCCTCGGCCGGTGGCGGCTGCACCCAGGACGGCGCCGGCCCCGACTCGCCGGCCACCGGAAGCACGAGCATCGACGCCGACCGGTCGATGCGCAGCGTCAGCGGCTCCGGCGGCGCGACGGTGTTCGGCCAGTCGACGCCCGCCACCGACAGGCGCAGCCGGTGCCCCGGCGCCGGCGTCCAGGACATCGCCTCGAGCTCGACCTCGACGTCCACCCACTCGCCGACCGGCAACGGCTCCGGGTCGGTCGAGGACGAGCGGTGCGTCAGGTTGAGCAGGCCCCGGGCCAGCAGCGACGACGTCCCGTCCGGGAAGACGTCGCACAGCTTGGCCGACACGGTCGCCACCGGCGCCGTCGACGACAGCCGCAGCCGGAGCCGCGGGTGCCCGACCAGCTCGGTGCCGTCAGCCGGCCACTCCCAGGTCAGTGACGCCGCGTCGTCGTCGCGCTGGTCGGTCGGCTGCCCCCACGGCAGCGCGCCGGCACAGCTGTTCCACGCCGCGGTGCCGACGTCCGCGACCACGTCGTAGGCCACCTCGCCGTCGCCCAGGCCGCGCTCCTCCTCGCGGGCACCCGCCAGCGGCCACTGCGGAGCGGTGCGCCACTCGCCCTCGACCAGCCGGCGGTCCGGGGAGGGCCGGG
Organism: uncultured Actinomycetota bacterium; assembly: GCA_963771345.1. Taxonomy (GTDB): domain Bacteria; phylum Actinomycetota; class Actinomycetes; order JACCUZ01; family JACCUZ01; genus CAVYTH01. Next base: position 42,768 of record CAVYTH010000003.1, read on the forward strand.
TCGACGCCTGCTGGAACCAGGTCAGCGCCGGCTCGTCGTCGTACCCGTCGTCGATGCCCCGCAGCCAGCGGTCCCACCAACGGGCCATCACCGGCACCAGGTCGATGTGCGGCCCCGGCAGCGACGTGGCCGTCGACATGTGGCTCCACGGCCCGAGCAGCAGCCGGTGCGGCGTGCCGTTCTCGCGCAGTGCCTGCACGGTGCGGAACGTGTTGTTGCGGTAGCCGTCGGCCCAGCCGCCGACCAGCATCGTCGCGCACTCGATCCGGTCGTACGCCGGCCGCACCGAGCCGTGCCGCCAGTACGCCGAGTCGCGCTGCTCCTCCAGCCAGCGCAGCAGCCACGGCTCGAGCTCGTCCACCCGGCGTCGCCAGTCGTCGCGCCAGCCGTCGCCGACGAGTGCGGGCACCGGCGGCAGCGCGTTCATCGCCACCATGTACGCCGGGTAGTCGACCAGGTCCAGCAGCCGCAACGAGCCGCCCATCTTGTGCACGTCGTCGGTGTACCGGTCGTCGGTCGCGTAGATCGCGATAATCGCCTTCAGCGCCGGCGGCCGCTCGCACGCCACCTGCAGCGAGTTGAAGCCCGAGTACGACGTGCCGTACATCCCGACCGCGCCGGTGCACCACGGCTGCTCGGCGAGCCAGGCGATGACGTCGCACAGGTCGCGCTGCTCCTGCTCGGGGTACTCGTCGGTGGCCAGGCCGTCGGACGACCCTGTCCCGCGTACGTCGACGCGCGCGACGGCGTAACCGTGCTCGTCGCGCAGCCGGACGTACTCGGGCCGGTAGGTCGCCGTCAGGTCGTCCTTGCGGTAGGGCAGGGCCTCCAGCACGCAGGGCACCGGCTCGTCGCTCGCCGGCAGGAACAGCGTGGTCGCCAGCCGGGTGCCGTCCGGCATCGTGATGAAGACGCGCTCTACCGTGCCGACGGCGCCCGAGCCGTCAGTCACCGTGGGCCTGCGCGACGAGCCGGGCGACCTCGTCGAACGGCAGCCCTTCGGAGCGATGGCCGGCAACACCGACGGTGGTGGTCGCGGCGAACAGCGCGTTGAGCACGGCCTCCTCGGTGGCCTCGACAGCGGCTGCGAAGTACGGGTCGAGGTCACGGCCGCCGACCGGAGTGCCGGCCGGTGCCCGGCCGCGCAGTGCACGCAGACCGGTCGCGAGGGCGAGGAAGATCTCGCCGCTCGCATGGTGCCCGGAGCTGCCGGTGCGCCCCAGGCCGAGGCCGGCCCGGCGCGCGAGACGCTGGCAGCCGGCCGAGTCCAGCGGACCGTCGGTGACGACCAGCACGATGCACGACCCGGCCGGTCCGGATACCTGGGCCTCGGGCGGCCGCAGCTGCGCGCCGACCGGCACACCGGCGACCGTCAGCCGCTCGGCGTCACCGTAGTTCGCCAGCACCAGCACGCCGACGACGTGGCCGGAGGGCACGACCCGCGACGCCGTGCCGATGCCGCCCTTCCAGTCGAAGCAGGTCATGCCCGCGCCGGCACCGATCGCGCCCTCGTCGGGCGGGAGCACAGTGCCGATCGAGGCCCGGGCCGCAGACAGCGCCTCGCGCACGTCGTCATGGGTGACCTGCATCCGCCGGGCGTCGCTGAGGAACGAGTCGTCGCACTCCGCGACCAGCGGGATGATCACGTCCTCGACGCCGATCGCCGGCTCCTCCTCGGCGAGCAGCTCGCACGCCGCGTCATAGACCCGACCGACCTGCATGGTCGAGGTCAGGAACACCGGCGTCTCGGCGAGCCCCCACTCCTGCATCGACATGAACCCGGTGACCTCGCCGGCACCGTTGAGCACGGCACCGCCGGCCGGCACCGGCGACCGGAAGCAGTTGCCGCCGGGGTCGAGCACCGTGACACCGGTGCGCGCGACCCCCCGGCCACGCGGCGGGGCGGGCTCGTCCCGCCACACGGTGAGGTGACCGACGCCCACCCCGGGCACGTCGAGCACCGACGACGTGGGACCCGGGGGGAGGAGTCCGATCCTGACTGGCAGGTCAGCAGCGCGAGGCACGCGTGACAGCATGCACCACATGGGCTCACTGCCACCCGTGGTCTGGTCGGAGGACGTGCTGCGGCACGAGCCCGGCGCCGAGATCTGGGTCGGGGTGCGCACTCCCGGCACCGAGGTCCCGGACCGGGCGCGGGTGCTGCTCGCCGCGGTCAGCGCCGCCGGCGCCGAGGTGCTTCCCGCGCAGCCGCACGACGACAGCGTCCTGCGCGCCGTGCACGACCCCGGGATGCTGCACCACCTCGCAACCGTCGCCGACGACTGGGCAGCGGGGGAGTACCTGGCGCTGGTCGGGCAGGACCGCGTGGTCCCGTACTTCTTCCCGACCGCGGGCATGCTCGACGGCCTGCCCGCGACGCCGCCGGCAGCGACGCACGCGAAGGCCGGAGTGTGGTGCTACGACACGATGACGCTGGTCGGCCCGGGCACCTGGGAGGCGGCTCGGGCAGCCGTCGACGTCGCGCTGACGGCCGCCGACCTGGTCGCAGCCGGTACGCCGGCGGCGTACGCCCTGGTGCGGCCGCCGGGTCACCACGCGACCCGGCGCGCGTTCGGCGGCTCGTGCTACCTGAACAACGCGGCCGTCGCCGCGGAGGCGCTGCGCGCACACGGCCACGAACGGGTCGCGGTCGTCGACATCGACGCGCACCACGGCAACGGCACGCAGGCGGTGTTCTGGCAGCGGCCGGACGTGTTCTACGGCTCGCTGCACGTCGACCCCGGTGCCGGCTGGTTCCCGCACGTCGTCGGGCACGCCACCGAGACGGGGGAGGGCGGCGGCGCCGGCGCGACGTACAACCGGCCGCTCCCGCCCGGCACCGCGGACGACGACTGGCTGGCGGCGCTGGCCGACGTGTGCGACCAGGCGCGCGGGGCGCAGGCCCTGGTCGTGTCGCTCGGCGTCGACGCGGCCGGCGACGACCCGGAGAGCCCGCTCGAGGTCAGCACCGACGGCTTCCGGCGCGCGGGCGAGCTGCTGGCGGGCCTGGGGCTGCCGACCGTGCTCGTGCACGAGGGCGGCTACGACCTGACCCGGCTCGGGCCGGACACCGTCGCGGTGCTGTCGGCGTTCGGCTCCTGAGCCTCAGCCCGGGTAGGTCAGCCCGATCTGCCGGCGTACCTCGTCCATCGTCTCCATGATCGCGACCGTCTCGGCCAGCGGCATGACGTCGCTCTCCAGGCGGCCCGCGCGCAGGCAGGCCATCACCTCGGCCGCCTCGTGGCGCAGCCCCTGGCCCTCGTGCGGCTCGTCGAACCGCTCCACCGAGCCGTCCCGCCGGGTCAGCGTGAACGTCGTCGGCGTGTAGAAGACGCTGTCGATCTCCAGCCGGGCCTCGGTGCCGACGATCGCGGCGCGGTTCGGGCCGAGGGCCGACTGCGTCGTGGTGAGCACCGCGTGGGCGCCGCCGTCGTGCTGCAGCAGCATCGAGGTCGTCGCGTCGACACCGGTCACCGTCGGCTCGCTGACCGCCGTGACCCGGGCCGGCGACCCGAGCACCATCGAGGCGAAGGACACCGGGTAGACGCCCAGGTCGAGCAGGGCGCCGCCGCCGAGCTCGGGTGCGAGCAGCCGGTGGGTCGGGTCGCCGGCGAACCACTGGCAGTGGTCGGCGATGACGAGCCGCACGTCGCCCAGCGCACCCTCGGCGAGCAGCTCGCGGACCCGCACCATCTGCGGCACGAACCGGGCCCACATCGCCTCCATCAGGAAGACCCCGCGGGCCCGGGCGGCGGCCACCAGCGACCAGGCCTCGTCGGCGTCCATCGTGAACGGCTTCTCGAGCAGCACCGCCTTGCCGGCCTCGATCGCGAGCATCGCGGCGTCGTGGTGGGTCGGGTGGATGGTGGAGACGTAGACGACGTCGACGTCGGGGTCGGTGACCAGGTCGGCGTAGGACCCGTGCGCCCGACCCACGCCGTGCTCGGCGGCGAACGCCTCGGCCTTGGCGAGCTGCCGGGCCCCGACCGCGACGACCTCGGCGTCCGGCAGGAGCTTGAGGTCCTCGACGAACGCCGATGCGATGCCCCCTGCGCCCACGACACCCCAGCGGATGCGTGCTGCTCATGCTCTGCTCCTCGTCGTCGTCCAGATGCCGCTCGTGCTCCAGGCCACCACCATCGGCCACACCGCCTGCGCGCCGGCCGTGACCCGCTCGGACACGCCCACCCGGGACGAGTCTGCCGCCAGCTCGGCGAAGAACCAGCCGACCAGCCCGAGCAGCACGGCGCCGGCCGCCACCGACGCGGGGCGGCTCAGCGCAGGGCCGCCGTCGGGGTCCGTGGCCAGCAGCGGCCAGCCGGCGAGCGCCACGAAGGCCACTCCGGCGGCTGCCGTGTGCGCGGCCGAGCTGCCGTCGCCGGCCGGCTGCGGGAACGCCGCCACCAGCACGGTCGCCACCCCGCCGACGCCGAGCACGACCCGGCCCGGGGTGGCGGCGCTGCGCAGGGCCAGCGCGGTGGTCAGGTGGCAGAGCCCGAGGCCGGCCAGGGCCGTCGTCATCACCCACCGGTCGTCCGCGCCGCGGGCGGCCAGCGCGCTGATCGTCTCGACGACCGGGTCGAAGCCGCCGCGCTGCCGGGCGGCCGCGACCGTCCAGCCGCCGATGAGCAGGACCGGTGCCGCCGTGGCGGACAACAGCCCCCACCAGGGCGTACGTCGGCGCGGCACCGGCGCATCCTCGCACGGTGCCCGTGGCAGGGTGGGTCCGCTCGACCGGCTGGGTAGGCTCCGCGGAGAGGCTTGCCGGATCGACGACGATCATGCGAGGGGTGCCACGTGACGAAGTACGTCTACGACTTCACCGAGGGCAACAGGGACCTGAAGGACCTGCTCGGCGGCAAGGGCGCCAACCTCGCCGAGATGACCAACCTGGGCCTGCCCGTGCCCCCCGGGTTCACGATCACCACCGAGGCCTGCAAGGCCTACCTGGACAGCGGGCAGGAGCCGGCCGAGCTGCGGGACGAGGTCAGCGGGCACCTCGAGGCCCTCGAGCAGGCGATGGGCCGCCGCCTCGGCCAGGCCGACGACCCGCTGCTCGTGTCCGTCCGCTCCGGCGCCAAGTTCTCGATGCCCGGGATGATGGAGACGGTCCTCAACATCGGGCTCAACGACGAGTCGGTGCAGGGGCTGGCCAAGCAGGCCGGCAACGAGCGGTTCGCCTGGGACTCCTACCGGCGCCTGATCCAGATGTTCGGCAAGACCGTGCTCGGCATCGACGGCGAGCACTTCGAGGACGCCCTCGACGCGGCCAAGAAGAGCCGGGGCACCGAGAACGACCTGGACCTCGACGAGCAGGACCTGCGCGGCATCGTCGACTCCTTCAAGGGCATCGTGCGCGACCAGGCCGGTCGCGAGTTCCCGAAGGACCCGCGCGAGCAGATGGACCTCGCGGTCCGCGCCGTCTTCGACTCGTGGAACGCGCCGCGGGCGATGCTCTACCGCCGCCAGGAGCGCATCCCGGCCGACCTCGGCACCGCCGTCAACGTGCTGTCGATGGTCTTCGGCAACCTCGGCATGGACTCCGGCACCGGCGTCGCGTTCACCCGCGACCCGGGCACCGGCCAGCAGGGCATCTACGGCGACTACCTGCAGAACGCGCAGGGCGAGGACGTCGTCGCGGGCATCCGCAACACGCTGCCGCTGCAGGACCTCGAGGGCATCGACAAGCCGGCGTACGACGAGCTGCTGGAGATCATGGAGACGCTCGAGAACCACTACCGCGACCTGTGCGACATCGAGTTCACCATCGAGCGCGGCAAGCTGTGGATGCTGCAGACCCGGGTCGGCAAGCGCACCGCCGGCGCCGCGTTCCGGATCGCCACCCAGCTGGTCGACCAGGGCCTCATCGACCTGGACGAGGCGCTGCAGCGGGTCACCGGCGACCAGCTGGCCCAGCTGATGTTCCCGCGGTTCGACGAGAGCGCCACCACCCGGCAGATCGCCAAGGGGATGGCCGCCTCCCCGGGCGCGGCCGTCGGCAAGGCGGTCTTCGACTCGTACACCGCCGTGAAGTGGTCGCGGTCGGGCGAGAAGGTCATCCTGATCCGCCGCGAGACCAACCCGGACGACCTCGACGGCATGATCGCCGCCCAGGGCATCCTCACCAGCCGCGGCGGCAAGACCTCCCACGCCGCCGTCGTCGCGCGGGGCATGGGCAAGACCTGTGTCTGCGGCGCCGAGGAGCTCGACGTCGACACCAAGGGCCGGCGGATGACGCGTCGGCGGCGAGGTCATCAAGGAGGGCGACGTCATCTCCATCGACGGCTCCACCGGCAAGGTCTACCTCGGCGAGGTGCCGGTCGTCGCCTCCCCGGTCGTCGAGTACTTCGAGGGCACGCTCGACCCGGACAACCTGGACGAGGCCGACAGCACACCGACCTGGTGCAGGCCGTGCACCGGATGATGCAGCACGCCGACGCCGCGCGCCGGCTCGGCGTCCGGGCCAACGCCGACAACGCCGAGGACTCCGAGCGGGCCCGCCGGTTCGGCGCCGAGGGCATCGGGCTGTGCCGCACCGAGCACATGTTCCTCGGCGAGCGCCGCAAGCTCGTCGAGAACGGCTGATCCTGGCCGACACCGACGAGGAGCGCGAGGCGGCGCTGGGCGCACTGCTGCCGCTGCAGCGCGAGGACTTCATCGGCATCTTCGAGGCGATGGACGGGCTGCCGGTCACCGTGCGGCTGCTCGACCCGCCGCTGCACGAGTTCCTGCCCGACTTCACCGAGCTGTCGGTGCGGGTCGCGCTCGCCGAGTCGCGCGGCGAGGAGCAACGAGAACGAGCTGCGGCTGCTCCAGGCCGTGCACCGGCTGCACGAGCAGAACCCGATGCTGGGTCTGCGCGGCGTCCGGCTCGGCCTGGTCATCCCCGGCCTGTTCGCGATGCAGGTGCGGGCGATCGCCGAGGCCGCCGCCGAGCGGATGAAGGCCGGGGGCGACCCGCGCGTCGAGATCATGATCCCGCTGGTCGGCGCCGTGCAGGAGCTCGAGCTCGTCCGCGAGGAGGCCGAGCGGGTCTGCGCCGAGGTCTGCGCCCGCGACGGCGTCGAGGTCGCCCACCACATCGGCACGATGATCGAGCTGCCGCGCGCCGCCCTCACCGCCGGCCAGATCGCCGAGGCCGCCGACTTCTTCTCGTTCGGCACCAACGACCTCACCCAGACGACGTGGGGCTTCTCCCGCGACGACGTCGAGGCCGCCTTCTTCTCGGCGTACCTCGAGAAGGGCATCTTCGGGGTGTCGCCGTTCGAGTCGATCGACGTCGACGGCGTCGGCGCGCCTGGTGCGCATCGCCTGCGAGCAGGGCCGGGCGACCAGGCCGGACCTCAAGCTCGGGGTCTGCGGCGAGCACGGCGGCGACCCGGACTCGGTGCACTTCTTCCACGAGGTCGGTCTGGACTACGTCTCCTGCTCGCCGTTCCGCATCCCGGTGGCCCGGCTCGAGGCCGGCCGCGCGGCGCTTGCCTCGGAAGGCAGCGACAGCAGGTGACCGCCCGTTGATGGTGTTCCGTCTGGCCGCCAAGACCCTGGCGGCCCTGTTGGTGCTCGTCCTGATCGTCCTCGTCATCACCGCAGGCCGGATCTGGTGGTTCGCCCGCCAGGACGACCGGCGTACGTCCGACGCGATCGTCGTGCTGGGCGCTGCGCAGTTCGACGGCCGACCGTCGTCGGTGCTCACTGCGCGGCTGGTGCATGCCCGGGACCTGTGGCGCGACGACGTCGCCCCGCGGATCATCACGGTCGGCGGCAACCGCGAGGGCGACCGGTTCACCGAGGCGTCGGCCGGCAAGCGCTGGCTGGTGGAGCACGGCGTACCCGCCGAATCGGGTCGTCACCGTCGAGACCGGCAGCGACACCCTGGAGAGCGTGGACGCCGTCGAGCAGCGGATGCAGGCCCGCGGCTGGTCGACGGCGGTGGTGGTCACCGACCCGTGGCATGCCTTGCGCACCCGGGCGATGGCCACCGACCAGGGCATCGACGCGGTGATGTCACCGACCCGGCAGGGTCCCGCGGTGCGGCAGCGCGCGACCCAGATCCGCTACATCGCCCGCGAGACGGTGGCGTACCTCTACTACAAGGTGTTCGGCGGCAGCCCGGACCGCGGCTCCAACGCGGTATGAGCCCGGACGCCGGGCCCGCGCCGGCGGAGGAGCGCTGGGTCGAGGAGCCGCCCAAGCGGCCGGGCCGCACGGCGTACGAGCGGGACCGCGCGCGGGTGCTGCACTCGCTCGGCGCTGCGCCGGCTCGCCGCGAAGACCCAGGTCGTGGTGCCGGGCGAGAGCGACTTCCCGCGGACCCGGCTCACCCACTCGCTGGAGTGCGCCCAGATCGGCCGCGAGCTCGGCAAGGCGCTCGGCGCGGACGCCGACCTGGTCGAGACGGCGTGCCTGGCGCACGACCTCGGCCACCCGCCGTTCGGCCACACCGGTGAGGCGGCGCTGGACGAGGTCGCGCAGGCGTGCCGGCGGGTTCGAGGGCAACGCGCAGAGCCTGCGGATCCTCACCCGGCTGGAGGCCAAGAGGTTCTCCCCGGCCGGGCGCAGCGTCGGGCTCAACCTGACCCGGGCGGCTCTCGACGCGGCGAGCAAGTACCCGTGGCCGCGGCAGGAGGGCAGCCGGAAGTACGGCGTGTACGACGACGACCTCGACGTGTTCGGCTGGTTCCGGCAGGGCGCGCCCGACGGCCGCCGCTGTCTCGAGGCCCAGGTCATGGACTGGTCCGACGACATCGCCTACTCGGTGCACGACCTGGAGGACGCGCTCGAGGCGGGGCACCTGCGCCTCGACGTGCTGCGCGACCCGGGCGAACGCGGGCAGCTGATGACGCTCACGGCTTCCCGGGTGGACGGCGCCGAGGCGGCCGAGGTCGAGGAGGCGCTGGACCGGCTGCTGGCGCTGCCGTTCTGGCCGTCGGCGTACGACGGCAGCCACCGCAGCCTCGCCGCGCTGAAGAACACCACCAGCCAGCTCATCGGCCGGTTCTGCCAGGCCGCCGAGCACGCCACCCGCGAGCAGTTCGGCCAGCAGCCGCTGCGCCGCTACGACGCCGACCTCGTCGTGCCCCGGGAGGCCCGGCTCGAGGTCGAGGTGCTCAAGGCGGTGGCCGACCGGTACGTGATGTCCCGCGACGAGGCGGCCCGCCGGTACGTCGACCAGCGCGCGCTGGTGCACGACCTGGTCGACGCCCTGCTCCGCGGCGCCCCCGACGGCCTCGAGCCGCTGCTGCGTGACGACTTCCTGACCGCCGCTGACGACGCCGGCCGGCTGCGGGTCGTGATCGACCAGGTCGCCCAGCTGACCGACACCTCGGCCGCCACCCTGCACGCCCGCCTGACCGCGTGACGCGTCCCGCCCTTGCTGCCCTAGCCGACCGGGTTCACCGCGGGCGGGTCGGTCGCCGGACGCGACGACGGCGTGGTGGGCAACCAGAGCACGAACGTGCTGCCCAGGCCCGGCTCGGAGTGCACCCGAGGGAGCCCACCGTGGCTCTCCGCGACCTGGCGGACGATCGACAGCCCGAGCCCGCGTGTGCCCGTCGTGCGATGCCTGGCCGTCGGCGCGCCAGAACCGGTCGAACACCTGCGCCGAGTCCGCCGCCGACAGACCCGGACCGGTGTCGGTCACGGCCAGGAACGCCCAGCCGCCCGGTGCCGTCCCGACGTCGACGACGACGCGCGACCCGGCGGCGGAGTGCCGGATCGCGTTGGACAGCAGGTTGTCCACCGCCCGCCGGAGTGCCAGCCCGTGCCCGCGCACACCGACCGGCTCCGAGCGCACCGCGAGCTCCACGTCCGCCGTGTCGGCCATCATGGCGAGCTCCGCGACCTCGTCGCGGGCCAGCTCGTCGAGCCGGAGCTCGTCCTGCAGCTCCTCCTCGGCCGAGGCGCGCGACGATGCCGTCAGGTCCTCGACCAGCGTGGTCATCCGCTCCACGGCACGCCGGGTGGTGGTGATGGCGGTCGTGCGATCGGCGGGGTCGACGTTCGGCCGGTCGAGCACCGTGTCGACGTTCGCCAGGATGACCGCGAGCGGCGTCCGCAGCTCGTGGGAGGCGTCGTCGACGAACTGCCGCTGCCGAGCGAACGCCTTGTCGAGCCGGCCGAGCATCTCGTCGATCGACCTGCCCAGCGACCCGATCTCGTCGTCACCGCGCACCGACATCCGCTGCGTCAGGTGCCGTGCGTCGACCCGAGTCGTGTCCTGAGTCATCCGCTGCACCGGGCGCAGCGCCCGGCCGGCCAGCAGCCAGCCGACGAGCAGGCTGGTGACGAACAGACCAGCGAGCGCGTAGCCGGAGTAGACCCGCAGCGTGTCGAGGGTCTGCGCGGTGGTGACCGCCTCGATGTCCTCCACGACGCCGAGCTCGAGCTCGCGCACGGTGCGGTAGCCCGACTCGGTGCGCACCTTCTCGTAGGCGCGGTACGTCGTCGCCGGCGGCGGGTCGCCGACGGCGCGGGTGAGCGCGAGGTTGAGGCCTACCACCGCGACCGCGGCGATCAGGGACAGCGCCAGCGACCACTGCAGCGCGAGGCTGAAGCGCAGCGACCGCATCCATGCCGGTCGCCGCGGTCGTCTCACGCGGACTCCTTGAAGCGGTAGCCACGTCCGATCACGGTCTCCAGCGGCGCCGGGCGACCGCCGGCGCCGAGCTTGCGACGCAGCGTGCCGACCGTGACCCGGACGGTCTGGGTGAACGGGTCGGCGTTCTCGTCCCACACGTGCTCGAGCAGCTCTTCGGCGGAGATCACCGCGCCCTGGTGGGTGAGCAGGTACTCCAGCACGCCGAACTCCTTGCGGGTCAGCGCGACCAGCTCGCCGTGCCACCACACCTCGTGCCGGGCGACGTCCAGCCGCAGGTCGCCGACAGCGATCACCAGGTCGGGCTGGGCGATGTCCCGCCGCAGCAGGGCGCGCACCCGCGCGACGAGCTCGGGGAAGGCGAACGGCTTGACCAGGTAGTCGTCGGCGCCTTCGTCCAGGCCCCGCACGCGGTCGACCACGCCGGCGCGGGCGGTGAGCATCAGGATGCGCGCGGTGGAGCGGAGCTCGTGACGCAGCCGGCGGCAGACCTCGAGCCCGTCGAGGTCCGGCAGTCCGAGGTCGAGCAGGATGACGTCGTACGTCACCAGGCCGGCCTTCTGCAGCGCCTCCTGGCCGGTGGTGGCGCGGTCGACCGCGAACCCGGCCTCCTCCAGCCCGAACTCCACCGGGCGCAGCAGGTCCTGCTCGTCGTCGACGACCAGCACGCGCATGCCCACAGGATAAGCACGGTCCGGGGCGCCGCGAGCGGGGAGAAAATCGGGAGAAAGCGTTGCTTGACAGGGGCTTTCGCGGTGCCGGGGTGGACTCCTCGGTATGGCGAACTCCCAGGTGCCCGCGCGTCCAGGACCTGCCCGACGCGACGCTGCGGCTCGAACGCGCCCTGCTCGAGGTGAAGCGAGTCGTCGTCGCCCAGGACCGGCTCGTCGAACGGCTGTTCGTGTCCCTGCTGGCCAAGGGGCACTGCCTGCTCGAGGGCGTGCCGGGAGTCGCCAAGACGCTGGCCGCGCGGACCCTGGCCGACGTGGTCGGCGGGTCGTTCGCCCGCATCCAGTTCACCCCGGACCTGGTGCCGGCCGACATCGTCGGCACCCGGGTCTACCACCCGTCGACCGAGACGTTCTCCATCGAGCCCGGCCCGATCGTGTCCCACCTGGTGCTGGCCGACGAGATCAACCGGGCGCCGGCGAAGGTGCAGTCGGCCCTGCTCGAGGCGATGGCGGAGCAGCAGGTCTCGGTCGGCGGCCGGACCACCAAGCTGCCCGACCCGTTCCTGGTGCTGGCGACCCAGAACCCGATCGAGTCCGACGGCGTCTACCACCTCCCCGAGGCGCAGCGGGACCGCTTCATGATGCGGGTGGTCGTCGAGCTGCCCAGCGACGAGGAGGAGCGGCGCATCCTCGACCGGGTCGGGATCCAGGTGCCGCAGGTCCAGCAGGTGCTCGGCCCGGAGGAAGTCGCGCGGATGCAGAAGGACGCGGCCGGCGTCTTCGTCCACGACGCCGTCGCCGACTACGCCGTACGCCTCGTGGTGGCCACCCGGGACCCGTCCCGGCCCGGCGTCGGCGACCTGGCCACGCTGCTGGCAGTGGGCGCCAGCCCGCGCGCGACGTTGTCGTTGGTGGCCGGAGCCCGGGCGCTCGCGCTGCTGCGCGGACGCGAGTACGTCCTGCCGCAGGACGTGGCCGACCTCGCCGTCGACGTCATCGCCCACCGGTTGATGCTCACCTTCGACGCGCTCGCCGACGGAGTCGACGCTCGTGCACTCGTCGCGGAGGTCGTCGCCCGCACCGCGCGGCCGGAGGTGTCACCGGCGCAGGGCGAGGCCGGCGCAGCCTGATGTCACGTCCCCCGCTCGGCACCGGCCCGCCGAACATCCCGGTGGTCCCGTTGCGTGAGCTGTCGCCGGAGGTCGCGCTGTCGCGGCTCGAGCTGTCGGTGGGGCGCCGCATCGACGGGCTGCTCAGCGGCGACCACCCCGGCTTCGGTCTCGGCCCGGGCAGCGAGCTCGCCGAGGCCCGCCTCTACCAGCGCGGCCAGGACGACGTACGACGCATCGACTGGAACGTCACCGCGCGCACCGGGGAGGTGCACGTGCGCGACCTCGTCGCCGACCGGGAGCTGACCACCTGGGCACTGGTCGACGCGACGGCGTCGATGGACTTCGGCACCGCCCTGATGGAGAAGCGCGACCTCGCGGCCGCCGTGACGATCGCGCTCGCGTACGTCACCAACCGCGGCGCCGACCAGTTCGGCGTGCACCTGCTGACCACCGACGGCGTGCTGTCCTGGCCGCACCGCAGTGGCCGGACGCACCGGCTGATGATGCTGCGCGGGCTGGCGGAGGCGCCCCGAAAGGGGTACGGCGACCCGCCGGGTCTGGCCACGGGGGTGGAGTCGCTCGCCCGGCACCGTCGCCGTGGCCTCCGGTTCGTCGTGTCCGACCTGCTCGACCCGCAACGCGACGCGTGGGCGCGCGCCCTGCACGGTCTGGCCGTGGCGCACCGGGTGATCGTCGTCGAGGTGATCGACCCGCGCGAGCTCGACCTGCCCGACATCGGCGTGGTGACCTTCCTCGACCCGGAGACCGGCTCGACCCACGACGTGGACACGTCCTCGCGCAAGGTACGTCGCCGGTTCGCCGCCGCCGCGCGAGAGGAGCGGGCTGCGAACGCGGCCGCGGTCCGCGGGGCCGGCGCCGAGCACCTCGTCGTGTCCACCGGCGAGGACTGGCTGCGCGCCCTGGTCCGCTTCGTGGTCGGCGCGCGTCACCCCAGTCCCGGCGGCGGCACCCGCAGGGCCGCAGCGGCCGGCCGGCCCTCCCTCGCCCTCGTGCCACCACCGGAGGCATCCCGATGATCTTCCTGTCGCCGGACCGGCTGTGGCTGCTGCTGGGCGTGCTGGGTCTGCTGGTCGCGTACGTGGTGGCGCAGTTCGCCCGCCGGCGGCACGCGGTGCGGTACGCGGCGCTGCCGCTGCTGGCGCGAGTGGCGCCCCGACCCGGTTGGCGCCGCCACCTGCCCGCGGCGCTGTTCCTGCTGATGATGGCCGCGCTGGTCGCCGGGTTCGCCCGCCCGCAGACCGACGTGCGGGTGCCGCGCGAGCGGGCGACTGTCGTGGTGGTGCTCGACACCAGCGACTCGATGCGGGCAACCGACGTCATCCCGGACCGGTTCAGCGTCGCGCGCGATGCGGCCGCGGCGTTCGTCCGACGGCTGCCGTCCCAGTACCGCGTCGGCCTGGTGCCGTTCTCCACGACGGCGGACGTCGCCGTACCCCCGACGACAGACCACGCCCTCGTCATCGACTCGATCATGAGGCTGGAGCCCGGCGGGGCGACTGCCATCGGCGACGCCATGGTGACGTCGACCGAGGCGTCTCAGCGGCTGATCGGCGAATGGGTGGCTGGCGGCGTCAGCCGCGTCGGGCGCCGGCCCGAGGGAGCGGCAACGCGCGGAGCGGATCCCGTCCCGGATGGTGCTGCTGAGCGACGGCGCCAGCTCTCGCGGCATTCCGGTGGAGGAGGGCATCGAAGCCGCGGTCCTGGCCGGGGTGCGGGTGTCGACCATCGCGTACGGAACCGACGCTGGCGTTCTGCGCGACCAGCCCGTGCCGGTCGACCACGAGACGTTGCGGACGATCGCGGCCGAGACCGGCGGTCGGGCCTACCGGGCCGAGAGTGCCCGGGAGCTGCGCAGGGTCTACCGCGACCTCGGCAGCTCGCTGGGGTACCGGATCGAGCGCCATGAGGTCACCTCGTGGGCGGTCGGTCTCGGCCTGCTGGCCGGGCTGCTCGCGGCCACCACGTCGCTGCGCTTCACCGGGCGGTTGCCGTGACCGGGCCGGAGTTCCGGCGGCCCGCCGGCGTCGCCGGGCCGACCCGCCCCGCCGCGCCGCCGACGTACCGGCGTACCGTCCCGGCCGCGCCGCAGATGAGACGGTCCGCACCGGGAACGGTCACTCGCCCGCTGGCATCGCCGACCGCATCCGGGGCCGCGGCGCCACCCGCGCCGTCTGCGTCGCCCGTCCCGCCGCCGACATCGCCACGAACACGCGGCCGTTCCTGGCGCCGGTACGCGGTCGTCGCCGTCGTCAGCGCGTCGCTTGCCGTCGGTGTGCTGGGCGGTGTCTCGGCTCTGCGCCGCGACGACGCTGTCCGTCAGCGCGCCGCCGGCGTCGTCGCAGCTGTCGTCGCGGCTGACGATCGGTCAGGTGGCCAACCAGGCGCTGCCCAGCGTGGTGTCGGTCCAGGTGCGCTCGGGGAGCCGGCGAGCCTCCGGCAGTGGCTTCGTCGTCGATGACGGCGTCGTGGTGACCAACGCGCACGTCGTGGGTTCCCCGTTCGCCGACGTACGGGTGCGGTTCTCCAGCGGCGCCTCGACCGACGCCGACGTGCTCGGCCTCAGCACTGAGGACGACCTCGCGGTGCTGCGGGTTCAGCTGCCGTCCGGCGTCGACCCGCTGCCCCTCGCGGATGCGTCGCTGGCGACCGCCGTGGGGGACGAGGTGATCGCGGTCGGCTCGCCGCTCGGCCTGGCCGGCACCGTGACGGCGGGCATCGTCAGCGCGACCGACCGCCAGGTCCGGCTCGGCTCGACCCGGGCGAGCGCCGTCCAGACCGACGCGTCCATCAACCCCGGCAACTCCGGCGGCCCGCTCATCGACCGCCGCGGCCGGGTGATCGGGGTGAACACCTCGATCGCCAGCCTCGGCGGCGGCAACATCGGCATCGGGTTCGCCATCCCGGCCGACCGGGTGCGGTCGGTGGTCGACCGGCTGACCTCCTGACCTCGCGCCGACCGTCGGCCGCGGCGAGCGGATAGGTTCGCGAGGTGGCCACGGACGCCTCCGCTGCAGGGCCGAGCACAGCGGGCTCGGTGCTGTTCGCGAGCGCCATCGGTGCGATCGCCGGCGCGGCGCTGACCAGTCACCGGGGGCGGCGTGCGCTCGCCGTCGGCACCGCGGTCGGCGCCACCGGGCTGGCCGCGAGCGAGGCGGTGGCCCGGGCGCGGCAGCGGCCCGGCGAGATCCCGGCGCTGTGGCAGCGCATCGCGGTGAGCGCCGCGATGGCCGCCCCGCTCGGCTGGGCTGGCGGGGCGCGTCGGCCGGGCCGGCCCGCGCGCCGTCGGGACCGTCACCGGCGCGGCCGTCGGGGCGCTCGGCCTGCGCCCGCAGAAGGTGGCGATGGGGCCGGTGGTCGGCGCCCTCGTCGGCTCGGCGTACGCCGCGCGGGACGAGCGCGCCCCGGCGTCCGTCGTGGCGAGCACCACCGTGCTCGCCTACCGGACGCTGTCGGCGCTGGTGTTCCGGGACGCGCAGGTCAGCCTGCTGGCCGAGCGGGTCGAGGCGAGCGCGCTGCCGTTCGTCGTCCCGCTGCCGGCCCGCACCCGCTACGTCGGCACCGGGTACGTGCGTGACCTCGCCGCCGTGCAGGGCGGCGTCTACCGGGCCGACGCGCCGGACACCGGCATCGTCGCGTCGCTGAACGCGCTGGTCGGGCCGCAGTTCGACCCCGCGACCGTCGACCCGCGGGTGCGCGAGTTCTACGAGCACACGACCCGGTTCAGCCTCGACATCGTCCCGGCCTGGCGGCTCTGGGTGCGGCCGGGCTACCTGCTCTACCGGACGCTGGTCGCCCGCCCGCTGGGGCAGGCGAACGTGCCGATGAACCAGCGGGAGGCGCAGCGGGGGATCCGCAGCCGGATCGACACGATCAGCCCGGCGGCCGGCGAGGAGGTGTCGGTGCGCGGCTGGATCCGGTCGTTCGCCGACACCGACGAGCCCATCTACGTCGGCATCTACACGACGTACCGGCACGAGGGCCGTGGCTACGTGAGCGTCGGCTTCCCCCTGCCGCAGGCCAGCTTCACCGCCACCCTGCTGCCGCAGCCCCGCCCCGACGGCGGGCTGACCCTGACCAGCCACGCCGACGACGACCAGGCGGGCCACTACCTGACCTACGTGGACCCGGCGACCGCCGAGCTCACCGCGCTGGCGGTCCCCGGGTTCGGCGAGCGGCTCGACGTGTACGTCGAGGACGACGAGGTGCGGGCCGAGCACGCCTTCTCGGTCTTCGGCTTCCCGTTCCTCGTCCTGCACTACGCCATCCGCCCCAAGCCCTGACCTGACCTCGACCTCGGGCTCGGCGCTGACCATTTGCGCATGATCACCGGGGATCGTGGGCGGTGGTGTGGGTGACCGCGGGCCGGGTGGGCGGAGCCGCACGTAGACTCCCGTCCGTGGCAGGCCGGATCCGGGACGAGGACGTCGTCCTCGTCAAGGAGCGCGCCGACATCGCCGAGGTGATCGGCGACGTCGTGACCCTGCGGCCCGCGGGCGGCGGCAACTTCAAGGGCCTGTGCCCGTTCCACGACGAGAAGAGCCCGTCGTTCTCGGTGCGCCCGTCGGTGGGGTCGTTCCACTGCTTCGGGTGCCAGGAGGGCGGCGACGTCATCTCGTTCCTGATGAAGATCGACCACCTGACCTTCGCCGAGACCGTCGAGCGGCTCGCCGGCCGCTACGGCATCCAGCTGCGCTACGAGGAGGGCGGTCCGGGGCCGGCCCGGCAGCCCGGTCAGCGCACCCGCCTCGTCGAGGCGCACCTCGCGGCGGCGCAGTTCTTCGCCGAGCAGCTCGCCACTCCCGAAGCGGCTCCCGGCCGGCAGTTCCTCAGCGAGCGCGGCTTCGACCAGGCCGCGGCCGAGCACTTCGGGGTCGGCTTCGCACCGAAGGGCTGGGACGCGCTGACCAACCACCTGCGCGGCCTCCGCTTCACCACCGAGGAGCTGATGGCGGGCGGTCTCGTCTCGCAGGGGCAGCGCGGTGTCTACGACCGGTTCCGCGGCCGGCTGATCTGGCCGATCCGCGACATCGCCGGCGACGTCGTCGGCTTCGGTGCCCGTCACCTGTTCGAGGACGACCAGGGCCCGAAGTACCTCAACACCCCCGAGACCCCGATCTACAAGAAGTCCAGCGTCCTCTACGGCGTCGACCTCGCGAAGAAGGACATCGCGCGGCGGATGCAGGCCGTGGTCGTCGAGGGCTACACCGACGTGATGGCCTGCCACCTCTCCGGCGTCGAGACCGCGATCGCCACCTGCGGCACCGCGTTCGGCGAGGAGCACATCAAGATCCTCCGCCGGCTGCTGATGGACCAGAGCGAGTTCCGCGGCGAGGTGGTCTTCACCTTCGACGGCGACTCCGCCGGGCAGAAGGCCGCGCTCAAGGCGTTCCAGGACGACCAGAAGTTCGTCACCCAGACCTTCGTCGCGGTCGAGCCCGGCGGCATGGACCCGTGCGAGCTGCGCCAGCACAAGGGCGACACCGCGGTCCGCGACCTGATCGCGCGACGGGTGCCGCTGTTCGAGTTCGCGATCCGGTCGACGATCGGCACCTACGACCTCAACACCAACGAGGGCCGCACCCAGGCGACCCGGGCCGGCATGGAGGTCGTGCGCCAGATCAGGGACGTGTCGCTGCGCGGCAACTACGCCCGGTCGCTCGCCGGCTGGGTCGGCCTGGCCGATCCCGACGAGCTGGTCCGTGCCGCCCGCGGCGACGTGCGCGAGGTCGGTCGTCGCGTGCCCGCGCAGGCGATGGCGGGCTCCGGTCCGGACCCGCGCGACCCGGCGTTCCGCTACGAGCGCGACGTGCTCAAGGTCGTGCTGCAGGCGCCGTCACTGGCAACCGGCTTCGACGAGCTGGACGCCTCGGTCTTCACCGCACTGCCCTATGCCGCCGTGCATGCCGCAGTGGTTGCCGCGGGAGGGCTCGCGACAGCCGGCTCGGGCGGCGGCGAGTGGGTGGCGAAGGTCGACGCCGCGTCCGCCGATGACGCCGTACGCCGGCTGGTGCGCGAGCTGGCCGTCGAGCCGTTGCCGTCGGACGACCAAGCCCTCACCCGGTACGCCACCGAGGTGCTGGCGCGTCTCGAGGAGCTCGCTGCCACGCGTCGGATCGCGGAGGTCAAGTCGCGGCTGCAGCGCTTGAACCCGGTGGAACAAAGTGGCGAGTACAACCGCTTGTTCGGTGAACTTGTTGCACTCGAAGCGCATCGACGCGCGCTGCGTGAACGGTCGATAGGAACGCTGTGATGACCACCATGCGGACGCAAGTAACGGAACTGTAGATCCACTTCCTATTCGGCTGCGGTTGATCCCGTTGAGGGGCAGACTGACCGATGTGGGGGATGTTGTGATCCTTCCGGATCCCGTCGACGAGGTGGTGACCCGGCTCCGCGCCAAGGGCGACGGAGCGGGTCTACTTCCCGCGCAGGTCGTCGCCTCCGAGGCGATGGAGTCAGGTCTCGCGCCCGAGAGCGTCGCCGAGATCGTGCGCGGCCTCGCCGAGGCCGGCGTCGAGGTCGTCACCGACGAGCCGTCGGTCGAAGAGCTCAAGGCCGCCGAGGTCGAGGAGCCGGAGCAGCCGTCGCTCGACGACGTGGGCCCGTCGGCGTCCGCCGACCTGGTGCGCGTCTACCTGCGCGAGATCGGCCGCGTTTCCCTGCTCACCGCCGCCGACGAGGTCGACCTCGCCAAGCGCGTCGAGGCGGGCGTGTTCGCCGCCGAGCGACTGTCCGCGATCGAGGACGACCCGAGCATCGACGCCGACTTCCGCCGCGACCTGCTCGCCGTCGTGGGCGACGGGCAGCGCGCCAAGCAGCGCCTCATCGAGTCGAACCTGCGGCTGGTCGTCTCGATCGCCAAGAGGTACGCCGGTCGCGGGCTGCCGTTCCTCGACCTCATCCAGGAGGGCAACCTCGGGCTGATCCGCGCGGTCGAGAAGTTCGACTACACCCGCGGCTTCAAGTTCTCGACGTACGCGTCGTGGTGGATCCGGCAGGCGGTGTCCCGCGCGGTCGCCGACCAGGCCCGCACCATCCGGATCCCGGTGCACATGGTCGAGACCGTGAACCGGATCCTGCGCGCGCAGCGGATGCTCGTGCAGACCCTCGGCCGCGACCCGAGCGCCGCCGAGATCGCCGTCCAGGTCGACATGCCCGCCGAGCGGGTCGAGGAGATCAAGCGGCTCGCGATGGAGCCGGTGTCGCTGCACTCGCCGGTCGGCGAGGAGGAAGGGTCCGAGCTCGGTGACCTGATCGAGGACTCCGAGTCGGTGCCGCCCGCCGAGCTCGTCTCGGCCGGCCTGCTGGCCAGCCACGTCGAGGCCGTCCTGACCCACCTCGGCGACCGTGAGCGCGAGGTCGTCCGGATGCGCTACGGCCTCACCGACGGCGAGCCGCGCACGCTCGAGGAGGTCGGCCGCGCGTTCGGCGTCACCCGCGAGCGGGTCCGCCAGATCGAGGCGAAGAGCCTCGCGAAGCTGCGCCACCCGCACCTCTCAGCCCAGCTGCGCGACTACCTCGGCACCTGACCCATCGCGCGTCGGCCCGTAGCCTGCTGCGGGTGAGGTTCCGACGCGCCGAGCGCCTGCCCGACGACGTGCGTGCGTCGCTGCCGCTCGAGCCGGGCGAGCGGGTGATCGCCGCCGCCCGTGACCGCGGCGAGGGCTGGCTGGTGGCCACCGAGCGGGCGCTGCTCGCCGGCGACCGGCGCACCCCCTGGACCGACGTCGTGCACGCCCGGTGGGACGACGAGCAGCTGCTGCTCACGGTCGACCTGGCACCCGACGCGGGTCCGTCGATGCGCCTCGCGCTCACCGATCCCGGCCGGCTGCCCGAGACGGTGCACGAGCGGGTGATGGACAGCATCGTGCTGAGCCGCCGGGTGCCGGTGCCGGGTGGCGCGGTCCGCGTGGTGGCCCGGCGCGGCGACGGCTCGCCGGAGACGCTGTGGCAGGTCGTGCCCGACGCCGGCACCGACCTGGCCGACCCTGCGGTGCGCGACCGGGTCGAGGCGTCGCTGTCGGTGCTGCGCGCCGAGCTGGGCTGAGCCGGGTCAGGCGGCCTTGGCGGACGCCGCGGACCGTCGCCGGCCGGCTGCCTTCGGCGGCTTGCGCAGCAGCCGGAGCACCGCCGCCTCGACCATGCCGTGGGTGGCCGGCTGGCCGAAGTCGGCGTCCGCCCCGAGCCGCTCGAGCGAGGCGGCGACGGTCACGCCGTCGTCGTACAGGTCGATGACCCTCGGATCGATGTACGACGACCGGCACACCGCGGGGGTGTTGCCGAGGTACTCGGCCACCTCCTTGATCGCGCGGTTCACCGCCCGCTTGCGTGCGCTCTCCGAGGTCGGTGCCTGCGTCGAGACCGCGAGCCCCACCGCCATCAGCACCGTGGCGTGCCAGGTGCGGAAGTCCTTGGCGCTGACCTCGCCGTCGAACACCTCGCGCAGGTAGGCGTTGATGTCGGCGCTGGTGATGTCGTGCCAGCCCGTGCGGTCCTTGTAGGCCAGCAGCTCCTTGCTCTTGTCGTCGCGCTTGAGCAGCGCGACGACGACCTTGCGCACGCTCTCGTCGACGACCGACTGCACCCGGTGCTTGCCGCTCTTCGCGATGTAGTCGAAGACGACCAGGTCGCCGGTGACGGTGACGTGCTTGCGCCGCATCGTGGCGAGGCCGAAGGTGCCGTTCTCCTCGGCGTAGGACTCGCCGCCGACCCGGAAGAACCCGAGGTCGAGCAGCCGGAACGCCGCCGCCAGCACCCGCTGCTGGGTCATGCCGCGCTGCTCGAGGTGGGCCTCGACCTTGCGGCGGGCCATCGGGAGGCGCTTGGCGAAGGTCAGGACCCGCTGGTGCTTCTCGGCGTCGCGCTGCACCCGCCACTCGTCGTGGTAGCGGTACTGCCGGCGCCCGGCCGCGTCGGTGCCGATGGCCTGGATGTGGCCGCGGGGGTGCGGGCAGATCCAGACGTCCTCCCACGCCGGCGGGAGCACGAGGTCGGCGATGCGCTGGAGCACGACGGGGTCGTCGACCTTGCGGCCGTCCGACCACCGGTACGAGAAGCCCTTGCCGCGGCGTACCCGGGCGATGCCCGGCCCGGCACAGTCCACCCGTCGAAGTCGTGCCACAGTCGATCTCCCCCCGTGCCCGGAGTCAGGCCCGGTGGCCGTTGGTGCTGCCGGGGGTGGTGGTCTCGCTGCTGCCGCCGCCGAGCCAGGCGGGCTTCTTCTCGCCCAGCTTCTCGCCGAGCGTGTCGGCTGCCTTGTCCTTGGCGGTCGTCAGGGCGTCGCCGGCCTGGTGCTGCAGGGTCGAGGCGGTCGACTGGACCGCGGGGTTGGCCATGAAGGACCGGGTCGCGCTGCGGATCTGCTCGTACCGCGCCCGGCCGGCCCGGGAGCCCAGGACGTAGCCGGTGGCGAATCCGGCGAGGAACGTGATCTTGGTGCGCATGGCTGCTCCGAGGCTTGCGTCGGTGGCGGTCGCTGACGCCCTACCCTGGCACGTGCACCCAACACCTTGCGATAACCTGTGTGCTGCCTCTCGGGCCCTCGGCCCGATCCATCCCGCATAGCTCAATTGGCAGAGCGGCCGGCTGTTAACCGGCAGGTTTCTGGTTCGAGTCCAGATGCGGGAGCTTCCCGCTCGTACGGCGGCCGGTCGCCGCCGACCGGCGCCCGGGGTGGTAGCTCAGCCGGTTAGAGCAGGGGACTCATAATCCCTCGGTCGCGGGTTCGAGTCCCGCCCACCCCACCACCGTGACCTGCGGAATGCGCTCATCGGGCGCCATCCGCAGTCGGCGACGGTGCCAGTGTGGTGGCCAGTGGCCAAAGCGCGGCGCCGACCCGGTCCGCCGCGTCGTTCGCCAGCTCGGGCGTCACGTGGCTGTAGGTCCCCAGCGTCAGGCTGATCTGTGAGTGACCCAGGATCTGCATGGCGACCCGGGCCGGGACGCCCTGCGTCAGTAGCAGGGTCGCCGCGGTGTGCCTCGCGTCGTGCAGCCTCGCGTCATGTACACCGGTACGCGCCAGTAGCGCCTTCCATGTCGACCAGTCGGCGCCTCGGGTCGAGTGGGCCGCCCGTTGACACGGGCGAACATTAGCTTGCCGTCATCCCACGGCGGGCCAGCCACCATGCGCTCCTCGAGCTGGGCGGTCCGGCGCGCCTGAAGACCATCCATCAGCGGCCGGGGCACCACCAATGCGCGGCGGCCGGCGCGGGACTTGGGCTCGACGAACACGAGGCCTTGCCGCGTTGCCGCTGCAGGGCTCGCCGCACGGTGAGGACCGACGTGTCCATTTTCAGATCGGACCAGCGCAACCCGAGTGCCTCGCCTTGTCGCAGGCCGAGGGCAAGCGCCACCGACCACCGCGCGGCGTTCCGCTCCGACGCGGCAGCGGTCAGGATGCTGCGCGCCTCTTCGGGCACGGATATGAGCCTGCCAGACACGCGCCCAGGGTCCTTGACCGACGGGCTCCGCGGCCAGGCTTGCGCCCATTCTCGGCCGGCGTGCCCCCCACTCAGTCGGGACTAGGCCCGCGTTCGCATCCCCCGGAGACGCGGGCCGTCCCGTTTCACACCGGACAAGTTGACGGAGAGAATTTCAGGCCGCTCCCGCGGCCGCGTGCGTCCCGTCAGGCGCGCACAGGTTGCAACGGGGCGCGCTGTAGGGGCGGTCGACCGGGCGGAGCCCGTCTGGCTGGTAAATGCGTGCGCAGTCGCTGCGCTTGTGGAACCGCGACCGTGCTGGTCCGAACTCGTCGTAGTTCTTGCGCGTCTCGATCCACCCCGAAGGCGGTTGGTAGGAGCATGTGGTGCTCCCGCGGGGTCTAGGCGGAACGCTGCACCACGGGCACCTGCTTCACCCTTGGTGCCTCAGAGTCCCCGTCGCAGGACTCGACGGGGGTGTCCCCTGCCGAGGAGACGTTGCTTCTTGCCGGCGGGAGCTGACAAAACCCGCCACGGTCAACGACAAGACCTGCGCGCTGAAGATCCTTGACGGAAGCCTGCAGCGGGACAATCGTTGCGCCCAACCTCGGGTGGGAGCGCGCCCTGCGCGGGGCTAGGCCCGCGTCCTTCCCCACCCCCCGGGAAGGGACGCGGGCCGTCCCACGTATTGACCGGCGGGTACGAG
Organism: uncultured Actinomycetota bacterium; assembly: GCA_963771345.1. Taxonomy (GTDB): domain Bacteria; phylum Actinomycetota; class Actinomycetes; order JACCUZ01; family JACCUZ01; genus CAVYTH01. The sequence goes on from CAVYTH010000003.1 coordinate 66,293, forward strand.
GGCCGTTCCCCCCAGGGTAACCCCCTGGTGGCTCCGGGCCCGCCGGCTGAGGGGAAGCATGCGCCAACTTTGTGTCGGCGAGCAACCATTTTGTGGGCGCATATCCGTCCGGATCGAGTCCCCTCGGCGAGCGCAACCGCCAGGTCTGCGTAACCAGACCCGGAGGCCCGCGTCGCCGGTTCGGACGGTCGGCGACGCGGGCGGCTCGCGGGCCCGGCGTCACCCCACGGGGAGGCGGGGTGACGCCCGCGATGGCGGACTGCCCCCGGCGGGAGTGTCCCCACCAGAGTCCCCGCATGACACCCGTCGCGTCAGCCGCAGGCGATGGGTGCCCCGAGGATCGGCCTCAAAACCGCACCCTTTACCGGTGTCCGCGGGCGTGGCTTGTCGTCGAGCCACAGCAGGATCAGCCCGACCGCCAGCAGGATCCGCCTGGTAGCTCCTGGCGAGGGACGGCAGCCGACTGTGGTCCTGCACGGATATGAGCCTGCCAGACACGCGCTCAAGGCCCTTGACCGAAGCTTTCAGCGGGACAATCGTTGCGCTCAACCTCGGGCGGGAGCGCACCTGCACGGGGCTAGGCCCGCGCCCTTCCCATCCCCCCGGGAAAGGAACGCGGGCCGTCCCCACGTCATGACCGGCGGGTAGAGGGCCGTCCCCCCAGGTACCCCCCTGGTGGCTCCGGGCCCCCGGCTAAGCCAAGGATGCGCCGCGAACCTGAACGAGACCATCCGCCATTGGTGTACTCCCGGTGACCGTTCGGACCATAGAGCGCCACGATTTCCCGTGCATGTCACTCCGCGTAGTCGGCGGTGAGGGCTCCGTGGTCGCCTGGCTATCTGCCGGAACCGGACCGTGCCCACCGCCGCCGGACCGGGGGGGGTGGTCGACGACGGCGCGGGCAGTCTCGGGTCCGTCGTCGCGGGTCCAGGGGCGGCGGTTTCGCCGCGGGTCACGCCCTGCCGACATGTCGCCCAATGCGCCGGTTTGCGCGGGTCGCGCAAGAGGCGTTCCGCGAGCACACCTGAAGTTTGCCAATCGCGGATGCCCGCGCCGCCGCGTTCGGTCGGTCGGCGACGCGGCTCGCGCAGCCAGCCTTACATCCACCAGACCCCAGGGCCCGATTCAAGCGAAGATGGGTAGATCTTGTTCAACAGTTTCTACACCATCTCACCAGAGAAAGGTCTACGATGCTGACGTGACCAATCAGGAACTCAGCAACAATGGGATGCGGGTGGTCGAGCCCACCGCCGCCCTCGCGCGGGCAGACCGGGTGTCCCCCGGCAACTGGGAGCTTCGGCTTCTGTCCGAGTACGGCCTGGTCCTCGAACCCGTCACGGACGAGTGGCGCCAGAACGCGCAGCCACATCAGGTCGGCTTCGTCGCCATTTCCGCGGTGGACGAAGCGGGCCGATGCACCGTCTGCGCGATGGTCGTCCCCGCCCTCGACCAAATGGAGCGGGACAGCGTGGCCGAGCGGCTCTATACCCGGATAGCGCGCTTAAGGGAATACGGCCCCGAGCCGGACCGATGGCAGCCTCGCTCAGACGGCGGGTGGCAGTTGTACATCGGTCGCTGCAGCCGAGCTTCTCCAAGCAGCGGTGACGCGAACGCCTCATGTTCTGGGCACCCACAAGAGTTCCTCAACGCGGCGGCCTACACGGATGCTCATGGGCCCGCGCCCGCTCGAGCAGGCGGGTCGCAACGACCGGCGCGGGCGGACGGCAGCATGCCAGCCGCGGACACGATCGTCTAGGACCGGCGCGAGAAGGCCGACGTCGCCGAATGACTCGGCGACGTGGGTCTCGTCCTGACGCGCTGCCCCCCAGGTCGGGGGAGGCGGGCTCTGGAAGAGTCCGGGGTGGTCGGCCCAGTCGCGCCGTGGGCGTGGTGCCCGGCCGCCCGGCTGTGAAACGCGCGACCGCCGCTGCCCCACAGGGGTAGGACAGCGGCGGGACGACGAGAGAGCGTGCGCACCGCCCCACCGAAGTCCCCAGCAACTCTGGCGAACGAGGGCGGTCCACGTCTGTGGACGTTGCGTCCGAAGAGGTAGAGACGGCCCTCCGCCATGACAGCCCCGAGGATGACGGACGGGCGCTGCTGGTGCGGCTACGCCGTCGCGTCGATCTCGGCCCAGAGGCGCATGGCCTCAGCCCGGGTCATCGAGAGATGAAAGTCGTTGCCGGCGCGACGGCCGCCTGCCCACCGACTCCGAGAAGATGCCGATCGTGGAGGCGGCGTCAGAGGGTCGTTGGTCGACGATCACCTTGATGCATTGCGCGCCCTCAACGCTGCTTCGATCGTGCAGCGACAGCTCGACGTCTTCTCCTGTAGATGCCGTCCCTCCCCCCGCCGCTGCTAACGCTGGCGGGGGCTGCTTGCCGTTGCGCAGTTTGGCGTATCGGGGTGCCAGCGGCCTCGATCCAGAGGGGTCCCACCGGCAGCCGGCAAAGTCGTCGCAACCCTGTGACCTGCACCGATGTACGCGGGTGGATCTGCCCGGACCTCACTCGGCGGGACTCATAATTCCTCGGTCGCGGGTTCGAGTCCCGCCCACCCACACCTGGCCCCCGTCAACAGAGGGCCGTAACGATCCGCGTGCCTCGCGCATGCCGACGGTGCTGATGGGAACGCCGACGGCATCACTGAGCGATTTGATCACCGGACTGCCGAGGATCGCGTCCATGACGCCGGCGAGGAGGAGGTGATCGACCAGCCGGTGCAGCCTGGGGCTGCCCACTTGCGCCGAGAGGTTGCCGAGGCTGAACAGCAGGGGGACATCGACAATGACCCCACTGGTCCACCGGACCACTCCTAGCCCCGCCCACCTGCCAGCTACTTCGCCAGGAACACCTGGACCACCCAGACGCGGTTGTCGCGGCGGACGGCTGCCGTCCCGAGCCTGGTGTAGTCCTGGTCGAGGATGTTGGCGCGGTGGGCAGGGCTGGCCATCAGCGCGGTGTGCACAGATCTGACGCTGGGGCCGTAGCCGACGTTCTCGCCGACCCAGCGCCAGTTGCCGATCATCTGGTCGGCCAGGTTCGGGTTGTGGAACAGGACTCCACGTCGCGCCATGCGCTGCGCCTGCTCGAGCGCCACGGCGTTGAGGTGCCCGCGGACGTCGAGTCGATCGAGGCCGCGGTCCTCGCGCGTCCCGTTGACCAGCTGGGCGACGGCGATGCTCAGCTCACTGCGCGCGGATACCGGCGGGGCGTTGATCTGTAGCGCGAGAAGGGCGAAGAGGAGCCAGAACGTCAGGCTCGCTCTGGCGACGGGCCGGCAGGGGTGGTGCATGTGGTCACCGCGGGGTGCTGGGCGGTTCGGTACTCCCGTACCGTGCGCCCGATCAGCGCGAATGTCATCGATCGTTGGTCCTCGTTTGTCCCAAGGATTCCGCATCTGTTGGCCCGCCCGCGGCTGGGCATCGCTGCAGGGCTCGCCTCACCCCGCTCGGGTGATGCCCGCTCCTGCGGACCGGTCATACGTTGACGACGTTGAGGAGCTCGCGGCATCCGCGAGACACGCCTACCTGAGGAACGTCATGAGTCCTGACGCCATGCGCGCGCGATGCTGCCGATCCCGGACCGGCCGGCGCCGGGCCTGACGACGTACGACGCGAAGGACCCGGACACCGCGTTCCCGCCGATCGAGCCGCTGCTGCCGCCCGCGGGCGCGCCGAACGTGCTGGTCGTGCTGCTCGACGACGTGGGCTTCGGCGCGTCGAGCACGTTCGGCGGGCCGTGCCGGACGCCGACCGCGGACCGGCTGGCCGCGGGCGGCCTGAAGTTACAACCGGTTCCACACCACGGCGCTGTGCGCGCCGACCCGGCAGGCGCTGCTGACCGGCCGCAACCACCACTCGGTCGGGATGGGCAGCATCACCGAGACCGCGACCTCGGCCCCGGGCAACAGCTCGCTGCGGCCGAACACCAAGGCGCCGCTGGCGATGACGCTGAAGCTGAACGGCTACTCGACCGCGCAGTTCGGCAAGTGCCACGAGGTGCCGGTCTGGCAGACCTCGCCGATGGGCCCGTTCGACGCCTGGCCGTCCGGCGGCGGCGGGTTCGAGACCTTCTACGGCTTCATCGGCGGGGAGAACAACCAGTGGGACCCGGCGCTGTACGACGGCACGACACCGGTCGAGCCGCCGGCGACCGCGGAGGAGGGCTACCACCTGACCGAGGACCTGGCCGACCGGGCGGTGAGCTGGGTGCGCCAGCAGAAGGCGCTGATGCCGGACAAGCCGTTCTTCGTCTACTTCGCGCCCGGGCGCAACGCATGCCCCGCACCACGTGCCCAAGGAGTGGGCCGACAAGTACGCCGGCCAGTTCGACGACGGCTGGGACGCGCAGCGCGAGCGCACCTTCGCCCGGCAGAAGGAGCTCGGCGTCATCCCGGCCGACGCCGAGCTCACCGCGCGGCACGACGAGATCACGGCCTGGGACGACATGCCCGACGAGCTCAAGCCGGTGCTGGCGCGGCAGATGGAGGTCTACGCCGGGTTCCTCGAGCACACCGACCACCACGTCGGCCGGCTGATCGACGCGATCGAGGACCTCGGGGTCCTCGACAACACGATCGTCTACTACATCATCGGCGACAACGGCGCCTCCGCCGAGGGCACCATGAACGGCGCCTTCAACGAGATGGCCAACTTCAACGGGATGGCCGCGCTGGAGACCCCCGAGTTCATGGTCAGCAAGATGGACGAGCTCGGCTCGCCCGACCTCCTACAACCACTACTCGGTCGGCTGGGCCTGGGCGATGTGCACCCCGTTCCAGTGGACCAAGCAGGTCGCCTCGCACTGGGGCGGCACCCGCAACGGCACCATCGTGCACTGGCCGAACGGGATCGAGGAGCCCGGTGGGCTGCGCTCGCAGTTCACCCACGTGATCGACGTGGCCCCGACGATCCTGGAGGCGGCCGGGCTGCCCGAGCCGACGATGGTCAACGGCGTGCTGCAGTCGCCGATGGAGGGCACCAGCATGCTCTACACCTTCAACGAGCGCGGACACCCCGGAGCGCCACGACCTGCAGTACTTCGAGATGTTCGGCAACCGCGGCATCTACCACCGGGGCTGGAGCGCGGTCACCAAGCACCGGACGCCCTGGGTGATGGTCGGCGGCGACGCTGCCGGCGTTCGACGACGACGTGTGGGAGCTGTACGACGGCAGCAGCGACTACAGCCAGGCCCGCAACCTGGCCGCCGAGCAGCCCGGAGATGCTCGCCAAGCTGCAACGGCTCTGGCTGATCGAGGCCACGAAGTACAACGTGCTGCCGATGGACGACCGCACCGGCGAGCGGCTCGAACCCGGACATGGCGGGCCGACCGACCCTGATCCGCGGCAACTCGCAGCTGTTCTTCCCCGGCATGGGCCGGCTCTCGGAGAACAGCGTGGTCAGCATCAAGAACAAGTCGTTCTCCGTCACCGCCGAGGTCGACGTCCCGGAGGGCGGCGCCGAAGGGCGTGATCATCGCCCAAGGCGGCCGCTTCGGCGGCTGGGCGCTCTACGTCAAGGACGGCAAGGCCAAGTTCGTCTACAACGTGCTCGGCATCCAGGAGTTCGCCACCGAGGCCGACCAGCCGATCCCGGCCGGCACCCACCAGGTGCGGATGGAGTTCGCCTACGACGGCGGCGGCCTGGCCAAGGGCGGCGACGTCACCCTGTTCTACGACGGCGAGCCGGTCGGCAGCGGCCGGGTCGGCGCCACCCAGCCGATGGTCTTCTCCGCCGACGAGACCACCGACATCGGCTACGAGTCCGGCACCACCGTCACCCCCGACTACACCGCCCACGACCAGCCGGTTCACCGGCAAGATCCACTGGGTGCAGATCGACCTCGGCAACGACGACCACGACCACTTCATCGACCCCGAGGAGCGCCTCCGCATCGCCATGGCCCGGCAGTAGGGCCGGCACCGTCTAGCGGCCGCGCACGTCCCCAGGCTGACCCCACGGCAGCGGCTCGGGCGGCTTCACTCGCTCTCGACCTCCGGCTGTCGCTGTCGTTCTCGACGGCGGTGCACAGAGGGCACGGCCGGCTCGCCCCGTCCGTCTCCGCGAGCGGACGCCACGCCGGAGACTCGACCTGGCACAGCGCGGGGAGCGGAGCGTCACCCTCGGCCGCCGCAAGGACGAGGTGCCTGACCCTCGGCTCCATCGGGCATACGAACCAGTCGGTGTCGGACACGGGCATCACGGTACCGGGGACATCGTGAGCCTGGAGCACGTGGTTCCGGGCGTGGGACGTGCCGAGGGCCGGGCACCGATCGGTGCCCGGCCCTCGTCGTCATGCTCCTGCAGGTCGGGTCAGTTCACCTTGACCGTCATGAATCCCGTCCGGGCCGCTCTTCACGACCTTGATCTTCGTGCCCGTGCCCGCGACCCGCACGCTGCCCATCGGGTTCGCCGGGTCGTAGTAGGCGTTCGGGTTGGTGTCGTCGAAGACCGTCACCGCCGCCGGGACGGCACGTCCAGCGTGGTCATCGTGACCGCGCCGTCCGCCCCGGCGACCTCCCGGTGCAGGCTGATGGCATCAGTCCGCTCCAGGACCGAAGGTGGCGTCGTAGGTCTGGATCCGGTTGCGGGCGACCGTCCCGTCGGACCACTTCAGCGCCGCCGGGCGAGCGTCGACGGGAAGGATCCGGCCGGTGCCCGGGTGCGTCCTCGTGTTGTTGTTGCTCACGGCGGTGTTCCAGTAGCTGACGAGCAGGCCGTCCTGGTACGGGAAGTGCTCCACCCGGTCGGGCGTGGTGAGCCGTCCAGCCGAAGTTGTACGGCCCCTCCTGCAGCGTCTGGTCGTAGCCGAGGTACTGCCGGTTCTCGGCGATGTAGAACCGCGCCTTGCCGTTGGCGTCCGCCGGCAGCTCGACGACGAGGGCCTGCTGCGCCTTGGTGGCGTGGTAGGACGGGCCCAGCTTGTGGGTGGACGTCTCACCCGTCTTGGCCGTGTCGTAGTCGAGCCAGCCGAGCTGCAGCTTCTCCCAGGCACCCATGTGGTTCGGCGTGGTGCCGATGGTGCCCTTGCCGTGGCCGAGCCACGAGCCGGAGCTCATCAGCGTCCAGAACCCGGTGCCGTTCTCGCCACCGCTGGTGTCGTACAGGTCCGGCAGGCCGAGGTCGTGGGCGTACTCGTGGGCGAACACGCCGAGGCCGCCGTTCTCCGGCTCGGTGGTGTAGTCGCGGATCCACATGTCGGTGTTGCCGATCTGGATGCCGCCGTACTTGTTGTACGACCGGTCCGTCGGTGCCGCGACCGGCCTGGTTGACCGCCCAGCGGTGGGCCCAGATCGCCCAGGTCGGGGCGCCGGCCGACTCGTCCTCACCGGCGTGGACCGACTGGTAGTGGTCGATGTAGCCGTCGGCTTCCTTGAAGTCGCCGTCCTTGTCGTAGTCGTACCGGTCCCACTTGTCGAAGGTCGGCCAGGTACGCCTTGATCTCGTCGTCGGACTTGCCGGCCGCCTTCTGCTGCTCGTACCAGGCGTTCGCACCGTCCTGGATGAAGCGGGTCATGTCGGTCTGGCTCTCGGTCTCGCCGTAGCTGGCCTCGTTGTACGGGACCTTGACCCAGTCGGTCACGTCACCGTCCACGGTGTAGCGGCCGCTGGAGAGCTCCTCGTAGAGGTTCTTCAACGACTCGCTGCCGTCGTCGGCGAAGAACATGTCCAGGAAGTGCTGCCGGTTGAAGTCAGCGGTCCAGTAGGTGCTGTTGTCGACCGCGCGGTTCGGCTGCGGGATCTGGTTGTGCTGCGGACCGGCCGGGGCAGTCGGGAACCGCGAGTCCTTCTGGTCGCCGAACTCGACGAGCGTGGTGAAGATGTTGTCGCTGGACTGCAGGCCGTACTGCACCCACTGCCCGGGCGCCACCTTGACCGCCGTCGAGCCGCCGCGGCTCTCGACCTCCCGGTCGCCGGCGAGGACGAGCTCCACCGCCTTCTGGTTGAGCTCGCGCTGCTCGGCGGCAACGGGGTCAGTGGCGGTCGTCGAGCCTGCTGGGGGCCGTGGCCGGTCGGCCTGGTCCGTCGGCTCCGCTGCCTGGGCGGGTGACTGCACGGCGGCTGCCAGCAGCGCGACGGTGGCCGCACTGCCGATGACGCCGAGAACGCGTCGACTCACGAGGGATCCTCCTGGAGGTGACGATGAGTGGGGTCGGTGGGCCAGCGCCGGCGGTCGCCGGCGACGCCACAACCGGGAGATAATCACATGATTACGGACAAAGTCATGCACTCCGGACACTGGATCTTTGCGCCCGGATGTGTGATGGGGCCGTCACTCCGGCCGTACGACGGTCTGGGTCTCGCCGATGGCCGGGCTGCCCTCCGCCGGCTCCTGCGCCTCCTCGGCGATCGGCTCCACCCCGGCGTCGCCGGTGACGTAGCGGTAGGCGACGCCGGCGATGGCCGCGCCGAGCAGTGGCGCGAGCCAGAACAGCCACAGCTGCCCGACCGCCCAGCCCTCGCCGACCAGCAGCGCGGGACCGGTCGAGCGCGCCGGGTTGACCGAGGTGTTGGTGATCGGGATCGAGATCAGGTGGATGAGCGTCAGCGACAGGCCGATCGCCAGCGGCCCGAGGCCCTTGGGTGCGCGCCGGTCGGTGGCACCGAGAATGACCATCAGGAAGAAGAACGTCAGCAGCACCTCGGCGGTCAGGCAGGCGTACAGGCTGTAGCCCTCGGGGGAGTGGTCGCCGTAGCCGTTGACGGCCAGGCCGTCCACCGACCTGCTGTAGCCGGGGCGGCCGTTGGCGACCAGCAGGAGCAGCGCCGCCGCCGCGATGGCAGCGACGACCTGGGTGGCCATGTAGCGGCAGGACCGCGCGGCGCTCGACCCGTCCGCTCAGCCAGGCGCCGAGGGTCACGGCGGGGTTGAAGTGCCCGCCCGAGATGTGGCCGAACGCGTACGCCATGGTCACGACCGTCAGCCCGAAGGCGAACGAGACGCCGAGCAGGCCGACGCCGATCTCCGGGATGCCCGAAGCGATCACCGCGGTCCCGCATCCTCCGAACACGAGCCAGAACGTCCCCAGGAACTCCGCACTGAGCCGTCGGTTCATCGCCAACTCCTTCGCCGTTGGCTTCCAACATGCGATGGCGAGCGGCGCGGCTCGTCGTCCGCGCAGGATGAGACGGGTCCAGGACCGGCCGGTGGACGTCCGCCATCATGCTCGCGTGGACCTTCCCGCCGAGGTTGCCGACGTCGTCGCCGGCCTGGCCGCGACCGTGCGCCCGGTGGCCGGCGTGACGGCCTTCTACGCGGCCGGCTCGCTGGCCTCGGGCGACTTCCGCCTCGGAGTCAGCGACTTCGACCTGGTCGCCATGACCGGCGAACCGCTGACCGACGCGCAGCAGCAGGACCTCGAGTCGGTGCACCAGAGGCTGCTGGCGGACGAGCCGCGGGCCGCGAAGCTGCACTGCGTCTACGTCCCGGTGCCGGAGGTCGCCGACGTCAGCACCGAGCACCTGACCTGGGCGCACGGCGAGCTCTTCCGTCGCCCCCTCAGCGGCATCGCGCGCGCCGAGCTGCTGGAGTTCGGGATCACCGTGTACGGCCCGGCGCCCGCCGAGCTGATCCCGCCGGTGAGTGGCCCGGAGCTGGCTGCGGCCGTCCGTGGGGAGCTGTCCGGCTACTGGCGCGGCGCCGTGGCCAAGCCGCATCTCTGGCTGCAGGACGTCTACGTCGACATCGGGCTGTTCACCCTGGCTCGGGCTGAGGCGACCCTCACCGACGGGCGCCTGATCACCAAGACCGAGGCGCTGCCGAGGCTGGCCGGACTCGGGGTTGCTCCCGAGCTGGTGCGCGAGATCGAACAGCGCCGGGAGGGGCAGGAGGTGCCGCTCTCGCTTCGCGCGCGGCAGCGGCGGGCCAAGGACGTACGCCGGGTGATGGACGCCGGGATCACCCGGCTGGCAGGGCCGAGCTGACGCTGAGCGGCAGTCGACCGCTCGGCCGGTCGCCATGTCACCCGCGGCCTCCAGCGGTGCCACCCCGCCGGCTGCCTTGGTCGTGCCGCGTCGTTCGAGGTAGACCGCGACCCGGGACAGGGTGAAGTTCACCGCGAGGTAGAGCGCCGCCGTCACGATGAACAGCGAGAAGATGTAGCGGCTGCCGAAGAAGTCGCGCAGCTCGCGGTTGACGCGGAGCAGCTCGACGTACCCGACGATGTAGCCGAGCGACGTGTCCTTGAGCAGCACCACGAGCTGGCTGACCAGTGACGGCAGCATCCGGCGCACGGCCTGCGGCATGCAGGATCAACCGCAACGTCTGACCCGGCGTCAGACCGATCGCCAGCGCCGACTCGCGCTGCCCGGCGGGCAGCGAGGTGATGCCGGCGCGGAGGATCTCGGCGATGACCGCGGTGTTGTAGAGCACCAGGCCGAGCACGACCGGCGCGGAAGATCGAGAGTCGAGGGCGAGCGAGGAGAAGAACATCAGCAGGATGACGGGCAGGCCGCGGAACAACTCGATCCACACCACCGCGGGGATGCGGACCCATCGGTTCTCGGACATCCGTGCGACGGCGAGCAGTGGCCCGAGCGTGAAGGCCAGGGCTGCCGCGACTGCTGCCGCGCGCAGCGTGGCGCCCATCCCGCGCCGCACCAGACGCCCTGAGCGCCTCGGTGTCCTCGGTGAAGATGTCCCACCGGTCGGCGTCGAAGATGCCGTTGGACGCGAGCCGGAGACCTGCCAGCACCAGCAGGGCCAGCAGCACCGCACCGGCGACGACCGACCACACCGCGTCCGTCGGCGGGCCCGCGGACCGGGGGTGTCGAAGAGCACGACGCTCATCGGGCGAACGCCACCTTGCGCTCGAGCCGGCCGGCCAGGATGCCCGGCCGGGATGGTGATGAGGAGGTAGAAGACGGCGATCCCGAGCAGGATCACGACGACGTCGGCCGGGTTGTCGGTGGTCAGCCGGATGCCGACGGCCATCAGCTCGGTGACGAAGAAGCCGACCGCGACCGACGTGTTCTTGGTGAGCGCGATGAAGACGTTGATCAGCGGCGGGACGACGGTGCGCAGGGCCTGCGGCAGCACGACCTGGCCCAGCGTCTGGGTGAACGTCAGCCCGATCGCGCGGGCGGCCTCGGCCTGCCCGACTCCGACGCTGTTGATGCCGGAGCGGACCGCCTCGCAGACGAAGGCCGCCGTGTACAACGACAGCGCGACGAAGGCGGACGGCGTCGAACGGCAGCATGATGCCCGAGCTGCGGAGCGCGAAGACGAAGAAGAAGAAGACCAGGGTCAGCGGGGTGTTGCGGGCCAGCTCCACGTAGACCGTGCCGAAGCCGCGCAGGGTCGGCACCGGCGAGACCCGGAAGGCGCCGAGCAACGTGCCGAGCACCAGCGCGAACGCCCCGGAGACCAGCGTGAGGCGCAGGGTCGTCCGGAAGCCGTCGCGCAGCAGCGGCAGGTTGTCCAGCAGCGCGTCCACGCGCTCACCTCCTCACCCTCGACGGACGCGGGGTGGGCGACCGCTCGCACGGTGGCCCACCCCGTCGTGCCCTGCTCTCAGTACCGGTCGACCGTCGGCGGCTCCGGTGTCTCCAGGACCTCGCCGGCGTGGCCTCCCAGGCGTCCGCCCAGGAGCCGTCCTCGAACGACTCCTCGAGCACGTCGTTGATGAAGGTGCGGAAGGCCGTGTCGTCCTTCTTCAGGCCGATGCCGTACGGCTCCTCGGTGAACGGCTCCCCGACGAGCTTGAAGTCGCCCTCGTTCTGGTCGACGAAGCCGGCGAGGATGACGTTGTCCGTGGTGACGGCGTCGACCTGGTCGTTGCGCAGCGGCTCGAGGCAGTTGCTGTAGCGCGTCGGTCAGCTCGAGCTTGACGTCGGGGTAGTTCTCCTCGATGTTCTCGGCCGGCGTGGAGCCCTCCACCGAGCAGACCGTCTTGCCGGCGAGGTCGTCCGGCCCGTTGATGTCGGTGTTGTCTTCCTTGACCATGATGGCCTGGCCGGCGACGAAGTACGGCCCGGCGAAGTCGACGACTCCTTGCGGTCGTCGTTGATCGTGTAGGTCGCCACGACGATGTCGACCTTGCCGTCCTGGATGAACGGCTCGCGGTTCGCCGACACCGTCTCGACCCACTTGATCTTGTCGTCGGCGATGCCCAGCTTGGCCGCGATCAGCTTGCCGATCTCGACGTCGAAGCCCTCCGGCTCGCCGCTCGGGCCCGCAGCCCGAACAGCGGCTGGTCGAACTTCGTGCCGACCGTGATCGTGCCCTGTGTCGGCGATGCTTGGCCATCGTCGTGCCGGCCTCGAACTGCGCGTCGTCCTCGGCGCGGTCGTCGCGGCGTCGTCGTCACCGCCGCACGCGGCGAGGGCGAGGGTGAGGGCGGCCGCGGTCGGCGAGCGCCCTCCAGTCGTCGTACGGACATGGGTGAGTCCTTTCCTAGTGCATCAATGGCTGAGGATCTTGGACAGGAAGTCCTTGCCGCGCTCGCTCTGCGGCGCGGTGAAGAACGTCGTCGGGGTCGGCCTCCTCGACGATGCGGCCGTCGGTCCATGAACACGACCCGGTTCGCGGCCGCGCCGGGCGAAGCCCATCTCGTGGGTGACGACGACATCGTCATGCCGTCGCGGGCGAGCTGCGATCATCACGTCGAGCACCTCGTTGATCATCTCGGGGTCGAGCGCCGAGGTCGGCTCGTCGAAGAGCATGACCTTCGGGTCCATCGCCAGCGCCCGGGCGATCGCGACCCGCTGCTGCTGGCCGCCGGAGAGCTGGGCCGGCATCTTGCTCGGCCTGGTCGGCGATGCCCGACCCGCTCGAGCAGCTCACGCCCGCGCTTCTCGGCGTCGGCCCGGCTGACGCCTGCGCACCTTGATCGGCCCGAGCGTGACGTTGTCCAGCACGGTCTTGTGGGCGAACAGGTTGAACGACTGGAAGACCATGCCGACGTCGGCAGCGCAGCCGGGCCAGCGCCTTGCCCTCCTCCGGCAGCGGCTCGCCGTCGAGCAGTGATCGTGCCGGAGTCGATCGGCTCGAGCCGGTTGATGGCGCGGCACAGCGTCGACTTGCCCGAGCCGGAGGGCCCGATGACGACGACGACCTCGCCGCGGTCGACGGTGAGGTCGATGTCGCTGCAGGACGTGCAGCGTCGCCGAAGTACTTGTTGACCTTCTCCATCACCACCAGCGGTGCGCCGATCGGGCTGGTCGGAGACGGGTCGGAGCTCTCCGCCGCTTCGTCGGTCCCGGAACCGCTCGTCATGCAGCAGAAATCTAGCGGGGGTGACCGGACAAAGCCACCGCACTGCGGTCGAATCGGCCGATCGCGATCCGTTCGTGTTCACCTGTTTGTCCACTGACTTCAAGTGAAATAGGGTGCGGTTATGAGCGCAAGCACGACCGTCGACCGGCCGACCGCTGCCGACCACCCGTTCGAGGACATCGCCACCGCCGTTGTGGTGGTCGCTCCCGAGGAACCCGGCGGCCCGGGGTCGTGGGCGGGAGGCCCGTCCGCCCTGCGCGTGGGGGAGGACATCTACCTCGCCTACCGGCTGCGCCGTCCCGTCGGTCAGGGCCGTGGCTACGCAACGTCGTCGCCCGCTCCGCCGACGGCGTGCGTTTCACGACCGTCGCGACGATCGGCAAGGACGCCCTCGGCGCCGAGTCGCTGGAGCGGCCTGCGCTCGTCCGCACCGACGACGGCCGCTGGCGGCTGTACGTCAGCGTCGCCACGCCGGGGACCAAGCACTGGCGGGTCGTCCTGCTCGAGGCCGAGCACCCCGGAAGGGCTGGCCACGCGCCGAGCGCCGTCACCGTGATGCCCGGCAGCGACCTGCTCGCCGTGAAGGACCCGGTGCATCGTCCGGCACGACGGCCGCTGGCACGCGTGGGCCTCCTGCCACCCGCTGGACGACCCGAGGCGACCGACCGGATGACCACCGAGTACGCGACCAGTGACGACGGCGTCTCGTGGACCTGGCACGGCACCGCGCTCGCCGGCCGGCCGGGGAGTGGGACGCCCGCGGCGTGCGGGTCAGCTGCCGTCCGCTCGACGGGCCACGACCGCTCGCCTGCGTACGACGGGCGCGCCACCGCGGAGCAGAACTGGGAGGAGCGGACCGGCCTGGCGACCGCTCGACGGCCCCGGCCAGCTGACCGCCGTGGGCGGCGGGCCGGTCGGCAGTCTCGCCCGACGGCCTGGGCGGCCTGCGCTACGTCAGCTTCGTCAGCCTCGCTGACGGCAGCACCCGGTTCTACGTCGAGGTGACCCGGCCCGACGGTGCGCACGACCTGCGCACGGTGCTCGTGAGGGGCGCCCTGATGGACCCCAGCCCTCCCCGACTTCTTCGTCATCGGCGCCCCCAAGTCGGGCACCACGGCCCTGCACGTCGCCCTGGCCCGGCACCCGCAGCTGTTCATGTCGCGGGTCAAGGAGCCCAAGCACTTCCTGACCGACGGCCCGCCGCCGACCGGTGGCGGCCCCGGCGACGCGAAGACGTTCCGCGAGTACGTCTGGCAGCGCAAGGACTACGAGGCGCTGTTCGACCAGGCGCCCGAGGGCACCCTGCGCGGCGAGTCGACGCCGTTCTACCTGCACGACCACGAGGCGCAGAAGCGCATCCTGGACGCCGTCCCGGACGCGCGCATGATCGCGCTGCTGCGCGACCCGATCGACCGGGCGCACTCCAACTGGACGCATCTGTGGTCGGCCGGCCTCGAGCCCGAGGGCGACTTCCTGCAGGCCTGCGCGCTGGAGGACCGGCGGGCGGCCCGGGGCTGGGCGCCGTTCTGGCGCTACCTCGAGCTCGGCCGGTACGGCGAGCAGCTGCAGCGGCTCTACCAGGTCGTGCCGCGGGAGCAGGTGCTGGTGCTGCGCTACCGCGACCTGCGCGAGCGCCCGGTCGAGGCGCTGGACGTGATCTTCGGCTTCCTCGGCGTGGAGACCGGCGCGGTCGACGAGATCCCGGCCGAGAACGTCACGACCCACGTCACCGACAGCCGGCGCAACCGGCTCATCTCCGGTGCGCTGCGGGTCGGGTCCCGAGCCGGTCACGGGCGGCTCTCGCCGGCCTGGCGGCCGGTCGCCGACTGGCTGTCGCGGCACCTGCAGCGGGAGCAGAACCTGCGCCGGCCGCTGCAGCGCGGCCAGCGGGAGGCGCTGCTGCCGCAGGTGGCCGCCGACGTACGGCTGCTCGAGGAGGTGACCGGCGACCCGTACGACGACTGGCTGGACGGCGGGCACGCCCAGCGGCGGGCGTCGTTGCGGCCGGTGGGCAAGATCGGGACCGGCTACCGCAGCATCGACGACCCGTTCGGCGAGGCGCAGGTGCTCGACGGCGCAACGATCGTCCCCGCAAATGAACCGCCGCAACTGACCCTGCAGAGCGACTGCGGATATCGTCGTGGGAGCGCGCCCGGACCACTCCCGGACGCGGTGAGAGTCAAGCCGGGCAAAGGATTACGCCTGCTGCGGATTTCGTCGTATTGGCGTCTTCCGCCAGGCGACTTGCCGGGCTACCCTCGGGGCGGCGCTGAAGCAGCTGGCGTCCTCGGCACCCCGCCGTAGACCCACGTGGGGGCACAGATGATCAGTCTTCTCGACCCGCACGTCGTCGGCCCGCACACGGTCGTCGGCGTCACCGGTGAGCTCGACGTCGCCACGGCGTCGACGATGCGCGACATCCTGCTCGGCCTGCTGAACCGCGGCGTCGACAGCCTCGTGGTCGACCTGCGCGGCGTCACGTTCATCGACTCCACCGGGGTCGGCAGCCTGCTGCGGGTCTACCACCGGCAGGGCCTGCTCGGTGGTCAGGTGCACTTCGTCGCCGACCACGACGCCGTGCTGCGGGTGCTCGACCTGATGCAGCTGACCCGTCGCCTGCACGTCACCGCGTCGGTGGCCGACATCGTCACCTGCTGCCCGCCCGAGCCCCGGGTCGACCTCCGGCCGCGGGTCGCGTCGCTCTGACCGGTCTGACTGGTCCGCCGGCCGACTGCGCAGGGTGACCGCCTGCTGAACACCGAACCGCCCGATTTCGTCGATCGGCCACGCACTGTTACACCCTCGCCCTAGCCTGGCACTCGCCAGCCGCAGGAAGAGGGAGCATGGACACGCAGGACACCACGCGGGCGCCGCAGCTCGTCGAGGCGCCCGAGATCGTCGTCTCCGGGGCTCCCGACCGGCCGGCCGTCGATCGTCCGGTGATCCTCGGGTCCGAGAGCCGTTCCCGCGGCCTCGTCCGGCCGGACCCGCCTGCGCCGCGCGGTGCAGCTGGGCGTCGCGCTGGGCCTGGTCCTCGCCGTCGCGGGTGCCGGCTGGCTGGCCCTCGGCGGTTCCGGCGAGGACGACGTCGCCACCGACCGCGTCCCAGCCGACGGCTCGGCTGCCGACGAGCCGGGCGGTCATCGCACCGCTCACCCTGCAGGTCGACGCCCCCACGGCGTCGCAGGCCGGGCAGCCGGCCGAGCTCGTGGTGGACTACCAGGACGGCAAGGGCGCCTTCAGCGGGTCCACCGAGGACTGGGGCGACGGCGTCGGGACGAGCTCGCTCGCCCAGGGCCGCTGCACGGCTGCCGGCCCGCCGGCGGACCCGACCAGCGGTTCCTACCGCGCGACCCACACCTGGGCCGAGCCGGGCAGCTACACCGTGAGCATCGGGGTGTCGTCGTACACCTGCGTCGACGGTGCGGCCGTGGAGGAGCAGGCCAGCACGACCGTCACGGTGGTCGTCAGGCCCCTAGGTCTGCGGCCGGGCCGGCGGCTCGGCGAACCGGAACGGCTTCGGCGGCGCGCCGAGCGTGGCGCGCGGGCACCTGGTCAGGTCGAGGTCGCCGAAGTCGAGCGCCTCGTCGCACAGCGACGTGACCGTCCAGCCCTGATCGGTGCCGAACCGGGTGACGGTGACGCGGTAGATCGTGATCTCGTAGCGGGTCGGGGTGCCGTAGGCGACCTGGATGGTGCCGATGAGCTCGGCGCCCCCGGGGACCCCGTAGCTCTCCCAGGACCGGTCGTAGCGGCTCCACAGCGAGGGCTCCGACTGCCAGACCCCGCCGTTCTGCACGTCGCGGAGGGCGAGCTCGACCAGCACGGCGCGGGCCGACTCCTCGGGGATGATCGCCGCAGGGCGGATCACCTCCGACACGACACCTTCGTCGTACGCCTCTGCCATGAGCAGCTCGGGGTTGTGCACGGATCGCCTCTCGTCGCGGCTCGGAGCCTGCAGGGGTTCTATCGGCGCGACCCGGCTCGGACTACAGGGGGATGCGGCCTCGACCTGACAGCGACCCGGACTCGGCCGTTCGGAGTAGCCCTCCTGGTGCGGAAGTGACGCCTGTGGCATCATGCCGGAGAGAACGTCGCGCGGGACCCGTCCCGCTCGCTCGAGGCCGCTGGGGAAGGCGCACCTCGCGTCGAGCAAGGGAGGTACTCGTGGCGACTCGTGGCGTTGTCTACGTCCATTCCGCACCGCCTGCGTTGTGCCCGCACATCGAGTGGGCCGTCGGCGGTGTTCTCGGCGTGCGCGTGACCCTCGACTGGACCCCGCAGCCGGCCGCGCCGGGCACCGTGCGCGCCGAGCTGTCCTGGCAGGCCGAGGCCGGCAGCGGTGCCCGCCTCGCCTCCGCCCTGCGCGACTGGATGCACCTGCGCTTCGAGGTCACCGAGGAGCCCAGCGCGGGCGCCGAGGGGGAGCGGTGGTCCGCCACGCCCACGCTCGGCCTGTTCCACGCCACCACCGGCGTCCACGGCGACATCCTGGTCCGCGAGGACCGGCTGCGCGCCGCCCTGGCCCGGGCGGCCGACCGACCCGGCCACCACGGTCGTCGAGGAGATGCAGGCGCTGCTCGGCAAGGCCTGGGACGACGAGCTCGAGACCTTCCGGTACGCCGGTGACGGCGCGCCCGTCCGCTGGCTGCACCAGGTGGTCTGACCCCCGCCGTTCACGAGATGATCACGTCAGCGTGATCACCAGTCGCTGGGTGCGGTGAGCTGCCGCACCCAGCAAGCGTTGATCACGTCAGCGTGATCAACCGTTGACCCGGGCGACCGTATTGGCAGTAACTTCCGAAATGTCCCGATAGTTCGGAAGTTATCTCCTACGGCCCTCGGAGGCCCCCGGTGACGTCCCTCTCCCACGCCCGCCCCGCAGTCCGCCGCCCAGGACACCCACGCCGCCGAGAGGCCGCCGCGCTGGTCGCGGCTGCCGCGCTGGTCCTCGGTGCCGTCGCGACACCTGCCACCGCCGCGGACACGGCGCCGAGGTCAGGGCCTCCGGTGTCCCACCCGAAGCCGCCTCCGCCGCCGGACCCCGAAGGGCCGCTGGATCGCCGAGACGATCAAGGAGATGAGCGTCGAGGAGAAGGTCGGGCAGCTGTTCTCGACCCACGTCTACGGCAACACCGTCGACTCGTACGACGCCAACAACGTCGCGGAGTTCGGGCTGGGGACGCCGCGCGAGATCATCGAGAAGTACCACCTCGGCGGGGTCCTCTACTTCGCCTGGACGCACAGCGTGGACAACCCGAAGCAGGCCGCGGGCCTGTCCAACGGCATCCAGCAGGTGTCGACGTCCACCGGCGCCAAGGTGCCGCAGCTGATCTCCATCGACCAGGAGGGCGGCCTGGTCGCCCGGGTGCTCGAGCCGGCCACCCAGACCCCCGGCGCGATGGCCCTCGGCGCGACCCGCGACGTGCAGCGGCACCCGCGACCTCGCGGCCATCCAGGGCACCGAGCTCGCGGCGATGGGCATCACGCAGAACTTCGCGCCGGTGGCGGACGTCAACGTCAACCCGGCCAACCCGGTGATCGGCGTCCGGTCCTTCGGCAGCGACCCCGACCTGGTCGCCGCGCTGACGGCAGCGCAGGTCCGCGGGTACGAGGACGACGCCGGCATCTCGTCCACCGCGAAGCACTTCCCCGGGCACGGCGACACCGCGACCGACAGCCACTACGGATTCCCGGTCATCACCCACACGCGGCAGGAGTGGGAGACGATCGACAAGCCGCCGTTCCAGGCCGCGATCGACGCGGGGATCGACACGATCATGACCGCGCACATCCAGGTGCCCGCGCTCGACCCGTCCGGCGACCCGGCCACCCTGTCCAAGCCGATCATCACCGGCGTCCTGCGCGGTGAGATGGGCTACGACGGCGTCGTCGTCACCGACTCGCTCGGGATGGCGGGCGTCCGCGAGAAGTACGGCGACGACCGGGTGCCCGTGCTGGCGCTCAAGGCGGGCGTCGACGTGCTGCTCAACCCGCCCGAACATGGCGGTGGCGTACAAGGGCGTCCTGGACGCCGTCGCCTCCGGCGAGCTGACCCAGAAGCGACTCGACGAGTCGCTGCGCCGGGTGCTGGACCTCAAGTGGCGCAACGGGGTCGTCCACGACCCGTACGTCGACCCCGAAGCCGTGATGGCCACGGTCGGCACACCGGCGCACCTGGCGCGGGCGCAAGAGGTGACCGACGAGTCGCCGACGGTTCTCGCGAACGACGCGAGCACGTTGCCGATGACCGCCGCCGGCCAGGACGTGCTCGTCACGGGCTACGGAGTCGCGACCAAGCAGACGCTGGCCGACGACATCAGCCGCCGCGGCGCGACTGCCAAGATCGCAGCGACGGGCACCAACCCGACCCAGGCCGAGATCGACAACGCGGTCGCCCAGGCCAAGACCAGCGACGTCGCCGTGGTGCTGACGATGAACGCGGCGACGTCCTCGGGCCAGGCCGCGCTGGTGCGGGCACTGCAGGACAGCGGGACGCCCGTCGTGGTCGCCGCGGTCCGCAACCCGTACGACATCGCCGAGTTCCCGGACGTCCCGACGTACGTCGCGACGTACTCCTACAAGGACATCGCTCTGGAGTCGCTGACCAAGGTGCTGTTCGGTGAGGTCTCGCCGAGCGGCAAGCTGCCGGTCGACGTACCGACCAAGGCCGACCCGTCGCAGGTGCTGTACCCGTTCGGCTCCGGGCTGACCTGGTGAGGGCCGGCCGCGTCGGCGCCCTCACGAGCTGCCTGGCCTCGGCTCGTCCTGCTGGCCGGTACGGCCGTCACCCCCGCCGTCGCGGCCCCGCACCCGGGGCCGCGGGACGTGCCGCTCCGGGTCGCGACGTACAACATCCATGCCGGCGCCGGAGAGGACGCGGTCTACGACCTGGACCGGACGGCGTCAGCGATCCGTCAGCTGCACGCCGACGTCGTCGGGCTGCAGGAGGTCGACGTGCACTGGAGCGCCCGCAGCGAGTGGGCCGACACGGCCCGCGAGCTCGCGGACCGGCTGGGCATGCGCGTCTTCTTCGCACCGATCTACTCCCTCGACCCGATCGCGCAGGGGGAGCCGCGCCGGGAGTACGGCGTGGCGGTGCTGTCCCGGTGGCGGATCGTGTCGGCGGAGAACCATCTGCTGACCAGGCTCTCCACAGTCGTGCCCAACCCGACGCCGGCCCCGGCGCCGGGGTTCCCCGAGGTCGTGATCGAGAAGCACGGCGCGCGGGTTCACGTCTACACGACGCATCTCGACTACCGGGCCGACCCGTCGGTGCGGCAGACCCAGGTGGACGAGACCCTCGACATCCTCGCCGAGGACGCGGGTGAGGCGCGCGTCCTCGTCGGCGACCTCAACGCGACGCCGGACGCCCCGGAGCTCGCACCGCTGTGGCCGGTTCTCACCGACTCGTGGTCCGCGGCACCTGCTGACCAGACCGGGCTGACGTACCCGGCGATCACGCCGACGAAGCGGATCGACTACGTGACGGCCTCCACCGAGGTGAGGGTCGTCACGTCGCGCGTCGTCGAGACGGTCGCCTCGGACCACCTGCCCGTCGTGGCAGACCTTGTCGTCCGCCGCGAAGCGCCGAAGTGAAGGTGGTGTTTGCTACAGAGGGATGTTGCCGTGCTGGCCCCGGGTGGCGGGGGCCGCGGCGATCGCGGCCGCGAGCGCCGACCGGGTCTGGGCCGGCTCGACGATCTCGTCGACGACGCCGATCTCCTGCGCGCGGTGCGAGCCCGCCGGCCAGCTTCTCGTGCTCGACCGCGAGCTCCTGCTCCACCTCGCCGCGGACGTCGGCCGGCACCTCGGCCAGCCGGCGCCGGTGCAGGATGCGCACCGCGGCCACCGCACCCATCACGGCGACCTCGGCGCCCGGCCAGGCGAACACCCGGGTGGCGCCGAGCGAGCGGGAGTTCATCGCGATGTACGCGCCGCCGTACGCCTTGCGGGTCACCAGCGTCACCCGCGGCACGGTGGCCTCGGCGAACGCGTGCAGCAGCTTGGCGCCGCGGCGGACCACGCCGTCCCACTCCTGTCCGACGCCGGGCAGGTAGCCGGGCACGTCGACGACGACGACGAGCGGTACGCCGAACGCGTCGCACATCCGCACGAACCGCGCGGCCTTCTCGGCCGACGACGAGTCGAGGCAGCCACCGAGACGCAGCGGGTTGTTCGCGATGACGCCGACCGTGCGCCCGCCGAGGCGGCCGAGCGTCGTCGTGACGTTCGGTGCCCACTTGGCGTGCAGCTCGAGAGCAGTGCCCTCGTCCAGCAGGTGCTCGACGATCGGGTGCACGTCGTAGGCGCGCTTGGCCGACTCCGGCAGGAACGCCGACAGGTCGGTGTCCTCGACCGGGCCCAGCTCGCGCTGGTCGCCCAGCAGGGCTGCCAGGCGGCGTGCCTCGCCGTACGCGTCGTCCTGGGTGGGGGCGACGACGTGCACGACGCCGGAGCGACGTCCGTGCGGCTCGGGCCCGCCGAGGCGCAGCGCGTCGACGTCCTCGCCGGTGACCGAGCGGACCACGTCGGGGCCGGTGACGAACACCCGGCCTTCCGGTCCGAGGATCACGACGTCGGTCAGCGCCGGGCCGTAGGCGGCGCCACCGGCGGCCGGGCCGAGCACGACCGAGATCTGCGGCACCTTGCCGGACGCGCGGGTCATGATCGCGAAGACCTCGCCGACCGCGTGCAGGGACACGACGCCCTCGCGCAGTCGCGCGCCGCCGGAGTGCCAGAGCCCGATGACCGGGCAGCCCTCCGCCGAGCGCGCGCGCGTAGGCGGCGAGGATCGCCTGGCAGCCGGCCTCGCCCATCGCGCCGCCCTGGATCGTCGCGTCGGAGCAGAACGCCACCGCGGTGGCGCCCTCGATCCGGCCGATCGCGGCGAGCATGCCGGAGTCGTCCTCCGGGGTGATGCAGCTCGACGGTGCCGTCGTCGAAGAGCTGCCCGAGGCGGGTCAGCGGGTTGCGCGGGTCGTCAGCCTTGTCGACCACGACCTTGGCCGGGCCGGACGCGGTGGCGGTCATCTACACGCTCCTGACGGCGAGGGCGACGTTGTGGCCGCCGAAGCCGAACGAGTTGTTGAGGGCCAGCAGCTCGCCGTCGGGCAGCGCCCGTGGCTCGCCGCGGACGACGTCGAGGTGCACGTCGTCGTCCGGGTCCTCGAGGTTGGTGGTCGCGGGAGCCTTGCGGTCCCGTAGCGCCAGCAGGGTGGCGATCGACTCGACGGCGCCGGCGGCGCCGAGCAGGTGACCGGTCATCGACTTGGTGCCGGAGACGCAGACGCCGTCGACGGCGTCGCCGAGCGCGTTGCGGATGGCCTCGGCCTCGGCGACGTCGCCGACCGGCGTCGAGGTGGCGTGGGCGTTGATGTGGACGACGTCGGACGCCGTGGCGCCGGCAGCCTTCAGCGCCATGCCCATGGCGCGGGTGGCGCCGGCCCCGACCGGGTCGGGCTGGGCGATGTGGTGCGCGTCGGAGGTGATGCCGGCGCCGGCGATCTCGCCGTAGATGCGTGGCGCCGCGGGCCCGCGCGTGCTCGAGGGTCTCGAGCACGAGGACTCCGGCGCCCTCGCCGAGGACGAAGCCGTCCCGGCCCTTGTCGTACGGCCGCGAGGCCCGCTCGGGCTCGTCGTTGCGGGTGGACAGCGCCTGCATGGCGGCGAAGCCGGCGAGCGGCAGCGGGTGGATGGCCGCCTCGGTGCCGCCGGCGGCGACGATGTCGGCCCGCCCGGTGCGGATCATGTCGACGGCGTAGGCGATCGCCTCGGCGCCGCTGGAGCAGGCGCTGACCGGCGTGTGCACGCCGGCCCGGGCGGCCAGCTCGAGCCCGACCAGCGCGGCCGGGCCGTTCGGCATCAGCATCGGCACGGTCATCGGCAGCACCCGGCGGGCACCGCGCTCCTTGAGCGTGTCGTAGGCGTCGAGCAGCGTCGTGACGCCGCCGATGCCGGACGCGATGACGACGCCGATGCGCTCCGGCTCGAGCTCGGGTGCGCCGGCGTCCGCCCACGCCTCCCGGGCCGCGATGATCGCGAACTGGCCGGACCGGTCGGACCGCTTGATCAGCGGCCGCGGCAGGACCTCGGACGGGTCGACCGCCACCGGCGCAGCGATGTGCACCGGCAGCATGTCGACCCAGTCCTCGGTCAGGACCTTCACCCCGGACTGGCCGGCCAGCATGGCCGCCCAGGTCGATGCGACGTCGCCACCGAGCGGCGTCGTCGCGCCGAGGCCGGTGACCACCACGCGCTGGGAGTCGGTCAGTCGGGAGTCAGTCATTGCAATCTCTCTTTCGGGGACCCCGCGGGATCGCGAGGAACGAGCGATTTCGTGGGATCAGGCACTCGCCTTCGCGATGTAGGAGACGGCGTCGCCGACGGTGCTGAGATCCTTGACGTCGTCGTCGGGGATGCGGACGCCGAACTTCTCCTCGGCGTTGACGACGATGGTCATCATCGACAGCGAGTCGATGTCGAGGTCGTCGGTGAAGGACTTCTCCGGCTGGACGTCACCGGTGGGGATGCCTGTCTCCTCGTTCACGATCTCGGCGAGACCCGCGAGGATCTCCTGCTCGCTTGCGGCCATGTGGTTCCAGCTCCTCTGTTCGGTCGGACTGTGGTGGGATTCATGCCCGCGCGGTCGCGCGGGAAGCGTGGGTGGATCAGGGCAGGATGACGACCTGCGCGGCGTAGACGAGGCCGGCGCCGAAGCCGATCAGCAGTGCCGTGCCGCCGCTCTTGGCCTCGCCGCTCTCGAGCATGCGCTCCATCGCGAGCGGGATCGAGGCGGCCGAGGTGTTGCCGGTCTCGGCGATGTCGCGGGCCACCGGCACGTGCGCGGGCAGCTTCATCTGCTTGATCATGGCGTCGGTGATGCGCATGTTGGCCTGGTGCGGGATGAACGCGTCGAGGTCGTCGGGCGCCACGCCGGCGGCCTCGAGCGCCTGGTGCGCGACCGGCGCCATCTGCCAGACCGCCCAGCGGAAGACCGCCTGGCCCTTCATCTCAGGTGCGGGAAGTCGACGTCGTGGTCGCGCACGTCGATCCAGGACGGCCTGCGTGATGGCGTCGTACTGCGAGCCGTCCGAGCCCCAGACCGTCGGGCCGATGCCCGGGCTCGTCGGACGGGCCGATCACGACCGCGCCGGCGCCGTCGCCGAAGATGAACGCGGTGGAGCGGTCGTAGGGGTCGGTGAAGTCGGACAGCTTCTCGCAGCCGATGACCAGGACGTACTCGGCGCTGCCGCCGCGGACCATGTCGTTGGCCAGCGCGACGCCGTAGCAGAAGCCCGCGCACGCCGGCGGAGATGTCGAAGGCGGCGGCGTCGGTGGCGCCGAGGCGGTCGGCGACGGCGACCGCGGCCGACGGGGTCTGCAGCGGGTGGGTGACGGTGGCGACCAGGACGCGCGCCGATCTGGTCGGCGCCGGATGCCGGCCTGCGGCGATCGCCTTGCCGGCGGCCGCGACGGCATGTCGACGACGCGTCTCGTCCGGCGCGGCGCAGCGGCGGGTGACGATGCCGGAGCGCTCGCGGATCCACTCGTCGGAGGAGTCGATGCGCTCGCAGATCTCGTCGTTGGTGACGACCCGGGACGGGCCGGTAGCCGCCGACGCCGAGGATGCGGGCGTACTGCGGCGCCGCTTGGGTGCGGATCGGGCCCATGTCAGTGCACCGCCTCGTTGGACTGGGGGTGCAGCCGGACGAGCGGCTGGCCGGGGGCGACCGGGTCGCCGTCCTCGACGAGCCACTCGACGACGGTGCCGCCGTGCGGCGCGACGACCGGCTGCTCGTCGCGGGAGGTGACCAGCGTGCCGACCGCGGTGCCGGGCTCGATCATGCGTGCCCTCGGGCAGGTCGACGACGCGGAAGGTGCCCTTGCTCGGCGCGACCAGCATCCGCCAGGTCGGGGAGCCGTCCTGCGGTGCCGCGCTGCCGTGGCGGGCCGACGAGGTCGCGGGCGGCCTCGAGGTCGGCGGGGGTCTTGAGCGCGACGGTCTCGACGCCGGGCAGCGCCCGCTTGACCAGGCCGGCCAGGGTGCCGGCCGGCGGGACCTCGATGACGCCGGTGACGCCGAGCTCGCCCATGGTGCGCATGCACAGGTCCCAGCGCACCGGGTTGCTGACCTGGGTGACGATGCGGGCCAGCGGTCGCGGCCCTGCTGCACGACCGAGCCGTCGCGGTTGGAGATCAGCCGGGTGCGCGGGTCGTGCACGCTGACCGCCTTGGCGTAGCGACGCGAGGGTCTCGACGGCGGGCGCCATGTGCTCGGTGTGGAACGCGCCGGCGACCGAGAGCGGGATCGAGCCGCGCCTTCTCCGGCGGGTCGGCCTTGAAGGCCTCGAGCTGCTCGAGGGTGCCGGCGGCGACGACCTGGCCGGCGCCGTTGTTGTTGGCGGCGGTGAGGCCGTGCTTCGTCGAGCGCGGCGGCGACCTCGTCCGGGTCGCCGCCGAGCACGGCGGTCATGCCGGTGGGCTTGCGGGCGGCGGCGTCGGCCATCGCCCGGCCGCGCTCGCGGACGAGGACCATCGCCTGCTCGGCGGAGATCACGCCGGTGCCGGCGGCGGCGGTGATCTCGCCGACGCTGTGCCCGGCGGCGGCGCCGACCGACGTGGAACGCGTCGGCGGGGTGCGGGAAGAGCTCCAGCGCCGCGACCAGCCCGGCGGCCACCAGCAGCGGCTGGGCGACGGCGGTGTCGCGGATCGTCGTCGGCGTCGGCCTCGGTGCCGTAGTGCACCAGGTCGAGGCCGGCGCAGGCGGACAGCCAGCGCAGCCGGTCCTCGAAGTGCGGCAGCTCGAGCCAGGGCGCGAGGAATCCGGGCGCCTGGGCGCCTTGACCGGGAGCAACGATGACCAGCACCTGCCCAGCCTTTCGGACCGTGGCGTCACGCGAGGGGTGCGGAGGCGGACGAAAGTAGGGCCCGGTCCTTTGTAGGTTTCCTACAAGACGGTGCGGGTGCCCGGGCGTCGGCGAGCCGGCCCAGGGCCAGCGCCATCCGCAGGGCGAGGGCCTGCCGGGGGTCCGCGGGCGCGTAGCCGCAGACCTCGGTGACCCGGCGCAGCCGGTAGCGCACGGTGTTGGGGTGCACGAACAGGGCCCGGGCGGTGGCCTCCAGCGACGAGGTCTGCTCGAGGAAGGCGGCCAGCGTCTCGACCAGGGCGGTCCCGGTCGACTGCAGCGGCCGGTAGATCTCCTGGACCAGGCGCTCGCGGGCCAGCTCGTCGCCGGCGAGCGCCCGTTCGGGCAGCAGGTCGTCGGCCTGGACCGGGCGGGGCGCGTCCGGCCAGGCGGGCGCCGCGAGCAGCCCCGCCACGGCCGCCGCCGCGCTCTCGCCGGCGGCGAGCAGGTCGGGGACGGTCGGCCCGACGACGACCGGGCCGGGCCCGAACTGGGCCACCAGCAGCGCGGGTCGTGTGGACCGGGTCGACGTGCGCCGCCGAGGATCGCGACCAGCCGGTCGCCCTGGACGCCGGTGAGCACGTCGAGGTGTGCCGCCCGGGCCACCCGCCGGATCTCGTCGACGACGGCCTCAGGCTCGGCGTCAGGCGTGTTGCCGACCACGACGACCACCGAGTCGTGGCTGCCCCAGCCGAGGGCGGCGGCCCGGGAGCGCAGCGAGTCGTCGGCCTCGCCGCGGAGCAGGGCGTCGACGACCAGCGACTCCAGCCGGGCGTCCCAGGCGCCACGCGCCTCGGCGGCCTCGGCGTAGACCTGGGCGGCGGCGAAGGCGATCTCGCGGGAGTAGCGCAGCACCGCCTCGCGGACGACGTCCTCGTCGCCGGGGGCGATCTGCTCGATCTGCTCCTCGACGACGGCGATGACGACCCGGACCAGCTCGACGGTCTGCTGCAGGGTCACCGACCGGGTCAGCTCGCGGGGGGCGGTGCCGAACACGTCGGCGCTGATGGCCTGCGGGGCCTCGGGCTGCCGGAACCAGTCGACGAACGCCGCGACGCCGGCCTGCGCCACCAGGTTGACCCAGGACCGGTTCTCCGCCGGCATGGCGCGGTACCAGGGCAGCACCTCGTCCATCCGCGCGATCGCCGCGCTCGCGAGCGCGCCCATGCTCGCCTCGAGGCGGCGGATGGTGACCGCGGAGCGCTTCGGCACGGGATCACCCTAGTTGTCCAAGGGCGACAAGCGGGCCCTCCTGGGCCGGTGGCCCCGGTGTCGTCTACGGTCGCCGTGTGGACCGAGTCGACCCCGTGGAGGCCTTGCGCCGCATCGCGTTCCTGCTCGAGCGCGCTCGCGAGGAGACCTACCGGGTCAAGGCCTACCGCGGCGCCGCCGACGCGCTCGCCGCCCTGTCGCCGGACGAGGTCGAGCAGCGCGCCCAGGCCGGCACCCTCACCGAGCTCAAGGGGGTCGGCCCGAAGACCGCGAAGGTGGCCGAGCAGACGCTGGCGCAGGGGGTCGCCGGACTACCTCGCCACGCTCGAGGCCGAGGCCGACGGGCCGGTGACCGACGGGCGGCGCCGCGCTGCGGGCGCTGCTGCGCGGCGACCTGCACACCCACTCCGACTGGTCCGACGGCGGCAGCCCGATCGAGGAGATGGCGCGGACCGCGCGCGACCTCGGCCACGAGTACGTCGTGCTCACCGACCACTCGCCGCGGCTGACCGTGGCCAACGGCCTCTCGCCCGAGCGGCTGCGGCGCGCAGCTCGACGTGGTCGCCGAGGTCAACGAGCAGCTCGCGCCGTTCCGGCTGCTCACCGGCATCGAGGTCGACATCCTCGACGACGGCTCGCTGGACCAGGAGGACGAGCTGCTCGGCCGGCTCGACGTCGTGGTCGCCTCGGTGCACTCGAAGCTGAAGATGGACGCCGACGCCATGACCCGGCGGATGGTGACCGCCGTCGCGAACCCGCACACCGACGTCCTCGGCCACTGCACCGGCCGGCTGGTGACCGGCGGGTCGCGGCACCCGCGGGGAGTCGTCGTTCGACGCCGAGCTGGTCTTCGCCGCCTGCGAGCGGTTCGGCGTCGCCGTCGAGATCAACTCGCGCCCGGAGCGGCTGGACCCGCCGCGCCGGCTGCTGAGCCTGGCGGTCGAGACCGGCTGCCTGTTCTCGGTCGACACCGACGCGCACGCGCCCGGACAGCTGGACTGGCAGCCCTACGGCTGCGAGCGGGCCGAGGAGTGCGGCGTACCGCCGGAGCGGGTCGTGAACACCCGGCCGGTCGACGAGCTGCTGGCCTGGGCGGGGCGGCACACCGGGAATGGGTCGTGACGACAGACTGTTGCGTGAGCAACTAACTCGTCCGGGAGGATGGATCCCATGGCACTGCTGACCCCGTCGGTCGACGTACGCCGGTCCGGCGACCGGTTCGCCACCGACATCGGCTGGCTGGACTCCAAGCACTCGTTCTCGTTCGGCCACCACTACGACCGCCAGAACACCCACTTCGGGCTGCTGCTGGTGAACAACGACGACGTCGTGTCGCCCGGCAGCGGCTTCGAGACCCACCCGCACCGGGACATGGAGATCGTCACCTGGGTGCTGCGCGGGCAGCTGGTGCACCAGGACTCGCAGGGGCACAACGGCCTGATCTACCCGGGGCTGGCCCAGCGGATGAGCGCGGGCACCGGCATCCTGCACTCCGAGAAGAACGACAGCTGGCGGCTGACCGGCGGCGACGAGCACCAGGACCCGGTGCACTTCGTGCAGATGTGGGTGCTGCCCGACGAGAACGGCATCCAGCCGGGCTACGAGCAGCTCGAGATCGACGACGCCCTGCTGCGCGGCGGGCTGGTTCCCGTCGCGAGCGGCCGGCCGCAGCACAAGGACGCGGCGGCGATCTCGATCAGCCAGCAGCACGCCGCGCTGCTCGCCTCGCGGATGGCGCCCGGCGGGTCGGTCGCGATCCCGGACGCGCCGTTCGTGCACGTGTACGTCGCGGACGGCTCGGTCGAGCTCGAGGGCACCGGACCGCTGGGCACCGGTGACGCCGCGCGCATCACCGGCGGCGCGGGCCAGCTCGTGACGGCCGGCCCCGAGGGCGCCGAGCTGCTCGTCTGGGAGATGCACGCCGGCCTCGCCGCCTGACCGACGCCCACCCGGCCCAGAGCGGTCAGGCCCTGCTCCACCCCACCTGTAGCCCTGCTAGCGGCACCGCTATCAGGGCTACAGGCGGTCACCAGGTCAGCTGCTGGAGGCCGTCCAGGACGAACTGGCCGACGATGGATGCCAGCAGCAGCCAGAACAGCGCCCACTTGTCGCGCGTCGAGGCTGCGGCCCGAGCATGACGACGAGCACCAGTCAGGTCGAGCAGCGGCTTGTCAGGTGTCGTGTCGGTCATGGCGCCACGCTAGGACGCCCCACTGACGAGCCGTCCGGAGTGCCGGCTACTCCGCGCCGCCCTCCGCCTCGGCGACCGGCGCCGCGTTGACGTCGCTGAGCCGGTAGCGGTCGATCGCCTCGCGGGTCGCCTCCGGCTTGACCTCGCCACGCTTCACCAGCTCGCCGAGCACCTTCACGACGATCGACGCCGCGTCGACCTTGAAGTGCCGCCGCAGCGCACCGCGGGTGTCGGACAGGCCGAAGCCGTCGGTGCCCAGCGAGGAGAACTCGCCCGGCACCCACGGCGCGATCTGGTCCTGCACGGCGCGCATGAAGTCCGACACCGCGATGAACGGGCCGGGTGCCCCGTCGAGCGCCTTGGTGACGTAGGGCACGCGCTGCTCGCCGTCCGGGTTCATGAAGTTGTGCTCGTCGATGGCCAGCCCGTCGCGGCGCAGCTCGTTCCACGACGTCACCGACCACACGTCGGCCTGGACGTTCCAGTCGACCTGCAGCAGCCGCTGCGCCTCCAGCGCCCACTGCATCGAGACGCCGGACGCCAGGATCTGCGCCCTGGGGCCGTCGCCCTCGGCGGCGGGGGAGTAGCGGTGGATGCCGCGCAGGATGCCCTCGATGTCGGCGCCCTCCGGCTCGGCCGGCTGCGCGTACGGCTCGTTGTAGATCGTGAGGTAGTAGAAGATCTCCTCCGGCTTGTCGCCGTACATCCGGCGCAGCGCGTCCTTCACGATGTGCGCGACCTCGAAGCCGAAGGCCGGGTCGTAGGACACGCACGCCGGGTTGGTCGATGCCAGCAGCGGCGAGTGGCCGTCCTCGTGCTGCAGGCCCTCGCCGTTGAGGGTCGTGCGGCCGGCGGTGGCGCCGAGCACGAAGCCGCGCACCATCTGGTCGCCGGCCGCCCAGAACGCGTCACCGGTCCGCTGGAACCCGAACATCGAGTAGAAGATGTAGATCGGGATCATCGGGATGCCGTGCGTCGCGTACGACGAGCCGACCGCCGTCCAGGACGCCGTCGACCCGGCCTCGTTGATGCCCTCGTGCAGGATGACGCCGGCCTTGTCCTCCTTGTACGACAGCACCAGGTCGCGGTCGACCGACGTGTAGTGCTGCCCGTGCGGCGAGTAGATCTTCGCGGTCGGGAACAGCGAGTCCATGCCGAACGTGCGGGCCTCGTCGGGGATGATCGGCACGAGCCGCCAGCCGATCTCCTTGTCCTTCATCAGCTCCTTGAGCAGCCGGACGAACGCCATCGTGGTGGCGACCTTCTGCTTGCCGGAGCCGCGCTTCATGACGTCGTAGACCGGGTCGCCGGGCAGCACCAGCGGCGCCGACGTCGAGCGGCGCGACGGGCAGGTAGCCACCGAGGGCCAGGCGCCGCTCGTGCATGTACTCCATCTCGGCGCGAGTCCTTGCCCGGGTGGTAGTACGGCGGCAGCGTCTCGTCCAGCGCCTCGTCGGGGATGTCGAGGAACAGCCGGTCCCGGAAGCCGATCAGGTCGTCCTTCTTCAGCTTCTTCATCTGGTGCGTCGAGTTGCGGCCCTCGAAGTGCGACCCGAGGGTCCAGCCCTTGATGGTCTTCGCCAGGATCACGGTCGGCTGGCCGGTGTGCTCGGTCGCGGCCTTGTAGGCGGCGTACATCTTGCGGTAGTCGTGACCGCCGCGGGACAGGCCCCAGATCTCCCGGTCGGAGAGGTGCTCGACCATCGCGCGGGTCCGCGGGTCGCGGCCGAAGAAGTGCTCGCGGACGTACGCGCCGTCCTCGGCCTTGTAGGTCTGGTAGTCACCGTCGGGCGTGGTGTTCATCAGGTTGACCAGCGCGCCGTCGGTGTCCTTGGCGAGCAGCGCGTCCCACTCGCGGCCCCAGATCACCTTGATGACGTTCCAGCCGGCGCCGCGGAAGAACGACTCGAGCTCCTGGATGATCTTCCCGTTGCCGCGCACCGGCCCGTCGAGGCGCTGCAGGTTGCAGTTGATGACGAAGGTGAGGTTGTCCAGCTCCTCGCGGGCGGCCAGGCCGATCGCGCCGAGCGACTCCGGCTCGTCCATCTCGCCGTCGCCGAGGAAGGCCCAGACGTGCTGCTGGCTGGTGTCCTTGATCCCGCGGTTGTGCAGGTAGCGGTTGAACCGGGCCTGGTAGATCGCGTTGATCGGCCCGAGGCCCATCGAGACGGTCGGGAACTCCCAGAAGTCCGGCATCAGCCGCGGGTGCGGGTACGACGACAGGCCGCCGCCCGGGTGCGAGAGCTCCTGCCGGAAGCCGTCGAGCTGCTGCTCGGTCAGCCGGCCCTCGAGGAACGCCCGGGCGTACATGCCGGGGGAGGCGTGGCCCTGGTAGAAGATCTGGTCGCCGCCGCCGGGGTGGTCCTTGCCGCGGAAGAAGTGGTTGAAGCCGACCTCGTACAGGCTCGCCGACGAGGCGTACGTCGAGATGTGCCCGCCGACCTCGACGCCGGGGCGCTGGGCCCGGTGCACCATGATCGCCGCGTTCCACCGGGTGTAGGCGCGGATCCGCCGCTCGACGTGCTCGTCGCCGGGGAACCACGGCTCGCTCTCGGGCGGGATCGTGTTGATGTAGTCGGTGCTGCGCAGGCTGGGCACCCCGACCTGCTTCTCCCGGGCCCGCTGCAGCAGGCTGAGCATGAGGTACCGGGCCCGGTTGCGGCCGGCGTGATCGACGACCGCGTCCAGCGACTCGAGCCACTCGGCGGTCTCGGCGGGGTCGATGTCGGGCAGCTGGCTCGGCAGGCCGTCGCTGATGATCGCGGGGGGTCGCTCCTGCGGTGAGGTCACGGGTGTCCTTCGCATCGTGGTGGGGCTAGGGGAACATCGTGCTACCTGAGCGGGGCCGATGCATCCCTACCCCCCGGTAACCCCTTCCGCAACGACGCCGACGGGACGAGGCTGAGGGCCTGAGGGAACGCCCAGCCGGACCATTCCGAGGAGGTCGGCGATGCACGCATCGGCCGGTGACCACCTGCACGTCCATGGCCGCATCGTGGGACAACGGGACCAGATCGGGGAGATCGTCGAGGTGCGCGGCCCGGAGGGTGACCCGCCGTACCTCGTGCGGTACCCGGACGGCCACGAGACCCTGATGTACCCCGGCCCGGACGCCGTCGTGGAGCACGCGCCGCGCAGCTGACGGCGGCCGCCGGGCACACTGCCGCCCATGGACAGCCGTGTGCTCGACGTCAGGACCGGTAGCCGTGAGGCCGTGCACGACCTCACCCGCGAGTGCGAGCAGTTCCTCGCGGCGATCGACGCCGGCGACGGCCTGCTGCACGTGTGGGTGCCGCACGCCACCGCGGGTCTCGCCGTCCTCGAGACCGGTGCGGGCAGCGACGACGACCTGCTGGCGGCCCTGCGCGAGCTGCTGCCGGCGGACGACCGCTGGCGGCACCGGCACGGGTCGCCCGGCCACGGCCGGGACCACGTCCTGCCGGCGCTGTGCCCGCCGTACGCCTCCGTGCCGGTGGTCGAGGGCCGGATGGCGCTGGGTACCTGGCAGTCGGTGTGCCTGGTCGACCTCAACGGCGACAACCCGCTGCGCCAGGTCCGGCTGTCCTTCCTTCAAGGTTGATCGCGGGTCCGGCGGAACGGCTTGCGTCCCGGCCCGGGGACGTGTGGACTACGCGCCAAGAACCCGGCCACCTGGCCGGGCGCCAGGACTGCAAGGACGAACGAGAGGGAGGCACCGGGTGACTGCCACCGCGGACAACGCGGGAGGGGATCGCCTGGCCGGACGGCTGGGGTTGCGTCCCGGCCAGGTCGTGCAGGAGCTCGGCTACGACGACGACTGCGACGAGTCGCTGCGCGCGGCAGTCGCGGCGCACACCGGCAACGCGCTGGTCGACGAGGACCACGAAGAGGTCGTCGACGTGGTGCTGCTCTGGTGGCGCGACGACGACGGCGACCTGGTCGACGCACTGGTCGACTCGCTGATCTCCCTGGACGACGGTGGCGTGGTCTGGCTGCTGACCCCGAAGGCCGGCCGTCCCGGGCACGTCGAGCCCGGCGACATCGGTGACGCTGCGCCCACCGCGGGCCTGCACCAGACGAGCAGCATCTCCGCCGCCGACGACTGGTCGGGCACCCGGCTGGTCACCCGCCGCACCAGCCGCTGAGCGCCTCAGCCCGGTACGCCGGGGATCCGCCGGACCAGCCGGCTCAGCCCGCGCACGTTGTGCACGGCCGACCCGCAGCGCACTGCCGCCGGGCAGGCCGGGGACGGCCTCGACGATCGGTGCGAGCGCCAGCAGGCCGGTCACGTGGTGCAGCCGCAGGTCGCGCCGGGCCAGCATCGGCGGCACGGCCCGCCGCCCGGCGGAGGCGTCGAGCAGGTCGGCGGCGCGGCCCTGGACGACCGGCCAGGCCGGCGGCAGGGCGGGCAGCTCGAGGGTGGTCCAGGCGTCCGGCACCGCGGAGAAGGCCCAGCCGCCCTCCGGCGAGACGCAGCCGGCGCCGGCCGAGATGTCGCACCGGGCGGCCAGCCCGCCGGTGGTGTCGACGAGCGCCGCCAGCCCGGCCGACGAGCAGGGTCGGCGACGGCTTCCGGGCACCCGGCCGGCGCGAGGTCCAGGGTGTGCACCGCCAGCTCGTAGGCGCCGGCCGCGACCAGCGTTCCCAGCGGGAGCGGGCCGAGGACCGAGCGCACCCGCCGCAGGCCGAGCTCGCCGGCCTCGCCGCTGGCGAAGTACGCCGCGACCTCGTCCCGGGACTCCTGCAGCGCTGCTAGTACGTCGGACCGGGGAGCGCCGCGGCGGGCCTCGAGCACGGCCTCGTTGTGCGAGTCCTGGTCGAAGGTGGCCGCGCGGTGGTCGGCCCAGTCGGCAGCGGCCAGCTCGTCCTGCTCGGCCTCCTCGCGCATCCGCTGCAGGGACCGGCTGCCCGGCCAGGTGCCGAGGTGCACGCAGACGTGCCGGGCCTGCCAGCCGTCGAGGCGGGTCGGGCCGTCCAGGTCCAGCTCGGCGGCGATCGCGAGGAACTCGTCCCACGCCGGAAGCACGAGCGGCGGCAAGGTCGGCCGGCTCCCACGAGGCGAGTCCGAGCTCGCCGTCGGAGGGCAGCAGCGGGGCAGCCGGTCCTGACACACTGGACATCCTGCCAGCGACGAGGAGGGACCTGATGACACTGTCGGTGGGCGACCTCGCTCCGGACTTCGAGCTGAAGGACCAGCACGGCCAGTCCGTGCGGCTCTCGTCACTTCGCGGGGAGAAGGCGGCGCTGGTCGTCTTCTACCCCTGGGCGTTCTCCGGGGTGTGCGGCGGCGAGCTGTGCGCGCTCAAGGATCGGCAGGACGAGATCGTCGGCGACGACGTCGTGCTGCTCACGATCTCGACCGACCCGATGTACGCGCTGCGCGCGTTCGCCGACCACAACGACTTCGGCTTTCCGCTGCTGTCGGACTTCTGGCCGCACGGCGCGGTCGCGTCGGCGTACGGCGTGCTCAGCGAGGAGGTCGGCATCGCCCTGCGCGGCACCTTCCTCATCGACAAGGAGGGCGTCGTGCGCTGGTCGGTCGTCAACGACATCCCGGACGCCCGCGACATCGACGACTACAAGCGGGCGATCGCCGACCTCTAGGCTTTGCCTTGCGGGCGCATAGCTCAGCTGGTTAGAGCGCCTCCCTTACAAGGAGGAAGTCGGCGGTTCGAGTCCGTCTGCGCCCACTCGAGGCGTCCAGCAGGGTGGCGCCCCGACGCAAGGAGGCGTGCCCGGCAATGCTCACCGTCCGGGCAGCGCGGTCGGACCACGACCTGCACTCCTGGCGGCCGGGCGCCCTCGCGACGACCTGCGGCATCTCCGTCACCGAGGTGACGCGGACGGGCAACGACTGGCCGCCAGGACTCGAGGTCGACGGCATCGTGTGCCCGATCTGCATGGCCGCCAAGCAGCCATGGTGGCGCCGCCGCTGATGTGGTCGTGGCGGCGCCGCTGACGTTCAAGATCCTCACAAAGCGCGCAAATCTGGCAAAATGGCCGCAGGGTCCGGCGCTGCTCCTACGGGGGTGAGAGCGCCGGGCCCGCCACCATGTCACCCGTGCGCGACCCGCAGTCCGCCCTCGGCTAATCGTTGCCCGTGCGAGGCATAGGCCCGATAACGCGGGGTAGCCGACCCTTCGAGCAGGTCAGGCACTCGCTGACGCCAGGCCTCATCGAGCCAGCCGGCTCGAGCTCCTGCCGGGCGACTGCAGCGACCGCCGATTTGGTCCCTGCGGCCGCCATCACGCTCATCCGGAGGACGCCATGATGGCCAAAGCAAAGGCCCACAAGGGTCTCAGTCAGGTAGCAACCACCGGCTTGCGGGAGATGCCCGCCAACGTCGCCTGGGTGCTCGCCAAGATGTTGCGACCCGCGACCGAAGGCGCCGCGACGGTCGCCGACCACGTGTCGGAGGCTGCGACGACGGCCGCCGAAAGCAGCTGGTCGGTGTCGGACACCGCGCGCCGCCGTGCGAAGGATGCAGGTCGATCCGTCGCCGACGCGGTGCCAGGGCTGCGCCGCGATCCCGTTGCCGATCTGATGGGGGACGCCGACGACGCCGCAGAGCTGGCCCGACAGCGCGAGGCGGAGGCAGTGCGCCTCGCCCAGCAGGCGAAGGACGACGCAGAGCAGGCCGCCCGGGTCGGGCAGGAAGGTGAGCGCGAGGTCGAGCAGGCGCGCAAGGCCGCAGAGGACCGCGTCCGGGCGCGAGTCGCGGCAGCGCAGAAGGACATGCAGGCTGCGGTCGCCGAGGTCGAGCGGGAGCAGGCCGAACGCGTGAAGAGGGCGCGGACCGCCGCCGAGCACCGCGTCGAGAGCGAGCGCATGGCTGAGGAGGCTGCGGCCAGCAAGATGGTGGAGCGCGCCGAGGCGGAGGCGGCGGCGCAGACCCGTGAGTCGCAGCAGCGGGCGGAGGACGCCCAACGGCGCGCGGCCGAGGCGATCGAGCAGGCCGACGAGGCTCTGGCACAGGCTCGCGAGCTGGCCGAGAAGGCAGCCCAGGCGGCCCAGGCGGCTGCGATGGAAGCGACGCGTGAGGCCGAGCGCCTCGCCGAGGAGGCCCGGGCCAGGTCCGCCGAGGCGGAACGACGGGCTGCCGCGGCAGGTGAGGTCCGGGACCGTGCCCAGACTGTCGGGAGCAGCAACGGGGCCCGCCAGGGTGGCTCGTCCCGGTCCAGGCCACGAACTCGGCCGGCCACCGGGCTCGGCCGCGACGCGCTGACGGCCCTGACCAAGCAGGACCTGCTCCGGCTGGCAGAGCAGGCCGAGATCGATGGTCGTTCCGCCATGAGCAAGCCACAGCTCGTCGGCGCACTGGCGAAGCAGCGCCTGCCGCTCGACACGCTGACCAAGCACGACCTCCTCACCATCGGCGAAGACAACGGCGCCGACATCCGCGTCTCGATGAGCAAGGACGAGCTCATCAAGGCGATCTCCACCTCCCACCGCCACTGACCGCGATGACCGACACAGGAGAGATGACATGCGACTGACCCGGCGGAAGAGCACGTTGGAAAAGGTTCTGGAGGGTGTGACCGCGGCCGTGTCGATCGGCACGGTGCGACGCGCGAGCAAGTGGACGCTGGGCGTCCTGGGTGGCGCTGCGACGGCGACGGCAGTCAGCGCTGCCGTGTCGTCGGCGCGGCACAAGGGGGAGCGATGAAGCTCACCACTGTCGCGATGTTCGGGGCCGGCTACGTGCTCGGCACGCGAGCCGGCCGCGAGCGCTACGAGCAGCTGCGGGAGCTCGGTCGCCGGCTGGCCGGCGAGCTGGACGGCGCCGGGGTCCGGGAGGGGCTGGAGACCGTGACTGCCCGGCTGGAGAAGTTCGCGAGCGGCAGCGGGCTGGCCGCGCAGGTGGATCAAC
Source organism: uncultured Actinomycetota bacterium (assembly GCA_963771345.1). Taxonomy (GTDB): domain Bacteria; phylum Actinomycetota; class Actinomycetes; order JACCUZ01; family JACCUZ01; genus CAVYTH01. Next base: position 103,673 of record CAVYTH010000003.1, read on the forward strand.
GCCGTGCGCCGGCACGACGTTGATCGCAGGGGCGTACGGCGCCGTCAGCGCCGCACGCTGACGTTGCAGAACGACGTCCCTGCCGGTGAGGACGTCGCGACGCTGATCCGCGCGGTTGTGCACGCGCGCCTCCTCGGGATCCGCCTGCTCACCCTCGACGCGCGTGTCGTGGTCGCGAACGACGTCGAAACGACGCGTGACGGACTCGCGGGGCCGGACCGGCTGACGCTCGTGGCACCAGACCCTGAGGTGGTGCCTGTCGAGCCGGCCCGGCCCACGAGGCCCGACTCGAGGGACGCTCCGGTCCGCGGTCCCGGACGTGCGGGTGACGGCCGGGGGCGTCACGGCCGCTCGGGAACTGCTCGCCGAGGGTGCCGACACTCTGGCGCGAGCGTCGTCAGGCGGCCGGCGCACAGCAGGCCGGACCCGGGCTGATGGTGACGGCTGACCCGTGCCCCGCGGGCGAGCCCCCGACGACCGCAGGGGTCCGCGCCCCACCCGAGACCCCCCTGGTAGGGCGCGGACCGCCCCTCCACCCCGCGGACCGCGACAAACGCTCGAAGCGAGCCCCTGCTGCCTTGTCCTCTCTATGGAGTGACAGGTACAGCCTGGCCTGCACGCACAGTCACGGCTATCGGTCGGTCGGCTCGGTTGCTCCCCCGAACGGACGACCAGGGAGCTGTCGCGCCGTCAGTCGGCGAGGCTGACGACGACGTAGACGATCGCCATCGTGACGACGATGCCGGCCAGGATGAAGATGACGCCGCGGTCCGGTGCGATGGACTGGTGTGCCTCGGGCAGATGCTTCATGCCACCTGTCGTACTGCGGTTCACCGCAGGTCGTCAATGGCCCGCTGGGAGGGTCGGCTCCCGGCGCAGCGCATAGGGTCGGCGCCATGCGCGTGACGATGCTGCTCGCCGATGCGGCGCAAGAGGTCAACGGGAAGCTCTACGTGCTGGGCGGCGGCTGGTCCGTCACCGGCCCGGACCTGCCGCCGATGGCGATCGCCATCAAGCTCGACGTGCCGTGGAGCGACGCCAACTCGCAGCACACGTTCGTCCTCGACCTGGTCGACCAGGACGGGCGCCCGGTCCCGGCCGGCGACAGCGGCGGCGTACGGGCCGAGGGCACCTTCGAGGTCGGCCGCCCGGTCGGGCTGCCGGCCGGCAGCGACATCGACTTCGCGTTCGTCGTGTCCATCCCGCCGTTCCCGATCAGCCCGGGCCGCTTCACCTGGAAGCTGTCGATCGACGGCGACAGCCACGAGGACTGGGTCCGGCCGTTCCAGGTGCGGGGCCCGGCGTGACCGGAGGCGTCACCCTCGCCGACGCGATCGGCGTGCTCGACCGCCTCTACGACCCCCGGTGGGCGCAGGACTGGGACGCGGTCGGCCTGGTCACCGGTGACCCCGAGCAGCCGGTACGCCGGGTGCTGCTCGCCGTCGACCCGGTGCAGGCCGTGATCGACGAGGCCGTCGCCTGGGGGGCCGACCTGCTGGTCACCCACCACCCGCTGCTGCTGCGCGGCGTGCACTCGGTGGCGACGACGCACCCGAAGGGCCGGGCGGTGACCGCGCTGGTCCGCGCGGGCGTCGCGCTGCACGTCGCGCACACCAACGCCGACGTCGCGGACCCGGGGGTCTCCGACGCCCTTGCCGGCGCGCTGGGGCTGACCGATCTGGTGCCGCTGCGTGCCGTCGGCAGCCGACGCCCTCGACAAGCTCGTGACGTTCGTGCCCGAGGCCGACGCCGACCGGGTGGTCGACGCCCTGGCTGCGGCTGGCGCCGGCCGGCTCGGCGACTACGAGCGGTGCGCGTTCACATCGTCGGGGACCGGGACGTTCACGCCGCTGCCCGGCGCGAGCCCGTCGGTCGGGGACCGTGGGCAGCCGCGAGCAGGTGGCCGAGACCCGGATCGAGATGGTGCTCGCCCGCGGCCGGCGTACCGCCGTGGTGGCTGCCCTGCGGTCGGCCCATCCCGTACGAGGAGCCCGCCTTCGACCTGGTCGAGCTGGTGCCGCTGCCGGGCGCCCGCGGCCTCGGCCGGGTGGGGCAGCTGGACGCCCGGCGGGACGCTCGCCGACCTCGCCGAGCACGTCGCGCGGGCGCTGCCCGCGACGCCGGTCGGCGTGCGGTTCGGCGGCGACCCGGACCAGCCGGTGCGGACCGTCGCGGTGTGCGGGGGAGCGGGCGACGACCTGTTCGACGCGGTGCGCGCGAGCCGGCGCCGACGCCTACGTCACCGCGGACCTGCGGCACCACCCGGCGTCCGAGGCGCTCGAGCACGGGGCGCCCGGCCTGGTCGACGTCAGCCACTGGGCCAGCGAGTGGCCCTGGCTGGCCGACTGCGAACGCCTGCTGCGCAGCGGGCTCGGCGACCGGGCGGATACGGTGGAGACGCGGGTGTCCCGGCTCGTCACCGATCCGTGGTCCGCCCGCACCGCCGTCCCGAGCGAGGAGTCCCGCTGAAAGCCCCCGCCTCCGACCAGCAGCGCCTGCTCGACGTGCAGGCGCTGGACACCCAGATCGACCAGCTCGCCCACCGGCGCCGCACGCTGCCCGAGCACGCCCTGCTGACCGAGCTCGACGAGCAGATCGGCGTGCTGCGCGACCAGCTGGTCGAGGCCGAGACCGAGCAGAGCGACCTCGGCCGCGAGCTGACCAAGGCCGAGGGCGACGTCGACCAGGTCCGGGCGCGCGCCGAGCGCGACCAGAAGCGGCTCGACGCCGGCCAGGTCTCCTCGCCCAAGGAGCTGGAGGGCCTGCAGCACGAGATCGCCACCCTGGCCAACCGCCAGGGCGACGCTCGAGGACGTCGTGCTCGAGATCATGGAGCGGCTGGAGTCGTCGCAGAGCCGCAGCGCCGAGCTCGACCGCCCAGCAGGACGGCCGCCCAGGCCCGGGTCGCCGAGCTGACGGCGTCGCCGCGACACCACCATCACCGAGCTCGACGCCGAGGTCGACGCAGCTGCAGGCCCAGCGGGCCAGCCAGGCCGGGTCGCTCGACGCGGCGATGGTCACGCTCTACGAGAAGATCCGCGAGCAGCAGGGCGGGGTCGGCGCGGCCGAGCTGCGGCAGCGCCGCTGCGGCGGCTGCCGGCTCGAGCTCAACAACGTCGAGATCAACGACCTGCGCGACGCCGACCCCGACGAGGTCATGCGCTGCGAGGAGTGCCGGCGCATCCTGGTGCGCACCGCCGAGTCCGGGCTGTGAGCCGGTTCGTCGTCGAGGCCGACGGCGGGTCGCGGGGCAACCCGGGGCCGGCGGCGTACGGCACGGTCGTGAGGGACGCCGAGTCCGGCGACGGTGCTGCGCGAGCTGGCCGAGCACATCGGGACGGCGAGCAACAACGTCGCGGAGTACCGCGGGCTGATCGCCGGGCTGGAGGCGGTCCGCGAGCTCGACCCGGACGCGACGGTCGAGGCCCGGCTGGACTCCAAGCTCGTCGTCGAGCAGATGTCCGGCCGCTGGAAGATCAAGCACCCGGACATGCGCGGTGCTCGCGCTGCGGGCCCGCGACGCGCTGCCGCCGTCGCAGGTCACCTACACGTGGGTGCCGCGCGAGCAGAACAAGCACGCCGACCGGCTGGCCAACGAGGCGCTCGACGCCGCCGCCCGCGGCGAGGCGTGGTCGCCCGCCGACAGCACGGCCGAGCTGCGCGGCGCAGGACGCGGCCGCGGCGCAGGACGCCGGTCCCGGCCGGCGCCGAAGCGCGGCTGGTCGGGCTGGGACGGCGAGCTCGGTACGCCGACGACCACGCTGCTGCTGCGCCACGGCGAGACGCCGCACACCGCGGAGAAGCGGTTCAGCGGGTCCGGCGGCGACGGACCCGGAGCTGTCCGACGTGGGTCTGCGCCAGGCGGCCGCGGCGGCCGAGCGACTCGCGGCGCAGCGGCGGCGTCGACGCGGTCGTCGCCTCGCCGATGCGCCGGACCCGGCAGACGGCCGACGCGGTCGCCGACCGCGCTCGGTCTCGACGTGCGCGAGGTCGACGCGTTCCGCGAGTGCGCGTTCGGCGAGTGGGAGGGCCTGACGTTCGACGAGGTCCGGGAGGGCTGGCCGGACGCTGCTCGCACGCGTGGCTGGGCGACCCGACGGTCGCGCCGCCCGGCGGCGAGTCCTTCGACCGACGTACGCGGCGGGTGCTGCGCGCCCGGGACCAAGCTGCTGGCGCGCTACCCGCGGCAGACCGTGCTCGTCGTCGACCCACGTGACCCCGATCAAGATGCTGGTGCGCGGACGCGCTGGGCGCACCGATGTCGGCGCTGTACCGGATGGAGCTCTCGCCGGCGTCGCTGACCGAGATGCAGTGGTACGCCGGCGGCCGGCGTCCCTGCGCCGCTTCAACGACGCCGCCCACCTCCCCTGACCCGATCCCCGCCGCAGCCCAGCCTCCAGCCCCCAAGATCAATGTTGCGCCGACACACCTTGGCGGCGCGATGTGTAGCCGCTACGGACATCGTCGGTGGGCTGGCCGGCGGGGCTGGGTGGCTGCCCCGGTCGAGCAGGGCCGGTCGAGCCGGCCGGTGCGCGGGAGAAGCGCGGTGCCGGTGCGGGCTGCACGACGCCGCCGTGCTCGACGAACGTGCCGCGCGCGGCGAGGTGCGGGTGCCGGGTCGCGTCGCCCAGGCCGAGCACCGGCGCGACGCACGCGTCGCTGCCGGCGAAGACCGCGGTCCACTCGTCGCGGGTGCGGGTCGCGAAGGCGTCGGCGATCCGGTGCGCGCAGCGCCGGCCAGGCCGGCGGGGTCGTTGCGGTCGGCGCGTCTGCGGGTCGATGCCGAGGCGGGTCAGCAGCTCGTCGAAGAACGCGGGCTCCAGCGCGCCGACCGCCATCCAGCCGCCGTCCGACGTCCGGTAGGTGCCGTAGAACGGGGCACCGCCGTCGAGCAGGTTGCTGCCGGGGCGGTCGTCCAGGCGCCCTCGGCCAGCAGGCCGTGGAACATCGTCGTGAGGTGGGCGGTGCTGTCGACCATGGCCGCGTCGACGACCTGGCCGGCGCCGCTGGCACGGGACTCGTGCAGCGCGGCGAGCAGGCCGACCACGAGGTAGGCGCGCTCCGGCGAAGTCGCCGAGCAGGTTCAGCGGCGGCTTCGGCGGGCCGTCGGCGGGGCGCTCGCGCCGAGGGCACCGGTGACGGCGACGTAGGTGATGTCGTGCCCGGCGGTGCCGGCATCCGGCCCGTCCTGGCCCCAGCCGGTCATCCGGCCGTAGACGAGGCGGGGGCTGCGGGCCAGGCACGCGTCGGGCCCGACACCCAGCCGCTCGGCGACACCGGGGCGCATGCCCTCGAGCGAGCAGGTCGGCGCGGGCGACCAGGTCGAGCACCCGGCGTACGTCGTCAGGGTCCTTGAGGTCGAGCGCCACCGACCGCTTGCCGCGGCCGAGGATGTCGCGCTCGGGCGGTACGACGGCAAGCGCCGGGCCGCCGGGACGGTCGACGCGTACGACGTCCGCGCCGAGGTCGGCCAGCAGCATTCCTGCGAACGGTGCCGCGCCGATGCCGGCGAGCTCGACGACGCGCAGCCCGGCGAGCGGCCCGGTCAGCCGTCACCGGGTGAGCTTGGGCAGCACGTCGCGGCCGAAGACCTCGATCCACTCGGCCTGGTTGCGCCCGACGTTGTGCAGGTAGACCCGGTCGAAGCCGAGGTCGACGAACTTCTGGATGTGCGCGCGGTGCACGTCGGGGTCGGAGCTGATGACCATCCGGCCCTCGAAGTCCTCGGGGCGGACCAGCGCGGCCATCGCGGCGAAGTCGTGCGGCGAGCGGATGTCGGCCTTGGCGAACTTCATGCCGCCGTTGGGCCACTCGGTCATCGCGTTGGCCAGCGCCTGCTCGTCGGTCTCGGCCCAGGACAGGTGCAGCTGCAGGACGCGCGGCATGGTGTCGGGGTCCTTGCCGGCCTCGCGCGCGCCCTCGGCGAACTTGTCGAACAGCCCGCCGATCTTCTCCAGCGGGGCGCCGACGGTGATGATGCCGTCGGCGTGCTTGCCGGTGCGCTTGGCGTTGATCGGGCCCGCGGTCGCGACGAGCACCGGCGGCGGCGTCTCGGGCATGGTCCAGAGCCGGGTCGTCTCCAGGGTGAAGAACCGGCCCTGGTGCTTGACGTCCTTGCCGGCGACCGAGGCGTCGAACAGCTTCTTGATGACCTCGATCGCCTCGAACATCCGCAGCGACCGCTCGCCGGCCTCCGGCCAGTAGCCGCCGATGACGTGCTCGTTCAGCGCCTCGCCGGCGCCGACGCCGAGCCAGTGCCGACCCGGGTACATCGCCTCGAGGGTGGCGCTGGCCTGCGCCACGACCGCGGGGTGGAAGCGGAACGACGGGCAGGTGACGCCGGGGCCGAGGTCGCCGGTGGTGCGCTCGCCGATCGGCGGCGAGCACGTTCCAGACGAACGACGACTGCGCCCTGCTCCGGCACCCACGGCTGGAAGTGGTCGGCCGCCATGCAGCCGGAGAAGCCGTGCTGCTCGGCGAGCGCGGTGAGCTCGACGGCCTCGCGCGGGTGGAACTGCTCGAGCATCGCCGCGTAGCCCACGGTCAGGTCTGCCATGCGGACGAGCGTAGTGAGCGTCGGTCAGACCGGCTGGCAGGTGCCGTCCAAGCCGGCGTGCCAGCCGGTGCCGTCGTCAGTCAGGTAGGTCCCCGGCCACGAGTGCAGCGACGAGCGCCATGCCCCCGCGGCGCATCCCGATCCGGTCAGGGTGTCGGACCGGGTGCTGGGGCGACAGTGAGACAAGATCGAGACATGCGCGTCGCCGTCCTCTCCGACATCCACGGCAACCTGCCCGCCCTGGAGGCGGTGCTCGCCGAGCCGGACGTGGCCGCCGCCGATCGCGTCGTGCTGCTGGGCGACATCGCGCTCGGTCCGTTGCCGGCGGAGTCGCTCGACCTGCTCGAGTCGCTGGGGGAGCGCGCGGTGTGGGTGCACGGCAACTGCGAGCGCGAGGTCATGACGGCGTACGACGGGAAGTCGTTGCCCGGTGCCGAACGCGGACGGCGCACGGGCCACCGCGGCGCTGCTGGAAGAGCGGCACCGGGACCTGCTCGACGGGCTGCCGCTGACGGTCTCCCTCGACGTGGACGGGCTCGGGTGCGCGCTGTTCTGCCATGCGACGCCGCGTCGGGACGACGAGATGGCGCTGGTCGACAGCCCGGTGGCTGTGTGGCAACGGGCGCTGGAGGGGGTGTCGGAAGGGCTGGTCGTCGTCGGGCACACGCACATGCCGTTCGACCGGCTGGTCGACGGCCGCCGGGTGGTGAACCCGGGCAGCGTGGGCATGTCGTACGGCGCCGCGGGCGCGTGCTGGGCGCTGCTCGGTCCGACGGTCCAGCTGCGCCGCACGGCGTACGACGTCGAGGCTGCGGCTGCCCGCATCAGGGCCGGGAGCCATCCGGACGCGGCGGCGTGGGCCGCCGAGTACGTCCTCGCACCGCCGGGTGACGTCGAGGCGTTGGAGGTCTTCAGCAAGCTGGTCGACCCGCTCTAGCGAGGCTCTTGATCGCTCGCGACCGTGCTGCAGATCCCTTGTGGATAAAGGGTTTCCGGTTGGTCGGGGTTGTGTCCGGCCCTGCTGGTTAGCGTTCGTGGCATGACCACGGGGATGTCGATGCAGCTGGACGGCACGGTGATGCGCGCGCTGGCCGGTGGCTGGCCGCAGCTCGTGGCGTCGGTCGCCGACGGCGAGACAGGAACCGACCTGCGGTGGTGCCGCTGCTGGCCGACATCGACCCGCACGTGCTGTGACGCCGGACGCCGGGTCGACCTGATCCGGGCGTGGGAGCGGGTCCGGGCGATGGTGGACGGGCTGCAGCAGCGCGCGCTGTGCGCGGTCGTCGACGCCACCGAGGGGCGTGGGTTGGCCGAGGAGCAGGCCCGGCACGAGGTCGGGGCGGCGCTGCGGCTGTCCCCGCCCACCGCCGGGGAGCGGACCTGGGTCGCGACCGCGCTGGGCCGCCGGCTGCCCGGCCACCTGGCCGCGCTGGAGGCCGGGCGACATCTGCTATCTGCAGGCCGCGCACCTGGTCGCCGCGCTGTCCGCGAGCTCGACCGACGACGCCGCCAGCCGCCGTGGAGGCCCGGGTGCTGGGCCGGGCGCCGGAGCAGACCGTCGCCGAGTTCCGGCGCTCCGTGGCGCGGGCGGTGATCGCGGTCGACCCGGCCTCGGCCGCCGACCGGCACCAGAAGGCCGACCGCGGCCCGGACCATCGAGCGGATGCCGCAGCCCGACGGGATGGAGTCGTTCTGGGCCACCATGCCGGCCTCCGTCAGTCGGCGACCTGTGGGCCGCCCTGACCGCCGAGCGAAAGCCGAGCAGGCGGCTCGCGCCCAGGCCGGGCTGCCCGACCCCGGCCTCGACGCGCTGCGGCTCGACGTCCTGGTGCACGCCATGCTGCACAACGGCGGCGCCGACCCCGACGACCCGCTGCTCACCAAGACCGACCGCCAGCCGACCCGACGCGGCAGACCGGCGCCCCGGCGCGCGGCACCGAGCGGCAGCCGGCCGCCGCCGGCAAGGCTGCCGAAGTGCTCGTGCGGCGGCGCGCAGACCGCGGCCGTGGTGATCGACCTGGCCACCCTGCTCGGGCTGGCCGACCACCCGGGTGAGATCCCCGGCTACGGACCCATCCCCGCCCCATGGCCCGCGCGATGGCCGCCGACCGGGACTGGGTCCGGTGGACCATCGACCCCGTCACCGGCCAGCTGCTGGACCGCGGCGCCACCACCTACCGGCCCTCGGACAAGCTGCGCGCTTCGTCGCCGACCGCGACCGGGTCTGCGGCTTCCCCGGCTGCAACCGCCCAGCCGAACAGTGCGACTGCGACCACATCGTCACCTTCGCCCACCACGGCCAGACCATCCGGGTCAACCTCGGCCCGCTCTGCCGCCAGCACCACAACGCCAAGACCCACGGCCTGCTGGAAACTCAGCTACGACCCCGACACCGGCATCAAGACCTGGACCAGCCCACTGGGCAAGACCTACACCAAGAGCACCGACCCACCCCTGACCTGAGCCCGCGGCCAACGGAGTGGGCACACGGGGCGTAGGATGGCTGCGTGCCGATCGAGCTCGCTTCCCGAGAGTGTGATCAGCCAGGGCCGGTCGCTGCCGACCCGTCCTGACGCGACGCCTCAGCTGGCAGGGACGACGTCGTCGGTCATCAACGAACCGTCGTCGGCGACGACCAGGCGGCTGTAGCCACGACCGGCGGACCGGCTCGTGATCGTCGGCATCAGGCTGATCAGCTCGTAGCAGTCCCGGTCGGTGACCGCCGAGTCGAACGCCTCGGCGCACAGGTCGCCGATCGTGCTCGCCAGGACCTCCTCGCCCGGGTACCCGCCCTCGGGCAGGTTCCCGGCTGCCACGATCTGTCCGCGATGGGGCTCGGTGCACGGCACCGCGTCCATGCCCTCGATCTCGTCGGCCAGCTCGTCGTACACGACGCAGTCGCCGGTCCGCCAGGCCGTGACGCCCAACGGTCCCGACTCGACGAGCCGGCCGTCGTCCACGGCCCGGGAGCCTAGGTGGTCGCGATCAGAGCCAGCGTCGACGCGCCGAGGACGATCGGTACGACGAGCAGACCGAAGCCCGCGAACTGCCGGGCCGACACCTCCAGCCCGCGAGCCCGGCAGCGTTCGCGCCACAGCAGCGTCGCCAGCGACCCCCAGAGCAGCACCATCGGACCGATGTTCGTGCCGAGCAGCAACGCGAGCAGCCGTTCGTCACCGCCGCCGACGGCATGCGGCTCGAGCACGAGGTACGCCGGCAGGTTGTTGAGCAGGTTGCTGGTCAGCGGCACCCGCTCCGGCGACCTGAAGAAGGTCGGCGGCGCCGGTGCCGCTGCCCGCCAGCGCCGATGCGATGCGGTCGCCGCCGTGCCGCAGCACCGTCTCGACCACCAGCGCCAGGCCGAGCACGAACACCGCGAGCCGCCACGGCACGAGCGAGAAGCGCAGAACGTCGCGCCGGCGTACGACGAACACGGCGGCGAGTGCGGCCGCTGCCACGGTCACCACCACCGTCGGGTCGCCACCGAGCAGCAAGGCCGGCACCAGCCCGAGACAGGCCAGCGCCGAGGCCACCACCAGCACCGCGTCGCCGACCGCCGGGCGCGGCGGCACCGCGAACCGCACCCGCAGCAGGCGCCGGTAGCGCAGCCCGACCAGCAGCACCGTGAGCACCACCGACACGACCGTCGACGGCCACATCCGGGCCGCGAACTCATGAGGCTCCAGGTCCAGCGAGTCCAGCGCGAGCAGGTTGGTCAGGTTCGACACCGGCAGCAGCACGCTGGCCGTGTTCGCGAGCCAGACGGTGAGCAGGGCGAACGGCATCGGCGGCAGGTCGAGATGCACCGCGAGCGACAGCACCACCGGCGTGAGCAGGACGGCCGTCGTGTCGAGCCCGAGCAGCACCGTGGTGGCGGTCGCCAGCGCCGCGACGAGCAGGAACAGCGCCCCGGTCCGGCCGCGCGCCAGCCGGGCGGACTCGACCGCGGCGATGTCGAAGATCTTCGCGACCTCGGCCAGCTCGGCGAGCACGGTGATGGACACCAGGAACAGCAGGATCGGCGCCATCCGCCGGGCCACGTCCTCGGCCGCGCCGAGCGGGAGCAGTCCGGTGATGAGGCAGCCGAGAGCAGCCACCGACCCCACCCGCCACATGGGGGCAACCATGCCCGGCGGTCGCGGCTGCCACGCCGCGGGGTCGGCCGGGGGTTGCGTAGTCTGCCGGGATGCCGCGTCGCCACCTCGCCCTGCGCGTCAAGGACGCGCCCGCCGGCCGTGAGCTCCGGGCCGGGTTCGCCCGGATCCGCGAGGAGCTCGGGCTCCCGACCGAGTTCCCGGCCGACGTGCTGGCCGAGGCAGAGCAGGCGGCGAAGAACCCCGACCTGCCGTCGTACGACCTGACCGACCTGCCGTTCCTCACCATCGACCCGCCCGGCTCGACCGACCTGGACCAGGCGATGCACCTCGAGCGGCGCGACGGCGGCTACCGGGTCCGCTACGCCATCGCCGACGTCGGCGCCTTCGTCCGGCCCGGGGGAGCGATCGACGCGGAGGCGCACCGTCGCGGCGAGACGCTCTACAGCCCGGACACCCGCACCCCGCTGCACCCGCCGGCGCTGTCCGAGGGCGCGGCCTCGCTGCTGCCCGACCAGGTCGCGCCGGCTGTCCTGTGGACCCTCGACCTGGACGCCGAGGGGGAGCAGACCGCTGTCGACGTACGACGGGCGATGGTGCGGTCGCGGGACCGGCTCGACTACGCCGGCGTCCAGCAGCTGGTCGACTCCGGACGGGCCGACGAGCGCCTGCAGCTGCTCGCGGAGGTCGGCAAGCTGCGGATGGCCCTCGAGGTCGAGCGCGGCGGCGTGAGCCTGCCCATCCCCGAGCAGGAGGTGGTGGAGAACGGCGGCACGTTCCGGTTGGAGTACCGCACGACGGTCCCGGTCGAGTCGTGGAACGAGCAGGTCTCGCTGCTGACCGGCATGGCGGCGGCCGACCTGATGCTGCACGGCGAGGTCGGGGTGCTGCGCACCCTGCCGAAGGCGCCCGACGGCGCCCTCGACCGCCTCCGCCGCGCGGCCCACGCGCTCGGCGTCTCGTGGCCGGCCAACCGGTCGTACGCCGAGGTCGTGCACGGCCTCGACCCCGCCAACTCGCGGCACGCGGCGCTGCTCGAGGAAGCCACCTCCCTGCTCCGCGGCGCGGGCTACACGGCGTTCGACGGGGGAGTGCCGGAGCAGGCGACCCACGCGGCGGTCGCCGCGGAGTACGCGCACGCCACCGCGCCGCTGCGCCGGCTGGTCGACCGGTACGTCGGTGCGGTCTGCCTCGCGCTCTGCGCCGGCGAGGACGTGCCGGCGTGGGCCCTGTCGGCCCTGCCGCGGCTGCCGGAGGAGATGGCCGCCGCCGACCGGCGGGCCCACGAGCTCGAGCGCGAGTGCGTGGCACTGATGGAGGCGGCCGCCCTGCACGGCCGCGAGGGCCAGGAGTTCGACGCGGTCGTGGTCGAGCTGGACGCCAAGCGCGGTGGCGGCACGGTGCAGCTCGTCGACCCGGCGGTGCGCGCGACCTGCGACGGCGCCCTGCCAGCTGGGCGAGCCCGTGCGGGTGCGGCTGGTCGAGGCAGACATCAACCGGAGGTCGGTGCGTTTCGCCGCGGTCTGATCCTCGCTAGGCTGACGGCACGGCGGACGAGCCGGCCGGACGGCCGCGTCGGGACCTTCGGGTCTCGCCGAGGAAAGTCCGGGCTCCACAGGGCAGGGTGGTGGGTAACGCCCACCCGGGGTGACCCGCGGGAAAGTGCCACAGAGAGCAGACCGCCGTCGGACCGCCTTCGGGCAGCCCGGCGGTAAGGGTGAAACGGTGGTGTAAGAGACCACCAGCGCCCGGGGTGACCCGGGCGGCTAGGCAAACCCCACCCGGAGCAAGGTCAGACAGGGAGCGTTCGAGGGCGGCCCGCCCGAGCTCCCGGGTAGACCGCACGAGGCTGTCGGCAACGGCAGCCCTAGATGGATGGCCGTCCGTGCACCCTCGGGTGCATGACAGAACCCGGCTTACAGGCCGACTCGTCCGCCGCCTGTGGCCCGACCGCCGAAACGGGAGAGACGACCTACGATCGAGGCTCCCATCGCATCGAACGTCTCGCGAGAAACGTCGCCAGCACAGCCCAAGCGGTGAGGACCAGAAGCGGCTCGCCGGCGGCCGCCCAGGTGTCGCTGAGCACGAGTGTCCGGTCTGTGCTGCCGGTCTCGAATCCGAACCAGCTGACGTGCACCAGGTCGGTGATCGCTGCGCCTGGCGTCAGGTCGGTCCAACGGCGAACGTTCTCAGGGAAAGTGGTCGCAACCTGACCGAGAACGACCAGGACGATGACCGGCATGCTCGTGAGCTGCGCAGCCTCCGCGTTGCGCGTCCATGCGGCCGTCCAGCAGGCGAAGGCGACAAACAGCAGCAGAGTCACACCCACAGTCACTACGTACAGCAGCGGATTGACCGGCAGGTCCTGCCCGAGGGCGACCGCGATCGGAACCGCCAGGGCTGAGGTGGTGAGTGCCACGACGAGTCCGGGGAGTGCAAGGGAGCCGATGATTTCGGCGTCCGTGCTCTCCCCGGTACGTAGGCGTTTGAGGACGAGCTCGTCGCGGCGCGTCACGAACTGGGAGAGCAGGGTTGCGTAGACGGGGAACAGCGCGGCCATCAGGAGCGCAGTGATCAACGCGTTCGCGCCTGCGCCGGCGGAGCTGTCGTCGCCGACCAGAAGGAGTCCGAGTGGCAGCAAGGGCAGTACGACGGCATAGATCAACGTCAACCGGTTGCGCGCCACCAAGGTGGCATTGGCGCGGGCCAGGCCCGCGATGCGTTGCGGCGAGATCTCGAGGAGCGTCATCGGGTTGCTGCTTCCATTGTGCTAGCGGATTCATCTGGATCGTTGTCGCCGGAGGCGATCGCGAGGAAGACGGACTCGAGCGACGCGTTGCGCGCCTCGAGGTTGGACAGGCGCACGTCGCACTGAGCGGCCTGTCCGAGCAGAGCGTGCAGGGTGCTCTGGAGGTCGTGGGTGTGCACCGTGGTCATACCGCTTTGGGTCGCAACCCGGACGGCGCCCCGCAAGTCGTCGAGACCGACCAGTGCAGGAACGTCTTCGAACCGGATGGTCGAGGCCTGGTCGGCACCGAGCTGGGCAGGCGTCCCCTCCCGGACAATCCGACCGGCATGCATGATCGCTACCCGGTCGGCCAGCTCCTCGGCCTCCTCGAGGTGGTGGGTCGTCGAGAAGCACCGACCGACCCCGATCCCGCAGATCTGCGACAAGGTCCCAGACCCGGCGGCGACTCTGGGGGTCGAGCCCGGTGGTCGGCTCGTCGAGCAGCACGACGTCTGGATCACCGAGCAGCGTGCACGCCAGGTCGAGGCGCCGGAGCTCTCCGCCCGACAAGCTTCGTACCCGTACGTCGGCGCGGCCAGCAAGATCGAGCTCGGCCAACGCATCGGCGACCGGGCGCGCCGACGTCATCGTCGAGGCCCACATCCGCAGAGTCTCCGCGACAGTCAGGTCCGCCGGGAAGCCGCTCGTCTGTAGCAGCACGCCTGTTCTTCGCCGTACTTCCGCGCGGTCAGTCACCGGGTCCAGACCGAGCACGCGAACCTGGCCGGCTGTTGGCCGTGCCAGTCCCTCGACCAGTTCAAGGGCTGAGGTCTTGCCGGCTCCGTTCGTGCCGAGCAGCGCCACGATGGTGCCCGCCCCGACGACGAGGTCGATGCCCCGCACGGCCTCGAAAGCTTCCTCGCCGGTCCCGTAGACGCGGCGAAGGCCGCGCACCTCGATAGAGGCAGAGTCGCCCAACAGCGTTGACCTGGTCATGGCTGAATCGTTGAGGCGTCGTAGCGGCGGATCGCGTCGTCCCACTCCGGTCGCGTCGTGGCGGTGCCGCCATCGGTCCAGGTGTGAAAATGCGACCCGGCCATCCGTCCTCGGTACCTGACCATGACGCCTCGGTGGTAGTCGCTTCGCGTGAAGGCGTCGAGCGCGTCCTGGTCCTGCCACTCCGACAGCGTCCAGAAGGTGCGACGGCTCGGTTCGGCACGTAGGGACACCCCGACCGCGCCGGGTGCCTCCATCACGACGCGACGGAGTCTGAGCGCCGCAACGAGGAAGCCCGGCACGTCCCGCACCCGGGTCAGCTCAAGTCGTGAGACCTGACGAAGAGTCGAGCCTTCGGGGATGGTCGTCGATGTGGCCCAAGGGATGGTCAACATGGGGGTTCCTTCGTGTCTCTCGGAATCAAGCGATCGCGCCGTGCGCAAATCGACCTCTCCGTCCACGTGGCTGGACGCGTCCGCTGGTGGTGGGCTGGCGGGTCGAGGCTCAAGGTAGGAGCGGTTGTGATGAGCAGGGATCACCACACGTAATGACTGCTGTGGTGATCCTGACGGCGCCTCAGGCTGCCCGCGCCTCGGCGTAGGCCGGAACGGCCGGAGTCCGTGCCCGGTGCGCCAGCGCGGTTCTGAGCTGGGCGCGGCCCCGGTGCAATCGGCTTCGGACCGTTCCGATGTTGATGCCCAAGGCGGCGGCGACCTGGTCGTAGGACAGGCCGTGGACGTCGCTCAGCAGGACTGCTGAGCGGAAGTGCGGCGGCAATGCTCGAAGCGCTTCCAACCAGGTCCGCATCCAGTGTTCTGGCGTCGAGCAGCTCGGCCGGTGTCGGGTTGCGGTCGATGATGCGGTCGGTGTGGTCGCCGAGCGGGTCGAACCGGATGTGCCGACCCCGGCGGAGGCTGTTCGCGGAACAGGTTCGTGGTGATCCGGTGGAGCCAGCCCGAGAAGCTGCCTCCCGGTCGGTAGTTCGGGAGTGCGCGGAACACGCGGACGAACACGTCCTGGGTGAGGTCCTCCGCGTCTTGTGGGTTGCGGGTGAGTCGGTATGCGTGGCGGTACACATTGCCGCGGTGCGCAACGGACGATCTGGGTCCCAGCTCTGAGTGCGAGGGGTCGAAGGGCTCGTCGGGATGACCAACCAGGACCGGCACAGGAGGCACCAGCGCCAGGTGGGGCGTCGGGGAAGGGCGGCGGCTCATCGTGACGACTTCAGGACGACGGTGCGGTCGGTCCGGTCGAGAAGCCTGGCACGGGCACCTCGCGGTCGGTACCGCATCAAGCGGTAGAGGGTCAGCGACATCACGGCCAGCCCGGCGGCCGCAGCGAACCCGCCGGCGGCGACGACGCCTTCGGGGAACAGGGTGCGCAGGGCGATCGCGGTGAAGCCGGCACCGTAGAGCACCGCGGCCGCCTTGGGGACCAGGCCACCCCATAGAGCAGCACGCCGGTAAAGGTTGAGTACGCCGAGCAGGAACAACGATGGAGATGACCATGAACACGGTGCCGGCGGGGCCTGCGATCAGCTCGTCGACCACGGAATCGTCGAGCCGCGGGAAGATCACGTTCGCGATGTACTCGATGCCCAGGATGCCGGTCAGGCCGAAGCAGATTGGTCGCGTACCCGGCCGTGCCTGCGGTGCCGACACGAACCTCGGCGCCGGTGCCAGAGGAACAGGCCGGTCACGGCGATCAGCCCGAACGTCGCGGACAGTGGGCGCCAGCGCCTGGGTCGCCGCGACGTCGGGCACCACCTCGGCTCGGTGCAAGAAGTTGAAGACCAGGCCCACGGCGGACGTGATGCCGGCCAGGGCGGTGAGGCGGAGGAGTGCAGGGGATGGTCATGTGAGATCCTTCGGTTCGGTGGTTATAACGTTTGTTATTACGAGAAAGTTATACTAGGATGGCTGACATGGCAACCCCTTCGAAGTCCCGTGTTGAGCGCTCCCGCCGCGACCCCGCTCGAATGACCGCCTGGTCGACGCGACGCTGCAGCTCCTGCGCGACGAGATTCCCCACCGACCTGACGGTTTGGCGGATCGCCGCAGCCGCAGGCACCACGACGATGGCCCTCTACACCGGGTTCGGTAGTCTGCGACGGTCTGCTCGACGTCGTCTACGCCAGGGGGTTCGAGCAACTGGGTCTAGCAGATGGCGCCGGCAGCGCAGGTGGCCGACCCGGCGGAGGCGGTGCTCCAGCTGCTGGGGGCGTACCGCGCGTTCGCACTGGCCAACCCCGGCCTGTACGGGCTGCTGTTCGAGCGAGTCCTCCCTGGCTTCGATCCCAGTCCGGAGGTACGCAGCGCCGCGCTGGACACCAGCTTCAGCCAGCTCACCGCCCAGACCGGGCGCCTGCTGGGGGTGGACGCGAGGATGCGACGGCCCGAGAGCTCGGTTACATGCTCTGGGCGCTGACCCACGGCCTGGTGAGCCTGGAGCTGTCCCACGCCAGCCGCAGTCCGCTGGCCCACCCCGCGCTGGCAGGGGCCGACGGGCAGGACGTCCTCGACGCAGCGCTGCGGGCGGCAATGACGGGCTGGAAGCGAGGCTGAACGGCCTGCCCGGCGTTTCCGCAGTTCGTGTCCGTCCGACCTGGTAACTCCGCTGGTGCTCCTGATGTCTCGGCATGGAGCGGCATCTGCGGATAGGGTCCGCGGCCATGCAGGTGTTCCGGATCAGTGAGGCGGCCGCGCTGCTGGGGGTCAGCGACGACACCCTGCGCCGCTGGGCGGAGGCCGGCCGGGTGCCGACCACCCGGGACAGCGCCGGTCGGCAGGCGATCGACGGCGCCGCGCTGGCCCGGTTCGCCGAGGAGACCGCCGCCGCCGCCGAGCGGCCCGCGCCGCGACCGGTGGTGTCCGAGTCGGCGCGCAACCGCTTCCTCGGCCTGGTCACCAAGGTCACCCGCGACACCGTGATGGCCCAGGTGGAGATCCAGGCCGGGCCGCACCGCATCGTGTCGCTGATGAGCCGCGAGGCCGCCGACGAGCTCGGCCTGGAGCCGGGCGTGCTCGCGGTCGCAGCAGTGAAGTCCACCAACGTCGTCGTCGAGGTCCCCGCCCCGCACTGACCACCCGGTCGTCTGACGGCCGGCCCAGCAACCAGGAGCAGCCCGTGCGTCGCGTCGCCGCCTCGTCTGCCGCCCTGCTCGCGGCCACGGCGCTGCTGTCCGGCTGCGGGGGCTCTGACGACTCCGGGACGTCCGGCACGTCCTCGGCGAGCGAGTCCTCCTCGATCACGGGGACGATCAACGTGTTCGCCGCCGCCTCGCTGCAGGACGCCTTCACGACCCTGGGCAAGCAGTTCGAGGCCGCGAACGCGGGGACGAAGGTGGTGTTCAACTTCGGCCCGAGCTCGGGGCTGGCCGAGCAGATCGGTCAGGGGGCGCCGGCGGACGTGTTCGCGTCGGCGAGCACCAGCACCATGGACGAGGTGGTGACCGGCGGTGACGCCGCGGACCCGACGAACTTCGTGGCGAACACGATGCAGATCGCGGTGCCGCCGGACAACCCGGCCGGGATCGAGTCCGTCGACGACCTGGCGAAGAAGGACGTGAAGGTGGCGCTGTGCCAGGCCGAGGTGCCGTGCGGCGCCACTGCCCTCAAGGTGTTCGAGAACGCCGGGATCGAGGTCACGCCGGTCACCGAGGAGATCGACGTGAAGGCCACGCTGAGCAAGGTCACCCTCGGCGAGGTCGACGCCGGCGTCGTCTACGTCACCGACGTGCTGCGCCGCGGGCGACTCGGTGAAGGGCATCGAGATCCCCGCCGACGTCAACGCCTCCACGACGTACCCGATCGCCACCCTCACGGCCTCGGAGAACCAGGCGACGGCGCAGGCGTTCGTCGACTACGTCCTCTCGCCGGACGGGGCCGCGGTGCTGACCGAGGCCGGGTTCAGCAAGCCTTGACCATGCCCACGGCGACGCGCCGCGCCCGCCGCGCCGGGGACGATCCGACGCGAGCAAGGGCGGATCCCGTGGCCGCTGATGGTCCCGGCGCTGGTCACCATCGCGTTCCTGGTGCTGCCGCTGGCCGGCCTGCTGATCCGCGCCCCGTGGACGCAGCCTGGACCAGGTGCTGGCCGAGAGCCAGGTGGTCGAGGCGCTGCGGCTGTCCCTGATCTGCGCGACCGCGGCCACCGTCCTGTCGCTGTTCTTCGGGGTGCCGCTGGCCTGGGTGCTGGCCCGGGCCACGTTCCGCGGCCGCGGCCTGGTCCGGGCCCTGGTCCTGCTGCCGCTGGTGCTGCCGCCGGTCGTCGGCGGAGTCGCGCTGCTGCTGGCGTTCGGCCGCCGCGGCGTCGTCGGGCAGTACCTCGACGCCTGGTTCGGGTTCACCCTGCCGTTCACCACGCTGGGCGTCGTCGTCGCCGAGACGTTCGTCGCGATGCCGTTCCTGATCGTCACCGTCGAGGGCGCGTTCCGCACCGCCGACCGCGGCTACGAGGAGGCCGCGGCCACCCTCGGCGCGTCCCGCCTCACCGTCTTCCGCCGCGTCACCCTGCCGCTGATCGGGCCCTCGCTGGTGGCCGGCTCGGTGCTGTGCTGGGCCCGCGCGCTCGGCGAGTTCGGCGCCACCATCACCTTCGCCGGCAACTTCCCCGGCCGCACCCAGACGATGCCGATCGCGGTCTACCTCGCACTCGAACGCGACCCCGAGGCCGCTATCGCCCTGTCCTTGGTGCTGCTCGCCGTCTCGGTCGCCGTCCTCGTCGGCCTGCGCGACCGCTGGCTGCACCGACCGGCAGCCGCAGCGCATGACGCCTGCGAGCTGGACGTCGTCGTACGCCGCGGCTCGTTCACCCTCGAGGTCGCCGCCGAGGTCGCACCGGGGGAGGTGCTCGGCGTGCTCGGACCGAACGGTGCCGGCAAGACCACCCTGCTGCGCGCGCTGGCCGGGCTCACCGCCGTCAGCGAAGGCAGCATCCGGCTCGGCGACCTGGTCCTCGACGACGCAGCAACCGGCACGTTCGTCCCGGCCGAGCAGCGTCCCGTCGGCCTGGTCTTCCAGAACTACCGCCTCTTCCCGCACCTCAGCGTCCGCGACAACGTCGCGTTCTCGGCCCGGTCCCGCGGGACCAACCGCCGGCAGGCCCGCCAGTACGCCGACCGCTACCTCCAGCAGCTCGACCTCACGGCGCTCGCCTCGCACAAGCCCGACCAGCTCTCCGGCGGGCAGGCCCAGCGGGTGGCGCTGGCCCGCGCGCTCGCAGCCGACCCCGGGCTGCTGCTGCTCGACGAGCCGCTGGCCGCACTCGACGCCCGGACCCGGCTCGACGTACGCACGCGAGCTGCGGCGCTACCTCGCCGACTTCCCCGGGCCGGTCCTGATCGTCACCCACGACCCGCTGGAGGCGATGGTGATGACCGACCGGCTGCTGGTCATCGAGGACGGCCGCGTCGTCCAGCACGGCACCCCCGCCGAGGTCGCCCGCCGCCCCGCGACCCAGTACGTCGCCCGCCTCGTCGGCCTCAACCTGTACCCCGGGACCCTCGAGTCCGCGGACGGGACCGTGCGGCTCGCTGCCGGCGGCTCGCTCACCGCCGCACCCGGCGCCCCGCTGCCGGCCGTCGGCACGGACGTGCTCGTCGCAGTGCGGCCCTCCGCGATCTCCGCTGCACACCGAGCGCCCGGAGCACGCCAGCCCACGCAACGTCTGGGCCGGAACCATCGCCGGCCTGGAGCTGCTCGCTGACCGAGTCCGCGCCCAGATCAACGGTCAGCCCCGACGTCCTCGTCGACCTCACCCCCGCCGCCGTGGCCGACCTCGGTCTCCGACCGGGCCAGCAGGTGTGGCTGTCCGCGAAGGCAACCGAGGTGGACGTGTACGCCGAGCCGCGAGAGGGTGGGCGCACCGAAGGAGAGCGAGATGGGGAGCATGGCCACCAGCGGTGATGCCGGCTCGGTCGCGGAGAACCTCGCATCCGTCGCCCGCCAGCTCGAGGGTGAGGACACACCGGTCCGGACCTGGCAGCGGATCGTCGACCTTGCCGTGGACACCCTCGACGGCTGCGAGATGGCAGCGATCTCGCTGGTGCACGCCTCCGGCCGCATCGACACCCCCGTGTTCACCGACAAGCTCGCGTTGCGTGTCGACGACATCCAGTACGAGGCCCGCCAAGGGCCGTGCCTGGAGTCCATCCGCGACCACGAGGTGGTCGTGACCTCCGACCTCGCCACCGACGACCGCTGGCCGCAGTTCAGCCGGCGGGCCGCGGAGGAGACCGGGATCCGCAGCATGATCGGCTTCCGGCTGTTCGTGCGCGAGGACACCCTGGGAGCGCTGAACCTCTACTCCACGCAGGTCGCGGGCTTCGGCGCCGACGCTCCTGCGCTCGGAGCAGCTGTTCGCTGCCCACGCTGCCCTGGCGATGGCCAACGCGGCCTCGCACGAGCACGGCGAGGACATGCAGGACGCACTGGAGTCCAGCCGGACCATCGGAGTGGCCCTGGGCATCCTGATGGGACAGTCGACCGTCACCCGGACCGACGCCTTCTTGATCCTGTCCAAGGCGTCCCAGCGGAGCAACGTGAAGCTGCGCGACCTCGCCGAGCAGATCGTCGATCGCGTCGAGAGCCGCGCGTCGACCAAGGACTGATCAGCCGACCGAGGTCAGGATCTCCGGCTCGCCCTCGGTGACCAGCAGCGTGTGCTCGAACTGGGCCGACTTCTTCCGGTCGCGGGTCACGACGGTCCAGCCGTCGTCCCACATCTCCCACTCGTGGGTGCCCAGGTTGAGCATCGGCTCGATGGTGAACGTCATGCCCGCCTCGATCACCGTGTCGCTGTTGGGGTCGTCGAAGTGCGGGACGACGAGACCGGAGTGGAAGCTGGTGCCGATGCCGTGGCCGGTGAACTCCCGGACGACGCCGTAGCCGAACCGTCGCGCGTAGGACTCGATGACCCGGCCGATCACGCTGATCGGCCGGCCCGGCCGGACCGCCTTGATCGCCCGACGGAGCGCCTCCTCGGTCCGCTCCACCAGCAGCCGGTCCTCCTCGGCGACCTCGCCGACCAGGAACGTCGCGTCGGTGTCGCCGTGGACGCCGCCGATGAAGGCCGTGATGTCGATGTTGACGATGTCGCCGTCGCGCAGCTCGGTGGTGTCAGGGATGCCGTGGCAGACCACCTCGTTGACGGACGTGCAGAGGGACTTGGGGAAGCCCTTGTAGCCCAGCGTCGAGGGGTAGGCGTGGTGGTCGACCAGGAACTCGTGGCCGATCCGGTCGAGCTCGTCCGTGGTGACGCCGGGGGCGACGTGCCGGCCGACCTCGGCCAGCGCCTGCGCTGCGATCCGGCCGGCGACCCGCATCCGCGCGATCGTGTCGGCGTCCTTGACCTCAGGACCGGTGTAGCGCTGCGGCCGGGGACGGCCGACGTACTCCGGGCGCTCGATGTCGGCGGGGACGGTGCGCAGCGGCGAGACCCGGCCGGGAGTCAGGGTGGGCATGTGCAGAAGTCTAGATTGCGGGCACGATGCGAGCATGAGCGACGACGACAAGCAGTGGTACTACTGCCTGAAGCACAAGACGGTGGAGCAGGGCATGTCCTGCGCCGGCACCGAGCGGATGGGGCCGTACGCCACCCAGCAGGAGGCCCAGGCCGCCATCGCGCACGCGGCGGAGCGCACCGAGGCCTGGGACAACGATCCCCGCTGGAAGGACGACTGACCCGCTGACGCCAAAGGGGACCGCCCGGC
The DNA here is from genome assembly GCA_963771345.1 of uncultured Actinomycetota bacterium. Taxonomy (GTDB): domain Bacteria; phylum Actinomycetota; class Actinomycetes; order JACCUZ01; family JACCUZ01; genus CAVYTH01. The sequence continues at coordinate 125,758 of CAVYTH010000003.1, forward strand.
GTCCGGACGGTCCCCTTCGACAGGGTGGGGCGGCTAGCGCTTGCGCGCTGCCTTCTTCGCCGCCGTCTTGCGAGTCGCGGTCTTCCGGGCCCGCGTTGCGGCACCCTTCTTGGCCGCAGTCTTGCGGACGGCAGTCTTCCGGGCCCGCGTTGCGGCACCCTTCTTGGCTGCCTTCTTGGCGGTGGTCTTCTTCGCGGCCCGCTTCGCCACCGACTTCTTGGCGGCCTTCTTGGCCGTCTTGCGCGCGGTGGTCTTCTTGGCCGCGGTGGCCTTCTTGGTGGTGCGCTTCGCCGCACCCTTCTTCGCAGCAGTCTTGCGGACGGCAGTCTTCCGGGCCCGCGTTGCGGCACCCTTCTTGGCTGCCTTCTTGGCCGTCGCCTTCTTCGTGGTGCGCTTCGCCGCAGTCTTCTTCGCGGTCGACTTCTTCGCGGTCTTCTTCGCCGCGCTGGTCTTCTTGGCAGGCGACTTCTTGGCGGCCTTCTTCGCAGTCTTGGCCGTCGTCGTCTTCCGGGTCGAGCTTGTCGCCGCCTCTGTCACCTTCGCGGTTTTCTCTTCCTCTGTGACCGGCACACGTGCCTCCTGCACTCGTACGTCGTCCCGATGGACGACGTGTTCGTAAAAAAGATCGCACTACCGCGCGTGTCTTACCAGCATTTCGTCGTCATGACTTTTTGTGCCGTGTTGTCGGCGTCGATGCCGCTTGTCGACGTCGATGTGCGCATGCAGATCACGCTGTACAAGGAAACACGTTGTGTACCAACGGAATCCGCGCGTCGTCGTTGTCGACGTAGCGGCGTCAACGTCGTGGTGCGGGCCCACTGACGCGTTCAAGAAATCGTGCGAGTCGATCGCGAACTCCGACACGTGTCGTGCTTTCACCGGCCGCAACACTGACGAGATGTTGCACCAGCTCCATGTCGACCGACGTCGGCATCGACCTCGCAACGACGAGTGCATCGTCGTCCGACGGCACTACCAACCGGTCGTGCACCAACGACCCGAGCTCGTCATCGCCGTCATCGATCGAGAGGATCGTTGCTCCGATCCGACGTGCATCGGCAACGCGTTCGAGCAGCTGCTCGGGTGCCGCGTCGGGTGCGACGACGAACACCGTCTCGTCGCGACGTGCCGCCTCGAGACGTGCCAACGTCACTGACAGGTGCGGCGGAGCCTGCGGCGGCGGGGACCAGCGCACCAGCGTCGGTGACAGCTCCGGGACGCCGGCGAACCGTGACTCGTCGTCGAGGTGCGCAGCGAGGTGCCACGGCTCCTCGGTCGGCGTCCCGACCAGCAGCAGCCCTCCGACCGTCGTGCTGGACCGGCGCAGCGTCGAGGCGAACGCGCTGGTGCGCTCGACCCAGCCGGTGGTTCCCAGCAGCTCACGCAGCGCATGCACACGGTCGGAGTCCACGGGCCCATGCTGCCCTGCCCGGCCCGCGCCGCCGCCGCGACGCGCACATGCGTCAGTGGTAGGTGTGCTCCTCGCCCGGGTACGACCGGCCGGCGACGTCGTCGGCGAACGCCCGGGCCGCCCCGTCGAGGGTGGTCCGCAGGTCGGCGTACTGCTTGACGAAACGGGGCATCGGGCCGGACCGCAGCCCGGCCATGTCCTGCCAGACGAGCACCTGGCCGTCGCAGTCGACCCCGGCGCCGATCCCGATGGTGGGGATCGCGAGCTCGGCGGTCACCCGCTTGGCCACGTCGGCGGGGACCATCTCCAGGACGACGGAGAAGGCGCCCGCCTCCTCCAGCGCCAGCGCGTCACGCACCAGCCGGTCGCCGTCGTCGCCGCGGCCCTGCACCCGGTAGCCGCCGAGTCCGTGCTCGCTCTGCGGCGTGAACCCGATGTGGGCCATCACCGGCACCCCGGCCGTGACCAGCGTGCTCACCTGCGGGACGACGGCTACGCCTCCCTCGAGCTTCACGGCGTGCGCGCCGCCCTCCTTCATGAACCGCACCGAGGTCGCCAGCGCCTGCTCCGGCGACGACTGGTACGAGCCGAACGGCAGGTCCGCCACGACCAGCGCGTGCTGGGCGCCCCGGCTCACGCCGCGCACCAGCGGCAGCAGCTCGTCGACGGTCACCGGCAGCGTCGTCGAGTAGCCGAGGACGTTGTTGGCGGCCGAGTCACCGACCAGGAGCAGCGGGATGCCGGCCTGGTCGAAGATCTCCGCGGTGAGCTGGTCGTAGGACGTCAGCATCGCGAAGCGCTCGCCGCGCTCCTTCATCGCGCGCAGGTGATGCACGCGGACCCGCTTCAGCGGGCCGTCGGCGGGCGCGGAGCCCGAACCGTAAGGGGGAGCCGTCTCGGTCATGGAGAACCTCCGGGAGAGTGCCTCGAGGCTCCATGGGTGGAGTCCCCGGACACGACCATCGTGCCACGGCCGGGTCAGCGACGCGGAGCGTGCTCCTGCCAGCGGTTGGTGATGGGCAGCCGGCGGTCGCGGCCGAACGCCTTGAACGAGATCTTCGGACCCGGCGGGTACTGCCGGCGCTTGAACTCCGCGCGGTCGACGAGGCGCAGCACCTTCTCGACCAGCTGCTGGTCGAAGCCGGCCGCGAGCAGCTCGCCGGACCCGCGGTCGTGCTCCACGTAGTCGTCCAGGATGTCGTCCAGCACGTCGTACGGCGGCAGCGAGTCGGTGTCCCGCTGGCCGGGCCGCAGCTCGGCCGACGGCTCCTTGTTGATCGATGCCTCCGGGATCGGCGGTGTCTCTCCGCGCGCCTCGGCGTCGAGGTTGCGCCAGCGCGCCAGCTTCCACACCCAGGTCTTGGGCAGGTCCTTGATGGGGGCGAAGCCGCCCACCGCGTCGCCGTAGATCGTGGAGTAGCCGACGGCGAGCTCGCTCTTGTTGCCGCAGGCGAGCACCAGGTGGCCGTGCTGGTTGGACAGTCCCATCCAGATCACCGCTCGGATCCGCGCCTGCAGGTTCTCCTCGGCGAGGCCGTCGAGGTGCAGGGCGCCCTGGTAGGCGGCGACCATGGGGGCGATCGGCACGGTCTGGAAGTTGAGGCCGGTGCGCCTGGCCAGGTCCTCGGCGTCGGTGCGCGAGCCTTCGCTCGAGTACTCGCTCGGGTTGGAGACGCCGTAGACGTTCTCCGCACCCACCGCGTCGCAGGCGATGGCGGCGACCAGCGACGAGTCGATGCCGCCGGACAGGCCGAGCAGCACGCTGCGGAACCCGTTCTTGCCGACGTAGTCGCGCAGCGCCGTGACCAGCGCGGTGTAGACCTCGGCCTCGTCGGTGACCCGCTCCTCGATCGTGGCGGTCGCCGGCTCCCAGGCCGGCAGCGTGTCGGGGAAGAGCACGATGCGCTCGATCGTCGTCGCCGTGCCGTCGGGCGCCTGGACGTGGCTCGGCTCGTCGGTCGGCGGGGCGACGGCCGCGGGCAGGTCGAGGTCGACCACGAGCAGCTCGGTGTCGAACTGGCGCGCCCGGGCCAGCAGCTCGCCGTCGGCCGCGACGACCAGCGAGTCGCCGTCGAAGACCAGCTCGTCCTGGCCGCCGACCATGTTCACGTAGGCAAGCGCGCAGCCGGCACCCGCGGCGCGCCGGCGTACGAGGTCGAGTCTGGTGTCGTCCTTGTTCCGCTCGTACGGCGAGCCGTTGATGACCAGCAGCAGCCCGGCGCCGGCCTCCCGGGTGACCGCGACCGGTCCGCCCTCCTGCCAGATGTCCTCGCAGATGGCGACGGCGACGTCGACGCCGTGCACCCGGGCCACGGTGAGCGAGCTGCCCGGCACGAAGTAGCGGAACTCGTCGAACACCCCGTAGTTCGGCAGGTGGTGCTTGGCGTAGCGGCCGGCGACCCTGCCGCGGTGCACGATCGCGGCGGCGTTCTGCGGGGCGCCCTTCGGCGTGCCCAGGACGGGTACGGCGTCCGGCGCGCCGTCGAGGAAGCCGACGACGACGACCAGCTCGCCGAGCCCCTCCGCCGCGAGCTGCTCGGCGAGACCCTGCATGGCCTGCCGGGACGCGTCGACGAACGACCCGCGCAGCGCGAGGTCCTCGACCGGGTAGCCGGTCAGCGCCATCTCCGGGAAGGCGACCAGGTGGGCGCCCTCGTCGGCGGCCTTCCGGGACCACGCCAGGACCTGGGCGGCGTTGCCGTCGAGGTCGCCGACGACGGGGTTGTTCTGGGCGAGGGCGAGACGAATCTGGGCCACGACCCGAGCCTAGTTGCGGCGGGTCAGACCTGCCGGATCCGGCGTACGTCGGGCGGGGTGCCCGCGGCCGGACCTTCCAGCTCCGCGATCGGGACCAGGTCGGTCGCCTCGGAGCGCAGCCGCGTCGCGTAGGCCGCGAAGTGGTCGGCCAGCCAGGCCGACATCGCCTCCGCTGCCATCGGCCGGGCCAGGAAGTAGCCCTGCACGAGGTCGCAGTCGTAGCTGTCGAGCAGCCGCCAGCTCGCCTCGTCCTCGACGCCCTCGGCGACCACCCGGAGGCCGAGGTCGTGGCCGAGACCGATCACGGCGCGGACGATGGCCCGGTCGTCGGCGCGCTCGGCGAGGTGCCGCACGAAGGACCGGTCGATCTTCACCTCGTGCACCGGCAGGCTGCGCAGCCTGGTCAGCGACGAGTAGCCGGTGCCGAAGTCGTCGACCGACACGAGCAGGCCGAGGTCGACCAGCCGCTCCAGGGCGTGCACCGCGCGCTCGGGGTCGGAGACGATCGCGGACTCCGTGACCTCGAGCTTCAGCAGCCCGGCGGGCAGGCCGGCCTGGACGAGCATCCGGGCGACCGTGTCGGCCAGCTCGGGCTCGAGCAGGTTGCGCATCGAGATGTTGACGGCCATCAGCACCGGCGTGCCGGCGTCGCGCCAGGTGACGCACTGCCGCACCGCGGTCTCGAGGACGAACCGGGTCAGCGGCTTGATCAGCCCGGTGTGCTCGGCCAGCGGGATGAACTCGTCCGGCGGGACGTTGCCCCACAGCGGGTGGTTCCAGCGCAGCAGCGCCTCGACGCCGGTGACCTGACCGCTCGAGGGGTCGGCCTGCGGCTGGTAGTGCAGCTCGAGGGTGCGCTCCTCGAGGGCCCGGGCCAGGTCGCCGATCAGCGAGAGGCGGCGCGAGCTGTACGGGTCGCGGTCGGCGGCGTAGCGCGCCACCCCGGTGAGGCCGCGCTTCGCGTCGTACATCGCGACCTCGGCCCGGCGCAGCAGCAGCGCCGCCGACGAGCCGTCGCGGGGGGTCGCGGCGATGCCGATCGACGCCATCACGTCGAGGGTGACCTCGCCCAGGTCGAACGGCCGCGAGATGTCGCGGGTGATGCGGGCGACCATGCCCTCGATGTGGACGTCGTCGCCGCCGAGCAGGACGGCGAACTCGTCGCCACCGAGCCGGGCGACCACGGTCTCGCCGCGCTCGACCTGGCGCAGCCGGCGTCCGACCTCGCGCAGCAGCCGGTCACCGACGTCGTGCCCCAGGGTGTCGTTGACCTCCTTGAAGCGGTCGACGTCCATCAGCAGCACTGCGGCCGACCCGTCGGTGAGCAGCCGCTTCTCCAGCCGCTGCTGGAAGTGCAGGCGGTTCGGCAGGCCGGTCAGCGGGTCGTGCAGCGACAGGTGCTCGGTCTCCTGCGCGGCTGCGCGCACCCGGGCGACCAGCGCCGAGTTGGTGAGCGCCACGCTGGCGTGCCCGGCCAGCGCCTCGAAGAGCTTGAGGTCGTCGCGCTCGAACGTGCTCATGTCGTCGAGGCGGTCGCTCACCAGGAACACGCCGGTGATCTCGCCGCCGTCGCGCAGCGGAGCGGCCAGGCCGTCGACGTGGCCCTCGGCGCGCAGCAGGTCGTGCTCGGGGCTCTCGCCGCCGCGCGCCAGCAGCACCGGCTTGCCCTGGCACGCGGCGGACCACCAGGTGACGGCGTTCGGCTGGCAGAGCACGACGGAAGCGCTGCGGGCGCGGAGCAGCTCGCAGGCCTCGGCCCGCACGGTCTCCATCACCGACTCGTTCTGCAGCGCCTGGTCGACCGAGCTGGTGAACTGGTAGAGCAGCTCGAGCCGGCTGTAGCGCAGCCGCTGGACGTGGTAGCCGCGGTAGAGCACGTAGCTCAGCACCGCGAGGATGGCCAGCAGGGCCAGCGCCTCGGGCTCGTCCTGAGCAGCAGGACGATGACGAGCGCCAGGTCCGTGACGACCACGCTGCCGATCGCGGCGGCACCAGCGTGCGGGCGAGCTCGCCGACGTTCCATTTGCCCAGCCGCAGGCTGATGATGACGAACACCGCGACGTTCGCGACGACGTCGGCGGCGAGGGTCGGCGGCCAGCGCGGCCACCCAGGTCGCTGGACCGAAGCTGTCGGCCGACGCGCCCAGCAGCGACGTCGTACCCACGAAGACGAAGCAGGCGACGGTCAGCTGCGCGAACATCGACGCCATGTTGAACGCGAGCTTGATCGGCTGGGTTGCGGCGCAGCGACGAGCTGCACGAAGCCGAGCCCGACAGACCGCCGCGAGCACGAACTCGTCGGTCGTGCAGGAGGAACAGCCCGATCACGAGCGGTGCCTGGCTCAGCGTCAGGCTGTGGTTGTCCCGGCCGAAGGGCAGGTGGATGGCCGAGACGGTCGGTGATCGCGAAGAGCGACGGCGACCGCCGGCCACCACAGCTGCGGGTCCAGGTGCGGCAGCGCAGGCGCAAACCACGCAGAGAGTGGCTCCCACGGCTGCGAGCAGCGCGCTGACCAGCCAGATCAGGCTGTCAGCGGTCGCTCTTGTCCGGGGAAACACCCTCCAAGTGTGAGGCATGCGTCAACGCTGCGTGACCGAACCGCTGCGCCACGCCCGATTTGTGACCCGAACGGGCGAAAGAAAGTCAGTTCCAGACGGCTCCGTACTTCGTGGCGCCGACCTTGTTCCAGACGGCACCGGCGTGCGCCGGGGTGTTCCAGACAGCCCCGGCCCGGTCGTTCTTGTTCCACGACGGCACCAGCCTGGTCCTGCCCGGCAGACGTCAGGGCTCCGGCGAGGATGGCGACCAGAACGAGGGCGATAGCAGCGATGAAGGCGACAACGGGGGACATCGTGCGGGCCGTGAAAGCGTGGTTCATGGGGACTCCATTGTTCAGCCCGGGGGGGCAGGGGGTGTCACAGGGATCATCGGCGTTGCTCGCTCATGGATGTTCCATGAGACGCCGTTGACTCGGCAAAGGATCGTGATGGCGTCGTAAGCAGCCGATGCCTGCAGGTTGGCGTAACACGGCGGTAACACCGGGACGGCACGATCACCGGCATGGACAAGCAGCAGGAGTTCGTCCTCCGCACCCTCGAAGAACGCGACATCCGCTTCGTGCGGCTGTGGTTCACCGACGTGCTCGGCTTCCTCAAGTCGGTCGCGGTGGCACCGGCCGAGCTCGAAGGCGCCTTCGACGAGGGCATCGGTTTCGACGGGTCGGCGATCGAGGGATTCGCGCGGGTCGCGGAGTCGGACATGCTCGCCAAGCCCGACCCCGGGACGTTCCAGATCCTGCCGTGGCGGTCCGAGTCGCCGGGCACGGCGCGGATGTTCTGCGACATCGTGCTGCCGGACGGGACGCCGTCGTACGCCGACCCGCGCCAGGTGCTCAAGCGCACCCTCGCGAAGGCCGCCGACCTGGGCTTCGCCTTCTACACGCACCCCGAGATCGAGTTCTTCCTGTTCCGCGACCAGCCCGGCGGCCAGCCGCCCGTCCCGGTCGACCAGGGCGGCTACTTCGACCACATCGCGCACGGCATCGGCCACGACTTCCGGCGCGACGCGATCACGATGCTCGAGTCGATGGGCATCTCGGTGGAGTTCAGCCACCACGAAGGAGCGCCGGGCCAGCAGGAGATCGACCTGCGGTACGCCGACGCGCTCTCGACGGCCGACAACATCATGACGTTCCGGCACGTGATGAAGCAGGTCGCGCTGAGCCAGGGCGTGTACGCGTCGTTCATGCCGAAGCCGTTGACCGACCACCCGGGCTCCGGCATGCACACCCACGTGTCGCTGTTCGAGGGGGAGCGCAACGCCTTCTTCGAGGCCGGCGCGCAGTTCCAGCTGTCGAAGGTGGCGCGGTCGTTCATCGCCGGGCTGCTCCGGCACGCGGGCGAGATCGCGGCTGTCACCAACCAGTGGGTCAACTCCTACAAGCGACTGCTGGGTGGCGGTGAGGCGCCGGCGTACGTCTGCTGGGGTCACAACAACCGCTCCGCGATGGTGCGGGTGCCGATGTACAAGCCGGCCAAGGGCCAGTCGACCCGGGTCGAGCTGCGCACCCCCGACTCGGCCTGCAACCCCTACCTCGCGTACGCCGTCATCCTCGGCGCCGGCCTCAAGGGCATCGAGGAGGGCTACGAGCTGCCCGAGGGCGCCGAGGACGACGTGTGGTCGCTGACCGACTCGGAGCGCCAGGCGCTGGGCATCGAGCCGCTGCCGACCAACCTGTCCGAGGCGATCCGCCGGATGGAGGGCAGCGAGCTCGTCGCCGAGACGCTCGGCGAGCACGTCTTCGACTTCTTCCTGCGCAACAAGCGGGCGGAGTGGCTCGACTACCGCCGCGAGGTCACGCCGTTCGAGCTGAACCGCTACCTCTCGGTTCTGTGACCGATTCGGCTGCAGCCGGCGACGCCGACCGGCCGCGGGTCCTCGTCGTGCAGCACGAGCCCGACACCGGGCCGGGCTGGTTCGGCGACTGGCTCGCGGCTGCCGGGCTGACGCTGGACGTCGTGCACCCGTACGCCGGCGACGAGCTGCCGCTGCTCCCGGCGTACGACGGGCTGCTCGTGCTGGGCGGTGCGATGGCGCCGGCCGACGACGTCGACTGCCCCTGGCTCCCGGAGACCCGGGCCCGGCTCGCCGAGGCCGTGACTGCCGGCGTACCGACGTTCGGGATCTGCCTGGGCGCCGAGCTGCTGGCGCTCGGCTGCGGCGGCGAGGTGCGCCGCGGGCTGGCCGGCCCGGAGCTCGGTGTGCTCGGCGTCGACCTCGCCCCGGCCGCCGCCGACGACCCGGTGTTCGGTGCCCTGCCCGGGTCCTCGCGGGTCGTGCAGTGGCACTGGGAGGAGATCGCCACGCTGCCCGCCGGCTCGGTGCCGCTCGCGTCGTCGCCGGCGTACCCGCACCAGGCGTTCCGGGTGGGCGCGGCGGCGTGGGGCGTGCAGGGCCACCCGGAGGTGACGGGTGACATCGCGGCCGCGTGGGCCCGCGAGGACAGCCCGCTGCTGCTCGCCGAGGGACGCACGCCCGACGACCTGGTGGCGGAGGTGCGGGCCGCCGAGCCGGAGCTTGCCGGCACCTGGCGACCGCTGGCCGAGGCGTTCGCCGGGGTCGTGCGCGACTTCGCGGCGACCGGGAGCCGGCCGGCCGCTCGATAGCGTGACGCCGTGACCTCGAGCCGCGGTGGCAGTCTGAGCGGGCGGCTCGCGCGCCTGGGCTTCACCGAGCCGGCCCGGTCCGCGGCGCTGCTGGAGGGCGGCGCGCTCGGGCCGCTGCTCGACGACGAGGACGTGCTGCTCGACCTCGCGGGCACCGCGGACCCGGACGAGGCGCTGCACGGCCTGGCCCGCCTGCTCGACGCGGACGCCGGCAACGCCGATCACCTGGTCACCGCGCTGGGCACCGACGAGGTGCTGCGGCACCGGCTGTTCGCGGTCCTCGGAGCGAGCCGGGAGCTCAGCGACTTCCTCACCCGGCACCCCGAGCAGTGGAGCATGCTGCGGTCGTCGGACGACGCCCGGCCGAGCTCGGCCGGCCTGCGACGTTCGATGCTGCTCAGTGTCGCCGCCGATCCCGACGAGTTCGCGCCGACCGTCCGTGGCGACGTGGCGGCCGCGAGCGACCAGCTGCGGATCGCCTACCGCAACCACCTGCTGCAGCTCGCGGCACGCGATGTCGCTGACGGGGCGGAGGTCGCGGACGTCGCCGCCGAGCTGGCCGACCTCGCCGGCGCGACCCTGGAGGCGGCCCTCGCGATCGCGCGGTCCGAGGTGGGGGAAGCGGCGGCGACGTGCCGGCTGGCCGTGATCGCGATGGGCAAGTGCGGCGGCCGCGAGCTGAACTACGTCAGCGACGTCGACGTGGTGTTCGTCGCCGAGGCGGTCGACGGCGCGGACGAGGCCGCTGCCCTGAAGACGGCGGCGACCCTGGCCGCGACGATGATGCGGGTCTGCTCGGCGAGCACCGGCGAGGGCACCATCTGGCCGGTCGACGCGGCGCTGCGGCCCGAGGGCAAGGCCGGTCCGCTGGTGCGCACGCTGGCCAGCCACGTCGCCTACTACCAGCGGTGGGCCAAGACCTGGGAGTTCCAGGCGCTGCTCAAGGCCCGGCCGGTGGCGGGCGACCTGGCGCTCGGGCAGGCGTACGTCGAGGGCGTCGCGCCGATGGTGTGGCAGGCCGCCGACCGGCCCGACTTCGTCGCCGACGTGCAGCAGATGCGGCGCCGGGTCGAGGAGACGCTGCCGACGGCGGCCAGCCACCGCGAGCTGAAGCTCGGGCCTGGCGGGCTGCGGGACGTCGAGTTCGCCGTGCAGCTGCTGCAGCTCGTGCACGGCCGCAGCGACGACACGTTGCGCAGCCCCAACACCCTGGAGGCGCTCGAGGCGCTGTCCACCTACGGCTACGTCGGGCGCGACGACGCCGCCGAGCTGGACCGTGCCTACCGCTTCCTGCGCACCGTCGAGCACCGGCTGCAGCTGCACCGGCTGCGGCGTACCCACGTGATGCCCGAGGACGAGGCGGAGCTGCGCCGGATCGGCCGGTCGATCGGGCTGCGTCAGGACTCGGTCGTCGAGCTGGACCGCGAGTGGCGCCGGCACGCCCGCGAGGTCCGCCGGCTGCACGAGAAGCTGTTCTACCGGCCGCTGCTGTCGTCGGTCGCCCGGCTCGCGTCGGACGAGGCGCGGCTGACCCCGGAGGCGGCGCGCAGCCGGCTGGAGGCCCTCGGCTACGAGGACCCGGCCGGAGCGCTGCGGCACCTGGAGGCGCTGACGGCCGGGGTCAGCCGGCGGGCGGCGATCCAGCGCACCCTGCTGCCGGTGCTGCTCGGCTGGTTCGCCGACGCGCCCGACCCGGACGGCGGGCTGCTCGCGTTCCGGCGCCTCAGCGACGCACTCGGCACCACGCACTGGTACCTGCGGCTGCTGCGCGACGAGGGCACCGTCGCGCACCGGCTCGCGCTGCTCCTCGCGAGCAGCAGGTACGCCGTGGACCTGCTCGGTCGCGCACCGGAGGCCGTCCGGCTGCTCGCGGACGACGCCGAGCTGGTGCCGCGCGCCCGGGCCGAGCTGGCTGCCGAGGTCGCGGCCGCCGCCGGCCGGTACGACGACGACCCGACGACCGCCGTCGGCGTTGCTCGCGCCGTACGCCGTCGCGAGCTGTTCCGGGTCGCGGCTGCGGACCTGCTCGGCATCGCGACCGTCGAGCAGGTGGAGGAGGCGCTGACCGACGTCGCCGCCGTGACCGTGCAGGCGGCCCTCGACGTCGCCGCCCGGTCGGTCGCCGCGGCGCGCGGAGCGAGACCTGCCGACCCGCATCGCGATCATCGCGATGGGCCGGTTCGGCGGCCACGAGCTCGGCTACGCCAGCGACGCCGACGTGCTGTTCGTCCACGACCCGCACGACGGCGCCGACGAGCGCGACGCGTCGGAGGCGGCGCACGCGGTCGTGGGCGAGCTGCGCCGGCTGCTCGCCGTACCGTCCCCGGACCCGCCGCTGGTCGTCGACGCCGACCTGCGGCCGGAAGGGCGTCAGGGGCCGCTGGTCCGGACGCTCGCGTCCTACGCGGCCTACTACGACCGGTGGTCGCTGGTCTGGGAGAGCCAGGCGCTGCTGCGCGCCGAGCCGATCGCCGGCGACGCCGACCTCGGCCGGGAGTTCGTCGCGCTGATCGACCCGGTGCGCTACCGCGAGGGCGGCCTGGCCGAGGCGGACGTGCGGGAGGTACGCCGGATCAAGGCGCGGGTCGAGGCCGAGCGGCTGCCGCGCGGCACCGACCCGCAGCGGCACACCAAGCTCGGACCCGGCGGCCTGGCCGACGTCGAGTGGACGGTGCAGCTGCTGCAGCTGCGACACGCCGGGCGGGTCCCGGCGCTGCGGACGACCCGCACGCTCGACGCGCTGCGGGCGGCGCAGGACGCCGGGCTGGTCGACGCGGAGCAGTCGCTCGTCCTGGCGCACGCCTGGCGCACCGCGAGCCGGGTGCGCAACGCGACGCTGCTGGTGCGCGGCCGACCGGGCGACAACCTGCCCACCGACCTGCGTGAGCTCACGGGTGTGGCGCGCGTCCTGGGCTACCCTCCGGGCGCGGCAGGAAGGCTGGTCGACGACTACCGACGCGCCACCCGGCGCGCCAGGACGGTGGTGGAGCAGGTGTTCTACCGGTGACGGGGGCTCCGCAGGGACATCCCGGCGGCGCGGCACCGACGTACGGCACTGTTTTGCGTTCGCGGGAGTTCCGCGGACTCGTCATCGCCCAGGTCTTCAGCGAGTGGGGCGACAACATCGCTCGCGTCGCGCTGGCGTCGCTGGTGCTGGCCCGCACGGACAGCGCGTTCTTCGCCGTCCTCGCGTTCGTCGTGAGCTTCGTGCCCGCCGTGTTCGGGTCGGCCCTGCTGGGTGTGGCCGCCGACCGGCTGCCGCGCAAGGTGGTGCTGATCGGCTGCGACCTCGCCCGCGCCGTGATCATCGGGGTGCTCGCGCTGATGGCGGTCAGCTCGACGCCGGTGTGGCTGCTGCTCCTGCTGCTGCTCGTCGCGGAGACCTTCACTGCGCCCTTCGAGGCGGCGCACCGGGCCGTCGTGCCGGACGTGCTGCCCGACCCTCGGGAGGCATTGGTCGGGTTCGGCCTGCTGCGGGTGCTGCACCAGGTCGACCAGGTCGCCGGCATCCTCGCGGCCGGTGTGGTGATCGTGCTGGTGGGGGAGCGGGCCGGGCTGATGCTCGACGTCGTCAGCTTCCTGGTGTCGGCGGCTGTTCTCGCGGTCACGCTGAAGTGGCGGCCGGCCAGCCGCGAGGTCGGCGAGCACACGACGCTGATCGGGGACTTCCGGGCCGGCTGGCGGCTGGTGTTCGACGACCCGGCGCTGCGGGCGCTGGTCCTGCTCGGCTGGAGTGCAGCGGTGTTCATCGTCGCTCCGGAGGCGGTGGCGCTGGCCTACGCCCGGGACCAGGGGGCGGAGCCGGTGGTGGGCGCGGCGCTGATGGCCAGCCTGCCCGCGGGTGCCGCGATCGGTGCCTGGGTGGTGAGCCGGTGGGAGCCGCTGCGCCAGGTGCGGCTGATCGTGCCGCTCGCGGTGTGCGCCTGCCTGCCGCTGCTGGTGACCAGCCTGGCCCCGCCGTGGCAGCTCGTGCTGCCGCTGTGGTTCCTCTCCGGCGCCGCGCAGGGCTTCATGATCCCGCTGATGGCCACCGTGAACCTGGTGGCGCCGCCCGGCATGCGCGGCCGGATCAACGGCCTGGCGGGCGCCGGCTTCTCGACCGTGACCGCAGCCGCGTTCCTGCTCTCCGGGGCGGTCGCCGACCTGGCGACGCCGGCGGTGGCGGTCACCGTGGCGGCGGTGCTGGGGCTGGCGCTGGTCGGGGTGGCGCACCGCGCCTGGCCGCAGGCGGAGCTGCGGCGCACCGCGACCCGCGTCTACCGGATGGACCCCTGACGAGCGCGGTACCGACACGCACGGATCGGACATTTAGCCTCATTTACCGACGCTGCCTGCCCTCGTACGTCACACTGGTCGCGGCCTGCCTGCCAACCCCTCCCGTGTCCGCACACCAGGAAGTGCCGTTCTCATGCGCCTTGCCCGCCGTACCCTCCGACCTCTGCTGGCCGCCGTGGTGATGGGCGCCATGGTGGCGACGCTGGCGCCGGCCTCGCCGGCCGCGGCCAAGACCGTGACGATCGACGACCGCATGTTCGGCGTGCACGACACGGACCCGGTCGCGGGCTCGTGGCCGACCGCCCGGATCGGCTCGATGCGGCTGTGGGACGCGGCATCTCGCGTGGCCGGACATCGAGACGTCGCCGGGTGTGTACGACTTCCGCCGGCTGGACCAGGTCGTCGTCGAGGCGAACGCGCACGGCACCGAGCTGACCCTGGTCCTCGGCCTGACGCCGGCGTTCTACCAGCCGGCCGGCGGATCGGTAGCTTCCGTGCCGACCGACCTGAACGCCTTCGGCAACTACGTCCGCGCGATCGTCACGCCGGTACAGCGCAGCGAACTGGGGCTACCGCGGCATCGCGGCGTACCAGGTCTGGAACGAGGCGAACGTCAAGAACTACTGGACCGGGTCGCCGGCCCAGATGGCTCAGCTCACCCGCATCACGTACGCCGCCGTCAAGGGCGTCGACCGTGGCGCCCTGGTGATCGGCCCGGCGTTCGCCAGCCGGATCGCCGAGCAGACCCGCGGCATGGGCTTCTTCTACTACTACCGGTTCCCGGACAACCGGGTGCCTGTCTGGCACTACATGGACGCCATCTCGCTGAACCTGTACCCGAAGGCGTTCTACGGGTCGAAGGCCGGCACGCCCGAGACGTCGATGGCCTTGCTGGCCGCCGCGCGCACCCAGATGCGCCTCCGCGGCGTGCCGGACAGCAAGCCGATCTGGAACACCGAGATCAACTACGGCCTGGAGTCCGGCGGCACCGGCGCGTCGAACGCGATCAGCTACGAGCTGCAGGCGTCGTACGTGCTCCGGACCTACCTGCTCAACGCCGCCAACGGCATCAAGCGGGTGCACTGGTACGCCTGGGACAAGCCGAGCCTGGGCAACACCAAGATGTCCTTCGCCAGCACCGGCGGGCCCACGCTGGCCGGCAAGGCGTTCGGCCTCGCGCAGTCGTGGCTGTCCGGCGCGCAAGCTGGTCGGCGCCAGCACGTCGGCCAAGCCGTGCGCCAAGGACAGCGCCGGCACGTACACCTGCGTCATCAAGTACGCCAAGGGCGTCCGCCGCGTGTACTGGAACCCGAACAAGAAAGTCAAGGTCACGACGGTCAAGTCGGCGACCTACAAGATGGGGGTTTACGCTAAGAAGGCCACCATCAAGGGCGGATCTCGGCAGACGGTCGACCACCGGCCGCTGATGGTGCGGTCGAAGTTCTGACCGACCCGGTAGAAATCGGGTGGAACCCGGCACCGCCTTCGTACGTCCTCGTTAGGGATTGATGGCTGCCAGCAGCCCGCCCACGACCTCTCACACTCTGGGGAACTCATCCATATGACACGCACCATCCACGCCACCACCCGCCGATTGTTCGCGGTCGCCATCGCCGTCGGGGTGGGGCTCGCGCTCCTGCCCGCCGCCCCGGCTTCCGCAGCGAGCCCGAGCCAGCGGATCGGCTCCGGCTTCTTCGGCATGCACGACTTCAACCCGGCTACCTGGCCGGAGGCTCCGGTCGGCACCGTCCGGCTCTGGGACTCCGGGGTGACCTGGCGCGAGATCGAGCGCTCGAAGGGCGTGTTCGACTTCAGCCGGCTCGACGAGCAGGTCGCCGCGGCTCGCGCCAACGGCGCCCGGGTGCTGCTCGTGCTCGGGCAGACGCCGAAGTTCCACACGACCAAGCCCGGCAAGCGCGGGTCCTACGGCGCCGGCGCCGCGTCCATGCCGCGCGAAGCGCGCCTGGAAGAACTACGTCTCCAAGGTGGTCCGCCGGTACAAGGGACGAGGCGTCGACTACCAGGTGTGGAACGAGGCCAACGTCAGTCCGGCTACTGGCAGGGCACGCCGGCGCAGATGGCCAAGCTGACCCAGTGGACCTCGAAGATCGTCAACAGCAACGACTCGGGTGCCAAGGTGGTCGCGCCGGCGCTCGCGACGCGGCTCTCGAGCCAGCGGCTGTGGCTGCGCACGTTCTACGCGCAGCGCACCGGGGGCAAGAAGGTGGCGGGCGTACGTCGACGCGGTGTCGCTGAACCTCTACCCGGTGGCCAGCGGCACGCCGGAGGCGTCGATGACGCTGCTGACGGCGGTGCGCACCATGCTGAAGCAGGCCGGCGTCACGAAGCCGGTCTGGAACACCGAGATCAACTACGGCCTGCTCGGTGGCGGCACGGCGAAGCGCATCACGGCGTCCAAGCAGGCGGCCTACGTCGCGCGCACGTTCATGCTGAACGCGGCCAACAACGTCAAGCGCGTGTACTGGTACTCGTGGGACCTGCAGAACCTCGCGAACACCCGCTCACCTACGACAACGACACGTCGCTGACCAAGGCCGGCACGGCGTACAAGGTGGTCCGCAGCTGGCTGATCGGGCGCCGCACGAAGGGCTGCGTCGCGTGACGGTCGCGGCACCTACACGTGCACCCTCGCGTACTCCGGTGGCGTGAAGCGCGTCTACTGGAACCCGTCGCGCAAGGTCACCATCCGCGCAGTGAAGTCGGCTCGCGCGAGCATGGGCCTGTCGGGCGTCGAGCGCTCGGCGAAGAGCGGCGTGCAGATCGGGGTCGGCATGTCCCCGGTCATGGTGCGTTCCGCGAAGTAGTTCACGACACGATCGCTCTGGGCGGTACGGCGGGCACCTGGCCCGTCGTACCGCCCAGCTGTCGTTGCGGGGCCGCTCTCTGCCGCAGCGACTCCATGACGTGGCCGCGATTTCGCAGCATCGGATAGGTATTCGGTCGCCAGGTGACCGGATCGCTATCCGTTGTCGCAGAAACACGCGTGTGTCAGCGGAGGTTCTCGTCCAGGAACGCCAGGACCCGGTCGAAGGTGCGGCCGCTCGGCGGATCGGCGAACAGCGCGTCGTCCGGGTAGAGCATCGCCTGCGCGTGACCGGTGGGGACCACGATGAGCTCGCGGCCCTCGGCCGGCGTCTCCCGGAAGAGCGCCCGCGTGGCCGGGACGGATGAGAGGTCGTCGGTCCGCGACACGACGTACAGCATCGGGACGTCCACCGATGGCGGTGCTGCTGAGGCCGCGCGTGGTTCGGGAGCTTTCTCCGGGCGTACGTCGGTGTCCAGCTGGCCCGGGGACAGCGCGATCGCGGCGTCGAGCTCGACGTCCGGGGCTGCCGCCGCGACGATGACCTGCGCGGTGCCGTAGGAGGCTCCGATGACACCGACCGAGGTGGCGCCCCGCTCGCGCAGCGCGGCGGTGGAGGCAGCGATGTCGCGCACCGGGTCGTCGTCGGCGGGGGAGTCGACGCAGTCGCTGTCGCCGACGCAGGCGTGGTCGATCGCCATCACGTGGTAGCCGGCGTCGACGAACGACGGGATCTCGCGCTGCCAGACGCAGCGGCCATGCCCGCTGCTGCCGTGGATGAGCAGCAGTCCGCGGTCCCCGGTCCCGGCGACCACCGCAGACAGCCGCACGCCGCCCTCGGTCGCCGGCACGTCGACGACCTGGGCTCCGTCCACCTCGGGCATGCAGCGGCCCTGCGCCGGAGCCGTGGACGACTCGGGGGTCGGCTTGGGCGTGCGGGCGGCGTCGGAGTCACCGTCGCCTCCGCAACCGGCCAGCAGCATCACGAGCGCAACAGCACAGAGCAGCGTTCTGGGCACGAAAAGGATCTTGCCATTTCCTATCCGCCGGGTAGCGGCCCTTAGGCGTCGCTGTGCCTGGCGCCGTGGTCGCGCTTCTCCCGAACGCGGCGGGACATCTCCGCAAGCTTTGTGGCGAGGCTTTCGGCCTCTTCCGCTGTCAGGCTCAGAAAGCCCATCGGACCACCGTCATTGCGTTGGCCGGGGTAGAGAGTCGCCTGGGGAAGTTCCACATCGACACGAACGAAGAACCCTGATCCGTGGCCGTAGTCGACGTTTGCGTCCAGGCAAGATGCGTCCCCGGTCGCCAAACCGTCGCCCTTTCCCGATGTCCCGTCCATCCACGCATAGTGCCGCTTCCCTGCGGCCGTGTCAGCCGCCGAACCGTGCTCGGGAGCGGCACCTACCGCCTGGCCAATTTCAGTCGGGCCGAGTCTGCGGCCATCGTCAGACACGTGACAGCGACGTACTCCTGCGTCGGCGTCGCACTTTCCGACTCTGGACCAGCGAGCCACTCGTACAAGGCCTCACCCGACACGGCATCAACCGCGCTGACCAGGGACGTTAGTTCGGCGTCGCTGGCGGCGCTCACCATGGCTTCACGGTCGTAGTCATCCCCAACCCCCCAGCGTTCAGCCAGCGGGAGGAGCGCATGGCATGGCTCCGGTACGTTCCGCGGGTCCAGTGGCACGGATCCACGGTAGTGCCGGTTCCCGTGCAGCCCCGTTATGGCTTGGCCTCAAGCGTGCGGTCGTCATCTCCCAGGCGTTCCACCCCACGAGGGCCAGCACAACGACTGCGACCGCCAGTGCGACGAGTAGCAACCGGTTCCAGTTCATGCTGGCGGCCTTCAGGTTCGTTGTAGCGCTCCAGCAGGTGCGCCGCATCCGCGCCAGGAAGCGGCACCCAGATGAGCAGGCCGACCAACGCCCAACCGATCGGGCTGTAGAAGCTGCATGGTGCCGGTGCTGAGCGCCCCTGTCGATGCCTTCGCCCGGGAGGGGGACGCTCGAAGGGCCCTGACCAAAGGTCAGGGCCCTACGCGATGGTGCGGTGAGTCGTCCT
>CAVYTH010000004.1:0-70194 GCA_963771345.1 uncultured Actinomycetota bacterium
GATGGCCTACATCGTGGTGCTGAACCCGCTCATCATCGGCACCGTCAAGGACGGCGCCGGCCAGTTCGTCGGCGGCGGCCCGACGCGCCGATCGCGTGGTCGCCGCCGCGACCGCGCTGGTCGCCGGTGTGGTGACGATCCTGATGGGGGTGGTCGCGAACTTCCCGCTGGCGCTGGCCACCGGGCTCGGCCTGAACGCGTTCGTCGCGTTCTCGATCGCGCCGCAAGATGACCTGGGCCGACGCGATGGGCCTGGTGGTGATCGAGGGCCTCATCATCCTGGTCCTGGTGCTGACCGGGTTCCGCAGGGCGGTGTTCCAGGCGGTGCCGACCGCAGCTGAAGATCGCGATCAGCGTCGGCATCGGCCTGTTCATCGCGTTCATCGGCTTGGTCGACGCCGGCTTCGTCCGCCGCACCCGGACGCGGCGAGCACGCCGTCCGGTCGAACTCGGTGTCGGCGGCAAGCTCGCGGCTGGCCGATGCTGGTCTTCGTGTTCGGCCTGCTCGTGATCGTCACGCTGATGCGTGCGCAAGGTGAAGGGCGCGATCCTGATCGGCATCCTCGGCGGCGACCGTGCTGGCGATCGTCGTCGAGGCGATCGCCGACGATCGGGCCGGCTTCACGCGACCGGACACGCAACCCGAACGGCTGGGGCCTGAACGTGCCGGAGCTGCCGGACGACTGGTCTCGAGCACGCCGGACCTCGGACGCTGATCGGCGAGTTCAACCTGTTCGGCTCGTTCGAGCGGGTCGGCGTGGTCGCGGCGCTGCTGCTGATCTTCACCCTGATGCTGGCCGACTTCTTCGACACGATGGGCACGATGACCGCGATCGGCGCCGAGGCCGGCCTGCTCGACAAGGACGGCACCCCGCCGAACGCGCAGCGGATCCTGATCGTCGACTCGGTCGCGGCCGCCGCCGGCGGTGCCGCCTCGGTCTCCAGCAACACGTCGTACATCGAGTCCGCGTCGGGTGTCGGCGAGGGGGCCCGGACCGGGCTGGCGAGCGTGGTCACCGGGTGTGCTGTTCCTGCTCGCGATGTTGGTCGCGCCGCTGGTCACGCTGGTGCCGTACGAGGCGGCCACGCCGGCGCTGGTGCTGGTCGGGTTCCTGATGATGACGCAGGTCAAGGGCATCGACTGGGACGACTTCGAGATCGCGATCCCGGCGTTCCTGACCATCATCCTGATGCCGTTCACGTACTCGATCTCGGCCGGCATCGGCGCCGGCTTCGTCTCCTACGTGCTGCTCAAGCTGGTCCGCGGCAAGGCCGGCCAGGTGCACCCGCTGCTGTGGGTCGTCGCCGCGCTGTTCGTCGTCTACTTCGCGATCGACCCGCTGGAGCAGCTGCTCGGCGTGAGCTCGCCGGGCAGCGGAACGGTCCCGCGGGCTCGCGGCGGGACCGGCGCCAGGTCGCTGACCGGGCCGGGACGGCCGAAGTGCCAGCCCTGGCCGTGGTCGACGCCGAGCGAGAGCAGGGTCTGGCGTCGTCCGCGGTTTCGATGCCTTCGGCGACGACCGAGGCGTGGCAGCCGTGACCGAACGCGACCAACGAGCTCACGAGGGTTCGCAGCACCGGGTCGCCGGTGACGCCGAAGACCAGGGTGCGGTCGAGCTTGATGACGTCCGGCGTGGTGACGACGATGTGGCGCAGCG
This sequence comes from uncultured Actinomycetota bacterium, assembly GCA_963771345.1. Lineage (GTDB taxonomy): Bacteria > Actinomycetota > Actinomycetes > JACCUZ01 > JACCUZ01 > CAVYTH01. The sequence continues at coordinate 1,659 of CAVYTH010000004.1, forward strand.
ACGAGAACCCGCGCCCACGTCGTCGATGGCCAGCCGCATGCCGCGCGAGCGCAGCGGTGCCAGGGTCGACCGCAGGCTGTCGTAGTCGTCGACCCGGTCGTGCTCGGAGAGCTCGAGGAGCACCCGGTCGAGCGGCAGGCGCTCAGCAGCTCTGCGCACTCGGGAGTCATCAGCGTCGCGGGCGAGACGTTCATCGACACGTAGCCCTCGACCGACGCCAGGTGGTCGGCGGCGCGCTCCAGAGCGAGCAGCTCGAGCTCGTGCCCGAGCCCGATGCTGTGCGCCTCGCCGAAGCAGACGTCGGGCGCCTTGCCCAGTCCGCCGGGAAGCGGCTGAGTGCCTCGGCGCCGACCCGGGCGCCGGTCGAGAGCTCGACGATCGGCTGCAGGACGACGAGAGGTCCGCCGGTCTCCATCAGCGGGGTCAGCCGTCCGCGATCTCGTCGCTGCGCAGCTGCTCGCGGACGCCGGGCTCGATGACCAGGGACGCGGCGTGCGCGAGCACCTCCATCAGCGCGCGGTCGCGCTTGGACAGCGCGGCGTCGGAGGTGAGGCCGGCCGCGCAGAACGTGCCGTAGAGCGAGCCGTCGCTGAGCACGACCGGAACCGACACGTAGCTGCGGATCCGCGGCAGCCGCGCGGCGGGCAGCCGCATCGCCGCGGGGAAGTCCTTGACGTCCGGGATGACCGCCGGCAGCTTCCCGTCCAGGATCGCCTGGCAGAAGGTCGTGTCCTGCTTCTGGGTGACGCCTTCCTTGAACAGGAACGGCCGAACTCGAGGACCTCGAGGTGCTGGGGGTGCCGTCCAGCCGGGACAGGAACGCCACGCGAGAGGTTCGGGCTGCTCTTCGCGGTACGCAGCAGCTCGGCCAGCTGCTGCTCGGCGTCAGAGCGCTGCCTCCCCATGCCTGGTATCTCGACAGGTCGGGGCGCCAACTTCACCGCCGGCCGCACGGTCGGCCACGCTCGGCGGTCGGTGCCGTGCGACAGACTGCGCCGGTGCCTCGCCTTCCGGTCGACCCCGACGTCGGGCCCGGCGACAGCGCGCGCTGGGACGTCCTGGCCGCGATCGCGCTGGGCGGCGCGCTCGGGAGCCTCGGCCGGTGGGCGCTGGGCGAGCTGCTGGCCGGCTCCGGCCCGTTCCCGTGGGCGACCTTCGTCGAGAACGTCACAGGTGCCTTCGCCCTCGGGGTGCTGGTCGTGCTCGCCTTCGACCGGTGGCCGCGGTCCCGCTACCTGCGACCGTTCCTCGGCGTCGGGGTGCTCGGCGGCTTCACCACGTTCTCGACGTACGCGCTCGACATCCGGACCCTCGTCGCCGACGACCGGCCGGTGCTCGCGGCGGGCGTACCTGGTGGCCACCCTGGTCGCCGGGCTGCTCGCGGCGTGGCTGGGGATGGCCGCGGCGCGCCGCACGGTGACCTCATGACCGTCCTGCTCGTGCTGCTGGGCGGCGCGGTGGGTGCGCCCTCGCGCTACCTGGTGGACCGCTGGGTGCAGTCCCGGCACGCCAGCCCGATGCCGTGGGGCACGTTCACGGTGAACGCTGCGGGCTCGCTGGTGCTGGGGCTGGTTGCCGGAGCGGTGTCGGCGGCCGACGGGCCGGACTGGGTGCTCACGCTGGTCGGCACCGGCTTCTGCGGCGCACTCACCACGTTCTCGACGTTCGGCTACGAGACGGTCCGGCTCGCCGAGGAGGGTGCAGTGTCCACCGCCGCGCTCAACGTGGTCGGCTCGGTCGTCGTCGCCGTGGCCGGCTGCGCGGGCGGCTGGTGGCTGGCCGGGAGCCTGCTGTGACGCCGGCCGACCGGCGTACCGACCTCGTGCGGTTGGCCGCCCAGGGGCTGACCAACCGGAAGGCGCGCAGCGCGGCCGAGGTCGTCCGGCACCTGCTCGCCGTCCAGGCCCAGGACCCGCGCGGCGCCCGGCTCGCAGTGCGCAGCCGCACGACCGGCCTTTGGCCGCCGACGTCGATGCCGCGCTCGACGACCGCACGCTCGTCGTGAGCTGGCTGAACCGCGGGACGCTGCACCTGGTGGCCGCCGAGGACTACTGGTGGCTGCACCCGCTGACCCTGCCGCAGCTCGCCACCACCAACGTCCGCCGGCTCGGCCAGGAGGGCGTCAGCCCGGAGCAGGCAGAACACGGCGTCGAGGTCGTGACCGAGGCCGTGAGCGGCGGCGCGGTCCGGTCCCGGCAGGACCTGCGAGATCGCCTGGACGACGCGGGTGTCCCGACCAGCGGCCAGGCGCTGGTCCACGTGCTGCTGGCGACCTCGCTCCGCGGACGGCTGCTGCGCGGCCCGATGGTCGACGGCGAGCAAGCGTTCGTCTCACCCCGCGACTGGCTGGGGGAGCCGCCGCCCGACCTGGACCGCGACGAGGCGCTGGGCCGGCTCGCCGCGCGGTACCTCGCCGGGCACGGGCCGGCCGACGCAAAGGACCTGGCCCGCTGGGCCGGCGTCACGCTCGGCGACGCGCGCCGCGGGATGGCGGTAGCGGGGGCCGGGCTGCGCGAGCGGGCGGACGGGCTGGTCGAGCCGGCCGGCCGGCGGCGGGTCAGCAGACCGCCGGCGCCGCGGCTGCTCGGGGCGTTCGACCCGCTGCTGCTCGGCTGGGTCTCCCGCGACCCGGTGGTCGGTCCGCACCTGCAGGTCGTCACGACCAACGGCATCTTCCGGCCGGTGGCGCTGGTGGACGGCCGGGTCGTCGCCACCTGGGGGCTGGCCGGTGGAAATGTCACGATCACCCGCTTGGAGCCGGTCGCCGACGTCGTGCTGGCAGCGCTGGTGAAGGACGCCGCTGACGTCCTGCGCTTCCTCGGCCTGCCGAGCCGCGAAACCGTCGTCGCCTGAGGTGTCGACGCCGGCCGCGGACCGGACTTTGATGGCGGCATGGGAATCATCAGCCGGGGGTTCACCGGCCGCCGTCGCTCCGGGGATGCGGACCTGCCGCCGGGGCAGTACCTCACCGAGGACTTCCCGGTGCTGTCCGCCGGGCCGACGCCGCGGGTGCCGACCGAGGAGTGGGAGTTCGAGGTCGTCACCGAGACCGGGGGCAGGCACAGCTGGAGCTGGGCCGAGCTGATGGCGCTGCCGGCCGAGGAGGTGACCGTCGACCTGCACTGCGTGACCCGCTGGTCCAAGCTCGCGACCCCTGGACCGGGGTCAGCCTCGACACGCTGCTCGCCGACGTCGAGACCACCGCCGACTACGCGCTGGTCGCACTCGTACGGCGGCTACACGACCAACCTCCCGCTGGCGGACCTGCTCGACGGCCAGGCCTGGGTCGCCTACGAGTACGACGGCGACGACCTCGAGCCGGAGCACGGCGGCCCGGCCCGGCTGCTCGTGCCGCACCTGTACCTGTGGAAGAGCGCGAAGTGGGTGCGCGGCCTCACCCTGTCGCACGACGACGAGCCCGGGTTCTGGGAGACCGCCGGCTACCACAACTACGGCGACCCGTGGCGCGAGCAGCGCTACTGGGACGAGTGAGCTGGCGCGCCGGGACCGTCGCGGTCCCTGCGCGACGAGACGCCGACGGCGCGGACGCTCGTCCTCGACGTGCCGGACTGGCCGGGGCACCTCGCCGGGCAGCACGTCGACATCCGGCTCACCGCGCCGGACGGCTACTCCGCGACCCGGTCGTACTCGATCGCGTCGGCGAGCGACGGTACGACGGTCGAGGTGACCGTCGAGGGACTCGACGACGGCGAGGTGTCGCCGTACCTCACCGAGGTCGTCGCGGTCGGTGACCCGCTGGAGATCCGCGGACCGCTCGGCGGCTGGTTCGTCTGGCGGCCCGAGCAGCCCGAGCCGGTGCAGCTGGTGGCCGGCGGCTCGGGGGTCGTCCCGCTGATGGCGATGGTGCGGACCCGGGAGCGCGACCGGAGCCGGCACGCCGATGCGGCTGCTGTACTCGGTGCGCGACCCGGACGCCGCGCTGTACGCGGACGAGCTGCCCAAGCTGCTCGCAGGTGCGGACGGCGAGGGCGCGCCGACCTCACGTACGCCTGGACGCAGGGTCGCGCCGAGCGGCGACCGCGCGGCCGCCGGGACGGGTGGACGCGGCGCTCGTCGCCGCAGCGCACCTGGCCACGCCGAGCTGGAGCCGACCTGCTACGTCTGCGGCCCGACCGGTTTCGTCGAGCTGGTCGCCGACCTGCTCGTCGCAGCCGGGCACGACACCAAGCGGATCCGGACCGAGCGGTTCGGCCCCACCGGAGGAGGACGGCGATGAGCACCGATGTCCGGAGCACCCTGGACGGCAACGCGGCTGCCGGCGCACTCACCGAGGTCTTCGCGGTCGACGTCACGGCGGCGATCGGCCAGTGCGCCGGCTGCGGTGACCGCGGTCCGCTCGGCGGTGCGGCGTCGTACCTGGAAGCTCCCGGTGCGGTGCTGCGCTGCATGTCGTGCGACCAGGTGCTGGTGCGCGTCGTCTCCTCGCCCGACCGGCACTGGCTGGATCTGAGGGGCCTCGTGGTGCTCCAGCTGATGCGGCCCAGCGACGACCGGCCGTCGAACGCGTGACGCCCTTACCCGAGATCCGCCGCTTCGTGCTGCACGACCACCGCAAGCCTCGTCCGCACTTCGACCTCCGGCTCGAGGAGGACGGTGTGCTGCGCTCGTGGGCGGTGCCGCGCGGGCTGCCCGACGACTCCGGCCACAACCGGCTCGCGGTCGCCGTCGACGACCACGACATCGACCACCTGACCTACACCGACGCCGACAAGTCGGTTGCCGACATCGGCACCTGGGAGGAGCACGACCGCAACGAGCGTCGGCTGGTCTTCACCCTGCACGGTCAGTGGGGCTCACGTCGCTATGCCCTGATCCGCACGGACAGCGACTGGCTGCTGCACCTCACCAAGGAGCAGCCGTCGTCCTGACGGACTGCCGACTGTCAGGATCGGTCGGCGCCGGCGACGGTGGCTCGGTCGCGGCCGTGCTCGCCGTGCCAGTCCAGCACCATCAGGGTCGCGTCGTCGGCGAGGTTCGGACCCGTCACGGCAAGTACGTCGTCGGCCAGCTGCCGGGTCGTCTCACGGGCGTGCATCGACCTGGTGTCCCTGATCTCGGCCATCAGGTCAAGGGCAGCCGCGTTGCGCTCGAGCATCCCGTCGGTGACGAAGACGACCCGGTCGCCGGGCTCGAGCACAGGTCGTCGCTCGTGTACTGCTCGTCGGCGAACAAGCCGAGCGGCAGGCTGGTCCGCAGGGAGACCGCCTCGACCGTCTCGCCGCGGGCTAGGTACGGCGCGACGTGCCCGGCGTTGACGAGGCTGAGCACTCCGCTGCGCAAGTCGAGCCGACCCAACAAGCCGGTCGCGTAGGCCACGTCGGAGATGCTCGCGGCGTACTCGGACAGCGCGATGTTGGCAGCCTGGGTCTGCTCCAGCAGCGACGCGCCCTGGCGTCGGGTGTTGCGCAGGCTGCCGACGCAGAGGGTGGCCGTCAGGGCGCTCGCCACGCCGTGGCCCATCGCGTCGGTCATCGACAGGTGCAGGAGGTCGCGGCCGAGGCTGTAGTCGAAGGTGTCGCCGCCGACGTTCGCGGCAGGCTCCAACCACGCCGACAGGGTGAACGCGCCGCCTTCGCAGGTGAACGCGGCCGGCAGCAGCCGTCGCTGGATCTCGGCGGGCAGCGAGAAGGGCGTGCTCCGCTGCCCCCACTCGAAAAGGTCGGTGTGCCTGCGGTTGGCGATGACCACGAAACCGAGCAGGTGTGCCGTGCGGGTGATCTCGGCCAGCGTTTCGGCACCCGGCTCTGCCGGCAGGGACATCTCCAGCAGGCCGAGGGCCTCACCGCGCTCGGTCACCGGGGCGAGCACGATCCAGTGGCCCTTGCGCACCCCACCGGCGTACGACTGTCCGGGTGGAACGAGCTGGAGCCGCTGGGTGCGCAGCGCTACCTCGACCGGACCTCCGTCGAGGGGGAGCACGCTCGCGGACTCGTCATCGTCGCGCCGGTCATCCGCGCTCCCGGTCGTCTCGTCGTCCGGGCCGGTCGCGTGCGTGAGCCGGACCAGGGCCCGGCCGGACAGGTCGGCGATGAGGAAGGAGACCGTGCTGGCGCCGAGCGCGATCCCCAGCTCGCGGGTAACCGCTTCGACGGCATCCACCGGCGAGGCGGCCTCAGCCTTGTCGAGCATCCGGCTGACCGCCTCCCCGCGTCTGCCCGTTTCACTCACCTGCGGAGCATAGGTGCCTCGTCCACCGGGCCGACCGGAGCGATGGCTGCGTCCACTCGATCGCGGGCGGCGTCCACCTCGTCCCACTGCGCCGGCCCGAGCGTGGCCAAGGCGGCGGGGAACAACCCGTCCTGCTCCTTCAGGATGTGCTCGCGCAGCAGGGTCAGAGCCCGTTCGAGCAGCCCCGGCCAGGCGTGATCCGTCGGGGTGCCGTCGTCCGCGCGGGCCAGCACCGCCTCGATGATGCGGTGCTCGTCGAGCAGCCCGAGGACGTGGTCGCCGTACTCCTCCGCCATCGCCGGAAACAGTGCACCTTCCTCGACGAGCGTGTGCGGACCGAGAACGGCGGTGATGTCGCGTGCCCGGTCAGCGGCGAGGTCGAGCGCGCCGGCGTGCAGCGCCCGCCGGGCTTCGCCGGACAGGGTCACGATGCGGTCGTGCTCGGCCGTCAGGTCGGCGATCGCCCGCACCTCCTGGCACCCGCAGTAGTCGCACACGTTGGACCGCCTCTCCGGTGCGGAGACCCGCGCCGGCTGCCAGCGTCTCTTCCTCTGCGGGGCCTCTGAAAGGGTCGAAGGGCCCGGCGCGCGGGCGGAACGTCCCGTCATGTGCCGGTACTCACCCAGGGCGAGGGTTCTGCCCATTGCGGTGGCTGGTGCCGAGTCGTAGGTTCGCACCGGAGTCCGGACCCACGCTCCGCAACTGTTGCCCGGGACCCCGGCAGCGCGTCGATTCACGCGGTGCACCGGAGGCGGGCTGCGTTGACCGGTGTCGACAGGCGCCGACGTCGGGGGCGCTGGCTCTCAGCTGTGCTTGGCCACGGTCAGCAGCACCGCGGAGTCCTCGAGCGCCTCGAGCGCGTGTCGCGCGTCGGGCACGATCAGCAGGTCTCCGGGGGAGCCCTCCCAGCTGGTGTCGCCGGCGCTGAGTCGGACCCTGCCGCTGAGGACGTGCACGGTCGCCTCGCCCGGGTTCTCGTGCTCGTCGAGCTGTCGGCCGGCGGCCAACGCGATCACCGTCTGGCGCAGCACGTGCTCGTGCCCGCCGTACGCCGTCTGGGCGCCTCGACCGCTGGACGCGCCCTTCGCGATCGTCAGCTGTTCGCGGGCAAGGGCGGTCAACGACAGCTTCTGCATGGCGTCACCGTCCCACACCGAACCCTCGGCCTCTGCTCTGGAGGCGCCGGCCCGGTCGACCCGCCCCACCTTCGGGAGCACCGATGACTGTCTCGACGCCACTTGCCCGCCTCGACCCCCCCGACGGTGACGCACTCGTCTCGCGGGTCTGGGTGCAAGTCACCATGCTCGTCCTGCTGTTCGGCGTGGCTGTGCTCGGCTTCCTCGGCTACCGGGCGTACACCGCCGACCCGCCGATCGCCGGAGAGGTCCGTACCTCGGACGGCCGGGTCGTCTACACCGGCGACGACGTCCGGGACGGTCAGGCGCTGTTCCTGCGCAAGGGCCTGATGGAGTACGGGTCGATCTTCGGCCACGGCGCCTACCTCGGGCCCGACTTCACCGCCGACTACCTGCATCGTGCGGCCGAGATCGCCACCCGCGAGTACGGCGGCAGCTCGTCGGACACCGCACGCGAGCAGGTCATCGCGGACTTCAAGACCAACCGGTACGACCCCGAGACGGACACGGTCACGATGACCGACGTCCAGGCGGGGGCCTTCGACGAGCTCGTCGAGCACTACACGGCGTACTTCGGGCCGGACAGCGCGTCCAAGGGCCTGCTGCCCGATGCGATCACCGACCCGGAGGAGATCAAGCAGCTCACCGCCTACTTCGCCTGGTCGGCCTGGGCAGGGTCGACGCTGCGACCGGACAAGGACTACACGTACACCAACAACTGGCCACCGGAAGACCTGGTGGCCAACACGGTGACCGCCAACGTCGTGGTCTGGAGCGTGCTGTCCCTGATCGTCCTGCTCGCCGGCATCGGCGTGCTGTTCGCCGCGTTCGGCCGTTGGGGTGAACGGATGGGGTGGCGCGGCCGCCAGGCCGACACCATCTCGTTCCGGCCACCCGACGACGTGGCGGTGACACCGACGCAGCGTGCCTGCGCCTACTTCTTCCTCGTCGTCGGTCTGCTCTTCGTCATCCAGACGATGGTCGGGGCGGCGAGCGAGCACTACCGCGCCGACCTCACCAGCTTCTTCGGCTTCGACCTGGGCCGGTGGCTGCCGTACAACCTGGTCCGCACCTGGCACGTCCAGCTCGCCATCTTCTGGACGGCGACGTCGTTCCTGGCCGCCGGCCTGTTCCTCGCACCGATCATCTCCGGCCGCGAGCCGCGCCGTCAGTCCTGGCTCGCGTACGGCCTGCTGGGTGCCCTGGCCGTGGTCGTCTTCGGCTCCATGATCGGTGAGCTGATGGACCTGCACGGATGGCTGCCGTCGTCCCTGCACCTGATCGGGATGCAGGGCTGGGAGTACCTGGACCTCGGGCGCCTCTGGCAGGTGCTGCTGACGCTGGGTCTGTTCTTCTGGGCGTTCATGCTGTTCCGCGGGCTCCGGGGTGCCCTGAGGAACCAGTCCCGGATCAACATGCCGTGGCTGTTCTTCTACACCGGCCTCGCGATCCCGGCCTTCTACGCGGTCGGCCTGATGACCAACGCCGACCAGAGCTACACCGTCGCGGACTTCTGGCGGTTCATGGTGGTCCACCTGTGGGTCGAGGACTTCCTCGAGATCTTCACCACCGTCCTGGTGGCCTATCTGTTCGTCCTGCTGGGTGTCGTGCGCCAGCGAGTGGCCATGACGATCATCTACCTGGACATCATCCTGTACTCCATCGGTGGCGTCGATCGGCACGATGCACCACCTGTACTTCTCCGGCACCGCTGCGGAGACGATGGCACTGGGCGCGTTCTTCTCCGCCGCCGAGGTGCTGCCGCTGACGTTCCTCACCGTCGAGGCCTGGTCGTTCCTGCAGCTCGGCTCCCGGCAGGAGCAGTCGTCCGCGACACCGTTCCCGCACCGCTGGGCGGTGATGTTCCTGGTGGCCGTCGGCTTCTGGAACTTCCTCGGCGCGGGAGTCTTCGGGTTCCTGGTCAACCTGCCCGTCGTCTCCTACTACGAGATCGGCACTGCGCTGACCGCCAACCACGCGCACGCGGCGATGATGGGTGTCTACGGGATGCTCGCCATCGGCCTCGCCCTGTTCTGCCTGCGCTACCTGATCCCGGAGGAACGCTGGCCCGACCGGCTCGCCCAGCTGTCGTTCTGGTGCTGCAACATCGGCCTGGCCTGGATGTGCTTCGCGACACTGCTCCCGCTCGGCATCCTGCAGCTGTACAAGTCGGTCAACGACGGGTACTACGCGGCCCGGCAGCTGGAGTTCATCACCAACCCCAGCAACAGCCTCATCGAGTGGATGCGCCTTCCCGGGGACGTGGTGTTCATCGTCGGCGGGGCCCTGCCGTTCCTCTGGATCTGCTGGCTCGGCGTCCGCTACCGGGTGAGCAACCAGGTGATGGAGGAGCCGGACGACATCCTGTTCACCGAGATCGGGGAGCTCGCCACCGCCGGCGCGCCGGGGGACGACCGGTGACCGTGTCGACCGAGGTGCGTCCTCTTCGCCTGCTACGCGGGCTTCCTGCTCCTCGCTGCGGCCGCGCTGGACGGGCTGGCGCGGCACAGCCACGCCCGCTCGGATCGCTACCGCACGCAGGTTTCCGCTACCACCCCGAGCACGACGCGTGGGTCTGTCCCCAGGACCAGATGCTGTGGCCCTCCGGGTACGACGAGGGGCAGCGACAGATGCGGTACCAGGCGAAGCCGTCGATCTGCAACGCCTGCCCGGTCAAGGCCGACTGCACCAGCTCGCACCACGGCCGGGAGATCAGCGTGCCGACCGAGCCGTGGCCGCAGTCGGAGGCAGCCCGGTTCCACCGGGGGATCGTGCTGGTCCTCGTCGCGCTCGCGGCACTGCTGGCGGTCGTCGCCATGGTCCGTCACCACTATCCCGCCGACCTCGCCGTGGCGGCCTTGCCGCTGGTCGCCGCGGGGTTCCTGGGGTACCGGTTCACCGACCACTTCCGCCGGTCGCCTGCGGGCTTCCCGGCCGCTACCGTCGCCACCGGCCTGCGCGTCACGCGGTCCAGCCGGACGACCTGGGCCTCGGACCGGAAGGGGATGCGATGACCGTCCTGGTGATCGTTCTCGTGCTGGCAGTCGTCGTCGCCGCGACCGTCGTCAGCACCAGGGTGCTGCGCGAGTACGAGCGTGGCGTGCTCTTCCGGCTCGGGCGACTGCGACCGCTGGCCGGCCCGGGCCTGGTGCTCCTGGTGCCATTCGTCGACCGGCTGATCCGCGTCGACCTGCGTACGGTCACGCTCACCATCCCGCCGCAGGAGATCATCACCCGCGACAACGTGCCGGCCAGGGTGAACGCCGTCGCGTACTTCCGGGTCGTCGAGCCGACGCTGGCCGTCACCGAGGTCGAGGCGTACCCGGTCGCCACCTCCCAGATCGCCCAGACCACGCTGCGATCGGTGCTCGGCAGCGCCGAGCTGGACACCCTGCTCTCGGAGCGGGACGAGCTCAACGACAGTCTCCGCCGCATCATCGACGAACAGACCGAGCCCTGGGGCATCAAGGTCACCACGGTGGAGATCAAGGACGTCGAGATCCCCGAGGCCATGCAGCGCGCGATGGCCCGGGCGGCCGAGGCCGAGCGGGAGCGCCGCGCGAAGATCATCTCCGCCGAGGGAGAGTTCCAGGCCTCCCAGAAGCTGCTCGAGGCCTCCGAGGTCCTCAGCCGCAACCCCGCCGCAATGCAGCTGCGCTACCAGCAGACCCTCGTCGAGCTCGGCGGCGAGAAGTCCACCATCGTCTTCCCGCTGCCGCTCGACCTCATCGAACCCTTCATCGCCGCTGGGAGCCCGGCACCGGCCCGAGACCGGCTCACCCGGCCAGGGGGAGGCCGCCGGCCGGTCCGGACGTAGCGTCAAGGGAGGGACACTGCGCGACGCGACCACCGGGAGGGCTCGTGGGAACGGTCATCGGGGACCTGCTGCCGCTCGCTGTCGGCGTCGCCGTCTCTCCGGTGCCGATCATCGCGGTGATCCTCATGCTGCTCGCGCCGCGGGCGACCGCCGCCAGCGTCGGCTTCGCGGTCGGCTGGGTCATCGGCATCGTCGTCGTCACCACCATCACGCTGGCGGTCGCCAGCGGCGCCGACATCGACAGCGCGAGCGACAGCGGCCCGTCCACCGGCGCCGCCTGGGTGGAGCTCGTGCTCGGCGTGCTGCTGCTGGCGATCGCGGTGAAGCAGTGGCGTGGGCGACCGCGGCCGGGCGAGGAGGCGAAGCTGCCGAAGTGGATGGCGGCCATCGACCACTTCAACGCCGGCAAGGCGCTGGGGCTCGGCTTCCTGCTCTCGGCGATCAACCCGAAGAACCTGCTGATGTGCGTCGGCGCCGGCATCGCGGTGGCCGGCGGCGGCCTGGACGGCGGCGAGCAGGCGGTGACGATCGCGGTGTTCACCCTGCTCGCCGCGTCGACGGTGCTGGTTCCCGTCATCGGCCTACCTGGTCGCCAAGGAGCGGATGCGCCACCCGCTGGACGAGCTCAAGGTCTGGCTGCAGGCCAACAACGCGACGGTGATGGCGGTCCTGGTCCTGGTCATCGGGGTGACGCTGGTCGGCAAGGGCATCGGCGCGTTGTCGTCGTGATCATTCATCCCGCAAGGGTGAGACACGGCCCGCCGGAAGGATCCACACTGCACAGATGCTGATCCGCATCCTGCTGCGCCTGGCCGTGCTCGCGTGCGCCATCGGTCTCACGACCTGGCTGCTGCCCGACGTCGAGATCGACGGGGGCTTCTTCACCTACCTCTGGATCGCGCTGCTCTTCGCCCTGGTGAACGCCATCCTCGGGCCGATCCTGCACCTCCTCGCCCTGCCCATCACGGCGCTGACCCTGGGGTTGTTCGCCCTCGTGGTGAACGCCGCTCTGCTCGGCCTCACCGCACTGCTGTCGCCGGACTTCCACGTCGACGGCTTCTTCACCGCGATCCTCGCCGCGCTGCTCATCAGCATCTTCTCGTGGCTGCTCAACATGTTCGTCCGCGACTGACCCCTGCGAGGGTCTACTTCCGTACGTCGAGCTCGACGGTCAGGACGCGGTGCAGGCCCTGCTGGCGCAGCGCTGCGAACAACGCCATCTGCGGGTTCACGCAGACGAGCCGCACCCCGACACTGCGAGCCTCCCGGTGCAGGCCGACCAGCAGCCCGAGACCGTTCTGGTCGAAGACGGTCACGCCGCCGAGGAGGAGTCGCAGCTCTGCGGTCTCGGCCGGCTGCTCCTCGATGTTCGGGTTCTCGGCGCGCTCCGACCCGGTGCGCGGCCGGCCGGCCAGCGCGTCGGTGACGGTCGACCGGAGAGCCGCCGCAGTCGCCGCCGACAGCTCGTCGCCCGCGTCGACCACCGCGAGCTGCTCCCGGTGCTCGACTGCCGGGTGGTCCGACTTCTCGTCCGACGGGTGGCTCATGCCGGAGTCGGTGAGCTCGGGCGCGGGCTGGTCTCCCGCCGCGGGTGGCCGGCCGAGCAGCTCGACCAGCAGGAGAGCGATGACGGTGTACACCAGGATCCCGATCGTCCAGCCTCCGGTCGGATGTGCGGCCTGGATGTACACCAGCGCAGCCACGCCGATGACGAGCACCCGCAGCAGGGTGCGGTAGCGGTAGACGAACGCGCCGACCGGCCCGGTGCGCAGACCGACCCGCTCGCCGCCGCCGCGCACCGCGCCCAGTGCGCCAGTGATGCCGCGCCGGACCGTCACGGCCGAGCCCGTCGGGGCGCTGAGCCAGGCGCCGGCGGCGACTGCGAGCGCGACGACCAGGACCGCGCGCAGGTTGAGCCGGATGAACGACACCAGCTGGTCGTAGACGCTGGCTGCCGCCTCGGGGTTCAGCCCCTGCTCGGAGATGGCGTCCAGGTAGATCGGGCGGAAGATGTTGAGGATCGACCCGAGCAGAGCATGGCGAAGGCGACGGCCAGGCCCACCGCGAGGAGCGCGCGACGCCGGCTGCGGGCGAGGTAGACGGCGAGCGCCGCGAGCGCCAACGCGATGACCGGCAGCCAGGTGGCGGTCGCATCGAGGAACCGGAAACCGCTCTGTGCCTTGGTCAGGTCGGCGGACTCGAAGATCGTGAACTGCGCGTTGACCGTGGGCAGGGCGGCGGCCCGGCTGAAGCCGGCTTGGACGAGCTGCTGCCTTGACCGTCTCGATGACGGCAGCGAGGTTGACGTTGACCGCGTTGCCGGTGACCGTGACGGTGTCGGTGTCCTTGCCGGTGAGTACGGCGACCAGCTGGGCGTGCGCCTCCCGGTTGGCCGCGATCCAGGCCTGCTCGAACTCCGGCGACTTGATGATCCGTTCCACCCGTTCGGTGACGAAGTTGCGGACCCCCCTCTCCAGCGGCACCGCCAGGGCGTCGAGCCCGTCCGCGACCCGAGGCGGCAGCCCCTGCGCCTGCAGCGCGTCGACGGTCTCCTGGGTCAGCGATTTGATGTCGAGCCGCTTGAAGATCTCGTTCGTGATGCGGGCGACGAGCGCGTCCTGGACGGCGGGGTCGGTCGCGAGCGGGGTGACCGTCTCGACGTACCGGTCGGTGTCGCCGACCTGGTCGCGCGCCCAGGTCGCCACGATCGCGAGTGGGGCGAGCAGTGCGGCGACCGTGATCAGCAGCGCGACCACGGGTGTGCGCCACCAGCCGGGCCGACGTCCCGCGCCCGACCCGGCGCCGTCCTGGTCGAGGGCGACCGTGTCGTCGCTCGGCGGGGCGGCGGCCGCGGCCTGACGGGCCTGGTCCAGCTCGGCGCGCAACGTGGCGACCTCGGCCCGCAGGCGGGCCAGCTCGTCGCCGTCGGGGTCCGGCGCGGTCCCTCGTGGCGTGCTCAACGCTCTCGCCTCCCGGCCGTCGACGGCTTCCTGTGGCTTCACCCTGCCGGTGCCGAGGCGGGGCGGCGTCACCCCCCACGGGGGAGAGACCGGCCCTCCGCTCGCCGCTGGGCGAGCTTCCTCCCCCACCGGGGATGAGGCGCGCCGGCCGCCCGGCGTCCTACCGTGCGGTGAGGGGCGCTGTCGCGAGGGGAGGGACATGGACGCCTATCGCAAGGTGTGGATCTGCCTGGCGGTCGCGGTCCTGGGCCTCGGGCTGGCCGCCGCAGCCGTGCAGCTGGCCCTCATGTCCCCTGCCGCCAGCGTGGTGCTCCTCGTCGTCGGCGTCGTCACTCGACCCGGGCGGCCCGCCGCCTCCCGGCCCGGGCCCGCGATCTGGTCGACGAGCACCTCACCGGCCCCGACGCGACCCTGGAGGTGCGGGCGACCGCCGCCCTGCCCGTCCTGACGGTCGCCTGCCTCGGCCTGGATGCGATCTTCGGTGCCGCCGGCTTCCTGCTGGTGCTGCTCGTCGGTCTCACCGGGCTCCCGCTGCTGCTGCCGCGGCACGCCCCGCTCACGGTGGCCGACATCCTGGCCGAGGAGGCGGCGCCCGAGCGCTCCGAGTCGAGCCAGCCGACCCAGCCCGCCGACCCGCCCCAGCCGTGGGTCCCCCGAGCCCGGGGTGAGGCCGCCGTCACGACGCCGACGCGGACCGGTCGCGGGCCCCCGACCCGGGGGAGCTGACCCCGTCCGAGCTGTGCCATGCCTGGCAGGCGAGCTACCGCGCGATGCTGATGTCCGTCGACCCGGCCGAACGCGCTCGGATCGTGGCGGCCCGCGGCCGGTACCTCGACGCCCTTGCCGAGTGGGACCCGGACGGGTTCACTCGCTGGATGGAGTCCGGCACCGCTGCGGCGGGCGACCCGAGTGCGCACCTCGGTCACGGCGCGGCGCACCCGCCCGAGCAGGAATGAGCCTGCCCCCGCCGCACAAGCAGATGGTGCATCTCCCCGGCGGCAGCTACCGCGCGGGCGACGAGCGGTTCTACCCGGAGGAGGGCCCGGTCCACGACGTCGAGGTCGGGCCGATGTGGGTCGACGAGCACCCGGTCACCAACGCCGAGTTCCGCCGCTTCGTCAAGGCGACCGGGCACGTCACGGTCGCCGAGACCGACCCGGACCCGGCCGAGTTCGACGGCGCCGACGAGGACCTTCTCGTGCCGGGGTCGCTGGTGTTCGTCCCCACGACCGGCGCCGGTGCCGTTGGACGACTGGACCCGGTGGTGGCAGTGGGTGCCCGGCGCGGACTGGCGGCACCCGGCCGGTCCGGGCAGCACGCTGGACGGGCTGGACCGGAACCCGGTGGTGCACATCGGGTTCGAGGACGCCGTCGCGTACGCCGAGTGGGCCGGCAAGTCGCTGCCGGACGAGGCCGAGTGGGAGTACGCCGCGCGCGGGGGACTGGTCGGGGCGACCTTCGCCTGGGGCGACGAGTTCACGCCCCGCGGCAAGGTGATGGCGAACACCTGGCACGGCCAGTTCCCGTGGGAGAACCTGCGACCGCAGGGCCGCACCGGCACCAGCCCGGTCGGGAAGTTCCCGCCCAACGGCTTCGGCCTGTACGACGTCACCGGCAACGTGTGGGAGTGGACCGTCAGCCGCTGGAGCGACGACCGCTCCGGGTGTGAGCACTGCGGAGGCAGCGGAGCCGGTGCGCAGCTGCTGCGCGCCCTCGTCGCCCGCGGTCGCAGCGGCCGAGGAGCTGCACGAGGAGGACCGCCGGGTCACCAAGGGCGGCTCGCACCTGTGCGCGCCGTCGTACTGCCTGCGCTACCGGCCGGCCGCCCGGCAGGGGCACACGGTGCGCAGCAGCACCGGCCACCTCGGGTTCCGCTGCATCGTCCGCGGCTAGCTGCGCGACCGCCGTACCGCCCCTGCCTTGTTGGGCTGACGTTAGGTCTCCGACGGGTACCCGATGTGCCCGGTCGACGCATGGTCGGTGCATCAAGTCACCACTACATCGGAGGCACCCATGAACCGCACCACCCTCACGGCCGGCATCGCAGCAGTCCTGCTCAGCGGCGGAGCCGGCGTGGCCCTCGCCGCGTCCGGTCCGTCGTCGCCGACGGCCGCCACCAGCAGCACCTCTGCGACCAGCAGCCCGGCCGCCACGAGCAGCCCGTCCGCCTCCGCCTCGGCCACGCCGGACGACTCACCCTCGACCGCCACGCCAAGCGCGAGCGCATCGTCCGACGACGCGACCCCCAGCGCCACGGCCAGCGCGAGCGCATCCGCCGACGAGGACCGCGGCCGACACCGCGGCCGGGACCACGCCGAGGAGGCGACGACGGCGACGACCACGGTCGCCACCACGGCGGCGACGCACGCACGGCGGCGACGACGACGGCGACGACCACGGCGGCCACGGCGGCGACGACTCCGGCGACGACGACAACAGCGGCCGCGGCTGAGCCTGCCGTTTCGCCAGGATCGGATAGCGATCGCGGCGCAGGACGCCCGAATCGCTATCCGATGCTGCAGAACGAGCGCACCGGTGAGGTGGAGCGGTCGGCCGGTCCCACTCAACGGACGGACAAATGTCGTTAGCACAGGTAATGAGTTATGCTTACGACATGCCCACGATGACCCGCACCGCCGAGCTGGCGAGCAGCATGCGGGTGTCGGTGATGCGTCTCACTCGTCGACTGCGCTACGAGCGCGGCGACCACACGTTGAGCCTCACCCAGGTGGCCACGCTGGCCACCCTCGACCGGCACGGCCCGCTGACCCCCCGCGAGCTCGCGGACCACGAGAAGGTCCAGCCGCCCTCGATGACCCGCATCCTCGCGGGCCTGGAGGAGCGCGCCCTGATCGTGCGCACACCGCACGCCAGCGACGGCCGCCAGCACCTCGTCTCGCTCACCAAGGCCGCCCACGACCTGCTCCGCGACGACCGTCGTCGCCGCGACGCCTGGCTGGCGCAGCGGCTGGCCGAGCTGACCCAGGAGGAGAGGGACGTCCTGCGTGCGGCGGCGGCCCTGCTCGACCGCATCACCCGCGTATGAGCCCGACCTTCCAAGCGCTGCGCAACCGCAACTACCGCCTCTACGCGACCGGTGGCATCGTCTCCAACACCGGCACCTGGATGCAGCGGGTCGCCCAGGACTGGCTGGTGCTCGAGCTCTCCGGCCACAGCGGCGTGGCGCTCGGCATCACGACCGGGCTGCAGTTCCTCCCGATGCTCGTCCTGGCGCCGTTCGCGGGCACGATCGCCGACCGCTACTCCAAGCGCCGGGTGCTGATCGTCACGCAGGCGTTCATGGGCATCGTCGGCGCCGTCCTCGGGCTGCTCACGGTCACCGGCGTCGTCCAGGTCTGGCATGGTCTTCGTGCTGGCGCTGCTGCTCGGCGTCGGCGCTGCCTGCGACGCACCGGCGCGCCAGTCCTTCGTGATCGAGATGGTCGGCCGCGACGACCTGCCCAACGCGGTGGGCCTGAACAGCGCGTCCTTCAACCTCGGCCGGGTCATCGGCCCGTCGCTGGCCGGCCTGCTCATCGTGCTGATCGGCACCGGGCCGGTCTTCCTCATCAACGCGGCGTCGTTCGGCGCCGTCATCTTCGCGCTGACCAGGATGCGCACGGCCGACCTGATGCCGATGCCGCGAGCCGGGCGCGGGCCCGGGCAGGTGATCGAGGGCATCCGCTACGTGCGGGCCCGGCCGGACCTCCTGCTGGTGCTGATGATCGTGTTCTTCGTCGGCACGTTCGGCCTGAACTTCCAGATGACCTCCGCGCTGATGGCCACCGAGGTGTTCGACAAGGGAGCCGGCGCCTACGGCCTGCTCGGCTCGGTCGTGGCGATCGGCTCGCTCTCCGGCGCCCTGCTCGCCGCGCGCCGCGGGCGGCCGCGGCTCCGGCTCATCGTCCTCGCCGCGGTGGCCTTCGGCATCGTCGAGATCGCCGCCGGGCTGATGCCGACGTACTTCACGTTCATGGCACTGCTCATCCCGCTCGGCCTCACCCAGATGACGCTGCTCAACGCCGCCAACGCCACCATTCAGCTCGGGGTCGACCCGGTGATGCGGGGGCGGGTGATGGCCCTCTACATGGCCGTGCTGATGGGCGGCACCCCGCTCGGTGCGCCACTGGTGGGCGCCGTGGCGGAGGCGTTCGGTGCGCGGTGGAGCCTGATCCTCGGCGGCATCATCTCGGCTACCGCGGCGATCGTCGCCGGTGCGCTGCTGGCCCGCCGCGAGGGCATGGTCATCAGGGACGAGCTGCACCTGACCGCGGCGTCCCGGCATCCCGACCCGCGCCTCGAAGAGGTCCGCGAGACGGTGAACCAGGCCTGACCGCCGACTCGGTCTGGCGGCCGTCGGCCCCGGGCGACAGGATGACGGCATGACCGAGACCGGCACGACGTACGGCGGCCTCACGCCTGACGACTTCCTGCGCCACCTGCGCGCCGACACCGACCGCATCCTCGACGTCGCCGCTGCCGGCGGCGACCTCGACGTCGCCGTGCCGCTGTGCCCGGGCTGGACCGTGCGCGACGCGGTCGAGCACACCGGCTCGGTGTTCAGCCACAAGGTCGCGGCCATCACCGGCGGCCGGCCGCGCGACCCGAGCGCGTGGTCGCACGGCCCGGAGAGCCGGGCAGGACCTGCTGGCCTGGTTCCGCGAGCAGCGCGACCAGCTGCTCGAGATCCTGGTGCAGCGCGGCCCGGACGCCGCGTCCTGGACCTGGCACGAGGCGCACGAGCACGTCTCGTTCTGGTACCGCCGGATGGCGCAGGAGGCGGCGGTGCACCGGGTCGACGTCGAGAGCGGCTACGACGCCGTGACGCCGGTCGACGACGGGCTCGCGGTCGACGGCATCGACGAGGTGCTCGACTGGTTCCTGTCCTACCAGGCCGAGGACGTCGGCAACGACGCCGCCGGACGCGGCACCGTCGCGGTGCGCACCGGCGACCACATCTGGCGGCTCACCCTCACCCCGGACGCGGTCGACGTCGCCCGCAAGCCGGGGCCCGCTGACGCCGTGGTGAGCGGCGAGCCCTCCGAGCTCTACCTGTGGCTGTGGGGCCGCCGGCCGGACTCCGCCGTCAGCGTGGAGGGCGACCCCGACCTGCTGGCCGGGCTGCGCTCGCGCCTGCACGTCGTCACCCAGTAGCCGGCGTGCCGACGTACGACGTCGTCGTCGCGGGGCTCGGCGGCTTCGGCAGCTCGGCCGCGGCGAACCTCGCCGCCCGCGGCCTGCGCACCCTCGGCCTCGACCCCCGGCCGGGCGCGCATGCCGAAGGCTCCAGCCATGGCGAGACCCGGATCGTGCGCCAGGTGTACTTCGAGGGCGCGGCGTACGTGCCGCTGCTGCGCCGCGCGTTCGAGCTGTGGGCCGACCTGGCCGACGAGTCCGGCGAGCCGCTGCTGCACCGGACCGGCGGGCTGTTCCTCGGCCTGCCGCACACCCGGGTGTTCCGCGGCAGCCTGGAGACCGCCCGGCACTGGGACCTCGAGCACGCCGTGCTGGACAACACCGAGGTGCACGACCGCTTCCCCGCGCTGCGGCCGCCGGAGGGCGTCGTCGGCCTGTGGGAGCCGGGGGCCGGGACGGTGCGGCCGGAGAGCGCCGTGGCGGCACAGCTGCGGCGGGCGGCCGCGGCCGGTGCCGAGCTGCGGCACGACGAGGCGGTGACCGGCTGGACCGCAACGGACGACGGCGTGCGGGTGACGACGACCCGCGGCACCCACGAGGCGGGCGCACTGGTGCTCGCGCCGGGCAAGTGGGCGCCGGAGCTGCTGAACGGGCTGGACCTGCCACTGACCGTGGAACGGCGGGTGCAGCACTGGTTCGCGCCGCCGTCGGTCGCCGACTTCCGCCCCGGCCGGCTGCCGGTCTGGATCTGGGACCGGGCGGACGGTACGTCGATGTACGGCGCGCCGTCGCAGGGCGAGATGGGCGACGTGAAGGCCGCGGTGCACTTCTCGACCGTGCGGCCGGCCGACGCGTGGACCGTCGAGGAGATGGCCGGGACGCTGGCCGAGCTGATTCCCGGCCTCGGTGACCGGCACGTCCGCGAGGCGGCATGCTGGTACACCCTCACGCCGGACGAGAACTTCGTCGTCGGCTCGCACCCGGCGGCGCCGCGGGTGATGCTCGCCTGCGGCTTCTCCGGTCACGGCTTCAAGTTCACGCCGGTCCTCGGCGAGGTGCTCGCCGACCTGGTCGCTGACGGCTCGACCCGTTTCGACCTCATGACGTTCGACCCGCGACGGTTCGCCGGGTGAGGCTGTTCGTCGCGGTCCGGCCACCGGCCGAGGCACTCGCCCACGCCGCCTCGGCGGTCGCGGCGGTGCGGGCAGCGCACGAGGGCCCGCGTTGGATCCCGGCCGAGCGCTGGCACCTCACCCTCGCGTTCTACGGCGAGCTGCCGGACGCCGAGGTCGGCAAGGTCGTCGACCGGCTGGACCGGCGGCTGCCGCGGCATTGCCGACCTGTCGCTCGCGCTGGCCGGCGCCGGGGCATTCAGCCGGCGCGCGGTGTGGCTGGGAGTCACCGGTGACCTCGCGCAGCTGGGTGCGCTGGCGACGTCGGTGGCCCGGGAACGCGGTCGCGCCTACCGGCCACACCTGACCGTCGCCCGGCTGCGTGGCGACACGGACCCGGCCGGCGCGGTGGCGGCGTTGTCGGCGTACGCCGGCCCGGAGTGGTCGGCCGGAGCCGTGCACCTGGTGCGCTCGCACCTCGGCCCGTCACCGACGTACGACGACATCGCGACCTGGCCGCTCGCGCTGCGGCCATAGGGTCGACGTCATGGACCCGAGGACGAGACGTCGCGTGGTGCTGGTCGTGCTGGCGCTGCTCGTGCTCGTGGTCGTCGTCGGCTCGGTCGTCTGAGCGGGCTACCAGGCGTAGGCCTGCGGGGCGGGACCGCCGGGGCCGGGGAAGATGCTCGTCCAGCTGGGCCAGCACGTCCTTGGTGAGCCGCACCTTCAGGGCCCGCTGCGCCCCGTCGAGCTGCTCCATCGTGCGCGGTCCGATGATCGGCGCGGTGACCCCTCGGCTGGTGCAGCAGCCAGGCCGAGGGCGACGTCGGCGGGCTGCTCACCGAGCTCGTCGCAGAGGTCCTCCCACTTCTTGATCGCCTTGCGGTTCGCCTTCAGCGCGTCCTTCGCCCGCCCGGTGAGGCGCCGCTTGCCCTGCTCGGTCTTGCGGATGATGCCGCCCAGCAGCCCGCCGTGCAGCGGTGACCACGGGATCACGCCGAGGCCGTAGTCGATGCAGGCCGGCAGCACCTCGAGCTCGATGGTCCGCGTCAGCAGGTTGTAGATCGACTGCTCGCTGACCAGGCCGGTGCCGCCGCGCCGTCGCGACGCCTCCATGCCCTTCGCGATGTGCCAGCCGGCGTGGTTGCTGGAGCCGACGTACAGCACCTTGCCCTGCGCCTTGAGGATGTCGAAGGCCTCCCAGATCTCGTCCCACGGAGTCGTGAGGTCGACGTGGTGCATCTGGTACAGGTCGATGTGGTCGGTCTGCAGCCGACGCAGCGACTCGTCGCACGCGCGCCGGATGTTGCGCGCGGACAGGAAGGTGTCGTTGGGCCAGTCGCTCATCGAGCCGTAGAGCTTGGTGGCGATCACAGTCTTCTCACGCCGCTGGCCGCCCTGGGCGAACCACCGGCCGACGATCTGCTCGGTGATGCCCTCGCCCTTCTTCCAGCCGTACACGTTCGCGGTGTCGAAGAAGTTGAGGCCGAGGTCGATCGCGCGGTCCATGATCGCGTGCGAGTCGTCCTCGGAGGTCTCCGGGCCGAAGTTCATCGTGCCCAGGCAGAGCCGGCTGACGGACAGGCCGCTACGGCCGAGGTGGGTGTAGTCCATGCCGCGATCCTCCCCCTCGCTCGGACGGTGACACGCGCCGGGTCAGGTCGGCGCCACGCCGCCTACCCTGGTTCGGTGACCGACCGCGACCTGCAGGCAGCGCCGACGGCCGCGCCGTCCGTACGACGGCAGGCCTGGGCCACCCGGATCGTGTTCGCGGCCAACGGCGCGCTCTTCGCCGGCTGGGTCGCGCGGATCCCGGCGGTGCGCGACAACCTGGACGCCGACGAGCGCGGGCTCGGGTTCGCGCTGCTGTTCGCCGCGGTCGGGTCGCTGGTCGCGATGCCGTTCTCCGGGCGGCTCGTCGAGCGGGTCGGCGCCCGCCGGGTGATGGCGTTCTGCATCGTCGTCTGCGCGCTCGCCTACCCCGCGCTCGGGCTCGCGCCGAACCTGGTGGTGCTCGGGGCGGTGCTGTTCTTCGTCGGCGCCGGCGTCGGGGTGTGGGACGTCGCGATGAACGTCTCCGGCCACGCGGTGGAGGAGGAAGCGGGCCGGGACCTGATGCCCGGCTTCCACGCCGGCTGGAGCATCGGCACCGTCGTCGGCGCGGCCACCGGCGCGCTGGCCGCGCACGCCGACCTCGACCCGACGCTGCACTTCGGGCTGGCCAGTCTGGTGCTGGCCGGCTCGGCGCTGGTCGCCGTCCGCTCGATGCCCGAAGGCCTGCAGGCCGACGCCTCCTGCGCCGAGGGCGAGCACCACGTGCCCGGGCCCACGCGGGCCGCTGATCCGTGACCTGCGGCTGGTCGGGCTGGGTGTGATGACCTTCTGCGCGGCCTGGGCCGAGGGGTCGGCCAACGACTGGCTGGCCCTGATGCTGGCCGACGACCGCGGCGCGTCCGAGGCCGCGGCCGCGCTCGGGTTCGCGGTGTTCGCCGGCGCCATGACGCTGGCCCGGCTCGTCGGTACGCCGGTGGTCACCCGGTTCGGCCGGGTGCGCACCCTGCGCACGGGTGCCGTGATCACGGCGACCGGCGTCGTGATCCTGCTCGCCGTGCCGGAGCTGTCGGTCGGCTACCTGGGCGCCCTGCTCTGGGGCCTCGGCATCGCGCTGGCGTTCCCGCTGGCCATGAGCGCCGCCGGCGAGACGCCCGGACGCGGCTCCTCCGCCATCGCGACGGTCGCGACGATCGCCTACTCCGGCTTCCTGATCGGGCCGCCGCTGATCGGCACGATCGCCTCGGAGACCGGGCTGGAGAACGCGCTGCGGCTGGTGCTGGTGCTGGCCGCGGGCATCTTCGTCCTGGCCGGCACGGCGAAGCACCGCAGCCAGGTGCGAGGCTAGGCCCGTGCCCGAAGACCTCGACGGGGCGTTGCTCCAGCTGCGCCCCCTGCTGCTCGACCCCGAGCGGCTGGTCCGCGCCGTCGCGGCCGGCAAGCGCCGGTCGGCGGCACCGCCGTGGCGCCGGGCCGAGCTGCGGCCGATCGACCTCAAGGACGGCCGGCACCTGCAGGTGGTCACCTACGACGAGCGCAAGGCCACCACCACGAACCCGTCGTACGGCGACCAGGCCGAGGCCGAGGTCGATGCCCTGCTCGCCCAGCCGTTCGGCAACTGGCACGTGCAGACCACCACCGAGACGCTGCAGCTGCGGGTCACCAAGAAGGGCCTGGCGCAGCTGCACCGCAAGGCCGAGGCGAACGAGCAGAGCACCGAGCACGACCGCGCTGCCCGGCACCTGATCGAGCCGGGCGACCCGCTGTTCTCGGTCCTGGGTGCCGGGGCCGGCAAGCGACGTCAGGTCGACGCGTTCCTGCGCGTGCTGCAGGCCGCGGTGGCGGAGGCGGACCTGCCGTCCGACCGCCCGCTGCGGGTCGTCGACCTCGGCTGCGGCAACGCGTACCTCACCTTCGCCGCCTACCGGTTCCTCGCCGAGCAGCACGACGTGCGGCTCACCGGAGTCGACCAGCGGCCGGAGATGCGCGAGCGCAACACCGCGCTGGCCGCCGAGCTCGGCTGGGCCGAGCAGATGACCTTCGTCGCCGGCAGCATCATCGACGCACCGGACCCGGACGGCGACCGGGTCGACGTCGTGCTCGCCCTGCACGCCTGCGACACCGCGACCGACGACGCCCTGGCGCAGGCCGTTCGGTGGGACGTGCCGGTGGTCCTCGCGTCGCCGTGCTGCCACCACGACCTGCAGCGGCAGATGTCGGCGGGCAGCGCGCCGTCGCCGTACGGCCTGGTGGCCCGGCACGCCATCCTGCGCGAGCGGCTCGGCGACGTACTCACCGATGCGGTGCGTGCCGCGCTGCTCCGCCGGATCGGCTACCACGTCGAGGTCGTGCAGTTCGTGTCCGCGGAGTACACCCCGCGCAACACGATGATCCGCGCGGTCCGCCGGTCCGGTGCGCCGTCCGACCCGACCGCCGACGCCGACTACGACGCGCTCATCGCCGACTGGGGCGTGACGCCGCACCTGCAGACGCTGCTCGCCGACGACCTTGCCCGTCGCTAGCGCCGTCGCGGCCGTCGGCGTGGCCACCGCGATGCTGCTCGGCAGCTCGGGCGCGCCCGAGGTCGTGCTGACCATGAAGGACCCGGCGCTGGCCGAGTCGAGCGGACTGGCCGTGTCGGGCCGGCACCCCGACGTCCTGTGGACGCACGGCGACGGCGGCTCGGTCGCCCAGGTCACCGCCGTCGACTCCCGCGGCAGGTCGGTCGCCACCGTCACCCTGCCCGGCATCGACCCCTACGACCCGGAGGCGTTGGCCCCCAGCTTTCCCGGCAGCGGCAAGGCCGAGCTCTACCTCGGCGACATCGGTGACAACCGGCGCAGCCGCCCGGACGTCTCGGTGTTCCGGTTCCCCGAGCCCAAGACGCTGCGCGACACCACCGTCGAGCCGAAGTGGTACCGCTTCACCTATCCGGACGGCCCGCACGACGCGGAGGCGCTGCTCGTCGGCCCGGGCGGCCGGATCATGATCGCGACCAAGGCGTTCTCCGGTGGCCGGCTCTACCGCGCGCCGAAGAAGCTGGTGACCGCCGACGAGGGCACCAACCGGCTGACGGCGTTGGCCGAGGTGCCGACCTTGGTCACCGACGGCGCGTACCTGCCGGACGGGCGGTTCGTGCTGCGGACCTACGGCTCGGTCTACGTCTACGACCGGCCGGGCCACGAGGTGGCGAGCGACGAGCTGCCGCTGCAGCCGCAGGGGGAGTCGGTGGCCGCCGACGGCGACCGGCTGCTCGTCGGCAGCGAGGGCCTGAACTCGGAGGTGCTTGCCGTGCCGATCCCCGGCGGCGCGACGACCGAGTCACCCTCGGCCGAGGGTACGACGGCACCCGCGGGCGACGCGCAGGTCGACGAGCCGATCGGTCTCACGACCGACGACTGCGTGGGTCATCGCCGGCGTTGTGCTGCTGGTCGGGCTGGCCTTCCTGATGATGCGGCGACGGCGCGGCTGACTGCTAGGCCGGCTGCCGGTCCGGTCCGTGCCGCAGTGCCGGGGCGATCCGGATGCCGACTGCGGCGATGACGAGCAGCACCGGGACGACGAGCATCGCGGCGTGGATGCCGGCCGCGTCCGCGAGCGCCCCGAGCACGAACGGGCCGACACCGGACGCGAACGCGGCGCCGAGGCCGACCCGTGCGGTGGCCTGGTCCGGCCGGCCGTCGGAGACCGCGATGGCGCGGGACAGGCCGAGCGGGAAGTACAGCGACACCCCGAGGCCGCAGACGAGCAGCCCGGCCACTGCGGGAACGGCACTGGTCGAGGTCCAGAACAGCGCGAAGCCGACGGCGTTCACGACGATCGCGCCGTACAGCAGGCGGTCGACCGGCAGCCGGAGGGCGAGCCGGCCACCGACGATCCGCCCGATGGCCATGCCGGCGACCAGCGCGGTCACCGACGCTGCTGCGCCGGCCTGTGAGAGGTCGGTGCGGTCGTCGAGCATGTCGGCGGACCACAGCGCGAGGCAGAACTCCACGGCGATGCCGGCGGTGACGACGATCCAGGCGATCCAGTAGCGCCGCGACAGCCGACCAGGGCGTACGCCGGCCTGCGCGACGGCGGGCCGCGGCACTGCCACGGCAGTCCGGCCGAACACGGCGAGGATGCCGACGACCGGCAGCACGAGCAGCAGGGCGGGCCGCCAGCCGAGACCGGCCGCGACCGACAGGCCGACCACCAGCGGCGCGCCGGCACCGACCGACGCGGCGACGGCGTTGGCCTCGGTGATCGCCGCCGGCCCGGTTTCGTTGTGCAGCGCGGACAGCACCGTCGAGGTGCAGGTCACGACGAACGAGCCGCCGAACGAGCAGAGCAAAGCACCGAACAGGGTCAGCGGCACGGCCGTGAACGAGGTGAGGACGACGATGCCCGTGCAGGTCGTCACGAGTCCGGCCCAGATCATCGCGGTCCGGCCGAACCGGGTGGCCAGCGGCGCCACGCACAGTGCGCTCAGCAGGGCGCCGACGGCGAGCGCCGTGCCGTGCAGCCCGGCGATGGTGCGGCTGAAGCCCTCGTCGTCTCGCAGCACGGTCAGCGCCGGGCCGAAGCCGTAGAGGAAGTAGCCGTAGACGCCGAGCTGGGAGTAGGTCAGCCAGGTACGTCGGTCCCGGACGAGCTGCGTCACGTGGCGAGCGCGGCCACGACGTGATCGATGCAGGCGGTCAGCGCCTCGACGTCGTCCGGCTCGACCGCGGGGAACATCGCGACGCGGAGCTGGTTGCGACCCAGCTTGCGGTACGGGTCGGTGTCGACGATTCCGTTGGCCCGCAACGTCTTCGCGACGGCGGTTGGCGTCCACGCTGTCATCGAGGTCGATGGTGCCGACCACTGCGGAGCGCTGCGACGGGTCGGTGACGAACGGGGTCGCGAACTCGGATTTGTCGGCCCAGGTGTAGAGCCGGCCGCTGGACTCCGCGGTGCGCTCGGTCGTCCAGGCCAGACCGCCCTGCGAGTTGAACCAGTCGAGCTGCTCGGCGAGCAGGAAGATCGTGGCCAGCGCCGGGGTGTTGTAGGTCTGGTCCAGCCGCGAGTTGTCGATGGCGATCTGCAGGTCGCTGAACGCCGGCACCCAGCGACCGGTCGCCGTGCACCTCGGCGACCCGCTCGATCGCAGCCGGCGACATCAGCGCGAGCCACAGCCCGCCGTCGCTCGCGAACGACTTCTGCGGCGCGAAGTAGTAGACGTCGGTCTCGGTGATGTCGACCGGCAGGCCGCCGGCGCCGGACGTGGCGTCGACCAGCACCAGGGCACCGTCGTCAGCACCCTCGGCGCGGTGCAGCGGCATCGCGACGCCGGTCGAGGTCTCGTTGTGGGTCAACGCGTACGCGTCGATGCCGGCCTCGGCCCGCGGCAGCGGATGGGTGCCGGGCTCGCTCTTGACGATGCTCGGGTCGGCGAGGAACGGGGCGGCGTTGGTCGCGGCCGCGAACTTGGACGAGAACTCGCCGAACACCAGGTGCTGCGAACGCTCGCGCACCAGGTTGAGCACGGCGATGTCCCAGAACGCCGTGGTGCCGCCGTTGCCGAGGACGACCTCGTAGCCCTCCGGCAGCGCAAAGAGGTCGGCCAGCCCGGTGCGTACCCGGCGTACGACGTCCTTGACGGTCTTCTGCCGGTGCGAGGTGCCGAGGTACGACGAGCCGGTGGCAGCCAGAGCGGCCAGCGCCTCCGGCCGGACCTTCGAGGGGCCGGAGCCGAACCGGCCGTCGCGGGGCTTCAGGGCGTCGGGGATGACGATGTCGTTCACCCCGCCAGCCTAGGTGGACCTGTCAGTCCTGCCAGCCGCGGACCTCGGACGGCTTGCGGGGGCCCTCGCCGACGTACCGCGCCGAGGGCCGGATCAGCCGGCCGGTGCGCTTCTGCTCCAGGATGTGCGCCGACCAGCCGGCCGTGCGGGCACAGGTGAACATCGGCGTGAACATGTGCGGCGGTACCTCGGCGAAGTCGAGCACCACGGCCGCCCAGAACTCGACGTTGGTCTCCAGCACCCGGTCCGGCCGCCGGTTGCGCAGCTCCTCGAGAGCGGCCTTCTCCAGGGCGGCGGCGATCTCGTAGCGGGGGGCGCCGAGCTCGCGCGCGGTGCGGCGCAGGACTCGGGCCCGCGGGTCCTCGGCGCGGTAGACCCGGTGGCCGAAGCCCATCAGCCGCTCGCCGCGGTCGAGCACGTCCTTGACGTACGCCGTCGCGTCGCCGGTCTTCTCGACGCCGTCCAGCATGTGCAGCACCCGCGACGGGGCACCGCCGTGCAGCGGGCCGGACATCGCACCGACCGCACCGGACAGGCAGGCCGCGACGTCGGCGCCGGTCGAGGCGATCACCCGGGCGGTGAACGTCGAGGCGTTCATGCCGTGCTCGGCTGCGGAGGTCCAGTAGGCGTCGACAGCCTGCACGTGCCGGGGGTCGGGCTCGCCGCGCCACCGGATCATGAAGCGCTCGACGATCGTCGAGGCCTTGTCGACCTGCTGTCTGCGGGATCATCGGCAGCCCGATGCCGCGGGCCGACTGCGCCACGAAGGACAGCGCCATCACCGACGCGCGCGCCAGGTTGTCGCGGGTCTCTTCCTCGTCGATGTCGAGCAGCTGGCGGAAGCCCCAGGCCGGGGCCAGCATCGCCAGCGCGCTCTGCACGTCGACCCGCACGTCGCCGGAGTGGACGGGCAGCGGGAACGGCTCGGCGGGCGGCAGGCCGGGGTTGACCTCGTTGTCGACGAGGAGGCCCCAGACGTTGCCGAACGACACCTGGCCGACGAGGTCCTCGATGTCGACGCCGCGGTAGCGCAGCGAGCCGCCTTCCTTGTCCGGCTCGGCGATCTCGGTCTCGAAGGCGATGACTCCTTCGAGGCCGGGCTTGAAGTCGGGGTCGCTGGTGGCCGTCGTCATGGGCCGCATTCTGTCCCGAGACCGCCGCTGCTGTCGCCTCGGGGCATGTCAGAGTGACCGCGTGCAGCCTCCAGCGCCCGGGGGAGCGACCCCCGACCCGGCCGTCATGCGGCGGGTCTACGAGCTCACCGGCGTCGATATCGACGACCTCGGTCCCGACCCGGTCGTCGCGTTCGGCCGCTGGTTCGCCGACGTCGCGGCGGCGGGCGTGGGTGAGCCTAACGCGATGGTGCTCGCGACGGTGGGGGCGGACGGCACGCCCGGCGGCCCGGACCGTGCTGCTCAAGGGGTACGACGGGCGCGGCCTGCGGTTCTTCACCAACCTCGGCTCGGCCAAGGCCGCCGACCTGGCCGCGAACCCGCGCGCCGCGCTGGTGTTCCCGTGGCACCAGGTCGCGCGACAGGTGCGGGCGACGGGACCGGTGGTGGAGCTGAGCCGCGACGAGGTCGAGGCCTACTTCGCGACGCGGCCGCGGGACTCGCAGCTCGGCGCGTGGGCGAGCCCGCAGTCGGAGGTGGTCGGCTCGCGGGCCGACCTCGACGCGGCGCTGGCGGAGGTCGCGGCGCGGTTCCCGGCGAGGTGCCGGCGCCGCCCGGCTGGGGCGGCTTCCGGGTCGTGCCGGAGCAGTGGGAGTTCTGGGCCGGCCGGAGCGGGCGGCTGCACGACCGGCTGCGCTACCGGCGTACGTCCGATGGCTGGACGATCGAGCGCCTCGCACCTTGAGCCGCTGAACGGGCCCGGACGTGCAACGACCCGCGGGCCTCACCGTGGAGGGGACGTGTCCTCCACAAGCCCGCGGGTCGGGTGACTGCCTGGGATTCGCCGGCCACGGAGCCGGTGATCCGACGGCGTCGGTGCTGCACGTGGCGCTAGCTGGCAGCCACCTCACGCGTCCGATAAGTACTCAAGAGTTCGGACCACCTCCCTTCCGTGTACCTCCACGCTACGACCTGATCTGGCCGATCACAACGGATTAGGCGGGGGTGTCTCAGGGCCCTGACGTGGCGGGTGTCCGCAGCGCGATCCAGAGCGCCTCGGCGCGGCCCAGCACCCGGCCGTCGCAGTCGTACGCCGTGGAGGCGGTGAACGTCTTGCGGCCCTCGTCGCGCAGGTGCCGGCCGACCACCACGCACGGGTCGCCCGCCGCCGGCAGGGCGTCGACCGCGGCGGTGATCCTGCCGAGCACCATCGGCCGGCCGGCCAGGTCGCTGGACCAGCCACCGGGGCAGTCCAGGGCCGCCCAGACCATGGCCGCCGGGAGTTCGCCGTCGGCGTCGGCGACCGACGCGTCCGGCAGCCACGCGGTCGCGACGGTGTCCGGACGGTCGGGCAGCCGGCCGGGTCGCAGCCCGAGGCCGTCCGGCGCCGGCCGGTCGGTGCCGCACACGAAGCAGCCGGGGAACGGGTGGCTGACCGAACCGGCGTACGTCTCCATGGCGGCCTGCGCGGTGGCGAGGTCGACCGGTGCGACGAGCGCGCCGGTGAGCTCGGCGGCCCGGGCCTCGGCGATCACGGCGCCGCCGAAGCCGAGGGTGGTCAGCGCCTTGTCGTCCGGGTCGGCCCGGACGTCGAGGTCGACCTCGAGCGGCGGCGGGTGCCGCAGGGTCACCTCGACCGCGCGGCCGAGGCCACCGAGGCCGCTGAGCTCGGCCAGCCGGCCGGCGACCCAGCCGCCGTTCGCGCTGCCGGGCGGGCCGGCGAAGCGGGTCGGGACGACCAGGCTGACGGCGTCGGTGGTGCTCATCGGCACCGAGGGTAGGAGGTCAGCGCGAGAACGGCGGCGGCGACCTTCAGGTCGGCGACCAGCCCGGCGTACGCCGAGTCCTGGTCGTCGGCGCGCAGCACCGCCGACGGGTGGACGGTCACGAGGAACTGCCGCGGCCCCAGGCTGGTGTCGCGCTCGATCAGCGCGCCGCGGTCCTTCATGACCCGGACCTGTGCGCCGAGCAGTGCCTTGGTGGCGGTCGCCCCGAGGCAGACGATCACCTCGGGGTCGACGATCCGCAGCTCCTCGACCAGCCACGGGCGGCACGCGGTGATGTGCCGCAGCTCCGGCGTCTGGTGGATCCGCCGCTTGCCGGGCCCGGCCTGGGTGAAGCGGAAATGCTTGACCGCGTTCGTGCGGTAGGTGACGGCCCGGTCGATGCCGGCCTCGTCGACGGCCTTGACCAGCAGCCGCCCGGCCGGGCCGACGAACGGGGCGCCCTGCTGGTCCTCGACGTCCCCCGGCTGCTCGCCGACGAGCACGAGCCGGGCGTCCTGGGGGCCGGCCGAGAACACGGTCTGGGTGGCCGGCTCCCACAGCTCGCAGCCCTGGCAGCCGTCGGCGGCGGCCCGGAGCTCGTCGAGGCCGGCACCGGCCGGCACGAAGTCCTGCGCTGTCACGGCTGGCATTCTGCGCCGATCTCGCCCCCGGCGGCCAGGTCCCCCGATCGCCTCCATGTAGCCCTGCTAGCACCTGCGCTAGCAGCGCTACAGGCGGTCGGGACGCACCCCCGTCCGCCCTCCCTGTAGCCCTGATAGCGGCGCCGCTATCAGGGCTACAGGCGGTGGGGAGGTGCCCCGGCGGCCGGTCGCGAAGGCGTGCCACGGGCTGCGCGGACGCGGCCGGCCGCGCAGTGCGCGAGAATGCCCAGCGTGAGCGACCTCATCGACACCACCGAGATGTACCTCCGCACGGTTTTCGAGCTGGAGGAGGAGGGGGTCGTGCCGCTGCGCGCCCGGATCGCGGAGCGGCTCGGGCAGTCCGGCCCGACCGTGTCGCAGACGGTCGCCCGGATGGAGCGGGACGGCCTGCTCAGCGTCGAGGGCGACCGGCACCTCGAGCTGAGCCCGCACGGTCGCGCGCTCGCCACCCGGGTCATGCGCAAGCACCGGCTGGCCGAGTGCCTGCTCGTGCAGGTGATCGGCCTGGAGTGGGAGCTGGTGCACGAGGAGGCCTGCCGCTGGGAGCACGTCATGTCCGACACGGTCGAGCGCCGGCTGCTCGACGTCCTCGGGCACCCCACCGTGTCGCCGTACGGCAACCCGATCCCCGGCCTCGAGGAGCTCGGCGAGGAGGACACCGACCCGCTGGGCGGCGCCGAGGGCCTGGTCACGCTGGACCGGGCGATCGTGGCCGAGGGAGGTGCCGTCGTCGTACGCCGGCTGGCCGAGCCGCTGCAGGGCGACACCGCGCTGATGTCGCGGCTGCACCGGGCCGGCGTACGCCCCGGGTCGTCGATCACCGTCGGCCCCACCGCGGCCGGGATGCTCGTCGGCTCCGGCGGCGAGACCACCGAGATCAGCACCGAGGTCGCCTCGCACGTCTTCGTCACGGCCGTCTGAGAGGGTCGACGGCATGCGCAGCATCACGGTCCACGAGCTCAAGGCTGTCGTCGAGCAGGGCGAGGCGGAGGTCGTCGACGTCCGGGAGCCCTGGGAGTTCGCCGAGGGGCACGTGCCCGGCGCCCGGCTGGTGCCGCTGGCCCAGGTGCCGGCCCTCGTGGGGGACCTGCCGGCCGACCAGCCGGTGTACCTGATCTGCGCCGTGGGAGGCCGCAGCGGGCAGGCGGCGCACTTCCTGACCCAGCACGGCGTCGACGCGGTGAACGTGGACGGCGGCACCGGCGACTGGCTGGCGGCCGGCTACCCCGTCGAGCGCTGACCCCCGCGGCTAGCACGCTGAGGCCCGCGACGCGCCAGGGATGCCCGGGTTTGATACTCGCCTGGCCCGTCCCGTAACCTCATCGCGCCATCTCGGACCCACCGGGAGGGCGCACGAGCGGCCGCCGAATCCTGCCTCGCTCGCGCAGCCGTTCGACACACGCCTGGCAGGAGCGGGGGACCCACGATTCGTGGGCCCTCAGGGGTCCTAGGGGTGAAGCCGCACCGGTCCGAAAGGCCGGGACGGCCGGGCAATCTCCGCCCGAACCCGACAGCTCACCTCGTAGGCGTCGGAGAGGATCCGGCTTGTCCAAGCATCGTCGGCCGACGCGCATGCAGCGTCTCGGCACCATCGCGGGTCACAGTCCCCTGCAGCTGAGCATCGCCGCCGGCGTCGCCGGCACCCTGTCCGTCACCGGCACCGTGGTCGCCTCCGCGGCTGACTCCACGACCGTCGGCGACCGAGGCCCGCGGCGCCAAGGCGTCCGCGATCGTCCCGCCGAGCCCTTCGGACCTCTCCACGACGACCGGGGCCCTCGCGCTCAAGGACGCCGTGACCGCGGCCCAGGAGAAGCGCCAGGCCGACATCGCCAAGGCGA
This sequence comes from uncultured Actinomycetota bacterium, assembly GCA_963771345.1. Lineage (GTDB taxonomy): Bacteria > Actinomycetota > Actinomycetes > JACCUZ01 > JACCUZ01 > CAVYTH01. The sequence goes on from CAVYTH010000004.1 coordinate 34,703, forward strand.
AGGCCCGCGCCGCCGCCAAGCGCGAGGCCGCCCGCAAGGCCGCGGCCAAGGCCCGCGCCGAGAAGCGCGCCGAAGAGCGGGCCGACCGGCTCGCGCGGCTTCTCCTCGGTCTCCGCAAGGCGTCGAGCGCATGAGCGCCTCCGCCTCGCACGCCCTCCAGCTCGCAGCAGCGGCCGCCTCCGGCGCGTACTACACGCACGGTGGCGCCGGCCCCCAGGGCTTCGACTGCTCCGGCTTCACGATGTACGTCTTCTCCAAGATGGGCATCTCGCTCCCGCACTCGTCCTCGGCGCAGCGCGCGTCCGTGCAGAGCGTGTCCAGCCCGCAGCCCGGCGACCTGGTCTTCGTCTACAACGGTGGCGGCGGCAGCGTCGGCCACGTGGCGATCTACGCAGGCGGCGGCTACTGGTGGGAGGCCTCCAACCCGAGCGTCGGTGTGGGCAAGCACCGTGCCTGGTCCTCGAACGTGTCCTACGGTCGGGTCCTGTAGGACCACCACCGGGCGACACCGCCCCCCAGAGAGTGCGGGCTGACATCCCCCCCGTCAGTCCGCATAGGGACCCCGAAGCCATCCCCCCGGCTCCGGGGTCCCGCCCTTTCCCGGCCCGCTAGGCAGGTCAGGCGGCAGGCGCTCGAGGGCGACCAGCCCGGACCGGTCGTCCAGGTGCAGGACGGCGAGGGCGCCCTTGGCCAGGGCGGCAACGCCGGCGGCGTCCTCCGCCGCGCCGCCGAAGCTGGCCGCCAGGCGGCCGACCAGGTCCGAGATGACCTCGCGCTGACCGCACCACGTCGCTGCCGCCCCGCCCAACGCCGTCCAGCAGGGCAGCGACCTCGGCCGTGCCGCGCTCCGGGTCGGCCTCGAAGCTGCCCGCCGTCGTGCTGGGCATCGCCAGCACCTCGACGCCGGCGGCCTTGGCGTACGGCGCCAGGGTCTGCTCGCAGCGCACGACCTCGGCACTGCCGGCCCGCTGCACGCCGTACGCCGACAGCAGCGCGGCGACCGTCTCGGCCCGGGCCGCCCCGTCGGCGTCGAGCGGGCGTTCGGCGTCCGGGCCGTCCCAGTGCTTCTTGTCACCGGCCGAGGCATGCCGGACGACGACCAGCGGGCGGGTGCGACGGGTGTCGGTCGCGAAGAGCTCGAGGATGCGCCGGTCGTGGTCGGGCGCCAGCCAGTCGGTCGCGGCGGCCAGCGGCCCCCACCACAGCTCGTCGACCTCCCGGCTGGCCTCGAAGGTCCCCTCGACCGCCTCGCAGGCCCAGTACCGCACCCGCTTGCGTCCTTCCGGCGTGCCGTAGCGCAGCGATCCCACCCGTCGCCCCGGCCGGGCGACGAACCCGGTCTCCTCGACGATCTCGCGCAGCGCGCCGAGCAGCGGGTCCTCGCCCGGGTCCAGCTTGCCCTTGGGCAGCGACCAGTCGCCGTACCGCGGCCGGTGCACCAGCGCCACCTCGGGGCTGGCCGGGTCACCCCGCCACAGCACCCCGCCGGCGGCCTCGACCGCCGCCACGCCTCAGGCCTCCGCGAGGTGCCGGGGACGGGTGATGAGCTGCTGCTGGAAGTCGACCAGCCCGGGCCGGCGCGGCGTGCGCTGCCAGTCGCCGTCCGGTCCGAGCACGAAGTGGTCGACGTCGTCGTCCCACGCGAGCTCGAGCAGGGCGGCGAGCTCGCGGCGACCTGCCGGGTCGGTCACCTTGACCAGGGCCTCCACCCGGCGGTCGAGGTTGCGGTCCATCAGGTCGGCACTGCCGATCAGGACGTCGGCATCGGGCGCCGGCAGCCGAACCGGTAGATCCGCGAGTGCTCGAGGAAGCGTCCGAGCAGGCTGCGCACCCGGATCGTCTCGGACAGGCCCGGCACACCGGGCCGCAGCGCGCACATCCCGCGGACCAGCAGGTCGACCGGGACGCCGGTCCGCGACGCGTCGTACAGCGCATCGATGACCGTCTCGTCGACGAGGCTGTTCACCTTCACCGAGATGCCGGACCGCTTGCCCTTCGCCGCGCGCCGCGTCTCACGCGCGATCATCGCCAGCAGCCCGGGCCGCAGCGTGTCTGGTGCGACGAGCAACGTCTCGTAGTCGCGGTGCCGGGTGTAGCCGGACAGGTGGTTGAACAGGTCGGCGACGTCGCCGCCGACGTCGGGGTCGGCGGTCAGCAGGCCCAGGTCCTCGTAGACGCGCGCTGTCTTCGGGTTGTAGTTGCCGGTGCCGACGTGCACGTAGCGACGCAGCCGCCCGTCGGTCTCGGTGCGTACGACGAGCGCCAGCTTGCAGTGCGTCTTGAGCCCCACCAGCCCGTACACGACGTGGCAGCCGGCCTGCTCGAGCTTGCGGGCCCAGCGGATGTTGGCCTGCTCGTCGAACCGCGCCTTGATCTCGACGACGACGAGGACCTGCTTGCCGGCGCGGGCCGCGTCGACCAGGGCGTCGACCATCGGCGACTCGCCGCTGGTCCGGTAGAGCGTGAGCTTCATGGCGAGCACCGCCGGGTCGGCGGCGGCCTGCTCGATGAAGGCCTGCACGCTGGTCGTGAACGAGTCGTACGGGTGGTGCAGCAGCACGTCGCCGGACCGCAGGGTCGCGAACACGTCGCCGGTGCCGCCGTCCGGCGCCGCGGAGCGCGGGGTGGGTCTGCGGCGCGAACGCCGGGGTAGCGCAGGTCGGGTCGTGCCTCGGGCTCGGCGAGCGGCCAGAGCGCCGACAGGTCCAGCGGCGAGCCACCCGGTAGACCTCGTCCTCGGTGATGCCGAGCTCGCGGACCAGCAGGTCCAGCACCCGCTCGCTGACGTCGTCGGCCACCTCGAGCCGCACCGGTGCACCGAACCGGCGGCGCGACAGCTCGCGCTCGAGGGCGTGCAGCAGGTCCTCGGCGTCGGCGTCGACCTCGAGGTCCTCGTTGCGGGTCACCCGGAAGGTCGACGCCTCCACGACTGTCAGGCCCGGGAAGACCTGGTCGAGGTGCGCCGCGATGACGTCCTCGATCGAGCACCAGCCGGGTGCCCGACGGCGTCGGTCGGCAGCAGCCGGGGGAGCAGCGGCGGCACCTTCACCCGGGCGAAGTGCTCGGAGCCGGTCTCGTCGGCGACGACGACCGCGAGGTTCAGCGACAGCCCGGAGATGTAGGGGAACGGGTGCGCCGGGTCGACCGCGAGCGGGGTGAGCACCGGGTGGATCCGCTCGGTGAAGACCTCGTCGAGCTGTCCGCCGCTCGGTCTTCGCGAGGTCCGCCCACCGCACGACCTCGAGCTGCTCGGCGGCCAGACCCGGCAGCAGCTCGCTGGTGACCAGCCGGGCCTGGCTGGCGACGAGCTCGTGCGCGATCTCGCCGACCCGGTCGAGCCGTTCGCGCGGCGTCGCGCCGCTGGCCCCCGGGGTCGTGACGCCGGCCGCGACCCGGCTGCGCAGGGCCGCGACCCGGACCATGAAGAACTCGTCCAGGTTCCGGGAGAAGATCGCGACGAACCGGACCCGCTCCAGCAGCGGTACGTCGGGATCGGCCGGCGAGCTCGAGGACCCGGGCGTTGAACTGCAGCCAGCTCGCGGTGCGGTCGAGGAACCGGTCGCCCGGCAGCCGGGTGGTGTCGGGCGGCGGTGCGGCGGCGCTGTCCTCGATCTCCTCGGCGCTCTCGTCGGCGTACCGAGGGGGCTCCGGCTCGATGCCGTCGGGCCAGGTCGCTGCGGTGGTCACGGGCCCATCGTGCCCGTCGCGCCGAGGCCCACCAGGCATCAGGTGAACGGGAGGTGAACGGCGCATGGCGACTCGCTGTCCGCCCCGCGTGGGTCGGGCAAGCACCCTGGCGCGGCATGCCGGGCGGGTGCTTGCATGCCTCATGGCCATCCACCCCGGACTCGAGACCAGCGACGAGCGGCTGGAGGTCACCGCGTCGGTGCGACCCCGGCTGACCGACGTCGCCGACGACGCGGTGATCGACCGTCTGATCGCCGAGGCGCTCGACGAGCTCACGCCGGCCACCGTGTCGACGTTCCTGCCGATCCTCGTGGAGCGCCGGGTCCGCGACCGGCTCGCGCACCCGGCCGGCAGCTAGCTCCGGGCGCCGAACGCGGCCGCCTAGCTCTGGCGCGACTCGTCGGTGTGCCGGGCGCCGGGCTTGCGGAGGTACATGTCCGCGTCGGCGGCGGCGATCAGGCCGTCGGGCGTCTCGCCGGGTGCTCCGGTCACCCGGACCCTGCCGACCGTGACCGCGAGCTCGACCGTGGTCCCGCCGACGTCGATGGGTGCGGCGACCGCTGCCCGCAGCCGCTGCACGAGCTCGGTCATCTCGTCGTCGGACAGGTCGCTCGGTGACGATGACGAACTCGTCGCCGCCGAAGCGCGCCGTCGTGTCGCCGGCCCGGACCTGGGACTCCAGCCGGCGCGCGACGATCGCGAGCACCTGGTCGCCGAACGCGTGCCCGAGCGTGTCGTTGACCGGCTTGAAGGCGTCGAGGTCGCAGAACAGCACCGCGCCCGTCCGGGGGGCGCGGCGGGCCGCGTCGATCGCGTTCTGCACCCGCTCCGTCAGCGCGCCGCGGTTGAGCAGTCCGGTGAGCGGGTCGATCCGGGCCCGGCGGGTGAGCTCCTGGTGCTCGGCGCGCCGGTCGCCGATGTCCTCGAACTGGCTGATGCCGTAGAGCGCCCGGCCGGCGCTGTTGCGTACGACGGAGGTCTGCAACGACACCCACACCGGGCGACCGTCGGCGTGCAGGTAGCGCTTCTCGAGCTGGTAGCGCTCGATCTCGCCGTCGATCGCGCGGCGCACGACCTCGTGGTCGAACGGTGCGTCGTCCGGGTGGGTGACGTCGGCGATGGACATGCTCTCCAGCTCGCGGCGGCTGCGGCCGAGCATCCGCGACATCGCCTCGTTGACCCGCAGGAAGTCACCGGCCGTCTCCGGCTTGAGGTCGACGATCGACATGCCGAACGGCGCGTTCTCGAAGGCGAGCCGGAACGACTCCTCGCTGGCGCGGACCCGCGTGACGAGGCGGGCGTTGTCGATCGCGATGCCGGCCTGGGTCGCGTACATCTCGAGCAGCGCCCGCTGCACCTCGTCCGGACGGCGACCGCCCTCGGGCAGGTCGACCGACAGGATGCCGACCAGGGTGCCGGAGACGGAGTACATCGGGGCGAACAGCGCGTCGTCCGGGTGCCAGGCGTCCGGGTCGTCGCTGACCGGGGTGTCGGGCACCCACGAGGTCAGCCCGGACAGGTCCGGCTCGGTGTAGGGGACGTACCGCAACGAGCCCCAGGCATGGGAGCGCTCGATCTCCTCGTCCCAGGTCCGCAGGTCGCTGGTGCTCCCGAGCAGGGCGGCGCTCACGTCCGGCGGCCCGGCGACGGCCACGACCTCGACGGTGCCGTCGTCGTGCACGAGGTTGACCGTCGCGACGCCGAAGCCCAGGCCCTCGACCACGCCGTCCACGACGGCGTTCAGCGTCGTCGTCAGGTCCGGCCCGGCGTTCAGCCGCAGGATGAGCCGCTGCAGCTCGCGCATCGCGGGCAGGCTGACGTCGCTCACCGGTCCGCCAACCTCCATCCCCCGTGTTGGGGCTGCGCCCCGCGTCGAGAACCTGCCTCGACCTACCTCACTAACTTCGGCGTTGCTTTGCCCCGCCTTTACCTTCTTTGCGAATTGGTGACAGGCGCCGGGGCGACCGTACCCCAGGCGTTCGACCCGGTGTCCAGGCCCGCCGACTGGCCGACGCACGACTCAAGAGCACGCGCTACCGCGCGGCGGCCGGGGCTTCGGTGTCCACGGCCCGCGCCGAGCCGCCGCACGAGGGTTGGCAGGGGCGCGGCCGCCGCGCCGGATAGCTCGCGTCGCGTCAGCCGGCGAGCAGCTCGTCGAGCTTCTCGTAGCCTTCCTTGATCCCGCTCTCCATGCCGCTCGCGACGAAGGCGTCGCGGCTCTCGAACGAGTCGACGAGTGACGTCGCGACGAGCCGGGTGCGGCCGTCCCCGGCGTCCTCGAAGACGACCTTCTCGAGGGCGACGCTGTCGGGGAACCCCTCGAAGGCGAAGGTCTGCACGATGAGCTCGCCCGGGCGCACCTCGTGGAAGCAGCCGTTGAAGCCGTACTCCTCGCCGTCGCGCGTGTGCACGTAGCGGTACGACCCGCCACTGCGGCAGTCGAAGTGGTCGACCGTCATCGTCAGGTCGCGCGGGCCGAGCCACTGCACGACCAGCTCGGGGTCGGCGTGGGCCCGGAAGACCTTCTCGGGCGGGGCGTCGAACTCGCGGATGATCCGGACGAGCGGGACGTCGGCGTCGACGATGATCTCGGTCTCGTGGGTGCGGGTGCTGGTCATCGTGCTTCTCCTGTCTCGGGTGGTGGGGTGGGGTCTCCGTCGTCCGGCATCGAACGAAGGAGGTCGTCGAGGCGGCGGTAGCGTTCCTCCGCCTCGCGCCGGTAGCGCTCGATCCACTTGGTCATCAGGTCGAACACCTCCGCTTCCAGATGCACCGGGCGCCGCTGGGCGTCCCGGGTCCTGCTGACCAGGCCGGCGTCCTCCAGCACCCGGAGATGCTTGGACACCGCCTGGAGGCTCACGTCGTACGGCTCGGCCAGCTCGTTGACGGTGGCGTCCGCGACGGCGAGCCGCGCCACCATGTCGCGCCGGGTGGGGTCGGCCAGTGCCGAGAACACCCGGGAGAGCGCATCACCCGTCACCGGAGTCCTCCGTCCTCAACCAACTGGTTGAGAACGAACCTACGCGCCCGGTGCAGCGTTGTCAACCGTCCGGTTGAACAAGCACGTCGGCGCGGCAAGGATGCGGCGCTTCGCCCTGTATGCTCGTTCGGATCCCCGACGAGGAGTGTTCATGTCGTTTTCCCTGCACGTTTTGACGCCGTACTACCTTGACGCCGGCACCGGCAGCATGTTGGTGCAGATGGCCGTCGCAGGCGTCGCCGGCGTCGCGGTGTTCGCCAAGGTCTTCTGGGCCAAGATCACCGGCCCGTTCCGGCGCAAGCCCGCCGACGACTCGCTCGTCACCGAGCCGGCCGACGCCCAGCAGCCCCAGCGCCAGTCCGCAGACGACTGACGAGTGGGAGCGCTCGAGGCGTCCAGCGCCGACCCGGCCTCCTTCCGCGACCCGGACAGCACGTGTTCTGCATGCCGGCGCGGAGGTCCTGAGGCGACTCTCCCCGGCTGCGGCCGAGGACTGGAAGAAGCTCGCTGAGACCACCTTCTTCGGTGACCGCGTGAGCCGTGGCGAGATCGTCGCGACCAGCGAGCTGACCGACCGGCAGGCCGTGGCGGACGAGGCCAGCTGGCCGGTGGTCCTGAGGCACGACCGCATCCCGTTCATCTCGTACCCGTACGAGTGGTCGTTCTCGCAGCTGCAGGACGCCGGTGCGCTGCACATCGACCTGCTGCTCGCCGCACTCGGCGAGGGCATGACGATGAAGGACGGCTACGCCTACAACATGCAGTTCCGCGGGTCGGCGCCGGTGTTCATCGACATCGGCTCGTTCGAGCACTACAGCGGCGGCCCGTGGCCCGGGTACCGGCAGTTCTGCCAGACGTTCCTGTTCCCGCTGCTGCTGCAGGCGCACAAGAACTTCTCGTTCCGCCCGTTGCTGCGCGGCCAGGTCAACGGCATCGAGCCGGCCCAGATCCGCGGGCTGATGAGCGGCACCGACCTCACCAAGACCGGCGTCCTCAAGCACGTGGCGCTGCACAGCGCGATGGACTCCCGCAACGCGGGCAAGGGCGACGGGTCGCAGGCGACCGCCGACCAGCTGAAGAAGTCCGGCTTCTCCGACGCAGGTCGCGGTCGCCGCGGCGAAGAACGTCGGCACCCTGGTGCGCAAGCTGCGGTGGAAGCCGGGCGACTCGCACTGGACGACGTACCAGCAGACCAGCACCTACACCGACGCCGAGCGTGACCAGAAGACGGCGTTCGTCCGCGAGGCGCTGAGCCAGCGGCACTCCGGGCTGCTGCTCGACCTCGGCTGCAACGACGGCACCTTCTCGTTGGTCGGTCAGGAGTTCGCCGACTACGTGGTCGCGCTGGACAACGACGAGCAGACCATCGACCTGATGTACCGACGGCTGCGGGCCGACGGCAACACGAAGATCCTGCCGCTGGTGATGGACCTCACCGACCCGTCGCCGGCCATCGGCTGGCGCTCGCAGGAGCGTCCCTCGTTCCTCGACCGGGCGAAGCCGGACGCCGTGCTCGCGCTGGCCCTCGTGCACCACCTGGCCATCGGGGCCAACATCCCGCTGCCGGAGGTCGTCTCGTGGCTGCACAGCCTCGGCGGTCGCCTGGTGGTGGAGTTCGTCGGGCCCGACGACCCGATGTCCCGTCGCCTCCTCTCGAACAAGCCGGCCGGGCTCTTCCCCGACTACCGGCCTGAGGTGTTCGAGAAGCTCCTCGCCGAGCGGTTCGAGATCGAACGCCAGGTGACCCTCGACACGGGCACCCGGACGCTGTACTCCGCAGTTCCCCGTGGCTGACGACGAGACCGGCGAACCACGCCCTCGGACCCGAGGGCCACTGCGGCGGCTGCTCGAGCTCGGCGTGCTCTGCTCGTTCGCGATCGCCCAGCCGCTGCTGGACGTGACGGGGCGCAGCCCGGAGACGTTCGTCTTCTACCGGGTGGACGGCCTCAAGCTGATCGCGTTCGTCCTGCTCATCGTCGTCGTACCACCGGTCGTGCTGTGGCTCGCGGTCACCGGGATCTCCCTGCTGTCGGCCGCGGCGGGTCGGGTCGCGTACATCGCGGTGGCGGGCGTCCTGATCGCCCTCACCGTGCTGCAGGCCGGCAAGAAGGTGTCCGACCTGCGCGGTCCGGCGCTGGTCGTCCTCGCGGTCGTCGTCGCGGCCGGCGTGCTGTGGCTGGTCGCGCGCAGCCAGGCGGCGCAGACGTTCGTGACGTACCTGATCCCGGCGCCGCTGGTGTTCGCGCTCCTGTTCGTCGTCGCCTCTCCGACGGGTGACCTGGTGCGTCCCGCGGAAGCCGGCGCAGCCAGCGGGCGGGACCGGTGGAACGACACCGCCGGTCGTGATGGTGCTGCTCGACGAGCTGCCGCTCGTGTCGCTGCTCAACTCGCAGGGCCAGGTCGACGAGCGGGTCTACCCGAACTTCGCGAGGCTCGCGGAGACGCAGCCACTGGTACCGCAACGCCACGGGCGTCGGCTCGTTCACGTCGTACGCCGTGCCGAGCATGCTGTCGGGGCGCTGGCCGGAGAAGAAGCTCGTGCCGAGCTACATCCAGCACCCGGACAACCTCTTCTCGTTCCTCGCTCCCGACTACCGGATCCGCGCCTTCGAGACGATCACCCAGCTCTGCGACCCGGCCGTGTGCGCCAACACCAGCGGGGCCGGTGGCGACAAGGGGCTGCAGCGGCCTGTTCGGCCAGACCTGGCAGGTGGCCAAGGCCCTGGCCAAGCCGTACGACGACGACGGCCCGATCTCCGACCAGTTCGCCGAGCAGTCGGCCGGCACCGTGACGACGTCGAAGAAGGGCGCCGAGACGATGACGGCGCCGAAGTGGAAGACGCTCAAGGCCAACCAGCCGGACCGGTTCCAGCGGTTCGTCGCCGGGCTGCGCCCGAGCGACAAGCCGACGCTGAACTTCCTGCACCTGCTGCTGCCGCACCACCCGTGGCGCTACCTGCCGTCCGGGGCGACTCATCCGGACAAGCTGCTCGGGGGCCGCAAGGGCGGGTGGGCGAACCAGGCCTGGCCGATGGACGTGAACCGGCAGGCCCAGCTCCTGCAGCTGGCGTACACCGACCGCCTGCTCGGCGAGGTCATCGACCGCCTCGAGAAGCAAGGCATCTGGGACGACGCCATGGTCGTGGTCACCGCCGACCACGGTGAGTCGTTCATCCCCGGCGGGGCCGGCCGGACGGCTCACCAAGCGCGCCGGAGTCGCAGGCCGAGGTCGCCTGGGTCCCGATGTTCCTCAAGGAGCCCGGGCAGTCGAAGGGCACCATCAGCGACGCCAACTGGGAGCACGTCGACCTCCTGCCGACGATGGCCGACGTGCTCGACCGCAAGCTGCCGTTCAAGGTCGAAGGCATCTCGCAGCTGTCCGACTCGCGGCAGCGCAGCGAGAAGACTTGGTACAACTGGCCCGGCCAGCGAACGGTGTTCCCCTGGGAGCCGGGGTTCGAGCTGGTCAAGGACGGTGTCACGGACAGCTTCGTGGACGGCGCTGCCGGCCAGGCCGGGCTGTACACGGTGGGCAGCCGACCGGAGTGGATCGGCAAGGAGGTGTCGAGCCTGACGTCCCTCGGCGTCGACGTGGACGGTCCGGCAAGCCAGCTGACCGCCCGGCTCTCCACGGACCTCGACTTCGACGCGGTCGACCCGTCGAGCGGCAGCGTCCCGTCGTTGGTGACCGGCACGGTGCAGCGCTCGTCGGGCAGCGGCCAGCTCGTCATCGCGGTCAACGGCACCGTTGCTGCCGTGTCGGAGATCTACCCGGAGGCGAAGAAGCCGTCGTTCGCCGGCTTCGTGAACGACACGTTGTTCACGGCGGGCAAGAACGACCTCGAGCTCTACGAGGTCGTCGGCGACACCAACCCCGAGCTGCGGCCGGTGGCGCTCCGCTGACCTGGAGGCGCAGGGCCTAGCCTGCTGCGATGCCCCTGTTCGACCTGTCCGGTGACGAGCTGACGAACTACCGCTCCGCTGCCGAGCCGCCCGCCGACCTCGCCGCCTTCTGGCAGGACACGCTGGCCGGCAGCCGCGAGAAGGCCCGGCCCGCCACGGTGACCAGGGTGGCGAACGGGCTGACCCTGGTCGACACCTACGACGTCACCTTCAGTGGCTTCGACGGCGACCCGATCCGGGCCTGGTTCCACCGACCGGCCGGGACTGACGACACCGCCCTCCCGGTCGTCGTCCGCTACCAGGGGTACGGCGGCGGCCGGGGGCTGAGCCACCAGGTGCAGCCGTGGTTGCTTGCCGGGTACGCCTGCCTCCAGGTCGACACCCGAGGACAGGGCTCCGGCTACTCACCCGGCCACACGCCTGACCCGGCCGGCTCGGCACCCGCTCACCCCGGCTACCTCACCCGCGGCATCCTCGACCCCGCGACCTACTACTACCGGCGGGTGTTCACCGATGCGGTCCTCGCGGTCGACGCCGCGCAGCAGCTGCGCCGGGTCGATGCGAGCAAGGTCGCCGTGGCCGGTGGCAGCCAGGGCGGCGGCATCGCCCTCGCGGTCGCGGGTCTGCGGGACGACCTCGCCGCCGTGCTCGCCGACGTACCGTTCCTGGCCGACTTCCGCCGGGCCAGCGAGATCGCCGCCGAGCCGCCGTACACCGAGCTCACGTCCTACCTCGCGATCCACCGGGACCGGGTCGACCAGGTCTTCGAGACGCTTGCCTACTTCGACGTGTCCGTGCTCGGCACCCTCGCCAGGCCCCCGCGCTGGTGTCGGTCGCGCTGATGGACGTGACCTGCCCACCCTCGACGGTCTACGCCGCCTACAACGCCTACGCCGGGCCCAAGGAGATGCGGGTCTACCCATACAACGACCACGAGGGTGGGCAGGCGTTCCACGAGATCGAGCAGCTCGCCTTCCTGCGCACCCACCTCGCGGCTCGAGCCGATGGATAGCCCGGGCCGGCTGGACCCGCGTCGGAGAGCACTCCGCGATGCTGCGGCTCGCCAACCCGGTCCGGCCGTACTCCTGGGGCAGCACCTTCGCGATCGCCGACCTGCTCGGCATCGCGGACGACGGAGAGCCCAAGGCCGAGCTCTGGCTCGGCGCGCACCCCGACTCGCCGTCGTTGCTGCCGGACGGCGGGCGTCTCGACGAGCGATCGCCTCCGACGCGGGCGGTCTGGTCGGTCCGTACGTCGAGGAGGCCTTCGGCAAGCGGCTGCCCTACCTCCTCAAGGTGCTCTCGGCGGCGCAGCCGCTGTCGCTGCAGGTGCACCCGGACGCCGAGCAGGCCGCGGCCGGCTTCGCCGACGAGGAGAGCCGGGGGGTTCCCCAGGACGCTGCGAACCGCCGGTACCGGGACCCGTTCCACAAGCCCGAGATGGTCGTCGCGCTCACGCCATTCGACGCGCTGTGCGGCCTGCGGGACCCGGCGCTGACGCTGCTCCTGCTCGGCGCGCTCGAGGTCGAGCACCCGGCGTGGTCGCACCTGCTGGACCTCCTGTCGGCCGCGGACAGCAGCGGCCGCCCTGCGCGACGCCGTGAGCTGGCTGCTGGGCGACGACGAGCGGCTGCCGTCGCTGGTGCGGGCGGTCGGTCTGGCCGCGGCGAGCAGCGGCCGACCGGCCCGAGTTCGCTACCGCAGCGGCGCTGGCTGACGCGTACCCGGACGACCCGGGGGTGCTGGTCGCGCTGCTGCTCAACCGGGTCAGCTGGCGCCGGGAGAGGCCCTCTTCCTGCCGGCGGGCAACATCCACGCGTACCTGCAGGGCATGGCCATCGAGGTGATGGCGTCCTCCGACAACGTGTTGCGCGCTGGGCTGACGCCGAAGCACGTCGACGCCGCGGAGCTGATGCGCATCACCGACTTCACGCCGCGTCCGATCCCGGTCGTGGTGCCGGAGCACGCCGGGCCGATCGCGGTCTACCGGCCGGGGGCCGCTGAGTTCGAGCTCGCCTACGTCACCCTCGGCGAGGACGACGCCGGCTGGCACGACGCTGCCGGTCTCCGGCCCTCGCATCCTGCTCGTTCTGGACGGCGAGCTGGAGGCGCGGGTCGCCGAACCGTCGACCGCCTCGAACCTCGAGCACGTCGACGCGTGGCGGCTCGGTCTTCGTCCCCGCTGCGTCCGGGAGCGCTCTCGCTGCGTGGCCGCGGGATCGGCCGTCGTCGCTGGTGTGCCGGAGGCACAGCATGTCGACTGAGCTGCTGTCCCTGCACGACGGCTGGACCGTGCGACCCGTCGCCGGCCCGGTCCCGGACGAGGTCGCCGAGGCTGGTCCGGTGCCGGCGACGGTGCCGGGGTCGGTGCACACCGACCTGCTGGCGGCCGGGCTGCATCCCCGACCCCTACCTCGACGACAACGAGCGGCTGCTCGCCTGGATCGGGCTGCACCGACTGGCGCTACGAGACGACCTTCGAGTGGACACCCGGTGGCAGCGATCGCGTCCAGCTCGTCTTCGACGGGCCTGGACACCGTCGCGACGGTCGACCTCAACGGCGACGTGGTCGCCCGCACGGCGAACATGCACCGCACCTACCGGTTCGACGTGCGGGACCTGCTGCGGGAAGGCACCAACCGCCTGTCGGTCGACCTTCGACTCGCCGGTGCGCTACGCCGACCGGACCAGCCTCGAGCTCGGGCGCGCGACCGCACGTCAACGACCACCCGTTCAACGCCATCCGCAAGATGGCCTGCAACTTCGGCTGGGACTGGGGCCCGGACGCTGGTCGACCGCCGGCATCTGGCGGCCGGTGACCCTGCAGCCTGGCGCGCCGCGCGGCTCGCCGCCGTCCGGCCGGTCGTCGACGTCGACGGTGCACGCGGTCTGCGTCGCCGTGCACGTCGACGTGGAGCGGGCCGACGCGTCGGGCGACCGTGACGGTCGACGGCGACGGTGGGTGACGTCGACGGCACGCTGACCCTCGGGCCCGGCGAGACCGTCGGGCGTCGTGTCGCTGGTCGTGGCCGACGTCGGCGCTGTGGTGGCCGCGCGGGCACGGCGACCAGCCGCTGTACGACCTGGACGTGCGCGCTGCACGGACGGCGCCGACGGGCAGCTCGACGACGTGGTCGGCGCGGCATCGGCTTCCGCACCGTGCGCCTCGTGACCGAGCCCGACGCCGACGGGCACGTCCTTCACCTTCGTCGTCAACGACCGGCCGGTCTTCGTCAAGGGCGTCAACTGGATCCCCGACGACGCCTTCCCGCACCGGGTGACCCGCGCGCGGTACGCCGACCGGCTCGCGCCAGGCCGAGGAGGCGGGCGTCAACCTGCTGCGGGTCTGGGGCGGCGGCATCTACGAGGCCGACGACTTCTACGACCGAGTGCGACGAGCGCGGGCTGATGGTCTGGCAGGACTTCCTGTTCGCCTGCGCCGCCTACCCGCGAGGAGGAGCCGCTGCGCGCCGAGGTCGACGCCGAGGCGCGCGACAACGTGGCCCGGCTGATGCCGCACCCGAGCCTGGTGCTCTGGAACGGCAACAACGAGAACATCTGGGGCTACGCCGACTGGGACTGGGAGCCGCGGCTGGACGGCCAGACCTGGGGCGATGGGCTACTACCTCGACGTGCTGCCGCGGCATCGTCGCCGAGCTGGACCCGGGCCGGCCCGTACTGGCCGGGCAGCCCGTGGTCGCGGTCGACCGGACCACCACCCCAACGACCCCGCGCACGGCACGATGCACATCTGGGACGTGTGGAACCAGCGTCGACTACCCGGTCTACCGCGACTACGCGCCGCGGTTCGTCGCCGAGTTCGGCTGGCAGGGCCCGCCGACGTGGGCGACCCTGCGCCGCTCGCTGTCCGACGACCCGCTGACGCCCGACTCGCCCGGCATGCTGGCACCACCAGAAGGCGATGGACGGCGACCGCAAGCTCACCCGCGGCCTGGTCGCTCACCTGCCGGTGCCCGACGACTTCGACGACTGGCACTGGGCGATGTCGCTCAACCAGGCCCGCGCGGTCGCAGCTCGGCGTCGAGCACTTCCGGTCGCTGAGCCCGCTCTGCATCGGGCAGCGTCGTGTGGCAGCTCAACGACTGCTGGCCGGTGACGTCGTGGGCGGCCGTCGACGGCGACGGCCGGCGCAAGCCGCTGTTCTACGCGCTTGCGGCACGCCTACGCCGACCGGCTGGTCACCGTGCAGCCGCGCGACGGCGGCCTCGTCGCCGTACTGGTCAACGACACGGCCGAGGCGTGGTCCGAGCAGCTGTCGGTCACCCGTCGTGACTACGACGGCAAGGAGCTGCACGGCGCCGAGCAGGTCGTCGAGGTCGCCCCCTGGTCGACCGCCGTGCTGCCGCTGGAGGCCGAGGTCGTGACTCCCGGCGATGCCGCGCGCGAGCTGGTGGTCGTGCAGGCGGTCGTCGGCGCGCGGGCTGTGGTTCTTCGCCGAGGACCGGGACTCCGAGCTGGCGCGCCCCGGCGCTCGACGCGTCGGCGGCCCGGACCCGGCACGGCTACCAGGTCACGGTCACCGCGCTCGGACTGGTGCGCGACCTCGCGCTGCTCGTCGACAAGGTCGACCCGGACGCTCGCGCGGACGACATGCTGGTGACCCTGCTGCCGGGCGAGTCGGTCACCTGGCAGGTGACCAGCGCGCTCGAGGTCGAGCCGGCGGCCTTCCTCGCCCCGGCCGTCCTGCGCAGCGCGAACCAGCTCGTCCACACAACACAACGTTGACCTTCGCCGACCTGGTGTGACCGAATGCTCCGGACTATGTTCCGGCCTAGGCCGGGTCGTGCTGACGCTCCGCCCGAGTCGGGCGGGTAGCACGCAAGGCAGGGAGGGTCAGATGGCGACGATCACGGTGGCGGCAGTGCAGGCCGCCACGTGCTGATGGACCGCGAGCGCGACGCTTGCCAAGGTAGAGGAGCTCCTGGCCGACCCAGCGGTGCGGGCGGCCGACCTGGTCGTGTTTCCCGAGGTGTTCGTGCCCGGTACGCCGATCTGGTTCGACAGCCAGCCGATCTGGGACGGCGACGAGCAGTGGTTCGCGATGCTGGCCGACCAGGCCGTGGTGGTGCCCAGCGAGGCGACGGATCGGCTCGGTGCAGCAGCCCGGGATGCTGGCGTCTATCTCGTGATGGGGGTCAACGAGCGCGAGCCGACGGGCAGCACGATCTACAACGCGCTGCTGTACTTCGCTCCCGACGGCAGCCTTCTCGGCAAGCACCGGAAGCTGATGCCGACCGGCGCGGAGCGCACCGTGTGGGGCATGGGTGACGGCTCGACGCTTGACACCTATGCCACGTCCTTCGGGCGCCTCGGCGGGCTGATCTGCTGGGAGAACTACATGCCACTCGCCCGCTTCTACCTGTACTCGCAAGGTGTCGACGTGTGGGTGGCACCGACCCTGGCCCAGGGTGACGCGTGGGTGGCGACGATGCGCCACATCGCCCGGGAGGGCCGGTGCTACGTGATCGGGGTGAACCCGTGACGCGTGTCGACCAGATCCCGGCCGACTTCCCCGAACGGGAGCGAGTGTGGCGGGCCAATCCGGACGACCCCGAATGGGTGGAGCCGGGCAACACGGTGATCGTCGGCCCGAACGGCGAGCTCCTCGCCGGACCCGCCCGCCACGAAGAGACCGTCCTGTTCGCCGAGCTGGATCTCACCAAGGTGCGTTCGGCGCGGCGGCTGTTCGACCCGGTGGGCCACTACCACCGCCCCGATGTGTTCCGGCTCGCCGTCGACACCGCCCCGCGGCCGGTCGTCACCACGCTGCCCAACGCCTTCGCCGACGACTGACCGGGCGGGTCACCGATGAGTTCGCGTGCCGCGCGAGGTCGTCGTGTGTGGGATCTGCCGAAGAGGAGGCAACCATGGTCATCGATCGCGGGGCACATCACTGTCGAGCCGCAGCAACGCGCGTCCTACCTCGCAGGCTGCGTGAGCATCGTAGAGCTGGCGCGAGCGAGCATGTCGTGTCACCGATGCCGTATCGATCGCCTCACTCGGTGTCGCGATTCTTCTCGGCAGTCGTGGTCGGTGACTGGGGCGCGGTCAGCAGATGCTCGATGCCGTTCTCCCGGCAGATCCGGTCGAAGAGCATCTCGGTCGGCGGATGACCGAACCGGCCGGTGAACACCTTCCCGTTGTCGGTGAGGATCTGCTCCGGAACACCGTGCGCGGCGCAACCCCGCCGCCAGCCCCTCACACACCGTCCGGGTCGCGCTCCGGGGCAGCAGACGCGGCGCACACGCAGAACCGGGAATGATCATCGACACCGGTCAGTGCCTTCACGATGGAGCCATCCGCGAGCAGGAACCCGCCCACCACGTCCATCTGCCACAACTCCATCGGCGCCGGCCGCGCTCCCAGCGCTTCCACTTCTCCCCCGGCGACGGGGCGCACCGGGCTCGATCACCCCTGCCCGGACCAGACACCGGTAGACCGCCGACTCCGAGGGCACCGAGCCACGCCCCGCCGGGCCAGCTCAGCACCGGATCCGCCGCGGACCCCATACCGGATGCGCCCGCCGCAGCTCCAGCACCAGCGCCTCCACCGCAGCCGGCATCTGATGCGGGCACGAACCCGGCCGATGCGACCGATCCGCCAGCCCCTCCAGACCCTCGGCCTCATACCGGGCCAACCACGCATGCAGCGTCTGCCGGGACACCCCCCACCGGCCGGCCACCTCGGTGACCGTCCGGCCGTCAGCGATCACCGCCAACACCGCCTGATACCGCTGCTCAGCCACACTCAACTCCCTCATCGCAGGGAGTGTCAAGAATCAGCCGAAGCAACTGTCAAGCATCAGCCGAAGACACCGTAAAGCATCAACCGAAGCCGAACGTCAAGCATCACCCGAAGTCAAACACGACCGTTGTGCCCCCGGCAGGATTCGAACCTGCGACGCACGGTTTAGGAAACCGATGCTCTATCCCCTGAGCTACGAGGGCGGGACATGAGCAGTTGCGTGAGCAAAACCTCCCGGGTAGCCAGCGCTCATATGTTTCCGGCCGAAAGAGGCGAGTGTACGCGGCCCTGTCGGGAGAAGTTCGCGCAGCGCCTGGACGGCCGCTCATCGTTCTTCTGAAAGGGCACGGAGGCACGCCAGGGAGGCAGCTTACGTTCGCGAAGTAGTGGTCGAGGCGCGGGCTAGGCCGCGTCGCCGGGTGGGGCTTGCTGCTTGTCGTGTTCGCGCTGACCTCTATCGGCAGATGCGCGGCATCGAATTCGATTGGGCCACGGCAACACGTTTCAAGGTCGATGAAGAGCGGACCGTGCTGCGTGCTGAGAACGTTGCCTGGATGCGGCTCGCCGTGCAGCGGCTGCTCGGCAGCTCCGCGGCTGTAGATCTGCTCGCGCGCGCTCTGCAGCGTGTCGAGGAGCAGAAGCCGGTCTGCGTCAGCGAGCGCGGGGGTCTCGTCTCGGCTCTCGACCAGCCGGAGAGCCTCTGCGACTCGTTCCATGAAGTGCGGCGCTGCGATCTCGACGTTTGCATCCCAGCGTGCAGTCGTTGCAGCGCCGCGTAATTGACTGGTGTGACACGGTCAAGGCGCACCTTGTCGTAGTAGGTCCAAAAGGTCAGGGCGAAGCCGTCACCTTCGTAGACGCGCGGGTCGACTCGTGGCTCCAGCGCCGCGACCGGGCTCTCCAGTGCGACGAGCCGTTGGGCGATCTCGATCTCAAATGCGGAGACCTCTTGCCCCACCAGTGCTACTCGGGCGAAGACGTCGCAGGGCAATAGGCGTAGAGCAAGCTTGTTGGAATTGTGCACAATGACTGCCTCGTTGACCGGCAGGTCCAGGGCTCCGGCAAGTGATGTTGCCGTGGCCATCGCCCGCGCCACGAGTTCTGCCTCCACGAGTGGATTCTGGCATTCCTGTTGAAGAAGAGGGTAGCCAGGGTCAGGGCGTTCGCGCCCGACTGCGGTGTCGGACCGAGATCCAGTGGTGCGACCTCAACTGGTCAGCGCAACACCTGGTGAAGCTTCTCAGACGGTGTCATCCAGTTCAGGGTTTGTCGAGGGCGTCCGTTGAGCTTGGCGGCGATCTCGTCGAGCTGGTCCTGGGTGAAGGCGGCGATGCTGGTGCCCTTGGGGAAGTACTGGCGCAGCAGCCCGTTGGTGTTCTCGTTCGTGCCGCGTTGCCACGGGCTCTGGGGTCGCAGAAGTAGACCTACACGCCGGTGTCGACGGTGAACCTCTTGTGGTGGGCGAGCTCGATTCCGCGGTCCCAGGTCAGCGACCGGCGCAGCTGGACCGGCAGCGTCGGACGTGGCTGGCCAGGGCAGTGACCACGGCTCGGTGGAGCGGCCCTCGGGCAGCCGGACCAGCATCACGAACCGGGGGAACGTCGACCAGGTCGCGATCTGCGACCGGCCGGACCCGATCAGCAGGTCGCCTTCCCAGTGCCCGGGGACCGCCCGGTCCTCGACCTCGGCGGGACGCGCGCTGATCGCGACCGCGTCCACGATCTGCCCGCGGCCATGCCCGCGGGAGCTGTGCGCCCGCGACCGGCGCTTCATCCGGCGGGTCCGCAGATGCGTTGCCAGCTCACGCTTGAGCGCGCCGCGGGCCTGCACGAACAGCGTCAGATAGATCGTCTCGTGCGACACCCACATCTCCGGTGAGTCGGGGAAGGTCCGGACCAGCCAGCCGGCGATCTGCTGCGGCGACCAGTCCTCACCCAGTTTGACCGCCACCGCCTCCCGCAGCCGCGCGTTGGTCGCCAGCTTGCACCGCTTCGGCCGGCGGGCCCGGGCCCACGCCGCGTGATCGGCAGCCGCGGCCCGGTAACAGCGGTCGCCGCCATTACGGACCAGCTCCCGCGACACCGTCGAGGGCGACCGGCCCAACCGCCGAGCGACCGCCCGCATCGACTCGCCCGCGGCCATCCCCCGCGAGATCTCCTCACGCTCACCCAGCGACAGCTGGTTCGCCGCCCGGCTCCGCTCCCTCGGACGGACACCACCGGTCAACCCGACGTACTGCTGGATCGAGGCATCCGAGCGCCCCAGCCGCCGCCCGATCACCCGAAACGACATCCCCGCCCGCAGCAGCCGCCAGATCTCCAGCTTCTCCGCCACCGACATCCGACCCGCCACGACCACCACTCCCTCGACTCGATTGAGGAAGTGTTGCGACGACCACCTGAGACCAGCGGCACTACCGATCGCTTTGAAGCCGCCGGATCTCTCCCCGGCCGACGCGCGACAGAGCGGCACCTACGGGTGCTTGTCTCGGCAGGCTAACGTCCTGGTCTAGCCTCCACTCGTCACCGCCGGGCTCGTTTTCCCGAATCGGCGTATCAACGGGCGTGCGGCCACGTCGCGGTCAGCTCACCGGGTCACAGAGATCGGGGGAAGCTGGGATGACGGCCGACAGTTTGTCCTGCTCGAGCGCTGTGACCCGGTGGACGGTCTCGACCTGCTTGCCGACCAGCTTGACGACGGTTGTGCACCTGGCGTCCGGGCGCAGGGGCGAGCGTCGATGGCGTGGACCGCGACCACTGGTCCCGCCGACACCGGCCAGTTCTCTAGTTCGGCGACGTATCCGAATCTTTCGGAACCGGCCGCGTGACCTCGACTTCGGCTTCCAGCTAACGCATGGTTTGTCACTCCACCCGCAATCTAGAACGGGACGGTCAGGCATCCGAGCCGGGTGCCGGCCACCCCCGAGTCGTTCGGGCCGGTGTGGGTGTGCTCGACGTGCAGGATCACCGAGCCCGCGGAACGGCTGGTCGGGAACTGCCAGTCGACGACCGCCCTGGCCCTGCCCTGGCCTGCCGCGTTGGTCGTCAGGTCCAGCCAGATCTCGTTCGCCGGGTTGGCGTACGCGGGGTTCGTGGAGGGAGTGACTGGGTCCTGCACGTACTGGAAGTGTGGGCCGGCAGCTGCACCGGTGGTTCCGCAGGGGTTGGCGTGCGCGTGAGCGCCGTAGTCAGTGTCGGGCAGCAGGCCGAAGACGTGCAGCGTGACGATCGTCCTGCCGCTGCCCGTAGAGACGGCGGTCACGGTCGCCGTGGCGCCAAACGGCACTCGGTTGGCGTCGTAGCTGATAAGCGGTCCGCTGACGTGGACGACCGGTGGAGGGGCGGCTGCTGCCGCGCTGGGGAAGAGGACGAGGGCGGTAGAGCAGGCGAGCGCACTCAGCGCCGGAATGGTGCGAGACATATCGGCTCCCTTCGAGGAGGCCCCCGCACGGACGCGTCGGACGGCGCTCCTTGTGACCCCGTCAGACTGCTCCCGAATCACCAACCCCGCATCGGGCAAGCGCCTATGACATTTCGCCGAAAACCCCTTAGGCCGGTCACAGGCGGTTCAATCGTGCCGCCTGTCTGGCCGGTGTGAAGTGAGGTGACTGATCAGCACGAAGGCCATGCCCCAGGTGACGGCAAGAACGCCCCAGGTCCGACCCACGGTCGCGTCGAGGTTGGGGTAGATGACCGACGCCGTGCCGTACCAGACCGCGCATATACCGACAGTCCAGGCCGGCAGGATCCACCCGCGGGGACGGGTGGCAGCAACTCGGCGAGCAGCGCCTGGAGTCGGTCCACGGTTTGCACGCGGCGCCGGGTGAGTGCCTCGCGGCGGTCGGCGAGCAGACGCAATGCCTCCAGGTCGCCGTCGACCTTCAAGACACGCAGAGTGCTGGTGCGGGCCGCCACGATCGCAATCGAGTGCGCGTCGAGCGCATCGGTGTTGCCGTTGTGGCCGGTGTCGAAGAGCCTCGCCCGGGCAGCGAGCTTGGCCGGGACGTCCAGCACGCGCTCGCCCGCCTCGAGTAGTCGCTGAGCCAGCGGACGGCCAGTGCCGTTGGCGCCCTCGATCGCCCAGACCCGATCTGGCCAGGTCTTCGCGTAGGCCGCATCGCGGTATAGCCGGCCCTGTCGGTCGTGAACCGGCCCGCACCGAGCAGCTTCTCGTGTTGATCGACGACCTCGATCGTGGCCGACAGCTTGTGGGGATCGACCCGATGATGACCTGCTCCATGATGCACACCTCCACTGCAGCAATCCGGTAGGGACGGCGAGGTGGGCAGTGCTACTACGAGCAGGGCAGTCCTCTCTTGAGCCACGCCACGTCAACGATGTCCGACGGGGCCGAGTCCAGCACGGCCCGCGGCACGTCCGGTAGTGGACAGCACCAACTGAAGTTGACCAACTAGACGAACAGAGCCGGCATTCTGATTCGGTTCTGCCTCGACGCCCAAGGGATCGGGCATGCCGGTTGTGTCCGCCGTACAACCTTGGCGCTGGGACGGCTTTGCGCCGGTTCGTCACCGGTACGCCCGGGGTGTCTGTTGTCCCGGTCGGCGGGTGTCTCTGGGTTTGTTGTGGTCCGATGTCACCGGGCGGCCGGCCCAGGCGTCTAGGCATCAGGAGCTACGCGGTCATCGTGGGCTGGGGAGGGCGTCATGCGGGGTGCCGGTGGGCACGCGGAGGGGGCGGCGATGTTCGACGCCTTCTACCTCGCGACGTCCGCGGGCCTGGTCCGGCAGCTGGCCCTGCTGACCGGAGACCTTGGT
This sequence comes from uncultured Actinomycetota bacterium, assembly GCA_963771345.1. Taxonomy (GTDB): domain Bacteria; phylum Actinomycetota; class Actinomycetes; order JACCUZ01; family JACCUZ01; genus CAVYTH01. The sequence continues at coordinate 56,811 of CAVYTH010000004.1, forward strand.
GAGGCCGAGGACGTGACGCAGGAGGCGTACGCCCGGGCCTGGCTGGCGTGGCCGGAGGTCCGCGACTACGCCTCGCCGGAGGCATGGGTGCGCACCGTCGCGCGGCGGCTCGCGGTGAGCCGGTGGCGACGGATGCGTAACGCGACCCTCGCCTGGGCCCGGCACGGTCCGCCGGCCGAGCCGCGCGAGCTGGACCCGTCGCACGTTGCGCTGGTCGCCGCCCTGGGCCGGCTGCCGCACCGGCAGCGGGTCGCGGTCGTCCTGCACCACCTCGCCGACCTGCCGGTCGAGGAGGTCGCCCGGGAGACCGGGACCAGCGTGTCCGCGGTGAAGCAGCAGCTGGTCCGCGGACGGGCGGCGCTGGCCGGGCTGCTCGCCGATGACGACCGGGCCGAGCTGGCACCGACTGACGTGCCCGCACCGGGTGGTGACCACCGATGACTGACGACATGGACCCCATGATCGGCATCGACCGGACGACGCTGCTGCTGCACCGCCGCACCGAGGGGCTGCCCGCGCAGCTGCCGCGGCCGGTGAACGTGCGTGCCCGCGCCCAGCGTGAGCGCCGTACCCGCCGGACAGCAGCCGGTGCAGTCGCGGCGGTGGTCGCCGTCGTCGCGGCCGTGACGGTGATGACCGGCGGCGAGCCGGGACCGGACAAGCCGGAGCCCGTCGTGTCGCCAACACCACAACCGACCCTGTCCGGGTCGGGACCGCTGTCGCTACGCGTGACCCCGCTGATGGCCGCCTCGGACTGGGAGCGGCTGGTCGGCCAGCGAGCGGTGCGCCTCAGCGATCCTGCCGGAATCGGCTGCGCCGTCGACCACCCGCTTGCTGCCGTGAACACGATGGAGCTGACGGGGCGCTACCTGGCGCCCGACGGGTCCGAGCTGACCGAGTTCCTGCACCCGCACGACGACGCGGTGCAGGCCGCGGCGACCTTCGCCGGCATCCGCGAGAATCTGACCACCTGCCACAGCAACACGAGCGGGGATGGGGCGCCGGGGTTCGAGGTCACCGCGACGTCGGCCGGCCCCGCGCTGATGCAGCCGGCAGGGCCGCTTGACGAGGTGTTCGTCGGCAGGAGCACCTCCGGTCCGACCTACCGGGTGGCGGCGGCGCGGGACGACAACATCGTCGTGGTCCTCGAGTCGACCGGCCCGGACTTCCCCGCCGTCCGGGCGCTAGAGACGGTCCTGGCCCACGCCATCCGCGGCGCCGCCGGACGCTGCACCGCCGTGATGACCGGCGACGGCAACGCCTGCCGGCGTGACGCACCCGGGGTTGCCCGCCGTCCCTACCGGCTGCCGGTCGACCCGACACTGGACGTCGACGGTTGGCGCGTCGCCGGCATCGTCGTCGTCCAGACCAGTGATCGGCCCGCCGACACGACCGGCTGCCTCGGCCAACCGCAACGCTGGGGAGCGAAGCGCGTCTGGCGATCCACCGTCCAAACGGACCATCCCTACACAACCACCTGGGTCAACGAGTACGTCCTCGACGGGGGCACCGCCGACCGGGCGGCCACCATGTTCGACGCGCTGGTCGAGCAGTGGACCACCTGCCGCGCCGGTCGCTCCCACCCCTTTCCGGTCAAGACCGACCCCGAGCTCCTGGGCTCCGGGTTCGACGACCTGAGGGTCGACGCCGGTAGTGGCCGCAACACCTTGGCCATCGCCCGAGACGAGAACGTCGTCGTGCTCATCGAGATCACCGGCTTCGTCGACCGAGACGGTCACATCCTGCGGACGGCGATGGACCACGCCATCACCGAGCAACCACCTCCCGGCGGCTAAGGGACTGGTCATGCGACGGGAGGAGGGTGTGGACGCGGACCCTGGGAACCGGGCTCCCGGCTGTCATCGTGGGGGCCGGCTAGAGCGAGTTCAGGGTGTGTGGAGCGATCGGGCCGATGTTGTGGCCGTCGGAGGAGACACCGTGTCGAACGGGCCGCAACTGCCCTTCGACGACTTCTACCGTGCCGAGCTCCCGCGACTGGTGGTGCTCGCGCGGGCCTTGTGCGGGGCCGCGGTGGCCGAGGACGTCGCGCAGGAGGCGATGCTGGTCGCGTACCGGCGGTGGCGGCACGTCAGCGACCTAGAGCACCCCGAGGCGTGGGTACGGCGGACCTGCGGCAACCTGGCCGTGTCGCAGTACCGACGCAAGCTGGTGGAACTGCGGGCGAGCACTCGGCTGGCCAGCCGGCCGCAGCCGCCGGCCCTCGAGCCCGCCGACGACGCGTTCTGGGCGGCCGTGCGCAGGCTGCCGAAGCGACAGGCGCAGGCCGCCGCGCTGCGCTACCTCTACGGGCTCGACATCGCCGACATCGCCCGGACGCTGGAGATCACCGAAGGTCGGTCAGCCAGCACCTGTCGCGGGCACGCGCCCGGCTCGTGCAGGAGCTGAACCTGACCGGCGGGCCCGAGCGCACTCAGACCGCCGAGGAGGTCCTGCCGTGAGTCTCCAGACAAGGGCAAAGGCCGCCGCCGGGGGGCTGCAGGCGGCGACGACCGGTCGACGTGGAGGGGGGCCTGGCCCGGCTGCGCCGGACCCACCACCGCCGCACCGCTACCCGGGTGGCAGGTGCCGCGCTCGTCGTCGCCGCCGTGGTGGGGGCCGGCGCGCTGGCCCTCGATGGAACCGACCGAGCTGCTCCGCCGGTGGACCAGGGACCGGTCGAGAGTCCGGACCCGAGCCCGGGTGGCATCGTCCACGGCCGCGAACGCGGCGGATGGGGGACGCCGTCCTACGAGGTCCTGTCGCTGCCCGACGCAGCCGCGGCGTCCTTCCCGGCCTGGTCGGCCTTCGACCAGGACACCGGACGGTTCCTCTTCATCGCGGAGCCAGGGGCCTTTGCCAGCGCGGCTGGTCCTCAACCGAGCACACCAGCGGGGTACGAGGCCCAGTCCGAGAGCGTCCGCACCATGCGCGTCCTCGCGCCGGGTCTGGACGCGCCGGTGGCCACCATCCACTGCGTCTATCAGTGCAACTTCATGCAGTCGTTCGGACCGGGCCCCGACGAGGTCACGACGTTGGTCTCACCGGGGATCAACGGGAGGGCGCGCATGGCCCAGGTGTGGGGGTTCGACGGGGAGCTGCGCGACGAGATCGACCTCTCCGGTGTGCTCTATGGGCGAGGCATCGCGGACCTCGAGTGGTCCCCCGACGGCAGCCGGCTCGCGGTCAGCACCTTCCGGGGCCGGTCGGAGCCCGACTGCCCCGGCGCACCCCCCACCCGCCCCGGCGTGCCGAATGACGGCCGCATCTACCTCTTCGACCGCGCAGGTGACGACCCGGAGCTGGTCTATCGGCAGCGCGCCCAGCGCCCGCTGGAGCGGCCGCCGGTCTTCACCGACCTGGCGTGGTCCCCGGACGGCGACAGACTGGGACTGGTCTCCTCCACCTACTGTCACCACGGGCAGCCGGAGTCGCCGAAACTGCTCTCCCTCGACGTCGAGTCGGGCCAGGCGCAGACGCTCTACCAGTTCGACGACACCTACAACGACTACTTCACGTCCACCGACGGGTTCGCATGGTCGCCGGACGGGACGCGCATCGCGGTCACCAGCGGAACCGACATCACCGAGATCTCCTCGGACGGGCAACCCCTCACCGCGACCCGCGGCAACGGCACGGGCCCCCTGGCCTGGCTCGCGCCGTCGGACGATTGAGAATCCGCCGCACCAACTCTGGCCCTTTCGTCACTCAGTGAATCGAACGGCCGACGAACCGATATGCGGGCCAGGACGTCTAGCCGCGTCCACTCTTCGCACGGCGCAGCGGCAACCCTTCTCAAACCAGCCAGACCGCCCGTAGGTGCCGTTCTCGCGCACCCGTTCGGCGGCTGATCGGCACGCGGAAACCGGCATTCTCCGACTGTCCCCCGTCTGCCCGCTGTCGCCGAGCAATGCCGGCTCTGTTCGGAGAGGCGAGCGAGCCACGTCGGCCCGGGCGCCGCCATTGGGGTCGTGCGGCGCTGCCGCTCGCGAGCATCTGGCCTGACCAGCCGGCGCGGGGCAGCTCTCCCGCTAGCGGCCTGATTGCCGGAGTCTCGATCAGGGGGTCATGGCTGTACACACGTCGGCGAAAAAGGCGTCCGGCAGCCGTCCGGTGACCCGGGTGTCGGGCACGTCCGGGTCCAGCGAGAAGGCTTCGGTGCCGGCCGCGAGCAAGGGCGGTCCCTCCGGGCGGACCACCTTGAAGTGGAGGCCGGTGAACCGCGCCGTCTGTGCCACCAGATCGGCGGTGCGGGTGAAGTGGCCGTTGTAGGGCAGGGCGCCGGCGGGACCCGTCAGTGTTCCGGTGAAGGCCACGTGGCGGATCTCACGGACGGGTTGTCCCTCGTCGTCGAGGGACACGATGTAGCGCGCATCGATGCTCCCAGCAAAGGTCACGTCGAAGGTGGGGCAGCTGACGAAGACCCCGGAGCGTTCGGTGTGCCGCTCGAAGATGTCGGGCGCGGCGGCCCGCGCCGGGGTCGGCAGCAGGACGCAGCTGGCGACGGCGAGCGCCAGGACGGTCGGTCGAGACAGGTGTGCAGGCATGGCTTCTCCTCGTGGTGACGGGTGGGGCGGTGGTGCCGAGGATGTGTCGGCGCTGTCAGGTCAGGTCGAGCGGCAGCCGGTGGAACTCGTAGTCGTCGTCGTCGTTCCGCGTCGGCACCCAGATGCCGGACGGCGTGACGTACAGACCGTTGCGTTGCTGATCGGCGTTGTCCCACCTGCGGTCCAGACTCACCGTGACCGCGTCGCGGACGTCACCGTCCGACGGGTCGAGGCGGACGATGGTGCCCGCGTCCGGGCTCCACCACATCGCTCCGGCTGCGGCCGTGAGTCGCGGTCGCGGCCCGACGGACTCCGTGGCGGCCTGCCACCGGCGGACCACCGATCCGGACTGCCGGTGAGGACGGTCAGCCGGCCGGAGGCGTCGGCCACGTACACGAGGCCCCCGGCCGCAGCGATGGCCCGGGGTGCGGCGGGCAGGCGGACCGGCGGTTCCGATTTCCCGGACCGGGCGTCGACCAGGGTGACCGTGGCCGGCGTCCTGAGAGGCCACGAAGAGGTTGCCGTCGCTGGCTGCGACGAGGTCGGCAGTTGGGTCAGTGGCCAGTGTCCGCTGGACCTGCCCGGATCGGGGATCTACCCGGGTGAGCTCGCGGAGGCCGGTCCGCAGCCACACGGAGCTGCCCATCACGGCGCTGGGCCCCGGGAGCGCGGAAGCGGTGGTGGTGAGCACCCGCCGGGTCCCTGCATCGACGTGCGAGTACCCGGTCGAGGTGGGCACGAGGACGACGCCGTCCACTTCGCGCAGGCAGCAGAGGGCCTCCCCGTCGGTGCCCTCGTCGAGCGGTGCTCGAGCTGACCTCGCGACCTGCTGCCGTCGGTCGTGACCAGCTGGTCGCCCATCACGAACCACAGCCCGTCGCCGACGACGGCGCCGTTCCCGATCATGTGTGCGGAGGCATCGGCGGCAGAGGGCGGCAGGTCGCGGGTGTGACGGGCACTACCGGCGCGGCCGGGGGCGCCGGTTGCGACGTCCGGTCGTGCTCGGCGAGCACCAGCCCGCCTCCCACGACGAGCGCCAGTGCCGCGGCGACTGCCGTCACGATGCCCGCCACCTGGCGCCGGTGGAGCCGCTGGCGCCGGCGGGCGCGGAACGATCGCTCGGCCGCGACGGCAGGTGGCACGACCACGGCGGCCGCCTGCTCGTGCAGCGCCCGGGCCACCAGGTCCGGCAGGGTGTCTCGGCTGCTCACTGGAGGCCTCCGTCGATGCGTGCTGCCAGGGTGTCCAGCCCCCGGGAGGCGTAGGCCTTCACGGCGCCGCGGCTGATGCGCAGGACGTCGGCGATCTCGGCCTCGCTCTGGTCCAGGTAGTAGCGCAGGACCAGCACCTGACGCTGGCGGCCGGGCAGCTGCAACATCGCGAGCTGCACCGCTCGCACGTCTGCTCGAGACTCGGCGATCTCCGCCGCAGAGGGCGCGGCAACGACATGCAGGGCGGGGGCGCGGCGTCGGGCCACGCCCCTGCGGCGCAGCCGCGACCGGCTGCCGTTGACCACGGACCGCTGCAGGTAGGCCAGCACGGCCTGGCTGTCCCGCAGCCGGGACCACCGGTCGTAGGTCGAGGTGAACGCCTCCTGCACGACGTCCTCGGCGGACTCGCGGTCGTCGACCAGGAGTGCAGCGAGGCGTACCAGCCGGTCCCAGTGCGAAGCGAACAGCGAGGACATGGCGGCGTCCCGGTCGTGCGGCAGCTCCTCAGTGGCGGTCACGTACCCAACCCCCTCCGCGGCTGCCGCCCGACCGGTTGCGTCCATGCATACAGGACGCCGCTCGCGTCGGATCGGTTGCCCGCGAGCCGCGCAGCCGGTCTCCCGTGGCGGGGAACAACCGGGAGGCGCTATCGACGGGAGTTAACGTTCGCGCGCCTGCGAGGTCATTGCGCTAGCGGGAGCCGGCAGGCCGAGGATGCCAACACGCGGGTGCGCGTGCCGAAAGTCGGCTCGCACGCTCGCGAGCCCGGCTCCAGACACGCGACGAGTGGCGTTCTCCGATGGAACGTCGGCCGAACATAGCCGGCACTACCGAACGGGCGAACGACGTCGGAACGGCTGTGATTGTCGGTGTGGCTGACTATCGTCGGGACCGTGTTGGTGGAGGTTCATCCCGCGACACCCGAGCGGTGGAACGACCTGGTCACTGTGTTCGGTCGACGCGGCAAGGATCCTGCCTGGGATTGGTGCCAGCTGTTCCTGCGAACGTCAGATGTCGACCCTGCCCGGCCGGTCAACAACCGAAGCGCAATGCAGCAACAGATCCGTGATGCTGGGGTGCCGCCCGGTGTCATCGCTTATGTCGACGGCAGGCCAGTCGGGTGGAGCCGGGTGGGACCACGGGATTCCTTTCCCGGCGTGCGCGGTAATCGAGCCCTTGCGAGGGTGCTGCCCGACCTGGACGCCAGCGTCTGGTGGGTCACATGTTTCGCCGTCGACAGCCGCCATCGACGTGCCGGTATCGGCGGTGCGCTCCTGCATGCCGACGTGGAGTTCGCCCGTGATCACGGCGCTTCGGCGGTTGCGGGCCATCCGGTCGATGTCAGCGCGCTGAAGGCGACGAAAGTGGGCGGTTCCGCGATCTACACAGGCACGGTGGCATTGTTCACCGCCGCAGGATTCGTCGAAGTCGGGCGGACGGCACCCACACGACCAGTGATGAGGCGAGAGCTCTGACGTTGGTGCGCAGCGAGTCGCAACCGTCCGCACGTACCGTCATGAGGTGCTCCAGAAGTGCCGATCTCGCACTCTCCTTCGACGGCAACACCGCGAGGCGGAGTGAAACTTGCGCGTTCTGCCCTTCCCGGCGCCAGCGACCGCCTACGGTGCCCGCCATGACAACTGCCTCGGCACTGCTGCCGACACCCGTATCGCGCACCCGATACCTGCTCATCGCGGCAGTGGCGGCGATCGCCCAGATGCTGATGATGATCCCCGGCTACAGCGAAGACGGTGAACTCCAGGTAGGCGAGTGGCTGATCGTGCTGCTGATCTCCCTGGTCGTCTCCGCAGCACTGTTCACCTTCGTCGTTCCACAGGGCGGAGCCGTCAGCGCCCTGGTGCTCGCGATCGTTGCCCTGGCATCGGTGCTGGTCTTCTGGGCGGGCATCACGTTGCCGTTCGCCGCTGCTGCCGCGGTGATCTCGTGGCGCTCACGAGCCGCTGGCGAGCGCACCGGCATGGCCACCGCTGCGCTTGCGGTCTCGATCGTTGCAGCGATCGGCCTCGTGGCGATCATCATCAGCGACGCTGCTTCCTCGTCCTGACCACCAGTCGCTTCCTCGTCCTGACCACCACCGGAAGGTGGCGTTGGCTGTCGGATGGTCATGTCAGCTGCGAAGCCGATCGGTAGTGCCAGCTACGTCAATGCGCGCTAGCAGATTCGGTAGCTCGCCTGCGCTGAGGATGATCTCAAGCGCAGGCGCCCACCCACCTGGCGGTCAGCCGGTCGTTGATCCATGTCAACGAACGACCTTGCATCCGGGTCCGGCGGCCTGCTCCGCCCTTTCAGGGCGTCTTCGATCTCGGTCGTGTGGCCTCGGATGAGGCTCGACTCAGCCCCTCTCCGCGAACCGCTACCCGGCGGGGGATTATCAGTGCGGCAATTCAGGAAGGAAGCGCCGCCGTGAGTTCGACCTCGATCAGCTGGCCGGGGAATCCGAGCTGCGCGACACCCAGCAGAGTCGAGTCACGCGTCACACTGCTCCGCATCATGTCCGGTTTGCGTCCCGACCGGTTGGGCCACCAAGCCCTCCCTGCCGGGCCTTGACGATCGCTGCCGAGCGGTCGGAGACCTGCAGCTTGGTGAAGATGTTCGAGACGTGGTTACGCACGGTCTTCAGGCTGATGACCAGCTCGTGCGCGATGGTCGCGTTGCCCTTCCCGGCCGCGATCATTTCCAGCACCTCGCGCTCCCGGTCGGTCAGTGAGGGGAACGCCGAGGAGGTCGAGCCCGAGCCGGTCGCGAAGTGGCTGATCACGCGGGCCGCGATCTCGGGACCGAAGATCGCCTCACCCGCGGCGGCGGCGCGGATCGCCCGCACGATCTCGTCCTGGTCGGCCCCCTTGAGCAGATAGCCGCGGGCCCCGGCTCTCATCGCGGCGAAGACGGAGTCGTCGTCCTCGAACATCGTGAGGACCACGACGGCGGGGGCGTGCTCGCGTCGGTTGATCCGACGGGTGGCCTCGATGCCGTCGAGGTCGGGCATGCGCAGGTCCATGAGGACGACGTCCGGAGCGACCTCCGCCGCGAGATCGACCGCGCGCTGTCCGGTCTCTGCCTCCCCGACGATCTCGACGTCGTCGACGCCCACGAGCATCAACTCCACGCCCGCGGCGGAACGCTGGGTGGTCGTCTGCGATCAGCACCCTGGTCACTCGGTGGGCCCCACGTCGGCAGTCTCGTCGAGGTTGGCGGTCAGGGGAAGTACGGCGCGCACGACGAGCCCGCCCTCTGCGCGGCTCGAGATCGTGCACGACCCGCCCAGCTCGACGGCGCGCTCGGTCATCGATGTCCAGCCCACGCCGGTGCCGGTCGGTCCCGCCGAGCCACGGCCGTTGTCGGAGACGGTGACGCCCAGCGTGCCGTCGAGCTCGATCTCCACGGTGCAGCGGCTGGCGCCGGAGTGCTTGGCGGCGTTGGTCATCGCTTCCGAGGCGATCCGGAAGGCGGCGACCTCGACGGCGGCGGGCAGGGAGGGCAGCGCGTCGGGCCCGGTCACGTCGTACCTCAGCGCCTCGGTGGACAGCGCCGCCGCGCGCTGGCGGATCGCGCCGACGAGGCCGACCTCGTCGATGGCCGCCGGTCGGAGGTCGTCCACGAGTCGACGCACTTCCTTGATGGTCTCCTTCGCCTCGTCGCGCATCTCCGCAAGCAGTGAGTTGCGTTCAGCCTCGTCCTTGCGGGTCTGGGCCGCGTCGAGCTTGAGCACGATCGCCGCAAGCGAGGGCCCAACGCCGTCGTGCAGGTCGCGGCGGAGCCGCTTGCGCTCCTCCTCGCGTGCGGACACGATCCGCGACCGCGACTCCTGGAGCTCGGCGGCGAGCTGACCCGACTTGACCATGAGGGCTGCGTGACGCGCCAGGTCATGGAGCAGCGCGGTGTCGGCAGGCGAGAGGTTGCGGCCCGAGGGCACGTCGACGGCAAGGTCGCCCACGCGTTCGCCGCGATGGACGAGGGGGACCCGCACCACGTGATCGTGCTGGTGCTCGCGCGCGGGCTGACCGGTGAACTCCACCCAGACGTCGTCGATCTTCAGCGCCTCGGCGACCGACGTCGTGATGGTGTCGACCACGTGCAAGGGGTCGGAGGACTCCACGCTCGCGCCGAGCCGCCGCAAGGCGACCGCAGGGTCGGACCGGTAGCCGTAGACGAGCCGCTCGATGCGCCGCCGCAGCCATGCGTACGTCGGGTGCACCAGGACAGCGACCAGCCCGACCGCGACCAGCCCGCCCGCCGACCGGTTACCGAACGCGCGGTCCGCGAGGGTCAGCAGCGCGGCGTACGCGCCGACGACCAGGAGCGTCAGCGCGGCGTAGGTCAGCGTGCGGCTGAGCACGAGCTCGATGTCGAAGAGCCGGTGTCGGAGCACGGAGATCGCGATCGTGGCCGGCAGTGCGACGCCCAGGAGGGCGAGGGCGATGGGGAAGGGCAGCTCGTGGTCCCCGAGCAGGAAGTGGTTCACCCAGCCGAACATGAGCACGGCCGGGACCGAGAGCGAGCCCCAGACCGGCCAGAGCAGTCGGACGCGGTCCTCGCCGCGGAGGTGCGCAAGCGGAGCCACAGCGAGACGAACGAGCCGAAGAGGAGCAGCACGATGAGCAGCAGGCCGATCGCCCGAGCAGCGCCGGAGACCGGCTCCGGCAGCCACGGGACCGGAGGCGGCCGGGAGTCGTGGGCGTCGGCGAACATCGTGCGGTCGCCCGCTGCGCCGACCTGGAACAGCACGACGCCCACGAGCCCGACCCTGACCCAGCGCCGCCAGCGCTTCGAGGCGGTGTGTCCGTTGGGGAGCAGATAGGCGATCAGGACCAGCCACAGGAACAGGAACACCCAGCTGCCTTGGGTGAGCTGGTCGACCACCATCCCGGCCCGACTCGTGCTCGGGGACTCGGGGAAGCCCAGGAAGAGCCCCACGGTGACCCCGTGCGCGACCAGCAGCCAGCCGATCCGGCGCTGCCCGCCTCGGAACATCACGAGCAGGCCGAGGGCCAGGGAGGCCAGCCCGGCGACGAGGGCGACGAGCAGTTGCATGTCGACAGTGTGGGGTGCGGGAGCGTCGCGCGGCAGCACGCCCGGGAACTGTTCCCGATCGGGTCGGGACGCCTGGACCATGCGCCCGGGTCGCCGGGCAGGGGACGGTCTGGGAGCCGGCAAGGCGCCGGGCATCTGATCAGAAGGGAGCGGGACATGCCGCTCAGCACATTCGAGAGGTTTCTGCCGTGGAGTGGCGTCGTCGCCGGCCTCGCCTGGATCGCCCAGGATGCCTGGCCCGCGTGCACTCGTCCGACGAGCCGGGGCGCGGTTCGGTCGCGATGATCAACGATCACCTCGGGCTGAACACCGGCAGCCTGTCTTGCCTGGTCGTGATGGGGGTGGCGCTGCTCTTCTTCGCCACCGCGGTCCGCAACCTGCTGCGCTCGGGAGAGGCTAGCGAGGCGACGTACTCGAGCGTCGCGTACGGCGGGTGGATCACCGTCTCCGCGGGCGCTCGCCCAGATGGCGGTCTGGACCAAGGGCCTGATGTCGGCGGCCGAGGACGAGAACGAGGCGGCGACCCAGATGCTCAGCTACGCCCAGTACTTCGGCTGGCTGGGCATGGGGATCGGCATCGCTGCCGCGTTCATCGCCATCGGGCTCGGCGGCGTGCGCAACGCGGTGCTGCCCAAATGGTTCGCGATCATCACGACGGTGATGGGCGTTCTCGCACTGCTCGGCGCGTGCAGCATCCCGCCGGGCGGACTGGTGAACTACCTGCTGCTGCCGTTCTGGCTCATCGCCGCCGCCATCATCATGGTCCGCCGGCAGAAGGTCGCGACCCAGGGTGAGGCACCCGGCGCGCCGATCGAACCACGAGCTGGCCAAGTGGCGACCACGTCATGAGCGTCACAAGTCAGCCACACCGGTGCAACCGGTTCATCGCATGGCCCGCCGTACGAGCGCGCTGGCACTGACGGTTCGCAAGCCAACATCCACCACCACGAGAGGAACCAGCACCATGTACCGCTCCCGAAATCTGATCGCAGCCGTCATTCTCGGCGTCGCCATTCCTGTCATCGCTTCCGCCGCACCGGCCTCCGCGAAGCTCATCGAACGCGGTGAGTTCCACGACGTCTTCACCGGCGTAATCGATGACTTCTGCGAAGTGCCCGGATTTACCGTGTCGTTCGAGAACGTCGCCGACGGGACGTACTCATTGATCAGCCGCGGGCGGTACGGGCATGTGTACTACATGGACCACACGACCAGCTCGCAGACAACGACGAACCTCGACAACGGCCTCAGCGTCGTCGACTGGACACGGGTCGTGGACAAGGACCTGCACATCACCGACAACGGTGACGGGACGCTGACCATCGTCATCCTGTTGACCGGGCCCTCGACCTTGTACGGGCCCGACGGCATGGCCATCGCCCGCAACCCGGGCCAAGTCCGCTTCGAGCTCGTCGTCGACCACGCCGGCACACCCGCCGATCCCTCCGACGACGTGGAGCTGAGCTTCACCCAGATCAGGGAGTCCACCGGGCGGTCCGACAGCTACTGTGCGGCGATCGTCGACGCGATCCTCTGACACCGCACTGACACTGGACGGCCGAACCCTTGGCCCAATGGGGTTCGGCCGTCCGGGGTGCGTCTATCCGAGAAACGCATGGCGCGCGCAGTGCGGCGCCGCCGCCAGCTGGCGCCGGTCCTGGCCCTGGCAGTGTGCGGCGCGATCGGCCAGGCCAAGGACACCTGGGCGTCGCACGACGTACCTCATCACGCCGCCTACGCCGGCTGGCGCCTGGCCGTGTGCCTCCTCGACCGCGGGCGCCGCAACGACGGCCAGAACGAACTCAACTACTGCGTACGCGGCGGCGCAGCACCACGAACCGCTGCGACGGGAGATCGAGGCCCGGCCGACGCACGCGTCTGCCACTCCAGGCCACCCCACAGGCGCCCGACCCGTCCGCCGCGAGCAGCAGCCACCAGTGGCGCCGCGGGCAGCGGCCTCACACCGCGTGAGCTGGATGTGCTCCGGCTGCTCGGGACCGGCGCCAGCAACGACGAGATCGGCCACCGGCTCTACATCAGCCCCAAGACAGCGAGCGTCCACGTCACCCACATCTTTCGCAAGCTCGGCGTCAATGGACGCGTCCAGGCAGCCATGGTCGCCGAACGGATGGGGCCGCTCACGACCGGCACCAACGAGGGCGGGGCTCCCTGAGCGCGCGACGCTGCGACGCGGCTACGGGTTCGCGATGATCTCGTTGAGGACCTCGTGCTGGAAGGCGCGGGCTTCTGGACCCGTTGGTGGCGCACCTCCGCGCCGCGCCTGGATGGACCGTTCGAGAAGCGGGGACGGGCCGTCGGCCAGAAGTCGTTGTCCGGCCGCGACCTTCGAGAGCCATACCCCGTGGCGGAACTTCACCCGGGAACGACAGGCACCGAGCACCGCATCTTCGGTCCCGGAGGCAGGCGGATCGCCTTCGGGTTCGGGGAGGGCGAGCCACCAGGTGAGAGCGTCGATGAGCAGGGCACGAAGATCAGCGGCCGAGAGATCGGTGAACATCTGGGCCGCCGGTGGCCCGAGAAGGGGATGCCCGCTCTGGTGCAGGATGCTGCGGTCCA
>CAVYTH010000005.1:0-105535 GCA_963771345.1 uncultured Actinomycetota bacterium
CCCCGGCCGCCCGGCCGCCGCACGGCCGGCCGCGACGCACAGCGAACCGATGCTGCAGCGCCGGATCCGTCCGCACGCCACGACGCCAGGTGAACCGGCGCTGCGACAGATCCGACCGACCCGCGACCCTGCCACCGGGATGCCGGTGACCCGCCGGGTCGCGTGGCCGCTCGACGTACCGACGGCGCACGCTGACCCGCAGGCCACGGACGGCCAGCCCGAGCCCGACGACCAGGCCGGACGAGCGCGCGACGAGCCGCACCGCGAGCTGCCCGCAGACGACCTGCTGCCGGAAGCCGCCGCCCCACTCGCGGCGCGCCAGGCACCGACGGTGCCCGGCCTGCGACGCGTCGTCCGAGCGCCCGCGACCGCGCAGGAGACCAGCAGGTCCCAGCTGCCCGCCTTCCCGCTCGTCGGGCCGAGCGACGGCGACCTGCCGGCCGACCTGCCGGACCTGCCCGACCTGCACCGGTTCGCGCCGGTCGAGCTGCCCGAGCCGTCACGGTCCGACAGCTCACCGCGGACGAGAGCGGCAGCAGCGACGCGGCCGCTCCCGCGACCACCGCCGCACCCGCGGCGGCCCGCGCGAAAGCAGCGCCGACGGCCGACGACGTCGCCGGCGAGCTGAGGCACACCCTGCTCGTCGAACGAGAGCGGTTCGGAGTGCTCGCAGACCTCTGGTGAGACCGGTGTATCCAGCGCGGCCCGGCGTGCTCTTCCCTCCAGGCGGCCTCGGGGGACGCCGCTACGAGGACGCAGGGCGAGCGACGGACCGGAGGGATCACACAAGATGGCCGCAGTCGACCCTCGCGAGCCCGCGCTCGCCCTGCGCTTCTCGGTGACGATCGGCTCGTACACGATCGAGCGCTTCACCCAGTGCGACGGCCTGACCGCCGAGTACGAGGTCGAGGAGTACAAGGAGGGCGGCGAGGGTGGCTTCGTGCACCGGCTGCCGGTGCGGCTCAAGCACACCAACGTCCGCCTGATCCGGCCGATCGACCGGGACAGCGGCGCCATCGCGTCCTGGTTCTCGGCGACCCGCACCCGGCCGTCCCGCCAGGACGCCACCATCACGGCGTACGACGGCAACGGCCGCGAGGTCGCCCGGTGGGAGCTCGTCGGCGCCTGGCCGCTGAAGTACACCGGCCCGCAGCTGATGTCGACGTCCGTGCTCGCGGCGACCGAGACCATCGAGCTCGCGCACAACGGGTTCACCACCCGGGCGGCATCGTGAGCGTGCTCACCGGGCCGCTGAAGCGCGCCGAGCTGAGGTCCGACGACCGGAAGCGTCGGCTGCCCTTCCACTACAACCCGACCACGGTCACGGTGACCAAGTCCGCCGAGTGGAAGAGCACGCCGCGCCGCGGCTCGAAGACCGTGCCGAGCCCGGAGTTCATCGGGACCAACGGGCGCACCCTCACCCTGACCCTGCTGCTCGACGCGTTGGAGAGCCCGGACAAGGACGTGCGCGCCGACGTCGAGACGCTGGTCGAGTGGGCCGGCGTCACCGACGAGTCGTGGCGCGCGCACAAGCCGCAGCCGCCGCTGCTGCGCCTGCACTGGGGTGGCGAGCCGTACTTCCCGGGCTACCTGAAGGACGTCACGGCGCGCTTCACGCTGTTCGCCAGCGACGGCGTGCCGCTGCGCGCGTCGGTCGACATCGTGCTGGTCGAGACGCCGGACGAGCCGAAGCCGCAGAACCCGACCTCCGGCGGCGTGCCGGACCGGCGCTCGCTCGTGCTCGGCGCCGGCGACACGTTGGCCTCGCTGGCCCGCCAGGAGTACGGCGACCCGAACCTGTGGCGCGCTCTCGCCACCGCCAACGACGTGGACGACCCGTCGCGGGTGCCGCCCGGCACCGCACTCGTCGTCCCGCCGATGGGCGAGGCCCGCCGGCTGTCCGGAGCCCGCCGTGGCTGACCAGGAGAAGCACGGCAACCGGCCGCAGGTGAGCATCGACGGCACCCCGCTGCGGCACGACGTCGAGGTGCAGCTCGAGCGCGTCGTCGTCGACACGTCGCTGCACGCACCCGACCTCGTCGAGGTGCGGCTGCGCGACCAGGCCCGCGACGTGCTGACCCGCAGCGGGGTGAAGATCGGCAGCAAGCTGTCCGTCGAGGGCAGCCGCTCCGGCGAGGGCCGGCTCGCCCCGCTGGCCACCGTCGAGGTCACGACCCTCGAGCACGACTTCGGTCCCGAGGGCTCGATCGCCGTCATCCGCGGGTACGACGCGTCGCACCGCCTGTGCCGCGGCCGGCGTACCGCGTCCTACAACGACGACGACCGACGCCGACGTCGTCCGCCAGGTCGCGCGCCGGGCCGGCCTCGAGGTCGGCACCGTCGACGACGACGGACCGACCCACGAGCACGTCGCGCAGCTCAACGCGACCGACTGGGAGTTCCTCACCGCCCGCGGCCGCGAGACCGGTCACGAGGTCGTCGCGCAGGGCGGCAAGCTGCACTGGCGGCGGCCCGCGCCGGCCGACGACGCCCCGGACGCCGTCGAGGGGATGGACATGCCCGCCGAGCGGGTGCAGCTGGCCCTCGGCACCAACCTGCTGTCGCTGCGGCCGCGACTGAGCGCCGTCGGACCAGGTGCCCGACGTGGTCGGTCCGCGGCTGGGACCCGATGGCCAAGGCCGCAGTCGTCGGCCGCGCCAGCAGCGCGGCGGGGGAGTCGCAGCACGTCGGTCGGCCCGGCCGAGCTGGCCGGCACCTTCGACGTCCCGACGCACACCGTCGTCGACCGGCCGGTCAGCGACCAGGGGACGGCCGACGCGACCGCGACCGCGCTGCGCCGAGGCGCTGGCCAGTGCGCACGCCGAGGCCGAGGGGGTCGCGCTCGGCGACCCGCGGCTGGTGGCCGGCACGGCCGTGGTGCTCGCGATGGCCGGCTGGCCGTACGACGGCAAGTACTCGGTGACGACGGCCACGCACGTCTTCGACTCGGCCGGCTACCGCACCCACCTGGCGTGCAGCGGCCGCAACGACCGGTCGCTGTGGGGGCTCGTCGCCCGCGGCCGCGGGTCGGCCCGCGCGTCCGGCCCGCCGGTGCCGCGGCGTGGTGATCGGCGTCGTCACCGCCGTCGACGACCCCGAGTCGCTGGGCCGGGTCAAGGTGAAGTTCCCCTGGCTGGCCGACGACTACGAGTCGTGGTGGGCCCGGGTCGCCCAGCTCGGCGCCGGCCCGGACCGCGGCGCGGTCTGGCTGCCCGAGGTCAACGACGAGGTCCTGGTCGCCTTCGAGCACGGCGACACCCGCCGGCCGTACGTCGTCGGCGGCCTCTGCAACGGCGTCGACAACCCGCCGTTCGGCGACGGCCTGATCGACGGCAGCACCGGCGCCGTGCAAGCGCCGCGGGTTCGTGTCCAAGAAGAACCACCGCCTGGTGTTCCTCGACGACGACAGCAAGAGCGGCGTCGCGCTGCTGTCCGGCGACAGCAAGCTGAAGATCTCGCTCAACGAGTCGACGACCACGATCCGCGTCACGGCCGACGGCACGGTCGAGATCAGCGGGACGCGCGGCGTCGACGATCAGCTCCGACGGCGCGATCAGCATCCACGCCGGCCACGACGCTCGAGCTCAAGGGCGACGCCGGCGTGACCATCGACGGCGGCCCGAAGGTCGACGTCGACGGTGGCGTCATCCAGCTCAACTGACCTGCCCGACACCGACCGATCAAGGAGTGACCGATGGGAGTGCCCGCCGCCGTTCTCGGCGACCGCATCGCGGCCACCTGCGCGATCCACCTGATCCCCAACCCGACCAGGGCGCGCCGCAGCCCGGCCCGCCGATGCCGTTCTCCGCGCCGGTGACGACCGGGACCTGCAGCACCGTGATGGTCGCCGGCAAGCCGGCCGTCGTCGTCGGCGCGCAGGGCACCTGCACGCCGCCGCACGTCGGGCTGCACCCGAGCGACCCGTTCATGGTGCCGCCCAGCCAGACCGGCGTGGTCACCCAGGGCTCGGGCACCGTGCTGGCCGGCGGCACGCCGATGGCGAAGACCGGCTCGTCGTGCACGGCCTGCGGGATGCCCGGCGGCACCCTCACCGGCACCGCCTCCACCGTCCTGGTCGGGGGCTGACGATGAGCACCAGAGCCGTGGTCACCGGCGCCGACTTCGTCGGGTCCGGCTGGTCCTTCCCGGCCGGCGTCGGCAGCACCGGCGGCGATCGCGCTGGTCAGCGGCGACACCGAGCTGACGCAGGCGATCCGGCTGGTCCTCGGCACCGCGCTGCGGCGAGCGCCCGATGCGGCCGGAGTTCGGCTGCGGCATCCACGACTTGGTGTTCGACCCGAGCGACGCCGACGCTGGCCGGCCTGGTCGCGCACGAGGTGCGCGCGTCGCTGCTGCGCTGGGAGCCGCGGGTCGACGTCGCCGACGTCGTCGTCACCTTCGACCCGGACCGTCCCGGGCTCGCGCTGATCGACGTGACGCTACGCCGTGCGAGCCACCAACGACCGGCGCAACCTCGTCTTCCCCTTCTACTCGATCCCCGAGGAGCGACTGACCACGATGGCGCTGCCCGCGCCCGACCTGGACGACCGCCGCTTCCAGGACTTCGTCGACGACGCCAAGCGGCTCGTCCAGCGGCGCTGCCCGGAGTGGACCGACCACAACGTCCACGACCCGGGCGTCACGCTGATCGAGGCGTTCGCGATGATGGCCGACCAGCTGGTCTACCGGCTCAACCGGGTGCCGGACCGGCTACTACCTGCGGTTCCTCGAGCTGGTCGGCGTCCGCCTGCACCCGCCGGCCGCCGCCCGGGTGCCGGTGACGTTCTGGCTGTCGGCGCCGCAGCCCGAGCCGATCGTCGTACCCGCCGGCACCGAGGTCGCCAGCCGGCGTACGCCGTCGACCGAGCCGGTCGTGCTTCACCACCGCGCGAGCCCGTCACCGATCCCGCCGGTGTCGCTGCTGCGAGCTGCGGTCGGTGCTCGCCGACGGCACCGTGCGCGAGCACCGCGAGGACCGCACGTCCGGCCGGCGGGTCCAGCTGCTTCGGCGAGCCGCCGCAGGTCGGCGACGCGCTGCTCGTCGGCCTCGACCAGGCGGCGCCGGCGTGCGCGGTCGCCGTCCGGCTGCGACTGCCGGATCGACGGCATCGGCGTCGACCCGACCAGCCCGCCGCTGCGTCTGGGAGGCGTGGACCGAGGACGGCTGGACGCCGTGCGACGTCGACCGCGACACCACCGGCGGCTTCAACCAGCCGGGCGAGGTCGTCCTGCACCTGCCGCCCGGCCACGTCACGTCGCTGGTCGGCGGCCTGCGCGCCGGCTGGCTGCGCGGCCCGGATCGTCGAGCCGCCGGAGCACGGCACGGCCTACTCCAGCTCACCCGACCCTGTCGTCGGTCGACGTCGCGGCGGTCGGCGCCACGGTGGCCGCGGTGCACGCCGAGCTGGTGCCCGGCGAGGTGCTCGGCACCTCCGAGGGCGTGCCCGGCGCAGCGCTTCGCGCTGCGCCGCGCGCCGGTGCTCGTCGGCACCCGGCCGCTCGAGCTCGAGGTGTCCGACGGACGACGGCTGGCAGACCTGGCAGACCGTCGACGACTTCGCCGACGAGCAGCGCCGGACGACACGCACGTCGTGCTCGACCCGGCGTCCGGCGAGGTCGAGCTCGGCCCGGTCGTGCGGCTCGCCGACGGGTCGGTCCGCCAGCACGGCGCGGTGCCGCCGGCCGGCGCGGTGCTGCGGGTCGGGCCGTACCTCACCGGCGGCGGCGCCAGCGGCAACGTCGCGGCCGGCGTGCTCCGCGTGCTGCGCTCGTCGATCCCGTACGTCGCGCCGGGTCGAGAACCGCTGCCCGGCCCGCGGCGGCCGGGACGCCGAGACCCTCGACGAGGCGCGAGGCTGCGCGGCGCCGCTCGCGCTGCGCAGCCGGGGCCGCGCGGTCACCGCCGAGGACTTCGAGCACCTCGCCCGCGACGCGGCGCCCGAGTCTCGCGCGGGTGCGCTGCGTGCCCGCCGACGGACGGTCGTCCCGGGCGACGTGCGGCTGCTCGTCGTACCGGCGCTCGGTGACGTGGGGCGGGTGCCGTTCGACGCGCTGCGCGCCGGCCGAGGACGACCTGCGACCGGGTCGCCGACGTCGCGTCGACGCCCGCCGGCTGGTCGGCGCCCGGGTCGTCGTCGAGCCGCCGGTCTACCAGGGCGTCACGGTGGTGGCGCGGCTGCGCGGCGAACGGGACGCGGTCGGCCGACGACGTGCGCGACGAGGCGCTGGCCGCGCTGTACCGGTTCCTCAGCCCGGTCGTCGGCGGCCCGGACGGCAACGGCTGGCCGTTCGGCCGGGCCCGTGCGCTACGGCGAGGTGTTCGCGGTGCTGCACCAGGTGCCCGGCGTCGAGCTGGTCGAGGACGTCCGGCTGTTCCCCGCCGACCCGGTCACCGGCGCGCGCGGCGAGGCCGTCGCCGAGGTCGAGGTCGGCGCCCACGGGCTGGTGTTCTCCTACGACCACCAGGTCCGGGTGGCGTCGTGAGAGGCCTGCGTGCCGGAGGTGCGGACCCGGCTGTCGGTCGGCGCGACGCTGCCGGCGATGCTGCAGGAGGACCCGTTCCTGCAGCGCTTCACCGCCGGCCTGGACGAGGTGCTCGCCCCGTTCGCCGCCACCCTCGACAGCCTCGACCGGTACGTCGACCCGGCGGTGACGCCGGAGGACTTCCTCGGCTGGCTGGCCGGCTGGGTCGGCGCTCGACCTCGACCCGCGCTGGCCGGTCGACGTACGCCGGTCGCTGCTGCGCTCGGTTGCCGCCGTCCAGGACGCCCGCGGCACCACCGCCGGGCTGCGCGACGAGATCGCCCTGCTCACCGGCTGCGACGTCGAGGTGTGCGACCCCGGCGGCGTCGCCTGCAGTGCCGAGCCAGGCGGGTCGCTGCCGTCCCACGGGCCTGGCTCCGATACCTGCGCCACCGTCGTCGTCCGGGTGCTCGACGCCCCGGCCGACCTGCGTGATCCCGACAGCGACGCACGAGCCCGGCTGGACCGGGCCGTGCGTGCCGCCGTCCCTGCCCACCTACCCGTCACCGTGGAGGTACCGACATGATCATCTGTTCCGGCTGCGGCCACGCCAACGGCCAGGGCGACGCGTTCTGCGGCTCGTGCGGCGGCTTCCTCGAGTGGGACGGCGAGCCCGTCGTCGCCGCCGTCCCGTCGCCGCGACCCGCGCTGGTCGAGGCCCCGGCGCAGCGAGCACTCGGTGCGGGTGCCGCAGGCCGAGCACGAGCGGCCCGCGCCGGTGCGCCCCGACCCGATCGACCTCGGACCGGCCGACTTCTACTGCGGCAGCTGCGGAGCGGGCAACGCGTCCGGGCGGTCGTTCTGCCGGCGGTGCGGCGGGCCGCTGGCCGACGCGCAGTCCGCCGAGCGGGTGGGCTGGTGGCGTCGCCTGTGGCAGGCGCTGCGCAACCGGTTCGGTCGCCGGCGTACCTATGCCGCGGGGGAGCGCCCGGACGGCTGGGCGAAGCTGCACGACGCGTCGACGTCCGGCGGGAGCCGGAAGCGGCAAGTGGTGGCGGCCCCGGATCCCGACCCGGCTCAGCCTGGGCAAGCTGGCCCTGCCGCTCGCGATCCTCAGCCTGGTCGGCTTCGGCATCGCACCCATCCGGGCCTACGTGACCGAGAAGGGCTTCGGGCTCTACCACGGGGTCAGCCGGGTGGTGGCGCCGCGCTACGTGCCGGTGTCGGCCAGCGGTGCGACCGCGACCAGCGCGCAGAAGCAGCACGACGCGTCGATGGCGATCGACCAGAACACGTTGACCTGGTGGGCCGAGGGCAAGGCCGGGCGAGGTCGCGGCGAGAAGCTCATCGTGCGCTTCGACCGGCCGGTCGACCTGTCCCGGCTGACCGTGCACGACGGCGCCGCCGAGGAGGCGTTCCCGTTCCAGCCCCGGGTCCGCGGCCTGCGGGTGACGCTGCGCGGCCCGGAGGGCGTCATCGACGAGCGGCGGGTGGTGCTCGCCGACGTACGCAAGATGCAGGAGGTCGAGGTCGACGGGCACGGCGTGACCCGGGTGACGCTGCGCATCCTGTCGACGTACGCCGGCCAGAAGGGCACCGCCGCCTCGCTCGCCGAGGTGGGCTTCTTCGAGAAGAAGTGAGCCTGCCCGCCGGAGTCGTTGACCGAGTCATGACCTGCTTGGTCTGGCGATGACCTGGCGTTGCCGCTACAACGGGGGAACCATCGAGTCGGGGAGGACAACGTGGCGCCGATCCAGCGTCGGATCGACCGGAAGTGGCCCCAGCCCGGAAGGCCGGGCGGTCGCGGACCCGTCAAGCGCAAGCCTCGCCCGGACGACAGCTGGGAGCAGCAGACCCGTTGCGAGCTCACCTGTCGGGCCGACGTGGTGGAGGGCGACCGGTCGTACTTCCGGCCGGGTGAGATGCTGCTCGACGGCGCCGCCGCCGAACGGCTCCGCCCGCACCTGGAGCGACTGAAGGGCGAGCCCGACCGCGACTTCCAGGAGCGCGCCGCAGCCCTCGGCAGCACCGTCGTGCTGTGGCGGCTGCCACGCGAGATCGACCTCGTCGACCTCGTCACGTGGCTGCGACGACGGGCCTCGCGCCAGGACGACGAACCGGTCGGGGTCGGCGTCAACGCCGTCTGGCGGGGTGCTCCTCGCTACCAGGGCGGCCCCGGTGGTCCGCCCACGCCCGCCAAGCCGCTCGACCTCAGCAGCGAGGGGAAGTCGGCGTGGGACCCGGACCGTGATGCGGACGTCGCGACCCTGGACACCGGATGGGCCGCCGGCTTGCCGGCCGCTCTGCAGGCACAGCTCGTGCCCGACATCGACGACGAGGAGGAGGTGGACGCGAACAGCGACGGTCAGCTCGACACCCAGAACGGGCACGGCAGCTTCGTCGCCGGAGTGGTCCACCAGTTCTCGCCTGACCTGGTCATCGACCCGGGGAAGGTGCTCGACACCACCGGGATCGGCGACGACGCCAGCATCACCCTCGAGCTGCTGGAGACGAAGGCGCCCGTCATCAACCTCTCGCTCGGCGGCTACACCGAGGACGACCGACCTCCGGTCGGCATGGCCGACGCGGTACGCATCCTGCGCCGCCGTTCCGTCCTGGTCGCGGCTGCCGGGAACAACTCGTCCGGTCGGCCGTTCTGGCCAGCCGCGTTCAAAGGTGTGCTCGCCGTTGCCGCCTACGACTCGAGGGAGGGTCGCACGAGGCGCGCGCGGTTCAGCAACTTCGGGCACTGGGTCGACCTCTGTGCGCCAGGTGTCGACGTCGTGAGCACCTTCGTGCACTTCCCCGGGCAGCCGACGTTCGACGGCTGGGCGAAGTGGAGCGGGACCTCGTTCGCCAGCCCGTTCGTCGCCGCGGTCATCGCGCACCTGGTGCGCAATGGAGTGCCGAGGCTGGAGGCGGTGGCCCGGGTGCTCGAGGCCTGCGTCGACGTACCAGCCCTGTCCGTGTACGGCCCGGTGCTCACGCCCGAAGCGGCAGGCAAGCTGGCGTGAGCGACGTCCCGGCGCCGACTCTGCTCGCCTTCCCGGACCGTCGGGAGAGTGGTCACTACCCGGTGACGGATGCGACCGGAGCGGTCGTCGCGCGCATCAAGCCGCGATGGACCAGCACGAGCTTCGTCGCCGTCGACGCGGACGGTGCCGCCCTCTGCGCGGGGAACGCTGTGTGGGGTGGGTTGTCGCCCACCTGGCGAGCGACCGGCAAAGACGCCGGTCCTCTGCTGGCG
This sequence comes from uncultured Actinomycetota bacterium, assembly GCA_963771345.1. GTDB lineage: Bacteria > Actinomycetota > Actinomycetes > JACCUZ01 > JACCUZ01 > CAVYTH01. The sequence goes on from CAVYTH010000005.1 coordinate 9,710, forward strand.
GTGACGACCAAGCTCTTCCGATCGGGCGCCACGGTGCGACTGGAGAGTGGCGCAGAGCTCGTCGTGCGGGGCAGCGCCTGGCGGCGTGACTTCACCGTGGCGGACACCTCGGGTGTGCCGGTGCTGACCGCGCTCCCGCAGACGTCGGCGATGTCGTTCCGGCCGCACGACTACGTCGTCAAGCAGACCGGGACGCTGCTCGGGCTACCGGAGATCGTGGCGATCGTGCAGGTCTGGCGGATGGTGAAGAAGAACGAGTCTGCGGCGGCTGCCGGTGCGGCGACCGCCGCCGGAGCCGCGGCGGCGAGCGGCTGACGGGACCGGCCTCAGCCGTCGCCGAAGCAGACGAACCCGGCGGCCGCGGCACGTGCTGCGGGGTCGTCCGTCCCGACCGCCAGCTGTGCCGCAGTCAGCGCCTCGGCGGGCCGGGCGCCGGCCGCCAGCCGCGCGTGCAGGTCGACCATCAGCGGATGGGTCGCCTCGTCCGGCACCGGTACGACGGTCGCGATCACCGTCTGCGAACCCAGCGCGAGCAGGACCTGCGCCAGCCCCATGACCTCGTCGCCTGCGTGCACCGACGGCTGGCCCGACCGGCACGCGGGGAGGAGGACGAGCCGCGCGGTGGCGTCCAGCTGCTCGAGGTCGTAGATGGTGAGCGGGCCGTCGGCCATCTCCAGTGCCGACAGCATCGGGTTGTCCGTCCGGAGCCGCCCGTGGGCTGCGATGTGCACGGTGTCCGCGGTGGCCATGGCCGACAGGACAACAGCCGCGGTGGCTTCTTCGCCGGTCACGGCGCGGGCACCGCGGGTGCGTGCGACCTCACGGACTTCGCGCTCGGCGGCCGCGAGCCCTGGTCCGGCCAGCGCGACGACCTCCGTGCCGTCGCGCCTCCCCGCGGTGGTCGAGCTGAGCCAGATCGCCGCCGAGGGCGCGACGTTGACCGGGCGACCGGCCAACGACGGCAGCAACGACCAGGGGACCGACTGCAGGGCAGCAGTCGGGACGAGCACGAGAGGACGGTCGGCGACGTCCGCCCGCAACGGCCCGAACAGCTGCGTGTCCAACGCGCCGGCCGCGCCGCGCAACGTCTCCGCGGCTCGGTCGAGCACCGCCGGTGAGTCGGCTGCGGCGAGCCGTCGAACCGCGTGCGCCAACGCCTCGGCTGCAGCGGTCACCGGGGTCGCGTCGCCCAGGTCGGCCAGGTGGCTGCGTCGCTGGTTCACCGTGACGGCCATCAGCCGGTCGTCGAGGCGCACCAGCTCGACCAGCACGGCGCCGCCCAGTGCGGCCCGGAGCGCCGGAACCGTGGGGGTGGGCAGACCCGTTCCGGACCAGGGTCGCCCGCTCGCCCGGCGGGCATGCGCGCGGACCTGCGCCTCCAGGTGGTCGACCAGGGTGTCCTGGTGACGGGCCGACTCGCCGGCCAGACGGGCCTGCTCGGCATCCGCGGTGGCCCGGCGGAGCTCGGCCAGGGTCTCGGCCAGCTCGCGTTCCCGCGGCGGCCGCACCGGTCGCAGGCGCAAGGCACCCGCCCGCCACCGCTCGGCCCAGGCGAGCACGCGCACCGGTGACCGGGCCTCCGCGGCGAGCCGGAGGCCGAGCGAGGCGAGGTCGCGGCCGTGACCGGCCACGTGCATCCGCAGCTCGGTCGCGCCCATCGCTGCCCGGTGCCGCTCGAGGTGGGTCATGCCGGCGCGCAGGGCCCGCTCGGCTGCCTCGGGCCGGCCGTCCTCGAGCCGCAGCAGTGCCTCGGCGTACCACCCGCGCAGCCGGACGGCGGGCGGGCCCGCGGACCGGGCCTGGCTGGCGGACTTCAGCTGCTCGGCCGCCAAGAGCCGGTCGCCCCGGGTCATGGCCAGCTGGGCGGCAGTGAGCCGGATGTCGAGCTCGTGCACCCGCCACCTGCTGAGGCGGAGCGACTCGGCGACGGCCAGCGACTCGCGCAGCAGGCCGGCCGAGTGGTGCCCGGCGCGCTGGTCGGCGAGCACCCCGACGTACCTGGCCAGGACCGCCCAGGCCGACCGGCCCTGCACCGTGAAGAGCCGCGCGGCCTCCGCGGCGACCGGGCTGGCCTCGTCCGGCCGGCCGTCCGCGATGGTCGCCTGTGCCAGCAGGAGGAGAGCCTCCGGCAGGTGCAGGCCGAGGGCAGCGGCCTCCAGGCTCGCGACCGCCCGTCGGGCTGTTCGCCGCGCTTCGCCGACCGCGCCGACCCCGAGCAGGAGCTCGACGCGGTCCAGCATCAGCTCCTGGACCGGCAGCCCGTGCCGCCGGTAGATCTCGGCGGCGGCGTCGAAGTGCTGCAGCGCAGTCGGGGCGTCGCCCTTGCGGGCCGCGACGAAGCCGAGGTTCCACCACGAGTCAGCTGCCGACAGCGACGCCCCGGCCGACTCGTGCAGGGCGAGGGCGACGCGCAGGTCGGCCTCCGCATCCCGCAGGCTGCCGTGGTAGGCGTGCAGCAGGCCGCGGTTGTTGCGCAGCCGCGCCTCCCAGACGGTGTCGTGCCCCCTGCGGAGCACCGGAAGTGCCTGTGCGTAGGCCGCCAGCGCCTCCGCGCCCCGGCCGGTGCGCTGGAGGATCAGGGCCCGCTGGGTGCTCAGCCTGGCCGCGGCGAGGCCCTGGGTCTGCCCGGCCGAGCGGTCTGCCTGGCGCAAGGCCGCGGTCACCGAGCCACGCTCGAGCAGGACGAAGGCGAGCGACATCCGCGCCTCGGCCTCGAGGTCGTCGTCGCCGGCCGCCGCCGCAGCGCGCACCGATGCCTGGCCGCTGCGCAGCGCGGCCGGGATGCGGCCGAGCTCGCGCTCGGCGAGGCTCCGCGCCCGCAAGGCCACCGCTCGTGCGGCCGGGTCGTGAGACACCTTGGCGGCGTCTACGGCCTCGTCCGCAGCGGTCGCTGCACCGCCGGGGTCCCGGCCGACGAGCTCCAGCGCAGCTTGCGCGAGCACCATCGGAGGGGTGCGGTCGTGTATCAACGTTGCCCCTTCGCGCTCTTTCTGGAGCATCAGCAACCGCCGCCGCACGAAGGAGCCCGTCCCATGTCCGCCACCACGCAGGTGACTGTCAGCCGCACCGGTCGGCACCGCCGGACCGCCGACGACGTCGCGACCACCGACTTCGACCCGCGACCGGGCGCCGTCCGCGCCGAGTGGTCGTGGTGCCCCGGCACCACGCTGCGCGACGTGACGACCTTCTGGAGCCAGCGGTGACCGCCGTCCTGGACCTGCCGCTGCCCGATGTCGCCGCGCCGCCGCACCGGCCCGAGGTGCACGTCCGCCGGACGACGGTGGCTGTCCTCGCCTGCGACCCGGTGACCGGGGCCGGCGTGTCCAGCCAGCTCCGCTACCGGCCGGAGCTGGAGGTGGTGCCCACCGGTGCCGGCACGGCCGACGTCGTCGTGGTCGTGGCGGACGAGGTCGACGACGAGCGGGTCCAGACGATCCGGGCGGCCACCCGCCGCGGCTCGCGGACCGTGCTGGTGGCGAGCAACCTGACCGGCAGCGCGCTCCTCGCGGCGGTCGACGCCGGTGCCACCGCTGTGCTGCGCCGGGTCGACGCGACGGTCGAGGGGCTGGGCAACGCGGTGCGCGGCGCTGCCCGCGGCGACGGCGTCATGCCGCCCGACCTGCTGGGGAAGCTGATGACCCGGGTGGGGAACGTGGGCGTGCCGCGTCACGACGAGCCGTCCCCCGCGTCACACACGTTCGGCGGCCTCACCCAGCGCGAGCTGAAGGTGCTGCGGCTGCTCGCCGACGGCTGCACCACGGGCGAGATCGCCCGGGAGCTCTGCTACTCGGAGCGGACCATCAAGAACGCGATCCAGGCCCTCACGGCGCGCCTCCAGCTGCGCAACCGCTCGCACGCGGTGGCCTACGCCGTCCGCCAGGGCCTGATCTGAGCTCATCGCTGGTCCACCGGTCCGGCTCGGCGCCCTAGCCGAGCCGGACCCACGGCGTGACCACCGTGACCCCGGTCTCGGTCTCCATCCGCACCCGCACCGCGGCACCAGTGACGCCGCTGGTCCGGAACCGGCCGTGCTGGTCGTGTGTCACGTCGTGCGCGTCGTCCGGCGTCTGCACGGTCACCTTGCGCACGGGGCCGTGGACGGTGCCGGTCACCTCGTGACCGTCTGCCGTGGCGGTGATCTCCAGGTCGGTCCCGACGTCGTCGGAGCCGAAGGACAGCAGGTGCGGCTCGTCGCCGTCGCCGCGGACGGCGACGGACTCCTGCTCGCTGTCGTGCAGCAGCGTGGCGAGCTCCTCGTCCAGCCGCGACAGCCCGAAGGCGGCGCGGGCCGAGCCCTCCAGCTCGGGCGGTGGGGGGTCGGCCGCCAGCGCTGCTCGGCGCAACCGGTCGAGCAGGGCATCGTGTTCGGTCATCGTCCGCCTCCGGCGTTGGACTCGGCCTGGTCGAGCAGGTCACGCAACCGGTCGAGGCAACGGGCTCGGGTGGGCCCGATGCTCCCGACCGGCATCTCGAGTGCCACCGACACGTCGGAGTAGCTCGGCGGCGGGTCAGCCATCAGCACGCGCAGCAGCCGTTGGCAACGAGGCGCGATCTCTTCGAACGCCGACCACAGGGCGGTCGCCTGCTCCCGCGCGAGCAGGGCCGCGTCGACCGGCGGCGCCTGGTCCGGGATGCCGGCCAGGATCTCGTCGTCCACCGGTGACCCGCGCCGACGCCGGGCGATCACCTGCAGGCACTCACGGCGCACCGTGGTCGCCAGCCAGGCTCCGACCCGCTCGGGGTCGCGCACCTTGGGCAGGTGCTCGACGAGACGCAGCCACGCGACCTGCACGACGTCCGCTGCGTCGGAACGCTCGAGGCGGTAGCCGCGGGCCACCGACCACAACAGGTTCGTGTACCGCGCGACCAGCGCGTCCCACGCGTCCTGGTCGCCGGCGGCAGCGTTCTTCACCAGGACGGTGAGGTCGCCACCTCGGCCGTCCTCCGGCAGTTCCATCGAAGCCATCGTCGCCTGCCCCGTCATCGGCTGCTCACGGAACGTCATCAGTGTGCCGCAGTCGGGGAAGGTGCGCACGTGTCCCGTCACCGGGTCCCGCGCGTCGGGACCGTCGGCAGGACGCCGATCCTGAGCAGGACCGGGGACAGCGTCGCGACGATGGTCGGCTGGGGGGTGACCTCGACATCGGTCGGGTAGGGCGTAGCGGTCGGGTCCGGCTCGGGGGTCGCTGAGGACGTCACCGGGTCGGGAGCGGGCGAGGACTCGGGAGCGGACGGCGTGGGGCTCGGCGCCGTGGTCGGCTCGGCCGACGACGACGACGACGGGACGAGGACGGACGACGCAGGACGGCGACGAGGTCGCGGACGGCGACGGCGTGGTCGCAGCCGGACCGGAGCTGGTCTCGGTGGTCGGCGTGGCCGGTCGCCGGGCCGCTCCGTGCGGTGACTCGGCCTCCTTCGCCGGCCCGCGGGCGGGCACCGGACGGACGGCGCCGACGTAGCCCTGCGCCGACATCGGCTCCACCCGGACGGTGAGCCCGGGGCGGGGTGCGGCAACCATCAGCCCGCTGCCGGCGTACATGCCGACGTGGTGGACCACGCCGGGGTCCCACGACGCGGTGGCGAAGAAGACCAGGTCGCCGGGCAGCAGGTCGTCGACGGCGACGGGCTCGCCGCCGGCGGCGTACTGGTCGCGGGAGACCCGCGGCAGGGTGACCCCCGCGGCACCGTAGGACCACAGCATCAGGCCGCTGCAGTCGAAGGTGTCCGGCCCGGTCGCGCCCCACACGTACGGGTCGCCGACCTGGTCGAAGGCGTGGTCGAGGGCGGACAGCGCAGTGACGCCCGGACGTCGGCTGCCGGCGTCACCGGCGGCCGCCACCCGCAGCCGGGCCATGGCCGCCTCGACGGCCGGGTCGACCGGGAGCGGTTCGAGGTTGGGCACCGCTGAGGCGGCGTCGTCGAGGGCGAGGCGCCAGCCCGGGACCGGTGCCCCGATCGGGACGCCGGCCGCCGCGGGCAGCTCCGACGCCGTCGGCAGCGGCTGCCCGGGTCGGGGCGGCAAAGGGTCGGCCACAGTAGGGCTCGCACTGCTGACCGCAGCGACCGGAGCCGCGGGGATCCGGGTCACCGGCTGTGGCGCCGGCCCGACGAACAGGACCAGGGCGGCGGCCGTGCAGCCGACCGCGGCGAGGGCACCGAGGACGCCCATGCCGCCGGTGGCCGACTGGGACACCAGGACGGCCGGTGCGGCGGCGGCGCGTGCAGCGGGATGCGGGGAGTCATCGTCGCCCCAGCAACCGGTTGCGGCCGGGCTCCATCGGACCGGACACCACGAGGGTCGTCGCGGCGGCTGCCAGCTGGCCGCTGGGCGCGGTCTGGACCGCCTGCAGCGAGCGGGGACCGAGCATCGCGCGGGGCAGGACCAGGCACTGGGCCACGAACCGGCCCTGCGCGTCGGCCACGGCGGAGCTGCCGCCGGGTGCCTTGGTGCCGCTGGGCAGCGTCCAGGTCAGTACGACGGTCGCTCCCGGCTGGAAGCCGTCGCCGCGCGCCATGCCCACGCCACCGCTCATGACCAGCGGGTCGACCGTGAGGGTCGGTGTCGCCGTCTCGTCCAGCGTCGGAGTGGGAGTCGGCGTCGGCGTCACCGTCGTAGTCGGGGTCGACGTAGGTGTGTCCACCGGTGTGGGCGTGGTAGTCGGGATGTCGGTCGGAGTCGGCGTCGGTGCAGGGCACTGCGACGATGACGGTGGTGGACGCGCGCGGGAACCGGAACGGCACTCCCGGTGCGAACTCGGTCGGCTGGGTCGAGGAGCAGGGATCACGGGCGGCGGCGGCGCGAGCATCTGCTGCGCGGAGCGGCACCGGGCCGCACGGCCGGACCGGGATCGAGACGTCGGAGGCGATGTCCCCCGACGGTGGCGCGACGACGCTCGGGCCCTGCACGCCGTCCACGGCGAACCGGACCGTCTGCGAGCGGGGCCAGCCGGCTCCGGTGACGTGGACCGACCGCGGCAGCTCCGCCAGGTCGACCGTCCCGGGGTCGGCGGCGATCGTGCAGCGCCCGACCGTCCGGGTCGCCGTGTCGACCCAGCCGGTCTCGATGATGGCGAGCTGCAGACGCAGGACGATCGGGCCGGTCGCGGCCGGCAGCGTGACGGCCTCGGCGACGAAGGAGCCCGTCGCGCTGGTGACCCCCGAGGCGATCTGCTGGCCCGACCCGTCGACGAGGACCCGGAACTGGTGGTTGGCGTTGAGGCTGCCGCCGCGGAGGTCACCTGTGGTCGGTGTGCCGTCCGTGCAGACCGGCTGCGCGAGCAGGTACGGCAGGGAGGTGGCGCCGGATGCCGGCGTCGCCAACGTGGACGCGGCCGCGGCCGACGCGAGTGCGCCGGCCGCGAGCACCGCAACGAGTCGCCTCACGGCGTCCGCCGGGCGAAGCCCTGGACGGTCAGGGCCGGGCTGCACTCCGCGGCCTTGGCCTTGCCGGGCGGGTTCGGGTTGGTGCAGCCGATGGTGAGTCCGAGCTCGGTGCCGGGCTCGACCACGATCGGTGCGACCAGGTGCAGGTCGAGGTCGCGGAAGTTCTCCAGCCGGGCCTCGTAGACGACCTCGTCGCCGCGCAGCACCGTGACGGTCCCGCTGTCGCCGGCCGGGTTCTGCAGCAGCAGGTCGGTGACCGAGACGGTGCGGTTGGCGTCCAGGACCGCGACGGGCGCCTGCTCGTCGGGCGTCGTGGCCAGCCGCTGGGTCACCGGCACGCCGAGCGGGTCCGTGACGGGCGACTTCTTCAGCGGCTTGCCGAGCGCGTCGTCGAGGGCGGCCACCTGCGCGTCGGTCTCCTCCTGCGCGGCAGCGGCGTCATCTGCGGCGGCGGCGTCGGCGGCCTCGCGGGCGGCGGCCTCGTCAGCAGTGGCGGCCTCCGCCTCCTCGGTGGCGATCGCCCGGGCGGTGTCCTCGATGCTCGGCTTGAGGACCGCGAGCCACAGCGCCAGCGCCAGGGCGGCGATCACGGCCGCGAGCAGCAGGGCCTTGAGCAGCCACGCGGGCAGCACCGGCTCCTGCAGCAGGGTGCCGTCGACCACGACCGGCGGCTGGCCGGCCGGCTCGCTGACGACCTGGAACGGGTGGGTGACCGGCTGGCCGCGCCAGAACCGCTCGCGCGCCCGGGGCCGGACGGCGACCACGGCGGCCGAGCCCGGCTCGAGGACCAGGTGGTCCGGGACGAGCAGGACGTCGAGCGCGTGCTCGGCGTCGCCGCCGGCGAGGAACACCTCGACCGGGGTGTTGCCCAGGTTGTCGACCGCGAGCTCGTTCTTGCCGGACCGGCGTCCGCGGGCCCGGGAGGTGCGCGGCCGCAGCTCGGCGGCCACCTCGCTGAAGGGGGCGACGTCCAGGACGCCCTCCTCGACGGTGGCGCCTTCGGCGTCCTCGCGCGGAACGACCCGGACGGCCCAGGCCAGCTCGCCCGCCGTCAGCTGCGCGGTGCGCGGCGGCGCGAAGGTCACCGTCACGGTGCCCTCGCCGTCGGGCATCAGGGCGAGGCTCTCGGGCTCCAGCCGCATCCACGGCGCCAGCGGGCCGAGCGGCTCGAACCGGTAGGCGTCGACGACCCGGCCGGTGTTGCGGACAGTGATCTCGGTGCGGGCCTCGTCGCCGGGCGTAACGGTCAGCCGGTCGGCGGGCACGGATGTGGTGGCTCCCATGCAGCGATCGTGCGGTCTGCGGCGCCCGTGCGGCAGCGCCCGCGAGGCAGGCCATCGGGCACCCTGACGGCCCTTTCGGGCAACCAGGCATGCTGTGCCGGTGACCAGAGCAGAGCTGGACAAGGAGCCGCACGAGGTCGCGGCGATGTTCGACGGCGTGGCCGAGCGCTACGACCTCACCAACGACGTCCTCTCGCTCGGCCAGACCCGGCTCTGGCGCCGGGCGGTGGCCCGCGCGGTCGACGCCAAGCCGGGCGAGCTGGTGCTCGACCTCGCCGCCGGCACCGGGTCGTCGTCGCTGCCGTTCGTGCAGGCCGGCGCCCGCGTGGTCGCGGCCGACTTCTCCCTCGGCATGCTCCAGGTCGGCAAGCGCACCCACCCGACGCTGGACCTGCTCGCCGGCGACGCGCTGCGGCTGCCGTTCGCCGACGGCGTCTTCGACACGGTGACCATCTCGTTCGGCCTGCGCAACGTCTCCGACGTGGACGCCGGGCTGGCCGAGATGGCCCGGGTGACCCGGCCGGGCGGACGGCTGGTCGTCTGCGAGTTCAGCCACCCGACCTGGACGCCGTTCCGCACCGTCTACACCGAGTACCTGATGCGGGCCCTGCCCTCGGTGGCCCGGCGGGTGTCGAGCAACCCGGACGCCTACGTCTACCTGGCCGAGTCGATCCGGGCCTGGCCGGACCAGGCGGCGCTCGCCGAGCGGATCGGCGCGGCCGGCTGGACGGCGGTGGGCTGGCGGAACCTGACCGGCGGCATCGTCACGCTGCACCGCGCGCAGCGCGGATGACGGGGTTTCGGCCCCGCGGAGACGGCAAAGGGTCGCCGTAGAACACGACCTGACGTCGAGTGCAGAAACGGAGGCCCCCATGGGTGCCGACGACAAGACCCAGAACAAGGTCGACGAGATCACCGGTGACGCCAAGGAGCGGATCGGTGGCGCCACCGGTAACGACGAGATGCGTCGTGAGGGCAAGAGGGATCAGAGCGAGGCCAACCTGAAGCAGGCTGGCGAGAAGGTGAAGGACGCCTTCAAGAACTGATTCGCCCGCGCGTTCGTAGCGCGTGAATCGAGGGGTCCGTCCACCAGGACGGGCCCCTCGGCACGTCGTCTGCCGGATGCGTAGACTGACGCCGCAGCACCCTCGTGAATCAATTCACAAGCGCACCTTCGACCGTCCCAGAGGGAGCCCCGCCGTGCAGTCCGCAGCCACCCGAGACGCCGACGTCATCGTCGTCGGCGCGGGCCCTGCGGGCTCTGCCACGGCCTACCACCTGGCCCGGGCCGGCCACGAGGTGCTGCTGCTGGAGAAGACCGAGTTCCCCCGCGAGAAGGTCTGCGGCGACGGCCTGACCCCGCGGGCGGTGCGGTCCCTGGTCTCGATGGGCATCGACACCAGCGAGCAGGCCGGCTGGCTGCACAACAAGGGCCTGCGGATCATCGGCGGCGGCATGCGGATCGAGATCCCGTGGCCCGAGCTCGCGAGCTACCCGGCGTACGGCCTGGTGCGGCCGCGCAGCGACTTCGACGACCTGCTGGCGCGGACGGCGGTCAAGGCCGGAGCCGTCCTGCGCGAGCGGACGTCGGTGCAGGCGCCGGTCCTGGACCGGGACGGCCGGATCGTCGGCGTGACCGCCAAGGGCGAGTCCGGCGAGGTGACCTACCGCGCCCCGCTGGTCGTGGCGGCCGACGGCAACTCGAGCCGGCTGTCCCTGGCGATGGGCATCGAGAAGCGCGACGACCGCCCGATGGGTGTCGCCGTCCGCACCTACTACACGAGCCCGCGGCACGCCGACGACTGGCTGGAGTCCTGGCTGGAGCTCTGGGACAAGGGCGCTGACGGCACAGGAGCGGCCTGCTGCCCGGCTACGGCTGGATCTTCGGCGTCGGCGACGGCACCAGCAACGTCGGCCTCGGCATCCTCAACACCAGCACCGCCTGGGGCAAGGTCGACTACAAGGACCTGCTCAAGCGCTGGCTGGACCAGACGCCCGAGGAGTGGGGCTACCGCGAGGAGAACCGCACCCAGCCGGTGCGCGGCGCGGCGCTGCCGATGGGCTTCAACCGGCAGCCGCACTACGACCGCGGCCTGCTGCTCGTCGGCGACTCCGGCGGCATGGTGAACCCGTTCAACGGCGAGGGCATCGCCTACGCGATGGAGTCCGGCGAGATCGCGGCCGAGGTCATCGGCCAGGCGCTGGCCCGCCCGACGGCCGACTCCCGCGAGCGGGCGCTGCAGGCCTACCCGCAGACCCTGAAGCAGGCGTACGGCGGCTACTACACGGTCGGCCGGCTGTTCGTGAAGGCCATCGGCGACGACCGGGTGATGAAGCTGGCGACCCGCCACGGGCTGCCGCACCCGGTCCTGATGCGCTTCGTGCTCAAGCTGATGGCCAACCTCACCGACCCGCGTGGCGGCGACGCCATGGACAAGGTGATCAACGCCCTGTCCCGGCTGGCGCCGGCGGCGTGACGTGGTGACCGACCCGCGTGGGGGCGGCACTCGGCGCGCTCCTAGGATGTCAAGCCCGGTCAGGCGCCGGGTGCGAGCGACGAGGGGAGTGCCCGGCGTGAATGCCTACGTCCCGATCATCGTGCTCGGAGCCCTCGCGTTCGGCTTCGCCGTGTTCTCCATCGGCGCCGGTGCGCTGACCGGCCCGAAGCGCTTCAACCGGGCCAAGCTCGACGCCTACGAGTGCGGCATCGAGCCGACCCCGCAGCCGGTCGGCGGCGGCCGGTTCCCGGTGAAGTACTACCTCACCGCCATGCTCTTCATCGTCTTCGACATCGAGATCGTGTTCCTCTACCCGTGGGCCGTGGCGTTCGACTCCCTCGGCATCTTCGGGCTCGTCGAGATGGTCCTGTTCATCCTCACCCTGCTCGCTGCCTACGCCTACGTCTGGCGTCGCGGCGGGCTGGACTGGGACTGATCCGCGTGCGCACGAGGGAGGTGGCTGGCTGATGGGCATCGAGGAGAAGCTCCCGAGCGGCGTTCTGCTGACCAGCGTCGAGAAGCTCGCCGGCTACATGCGCAAGGGCTCGCTGTGGCCCGCGACGTTCGGCCTGGCCTGCTGCGCGATCGAGATGATGGCCGCCGGCGGTCCGCGCTACGACCTGGCCCGCTTCGGCATGGAGGTCTTCCGGGCATCGCCGCGGCAGGCCGACCTGATGATCGTCGCCGGCCGGGTCAGCCAGAAGATGGCTCCGGTGCTGCGCCAGATCTACGACCAGATGCCCAACCCCAAGTGGGTGCTGTCGATGGGCGTCTGCGCCTCCTCCGGCGGCATGTTCAACAACTACGCGATCGTGCAGGGCGTCGACCACGTCGTCCCCGTCGACATCTACCTGCCGGGCTGCCCGCCGCGCCCGGAGATGCTGATCGACGCGATCCTCAAGCTGCACGAGCAGATCGGCGCCGAGCCGCTGGGCGTCAACCGTGAGAAGGCGGCCCGCGAGGCCGAGGCCGCGGCGCTGAGCGCCAAGCCGACCGCGCAGATGAAGGGCCTGCTCCGGTGAGCGAGATCCAGCGCACCGGTGCCGACGAGGACGTCGTCCGCGCGCCGGCCGAGGAAGCCGAGACCGTCGACGTGCGGCGCGGCATGTTCGGCGCGGCCGGCACCGGCGACACCAGCGGGTACGGCGGCCTGGTGCGGCCGGTCCAGCTGCCGGGCGCGACGCCGAAGCCGTACGGCGGCTGGTTCGACGCCGCTGCCGACCAGCTCGCGCGGCTGCTGCCGGCGTACGACCAGGCCGTGGAGAAGGTCGTCGTCGACCGCGACGAGCTGACCTTCCACGTCCACCGCGACCACATCGTCGAGGTCATGCAGGGCCTGCGCGACGACCCCGCGCTGCGGTTCGAGATGTGCATGGGCGTCTCCGGCGCCCACTACCCGCACGAGACCGGCCGCGAGCTGCACGCCGTCTACCCGCTGATGTCGGTCACCCACAACCGCCGGGTGCGCGTCGAGGTGACCTGCCCCGACGGCGACCCGCACATCCCGTCCGTCGTGTCGGTGTACCCGAGCAACAACTGGCACGAGCGCGAGACGTTCGACTTCTTCGGGATCATCTTCGACGGCCACCCCGGCCTGACCCGGATCGAGATGCCCGACGACTGGCCGGGGCACCCGCAGCGCAAGGACTACCCGCTGGGCGGCATCCCGGTCGAGTACAAGGGCGCCCAGATCCCGCCGCCGGACGAGCGGAGGAGCTACTCGTGAGCGACACGACCGACTACACGTCGCCGGCGCGGGAGACCACCGAGGGCACGGTCTACACCGTCACCGGCCAGGACTGGGACAGCCTCACCGCGGGTCTCGGCGAGCGCGCCGAGGAGCGCATCGTCGTGAACATGGGCCCGCAGCACCCGTCGACCCACGGCGTGCTCCGGCTGATCCTCGAGCTCGAGGGCGAGACGGTCACCGAGTGCCGGCTCGGCATCGGCTACCTGCACACCGGCATCGAGAAGAACTGCGAGTACCGCAACTGGACGCAGGGCGTCACCTTCGTGACGCGGATGGACTACCTCGCGCCGCTGTTCAACGAGTACGCCTACGTCCGCGGCATCGAGCGGCTGCTCGGCATCGAGGACGAGATCCCGGACCGGGCCAACGTCATCCGGGTGATGATGATGGAGCTCAACCGGATCTCCTCGCACCTCGTCGCCCTCGCGACCGGCGGCATGGAGCTCGGCGCTCTCACCGCCATGATCTTCGGCTTCCGCGAGCGCGAGATGATCCTCGACCTGTTCGAGATGATCACCGGCCTGCGGATGAACCACGCGTACATCCGGCCCGGCGGCGTCGCGCAGGACCTGCCGCCCGGTGCCGTCGACCGGGTGCGCGACCTGCTCACCCTGATGCCCGAGCGGCTCCGCGACATGGAGAACCTGCTCATCGGCAACGAGATCTGGATGCGCCGCACCGTCGGCGTCGGCTACCTCGACCTCACCGGCTGCATGGCCCTCGGCATCACCGGCCCGATCCTGCGCGCGACCGGGCTGCCGCACGACCTGCGCAAGTCGCAGCCGTACTGCCGGGTACGAGACCTACGAGTTCGACGTCCCGACCGAGACCACCTGCGACGCCTACGGCCGGTTCCTCATCCGGATCGCCGAGATGAAGGAGTCGCTGAAGATCGTCGAGCAGTGCCTCGACCGGCTGCAGCCCGGCCCGGTCATGGTGGCCGACAAGAAGATCGCCTGGCCGTCCCAGCTGGCGCTCGGCGGCGACGGCCTCGGCAACTCCCTCGACCACATCCGGCACATCATGGGCCAGTCGATGGAGGCCCTGATCCACCACTTCAAGCTGGTGACCGAGGGCTTCCGGGTCCCGGCCGGGCAGGTCTACACCGCGATCGAGTCGCCGCGCGGCGAGCTCGGCGTCCACCTCGTCAGCGACGGCGGCACCCGGCCCTACCGCGTGCACTTCCGCGACCCGTCGTTCAACAACCTGCAGGCAGCGCCGGCGATGTCCGAGGGCAGCATGGTGGCCGACGTCATCGCGGCGATCGCCTCCATCGACCCGGTGATGGGTGGGGTGGACCGGTGAGCTTCGACGACGACACGTTGGCCCGCCTCGAGGTGGACGCCAAGGAGATCATCGGCCGCTACCCGCAGGCCCGGTCGGCGCTGCTGCCGCTGCTGCACCTCGTGCAGTCCGAGGAGGGCTACGTCAGCCCGCACGGCATCGAGTTCTGCGCGGCCCAGCTCGACATCACCGCCGCCGAGGTCGCGGCGGTCGCGACGTTCTACACGAGTACAAGCGCCGGCCCAACGGCGAGTACACCGTCGGCGTCTGCACCAACACGCTGTGCGCGATCATGGGCGGCGACCAGATCTTCGCCACCCTCAAGGACCACCTCGGCATCGGCCACGACGAGACCACCGAGGACGGCAAGGTCACCCTCGAGCACCTCGAGTGCAACGCCGCCTGCGACTACGCGCCGGTCGTGATGGTCAACTGGGAGTTCTTCGACGACCAGACGCCGGAGTCGGCCACCGCGCTCGTCGACGGGCTGCGCTCCGGCGACCTGCCGACCCCCACCCGGGGTGCCTCGCTGTGCACCTTCAAGCAGGTCTCGCGGGTGCTGGCCGGGTTCTACGACGGCCGGGCCGACGAGGGCCCCGCGGCCGGGCCGGCGACGCTGGCCGGGCTGCAGATCTACCGCGAGCAGCAGGCGCAGGCGCAGAAGGACGGCGGCAAGTAATGGCCATCACCCTCACGCCGGTGCTCAGCCGCACCTGGGACGTGGACAAGTCGTGGACCCGCGCCGTCTACGAGCGGCACGACGGGTACGCCGGTCTCCGCGCCGCGCTGGCGATGACTCCCGGCGAGGTCACCCAGACCGTCAAGGACTCCGAGCTGCGCGGCCGCGGCGGCGCCGGCTTCCCGACGGGCAACAAGTGGGGCTTCATCCCGCAGGGCGGCGACAAGCCGGTCTACCTGGTGGTCAACGCCGACGAGTCCGAGCCGGGCACCTGCAAGGACATCCCGTTCATGATGGCCAACCCGCACGAGCTGATCGAGGGTGTGGTCATCGCGTCGTACGCCATCCGGGCGGCGCACGCCTTCATCTACATCCGCGGCGAGGTGGTGCACGTCCTGCGCCGGCTGCAGGCAGCGGTGGCCGAGGCCTACGAGGCGGGCTACGCCGGCAAGGACATCCTCGGGTCCGGCTTCGACCTCGAGATCACCGTGCACGCCGGCGCCGGCGCCTACATCTGCGGCGAGGAGACGGCGCTGCTCGACTCGCTCGAGGGTCGTCGCGGCCAGCCCCGGCTGCGGCCGCCGTTCCCGGCGATCGCCGGCCTCTACGCGTCGCCGACCGTCATCAACAACGTCGAGTCGATCGCCAGCGTCCCGGCGCATCCTGCGCCACGGCGCGGACTGGTTCACCGCCATGGGCACCGACGACGAGGACCCGCGCAAGCGGTCCAAGGGCATGACGCTGTTCTCGCTGTCCGGGCACGTCACCCGCCCCGGTCAGTACGAGGCGCCGATGGGCATCACGCTGCGCGAGCTGCTCGACCTCGCCGGCGGGGTGCGCGAGGGGCACCAGCTGAAGTTCTGGACGCCGGGCGGCTCGTCGACGCCGTTGCTGACCGCCGAGCACCTCGACGTACCGCTGTCCTACGAAGGCATCGCCGGGGCCAAGTCGATGCTCGGCACCAAGGCGCTGCAGATCTTCGACGAGACCACCTGCGTGGTGCGCGCCGTCCTGCGCTGGACCGAGTTCTACGCGCACGAGTCGTGCGGCAAGTGCACGCCGTGCCGCGAGGGCACCTTCTGGCTGGTGCAGATCCTGCGCCGGCTGGAGAAGGGCGGCGGCACCCGCGAGGGGATGGAGGAGGACCTCGAGAAGCTCCTCGACATCTCGGACAACATCCTGGGCCGTTCGTTCTGCGCGCTCGGCGACGGAGCGACCGCCCCGATCACGTCCTCGCTCGAGTTCTTCCGCGACGAGTACCTCGCGCACTCCGATCACGGCGGCTGCCCGTTCGACCCGGCCGCCTCGACGCTGTTCCCGGCCGCCGGCATGCAGGGAGCAGGTGGAAGGTCCCGATGACCGTCACGAACGACACCCCGGCGCGGCCGTGCAGAAGCACGACGACCTGGTCAGCCTGACGATCGACGGCTTCGAGCTGCGCGTGCCCAAGGGCACCCTGGTGATCCGGGCCGCCGAGCTGATCGGCATCCAGGTGCCGCGGTTCTGCGACCACCCGCTGCTCGACCCGGTCGGCGCCTGCCGGCAGTGCCTGGTCGAGGTCGAGGGCCAGCCGCAAGCCGATGGCCGTCGTGCACGATCACGGTCACCGACGGCATGGTCGTCAAGACCCAGCTCACCTCGCCGGTCGCCGACAAGGCGCAGCAGGGCGTGATGGAGCTGCTGCTCATCAACCACCCGCTCGACTGCCCGGTCTGCGACAAGGGCGGCGAGTGCCCGCTGCAGAACCAGGCGATGAGCAACGGCCGCGGCGAGACGCGCTTCGAGGACGTCAAGCGCACCTTCCCCAAGCCGATCAACATCTCCTCGCAGGTGCTGCTCGACCGCGAGCGCTGCGTGCTCTGCGCCCGCTGCACCCGCTTCTCCTCCCAGGTCGCCGGCGACCCGTTCATCGAGATGCTCGAGCGCGGCGCGCTGCAGCAGGTCGGCATCTACGAGGGCCAGCCGTTCCAGTCCTACTTCTCCGGCAACACCGTGCAGATCTGCCCGGTCGGCGCCCTGACCGGCGCGGCGTACCGCTTCCGGTCGCGGCCGTTCGACCTGGTGTCCTCGCCCGGCATCTGCGAGCACTGCGCGTCCGGCTGCGCCATCCGCACCGACCACCGCCGCGGCAAGGTCCTGCGCCGGCTGGCCGGCGACGACCCCGAGGTCAACGAGGAGTGGAACTGCGACAAGGGGCGCTGGGCCTTCCAGTACGCCACCGCGCAGGACCGCCTCACCACGCCGCTGGTCCGCGAGGACGGCGTGCTGGTGCCGACCTCGTGGGCCGAGGCGCTGTCCATCGCCGCCGCCGGGCTGGCCGAGGCCAAGGGCGCCACCGGCGTGCTCGTCGGCGGCCGGTCCACCGTCGAGGACGCGTACGCCTACGCCAAGCTCGCCCGGGTCGTCCTGGGCACCAACGACGTCGACTTCCGGGCCCGCCCGCACTCCGCCGAGGAGGCGTCCTTCCTGGCCGCGCACGTCGCCGGCCGTGGTCTCGGCGTCACGTACGCCGACCTCGAGAAGGCGTCGTCCGTGCTGCTCGTCGGCCTCGAGCCCGAGGACGAGTCGCCGATCCTGTTCCTGCGGCTGCGCAAGGCCGTGCGCAAGGGGCTCAAGGTCTCCGCGGTCTCGGCGTTCGCCAGCCGGGGCCTCGAGAAGCTGTCGGGTCGCCTGTACCCGGCAGTGCCCGGCACCGAGGCCACCGTGCTCGACGACCTGCGCCGGGACGACGCGTTCGGCGCCGGCTCGGTCGTCCTGGTCGGCGAAGGCCTGGCCGCGATCCCCGGTGCGCTGTCCGCCGTCGTCCGGCTGGTCGAGGCCAGCGGCGCCCGGCTCGCCTGGGTCCCGCGTCGGGCCGGCGAGCGCGGCGCCCTCGAGGCCGGCGCGCTGCCCGGCCTGCTGCCCGGCGGCCGCCCGCTCGCCGACGCGGCCGCCCGGGTCGACGTCGCCACCGCGTGGGGCACCGACGCGCTGGCCGAGACACCCGGCCGGGACACCAGCGGCATCCTGGCCGCCGTGCACACCGGTGAGGTCCGCGCCCTGCTGGTCGGCGGCGTCGACCCGCACGACCTGCCCGACCCCGCCGCCGCGCTCGCCGCGATCGACGCGGCCCCGTTCGTCGTCAGCCTCGAGCTGCGCGCCTCGGCCGTGACCGAGCGAGCCGACGTGGTGCTGCCCGTCGCGCCCGCCGTCGAGAAGGCCGGCACCTTCCTCGACTGGGAGGGCCGCGCCCGGCCGTTCGCCGAGGTGCTCCGCGGCACCCCGTCGATGCCCGACGTCCGGGTGCTGCACGTCCTCGCCGAGGCGATGGGCGTCGACCTCGGCCTCGCCGACGCCGCGGCCGCGCGCCGCGAGATCGACGAGATCGGCCTCTGGGACGGCGACCGCGCCGCGTTCTCGGCCGAGTCGTCGCCCGAGCCGGTGCAGCCCGCGGCGGGTGAGGCGGTGCTCGCGACCTGGTCGCAGCTGCTGGACGCCGGCCGGCTGCAGGACGGCGAGCCGTTCCTCGCCGGCACCGCCCGGTCCGCGGTGGGCCGGATCTCGGCGGCGACCGCCGAGTTCCTCGGTGTCTCCGACGGCGACACGGTCACGGTCGCCACCGACAGCGGGGCGGTCAGCGTGCCCGTGCTGGTCACCGACATCCCCGACGGCGTCGTCTGGCTGCCGACCAACGCGGCCGGTGTCTCCGTCCGGCAGTCGCTCGCCGCCGTCCCGGGCTCGCTCGTGCGGCTCACCGCCGGCACGACCGACGTCCAGCCGGGAGGTGACGCATGAGCCACGCGGCCGTGGTGCTCGCCTCGCCCGAGATCCCGGGCTTCGGGAACGACCCGTGGTGGCTGGTCCTCGGCAAGGCGGTCGTCGTCTTCGTCTTCCTCGTCGTGATGACGCTGTTCTCGATCTGGTGGGAGCGCCGCGTCGTCGCGCGCATGCAGCACCGGATCGGGCCGAACCGGGTCGGCCCGCAGGGCCTGCTGCAGAGCCTCGCCGACGGCATCAAGCTCGCGCTGAAGGAAGACATCATCCCGAAGGCCGCCGACAAGGCGGTCTTCATCCTGGCGCCGATCATCTCGGCGACGCCGGCGTTCATGGCCTTCGCCGTCATCCCGTTCGGCCCGGAGGTCACCGATCTTCGGGCACGAGACCAGGCTGCAGCTCACCGACCTGCCGGTCGCCGTGCTCTACATCCTCGCGGTCGCCTCGGTCGGCATCTACGGCATCGTCCTGGCCGGCTGGTCCAGCGGCTCGACGTACCCGCTGCTCGGCGGGCTGCGCTCGTCGGCCCAGATGATCTCCTACGAGGTCGCGATGGGCCTGTCGTTCGTGGGCGTGTTCCTCTACGCCGGCTCGATGTCGACCTCGGAGATCGTCGCCGCGCAGGGCGACTACTGGTACGCCGTCCTGCTGTTCCCGTCGTTCGCCATCTACGTCATCTCGATGGTCGGCGAGACGAACCGCGCGCCGTTCGACCTCCCCGAGGCCGAGGGCGAGCTCGTCGGCGGC
Organism: uncultured Actinomycetota bacterium; assembly: GCA_963771345.1. Taxonomy (GTDB): domain Bacteria; phylum Actinomycetota; class Actinomycetes; order JACCUZ01; family JACCUZ01; genus CAVYTH01. The sequence continues at coordinate 29,087 of CAVYTH010000005.1, forward strand.
TTCCACACCGAGTACTCGTCGCTGAAGTTCGCGCTGTTCTTCCTCGCCGAGTACATCAACATGGTCACGGTCTCGGCGCTCGCGACGACGCTGTTCCTCGGCGGCTGGCGGGCACCGTGGCCGCTGTCCCTCTGGGACGGCGCGAACCAGGGCTGGTGGCCGGTCCTCTGGTTCATCACCAAGGTGCTGCTCTTCATCTTCGTCTTCATCTGGCTGCGCGGCACGCTTCCCCGGCTGCGCTACGACCAGTTCATGCAGCTCGGCTGGAAGCTGCTCATCCCGGCCGCGATCGGCTGGCTGCTGCTGGTCGCCACGGTCCGCGCGCTGAACACCGAGTACGAGTTCGACACCCGCCAGGTGCTTCTCTACGGTGGCGTCGTCGCACTGGTCCTGATCGGCCTCACCTTCGTGTGGGACCTCGTCGCCGCCCGGCGTCCGTCGTCCGAGGTGCCGGAGGTGGAGGCCGAGTTCGACCCGATGGCAGGTGGGCACCCCGTCCCGCCCCTGCCCGGCCAGCAGCTGCCCGCGCTCACCGCGGTCGGCGCCGGCGACGCCAGCACCAGCTCCGAGGAAGAGGACGACCGGTGACCGACCTGCTGACCCAGCTCAAGGGGTTCGGCGTGACCTTCGGGACGATGTTCAAGAAGGTCGTCACCGAGCAGTACCCCGAGGAGAAGAAGCCGACCGAGCCGCGCTTCCACGGCCGGCACCTGCTCAACCGCCACCCGGACGGGCTGGAGAAGTGCATCGGCTGCGAGCTGTGCGCCTGGGCCTGCCCGGCCGACGCGATCTACGTCGAGGGCGCCGACAACACCGAGGGCGAGCGGTTCTCCCCGGGCGAGCGCTACGGCCGCGTCTACCAGATCAACTACCTGCGCTGCATCTTCTGCGGCCTGTGCATCGAGGCCTGCCCGACCCGCGCCCTGACGATGAGCAACGAGTACGAGCTGGCCGACGACACCCGCGCCAAGCTCATCTACGAGAAGCAGGACCTGCTCGGTCCGCTGATGCCCGGCATGGTCGCGGCGCCGCACCCGATGGTCGAGGGCACCGACGACCAGGACTACTACCGGGGCTCGGTCACCCGCGCCACGCCCGCCCAGGAGGAGTACGCCGCGGCCCTGCGCGCCCGCACCGGGTCCGACGAGGAGCCGGGCGAGTGACGGCGTCGTCGCAGCTGCTCGCTGCCGCCACCGACACGGGCAACGGCGAGGCCGTCACCTTCTGGCTGCTGGCCCCGGTCGCCCTGCTCGGCGCGCTCGGCGTGCTCGTCTCCAAGAAGGCCGTGCACTCCGCGCTGGCGCTCGCGACGACGATGCTGTCGCTGGCGGTCCTCTACCTGGCCCAGGACGCGCCGTTCCTCGGCGTCGTGCAGGTGGTCGTCTACACCGGCGCCGTGATGATGCTGTTCCTGTTCGTGCTGATGCTCGTCGGCGTCGACTCCGGCGACTCGCTGGTCGAGACCCTGCGCGGCCAGCGGATCGCCGCCGTGCTGATCGGGATCGGCTTCGGCGCGCTGCTCGTCCTGGCCCTGGGCGACGCGATCGTCACCAACGAGGGACTCGAGCCAGGCCAACCAGGACGGCAACGTGCAGGCCCTGGCGAACCTCATCTTCTCCCGCTACGTGTTCGCCTTCGAGGTGACCAGCGCACTGCTGATCACCGCGGCGCTGGGCGCCATGGTCCTGGCCCACCGCGAGCGCCACGAGCCCCGGCTCACCCAGCAGGACCGCTCCCGCCAGCGGTTCCGCGGCGGCGAGAACCCGGCGCCGCTGCCCGGCCCCGGCGTCTACGCGCGCCACAACGCCGTCGACACCCCCGCCCTGCTGCCGGACGGCACGCCGGCCGAGGTGTCGGTGTCCAAGGTCCTCATCGCCCGCGGTGACATCCGGCAGGTGCCCGGGCACGTCCGGCACGTCCGGCGAGATCGTGCGCAGGGAGGACGACGACGTCATGAACCCGATGAACTACGTCTACCTCTCGGCGCTGCTGTTCTCGATCGGTGCCGCCGGCGTGCTGCTGCGCCGCAACGCGATCGTCGTCTTCATGTGCGTCGAGCTCATGCTCAACGCCACCAACCTCGCGTTCGTCACCTTCGCCCGGATGCACGGCAACCTCGACGGCCAGGTCATCGCGTTCTTCGTCATGGTCGTGGCCGCCGCCGAGGTCGTCGTCGGCCTCGCGATCATCGTCACGATCTTCCGCACCCGCCGCTCGGCCTCGGTCGACGGCGCCAACCTGCTGAAGTACTGAGGGACGCCTACCCATGACGACGTACCTCTCGACGCAGCTGGCGACCGACGTCGAGACCGCCACGGGCGCCTCCGGCGTGCTGTCGCTCGGCTGGCTGCTGATCGCGCTGCCGCTGCTCGGCGCCGCCGTGCTGCTGCTGGGCGGCCGGCGTACCGACAGTGCGGCCACTGGCTCGGCGCCGCGATGCCGGCGCTCGCCTTCGTCCTCGGCGCTGGCGCTGTTCATCGCGCTGCTCGGCCGCGACGCCGAGGACCGCGCGGTCACCTCGACCCTCTACACCTGGATCCCGGTCGGCACCTTCCAGGTCGACGTCGGCCTGCTGGTCGACCCGCTGTCGATGTGCTTCGTGCTGCTGATCACCGTTCGTCGGCACGCTGATCCACATCTACTCCGTCGGCTACATGGAGCACGACCCCGACCGGCGGCGGTTCTTCGGCTACCTCAACCTGTTCGTCGCCGCGATGCTGCTGCTCGTCCTGGCCAACAGCTACCTCCTGCTGTACGTCGGCTGGGAGGGCGTCGGCCTCGCGTCGTACCTGCTGATCGGCTTCTGGAACTACAAGCCGGCCTACGCCGCCGCCGCCAAGAAGGCCTTCGTCGTCAACCGGGTCGGCGACTTCGGCCTGTCGATCGCGATCATGATGATGTTCGCGCAGTTCGGCAGCGTCACCTTCGACGAGGTGTTCGCCGGCGGCCGACGGCGCGAGCGAGGCGACGCTCACCGCGATCGGCCTGATGCTGCTGCTCGCCGCCTGCGGCAAGTCGGCGCAGTTCCCGCTGCAGTCCTGGCTCGGCGACGCGATGGAGGGCCCGACCCCGGTCTCGGCCCTGATCCACGCCGCGACGATGGTCACCGCCGGCGTCTACCTGATCGTGCGCTCGGCGCCGATCTTCGACGGCGCGCCCGACGCGCCAGCTGGTCGGTGGTCATCGTCGGCGCGATCACGCTGCTCTTCGGCGCGATCATCGGCTGCGCCAAGGACGACATCAAGAAGGCCCTCGCCGGCCTCGACGATGAGCCAGATCGGCTACATGATGCTCGCCGCCGGCCTCGGCCCGGTCGGCTACGTCTTCGCGATCTTCCACCTGCTCACGCACGGCTTCTTCAAGGCCGGCATGTTCCTCGGCGCCGGCTCGGTCATGCACGGCATGAACGACGAGGTCGACATGCGCCGCTACGGCGGCATCTCGCACGGTCATGATGATCACCTGGGTCACGTTCGGGCTCGGCTGCCTGGCGATCATCGGCGTCCCGCCGTTCTCCGGCTTCTGGAGCAAGGACGAGATCATCGAGGCGGCGTTCGAGGGCTACGGCTGGCAGCCGTGGGTGTTCGGCCTGACCGCGCTGCTCGGCGCCGGCATCACCGCGTTCTACATGACCCGCCTGATCGTCATGACCTTCTACGGCGAGGCGCGCTGGACCGACGACGTGCACCCGCACGAGTCGCCGCTGATGATGACGATGCCGATGATCGTGCTGGCCGTCGGCTCGGCGTTCGCTCGGCCTGATCCTCGGCCCGACCGGCTGGATCGAGGACTGGCTGGAGCCGGTCGTCGGGCGAGCACGGAGGAGGAGCACGCCGTCCTGTCGATCCCGGTGATCACCTCGGTGACCCTGCTGCTCGTCGCGCGTCGGGCGTCGCGCTGGCCTACGCGATGTACCTGCGCCAGCGGGTGCCGGTCGTCGCGCCGGCCGGCTCGGTCGCTCACCCGGGCCGCCCGCCAGCGACCTCTACCAGGACGCCGTCAACGAGGCCCTGTTCATGCGCCCCGGCCAGTACCTCACCCGCTCGCTGGTCTTCGTCGACAACCGCGGTGTCGACGGCGCGGTGAACGGCTCGGCCGCGCTGATCGGCGGCACCTCGGGCCGGCTGCGCCGGCTGCAGACCGGGTACGTCCGCTCGTACGCCCTGTCGATGTTCGCCGGAGCCGCCGTCCTGGTCGGCGCCATCCTGCTGGTGAGGCTCTGACGTGAACGACTTCCCCTGGCTGACCGCCCTCGCCGCTGGTCCCGCTCGTCGGCGCGGCCGTCGTCGCGGCGCTGCCCGCCGGCCGCGACCTCCTCGCCAAGCAGGTGGCGCTGGGCTTCTCGCTGGTCGCCGCTGGCCCTGACCATCGCGATCGCGCTGCAGTTCGACGCCGACAGCAGGCGACATGTTCCAGTTCGCCGAGACCCACGAGTGGATCCCGCAGTTCGGCGTCAGCTACGCGGTCGGCGTCGACGGCATCGCGCTGGTGCTGATCGCGCTGGCGACGGTGCTCACCCCGGTCGTGCATCCTCGCGTCCTGGCACGACGCCGAGCATCGGACGTCGGCGACCGCCAGCGCTCGGTCAAGGGCCTACTTCGCGCTGATCCTGGTGCTCGAGGCGTCATGGTCGGCGTCTTCGCGGCCACCGACGTGTTCCTCTTCTACGTCTTGTTCGAGGCGATGCTCATCCCGATGTACTTCATCATCGGCTCGTACGGCGGCGCGCAGCGCTCGTACGCGGCGGTGAAGTTCCTGCTCTACAGCCTGGTCGGCGGCCTGCTCATGCTGGCCGCGGTCATCGGCCTCTACGTCGTCTCGGACGGCGGCCCGCAGGCGCTTCCTGTTCGAGAACCTGCTCGGCACTCGAGATGGGCACCAGCACCGAGCGGCTGCTGTTCCTCGGCTTCTTCTTCGCGTTCGCGATCAAGGCGCCGCTGTGGCCGGTGCACACCTGGCTGCCGGACGCCGCGGCCGAGGCGCCGCCCGGCGGCGCGGTGCTGCTCGTCGGCGTGCTCGACAAGGTCGGCACGTTCGGCATGATCCGGTTCTGCCTGCCGCTGTTCCCGGACGCGTCGCAGTGGGCCACGCCGGTGGTCATCGTGCTGGCCGTGATCGGCATCCTCTACGGCGCGCTGCTCGCGATCGGCCAGACCGACCTCAAGCGCCTGATCGCCTACACGTCGATCAGCCACTTCGGCTTCATCGTGCTGGGCATCTTCGCGATGACGACCCAGGGCCAGTCGGGCTCGACGCTGTACATGGTCAACCACGGCTTCTCGACCGCCGCGCTGTTCCTCATCGCCGGCTTCCTGATCAGCCGCCGCGGCTCGCGCCTGATCGCCGACTTCGGCGGCGTGCAGAAGGTGGCGCCGGTGCTGGCCGGCACCTTCCTGATCGCCGGCCTGTCCAGCCTCGCGCTGCCCGGCCTGTCGAGCTTCGTCAGCGAGTTCCTGGTGCTGGTCGGCACGTACTCGCGCTACGCGGCCGCGGCGGTCATCGCCACCGTCGGCATCGTCCTGGCGGCGCTCTACATCCTGCTGATGTACCAGCGCACGATGACCGGTCGAGCCCAACGAGGACACCGCCAAGCTGCCCGACCTCAACGCTCCGCGAGGCGTGCGTCGTGGCGCCGCTCATCGCGGTGATCATCGCGCTCGGCTTCTTCCCGAAGCCGCTGCTCGACGTCATCAACCCGGCGGTCGAGCGCACGATGCAGCAGGTCGGCGTCACCGACCCCGAGCCCGCCGTCCCGCGTCGCCGAAGGGAGCCGGGCGAGTGATCGCGCGCCGACGTTCGAGACCCCGTCGATCGAGTACCGACGACGCTGCTCGCCGATGCTGATCGTGCTCGGCGTCGCGGTGCTCGGCGTCCTCGTCGAGGCCTTCTGCGCCGCGCGGTGGCGGCACGAGACCCAGCTCGGTGCTGGCGATCGGCGGCCTGATCGCCGCGTTCGTCGCCGTCGTCGTCGCTGGCCGGCGACTACGCCGATCGTCGCCGAGGGCGCGGTGGCCGTCGACGGCCCGGCGCTGTTCCTGCAGGGCACCATCCTGCTGCTGGCGATCCCCGGCGATCCTGCGTCACCGCCGAGCGGTCGCTCGACACCGGCGGCGCACTTCGCGCCGGCCGGCTCGGCGATGCCCGGCTCGGAGCACGAGCGGCTGCTCACCGCCACCGGGGTCACCCAGACCGAGGTCTTCCCGCTGCTGCTGTTCGCGGTCGGCGGCATGCTGCTCTTCCCGGCGTCCAACGACCTGCTGACGATGTTCGTCGCCCTCGAGGTGCTGTCGCTGCCGCTGTACCTGCTGTGCGGGCTGGCCCGCCGCCGGCGCCTGCTCGCCAGGAGGCGGCGCTGAAGTACTTCCTGCTCGGCGCGTTCTCCTCGGCGTTCTTCCTCTTCGGCGTCGCCCTGCTCTACGGCTACGCCGGCACGGTCGACCTCGGCGGCATCGCCGAGGCCGTCAGCGACAACGCGGGCGACGAGACCCTGCTGCTGATCGGCACCGGCGCTGGTCACGGTCGGCCTGCTGTTCAAGGTCGGCGCCGTGCCGTTCCACGCCTGGACCCCGGACGTCTACCAGGGCGCGCCCACCCCGATCACCGGCTTCATGGCCGCCTGCACCAAGGTCGCCGCGTTCGGCGCGCTGCTGCGGGTGTTCTACGTCGGCGTCGGCGGGCTGGCCTGGGACTGGGAGCCGGTCATCTGGGGCGTCGCGATCCTCACCATGCTGGTCGGCTCGATCGTCGCGCTGACCCAGACCGACGTGAAGCGGATGCTGGCCTACTCCTCGATCGCGCACGCCGGCTTCGTCCTGGTCGGCATGGCCGCGACCGACGCCGTCCTGCACTCGGGCGAGCTGCTCGGCGTCTCGTCGGTGCTGTTCTACCTGCTCGCCTACGGCTTCGCCACGATCGGCGCCTTCGCCGTGGTCACGCTGGTCCGCGACGCGGCCGGCGAGGCGACCCACCTGTCGCAGTGGGCCGGGCTCGGCCGGCGCTCGCCGGTGGCCGCGGCCGTGTTCGCGTTCTTCCTGCTGGCCTTCGCCGGCATCCCGCTGACCAGCGGCTTCACCGCGAAGTTCGCGGTCTTCCGGGCCGCCTGGGCGGGCGGCGCGTGGGCGCTGGTGGTCGTCGGCGTCGTGATGAGCGCGGTCGCGGCGTTCTTCTACGTCCGGGTCATCGTGCTGATGTTCTTCTCCGAGCCGGCGCCGGACGGCCCGACGGTCGCGGTCGCCGAGCCCGCTGACGACGATCACCATCGCGCTCAGCGTCGGTGTCACACTGCTGCTCGGCGTCTATCCCGCCCAGGTCCTCGAGCTGGCCGGTCAAGCCACCCAGTTCGTCCGCTAGGAGAGCGCTGCACGTGACCGCCCAGCACCGGCTCACCGCTCCCGCGACCGACCCCGGTCTCGCGGAGGCGCTGCGGCACGGCCTGGACCAGGTCGAGGCGGCCCTGCACGACGCCGGTGAAGAGCGACTACCCGTTCGTCACCGAGGCCTCGCGCACCTGGTCGACGCCGGCGGCAAGCGGTTCCGGCCGCTGCTGGTGCTGCTCGCCGCGCAGTTCGGCGACCCGCACCGCGCCGGGCGTCGTGCCCGTCGGCGGTCGTGGTCGAGCTGACCCACCTGGCGACGCTGTACCACGACGACGTGATGGACGAGGCGGCGCTGCGCCGCGGCGCCGCGAGCGCGAACGCGCGCTGGGACAACACCGTCGCGATCCTCACCGGCGACTTCCTGTTCGCCCGGGCGTCGGACATCCTCGCCGACCTCGGCCCGGAGGCCGTGCGGCTGCAGGCCCGCACCTTCGAGCGGCTGGTGCACCGGCCAGATCCGCGAGACCGTCGGCCCGTCCGCCGGGCGACGACCCGGTCGAGCACTACCTGTCGGTGCTGGCCGACAAGACCGGCTCGCTGATCGCGACCTCGGCCCGGTTCGGCGCGATGCTGGCCGGCGCCGACGAGGCGACGGTCGACATCCTCGCCCGGTTCGGCGAGCGGATCGGCGTCGCCTTCCAGCTCTCCGACGACCTGCTCGACATGCTCAGCGAGAGCACCGACTCGGGCAAGACGCCCGGCACCGACCTGCGCGAGGGCATCCCGACCCTGCCGGTGCTGCTGATGCGCCGCGACCGCCCGGCCCGAGGACGCCCGGCTGCTCGAGCTGCTGGACGCCGGCCTGGCCGACGACGCGGACCACGCCGAGGCGCTGGGCCTGCTGCGGGCGCACCCGGCGATGGCGGCCGCGCAGGACGAGGTCGCCCGCTGGGCCGACGCGGCCCGCGACGGCCTCGCGCCGCTGCCCGACGTACCGGCGAAGGCGGCGCTCGCCTCGCTCTGCGACCAGGTCGTCGGCCGCACCGCCTAGCGCGGCCGCGCCGGTCGACCGGCCGCGCGGTAGGTCAGCGCGAGCAGGCAGACGTCGTCGTCGATGCGCTCGGAGCCGAGCACGGCGTCGGTGACGCCGTCGGCCAGGGTGTCGAACGGGCGGTCGGTCCACCTGCCCAGCAGCTCGGCCAGGGCGTCGATGCCCTCGTCGATCGACTGGTCCCGCCGCTCCACCAGGCCGTCGGTGTAGAGCACGAGGCGCGCGCCGTCGGCGAGGGTGGTGCTCGCCTCCGGCCGGGCGGCCGTGCCGAAGTGGGCGCCGAGCGGGGTGGACCGCCCGTCCCAGAACACGACCGCCTGGCCGGTGGGGTCCACGACGACCGGCGGCATGTGACCGGCGCAGGCGTAGCGGACGCTGCCGTCGCGCAGGTCCACCTCGGCGTACGCCAGGGTGGCCGTGTCGGCGGCGGGCACGCCCTCGACGAACCGGTCGAGCCGGGCCAGCAGCAGGGCCGGCCCGGAGTCGACCGTCGCCAGCGCGCGTACCGCGCTGCGCAGCTGTCCCATGACCGCCGCGGCGTGCAGGCCGCGGCCGACGACGTCGCCGACCACGATGGCGACCCGGTCGGCGTCCAGCAGGAACGCGTCGTACCAGTCGCCGCCGACCTCCAGCACGTCGACCGCCGGGCGGTAGCGTCGCCGAAAGCCCGAGCCGCGGGTCGTCCGGCATGCTGCCCGGCAGCATGCTGTGCTGCAGGGTGGTGGCGACGCTGCGCTGCTCGTCGTACAGCCGGGCCCGGCCGAGGGCCAGGCCGGCCTGCTGACCGAGGGTCTGCAGCAGGCGGAGCTCCTCGGGGTCCGGCGCGCGGGCCGCGCCGAGGCGCAGGGCCAGCACGCCGAGGGTGCGGTCCAGGGCGACGATCGGGGCCAGGACGAGCACGCCTGGCAGCAGCGCCGAGGGCCGCGCGCAGCCGCGGGAAGCCCTCGGTGTCCTCCGCCAGCTGGACGACCCAGCCCTCGCGGAGCCGGGCGACCTCGGGCAGGCTGCCCTGCGCGGGCGGCAGGTCGTCCGGCTTGCCGACCGCCCCGGACGCCGCGGTCCAGACCAGCTCGCTGGTCGCGGGGTCCAGCGTCCAGAGGACGCTCGCGGCGGCGGTGAAGGCCGTCGTCCCGGCATCGGCCACGACCTGCCCGACCTCGTCGACCCCGGAGACGGCGGCCAGCTCGGCGACCACCTGCTCGACCGACCGCACCCAGGCGGTGGCCTGCTCGGCCCGGCGGCGGGCCGCGAGCAGCTCGGACTCGTACTCCTTGCGGTCGGTGGCGTCGAAGATCGGTGGTGCGTACGACGAGCGGCCGGCCGTCCTCGCCGGTGCGCAGCTGCGAGTTGACGAGCACCGGCATCCGGCTGCCGTCGGCCCGCACCACGTCCATCGCGATCGCCCGCACCGAGCCCTGCATCCGCAGCAGCGGCGCGTAGTGGGTCTCGTGGTAGATCCGGCCGCCCGCGGTGAGCAGGTCGATGAACCGGCGCTCCCCGACGAGCTCCTCGCGGCGTGTACCCGGTCCAGGTGAGGAACGTCTGGTTCACCTTGGCGATCCGGCCGTCGGGATAGGAGGACAGGTAGCCGCACGGGGCGTGCTCGTACAGGTCCTCCGCGCTGTCCTCGAGAATCGCCGCGTCGTCGTCGGCCACGTCGGGCCAGGCGTCAGCGGGAGGCCAGGAAGGTCTCGATCGCTGCCACCGTCTCCTCCGGGGCGCTGAGGTTGGGGCAGTGCCCGCTGGCGTCCAGGTGGACCAGGGTGCTGCCGGTGATGCTGGCGGTGCACGTAGTCGCCCACGACGTCCGGCGCGATCGCGTCCTCCGAGCACTGCAGGACCAGCGTCGGCACCCGGACGTCGGCGAGGTCGGCCCGGTTGTCCGAGGTGAACGTCACCCGGGCGAAGTGCCGGGCGATCTCGGGGTCGGTGCGGCAGAAGCTGTTCGTCAGCTCGGTGCCGAGCTGCGGGCGGTCGGCGTTGCCCATGATGACCGGGGCCATCGCGCTCGACCAGCCGAGGTAGTTGCTGTCCAGCGACTCGAGCAGGCCGTCGATGTCCTCGGCGGTGAACCCGCCGACGTACTCACCGTCGTTGATGTAGCGCGGCGAGGGCCCGACCAGGACGAGCCGGCTGAACCGGTCGGGCTCCTTGGTCGCGGCGAGCACGCCGATCATCGCGCTCACCGAGTGGCCGACGAACACCACGTCCTGCAGGTCGAGCTCGTGGCAGATCTCGAGCACGTCGTCGGCGTAGCCGCGCAGGTCGGAGTAGCGGTCCGGGTCGAAGGCCGTGAGGTCCGACCCGCCGGCGCCGACAGGTCGAAGAGCACGATGCGGTGCGTCGCCTCGAACGCAGGGGTGACGAAGCGCCACATGTTCTGGTCGCAGCCGAAGCCGTGGGCGAACAGCATGGGCGGGCCGTCCGGGTTGCCCGACACGGTCACGTTGTTTCGTGGCGAGTACGTCCACGCGGGTGACAGTACCTGTTGGCCACCTGTCGGCCGGTCTGGCAACCTCGCGCCATGGCCGCTCCCACGCATCGCACCGTCACCGTGTCCCGCGACCCCTCCGGCGCCTTCACCGCCGGCAACGTGCGCGGCGGCACGCTGACCGTCGGGGACGGGACCGGCGAGTCGTTCACGCCGACCGAGCTGCTGCTCGTCGCGATCGGCGCGTGCACCGGCATCGACGTCGCCACGCTGACGGCGCGGCGGGCAGAGCCGGAGGTCTTCGAGCTGCAGGTCGACGCCGAGAAGGTGCGCGACGACGGGGGCAACCGGCTGCAAGACCTGGCTGTCACCTTCCGGGTCTCGTTCCCGGACGGGTGCGGGTGGGGACGCCGCGCGGGAGCTGCTCCCCGAAGCCCTACGCCGGTCGCACGACCGGCTCTGCACGGTCAGCAGGACCATCGAGCTGGGAACTCCCGTCGCTATCCGGGTCGTGGGCTGACCCGGTGACCGAGCCAGTCGACCTCCCGGCGCCCTGCCTGGTGGTGCTCGTCGGGCCCGGTGCGTCGGGCAAGTCCACCTGGGCCGCAGCGCACTTCCCGCCTGATGCCGTCGTCTCCAGCGACCGGCTGCGGGCGGTGGTCGGCGCCGGCGAGGACGACGTGACGGCAAGCGCCGACGCGTTCACGCTGCTGGACGAGGTGGTGCGGATGCGGGTCGGGCGCGGCCTGCACCACCGTCGTCGACACGCTCGGGCTCGACCCGGCCCGCCGCGCGCAGTGGCGCGAGCTGGCGCGGGCCCACCGGATGCCGTGCGTCGCCGTCGCGTTCGACACCCCGGCCGCCGAGTGCCGGGCCCGGAACCGCGGCCGGGCCAAGCGGATCCCGGCCGACGTGCTCACCGCGCAGCTGCGCGACTGGCCGGCGGTGCGCGACGGGCTGGCCGCCGAGGGCTTCGACCGGGTGCTCACGCCGCGAGCCGGTCCGGGTCGTCGCGGCGCCGTTCCGTCAGGCCGCGGCGGCCGCGCAGCGCCAGCGGGACGAGCCGACCGGGCTCCGGTTCGGCGCTGCACCTGGGCGAGTTCGCGCGCGCCCGGCGGGGCAGCGGCGACCGCGGGCCTGGCTGCGCGAGACCGCCGCGGCGGCCGAGCTGGCCGGCTTCGACGCGATCTACGTGATGGACCACTTCCGGCAGATCCCGCAGGTCGGCCGGCCGTTCGACGACATGCTGGAGAGCTGGACCACGCTCGGCCTACCTCGCCGCCTGCACCGAGACGGTGCGGCTCGGCACGCTGGTCAGCGGCATCACCTACCGCAACGTCGCGCACCTCGGGAAGATCGTCGCGACCCTGGACGTGCTCGTCCGGCGGCCGCGCGGTGTGCGGCCTCGGCCTGGCCTGGTTCGCCGACGAGCACAAGGCCTACGGCTGGGACTTCCCGGCCGACCGCCGACCGGTACGCGCTGCTCGAGGACGCGCTGCAGCTGCTGCCGGTGCTGTGGGGCCCGGGCAGCAAGCCGTTCAAGGGCCGGGTGCTCGACGTGCCCGAGACGCTCTGCTACCCGCGGCCGCTGCAGGAGCACGTGCCGATCGTCGTCGGCGGCGGCGGGGAGAAGCGGACGCTGCGGCTGGCGGCGCGGTACGCCGACGCGGCCAACGTCATGGGCGACGCTCGACGTCGTACGCCGGAAGGCCGCGGTGCTGCGGGCGCACTGCGTCGACGCCGGCCGCGACCCCGCCGAGGTCGCGCTGTCCCACCTCTCGACCGTGCTCGTCGGCCGCGACGACGCGCACGTCGCCGCGCTGGTGGAGGCCCGGCGGCCGCGCCGGCGCAGCGCCGAGAGCTACGCGGCGCTGGTCAACGCGGGCACCGTGGCCGACCAGGTCGGCCGGTGCCGCGAGCTCGCGGAGGCCGGCGTCGCCGAGGTGGTGGTGCGGCTGCCCGACATCGCCGACCCGGAGGCGCTGCCGCGGATGGGCGAGGTCGTCGCCGCGTTCCGCTGACCGACCGGGCAGGATCGACGCATGGACCTCGCCGACGCGCGCGCCCTCTGGGACCCCGAGCCGGGCTGGCTCAACACCGCGAGCTACGGGCTGCCGCCCAGGCCCGCGTGGGACGAGCTGCAGGCAGCGCGCTGGAGGTGTGGCGCCGCGGCTCCGACAGCTGGGAGCCGTGGGGCGAGTCGACCGAGCGGGCCCGGCGGTCGTTCGCCCGGCTCGTGCAGGTCGAGCCGAACCGGCGTCGCGGTCGGCGGCACGGTCTCCGAGCTGCTCGGCATGGTCGCGGCGGCGCTTGCCGGACGGCGCGCGGGTCGTCGTGCCGGAGGTCGAGTTCACCTCGAACCTGTTCCCGTGGCTGGTGCAGGAGGAGCGCGGCGTCCAGGTCGTCACGGTCCCCACCGACCGGCTGCTCGACGAGATCACCCCGGGCACCACGCTGGTCGCGACCAGCCTGGTCCAGTCGGCCGACGGTGAGATCGCCGCGCTGGACGAGATCGTCGCCGCGGCCCGCGCGGTCGACGCCTCGTCGCCGTCGACGGCAGCCAGGCTGTCGGCTGGCTGCCGTGCGGACGCGAGCCAGGTCGACGCGTTCGTCTGCGTCGGCTACAAGTGGCTGATGTCGCCGCGCGGCTCGGCGTTCCTCGCGCTGTCCGAGCGGCTGCAGGAGCGGCTCCGGCCGATCAACGCCGGCTGGTACGCCGGTGCCGACGTCCACACGTCGTACTACGGCCCGCCGCTGCGGCTCGCGACCGACGCCCGCCGGTTCGACGTCTCGCCGGCCTGGTTCAGCTGGGTGGGGACCGCGCCGGCCTCGAGCTGCTGGAGCAGATCGGCATCGAGCAGATCCGGGCGTACGACGTGGCGCTGGCCAACCGGTTCCGCGCCGGCCTCGGCCTGCCGCCCGGCGGGACAGCCATCGTGTCGACGAATGTCGAGGTGCCCGGGAGAAGCTGGAGCGTGCCGGGATCCGGGCGGCCGTCCCGGGCCGGAGCGCTGCGCGCCTCGTTCCACCTCTACTCGACCGAGGCCGACGTCGACGCCGCCCTCGACGCGCTGGTCGGCTGACCAGCGTGTAGTGACAGGGATGTTGGATGGCGGTGTTCTCCCACCCGGCCTGACCCCAATAGTGACCGGCGCATGGTGGCTGCCTTCTCACCGATTCGTCGACCGGGCGGGAGAACACCTGGCACGGACCTCGATGGAGTGACCTGGTAGGAGCCTGCGACAACAGGCCCGTCCCTGTCCTGTCCGACGTCGACCGCGCGGTGCCCGCCCTTGCCCTGCGACGAGAAGAGCGGACATGACCACGATGACACCTGAACCCGGTTCGGTCACGGGCGGCGTCGACACCCACGTAGACGTGCACGTCGCCGCGGTGGTGAACCACCTTGGCCGGGTGCTCGGCACGAGGAGCTTCCCGACCACGGCGGCCGGCTATCGGCGGCTGCTGCGCTGGATGCGGACGTTCGGTGTGTTGCTCGCGGTCGGGGTCGAGGGAACGGGCAGCTACGGGTCCGCGCTGGCCCGGCACCTGTCCGAGAACGAGGTGCGGGTCATCGAGGTGTCCCGACCGAACCGGCAGGTCCGCCGCCGGCACGGGAAGACCGATGTCATCGACGCGGCCGCCGCGGCCCGGGCGGTGCTCGCTGCCTTCCGGGTCCGCGCCGAGGACGACAGGCTCGGCGCAGTGACCCGGTTGGCGCTGCGCGAGCTCGCCCAGCGCATCCAGCTCCTGGACGAGCAGCCGGCCCGCACCAAGACCCGACTGGCCCGCATCACCACCACGGTCGCCCCTGAGCTGATGGCGCGCAAGGGTGTCGGCCGGGACACCGCCTCGGCAATCCTGGTCAGCGGAGGCGACAACCCGCACCGACTGCGTGATGAACGGCCCTTCGATGCCCTTGCCGGGTCCAACCCGGTTCCCGCCGGCAGCGGTAAGACAACCCGACACCGCCTCAACCGCGGTGGCGATCGTCAGCTCAACGCGGCGATCTGGCGCATTGCGATCGTCCGACTTGCCACTGATCCCGACACCCGCGCCTACCTCGACCGCCGAACTGCAGAGGGCAAAACGAAGACCGAAGCGATCCGTTGCATCACGCGCTACATCGCACGCGAAGTCGTCGCAGCGCTACCGCAAACGGCCGCCAGCTGACAGTAGGAGCATCGGTTCTGTTCGGTGCTCCGTGTCAGCGATCGAGCAGGGCGTGGTTGAAGAATGCGATGACTCGGCGCTCGTACTCGCGCGGCTGTGCCTCGATGCCCTTGATGTGCTTGGCGTGCGGGATGGCCCACAGTGACGCGTTCGGTCCGGCGATGCGGTGGTACTCGGGGGTCAGGACCTCGGTCGCGTTGCCGCCGTCCGGGGCCCAGATGAACAGCAGGGGACGCGGCGCGATGCGCGGAACGAGGTCGGTGAGCGCGGCCGGCGGTGCCGTGTCGGAGAAGACGGCCACGGCCCCGGTCATGATGGTGAAGGCTGGGCCCATGGTCCAGAAGTCGCGGCCGCTGAATGCCTTCTTGTACTCCTGCAGCTGTCGTGCGCCAGCGCCGTCGGAGACGACGGCAGCTAGGTCTGGGTCTTTCGCAGCGGCTTCGAGCATCAGCTCGCCGCCCACCGAGAAGCCGATGCCGCCGATCCGGCGGGGGTCCACGTCCGGGCGTTTCTTGAGCCAGTCGACTGCGGCGATGATGTCCTTCTCGCCGCCCCAGCCGAGCATGTTGCCGGCGCCTTCGCTGTGGCCCTCCCCGCGGCGGTCGAACAGCAGCACTCCGTAGCCGTGGCGGGCGAGCATCCGGGCATGGGCCTGGGTGCCAAGGCGTCCGGGGAAGTCGACGACGGCCGCGCCGTTGCGCGACGGGATGTACCAGCCTTCCAGGCGCAACCCGTCGGAAGTCGTGAAGCTGACCTCCTCGTGGGCGACACCCAGCGTGTCAGCGGGCACCTCGGCGCGCGCAATGTGCGTGATGGCGTAAGTGAACAGCACCGACTGCACCACGAAGAAGGACGCCAGTGCTCCGGCGACGACCAGCAGGGCGCGGCGGGTGACCTGCCGGAGCATGCTGCCGTCGCGGCGCCGTGAG
Organism: uncultured Actinomycetota bacterium; assembly: GCA_963771345.1. Taxonomy (GTDB): domain Bacteria; phylum Actinomycetota; class Actinomycetes; order JACCUZ01; family JACCUZ01; genus CAVYTH01. The sequence goes on from CAVYTH010000005.1 coordinate 44,987, forward strand.
CGCCACAGCGTCACGGCACCGAGCCCCACCAGCAGCAGTCCGGCGGGGATGGCCAGCAGCCCGGTGAAGTCGTCACCCGACGGACCGACGGCAGCGGTGTAATAGCCAGCCTCCAGGGCGCCGATCCCCACACCGAACACACCCATGACCAGCGCCAGCAGGCCGCGCCAACCCGCCCGCACGCGGCCGTGGCCCCATGCGGCCGCTGCCAGCAGGGCGATCGGCACGAGCCCGCCGGCCAAGTGGTCGATCGCGGAGGTGCCCGCAGGAGGCTGCAGGAAGTTGTCGTCCGCCACGTGCAGTGCGACAAGACCAGTGCCGAGCAGGAACAGCGAGCGATCGTTGCGTAGTAGCCACCGCGGGGAAGGGGCCGACGTGGTCGTGGTGGGCCTGGTTGTGTCGGTCGTGGTCCGCATTCCCCGACGGTAGAAACCAGCCTGGACAACCGTGAGGCAGCTAGCCCCATGCGTTCGGGGGCTGACCGCCCGGACACCCAGCGGCTGTCCGCCGGCCAGGGCTGCCTACGACCGTGATGCCCTGCGCGCATTCCGGGAACCTGCGACACCGACATCACCGACCTCCGCTACGAGGCCGGCTACGAGCTGCTGCACGAGCCCGGCAAGGGAGCCAAGCCAGCCGACATCTCGCTGCCCATCCCGGCGCTGCGCGGTCCGAGAGGCACGCCCTTTGTCGCACCTTCTGCACCACGGACTGGTCGCCGGCATCAGCAGCCGCGACATGCAGCACGTGATGCGGCACGCCGACCCGCGCACCACGATGCGCTACGACATGGCCAAAGCCAACCTCGACCGGCACGCCGCCCACGCCGTCGCCGCCGACCTGGCAGGCATGAGTACTGGCTGACACGCGCAGCCCGGCATGCCGGCGACACAACCGGCACTATCCGCCGCTGTGGTCGAACTGCTTGCGGACGCGGAAGCGGAGGATGGTGGCGTCGCCCGACCGCGTGCTGCTGAGCGGTTCCAGGTCCGTCCTCGCGATGCCCGGGGACGAGAAGCGAATGCCGTCGCCGACCGACGAGCATGGCGCCGGTGGCCGCCGCGATCTCCGCGGCATCGTCCGGTGCCACGAAGTCGGCGAGAGCGCGATCACCCCCCAGTCCATCGAATGGCCGGGACCGGCGATGAAGCCGGCAAGCCACATCGACCTGTTCACGGCTACCTTGCCGCTCATCTCACCACCGCCATCCTTGGACCCTCACCGCACGACTGGCCGTCCTGAGCGACACCCGCCAGATCCCAGCGCGCGCCGCCACGGTTCAGATCTTTCCGCCGATCGGGGCATTCGGGAAGTGCCGTTCCGATACGAGAGCCGCCCCGGTCGACGCGGCTGAGCGCCTGCATAGTTCCGCGGCCTGCGCCCCGGTGAGGCCGTCGGGAGGCGCAGACGGTCATCGCCAAGTGACCGCGAGTCGAGGCTGTGGCACGGTGGCGGTGTGTTCCGCTTGCTTGCGCTGCTGGGCGGGTTGTCGGTCGCGACTGACATGGGTGCCGGTGCGCCTCTGGAGGAATCGCTCAAGCGGTGCCTCGTCGCGCAGCGCCTTGCGCGTGCAGCGAGATGCACGGACCGCGAGGTCGGCGACGTCGTCTACGCCTCGTTGCTGCAGCACCTCGGCTGCACCGCATACGCCCACGAGGCAGCCCAGGTCTGGGGTGACGACGTCGCGTCGGTCCGGCTGGCCTTCCTCACCGACTTCAGCGCACCGTCGGACGTGTGGCGGACCTGGATCGCGGGACTGTCCGAGGCGACCGGGCGGTCCCGCGCCCGGGTCCTCGCCACGACGGCCACGGCCGGCCGGAGGGTGAGTTCGGCCGCACCCGTGGCGACCTGCGAGGTGGCCCGCGACGCGTCCCGACGAATCGGCCTCCCGGAGTCGGTGCAGACCAGCCTCTTCCACGCCGTCGCCAGATGGGACGGCACGGGCTTCCCGCCCGCGGCAGGTGAGGCGGTCCCGATGAGCACCCGCGTGATGCACGTGGCATCGACGGCGGTGCTCTTCGCCCTGCACGCGGGTGACGAAGCCGCGGTAGTGGCAGTGCGCCGCCAATCGGGCCACCTGCTCGACCCCCATCTGTGCGAGGTTTTTGTACGCCGGTCCGCCGAGCTGCTCGAAGGGATCAACGAGCTCGACGCCTACGAGGGCGTGCTCGATGCGGAACCGGACCCGGTCCGGATGTCGACGATGACGGATCCGAGGAGGTGGCCCGCACCTTCGGCGACCTGGTCGACCTGAAGAGCCCGTGGCTGCACGGCCACTCGACCGGGGTCGCCGAACTGGCGGCGGATGCGGCGCCGGCCTCGGTCTCGCGGACCAGGTCCGGCGGTGCGGCTTGCCGGGTACCTCCACGATGTCGGCCGGGTCGGGCATCTCGAGCCGGATCTGGGACAAGCCGGGCACGCTGACGCGACCGAGCGCGACCAGGCCCGCCTGCACGCCGTACCACAGCGAGCGCGTCCTCTCCCGGGTTCCCGCCCTGGCGGAGGTCGCCGTCCTGGCCGGCCAGCACCACGAACGCTGCGACGGCAGCGGATACCACCGTGGGTCACCGCCGCCCAGCTCACGATGCCGTCCCGGGTGCTCGCGGCCGCGGATGCGTTCCGGACCTCGGTCGAGGGCCGGCCGCACCGGGGGCGCTCCCGCCCGCGCAGGCGGCCGATCGCCTGCGCGCCGAGGTCCGGCCGGCGGCCTCGACGGAGACGCCGTGGCAGCCGTGCTGCGAGCGGCGCGGCCAGCGCGGCGGCGCCCGGCGCGGCGGCCCGGCCGGCCTCACGGAGCGGCAGATCGAGGTGCTCCGGCTGGTGGCGCAGGGCATGTCGAACCGCGGAATCGCCGACCGGCTGGTGATCTCCAGCCGGACTGCCGAGCACCACGTGCAGGACATCTACCTCCGGATCGGTGTCTCCACCCGAGCGGCCGCCGCGCTGTTCGCGATGGAGCACGGCCTGCTCGGACAGACCTGGGTAGAACTGCCCATGCCCGCGCGGCCGCCGACGTCGACGCTGGTGGGTATGGCGACTTCCACCGCCCCCGCAGCCCCCGGCCCGAGTCCCGCGACAGGCTCCTCACGCCCGCCTTCGTGCTGCTGACGGCGGCGGACCTGGCGTACTTCACGGCCGCCGGTGTCGCAATCTACGCCCTGCCGCTCTACGTCACCGGGCCTGTCGGCTCGGACACGGCGGGCGGCCGGGCTGGCGTTCGGGGCGTTCGCCGTCTCCGCGCTGGTGCTGCGCCCGTTCGCCGGACGGCTTAGCGACACGCATGGTCGGCGCCCGCTGCTCGTCGGAGGCGCGCTGCTCTGCGCGGTCGCCATGTGCTGACCGCGCGGGCGGGACTTTGCCCGTCGGTCGTCGCTCTCCGGCTGGTCCTCGGCGTCGCCGAGGCGGCGTTCTTCGTCGCGGCGATCGCCGCGCTCGCCGACCTGGCGCCGCCGAGCCGGATCGGCGAGGCGCTGAGCTACAACTCGCTGGGCCTCTACCTGGGCCTCGCGCTCGGCCCGCCGCTGGGTGAGGCGCTGGTGGGGACGGCCGGCTTCGACGGCGCCTGGTACCTCGCCGCGGGGCTCGCCCTGCTCGCCGCCGCGGTGGCCGGCGCCGTCGGCGAGACCCGGGTTGCCGGGACTGAAGCCGACGGACCGGCGAGGCTGGTCCACCGCCGGGCGATCGCCACCCGGCCTCGGCTTCCTCGCCTCGGTCGTCGCCATGGGCGGCTTGCTGGCCTTCGCCTCGCTGCACGCCGGACGCGGTGGGGCTCTCGACGACGAGCCTGCCGCTGCTCGTGTACGGCGGGGTCGTGGTCGTCTGCCGAGTCGTGTTCGCCAAGGTCCCGGACCGGCGTGCCGTCGCTCCGCCTCGGCGCCGCCGCGCTGGTCACGATCGCGGCCGGCCTGACCGTCACCGCAATGTGGAGCACGCCGCTGGGCATCGTGGTCGGCACCGCCGTGACGGCGCTCGGTGTCGCCTTCAGCACCCCCGCGTTCTTCGCGGCGATCTTCGCGACGGCCGGACCGTCCGATCGCGGCGCGGCCTCCGGCACGGCCAGCGCCTTCATCGACCTGGGACTCGGCGGTGGGCCGATCGTGCTGGGGCTCGTCGCCGCGGCCGCCGGCATCCCGTGGGCCTTCGGCGCCGCCGCCGCCGTCGCTCTCGCCGGCGGCACCTGGACCCTGTCGCTGGCGCGTGTCAGGACATGAGGACCGGGCATTCCAGTTGCGGCCGCCAGGGCCTTCGCCCGGGGGTTACAGGTGCCGCCCGACGACACCCACACGGGGCAGCCTCACCGAGGCGCCCTGCGTCGGGATGACAGGCCGGACCGCCGTCTTGCCGAGGGTGGTGGCGCCACGTACTTGATCGCTCGACGAGATCGCTCATGCGGCGCTGCCGTCCATCACCAACCCCCGCCAGGGAGCTGAGTGCTCTCCGGACCTCGCCCCCGAGCGCCACAGCGATCCGGTCGTGTTCGTCGGTGGGGCTGATGTTGTCGCTTCTCGGTCATGGAGGGGTGGCTTTGCGCACGTCCCCGCGGGGGTCTCACGCGCAGAGGGCCGAGCGGAAGGAAGCGGCCGAGTCTTGAGGTCGCGGTCGTCGCACACATCGCCGAGTGTCAGGACCGGCGGGAGATCCGCCAGCCCGCCCAGGCGAAGGCGCCGAGGGGGATCGGCAGCCAGAACGAGAACAGCCGGTACAGCAGGGTGCCGATGACGGCGGTGTCGGCGGGGATGCCGATCAGCACCAGCATGGCCGTGAGGCCGACGTCCACGAACCCGACACCACCCGGGGTGATCGGGATGATCGCGAAGGCCTGTGCGACGACGAACGCGAGGAGGACCTCGGCCGGCCGAGCGTGCGCCCCGAAGGCGACAAGGGCTGCGACCAGGGAGGCGTAGTCGAACATCCGGCTCGCGGCCATGGCGAACACCGCTCGCCACCAGCGTCCGTGGAACGCCGCGGCGATCCGGTCGCGCTGCGCCAGCAGACCGTCGGCGACACCGGTCGGTGTCACCCTCGGCCGGACGAGGTGCACGATCCTGCCGATCCCGCGACCGGTCGCGGAGAGCAGCCGGGGCCAGGTGAGTGCGGACACCCCGATCGCGACGATGGCGGCGGCGAGGACCACGGAGACGATCAATCCGAGCTGGAGCTGTTTGGCCGGCGGCGGTCCGATGAGCAGGGCGGGGATCGTGAGGACCGGCAGGAGGAACAGGACGGCGTTGTTGAGCAGGCCGATGGCGGTGAGGCCCGAGGCGACAGCCGTCGGTGGCTGGCCTGCGTCGATGAGCACCTTGGCCTGGACCATGCCTCCCGCGGCGCCGCCACCGGGGAGGACCTTCGCTGCGGCGCTCCCGGCCAGCTGTGCCGTCGCGGTCGTACCCCATCCGAGCCGAGGAGCGACCGCGTCGTGCGCGTCGTCCCCAGCGGGCTGTGCTGCCACGCCACGATCCGGGGTGAGTGCGAGCTTGGTCAACCACCAGAGCGACACCAACCGGCCGAGCTGGAGGCCCGCGAGGACGAAGAACCAGGGGACGTCGACCTGAGCGAGCTGCGGCCAGGCCGCGAACATGGTCACCAGGCTCGGCGCGACGACGTAGAGCCCGACCCCGGTGATCGTCAGGCCGACCGCGCGCCCTCCCCAACGCCTCAGGAGCCTCTTGCGGGAGGTCTCCATCTACGCGAGCGTCGATGGCTGGGCTGTCACCACCCGATCGATTCTTCCTCCGCGGGTCCGGACACGGCAAGCGTGACGAGTGTCGGCATGTCGGGGTCCGGGCACCGTGGACCTGGTGGGCCCGGAGACGTCCGCACGGTCTGCGCCGCACCTTCTGCACCACAGGACCGGTTGCCGGCATCAGCATCCGCGGTACCGAACCGAACCGGCATTACCGATCGCTCCTCCGCCATCAGCGCGATCGCGGTGAGCAAATGGATGACCGCCTAGAGTTGAGGCGTCATGTCCGAGACCGGGGACGCCCACTGCCTCAACCGGCGGATTGCCGGTGCGTGCCTGATTGCCGCACCAGTCGTGCTTCTGGTGGGCGCTCTGGTCCACCCACAGGTCGGCCATGATGCGTCGGCGCATCTCGCTGTCGCTGCCCAGAGCCCCGAGCGCTATTACGCGGCGCACGCGATCATCCTCGCCGGGTTGGTCCTCTTCCTACCCGCGCTACTCGCACTGGCGCACCTCCTGCGCGGCACGGCAACTGCCCTCAGCCAGGTTGGCTGCGCCCTGGCCATCATCGGGCTCTTCGGAGCAACCGCCGTGGTCGCAGTCGACGGCATCACCGTCTCCCAGATGGCTCAGCCGGACGCGAACGCAGACGAGATGGCGGCCCTGCTGGAACGCATCAAGGCGTCTGCCGGACTCCGAGCCATTGCCATCATCGGTGCTCTGTCCTTCCTGTCCGGCGTGTTGCTCCTCGCGTTCGGCTACTGGCGATATCGCGCCGCATCGCGCTGGATGGCCGCCGGTCTCGCCGCGGCCGCAATCACATTCTTCGTCGGCCAAGTCACCGACAACCGCACTGTCTTCGCCGCCGCGTTCGCGATCTACCTGCTCGTTCTGGGTCCACTCGGTTGGGCGACCCTCAGGGCGTCGGACGACGCATTGGCCGGCAGCGAGGATTACGCGCACGGTAGGTGCCGATACAGCGCGCGCGTTTGTCCGGACGGAAGCGGGCTGGACCACCTGGTCCGACGGTCCTACCGCTGGGCTGGCTCACCCTCGATCGCGGATCGCGCCTGCAGCATGATTGCAGCCACGATGGCTGCGGCGGGAGCGGCATTGCGGACCAGACCCACCGACTGGCCGGCGTAGTTGGCCATCTGCTCCACCTCACCCGCGAGGTCGGCGAGCGGGGTCATGTCGTCGTAGAGCCGATAGTCGCGTCCAGAGGGGTCGCGGGCGACCGGTGTCCCCTCGGCGGGACGGTTAGGTGCCAGGGGTTGCCCGGCCTCCTCCCACTCGGTGAGCGCCCGGTTGCGGAGCACGCGATGGGGAGCGTCCGGCCAGCCACCGTCGAAGCAGGTCGTGTAGACCGCATCCTCGGCGTCTGCGTCGATGACGCGGCGTCGGTAGGTGGCGTGAGTGTTGGCCTCGATGGCGGTGAGGAACCGGGTGCCCATCCAGGCCGCCTGGGCGCCCAGCATCAACACGGCCAACAGCCCGCGCCCGTCGGAGATACCGCCGGCGGCGATCACGGGCACCGGGTCAACGGCATCGACGACCGCGGGAACCAGAGCCATCGTCGCGACCTCGCCCCAGACGTGGCCGCCGCTCTCCCATCCCTGCGCGACGATGACATCGACGCCCGCGTCCACCGCCCGGCGGGCCTCCGACGCCGTCCCGACGGTGTGCAGGTGGACAGCACCGCCGCCGACGATCCTGTCGTGGACCAGTCGGGGGTCACCCAGAACGTCGACACAACGCGGACACCGGCCAGTAGGGCGGCGTCGAGCTGATCGCGGATCGGGAAGCTGAGACCGAGGTTGACACCGAACGGGCGCTCGGTCAGCCGTCGTGTCCGAGAGATCCGTGCTGCCGCCTCGCCGCCATCCGTCCACGTCAACCCCAGGATGCCGAGGCCGCCGGCATTGGCGACGGCGGCAGCCAATTCAGGTGTGCTCGCCGAACCGATGGGAGCCTGGACGATCGGCACCTCGATGCCCAACACACGACACAGCGGAGGAGACAGCAAGTCAGCCTTCACGGACGCAAACGTAGCGTGCACCGGCCGCCTACACAGAAGTGCCGCTACCGAGCACCCGCTCGGCGGCTGACATGACCGCACGAACCGGCATTATGCGCCGCGCGACCTGGCAGTTCTCTCGGAGTGCCAACCCGCAACGCCCGATCTGGCGTACTGTGGCGGCGCACCCCTCGTTTCGCCCCGGACCCCGGTTCCGCGAAGGGCCGTTACGGGAAACTTGAGGGGCCCCATGGCCGAACAGATTCCGACCCATGCGGGTCCCGAGGCCGAACAACGGGAACCCGGAGCTGACGAGCCGACCTTGCACGTCGCCTCTGGCGAGGACGAGACCGAGGCCAGGCGTCAGGGCGACCTGTTCGACGCGATCCTGGCGAGAGGGGACCTGCGCGATCAGGCAGCGGAACGGCGTGACCGGCGCGCTGATGGTCGCGCACCCACATCGGGAGACGGGCCGGCAGGCCTCGACCGCATCTGGTCAGGCATGGACCGCGACTTGGCCGCTGGAGACCGCGCCGCCCTGGTCGAACTTCTTCTGCACGCGCAGAAGGACAAGGCTCGAACGACCCAGCAGGTTCTCGACGAAGCCAAGGACATCCTGATTGCCCGCAACGGCTGCACGCGAGATGAGGCGTTCTTGGACCTGCGCACCGCCGCCGCACAGAACGAGTTGACGATCGAGGCGTTGGCGGAATGCCTCGTCGCGGACCGGGAGCTCCACTAACGGCCCTGTCTGCGAGCCGTTTCACCGAGAGCCGCCCGCGTCGCCAGCAACCCCCCCGCCCGGCGACGCGGGCACCTCTCTGCTCGGCTGCAGCACGCAGTGGCCGCGCATAGGTGCCGTTCTCGATCGGTGGCGGCAGCAAGCGAATCGGTCGGTAGTGCCAGCTCCACCCGACGTGCGCGAGGACCCAGCTAGTGATCGACGTCCATCCCGCGTGACCGATACAGCAGGCTGAGGCCGTAGACGACAATCCCACCGATCGAAAGGCCGACGAGCCAAAAGGCGACGCTTGCCCATCCATCCGTCTCTAACGCGCCCACAATCGAACCTCCACAGAGGACCGCCCACGCGCACGTCTGGAACGCCACTTCCGACTTCATTCTCAGACAGCATCCCAGCCCTTCCCGGTCGCAAGCACAAGATCAAAGCGCCCTCCTGGCGCAGCGTGACGACGGATCGACGCCCGGACTGCGCCGCCTCATCGGCAGCCGCTCAAGAGTGCCGCTCTGGATCGGTCGGGCGACAGCTGAGGAAAAACGAGCGGTAGTGCCAGCTCTGCTGCGTAACCAGGCGCGGCTGGGCGGCAATGAGTTCGAGTTGATCCGGCATCGTGCGGGTGGGCCGCGGTCCGAGCGTGGTGCGGGGCGACCACGGCAGGAGGAGGCACCATCCATTCCATGGGTGATGGGGGACGGCCATCTTCTCCGATGACACGGCGTCGGACATTCGTGGCGAGTACCGCGAGCTCCTCGAAGACCAAGTGACCGACGAGGAGACGACGCGTCGGGTCATCGAGGCCCACCGCCACCTCGACGGCGACGAGCAGCACCTGCTGTGCTCGCTCCCGCGGCGCCGAAATCGCCGCTCGGCCGCTGGAGGATGACGAAGGCGCATGCACTGGAGTCATCGACTCTGGCTAGGGCATGGAACTCTGGGAGGAGGCTGGGCCGAGGGAACTCGCGAAGCGGCGAGCGGCGCTCGGGAGGCTTCGCGCACAGCTCACGGGTCCTCAACCGGCCCGCAAGAGTGTTCGGCGGCCCTGGCACCACGACACCGTCGGCCAGGCGACGTGCTTTCCTTCACCGCCAGCAACGGGCAGATGACACTACTACGAGTAGCGCGGATTGACGACGCCCGGCTTGGCGCTGCGCCCATCGTGGAGTGGTTGAACTGGAGCGGCCAGTCGGTACCAGCAGACTGGCGATTACGTCGACTCAAGGCTCGAGTCGGTCGTCCAGGCGCTCTTGGCGGTTCTGCTCGACTGGCCACCTATCGCGTTGCCCGGCACCGGACGTAGGACCCCGACTGGATGGAAAGTGGGTTCGTTCGTGCCGCGCGTGCGCCGTGGCGCGTGGGAGACGACGCAGCGCAAGCTTGGGTGAATCTCGGTTGGCGTGCGTTGAGTGCCGATCTTGCACGCCTCCTGAGTGCCTAGCCTCCCGCGCTGACGCACACGTTCCGCCCTGAGCGGCAGCGGACCGCAGACACGCCGCGGGCTGAGTAGCGGACCGGTACGCGATCGCGTCGGTTCTCGCGCCGCTGTCGATTCCAGCTGGACCTGTTCGTCGTCGGGGTGGAGGACGGTCCACGGCCGCACCGGGCGGCACCCGACCTCGCAGCGAGAAGGGGATGGTCGACGTGAGCAAGTTCCTGTACCTGTACCGAGGTCCGGCGACGCCGATGGAGGACTTCACACCCGAGCAGGGGGCTGAGCAGCTGGCGGCCTGGACCTCCTGGATGGAGGCGGTCGGGCCGGCGATGGTGGAGTTCGGCAACCCGTTCGGCGCCCGGACCGCGGTGGCCGGCGACGGCACCACCCGGGCGCCCGGCGACCTCAACGGCTACTCGATCGTCGAGGCCGACTCGCTCGACGCGGCCGTGGCGCTGACCGAGAAGCACCCGTTCCTGTCCGAGGGCAGCGGCAAGTTCGCGATCGAGGTGTTCGAGCTCGCACCGATGTGACGGCTCAGGCGCCGGTGGGCTCCAGCGCGCCGGCGCCGCGCCGGGTCCGCCGGTGGTGGCGCAGGCCGTCCACCGACAGGAGGACCAGCGCGCCCCAGACGAGGGCGAAGCCGACCAGCCTGGAGGCCGGCATCGGCTCGTTGTACAGCAGCACGCCGGTCAGGAACTGCAGCACCGGCGCGAGGTACTGCAGCAGGCCGAGGGTCGACAGCGGCACCCGGCTGGCCGCGGCGGCGAAGAACAGCAGGGGTACGGCGGTCACGACGCCCGCGCTGGCGAGCAGCAGCGCGTGGCCGAGGCCGGACGGCCCGAAGCTGCCCGTCACCCTGCGGCGCCGAGGACCACCAGGAAGCCGAGCGGCGGGCAGGAACAGCACCGCGGTCTCGATGGCGAGCGACTGCACCGGCGCCCACCCGGCGCCGACCTGCTTCTTCAGCAGGCCGTAGGAGGCGAACGAGAAGGCCAGCCCGAGGGCGATCCACGGCGGCCGCCCGTAGTCGACCGTGAGCACGACCACGGCCACGCCGCCGAGGCCGATGGCGGCCCACTGCACGCGGCGCAGCCGTTCGCTGCAGCACCAGCACGCCGATCAGCACGGTGACGAGCGGGTTGATGAAGTAGCCGAGCGAGGTCTCCACGACGTGCTCGTTGTTGACGCCCCAGATGTAGAGCACCCAGTTGCCCGGCGATCAGCACGGCCGCGAGCAGCCAGCCGGGCCAGCGACGGCCGGTCGCGCAGCAGCGGGCGGATCCACGCCCACTGCCGGGTCACCGCCAGCAGCAGCGACGACGAACACCAGCGACCAGACGATCCGGTGCGCCAGGATCTCGGCCGGGCTGGCCGGCTCGAGCAGCGGCCAGTAGAGCGGGAACAGCCCCCACAGCAGGTACGCCGCGACGCCGTACGCGATGCCCCGCCGGTTGTCTGCCAAGTGCTACGTCGAACGGTCCAGGTGTCGGAGCCGGCGAGGAGGCCGGCGAGGCGTCCGCTCCGGTCGGGCCCTGGGTGTCGGCGGCGTTCTCGAGCTGGTCGCGCATCAGGTCGTCGTAGACCGGGCGCTCGACGTCGCGGAACACGCCGATCGGGGTGCGGGCGAGCGAGTCGTCGGCGAGCCGGGACAGGGCGAAGGCGTGCGACGGGTCGTCGCGTGCGCGTCGTGCACGACCAGGTCGGCGGCGTCCGACGTCGGCGGTCTCGACGACCTTGAGGGCGGTGTCGGGTCGCGGACGACGCCGTGCTCGCCGTTGGCGCCCCAGCGGATCGGCTGGCCGTGCTCGAGCCGGATGGTGAAGTCGTCGCGGGTCTCCGGGTCCTTGAGGGGCTCGAACGCGCCGTCGTTGAAGATGTTGCAGTTCTGGTAGATCTCCACCAGCGCCGTGCCCTGGTGGGCGGCGGCCGCGCGCAGCACCGAGGTGAGGTGCTTGCGGTCGGAGTCGATCGGTCCGCGCGACGAAGGACGCCTCGGCGCCGAGCGCGAGCGAGACCGGGTTGAACGGGCGAGTCCAGCGAGCCCATCGGCGTCGACTTGGTGATCTTGCCGACCTCGGAGGTCGGGGAGTACTGGCCCTTGGTCAGCCCGTAGATCCGGTTGTTGAACAGCAGGATCTTGAGGTTGACGTTGCGCCGCAGGGCGTGGATCAGGTGGTTGCCGCCGATGGACAGCGCGTCGCCGTCACCGGTGACGACCCAGACCGACAGGTCGGGGCGCGAGGTGGCCAGGCCGGTCGCGATCGCCGGGGCGCGGCCGTGGATCGAGTGCATCCCGTAGGTGTTCATGTAGTACGGGAAGCGCGACGAGCAGCCGATGCCGGAGACGAAGACGATGTTCTCCCGGCGCCAGGCCGAGCTCGGGCATGAACCCTGCACCGCGGCGAGGATCGCGTAGTCACCGCAGCCCGGGCACCAGCGCACCTCCTGGTCGGTCTTGAAGTCCTTGGTGGACTGCTTGCTCGTCGGCCTTGGGCACCAGGTCGAGGGCAGGGAAGCCCTGCGGTCGTCCGCGGCTGTCACGGTGTCGACTGCAGTCCTCGCTGGCACGTCTCACTGTGATCACGTCGGCCAGCTCCTCGGCCTTGAACGGCAGGCCGCGGACCTGGTTGTAGCCGATGCGCGTCGACGAGGTACTTGGCGCGGACCAGCATCGAGCTGGCGCGAGCTGACCCGAGGTTCATCTCCGGGATCAGGACCTTGTCGTAGCGCGCGCAGCACCTCGCCGAGGTTGGCCGGGAACGGGTTGAGGTGGCGCAGGTGGGCCTGGGCGACCTCGACGCCCGTCGGCGCGGACCAGCCGGCAGGCCGCGGCGATCGGGCCGTAGGTCGAGCCCCAGCCCAGCACCAGCACGCCGCGCGCCGCCGGTCGGGTCGTCGACCTCCAGCGGCGGGATCGTCGCGGCGATGCCGTCGACCTTGGCCTGGCGGGTGCGGACCATGAGGTCGTGGTTGGCCGGGTCGTAGGAGATGTTGCCGGTGCCGTCGGCCTTCTCGATGCCGCCGATGCGGTGCTCGAGGCCCGGCGGTGCCCGGGACCGCCCACGGCCGGGCCAGCGTCTCCGGGTCGCGCTTGTAGGGCCAGAACACCTCGGTGCCGTCGCGTCCAGCGTCGTGGTTGGGCTCGGTGGCGAACTCGACGCCGCAGGTCGGGCAGGTCGTCGACGTCGGGGATCCGCCACGGCTCGGAGCCGTTGGCGAGGTAGCCGTCGGAGAGCAGGAACACCGGCGTCGCGGTAGGTCGTGGCGATCCGGGCGGCCTCCAGGGCGGCGTCGAAGCAGTCCGCCGGGCGAGCGCGGCGCCACGATCGGCACCGGCGCCTCGCCGTTGCGGCCGAACATCGCCTGCAGCAGGTCGGCCTGCTCGGTCTTGGTCGGCAGCCCGGTCGAGGGGCCGCCGCGCTGGACGTCGACGATGATCAGCGGCAGCTCCAGCGACGACCGCCAGCCCGATCGTCTCGGACTTCAGCGCGACGCCCGGGCCCGGAGGTCGGTGGTCACCGCCGAGCGCGCCGCCGAACGCCGCGCCCAGCGCCGCGCCGATCGCCGGCGATCTCGTCCTCGGCCTGGAAGGTCCGCACGCCGAAGCTCTTGTGCTTGCTCAGCTCGTGCAGGATGTCGGAGGCCGGGGTGATCGGGTACGAGCCGAGGAACAGCGGCAGCCCGGCCCGCTGCGAGGCGGCGATCAGCCCGTAGGACAGCGCGAGGTTGCCGGAGATGTTGCGGTAGGTGCCCGGCGGGCATGCGTGGCCGGCGCGACCTCGTAGGAGACCGCGAAGTCCTCGGTGGTCTCGCCGAAGTTCCAGCCCGCCTGGAACGCGGCGACGTTGGCCTGCAGGATCTCGCGGCTTGCTTGGCGAACTTGGCCTCGAGGAACGCCTCGGTGCCCTCGGTGGGCCGGTGGTACAGCCAGGACAGCAGCCCGAGGGCGAACATGTTCTTCGCCCGCTCGGCCTCCTTCCTGGAGAGGCCGAAGTCCTTGAGCGCCTCGACGGTCATCGAGGTCAGGCCGACCGGCGTGGACGCGTGTAGGCCGTCCAGCGAGCCGTCCTCGAGCGGGTTGGCCGTCGTAGCCGACCTTGGCCAGGTTGCGCTTGGTGAACTCGTCGGTGTTGACGATGATGTCGGCGCCGCGCGGCAGGTCGCCGAGGTTGGCCTTCAGCGCCGCCGGGTTCATCGCGACCAGCACGTCGGCCGCGTCGCCCGGGGTCATGATGTCGTGGTCGGCGAAGTGCAGCTGGAACGCCGAGACGCCCGGGCAGCGTCCCGGCCGGGGCCCGGATCTCGGCGGGGAAGTTCGGCAGCGTCGACAGGTCGTTGCCGAAGGACGCCGTCTCGGTGGTGAACCGGTCGCCGGTGAGCTGCATGCCGTCGCCGGAGTCGCCGGCGAAGCGGATGATCACCCGGTCGAGCTGCTGCACGTCCTTCGGCCATCGACCCTCATGCCTACGTCGCCGTAGGTTGCTCGCGCGCCCTAGACTCGCGGCCGCTGACAAGACTCGAACCCGCCAGCACGATCGAGGGAGGCGACGATGGAGGGCTTCTACGGCGGCTACGCCCTGGTCGGCCTGGTCCTGCTCGTCGGCGTCGTGCTTCGTCACCGTGGCCTTCGGGCCAACCGGCTGCTGCGGCCCACCGTGCCCGGCGGCGAGAAGGGCCTCACCTACGAGTGCGGCGTCGACCCGGTCGGCGAGGGCTGGGCGCAGACCCACGTCCGCTACTACGTCTACGCCTACCTCTACGTGGTCTTCGCCGTCGACGCGATCTTCCTGTTCCCGTGGGCGACGGTCTTCGCCGCCCCGGGTTCGGCGTCGACCACGCTGGTCGAGATGTTCGTCTTCCTCGGCTTCCTCGCGCGTCGGGCTGCTCTACGCCTGGCGCAAGGGGGTGCTGGCGTGGACGGTAGACCTGCCCGCGCCCGACCGCTCGGCCCGCCCAGCGGCGGCGCTGCAGCGGCTCGCGCCCGAGCCGATGCGGCTGGTCCTCAACTGGGGCCGCCGCTACAGCCTGTGGGTCTTCAACTTCGGCCTGGCCTGCTGCGCGATCGAGTTCATCGCCTCCTCGATGTCGCGGCACGACTTCATCCGGCTCGGCGTCATCCCGTTCGCGCCCGGCCCGCGCCAGGCCGACCTGATGGTCGTCTCCGGCACGGTCACCGACAAGATGGCGCCGGCGGTCAAGCGGCTCTACGAGCAGATGCCCGAGCCCAAGTACGTCATCTCGCTTCGGCGCCTGCTCCAACTCCGGCGGCCCCTACTGGGACTCCTACTGCGTCACCAAGGGCGTCGACCAGATCATCCCGGTCGACGTCTACGTGCCCGGCTGCCCGCCGCGCCCCGAGGCGCTGCTGCAGGGCATCCTCAAGCTGCAGGAGAAGATCGCCGCCGAGTCGCTGGCCGACCGCTACCGCGCCGCACGCGGGCCGCGCGGCCCGATCGCCGTCGATCCCCGGTCGCGGCGACGACGCATGACCGCTGCGCCGAGCGAGATCGCCGCGCGGTTCGGCGAGCAGGCCCGGGTCGAGTCGGCGTACGGGCAGGTCACCGTCGACGTCCCGCCGACCTCCTGGGTCGCCGCGCTGACCGCCGCCCGCGACGAGCTCGGCTTCACCTACTTCGACTGGCTGACCGCGGTCGACCAGACCGACGCGGCCGACGACCCGGCTTCGACGTCGTCGCCCACCTGCTGGTCGGTGGACCGCCGCGAGCACCTGCTCGTGCGCACCCGCGTCCCGGAGGCCGGCCGTCGCTGGCCACGGCGACCGGCGTCTACGCCGGCGCGGCCTGGCACGAGCGCGAGACCTACGAGATGTTCGGCGTCGACTTCGACGGCCACCCGCACCTCGTGCCGCTGCTGCTGCCGGACGGCTTCGAGGGCCACCCGCTGCGCAAGGACTTCGTGCTGGCGGCCCGCGTCGCCAAGGCGTGGCCGGGCGCCAAGGAGCCGGGGGAGTCCGACGAGGGCGCGGCCGCCGAGCCGGCGCAAGACCCTGCCGCCCGGCGTCCCCGACCCGGACGAGTGGGGCCCGCGACCGCCCGGCGTGCGCGAGGCGATGAGCGAGCTGCTCGAGGTCGTCGCTGCGGCTGGTGCTGGTGCTCGGCGCGTTCCTCACGCTGCCGCTGCTCGTCGGCCAGACCGAGCACAAGGTGATGGCGCACATGCAGAGCCGGGTCGGCCCGATGTACGCCGGCGGCTTCCACGGCTGGGCGCAGCTCGTCGCCGACGGCGTGAAGTTCGCGCAGAAGGAGGACGTCGTCCCGGCGGCCGCCGACCGCGCGGTCTTCAAGCTGGCGCCCGCCGTCGCGCTGATCCCCTACCTGGTCGTCGCTGGTCGCCATCCCGGTCGGTCGCCGGACTGGTCGGCCAGGACCTCGACGCCGGCCTGTTCTTCGTGCTCGCCGTGATGGGCGTCGGCGTGCTCGGCTCGCTGATGGCCGGCTGGGCCAGCGCCAACAAGTTCTCGCTGCTCGGCGGGCTGCGCAGCGCCGCCCAGCTGCTGGCCTACGAGCTGCCGTTCGTGCTCGCCGCCGCGTCGGTCGCGATGGCGGCCGGCACGCTGTCGCTGTCCGGGATCGTCGAGGCGTGGGAGCCGTGGTGGCTGCTCTGGCAGCTGCCCGGGCGCGGTGGTGTTCTTCGTCGCCGGGCTGGCCGAGCTGCAGCGGCCGCCGTTCGACATGCCGGTGGCCGACTCCGAGATCATCTTCGGCGCCGTACACCGAGTACACCGGCCTGCGGTTCGCGCTGTTCCTGCTCGCCGAGTACGCCGGCATCGTCGTGCTGTGCGCGCTGACGACGGTGCTGTTCCTCGGCGGCTGGCAGGGCCCGTTCGCGAGCCAGCTCGGCTGGCTCTGGACGCTGGTCAAGACGTTCGCGCTGGCGTTCGTCGTGATCTGGCTGCGGGTGGCCTACCCGCGGCTGCGCGAGGACCAGCTGCAGCGGCTCGCCTGGCAGGGCCTGGTGCCGCTGGCGCTCGCCCAGCTCGCACTGACCGGAGTGGTGGTGGTGGCGACATGAAGGTTCCCGGCACCGGACTGGCCAAGGGCCTGGCCGTGACGCTGCAACACGATGAGCCGGCGCGCGGTCACCGCAGCAGTACCCCGACGTCAAGCCCGAGCTGCCGCCGCGCAGCCGCGGCGTCATCGCGCTGCTCGAGGAGAACTGCACGGTCTGCATGCTGTGCGCCCGCGAGTGCCCCGACTGGTGCATCTACATCGACTCGCACAAGGAGACGATCCCGGCGCCGCCGAGGGCGGCCGCGAGCGGCAGCGCAACGTGCTCGACCGCTTCGCCATCGACTTCTCGCTGTGCATGTACTGCGGCATCTGCATCGAGGTCTGCCCGTTCGACGCGCTGTTCTGGTCGCCGGAGTTCGAGTACGCCGAGCTCGACATCCGCGACCTGACCCACGAGCAAGGACCGGCTGCGGCGAGTGGATGTCGACCGTCCCGCCGCCGCCGGCCCACGACGAGCACGGCGTACGCCCGAAGGAGCTCGACGCCGCGCACAAGGCGGCCGACAAGGCGCAGCGCGGACGAGGCAGCCGCCGGCAGAGCGGCGCACGCGGCCGGAGGTCGTCGAGCCGTGAGCCTGGTCGAGGTCCTGTTCGGCCTGCTCGGCGTGGTCGCGGTCGGCCGCCGCGCTGCTCGTGGTCACCACCCAGCAGCTCGTGCACGCCGCGCTCTGGCTGGTGGTCACGCTCGGCGCGGTCGCCGGCTGCTACCTGCTGCTGTCCGCCGAGTTCGTCGCCTGGGTGCAGGTGCTCATCTACGTCGGCGCGGTCGTCGTGCTGCTGCTGTTCGGGCTGATGCTCACCCGCGCGCCGATCGGCGTCTCGGCCGACCTCGACGCGCCGCCGGCGCAGCGGGTCGGCCGCGGCCGTCGTCGCGCTCGCGGCCGGCGGCGTGCTGCGTCGTCGCCGCGGTCGACGCGCTTCCGCGGCGAGCGCATCGAGCTCGGCGACGACCCGTGCGCGGCTCGTCGGCCTCGGCCGGCGAGGCCATCTTCCGCGCCTGGGTGCTGCCGTTCGAGGTGCTCTCGGTGCTGCTGCTCGCCGCGCTGGTCGGCGCGATCGTGCTGTCCCGCCGCGACATCGGCCCGCCCGACGACGGGGAGCGCGAGCCGGCGGAGCGCCGCTGATGCCGCTGCTCATGCCGGTGGTGCTGTCGCGCTGCTGTTCTCGCATCGGCGTCTACGGCGTGCTCGCCCGGCGCAACGCGATCCTGGTGCTGATGGCGGTCGAGCTGATGCTCAACGCCGTCAACCTCAACCTGGTCGCGTTCGACGTCTGGCTGCGCGACGAGCTGCTCGCCGGCCAGGTCTTCACGCTGTTCGTCATCACCATCGCCGCCGCCGAGATCGGGCTCGGGCTGGCCATCGTGCTGCTCGTCTTCCGCAACCGCGAGACCACCCAGCTCGACGAGCTGCACGAGCTCGCACGAGCCGACGCCGAGGAGCCGGTGCCGTGACGCCGGTCTACGTCGCGCTGCTCGCGCCGGCGCTCGCCGCCGTCGCTCGGCCTGCTCGGTGGCCGGCAGTGGCCGCGGCTCGTCGTCCCGGTCGGCGATCGCCGGCACGACCGTCGCGCTGGGCGCGACCGTCGTCGCTGGTCGCGCGGGCGATCGCCGGCCCGGCGCCGCGCCGAGTCGCGCTGGGTCGAGCAGCGCGCAGCTCGGGTCGGTGCCGACCGGCTCGGTCGACCTCGGGCTCGACCTGCGCGTCGACGGCTTCGCCGCGTTCGTGTCGCTGGCGGTCACGCGTCGTCGCCCTGGCCGTGCAGGTCTACTCGACGGCCTACCTCAAGGGCGACCCGCGCTACTCGTCGTACGCCGCGTTCGTCTCGCTGTTCACCGCCGCGATGCTGCTCGTCGTCTTCGCCGACGACCTGATGGTGCTGCTGGTCGGCTGGGAGGTGATGGGCGTCTGCTCCTACTTCCTGATCGGCCACCACTGGGAGCAGGAGGCGCCCGCGCCGGCGCGGTCAAGGCGTTCGTCGTCACCCGGCTCGGTGACGTCGGCTTCCTGTTCGGCATCTTCGTCGCTCGGCGACCGAGGCCGGGTCGTTCAGCATCACCGCGTGCTCGACGACGGACTTCTCCGAGCGGACGGCGACGATCGCGACCCTGCTGCTGCTCTGCGGCGTGGTCGGCAAGTCGGCGCAGTTCCCGCTGCACACCTGGCTGCCGGACGCGATGGCCGGCCCGACGCCGATCAGCGCGCTGATCCACGCGGCGACGATGGTGGCCGCCGGCATCTACCTCGTCGCCCGGCTGTACGACGTGTTCCTCGTCGCGCCGACGACGCTGGCCGTGATGGCGGTGATCGCCTGCGATCACGATGCTCGGCGGCGGCGCTCGCCGCGCTGGCCCAGGACGACATCAAGCGGGTGCTCGCCTACTCGACGGTCAGCCAGCTCGCCTACATGCTCGCCGGGCTCGCGGTCGGCTCGGCGGCTGCCGCTGGCTTCCACCTGCTCACCCACGCCGCGTTCAAGGCGCTGCTGTTCCTCGCCGCCGGCTCGGTCATCCACGCCGTCGGCACCAACCTGATGCCGGACATGGGCGGCCTGCGCCGGCTGATGCCGGTCACCTTCGCGACGATGACGCGTCGGCCTGGCGGCGCTGGCCGGCGTGCCGCCGTTCGCCGGCTTCTTCTCCAAGGAGGCGGTGCTCGGCGCGGCCGAGGAGACCGCGCTGCACGAGGGGCCGGTCGGCTCCTGGGCCGGCTGGCTGGTGCTCGTCGTCGGCCTGCTCACGGTCGCGGTCACCGCGGCCTACGTCGACCCGGCTGTGGCTGATGACGTTCTTCGACCGGCCGCGCGGCCGGCGTTGCCGCGCACGAGCCGTCGCCGGCGATGCGCTGGCCGCTGGTCGCTGCTCGCCGTGCCGTCGGTGCTGGTCGGGCTGCTGGCCATGATGCGCGACCGGTTCGCCACTGGACGTCGATCGGCGGCTGGCTGGAGGCGCTCGAGCCCGGGTCAGTTCACCGACTTCGAGCGCCCGACCTGGCACCGCACCTGGTCACCTCGGTCATCTCCGTGCTGCTGGTCGCGCTCGGCGCCGGCGCCGTGTGGCGGGTCTGGCGACGCGCACCGGCGGCCGACCCGACGCGCGCGGCTCCGCGGGCACCGCGCCCTGGTGCACGCGTTCTACGTCGACAACCTGTACGACCGGGCGTTCGTGCGGCCGGTGCGCGTGGCCGCGCCGCGCAGTGCGCGAGACCGACGACACCGTGGTCTCGCCGCGGTGCTCGGCTCCGGCCGCGGCGCCAAGCTGCTGGCCGGCGTGGTGGCGCGGACCCAGCGGGCAACGTGCACGTCGTACCTCACCGGGCTGCTCGCCGGCGTCGCTGCTCATCGTCGCCGGGGTGGTGGTCCTGACATGAACACCGTGAGCGACTGGGTGCTCCCGCTGCTGCTCGCGGTGCCGCTGGCCGGCTCGGTCGCGCTGCTCCTGCTGCCGCCGCGGCTGGCCGACCGGATCGCCGTCTGGCTCGGCGTCGTCGTGACGGCCGCGACCCTCGGCGTCTCGATCTGGGCGGCCGCGACCACGCCGGAGACCGACGAGACCTGGGTGCCCGACCTCGGGCTGCGGTTCCACCTCGGCATCGACGGCATCTCCTCGCCGCTGGTGCTGCTGACCGCGCTGCTCACCTTCCTGTGCATGGTCTACCTGCTGCGGGTGCGGCCCGAGGCCGGTCGGCTCCGCGCGCTGGTCGGGCTGCTGCTCCTGCTCGAGGTCGGCATGCTCGGCACGTTCGTCGCGCTCGACCTGCTGCTGTTCTTCGTGTTCTTCGAGGTCGTGCTCGTGCCGATGTGGTTCGTCATCGCGCTGTGGGGCGACGACAAGGTGCCCGGCGGCCGGCTGCGCGCGGCCAACATCTTCATCCTCTTCACGCTGCTCGGCAGCGCGGTGATGCTGCTCGGCATCCTGCTGGTCGGCCTGACCGCCGGCACCTTCGACATCGTCGGTGCTCACGGCCCGAGCCGGCGACGGGCTGACGCCACCGCACCCAGGTCATCGCGTTCCTGGCGCTCGCACTCGGCCTCGCGGTCAAGGCGCCGATGTGGCCGCTGCACTCCTGGCTGCCGGACGCGCACACCGCCGCCCCGACCGTCGGGTCGGTGCTGCTCGCCGGCGTGCTGCTGAAGATGGGCACCTACGGCCTGGTCCGCATCGCGCTGCCGATCGTGCCCGGAGGGCGCCGAGCTGTTCGCGCCGTTCCTCGGGGCGCTCGCCGTCGTCGGCATCCTCTACGGCTCGCTCGCCTGCCTCGCGCAGCGCGACCTCAAGCGGCTGATCGCGTTCTCCAGCGTCGGGCACATGGGCTTCGTGCTGCTCGGCATCTCGACGCTGACGCCGGTCGGCATCAACGGCGCGCTCTTCGCCAACATCGCGCACGGCCTGATCACCGGCCTGCTGTTCTTCCTGGCCGGTGCGATCAAGGACCGGCACCACACCGCGGACCTCGACGTCCTCGGCGGCGGCCTCTACGAACGGATGCCGCGGCTCGGCGGGCTGCTCGCGTTCGCCGCGGTCGCCAGCCTCGGGCTGCCCGGCCTGGCCGGCTTCTGGGGCGAGATGCTGGTGCTGCTCGGCGCGTTCGACCCGGCGCCGGAGCTGTCCCGCGGCTACTACCTGCTGCTGATGGCGCTCGCCGGCGTGGGCGTCGTGCTCACCACGACGTACTTCGCGATGGTCATCCGCCGGGTCGCGCAGGGCACGTCGTTCCAGGCCTGGAAGGACGCCGTCCTGCTGCGCGACGCGTCGACGTACGAGCTCGCGGTCTGGTCGCCGGTCGTGCTGCTGGTCGTCGCGTTCGGGCTGTGGCCCGGGTGGCTGCTGGACGCGACCGATCCCGTCGTACGCCGGCTGATGGGTGGCTCGTGATGCCCACCTCGGTGCAGGACGTCGACTACCTGGCCATCGCCGCGCCGCTGCTCGTCGCCGTCGCTCGCGATCGTGCTGCTCGTCCTCGACGCGTTCCTGCCGCCAGCCCGCCGGCAGGTGACCGGCTGGCTGGCGGCGCTCGGCCTGGTCGGCGCGATGGCGCTGCTGGTGCCGCTCGTCGGTGAACGCCGCGAGACGTTCTGCGTGCCGGGCGACGGGCTCGTGCTGCCCGCCTGCTCGTACGTCGTCGACGACCTCACCCTGGTGTTCCAGGCGCTGGTGCTCGCCGGCGCGGTGGTCGTCGTGCTGCTGTCGCTGGACACCGTGCGGCTCGGCGGCATCCCGCCGGGGGAGTACTGGTTCCTGCTGCTGGCCTCGGTGTCCGGCGCGCTCGCGCTGGCGGCCAGCCGCGACGTCCTGACCCTGGTGGTCAGCCTCGAGGTGGTGTCGCTGCCCGCCTTCGCCCTGGTCGCGCTGCGCCGGTACGACGGCCGGGCCAGCGAGGCGGCGCTCAAGCTGTTCCTCGTCTCGGTGGTCTCCACCGCGGTGATGCTGTTCGGGCTCAGCCTGGTCTACGGCGTCACCGGCCAGGTGCACCTCGACCGGATCGCCACCTCGCTGGACGACCCCGGCCAGCCGCGAGCCGCTGCTGCTGCTCGGCGTGGTGCTGGCGCTGGCCGGGTTCGGCTTCAAGGTCGCGGCGGTGCCGTTCCACTTCTGGGCGCCGGACACCTACGAGGGCGCGCCGGTGCCGGTCGCGGCGTACCTCTCGGTGGTGTCCAAGGCGGCCGGCTTCGTCGGGCTCGCGCTGCTGCTGACCGTCGGCTTCGCGCCGTACGCCGACGTGTGGGGGCCGCTGCTGGCGGTGGTGGCCGCGCTGACCATGACCGTCGGCAACCTGGCCGCGCTGCGGCAGAAGCAGGCGGTCCGGCTGCTGGCCTGGTCGTCGGTCGCGCAGTCCGGCTACATGCTGGTGCCGCTCGGCTCGGCGTCGGTCGGCAACGTCGAGGACGTCCTGCCGGCGACGGTCGCCTACGTGCTCGCGTACGGCGTGATGAACCTCGGCGCGTTCGCCGTCGTGACGCTGGTCGGCCGGCACCGGGAGGCGAACCTGCTCTCCGACTACCGCGCGCTCGGGCGCACCGAGCCGCTGACCGCGTTCGCGCTGGCGTTCTTCCTGGCCTGCCTCGCCGGCCTGCCGCCCGGGCTGCTCGGCCTGTTCGCCAAGGTCGTCGTCTTCCGGGCACCGGTCGACCAGGGCGTGGGCTGGCTGGCGGTCGTGATGGCGGTCAACGTGGTGATCGGCCTGTACTACTACCTGGCCTGGGCGGCGTCGCTGTACGGCCGCCACGAGCGGCACGTCCGGCCGCCGTCGTACCGCATCTCCTGGTCGGACGGGCTGGCCATCGGGCTCACCCTGGGCGCCGCTCTGTGGCTGTCGGTGGCTCCCGGCCTGGTGCTGCGCTTCGGCTGAGCGCGAACGGGGAACGCCACCGATCGGCGGGCTCGTTCTGACACACGAAGCCCGCCGCCGGTACCCTGTTCGAGGAGCATCCGTGCACCGCCACGCCAACGGCGTCAAGACCGCAGCCCTGCTCGCCCTGCTGTCCGGCCTGATCCTGCTCGTCGGCCAGTGGCTCGGCGGCCCGACCGGCCTCACCATCGCGTTCGTCATCGCGCTCGGCACCAACGGGTTCGCCTACTTCTTCAGCGACAAGCTCGCCCTGCGCTCGATGCGGGCCCGCCCGGTCAGCGAGGCCGAGCAGCCCGCGATGTACCGCATCGTCGGCGAGCTCTCGACCGCCGCGCGGCAGCCGATGCCGCGGCTCTACGTGTCGCCGACCAACGCCCCGAACGCCTTCGCCACCGGCCGCAACCCGCGCAACGCCGCCGTCTGCTGCACCGAGGGCATCCTCGGGCTGCTCGACGAGCGCGAGCTGCGCGGCGTGCTCGGCCACGAGCTCTCGCACGTCTACAACCGCGACATCCTGATCTCCTCGGTCGCGGCCGGGCTGGCCAGCGTGATCATGTACCTCGGCTACCTGGCGTACCTGCTGCCGATCGGCCGCAGCGACGACGACGACGGCCCCGGCCCGCTGGGCGCGCTGGCCGTGCTGATCCTCGGCCCGGTCGCCGCCGGGCTGATCCAGATGGCGATCAGCCGGTCCCGGGAGTACCAGGCCGACGCGTCCGGCGCCCAGGTCACCGGCGACCCGCTGGCGCTGGCCAGCGCCCTGCGCAAGCTCGAGCTGGGCACCCGCGCGCTGCCGCTGCCGCCCGAGCCGGGGCTGCAGACGACCAGCTCGCTGATGATCGCCAACCCGTTCCGCGGCGAGGGTGTCGCGAAGCTGTTCTCGACCCACCCGCCGATGGCCGAGCGGATCGCCCGCCTCGAGCAGATGGCCGGCTACCACCGCTGACTGCGCTCAGCGGTAGTTGACGAACTGCACCGCGAAGTCGAGCTCGGCGCCCTTGACCAGCGCCTGCACGGCCTGCAGGTCGTCGCGGCTCTTCGAGCTGACCCGCAGCTCCTCGCCCTGGATCTGCGCCTTGACCGACTTCGGGCCCTCGTCCCGGATCAGCTTCGAGACCTTCTTGGCGTTCTCGCTCGAGATGCCCTGCTCGATCTCGCAGACCAGGTAGTACTCCTTGCCCGACAGCGTCGGGTCGCCCTTCTTCAGCGACTTCAGCGAGATGCCGCGCTTGATCAGCTTGGTCTCGAAGACGTCGAGGATCGCCTTGACGCGCTCCTCGCTGTTCGCCTCCATCCGGATCGCCTCGCCGGACCACTTGATGGAGGCGCCGACGTTCTTGAAGTCGAACCGCTGGGAGATCTCCTTGGCGGTCTGGTTCAGCGCGTTGTCGACCTCCTGGTGGTCGACCTTGCTCACGATGTCGAAGGACGAGTCAGCCATGGCCCGACGCTATACGACGCCGATGGCGACGCTTCGACCGCTCCGGTAAGGTCCCCGAACCGGACATTTCGACCTGGGGGGACCGCATGCGGCTGACCGGCCGACGTACGTTCATCAGCGCGTTGGCGGCCACCGCCGTGGCGGCGGCCGGCCTGCTCGTCGCGCCGGCCACGGCGACCGCCGCACCGGTGCAGCTGACGGCGCGCGAGCGCGGCAACGACGTCTCGTACCCGCAGTGCGGTGCGGCCCTGCCCACCGGCTCGGACTTCGGCATCGTCGGCGTCGACGGCGGCAAGCCGTTCGACCCCAACCCGTGCCTGGCCGAGCAGATCGTCTGGGCCGGTGCCTTCGGCCGTCCGGCGTACTACGTCAACACCGCCAACCCCGGCCCCAAGCTGTCCAGCTACTGGCCGCTCGGGCAGCGCGCGCCGCGGCACTGCACCCGGAGCAAGCCCGACTCCCAGGCCTGCGCGTTCGACTACGGCTGGAACTCCGCCAAGGACTCGCTGCGCCGGGCC
The DNA here is from genome assembly GCA_963771345.1 of uncultured Actinomycetota bacterium. GTDB lineage: Bacteria > Actinomycetota > Actinomycetes > JACCUZ01 > JACCUZ01 > CAVYTH01. The sequence goes on from CAVYTH010000005.1 coordinate 70,197, forward strand.
AAGGCCGCCGCCGCGTCGGTCGGCGCCCCGGACGTCACCCGCAGCGCCTGGTGGCTGGACGTCGAGATGCACAACACCTGGGAGTCGCTGGAGTACGGCGAGCGGCGCAAGTTCCTGCGCAACGACACCGCCGTGCTGCGCGGGCATGAAGACGCTGCTCCAGCGCCGCGGCGTCCGGACCGTCGGCGTCTACAGCACCGCGCACCAGTGGCAGCGCATCACCGGCGGGGCCAGCCTGGACCGGGCTCCGGTCTGGTACGCCGGCGTCGGCACCGCGCGGTCGGCCCGCAAGCACTGCCACCGGTCCTGGTCGTTCACCGGCGGCCCGGTGAAGCTGAGCCAGTTCCTGCGCAACGGCTTCGACGCCGACTTCCGCTGCTAGCCAGCTAGACCAGGCGGCGGGCGGTGGCCCAGCGGGTCAGCTCGTGGCGGTTCGACAGCTGCAGCTTGCGCAGCACCGCGGAGACGTGGGTCTCGACGGTCTTCACCGAGATGAACAGCGCCTTGCCCACCTCCTTGTAGGTGTAGCCGCGCGCGATCAGCCGCAGCACCTCGCGCTCCCGCTGCGAGAGCCGGTCCAGGTCCTCGTCCACCTCGGCGACGTCGGTGGTGGCCGCGAACGCGTCGAGCACGAAGCCGGCCAGCCGCGGCGAGAAGACCGCGTCGCCGTCGGCCACCCGGCGTACCGCCGCGGCCAGCTCCGGCCCGGTGATCGACTTGGTGACGTAGCCGCGGGCGCCGCCGCGGACGACCGCGATCACGTCCTCCGGCGCGTCGCTGACCGACAGCGCGAGGAACTTCACGTCGGGCAGCTCGGTCACCAGCTCCTGCAGCACCGCGCGGCCGCCACCACCGGGCAGGTGGACGTCGAGCAGCACGACGTCCGGCAGCGAGGCCTTGATGACCGCGACGGCCTGCTGGGCGTCCTCGGCCTCGCCGACGACCTCGACCCCGTCGTCGACCGCGGCCAGCTCGGCGCGCACCCCGGAGCGGAACATCCGGTGGTCGTCGACGAGCACCACCCGCACGGCGGACGTCGGACTGGGCGGTTCGCTCGGCTGGTCGGTCACGGTGCGCTCCTGGTCTGGCGGGGCATCTCGAGCTGGATCTCGGTGCCGTCCCCCGGAGAGGAACGTACGACGGCCGAGCCCCCGTTGCGGTCCATCCGGCCGCGGACCGACTGCCGGAGGCCGAGCCGGTCGGCCGGCACGGCGTCCGGGTCGAAGCCGGGCCCGCGGTCGCGCACGAACACGGTGACCTGCTCCGGCTCGACCTCGGCGTAGAGCGACACCGGCGCGCCCTCGGCGTACTTCGCCGCGTTCACCAGCGCCTCCCGCGCGGCGTCGCGCAGCGCGGCCAGCCGCTCGTCGACCGGGCAGTCGCCGACGACGACGACCTCGATCGCGACGCCGTGGGCGTCCTCGACCTCGGCGGCGGCCTGCTCGAAGCGCGGCCGCGAGCTTCTGGGCGGCGTCCGCCTGCGGCCGGTAGAGCCAGCCGCGCAGCTCGCGCTCCTGGGCGCGGGCCAGCCGGGTCACCTCGCGCGGGTCGTCGACGTGTCGCTGGATCAGGGTCAGCGTGTGCAGCACCGAGTCGTGCACGTGCGCGGCCACCTCGGCGCGCTCCTGCTCGCGGATCCGCGCGCTGCGCTCGGCCGTCAGGTCGCGCGCCATCCGCACCCACCACGGGCTGCTCACCAGCGCCAGGCCGGCCGCGACAACAAGCGCAGCCACGACGCCGCCGGAGGTGCCGTCCAGGTCCGCGGGACCGACCAGGATCGCCCCACCGCCGAGGAGCACCAGCGCGACGCCTGCACCGGCCCGGGCGGCGCCGGACAGCCGGTGGGTGCCGGTGGCCGCTCGCCACCGGGCCCGGGAGTCGTCGTCGGCCTGCCGCCAGAGGATGCTGACGCCGACGCCCACCGCGACCAGCGGCACGGCGAGCCCGGGGCTCAGGCCGATGCCCAGCGCCGACAGCAGCAGCAGGCCGCCGACGGTCAGCGAGCCCAGGGCGAGCAGCACCGTGAGGTCCCGCTCGCGGTCGCGCGGCGCCTCCGGCTCGTAGGGGTTCTGCGGCGCGAACACCCAGAACAGCCCGTACGCCAGCACCCCCGCGCCGCCCGCCGCGGCCAGCAGCACGAACGCCAGCCGGACGTAGAGCACGTCGACCCCGAGGTGGTCGGCCAGCCCGCGGGCGACGCCGGCCAGCACCCGGCCGTCGCTGCTGCGGTACAGCCGCGGCGGCGCGGTCGGGGGCGCGTCCTGGGAGGTGCTCACCACCTGATCCTCCCTCCTGAGCGGTGCCGGCGGCATCAGGTGGCAGCCGGAGGGACGGTCAGGGTGCGACCAGGGTGCTCCCAGGGATGTCACCTGATGGCAGGAGCCCCGCCGGTGGCCACGATGGGTCCATGTCCACAGACTTCAGCACGCCGACCGAGCAGCCACGCACCGGCTACCCGCCGCTGTCCACGCTGCGCCGCAGCCGGACCGACCGCAAGATCGCCGGTGTCTCCGGCGGCATCGGCCGGTACGCCGGCATCGACCCCCTCATCGTCCGGATCCTCTTCGTCGTCCTGGCCGTCTTCGGCGGCTCCGGCCTGCTGCTCTACGCGCTGGGCTGGCTGCTCGTCCCCGAGGACGGGGAGACCGAGTCCGAGGGCGAGCGGCTGTTCCACGGACGGTCGAACAGCTCGCTGTCCACCGTGCTCGCCATCGTCGTGGTGCTCGTGGTCGGTCTCGCCGCCACCGGCACGCTGCTCGACAGCGGGCCGGGCCTCGGCGGCCTCGGCGTCCTGATCGTGGTGTCGGTCCTCGTGGTCCTGCTGCTGCGCAACGGGAACCGCCCGCCGGTCGCCGCGCCGGCCTCGGCCGAGCAGCCGGCCGCCCCGGCCCCCGAGCCGGGTGCCTACGGCCAGACGCCGGGCACCGCCTACTCGGCGCCGCGCCGCCTACACGCCGGTGTCGTCGTCGTACGCACCGACCGCGCCGCTGCCGCCGCCGCCGGGCGGCCCCGGCTACCCGGTCTACGCGCCGCCGCCGCCTCCGCCGCCGCCCGCTCCGCCCAAGGAGCGGTCGATCCTGGGTCGCGTCACGCTGTGCATCGCCCTGATCGTCGTGGGGCTGCTCGTCGGCTGGAACGCGGCCACCGACTCGGACGTGCCGGCTCGGGTCGTCATCGCCGCGGCGCTGGCCGTCGTCGGTGGCGGGCTGCTGGTCGGCGCGTTCATCGGGCGGGCTCGCGGGCTCGTCGTGGTCGGTGTCGTCCTCGTGCTGCTCGCGTCGGTCGCCTCGATCTCCGGCGTGCAGGTGCGCGGTGGCGTCGGCGACCGGACCTGGGACCCGCAGACCGTCGGTCAGCTGCGCTCGGAGTACAAGCTCGGGATCGGCGAGGCCACCCTCGACCTGTCGGCCCTCGACCTGAGCACCGCGGGCCGGCAGCGGGTCGAGGTGCGCCATGGCATCGGTGACCTGCTGATCGTCCTACCGGCCGATGCCGTCGTGCTCGTCAATGCCGACGTCCGGGCCGGCGAGCTGCAGCTGGCCGGACAGCCGAGGACGCGTTCCTCGACGGCCGCAGCGAGCACCTCATCGACGGCACCGACCTGTCCGAGCGGTTCACGGTCCCGGAGAGCTCGGCACCGTCCTCCGCTGTCCTCGTCATCGACGCCGAGCTCGGCGTCGGCTCCATGGAGGTGCGCCGTGCGACGTCATGACCTCGACCTGTTCTCCCTCGTCACCGGGCTCGTCTTCGTCGGGATCGCCTTCGGGCACATCCTCGACGTCGGCAGCGACTTCGACCTCGACGGCCAGTGGATCGTCCCGGTGGTGCTGGTGGCCCTCGGCGTCGCCGGCCTGGCCGGGATCCTGCGCCCCAAGGACGACCCGGCACCGGACGCGCCGGCCGCATCCGACGCGCACCGACGCCAGCCCGACGCGCCCGACGCGCCTGACGCGTCGGACGACGAGGAGGCAGCCACCCGCTGATTGTCGGGCGTCCGCGGCCTCGCGCTATCCTCTCCGGGTCCCCGCGCGGGACACCCGGCAGGTTGCCCGAGCGGCCAATGGGAGCGGACTGTAAATCCGTCGGCGATGCCTTCGAAGGTTCGAATCCTTCACCTGCCACGCGTGATGACGACCCCCGACCGGTTCGCCGGTCGGGGGTCGTCCGCGTTCCGGGGCTGCCCGTTCGGGCACGAACTCTCCGGATTCCCTTGATCGCGCAGCGCGACGCGCGCACCATGCAGTCAGGGGGTGAGGCCGTGGACCCGACGCCGCTCGTGGTGAGCCTGCACGCGCACCACGACGCCTTCGACGACGACCACCCGGCGTTCCGGGCCCAGGTCGCCGCGCTGGAGCACGACATGGTCCGCGAGGTCGACGAGGCCGAGGTCGTGCATCACCCGGTGCCCGGCACCAAGGGCACCGTGGCCGAGCTGGTGGTGGCCCTCGGCCAGGCCGGCGTCCTGACCGCGACCGTGGAGATGCTGCGGATGTGGCTGCGCCGGGACCGGGCGCGGTCCCTCGAGATCGAGTGGACCGAGGGCGACGAGACCCACCGGGTCACCGTGCGCGGCGACGCCATCGACACCGCCACCCTCCGGCCGGTCGCCGAGGCGGCCGCGGCCAGGATCGGGGAGGGCGCATGGGCGAGAAGCGCTACCGCGCCCTCCTGATCGGCAACTCGGTCTTCGCGGAGGACGCCGCCCACCTGCCGCGGCTGGAGGGCCCGCAGAAGGACGTCACGCTGCTGCACCACGCGCTGGTCAACGACAAGACCGGCCTGTTCAGCGAGGAGAGCGTCCGGGTGCTCCTCGAGCAGCCGATGCGCTCGATGATGAAGGAGATCCACACCTTCTTCGCCGACGCCCACCGGGACGACGTCCTGATGCTCTACTACAGCGGCCACGGGATGCTCGACGCGCAGGACCGGCTCTACCTGTGCGCCAGCGACTCGGACTCGGCGGCGCTGCTGCCGACCGCCGTGAGCAACACCTTCGTCAGCGACTGCATGGCGGCCTCGCCCACCGAGACGACCGTCGTCATGCTCGACTGCTGCTACAGCGGCGCGTTCAAGGGCGGCGGCGGGCGCGTCCCGGAGTCCCTGGCCGGCCGGGGCCGGTTCGTGGTCTCCAGCTGCCGCGGTCGGGAGCTGGCGAACGCCGCGTCGGCCGAGAACGGCGCATCCCTGTTCACCTCGCACCTGGTGGACGCACTGCTCGGCAAGGCGGCGGACCGGGACGACGACGGCTACATCGACCTGGCCGAGGTCTTCGAGTACGTGCAGGACGCACTGGCGACCAGCAGCAGTCTCCGCAGAAGCGGTTCGACGGCGAGCGCGACCTGCGCATCGCGCGCAGCACCAGCCGCCCGGCGAGCCGCACGGCCTCGGGCGTGCCGGAGGACCACATCCCCGAGCAGCGACGCCCGGTGCTGGCGCTGTCCGAGACCACCATCGACCTGCGCGACGTCGGTGCCGACGAGGTGCTGCCGGACGAGCACGTCGCCGTCTACAACCTGGGCGAGGGGACCCTCGACTGGGTGGCGCAGACCGACGCGGACTGGTTCGACGTCGTCACCGAACCCGACGGCATCACGCTGCAGCTGCACCCGCGGCCGGGGTCCAACCGGGGGAAGGTGCTGGTCCGCGAACGCACGACCGGCGCCGTGCACAGCATCCGGGTGACCGTGGCGGTGCGGCCGACGGCCACCGGCCCGCGGCCGGTCCTGCAGGTGCTGCCCACCGAGGCGCAGTTCGGCCGGCTGTGGGAGGGGCAGCAGACGGAGGTCGTCCTGGGCATCGTCAACACCGGGGGCGGCGGTGACCTGCACTGGTCGCACCAGGCCACCGGCGGCTTCTACACCGCGCACCGCGACGGCGACCGGCTACGGCTGCGCCTGACCGGCGCGGCCGGCCGGCACCAGGGAGCGGTGACCGTCTCCAGCAACGCCGGCCAGGTCGTGGTGCCGATCTACGCCGACGTTGTCGCGCGCCCGAAGCAGCAGCCCCAGCCGCAGCCCCAGCCGCAGCCCGCAGCCGCAACCCCAGCCGCGCAACCGCAGCCGCAGCCGCGACCCCGACCCAGCCACAGCCGCGCCCCCAGCCGCAACCACCCGGCCCCGGCGGCGGGGTCGACCCGGGCGCGCAAGTCGGCTCAGACGGTGGCGATCATCGGCCTGGCGCTCTCGTTCTGCGGGATGGGCCTGATCCTCGGACCCATCGCGCTCGTGATGGCCAACCGGGCGGAGGGCCGGATCCGGGCATCGGGGGGCCTCCTCGGCGGCGCCGGCAAGGCACGGATGGCACGCATCCTGGCCTGGTTCGCCATCGGCATCAGCGCGCTGGTGTGGGGCGTGTACGCCGTCGATGCACTCGCCACCGCTTGACCCACGAACCGATGTGCAGAGCGTGCCGAGAGCCCTGTATTCTTCTCGGGCTCACGCCCCCTTAGCTCAGTCGGCAGAGCGTCTCCATGGTAAGGAGAAGGTCTACGGTTCGATTCCGTAAGGGGGCTCTGGACGGTCCGTCCGCACGGGTTGCTGCACGCAGGCGGCCCGGGCGGCCCGGCCCGCTCGGCGGAGTAGCTCAGCCTGGTAGAGCAAACGGCTCATAATCGTTGTGTCGCCGGTTCAAGTCCGGCCTCCGCTACTCGCACCACCCCGCTGCACCTCGACAGCGACCGGGCACGACGCCCGACCAACAAGGCTAGGAGCCAGCACGATGGCCAAGCAGACCGATGTCCGACCGAAGATCACGCTGGCGTGCGTCGAGTGCAAGGAGCGCAACTACATCACGCGCAAGAACCGCCGCAACGACCCCGACCGGCTCGAGCTGAAGAAGTACTGCCCGCGGGACCGTCGCCACACGGTGCACCGCGAGACCCGCTAGTCCCACACCCGCTCCAGGGGTCACGGGCCGGGTGGGTAGGGTCCGACGCATGCCGATCGACCCGTCGTACGCCGGGCGCACCTACCCGCCCACCGACCCCTACGAGGTCGGCGTGGAGAAGATCCGCGAGTTCGCCGACGCCCTCGGCGACCCCAACCCGGCCTACCGCGACCGCGAGGCCGCCAAGGCGCTGGGGCACCCGGACGTCATCGCCCCGCCGACGTTCCCGTTCGTGCTGACCTTCAAGGCCTCCCGCCGGCTGATCGACGACCCCGAGCTGGGCATCGACTACAGCCGGGTCGTGCACGGCGAGCAGCGCTTCGCGCACACCCGCCCGGTCCGCGCCGGCGACTCGCTCACGGTCACGGTGACCCTCGAGAGCGTGAAGTCCGCCGGCGGCCACGACATGATCACCTCCGCAGCGACGTCGCCACCGTCGAGGGCGAGCACGTCGTCACCGCCTGGTCCACCCTCGTCGTCCGCGGGGAGGGCTGAGATGGCCCCCGACCTACGACGACGTCGAGGTCGGCCATCGAGCTGCCGGCCGCAGACCTTCCCGATCCGGCGCGCCGACCTGGTGCGGTACGCCGGCGCCTCCGGCGACTTCAACGTCATCCACTGGAACCAGCGGGTGGCGCAGTCGGTCGGCCTGCCCGACGTGATCGCCCACGGCATGTTCACCATGGCGCTGGCGGCCCGCGTCGTCACCGACTGGGCCGGCGACCCGGGACGCGGTCGTCGAGTACGGCGTCCGCTTCACCCGTCCGGTGCCGGTGCCGGACGACGACGAGGGCGCCGCCGTCGAGGTCACCGGCAAGGTCGCGGCCAAGCTGGACGACCAGCGGGTGCGGGTCGACCTCACCGCGACGTCGGCCGGCGCCGAAGGTGCTCGGCCGCGCCCAGGCCGTCGTCGTCCTGGCGTAGCGGCGTGCTCGAACGCAGCGACGTCCCGCTCGCGGGGCTCACCACCCTGCGCCTGGGCGGCCCGGCCCGCCGGCTGGTCGTGGCCGACAGCGAGGCCGAGGTGGTCGACGCGGTCCGCGAGGCCGACGGCCGCGGCGAGCCGCTGCTGGTCCTCGGCGGCGGCAGCAACCTGGTGGTCGCCGACGAGGGCTTCGACGGGACGGTGCTGCAGGTCGCCACCCACGGCCTCGCGAGCGCACCGCTGGCCGAGCACGCCCTGCAGGTCGAGGCGGGCGTCGACTGGGACCACGTCGTCGCGCTCGCCGTCGACGAGGGGTACGCCGGCATCGAGGCGCTCTCCGGCATCCCCGGCCTGGTCGGCGCGGCACCCGATCCAGAACATCGGTGCCTACGGCCAGGAGATCGCCCAGACCGTCGGCTGGGTGCGCGCGCTGGACCGCACCACCGGCGACGTCGTGCTGCTCGAGCCGGCGCAGTGCGGGTTCGCCTACCGGGACAGCGTCTTCAAGCGGTCGCAGCGGTACGTCGTGCTCGCCGTGGCGCTCGCCCTCGAGCACTCCCGGCTCGGCGCCCCGGTCCGCTACGCCGAGCTGGCCCGCACGCTCGGCGTCGAGGTCGGCGACCGGGTGCCGGCCGCCGACGTCCGCGCCGCCGTGCTCGACCTGCGCCGCGGCAAGGGCATGGTGCTGGACGCCGACGACCACGACACCTGGAGCGCCGGGTCGTTCTTCACCAACCCGCTGCTGCCGGCCGAGGCAGCAGCCGGCTCTCCCCGCGGCCGCGCCGCGCTGGCCGGCGTCCGACGGCCGGGTCAAGGTCTCGGCCGCCTGGCTCATCGAGCAGGCCGGGTTCGGCAAGGGCTACGGCTCCGGGGCGGCCCGGATCTCCAGCAAGCACACGCTGGCCCTCACCAACCGCGGCGGCGCGACCACCGCGGACCTGCTGGCCCTGGCCCGCGAGATCCGCGACCGGGGTGCACGACCGGTTCGGGGTCACCCTGCACAACGAGCCCGACCTGGTCGGCGTCGAGCTCTAGCTCGCTGATCGGCGTCGGCCCTAGCCCGCCGGCTCCTCCGCCAGCCACCGGTCGATGCCGGCCAGCAGCGAGGCCCGGACGTCGTCGGGCGCGCGCCGAGCCCCGCACCGAGCACCGGGCCAGCTCGGCGAGCGCCTCGTCGTCGAAGCCGTGCACCTCGCGCGCCATCTCGTACTGGTCCAGCAGCCGCGAGCCGAACAGCAGCGGGTCGTCGGCGCCCAGCGCCACCGGCACACCCGCGGCCGTCAGCGTCCGCAGCGGCACGTCGGCCGCGCGTGGCGTAGACCCCGAGCCGCACGTTGGACGTCGGGCAGACCTCGAGAGTGACGCCTTCGCGCGGCGATCCGGTCGAGCAGCGCCGGGTCCTCGACGGCCCGGACGCCGTGGCCGACCCGCCGCGCGCCGAGGGCGTCCAGGCAGGTGGCGACGTTCTGCGGGCCGCCCAGCTCGCCGCCGTGCGGCACCGCGAGCAGCCCGGCCCGGGCCGCGATCCGGAAGGCGCCGGCGAAGTCCTCGGTGCGGCCCCGCCGCTCGTCGTTGGACAGCCCGAAGCCGACCACGCCCCGGCCGGCGTAGCTGCGCGGCCAGCCGGGCCAGCGTCCGGGCGTCCAGCGGGTGCCGGATCCGGTTGGCCGCGATGATCACGCCCGATGCCGATGCCGGTCTCCGCCGCGGCCTCGCGCGCGGCGTCCAGCACGACCTCGACGGCCGGGGTCAGCCCGCCCAGGTGCGGCGCGTACGAGGTCGGGTCGACCTGGATCTCCAGCCAGCCCGAGCCCTCGGCGCGGTCGTCCTCGGCGGCCTCGCGCACCAGCCGGCGGACGTCGGCCTCGCCGCGGACCACCGAGCGCGCGGCGTCGTAGAGCCGCTGGAACCGGAACCAGCCGCGCTCGTCGGTGGCTCGCAGCTCCGGCGGGTGCGCTCCGTCGACCTCGGCCAGCGTGTCCGGCAGCCGGACCCCGTGCTCGGCCGCCAGCTCGAGCAGCGTCGCGGGCCGCAGCGACCCGGTGAAGTGCAGGTGCAGGTGCGCCTTCGGGCAGCGTCCGAAGATCTCGCCCCGCCGTCACCCCTGGGACGCTACTTGGCCTCGGCGAGCAGCTTGTGCAGCCGGGTCACGCCCTCGACCAGGTCGTCGTCGCCCAGGGCGTACGACAGCCGCAGGTAGCCCGGCGTGCCGAACGCCTCGCCGGGCACCACCGCGACCTCGGCCTCCTCGAGGATCAGCTCGCACAGCTCGGCGCTGGTCGCCGGCCGCTTGCCGCGGATCTCCGTGCCGAGCGCGCCCTTGACCGACGGGTAGACGTAGAACGCGCCCGAACGGCTCCGGGCACTCGACGCCGGGGATGTCGCGCAGCATCCGGACGATGGTCTGCCGGCGCCGGTCGAACGACCTCGCGCATCTCGGCCACCGCGGACAGGTCGCCGCGGACCGCGGCCAGCGCGGCGACCTGGCTGACGTTGGCGACGTTCGAGGTGGCGTGCGACTGCAGGTTGGTGGCGGCCTTGACCACGTCGTCCGGGCCGATCAGCCAGCCCACCCGCCAGCCGGTCATCGCGTAGGTCTTGGCGACGCCGTTGACCACGACGCACCGGTCGGCGAGCTCGGGCACCAGCGTCGGGATCGAGGCGAACGTGGCGTCGCCGTAGACCAGGTGCTCGTAGATCTCGTCGGTGACCACCCAGAGGCCGTGCTCCAGCGGCCCAGCGGCCGATCGCCTCGACCTGCTCGGGGGGGTAGACCGCGCCGGTCGGGTTGGACGGGGAGACGAACAGCAGCACCTTGGTACGCGGCGTGCGGGCGGCCTCGAGCTGCTCGACGGACGCGAGGTAGCCGCTGTCCTCGTCGGTCGACGACCTCGACCGGGACGCCGCCGGCCAGCCGGATCGACTCCGGGTAGGTCGTCCAGTAGGGCGCCGGGAGCAGCACCTCGTCGCCCGGGTCGAGCAGGGTCGGCGAAGGCCTCGTAGACCGCCTGCTTGCCGCCGTTGGTCACCAGGACCTGCGACGGCGTCGACCTCGTAGCCGGAGTCGCGCAGCGGTCTTCGCGCGCGATCGCCTCCTGCAGCTCGGGCAGCCCGCCGGCCGGGGTGTAGCGGTGCCAGCGCGGGTCGCGGCAGGCCGCCGACCGCCGCCTCGACGATGTAGTCGGGGGTCGGGAAGTCGGGCTCGCCGGCGCCGAAGCCGATCACCGGGCGGCCGGCGGCCTTGAGCGCCTTGGCCTTGGCGTCGACGGCGAGCGTGGCGGACTCGGCGATGGCGCCGATGCGGGGGGAGACCCGGGGTGCCGTGCTGCGTCATGGCGACCATGCGTCCCACCCCGCCGGCGTCGGTCCAGTCGGCGCGGGTGTCCGGGGCGCCGCGCGGTTCGACCGGGGCGGTGCCCTGTGCGTAGACTCGGCCCTTCGGTGGCTCGACAGCCCCTCGCGCCAGCGCGCCCGGAAACGGGGTCCCGCCTGCGCGTGCAGGCAGGTTCGGCGACCCCGAAGGGTCGTAGCTCAATTGGTAGAGTCCGGTCTCCAAAACCGGCGGTTGGGGGTTCGAGTCCCTCCGGCCCTGCGAGACATCTGCGTGAGCGAGCAGGTGCCTCAGGCGCATCACGAGGTGCGTGACGAACCGACCGACAGGTGAGACGACGTGACAGAGACGCGGGAGACCCCGACCCGCCGCTCCGGGCGGCAAGGCGCGCAAGCCGAACCAGCCGCTGCCGGCACGCATCTCGCTGTTCTACCGGCAGGTCATCGCCGAGCTGCGCAAGGTCATCTGGCCGACGCGCAAGGAGCTGATCACCTACACCACGGTCGTCATCGTGTTCGTGCTCGTCGTGATCGCCTACGTCACCGTGCTCGACTTCGGCTTCAGCAAGGCAGTCCTCGGCGATCTTCGGCTGAGCGCCGTCCCCGCCCGACCGCACCCGACCGCGCACCGCCAGCGACACCCCAGGAAGTGACCGTCACCGTGTCCGAGACCCACAGCGCCGACCGACGACGCCCGAGCTCGACGCGTCGAGGTCGCAGGCTGCCGCCGAGGCGCCCGCCGACCGAGACCGAGCCCGAGGCCGTCGAGGCGACCGAGACGCGCCGAGGCTCGCCGCCGACGAGCCCGAGCCGCCCGAGGCCGAGGCCGCCGAGGCCGAGGACGCTCGCCGCCGAGGCCGCCGAGGCCGAGGCCACGTGCCGAGACGGCCGCCGCGGAGCCCGAGGTCGAGGCCGAGCCGGACCCGGTCGAGGAGATGCGCGCGGCGCTGCGCCGCGCCCCCGGCGACTGGTACGTCGTCCACTCCTACGCCGGCTACGAGAACCGGGTGAAGACCAACCTCGAGACCCGCACCAGCTCGCTGAACATGGAGGACTACATCTTCCAGGTCGAGGTCCCGCAGCGCGAGGAGATCGGTCAGATCAAGAACGGCCAGCGCAAGATGGTCAAGCAGAACCTGCTCCCCGGCTACGTGCTGGTCCGCATGGACCTCACCGACGAGTCCTGGGGCGCCGTGCGCAACACCCCCGGCGTCACCGGCTTCGTCGGCCACACCCACCGGCCCTCCCCGCTGACCCTCGACGAGGTCATGAAGATCCTCGCCCCGGAGCAGGAGAAGAAGGCAGAAGGTCGTCGAGACCAAGGCCGCCGACTTCGAGGTCGGCGAGTCGGTCACCGTCATGGACGGCCCGTTCGCGACGCTGCCGGCGTCGATCAACGAGATCAACGCCGACTCGCAGAAGCTCAAGGTGCTCGTCGTAGATCTTCGGCCGCGAGACCCCGGTCGAGCTCTCGTTCAGCCAGGTGCAGAAGATCTGACGCGACGCGACGGACCGCGTAGCCGACCGACCGAACAGAAGCCAGCAGAAGCAGGACGTAGGACCCGACATGCCTCCCAAGAAGAAGCTCGCAGCGGTCATCAAGCTGCAGATCCAGGCCGGCGCGGCCACCCCGGCGCCGCCGGTCGGCCCCGCGCTGGGCCAGCACGGCGTCAACATCATGGAGTTCTGCAAGGCCTACAACGCCGCGACCGAGTCGCAGCGCGGCCAGGTCGTCCCGGTGGAGATCACGGTCTACGAGGACCGCTCCTTCACCTTCATCACCAAGACCCCGCCGGCCGCCCGGCTGATCCTCAAGGCCGCCGGCGTCGAGAAGGGCTCCGGCGAGCCGCACAAGACCAAGGTCGCCAAGCTCACCCGCGACGCAGGTCCGCGAGATCGCCGAGACCAAGATGCCCGACCTCAACGCCAACGACCTCGACGCCGCCGAGAAGATCATCGCCGGCACCGCCCGCCAGATGGGCATCACGGTCGAGGGCAATGAGCCAGCCGCACCACGCAGCACGACGTGGGAGGGCCGAGCGCGGTCCGACGTACCACGACTCCACGCCGGACACGCCCGCACCACGCAGGAGCAGAAGTGAAGCGCAGCAAGGCCTACCGCGCCGCCGCCGAGAAGATCGACGCCGGACGCGCTGTACGCCCCGCTCGAGGCCGTCCGGCTGGCCAAGGAGACCACCACCACGAAGTACGACGCGACCGTCGAGGTCGCCATGCGCCTGGGTGTCGACCCGCGCAAGGCCGACCAGATGGTCCGCGGCACCGTCAACCTGCCGCACGGCACCGGCAAGACCGCCCGGGTCCTGGTCTTCGCCACCGGTGAGCGTGCCGAGCAGGCCGCGCGCCGCCGGCGCCGACATCGTCGGCGACGACGAGCTGATCGACGAGGTCACCAAGGGCCGGCTCGACTTCGACGCCGTCGTCGCCACCCCGGACCTGATGGGCAAGGTCGGCCGCCTCGGCCGGGTCCTCGGCCCGCGTGGCCTGATGCCGAACCCGAAGACCGGCACCGTCACCCCGGACGTCGCCAAGGCCGTCGCCGACATCAAGGGCGGCAAGATCGAGTTCCGCGTCGACCGCACGCGAACCTGCACTTCATCATCGGCAAGGTGTCGTTCGACGAGGCGCAGCTGGTCGAGAACTACGCCGCCGCGCTCGACGAGATCCTCCGGCTCAAGCCGTCGGCCGCCAAGGGCCGCTACATCCGAAGGCCACCATGACCACCACGATGGGCCCCGGCATCCCGCTCGACCCGAACAAGACGCGCGGGCTGCTCGAGGACGCCGAGGCGGTTCCCGCCTGATCATGCGCCGACGCGTCTCGCTCGTCCTGTCGTCGCTGCTGACCATCGCCGCCCTCGCGTGCGGCGGCTGGTTGCTCGACCCTGCCGGCTCCCGCCAGCCGGTAGGGGCGCAGCGGCCTGCCCAGGACAACCCCACGCTCGGGCACCGGCGCTGTACGCCGACGTCAGCCGCGCGATGGTCGACGGAGCGGACGGCCACCTTCACCTACTCCGGGGAGCAGCGGCGGCGGCGAGACCCAGTCCGGCTCGGGCGCGATGCGCTTCTGCCGGGCGGACGCTCGGACCTTCGACGCCGACGTCACGCGTGACCTCGCCGAGCACCGGCCGGATGCGGGCGGTGCTGCTCCCCGGCGCGGCGTACCTCGCGCTGCCCGCCGCCAAGGGGCTGCCGAAGAACAAGCCGTGGCTGAAGGTCGCACCGCGGACCCGCGGACCGCAGCTCGGCCAGCAAGCTCCGGCCGGTCGTCGACGAGCTGCGCGCCGTCGTTCGACCCGGCCAGAGCCTCGGGCTGCTGCGGGCCGCCCGGCCGGGTCGAGGAGGTCGGGTCCGGCCACGGTCGAGGGCGTGCCCACGACGCGGCACCACGCGACCTGGACCTGCGGCGCGCGACCGCGCTGGTCGAGGACCCGGCGACCCGCGAGCAGTACCAGTCGATGCTGGACGCGGGGATCACCACGCTGGAGTACGAGCTGTGGCTGGACACCGACGGGCTGCCGCGCAAGGTTCAGCGCCGACATCCCGACCACGTCCAGGGCCTGTTCTCGGTGACCGGCGTCTACCGCGGACTGGGGCGACAAGGTGCGGATCGCGCCGCCCAAGGCCAAGCAGGTCTTCGACGCGGACAAGCTCAAGGGCTGAGCGACCCGGCCGTGCGATTTGCTGCGAGCCCGCGTCGGCCGACGTACGCTCGCACGCTGCCACAGACCGCCGGTCGCCACCGCCTGCTCCTGCGAAGGGCGCGGTCGAAGGTCCCGCGTCAAGCGGGCGGCCCGCGCAGGTGCAGCAAGGACGACAGACGGCTGCCTCGCGCGGAGCCGGACCTCGACGCCCCGTCGCGCCTGCGCCGGGGCGTTCGTGCGTCACGGGCCGTTCGCGTCATCCCCGACGTGCCGGCGCACGGAAGGAGGCCGGCCACCCATGGCGAGGCCTGACAAGGCGGCCGCGGTCGCCGAGCTGACGGAGGAGTTCCGCAGCTCGAGCGCGGCCGTCCTGACCGAGTACCGCGGGCTCACCGTCGCCCAGCTCAAGGAGCTGCGCCGGTCCCTCGGCGCCGACACGTCCTACGCCGTGGTGAAGAACACGCTGACCAAGATCGCGGCCAAGGAGGCCGGGGTCGTCGCCTTCGACGACCTGCTGCAGGGTCCGTCGGCGATCGCCTTCGTCAAGGGCGACCCGGTCGAGGCCGCCAAGGGACTGCGTGACTTCGCCAAGGCCCACCCGCTGCTCGTCATCAAGGGCGGCGTGCTCGACGGCAAGCCGCTCTGACGCCCGCCGAGATCACCAAGCTCGCCGACCTCGAGTCGCGCGAGGTGCTCCTGGCCAAGCTGGCCGGGCGCCATGCAGGCGTCGCTGCAGAACGCCGTCTCGCTGTTCGCTGCGCCGCTGGCGCAGACCGCACGCGTCATCGACGCGCTGCGGCAGAAGGCCGAGCAGGACCCGAGCGTCCTCGCGGGGAGGCGCCGGCAGACGGCCGGCAGCCGCCCAGCCCGAGGAGGAGACCGCGGAGCCCGAGGCTGCGCCGGTCGAGTCCGACAGCACCACCACCGAGGCAGTCGCCGAGGACACCTCCGAGGCAGCCCGGAGACCACCGAGGCACCCGCCGAGGACACCACCGAGGGCTGATCGGCCCCACCGCCACCCCGCCTGACACAGAAGGAAGGACCGCCACCATGGCGAAGCTCAGCACCGACGACCTCCTCGAGTCGTTCAAGGAGATGACCCTGATCGAGCTCTCGGAGTTCGTGAAGCAGTTCGAGGACACCTTCGGCGTCACCGCGGCCGCTCCGGTCGCCGTCGCGGCCGCCCCGGCCGCCGGTGGCGGCGCGCGGTGCCGCCGAGGAGGAGGCCGCGCAGGACGAGTTCGACGTCATCCTCGAGGCCGCCGGCGACAAGAAGATCCAGGTCATCAAGGAGGTGCGCGCGCTCACCAGCCTGGGCCTCAAGGAGGCCAAGGACCTGGTGGACGGCACCCCCAAGCCGGTCCTGGAGAAGGTCAACAAGGAGGCCGCCGACAAGGCCAAGGCCGCCCTCGAGGGCGCCGGCGCCACGGTGACCGTCAAGTAAGCACCGCTGCACACCGCACGCTGCGGCAGCGCGCACGCACCGCCCGACAGGGGCGGCCACCCGGGAGACCGGGTGGCCGCCCCTGACGCATGTCTCCGGGCCCCTGCCTGCCCCAGAAGGTTTCGGGAGCATCACCGAGCGCAGACTCCGGTCACGCGACCGGCGGGATTCCAGCGTCCCTGCCGGCTTGTGGCTACCAGCGCGTAACCCGGCGGACACGCGCTCGTTAGCACTCGCGAGGAGCCCGGTCCTGCCGAGCGGTGAGGTGTGTCCACGTGGGCGTCGAGATCGCGGTCGAAGGGCTGACGAAGTCCTTCGGCACGCCAGGTCATCTGGCAGGACGTCTCCCTCACGCTGCCCGCCGGCGAGATCTCGGTGATGCTCGGGCCCTCCGGCACCGGCAAGTCGGTGTTCCTCAAGACCCTGGTCGGGCTGCTCAAGCCGGAGCGCGGCTCGATCATGATCCAGGGCCGCGACCTGACCACGCTGCGCGAGCACGACCTCTACGAGGTCCGCAAGCTCTTCGGCGTGCTGTTCCAGGACGGCGCGCTGTTCGGCTCGATGAGCCTCTACGACAACATCGCCTTCCCGCTGCGCGAGCACACCAAGCAAGAGCGAGTCGGAGATCAAGACGATCGTCCTCGAGAAGATGGACATGGTCGGCCTGATCGGCTCCGAGGCCAAGCTGCCCGGCGAGATCTCCGGCGGCATGCGCAAGCGGGCCGGCCTGGCCCGGGCGCTGGTCCTCGACCCGGAGATCATCCTGTTCGACGAGCCCGACTCCGGCCTCGACCCGGTCCGCACGGCGTACCTCAACCAGCTGATCATCGACCTCAACGCGGCGATCGAGGCGACGTTCCTCATCGTCACGCACGACATGAACACGGCCCGGACCGTGCCCGACAACATCGGGCTGCTCTACCACCGGCACCTGGCGATGTTCGGCCCGCGCGAGATGCTGCTCTCCAGCGAGGAGCCGGTCGTGCGCCAGTTCCTCAACGCCCAGCGGCAGGGCCCGATCGGCATGGCCGAGGAGAAGGACGCCGACGAGCTGGCGCAGGAAGAGGCCGAGGGCCACGAGATGCCGCCGCTGCCGCCGATCCCGCTGCAGCTGCTGACCAGCGACGGACAAGGCCCGCCCCACGCAGCGCGAGCCGGGCGAGTGGTGCCGCGAGAACGGCGTCACGCCGCCGCCCGGGCTCGTTCGAGTCGCACCAGCGCCGCGGCCCCGCGAGGCCGCGCCGAGCGACGAGCCGGAGCGCCGCGCCCGAGCCCGGCGCCGGCCCGCGACGGCGCAGCCGGCATGAGGTGCCGCGCCGATGAGCAACCCGGCGGTCGGCGCGCTGCGGCAGAGCGGCAACCTGTTCGCGCTCGGCCTGGACGTCGATGCGCGCGCTGCCGCGGCGGCCGTTCCAGGCCAAGGAGTTCATCCAGCAGGCCTGGTTCATCGCCAGCGTCACGATCCTGCCGACCGCGCTGGTCTGCATCCCGTTCGGCGCGGTGATCGCCCTGCAGCTGGGCAACCTGACCCGGCAGCTCGGCGCCCAGTCCTTCACCGGGTCGGCCAGCGTGCTCGCCGTCATCCGGGAGGCCAGCCCGATCGTCACCGCCCTGCTGATCGCCGGCGCCGGCGGCTCGGCGATCTGCGCCGACCTCGGGTGCCCGCAAGATCCGCGAGGAGATCGACGCGATGCAGGTGCTGGGCATCGACCCGATCCAGCGCCTGGTCGTCCCGCGGGTGCTCGCGATCGATGCTGGTCGCGGTGCTGCTCAACGGCCTGGTGTCGGTGGTCGGGGTCGCCGGCGGCTACTTCTTCAACGTCGTCCTGCAGGGCGGCACGCCCGGGCGCCTACCTCGCGTCGTTCACCGCGCTCGCCCAGCTGCCCGACCTGTACGTCGGCGAGGTGAAGGCGCTGGTCTTCGGCGCCATCGCCGCGATCGTCGCGTCCTACAAGGGCCTCAACGCCGGAGGTGGGCCCGAAGGGCGTCGGCGACGCGGTCAACCAGTCCGTCGTCATCACCTTCATGCTGCTGTTCGTCGTCAACTTCGTCATGACGGCGATCTACTTCCAGGTCGTCCCGCAGAAGCTGGGATGACCGGATGACCATCCAGAGCGCGCTGAAGAACCCGTCAAGGCCGTCGACGACAGCCTCGTCGGGCTCGGCGGGCAGCTGCGCTTCTACGTGCGGTCGCATCGCCTGGAGCGGTCGCACCCTGCGCCGGTACAAGAAGGAGGTCCTGCGGCTGCTCGCCGAGGTCAGCCTCGGCACCGGCGCGCTGGCCGTCATCGGCGGCACCGTCGGCGTCATCGCCTTCCTCGCCTTCTTCACCGGCACCGAGGTCGGCCTGCAGGGCTACTCGGCGCTCAACCAGCTCGGCTCCTCGGCGTTCACCGGGTTCGTCTCGGCGTACTTCAACACCCGCGAGATCGCCCCGCTGGTCGCCGGCCTGGCGCTGGCCGCGACCGTCGGCTGCGGCTTCACCGCCCAGCTCGGCGCGATGCGGATCAGCGAGGAGGTCGACGCGCTCGAGGTCATGGGCGTCCCGAGCCTGCCGTTCCTGGTGACGACCCGGATGATCGCCGGCTTCGTCGCCGTCATCCCGCTCTACGTCATCGGGCCTGCTGTCGTCGTACGCCGCGACCCGGCTGATCGCCACCGGCTACTACGGCCAGTCGAAGGGCACCTACGACCACTACTTCCACCTGTTCCTGCCGCCCGGCGACGTGCTCTGGTCGTTCGGCAAGGTGCTGGTCTTCGCGGTCGTCATCATCCTGATCCACTGCTACTACGGCTACACCGCGAGCGGCGGCCCGGCCGGCGTCGGCGTGGCGGTCGGCAGGGCGGTGCGCACCTCGATCGTCGCCATCAACATCGTCGACTTCTTCCTCAGCCTGGCCATCTGGGGCGCCACCACGACCGTCCGGATCGCGGGGTAGCGCGATGCTGATGAAGGCGCGCTCGCGGGCGCGGCATCGGCCAGAAGCGTGCATGCTGCGGACCTACGGCGTCGTCTTCCTGCGTCGTGATGGCCCTGCTGGTCGGCGCTCAGCATCGCGGTCTACCAGCAAGACGTTCATCGACGTCGTGCGGGTGACGCTGGAGACCGACCGGGTCGGCAACCAGCTCGCCCCGCCGGCCGACGTCAAGCTGCGCGGCATGATCGTCGGCGAGGTGCGCGACGGTCGCGCTCCGACGGCGCAACGCGCGACGCATCGACATCGCGCTCAAGCCCCGGACCGGTCGGCCTCATCCCGGCCAACGTGACCGCCCGGCTGCTGCCCAAGACGCTGTTCGGCGAGAAGTTCGTCGACCTGCGTGCTGCCGCCGCGCCCGTCCCAGGAGCGGCTCGTCCGAGGGCGACGTGATCACGCAGGACCGCACCGCGACGGCCATCGAGCTGGAGCGGGTGCTCGACGACCTGCTGCCGCTGCTGCGCACCATCCAGCCGGCCAAGCTCAACGCCACGCTGAACGCGCTGGCGACCGCGCTGGAGGGCCGCGGCGAGCGGCTCGGCGAGAACCTCGAGCTGGTCGACGGCTACTTCACCGAGCTCAACCCCGCAGCTGCCGACGATCAAGGAGGACATCTCCGGGCTGGCCGACGTCTCGCAGATCTATGCCGACGCCGCCCCGGACCTGGTGCGGATGCTGCGCAACTTCTCGGTGACGACCAACGACCATCGCCGAGCAAGTCCGACGCGCTACGCCGGGTTCCTCGCCGGCACCGCCGGCTTCGCGACACGACGCGCGAGTTCCTCGACGGAGAACGAGCAGCGGATCATCCAGCTCGGCCGCGGTCGGCCGGCCCACCCTCGACGTGCTCGCCAAGTACTCGCCCGAGTACCCGTGCCTGCTCCAGGGGCTGGCGCAGTCCAACGACTTCATCGGCCGAGACCTTCGCCAACGGCGAGCTGCACATCACCCTCGAGGTGGTCCGCAGGCGCGCAAGGGGTACCAGCCGGGCGAGGAGCCCGCCTGGGGCGAGAACCGCGGGCCGGACTGCTACGGCCTGCCCGAACCCGCCGCGTGCCGTGCCCGGGCAACGACGTTCGACGACGGCACCGCAAGGCGGCAGCGGCAGCGCTGCCGCCATCCCGGGCTTGCCGGGCTGGTCGACCCGCACGAGCGGACTCGCCGGCAGCGCCGAGGAGCAGCGCGTCGTCGACGCCTGGTCGCGCCCGCAGATGGGCGTCCCGGCCGACGAGGTGCCCGACCTCGCGACGCTGCTGTTCGGCCCGATGGCCCGCGGGACGGCGGTGGGGCAGTCATGAAGACCGGACGTCGCGCTGGTCAAGCTGATCGTCTTCACCGTCGTCACGGTGCTGGCGACCGGCGTGCTGGCCGCGACGATCGGCAACATCCGGCTCGGCGGCACCACGACCGTACCGCGCCATGTTCACCGACGCGACCGGGCTGATGAAGGGCGACGACGTCCGCATCGCCGGCGTGCGGGTCGGCGAGGTCGACGAGCGTCGCGCGTCACCGAGAGCGCGGGCCGCTCGCTCGCCGAGGTGACCTTCACCGTGGACGCCGACCGCCCGGTCGCCGGTGAGCACCAAGGCGCAGATCCGCTACCGCAACCTGGTCGGCCAGCGCTACGTCGCGCTGTCCGAGGGCGCCGGGTCGAGCCGCCGGCTCGACCGAGAACGGCACGATCCCGCTGCGCCAGACCACAGCCCGCGCTGGACCTCACCGTGCTGTTCAACGGCTTCAAGCCGCTGTTCGCCGCGCTCAACCCCGAGGACGTCAACTCCTTCGCGATGGAGATCATCAAGACCCTGCAGGGCGAGGCCGGCAACGTGAACTCCCTGCTCGGCGCACACCGCGTCGCTGACCACGACGCTCGCCGACCGCGACGAGGTGATCGGCCGGACGATCGACAACCTCAACGCGGTGCTCGGCACCGTCGACGAGCGCGACGACCAGCTGTCGCACGCTGATCGCCGAGCTGCAGCGGTTCGTCAGCGGCCTGGCCGAGGACCGCGAGGCGATCGGGGCGTCGCTGACGAACATCGCGGGCCTGGCCGACGCGACGGCCGGTCTGGTCGAAGGACGCCCGGCCCGCGATCCGCAACGACGTCCGCGAGCTCGGCGAGGTGACCGGAACCCTGGACGACAACAAGGAGCGTCGTGGCGGGCGTGCTGCAGCGGCTGCCCGAACAAGCTGAACACCATCACCCGTACGGCGACGTACGGCTCGTGGTTCAACTTCTACCTCTGCGACTTCACCGGTCGCGTGATCCTCTCGAACACGATCACGTACACGCCGAACTACCACGACTCAGCGGCGAGGTGCAGCTGATGGCGGGCACCAGGCGCACGGGCAGCGGCCGGGGGACCCCCGTTCCGCGAGCGCAACCCGGTGGTCATCGGGGCCGTCGGCCTCGGGGTGATCGCCGCGCTGCTGCTGCTCGCGTTCAACATCGACAACATCCCGCTGCTCGCCGGCCGGTCGCACTCCGCCGCGTTCTCGCGAGGCAGGCGGGCTCAAGGCCGGCGACGACGTACGGATCGCCGGCGTCAAGGTCGGCAAGGTCACCGTCGTCGACCTGGACGGCGACCACGTGCGGGTCGACTTCAAGGTCGGCCGCGACACCGAGCTGGGCTCGGAGACCGTCGGCCACCGTGCGCATCAAGACGATCCTCGGGCAGAAGTACCTCGACGCTCGAGCCCGCCGGCAAGGGCGAGCTCGACCCGCACGATCCCGATGTCGCGCACGACGTCCCGGCGTACGACGTGGTGGAGGCGTTCAGCGACCTCGCGACGACCACCGACGCGATCGACACCGAGCAGCTGGCCGACGGCGCTGGACACGGTGGCCGACACGTTCCGCGACTCGCCGGACGAGGTGCGCGCCGCCGTCGACGGCCTGGGCCGGCTGTCCCGCACCATCGCCTCCCGCGACGACCAGCTGCGCGAGCTGCTCGACCACGCCAACGGCGTCACCGGCGTGCTGGCCGACCGCAACAAGGAGCTCGTCGCGCTGATCGCCGACGGCGACCTGCTGCTCCAGGAGCTGCGCGAGCGCCGGGAGGACATCCACACCCTGCTGGTCAGCACGGTGACGCTGTCCCAGGCAGCTCACCGGCCTGGTGCGCGACAACCGCAAGGCCGATCGGGCCGGCGCTGGAGAACCTGCAAGAACGTGCTCGCGACGCTGCAGCGCCAACCAGGCAGACCTGGACCGCAGCATCGAGCTGCTCGCCCCGTTCGTCCGGGTCTTCGCCAACACCACCGGCAACGGCCGCTGGTTCGACACCTACATGCACGAACCTCGTGCCCGTGCCGGGCGGCACCAGGGAGCGCCGACGTGAGCCGGCCGCTCTGATCAGGGTCGCCTCCGGCCTCGCCCTCGTGCTGGTCGTCGGCGCTCGCCGTCGTGCTCTGGCCCGGCGGCGGGACCCGCGCACGGTCCGTGCCGAGTTCGTCCGCGCCGTCGGCCTCTACGAGGGCTCCGACGTGCGCATCCTCGGCGTCAAGGTCGGCGAGGTCACCAAGGTCACGCCGCACGGCGACCGCGTCGTCGTCGACATGGCCTACGACGACAAGTACGCCGTGCCGGCCGACGCCAAGGCCGTCGTCGTCGCGCCGTCGGTCGTCAGCGACCGCTACGTCCAGCTGACCCCGGTGTACGAGCGGCGGCGCGGAGCTGCACGACGGCGCGACGCATCGCGCTGGAGCAGCACCGCGGTGCCGGTCGAGCTGGACCGCATCTTCTCCAGCCTCAACGACCTCAACGTCGCGCTCGGCCCGGAGGGCGCCAACAAGACCGGTGCACTGTCCCGGCTGCTCGCGGTCGGCGCCGACAACCTCGACGGCCAGGGCAAGAACATCAACCGGACGCTCACGCGACTTCTCCACGGCGATCACCACCCTGTCCGACGGCCGGGAGCGACCTGTTCGGCACGGTGCGGAACCTGCAGGTCTTCACCACCGCCCTCGCCGCCAGCGACAGCCAGGTGCGGGCCTTCAACACCGACCTGGCCAGCGTCGCCGACCAGCTGGCCGGCGAGCGCGACGAGCTGGCCGCTGGCGCTGAAGCACCTCGCGATCGCGCTGGGCGAGGTCGCGTCGTTCGTCAAGGAGAACCGGGCCAACCTGACCACCGACATCGCCGGCCTCGCCGACATCACCGGGGTGCTGGCCAAGCAGAAGGACGCGCTGGCCGAGATGCTGGAGGCGGGCCGGTCGCGCTGTCCAACCTGCAGAACGCCTACAACCCGTCCTCCGGCACCCTCGACACCCGCGACAACGCCGAGCAGCTCGCAGGACCCGGGCCTGTTCCTCTGCCGCTGCTCACCGTCGATCGGCCAGCCGGAGTCGGTCTGCGACCAGATCGACGACCTGCTGAAGAAGAAGAAGTTCCCCGAGCCCGGCCAGCGTCCCCGGCGGCGCGGCGGTAGCGGCGGCGGACCGGACCTCACCCTCGGCGGCATCCTCGGGGGCTCCCGATGAGGGCCGCGGCTCGCTGCTCGACCTCGGTCACCGCGCTGCGCGATGGCCGGCTCGCTGACGGCCTGCGAGGGCGTCTACGACCTGCCGCTGCCCGGCGGCGCGGCCACCGGCAGCGACGCCTACCGCGTGACCGTGGAGTTCGCCGACGTGCTCGACCTGGTGCCGCAGTCGGCGGTGAAGGTCAACGACGTCACCGTCGGCGCCGTCGAGAAGGTGCAGCTCGACGGCTGGCACGCGCGGGTCACGGTGCGGCTGCAGGAGTCGGTGCGCGCTGCCCGACAACGCGGTCGCCGAGCTGCGGCAGACCAGCCTGCTGGGCGAGAAGTTCGTGTCGCTGTCGCCGCCCACGACCGAGGCAGCCGCGCGGCCGGCTGACGGACGGCGACACGATCCCGCTGCCCCGGTCCGGCCGCAACCCGGAGGTCGAGGAGGTCCTCTCGGCGCTGTCCCTGCTGCTCAACGGCGGCGGCGTCGCCCAGCTCAAGACGATCAACGTCGAGCTCACCAAGGCGATGGAGGGCCACGAGGACGACATCCAGGGCGCGATCCGCCAGCTCGACACCTTCATCGGCGGGCTCGACGAGCACAAGGCCGAGATCGTGCGGGCGCTCGACGGCCTCGACCGGCTCAGCGCCCGGCTCGCCGCGCAGAAGGACGACATCGCGCTGGCGATCGAGGACCTCGGCCCCGGCCTCAAGGTGCTCGCCGACCAGCGCGAGCAGCTCACCACGATGCTGACCGCGCTGTCCGACCTCGGCCGGGTCGGCACCCGGGTCATCAACGCGCAGCAAGGACGACACCGTCGCCAACCTGCGCGCCCTCGACCCGATCCTGACCCGGCTGTCCGAGGCCGGCGACAACCTGCCCAACGCGCTGGAGATGCTGGTCACCTACCCGTTCCCGCAGGCGGCGACCGGCGCGCGTCCAGGGCGACTACACCAACCTGCGGATCACCGCCGACCTCGACCTGCGGACGATCCTGACCAACCTGAACGGCGGCAAGGACCCCGGCCTGCCGACGCTGCCGCCGGTCCCGACCTCGCTGCCGACCGGCCTGCCGACCGCCTGCCGACCGCGCTGCCCACGGCTGCCGACCGGCCTGCCGACCGGCAGCCTGCCGGTGCCGCCTCCCGCCGCCCACCCGCCGCCGCCCGGTGGCGGCGGCGGTGGCGGCGGCCCGGTCTGCGTCCCGGGCGTGATCTGCGTCAACAGCACGTCGAGCCGCTCGACGCCGGGCGCGTACGACACCAACCTGGCCCGCCTGATGATGGGGGGCTACGTATGATCCGCCGCGGCGTCAAGGTCCAGCTGGCCGCGTTCCTGATCATCACCATCGTCGGCGTGAGCTACGTCAGCGCCCGGTACATCGGCCTCGGGCAACCTGCTGCTCGGGTCCGGCTACGTCGTCACCGCCGACTTCGCCGAGTCCGGCGGCATCTTCGAGAACGCCGAGGTGACCTACCGCGGGGTGGCCGTCGGCCGGGTGGACCGGCTCCGGCTGGCCGACGACGGCGTGCACGTCGACCTGCGGATCGACCAGCGACGTCGACGTACCCCAGGACACCGTCGCCGTCGTCGAGAACCGGTCGGCCGTCGGCGAGCAGTACGTCGACCTGCAGCCGCGCACCCGCAGAGGGCCCGTACCTGGCCGACGGCGACCGCATCGACAGCGACGACAACCGCACCCCGCTGCACACCGAGGAGCTGCTGCTCAACCTGGACCGCCTGGTGAACTCGGTCGACAAGCGCGACCTGGTGGTCGTCATCGACGAGCTCGGCAAGGCGTTCTCGGGCACCGGCCCCGACCTCCAGCGGCTGCTCGACTCCGGCGACGCCCTGACCCGGTCCGCGGTGGACGCCCTGCCGGAGACCCTCCGGCTGATCGAGGACGGGCAGACCGTGCTGGCGACCCAGCGCGAGTCCGGCTCGGCGATCAAGAGCTTCTCGGCCGACCTCGCCGACCTCAGCGACACCCTGCGGACCAGCGACGGCGACCTCCGCAAGGTCCTGGACGGCGGGATCGTGGCCTCCCAGGAGCTGCAGGCCGCTGATCCGCGACAACCGGCACGGCCATCTCGGCGCTGCTGGCCAACCTGCTCACCAGCGGCCAGGTCACCGTCGCCCGGCTGGACGGCCTGGAGCAGGTGCTGGTCACCTACCCGGACAACGTCGCCGGCGGGTACACCGTGGTCCCGGGCGACGGCACCTCGCACTTCGGCCTGGTCCTCAACGCCAGCGACCCGCCGGTCTGCACCCAGGGCTACGAGGGCACCCAGAAGCGGGTGCCCAGCAACACCGGCGACCGGCCGGCCAACACCGACGCGCAGTGCACCGCGCCGCGCGGGCAGCAAGACCTCGGTCCGCGGCGCGCAGAACGCCCCGGCGCCCTCCGGCGCGGTCGGCCCGGGCGCTGCCGGGCTCGCAGACCGGCACGAACGGGACGTACGCTGACGAGCCGGACAGCGCCGTTTCGCCGCCGTACCTCACCGGGTACGACCCCACCAGCGGCCTGGCCCTCGGCGTCGGCGGCGCCCCGCTCGACGATGGGGCAGACCGGCGGACAGGCGCAGGCCTTCGGAAAGGACTCATGGACGTGGCTGCTGCTCGGACCGATGAGCCGGTGACCCGGCCGGACGATCCCGCCGCGCACCGCCGGCTGGCTGTCGGCCCGGACCCGGACGATCCTGCTGGTCGGGCTCGCCGTCGTCGCGGTCGCCGCCGTGGCGCTGTCCGCGACCACGCTCACCCGGCTGTCCGGCGCGTCCGAGCGGGACGAGCGCCGCACCGCCGTGCTGGGGGCCGCCCGCCAGCAGGCCGTGAACTTCACGACGCTGGACTACCAGAACCTCGACCGCGACCTCGGCCGCGTCCTGCGCGGGTCCACCGGCGACTTCCGCAGCCAGTTCCGCGCCGGCACCAAGGACCTCGTCGGCGCTGGTCACCGAGAACAAGGCCGTCTCCGCAGGGCGAGGTCCTGGACGCCGGCATCGTCAGCGACGACGCCGACTCGGCCCGGGTCCTGGTCGTCGCCGACAGCACCGTGACCAACTCCGCGCGACCCCAAGCCGCAGAAGCGGCACTACCGGATGCAGCTCGACCTCGTCCGCGAGGGCAGCCGGTGGCTGGTCTCCGACCTGCAGTTCGTGGGCTGAGGAGACGCCATGGCACGCCAGACGACCCGTCGCCGGGCAGCGCAACCGGAACCGGCTGGGCGGCAGCCCCGGTCACCGAGCAGCCGGCCAGCCGACGCAGCCGGCCAGCGCCGAGCACGGCGCCGCGGCCGCCGCGCTGCCGGCCGTGCCGCCGCGCCGCACGGCTGCCGCCGACCGACCCGCTGCGACCGCCCGAGCGGCCGGCCGGGACGCCGGCCGGCCGGCCGCAGCCGCCGGGCCGACCTGCTCGTCCTGGTGGCCGCCCTGGTCGCGCTGTCGCTCGTGCTCACGGCCGGCCTGCTGGCCCTGCGGGCCCGCGGCGAGGACCGGGTCGAGCAGGCCCGGACGTCGGCCCTGGCGGCCGCCGAGGCGCACGCCGTCGACCTGCTGTCCTACGACCACCGCCACCTGGACCGGGACTTCGCCCGGGCCCGCAAGATCCTGACCGGCAGCTTCGCCGACGACTACGCCCAGCACGACCGAGACGGTCGTCCGGCCCACCGCCAAGGAGGTCAAGGCCGTGGTCACCGCCGACGTCGCGGCGTCCTCGGTGGTCCGGGCCTCGCAGAACCGGGTCGTGGTCCTGCTGTTCGTCGAACCAGACCACCACCTCGACCCGCCTCGAGGGCCCGAAGGTCGACCTCAACCGGGTCCGGCTGACCCTCGACCGGGTCGACGGGAGTGGCTGGTGAGCAAGGTTGTGGCCCTGTGAGACGCCGCCTCAGGTCCTTGACGCGGGCCGCTCCTGGGGTCCATCCTGCTCGCGCCGTGACAACTGCACTGACGGTCCTGTGCCCGCAAGGGCACCGCGAGGGCCACTTGAGGTCGGCGTGCCCAGCGGGTATGCTGTCGCTTTGCGCTGCCATCTGACCTGACCCAGGGTATTTGCCCCGGGCGGTCCGGCATGCGCGCACGCAGAGAGTCCGGCAGCCCTCGGAAGGACCCCTCTTGGCCGCCTCGCGCACCGCCAGCAAGCCCACCCGCAACAAGCAACGGCATCAGCAGCACAGCGCCCCGCGCGCATCTCGTTCGCGAAGATCCGCGAGCCCCTCGAGGTCCCGAACCTCCTCGCGCTGCAGACCGACAGCTTCGACTGGCTGCTCGGCAACGACGACGTGGCGGCCCGGGTCGAGCAGGCCCAGAAGCGGCGGCCGCGACGACGTCCCGCGCCAAGTCCGGCCTCGAGGAGATCTTCGAGGAGATCAGCCCGATCGAGGACTTCCAGGGGACCATGTCGCTGTCGTTCCGCGACCACCGGTTCGAGCCGCCGAAGTACTCCATCGAGGAGTGCAAGGAGCGCGACATCACCTACTCGGCGCCGCTGTTCGTCACCGCCGAGTTCATGAACAACGCGACCGGCGAGATCAAGAGCCAGACGGTCTTCATGGGCGACTTCCCGCTGATGACCGACAAGGGCACCTTCGTCATCAACGGCACCGAGCGTGTCGTCGTGTCCCAGCTCGTCCGCTCGCCGGGCGTCTACTTCGACAAGTCCGTCGACAAGACCTCCGACAAGGACATCTTCGGCGCCAAGATCATCCCGTCCCGCGGTGCCTGGCTGGAGTTCGAGATCGACAAGCGCGACAAGGTCGGCGTCCGCGTCGACCGCAAGCGCAAGCAGTCCGTCACCGTCCTGCTCAAGGCCCTCGGCTGGGACGACGCCAAGATCCTCGAGGAGTTCGGCGAGTACGAGTCGATCCGGGCCACCCTGGAGAAGGACCACACCACCGGCCAGGACGACGCGCTGCTCGACATCTACCGCAAGCTGCGCCCGGGCGAGCCGCCGACGCGCGAGGCCGCGCAGACGCTGCTGGACAACCTCTACTTCAACCCGAAGCGCTACGACCTCGCCAAGGTCGGCCGCTACAAGGTGAACAAGAAGCTCGGGCTGGACCTGCCGCTCGGCTCCGAGCGTGCTCGACCGATCGACGACATCGTCGCGACCATCCGGTACATCGTGCAAGCTGCACGCCGGCGAGACCGAGATGCCGCGCGACGGCCAAGGACGGTCACACCGTCCGCGTCGAGATCGACGACATCGACCACTTCGGCAACCGGCGCCTGCGCACGGTCGGCGAGCTGATCCAGAACCAGGTCCGCACCGGCCTGTCCCGGATGGAGCGCGTCGTCCGCGAGCGGATGACCACCCAGGACGTCGAGGCGATCACGCCGCAGACCCTGATCAACATCCGGCCGGTCGTGGCCTCCATCAAGGAGTTCTTCGGCACCTCCCAGCTCGTCCAGTTCATGGACCAGACCAACCCGCTGGCCGGCCTGACCCACAAGCGCCGCCTGTCGGCGCTCGGCCCCGGTGGTCTGTCCCGTGAGCGGGCCGGCTTCGAGGTCCGCGACGTGCACACCGTCGCACTACGGCCGGATGTGCCCGATCGAGACCCCGGAAGGCCCGAACATCGGCCTGATCGGCTCGCTGGCGACCTACGGCGCGGGTCAACGCGTTCGGCTTCGTCGAGACGCCGTACCGCAAGGTCATCAAGGGCAAGGTCACCGACCAGGTCGACTACCTGACCGCCGACGAGGAGGACCAGCACGTCATCGCCCAGGCCAACGCGCCGCTGACCGACGACGACACGTTCGCCGAGGCCCGCGTGCTGGTGCGCCGCAAGGGCGGCGAGGTCGAGTTCATCCCGGCCGACGACGTCGACTACATGGACGTCTCGCCGCGCCAGATGGTGTCGGTCGCGACGGCGATGATCCCGTTCCTCGAGCACGACGACGCCAACCGCGCGCTCATGGGCTCGAACATGCAGCGCCAGGCCGTGCCGCTGCTCCGCTCCGAGGCGCCGCTCGTCGGCACCGGCATGGAGTACCGCGCCGCGGTCGACGCCGGCGACGTCATCATCGCCGACCAAGGCCGGCGTGGTCGCAGGAGGTCTCCGCCGACCAGATCACCGTCATGAACGACGACGCGCACGTACTCGACCTACCGGCTGCGCGAAGTTCCGCCGCTCCAACCAGGGCACGTCGTTCAACCAGAAGCCGATCGTCGACGAGGGCGACCGGGTCGAGGTCGGCCAGGTCATCGCCGACGGTCCGTGCACCGACAACGGCGAGATGGCGCTCGGGCGCAACCTGCTCGTGGCGTTCATGCCGTGGGAGGGCCACAACTACGAGGACGCGATCATCCTCAGTCCAGCGCCTGGTGCAGGACGACGTCCTCTCCTCGATCCACATCGAGGAGCACGAGGTCGACGCCCGCGACACCAAGCTCGGCGCCGAGGAGATCACCCGGGACATCCCGAACGTCTCCGAGGAGGTCCTCGCCGACCTCGACGAGCGCGGCATCATCCGCATCGGCGCCGACGTCGTCCCCGGCGACATCCTGGTCGGCAAGGTCACGCCCAAGGGCGAGACCGAGCTGACCCCGGAGGAGCGCCTGCTGCGCGCGATCTTCGGCGAGAAGGCGCGCGAGGTGCGCGACACCTCGCTGAAGGTGCCGCACGGCGAGTCCGGCAAGGTCATCGGCGTCCAGCGTGTTCGACCGCGACGAGGGCGACGAGCTGCCCGCCGGGCGTCAACCAGCTGGTCCGCGTCTACGTCGCCCAGAAGCGCAAGATCACCGACGGCGACAAGCTCGCCGGCCGGCACGGCAACAAGGGCGTCATCTCCAAGATCCTGCCGGTCGAGGACATGCCGTTCCTCGAGGACGGCACCCCGGTCGACATCGTGCTCAACCCGCTCGGCGTGCCCGGCCGGATGAACGTCGGCCAGGTGCTGGAGACCCACCTCGGCTGGGTCGCCAAGACCGGCTGGGACGTCGAGCGGCGACGGCAAGCGCGCTGGACTGGCAGCGAGCCTGCCGACGATCGGCGCCGACGAGGGCGAGCCCGGCACCAACGTGGCCACCCCGGTCTTCGACGGTGCCCGCGAGGAGGAGATCACCGGCCTGCTCGGCTCCACGCTGCCCAACCGGGACGGCGTCCAGCTGATCGGCGAGACCGGCAAGGCGCAGCTGTTCGACGGCCGCTCCGGCGAGCCGTTCCCGGCGCCGGTCGCGGTCGGCTACATCTACATCCTGAAGCTGCTGCACCTGGTCGACGACAAGATCCACGCCCGCTCGACCGGCCCGTACTCGATGATCACCCAGCAGCCGCTGGGCGGTAAGGCGCAGTTCGGTGGCCAGCGGTTCGGCGAGATGGAGGTGTGGGCCCTCGAGGCCTACGGCGCCGCCTACGCCCTGCAGGAGCTGCTGACCATCAAGTCCGACGACGTCCTCGGCCGCGTGAAGGTCTACGAGGCCATCGTCAAGGGCGAGAACATCCCCGAGCCCGGCATCCCCGAGTCGTTCAAGGTGCTCATCAAGGAGATGCAGTCGCTGTGCCTCAACGTCGAGGTGCTCTCCAGCGACGGCATGTCCATCGAGATGCGCGACACCGACGAGGACGTCTTCCGTGCGGCCGAGGAGCTCGGCATCGACCTGTCCCGGCGCGAGCCGAGCAGCGTCGAAGAGGTCTGACGAGCGCCGGACCGGCGCCGACCGGCTGTCGCGGCCCGCGCCGGCGACCGCGCTGACGCAAGAACCGAGCACGAACTCTGAAAGAAGGAAACATCTTGCTCGACGTCAACTTCTTCGACGAGCTGCGCATCGGCCTGGCCACCGCGGACGACATCCGTCAGTGGTCGCACGGCGAGGTCAAGAAGCCGGAGACGATCAACTACCGCACCCTCAAGCCGGAGAAGGACGGGCTCTTCTGCGAGAAGATCTTCGGTCCGACCCGGGACTGGGAGTGCTACTGCGGCAAGTACAAGCGCGTCCGCTTCAAGGGCATCATCTGCGAGCGCTGCGGCGTCGAGGTCACCCGCGCCAAGGTGCGTCGTGAGCGGATGGGCCACATCGAGCTGGCCGCCCCGGTCACCCACATCTGGTACTTCAAGGGCGTCCCGTCGCCGGCTGGGCTACCTGCTCGACCTCGCCCCGAAGGACCTCGAGAAGGTCATCTACTTCGCGGCGTACATGATCACCTCGGTCGACGAGGAGGAGCGCCACCGCGACCTGCCCTCGCTCGAGGCCAAGATCGGCGTCGAGCGCAAGCAGATCGAGCAGCGCCGCGACTCCGACGTCGAGGCCCGCCAGAAGGTCCTCGAGACCGACCTGGCCGAGCTCGAGGCCGAGGGCGCCAAGGCCGACGTCAAGCGCAAGGTCCGCGAGTCGCGCCGAGCGCGAGATGAACCAGATCCGCAAGCGGGCCGACGCCGAGATCGAGCGCCTCGACGAGGTCTGGGACCGGTTCCGCAACCTCAAGGTCCAGGACCTCGAGGGCGACGAGATCCTCTACCGCGAGATGCGCGACCGCTTCGGCATGTACTTCCAGGGCGGCATGGGCGCCGCGGCGCTGCAGACGCGGCTGGAGTCCTTCGACCTCGAGGCCGAGGCCGAGTCGCTGCGCGAGATCATCCGCACCGGCAAGGGCCAGAAGAAGACCCGCGCCCTCAAGCGGCTCAAGGTCGTCTCGGCGTTCCTCAACACCCGCAACTCGCCCGATGGGCATGGTCCTCGACTGCGTCCCGGTCATCCCGCCGGACCTGCGCCCGATGGTGCAGCTCGACGGTGGCCGGTTCGCGACCTCGCGACCTCAACGACCTGTACCGCCGGGTCATCAACCGCAACAACCGCCTCAAGCGGCTGCTCGACCTCGGCGCGCCCGAGATCATCGTCAACAACGAGAAGCGGATGCTGCAGGAGGCCGTCGACGCGCTGTTCGACAACGGCCGCCGCGGCCGTCCGGTCACCGGTCCGGGCAACCGCCCGCTGAAGTCGCTGTCGGACATGCTCAAGGGCAAGCAGGGCCGGTTCCGCCAGAACCTGCTCGGCAAGCGCGTCGACTACTCCGGCCGTTCGGTCATCGTGGTCGGCCCGCAGCTCAAGCTGCACCAGTGCGGCCTGCCCAAGCAGATGGCGCTCGAGCTGTTCAAGCCGTTCGTCATGAAGCGGCTGGTCGACCTCAACCACGCGCAGAACATCAAGAGCGCCAAGCGCATGGTGCGAGCGGCGCACCGCCCGGTCGGTCTGGGACGTGCTCGAGGAGGTCATCGCCGAGCACCCGGTGCTGCTCAACCGCGCACCGACGCTGCACCGCCTCGGCATCCAGGCCTTCGAGCCGCAGCTGGTCGAGGGCAAGGCCATCCAGATCCACCCGCTGGTCTGCACCGCGTTCAACGCCGACTTCGACGGCGACCAGATGGCCGTGCACCTGCCGCTGTCGCGCGGAGGCGCAGGCCGAGGCCCGCATCCTGATGCTGTCCTCGAACAACATCCTGTCGCCGGCGCACGGCCGTCCGATCACCATCGCCGACCCAGGACATGGTGCTCGGGCATCTACTTCCTGACCGCGTCCCGCGAGGGCATGGTCGGCGAGGGCCGGGCGTTCGCGCTCGGTCGCCGAGGCGATCATGGCCTACGACCAGCACCAGCTGGACCTGCAGGCGCCGATCACGCTGCGGCTCGACGGCGTCGTCCCGCCGCGCGACTGGGACGCGCCCGAGGGCTGGGAGCAGGGTGACGCCGATCACGCCTGGAGACCACCCTGGGCCGCGCCCTGTTCAACGAGGCGCTGCCGGCGGACTACCCGTTCGTCGACAAGCCGGTCGACAAGAAGGAGCTCTCGGCGATCGTCAACGACCTCGCCGAGCGCTACCCGAAGGTCGCGGTCGCCGCGACCCTGGACGCGCTGAAGGCGGCCGGCTTCCACTGGGCCACCCGGTCCGGCGTGACGATCTCGATCGAGGACGTCGTCACGCCGCAGGCGAAGCAGGGCATCCTCGAGCGTCACGAGGCGCGCGCGGAGAAGGTGCAGAGCCAGTACGAGCGCGGCCTGATCACCGACGACGAGCGTCGCCAGGAGCTCATCAAGATCTGGACCGAGGCCACCAACGAGGTCGCCGAGGCCATGCAGGAGGCCTTCCCGAAGACCAACCCGGTCTTCATGATGGTCAACTCCGGCGCCCGCGGTAACTGGATGCAGGTCCGCCAGATCGCCGGCATGCGTGGCCTGGTGGCCAACCCCAAGGGCGAGATCATCCCGCGGCCGATCAAGGCCAACTTCCGCGAGGGCCTGTCCGTGCTCGAGTACTTCATCTCGACCCACGGCGCCCGCAAGGGTCTGGCCGACACCGCGCTGCGGACCGCCGACTCCGGCTACCTCACCCGTCGTCTGGTCGACGTCTCGCAGGACGTCATCATCCGCGAGGAGGACTGCGGCACCGACCGCGGCCTGATGATGCCGATCGCCGCGAGCAAGCGCCAAGGACGGCAACGCTGGTCCGGCTGGACAACATCGACACCAGCGTCTACTCGCGCAACCTGGCCGAGGACGTCGTCGTCGACGGCGAGACCGTCGGCACGGCCGGCGGCGACATCGGCGACGTCCTCGATCGACGCGCTGATCGCCGCCGGCGTCGACCGAGGTCCGGGTCCGCTGCGTGCTGACCTGCGAGAGCAAGGTCGGCACCTGCGCGACCTGCTACGGCCGCTCGCTGGCCACCGGCAAGGTCGTCGACGTCGGCGAGGCCGTCGGCATCATCGCCGCCCAGTCGATCGGCGAGCCCGGCACCCAGCTGACGATGCGTACCTTCCACACCGGTGGTGTGGCCGGCGACGACATCACCCACGGCCTGCCGCGCGTGGTCGAGCTGTTCGAGGCCCGCAGCCCAAGGGCGTGGCCCCGATCTCGCGAGTCGGCCGGCCGGGTGCGCATCGACGACGACCGACAAGAAGCGCAAGATCGTCGTCGTCCCCGACGACGGCTCCGAGGAGATGGCGTACCCGATCTCCAAGCGGTCGCGGCTGCTCGTCGCCGACGGCGACCACGTCGAGGTCGGCCAGCAGCTGATCGTCGGCGCGATCGACCCGAAGCAGGTGCTGCGCATCCTCGGCCCGCGCCAGGTGCAGCATGCACCTGGTCGAGCGAGGTCCAGGAGGTCTACCGCTCGCAGGGCGTGTCGATCCACGACAAGCACATCGAGGTGATCGTCCGCCAGATGCTCAAGCGGGTGACGATCATCGAGTCCGGCGACGCCGAGCTGCTGCCCGGCGAGCTCGTCGGAGCGCGCGCGCTTCGAGGCGGAGAACCGGCGCGTGGTGGCCGAGGGCGGCACCCCGGCCTCCGGTCGTCCCGAGCTGATGGGCATCACCAAGGCCTCGCTGGCGACCGAGTCGTGGCTGTCGGCGGCCTCCTTCCAGGAGACCACCCGGGTGCTCACCGACGCGGCGATCCACGCCAAGTCCGACCCGCTGCTGGGCCTGAAGGAGAACGTCATCATCGGCAAGCTCATCCCGGCCGGCACGGGGCTGCCCCGCTACCGCAACATCCGGGTCGAGCCGACCGAGGAGGCCAAGGCGGCCATGTACACCATGGGCGGCTACGAGGCCGACGCCGACGCGTTCGACTACGCGCCCGTTCGGGTCCGGGTCGGGCCAGGCCGTGCCGCTCGAGGACTTCGACTACGGGCCGTTCCGGACCTAGTCC
>CAVYTH010000006.1:0-287464 GCA_963771345.1 uncultured Actinomycetota bacterium
CCGGTCATCATCGACCCGGTCTACAACTCTCCCCTGGTCACCTCGCTGGTGAACAAGGTCCTCTCCGACGGCAAGCGGTCGGTCGCCGAGCGCATCGTCTACGGCGCCCTCGAGGGCTGCCGCGACAAGACCGGCACCGACCCGGTCATCACGCTCAAGCGCGCCATGGACAACGTGAAGCCCGCCCTCGAGGTGCGCAGCCGCCGGGTCGGCGGTGCCACCTACCAGGTGCCGGTCGAGGTCCGGGGCTCGCGCTCCACCACCCTCGCGCTGCGCTGGCTGGTCAGCTACTCGCGCTCGCGTCGTGAGAAGACGATGACCGAGCGGCTGATGAACGAGCTGCTCGACGCCAGCAACGGCCTCGGCGCCGCTGTGAAGCGCCGCGAGGACACCCACAAGATGGCCGAGTCGAACAAGGCCTTCGCGCACTACCGCTGGTGACGGGAGCGGGCGCTGCTCCGCCCGCACCGCACCGGCGCCATCGACGACGAGACGACGAGAGAAGACTGAGCTAGCAGTGGCACTCGACACCGCCATCATCGACCTGGCCAAGGTCCGCAACATCGGGATCATGGCCCACATCGACGCGGGCAAGACCACCACGACCGAGCGGATCCTGTACTACACCGGCATCAACTACAAGATCGGTGAGGTCCACGAGGGCGCGGCCACGATGGACTGGATGGAGCAGGAGCAGGAGCGCGGCATCACCATCACGTCCGCCGCGACCACCTGCGAGTGGGACGACCACACCATCAACATCATCGACACCCCCGGCCACGTCGACTTCACGGTCGAGGTCGAGCGCTCGCTGCGCGTCCTCGACGGCGCCGTCGCGGTGTTCGACGGCGTTGCCGGCGTCGAGCCCCAGTCGGAGACCGTCTGGCGGCAGGCCGACCGCTACAACGTCCCGCGGATCTGCTTCGTCAACAAGCTGGACCGCACCGGCGCCGAGTTCCACCGCTGCGTCGAGATGATCATCAACCGGCTGAACGCCGTCCCGCTGGTCCTGCAGATCCCGGTGGGCACCGAGGCCGACTTCCGTGGCGTCATCGACCTGATCGCGATGAAGGCCCTGATGTGGCCGGACGACGCCGAGAAGGGCATCGCCTACGACACCGAGGAGATCCCCGCCTCGCACGCCGAGGCCGCCCGCGAGTGGCGCGACCGCCTCATCGAGACCGCCGCCGAGAACGACGACGCGCTGATGGAGCTGTACCTCGAGGGCACCGAGCCCACCGAGGAGCAGCTCATCGCCGGCATCCGCCGGGCGACGCTCGCCAGCAAGGTCACCCCCGTCGTGACCGGCTCGGCGTTCAAGAACAAGGGCGTCCAGCCCATGCTCGACGCCGTGATCCGCTACCTCCCCTCGCCCATCGACGTCGGCGCCATCGAGGGCCACGCCGTGGGCAAGGAGGACGAGATCCTCAGCCGCGAGCCCGACAAGGACGCGCCGCTGTCGACGCTGGCCTTCAAGATCGCGAGCGACCCGCACCTCGGCAAGCTCACCTACATCCGGATCTACTCGGGGACGCTGACCACGAGCTCCTCGGTGCTGAACAGCACCAAGGGCAACAAGGAGCGGATCGGCAAGATCTACCGGATGCACGCGAACAAGCGTGAGGAGATCGAGAAGGCCACCGCCGGCCAGATCGTCGCCGTCATGGGTCTGAAGAACACCACGACCGGTGACACCCTCTGCGGCCCCGAGGCCCCGGTGATCCTCGAGTCGATGAACTTCCCGGCTCCGGTCATCTCGGTGGCCATCGAGCCGAAGTCCAAGGGCGACCAGGAGCGCCTCGGCGTCGCCATCCAGCGGCTCGCCGAGGAGGACCCGACCTTCCAGGTCCGCACCGACGAGGAGACCGGCCAGACGATCATCGCCGGCATGGGCGAGCTGCACCTCGAGGTGCTGGTCGACCGGATGAAGCGCGAGTTCCGCGTCGAGGCCAACATCGGCAAGCCGCAGGTCGCGTACCGCGAGACGATCCGCACCAAGGTCGCGCGCCACGACTACACCCACAAGAAGCAGACCGGTGGGTCGGGGCAGTACGCCAAGGTGCAGATCGCGATCGAGCCGACGGGCGCCGGCGACGGCGGATACGAGTTCGAGAACAAGGTCACCGGTGGTCGTATCCCGCGGGAGTACATCCCCTCGGTCGACGCCGGCGCTCAGGAGGCGATGGAGTTCGGCATCCTCGCCGGCTACCCGCTGGTCGACATCAAGGTCACCCTGCTCGACGGTGGCTACCACGAGGTCGACTCCTCCGAGCTCGCCTTCAAGATCGCCGGTTCGATGGCGTTCAAGGAGGCTGCCCGCAAGGCTGACCCCGTCATCCTCGAGCCGATGATGTCGGTGGAGGTGACCACGCCCGAGGACTACATGGGCGAGGTCATCGGGGACCTGAACTCCCGCCGTGGCCAGATCCAGGCCATGGAAGAGCGCTCCGGCGCTCGGGTGATCAACGCCCTCGTGCCCCTGTCGGAGATGTTCGGCTACGTCGGAGACCTCCGGAGCAAGACCCAGGGCCGGGCCAGCTACAGCATGCAGTTCGACTCCTACGCCGAGGTTCCTCGTAACGTGGCGGAAGAGATCATCAAGAAGGCCCGAGGCGAGTAGACCCAGACCAACCAGCGGGAGCCCGGCTCCCGGTGGTGCATCACCCCAGACATGACGTCGTACGGCGTAACACTCTCAAGTCCTAGGAGGACCCCAGTGGCGAAGGCGAAGTTCGAGCGGACTAAGCCGCACGTCAACATCGGCACCATTGGTCACATCGACCACGGCAAGACGACGCTGACGGCGGCCATCACCAAGGTGCTGCACGACAAGTACCCGAACCTGAACGAGGCCTCGGCCTTCGACTCGATCGACAAGGCTCCCGAGGAGAAGGCGCGCGGCATCACGATCTCGATCGCGCACGTCGAGTACCAGACCGAGTCGCGCCACTACGCGCACGTCGACTGCCCGGGTCACGCCGACTACATCAAGAACATGATCACCGGCGCGGCCCAGATGGACGGCGCGATCCTCGTGGTCGCCGCCACCGACGGCCCGATGCCGCAGACGAAGGAGCACGTCCTCCTGGCCCGCCAGGTCGGCGTCCCCTACATCGTCGTGGCGCTCAACAAGGCCGACATGGTCGACGACGAGGAGATCCTGGAGCTCGTCGAGCTCGAGGTCCGCGAGCTGCTCTCCGAGTACGAGTTCCCGGGCGACGACCTGCCGGTCGTGCGCGTCTCGGCGCTGAAGGCGCTCGAGGGCGACGCCGAGTGGGGCGAGAAGCTCATGGAGCTGATGAACGCGGTCGACACCGCGATCCCGCAGCCCGAGCGTGAGATCGACAAGCCGTTCCTCATGCCCGTCGAGGACGTCTTCACGATCACCGGCCGCGGCACCGTCGTGACCGGTCGCATCGAGCGTGGCGTCGTCAAGGTCAACGAGACCGTCGACCTGGTCGGCATCCGCGACACCAAGCAGACGACGACCGTCACCGGCGTCGAGATGTTCCGCAAGCTGCTCGACGAGGGTCGTGCGGGCGAGAACGTCGGCCTGCTCCTCCGTGGCACCAAGCGCGAGGACGTCGAGCGCGGCATGGTCGTCATCAAGCCGGGCACCACGACGCCGCACACGCAGTTCGAGGCGAACGTCTACATCCTGTCCAAGGACGAGGGTGGCCGGCACACGCCGTTCTTCCAGAACTACCGGCCGCAGTTCTACTTCCGCACCACGGACGTCACCGGCGTCGTCACGCTGCCCGAGGGCACCGAGATGGTCATGCCGGGCGACAACACCGAGATGACGGTCGACCTGATCCAGCCGATCGCCATGGAGGAGGGCCTGCGCTTCGCCATCCGCGAGGGCGGCCGCACCGTGGGCGCCGGCCGGGTCACGAAGATCCTCAAGTAGCACCTGCCTGACCGCACCACAGCACCACCAGCACGACAGCTCGGATTCGCCATCGCCGCACCACCTGCGGCATACTGTGGCGAGTTGCTCGGCGGGACGGCCGGGCATGTGACGCCCTTCGGGGTCGATCTCCGGCCGTCCCCGCCGTGCGCCCAGGGGCCATCCGCCCCGCGAGCGCGACAACGAGCCCCCCGATCCCGACCGTGTGACCGCCCTGGACTTCCGAGGGTGCGCGACACGCCCGACCTCGGGGGTCGGAGAAGTCCTCGGTCCACCGGATCACGAACGCCGGTCGGTCCGCCGCAGCGGTACGAAGAGAAGGAACGAAGCGAAGCCATGGCGGGACAGAAGATCCGCATCAGGCTCAAGGCCTACGACCACGAGGTCATCGACTCGTCGGCACGCAAGATCGTCGACACGGTGACACGAACGGGCGCAACGGTCGCGGGGCCGGTGCCGCTGCCGACCGAGAAGAACGTCTACTGCGTCATCCGTTCGCCGCACAAGTACAAGGACAGCCGCGAGCACTTCGAGATGCGCACGCACAAGCGTCTGATCGACATCATCGACCCCACGCCGAAGACCGTCGACTCGCTGATGCGCCTCGACCTGCCGGCCGGTGTCGACATCGAGATCAAGCTGTAAGGGACGACAACAGACATGGGTAAGCAGATGAAGGGGTTGCTGGGCGAGAAGCTCGGCATGACCCAGGTCTTCGACGAGAACAACCGGATCGTTCCGGTGACCGTCGTGGCCGCGGGTCCCTGTGTGGTGACCCAGGTCCGGTCCGTCGCCGTCGACGGCTACGACGCCGTCCAGATCGGCTACGGCGCGGTCGACCCTCGCCGGGTGAACAAGCCGGACAGCGGTCACTTCGCCAAGGCCGGCGTCACGCCGCGCCGGGTGACGGTCGAGCTGCGCACCGACGACGCCACCGAGTACACGCTGGGCCAGGAGATCACGGCCGAGCTGTTCGAGGCCGGCCAGCGCGTCGACGTGAGCGCGACGAGCAAGGGCAAGGGCTTCGCCGGCGTCATGAAGCGGCACGGCTTCCACGGCGTGAGCGCGTCGCACGGCTCGCACCGCAACCACCGCAAGCCCGGCTCCATCGGTGGCGCGTCCACCCCCGGCCGCGTCTTCAAGGGCATGCGGATGGCCGGCCGGATGGGTGGCGTCAAGACGACCACCCAGGGCCTGACCGTGCACGCCGTCGACGCCGAGAAGGGCCTGCTGCTCCTCAAGGGCGCCGTCCCCGGGCCCAAGGGCGGCGTCGTCCTGGTCCGTACGGCGGCCAAGGGCACCGTCGCCGCGAAGGGAGCTGACAAGTGAGCACCGCGACCGAGGTGACCACCGAGCCGACCGACATCGAGCTCGAGGTCCGCACCGCCGACGGCAAGACCGACGGCACCGTGACCCTCCCCGCCGCCGTCTTCGACGTGCAGGTCAACGTCCCGCTGATCCACCAGGTCGTCGTCGCCCAGCTCGCCGCGGCGCGCCAGGGCACGGCGTCCACCAAGACGCGCGCCGACGTCCGCGGCGGTGGGCGCAAGCCGTACCGCCAGAAGGGCACCGGCCGGGCTCGTCAGGGCTCCACCCGCGCACCGCAGTTCGCCGGCGGTGGCGTGGTCCACGGCCCGCAGCCCCGCTCCTACGCCCAGCGCACCCCCAAGAAGATGAAGGCCGCCGCCCTGCGCGGCGCCCTCTCGGACCGGGCGCGCAACGGCCGGATCCACGTGGTCGCCAGCCTGTTCAACGGCGACGTGCCGTCCACCAAGACGGCCATCTCCGTGCTGGCCGGCCTCTCCGAGCGCAAGCACGTGCTCGTGGTGGTGCAGCGCAACGACGAGCTGACCTGGAAGAGCCTGCGCAACGCCGACCGCGTGCACCTGCTCTACGCCGACCAGCTCAACACCTACGACGTGCTCGTCTCGGACGACGTGGTCTTCACCCGCGGCGCCCTCGACGAGTTCCTGGCCGGCCCGACCACGGGCCGCTCGGCCAAGGCCAGCGCCACCGAGAGCGAGGTCTCGCAGTGAGCTCGATCCACAAGGACCACCGCGACGTCCTGCTCTCGCCGGTCGTCTCCGAGAAGAGCTACGGGCTCCTCGACGAGAACAAGTACACGTTCCTGGTCCACCCCGACGCCAACAAGACCGAGATCAAGATCGCGGTCGAGAAGATCTTCGGCGTCAAGGTCAACGGCGTGAACACGCTCAACCGTGAGGGCAAGCGCAAGCGCACCCGCACGGGCTTCGGCCGCCGCAAGGCGACCAAGCGAGCGATCGTCACCGTTGCCGAGGGCGACCGCATCGACATCTTCGGAGGGCCGGTCAGCTAATGGGCATCCGCAAGTACAAGCCGACCACCCCGGCCCGCCGTGGCTCGAGCGTCGCTGACTTCGTCGAGGTCACGCGCTCCGAGCCCGAGAAGTCGCTGGTGCGTCCGCTGCACAGCAAGGGCGGCCGCAACAACGCCGGCCGCATCACCACCCGTCACCAGGGTGGTGGCCACAAGCGCGCCTACCGGGTCATCGACTTCCGTCGCCACGACAAGGACGGCGTGCCGGCCAAGGTCGCGCACATCGAGTACGACCCCAACCGCACGGCCCGGATCGCGCTGCTGCACTACGCGGACGGCGAGAAGCGCTACATCATCGCGCCGAACCGCCTCAAGCAGGGCGACCGGATCGAGAACGGCCCCTCGGCCGACATCAAGCCGGGCAACAGCCTGCCGCTGCGCAACATCCCGGTCGGCACGGTCATCCACGCCATCGAGCTCCGGCCCGGTGGCGGCGCGAAGATCGCCCGCTCCGCCGGCGCCAGCACCCAGCTGGTCGCCAAGGACGGGCCCTACGCCCAGCTCCGGATGCCGTCCGGCGAGATCCGCAACGTCGACCTGCGCTGCCGCGCCACGGTCGGCGAGGTGGGCAACGCCGAGCAGTCGAACATCAACTGGGGCAAGGCCGGCCGCATGCGCTGGAAGGGCAAGCGCCCGACCGTGCGCGGCGTGGCCATGAACCCTGTCGACCACCCGCACGGCGGTGGCGAGGGCAAGACGTCCGGTGGTCGCCACCCGGTGAACCCCAATGGCAAGCCCGAGGGACGCACGCGTCGCAAGAACAAGTCCAGCGACACGATGATCGTCCGCCGCCGCAAGACCGGCAAGAAGCGCTGATCGGAGATCTGGAACCATGCCGCGCTCCCTGAAAAAGGGCCCCTTCGTGGACGACCACCTGAGCAAGAAGGTGGACGCCCAGAACGACAAGGGCACCAAGAACGTCATCAAGACGTGGTCCCGCCGGTCGATGATCGTGCCGGCCATGCTCGGCCACACCATCGCGGTGCACGACGGGCGCAAGCACGTGCCCGTCTTCGTCACCGAGGCGATGGTCGGTCACAAGCTGGGCGAGTTCGCCCCGACGCGCACGTTCCGCGGGCACGTCAAGGACGACCGGAGGGCCCGCCGTGGCTAACCGCACCGCGACCCGCCGCGGTCGACACTGCGCTGACAGCCCGGGCCCAGGCCAAGCACGTCCGGGTGACGCCGATGAAGGCTCGCCGCCTCGTCGACGTGATCCGTGGCATGCGCGCCGAGCGAGGCCCTGGCCGTGCTGCAGTTCGCGCCGCAGTCGGCCAGCGAGCCGGTCTACAAGGTGGTCGCCAGCGCGGTCGCCAACGCCCGGTTCACCGCCGAGCGCGACAGCCGCCGGATCGACGTCGAGGACCTCGTCGTGACCGAGGCCTACGTCGACGAGGGCCCGACCCTGAAGCGGTTCCGTCCGCGGGCCCAGGGCCGCGCGTTCCGCGTCCGCAAGCGCACCAGCCACATCACGGTGGTCGTGGCACCTCGTCCCGAGGACGCCAAGCCCGCCAGCAGCCAGAAGAAGGCCGCCAGCACGAAGAGGAGGACCCGATAGTGGGCCAGAAGGTCAACCCCCACGGGTTCCGCCTGGGCATCTCGACGGACCACAAGAGTCGTTGGTTCGCCGACAGCACCAAGCCCGGCCAGCGGTACAGCGACTACGTCAAGGAAGACGTGGCGATCCGCCGCCTCATGTCCAAGGGCATGGAGCGCGCCGGCATCAGCCGCGTCGAGATCGAGCGCACCCGGGACCGGGTCCGCGTCGACATCCACACCGCCCGTCCGGGCATCGTCATCGGCCGCCGCGGCGCCGAGGCCGACCGCATCCGCGGCGACCTCGAGAAGCTGACCGGCAAGCAGGTGCAGCTCAACATCCTCGAGGTGAAGAACCCCGAGGTCGACGCCCAGCTCGTCGCCCAGGGTGTCGCCGAGCAGCTGTCGAGCCGGGTCTCGTTCCGCCGCGCGATGCGCAAGTCCATGCAGACCACCATGAAGGCCGGCGCCAAGGGCATCCGGGTGCAGTGCTCGGGTCGCCTCGGTGGCGCCGAGATGTCGCGCTCGGAGTTCTACCGCGAGGGCCGGGTGCCCCTGCACACGCTGCGCGCGAACATCGACTACGGCTTCTACGAGGCCAAGACGACGTTCGGCCGCATCGGCGTGAAGGTCTGGATCTACAAGGGCGACGCGGGCGGCAGCAAGTCCGAGCGCGACGCGGCCCAGGCCGCTGCCCGGCTGGCCCAGCGCCAGCGTCCGGCCCGGGCCACCCGCCCGCGCCGCGACGACGGTCCGGCCGACACCGCCGCCCCGGCGGCCGCTGCTCCGGCAGCGACGGAGACCACCGCCACCGAGGCCCCCGCGGCCGCGGCGGAGCCCACGGCCAGCGGAACGGAGGCCTGACCATGCTGATCCCGCGCAGGGTCAAGCACCGCAAGCAGCACCACCCGGGTCGCACGGGTGCGGCCAAGGGCGGCACCCGCGTCACGTTCGGCGACTACGGCATCCAGGCCATCGAGCCGGCGTACGTCACCAACCGGCAGATCGAGTCCGCCCGTATCGCCATGACCCGGC
Organism: uncultured Actinomycetota bacterium; assembly: GCA_963771345.1. GTDB lineage: Bacteria > Actinomycetota > Actinomycetes > JACCUZ01 > JACCUZ01 > CAVYTH01. The sequence goes on from CAVYTH010000006.1 coordinate 8,840, forward strand.
ACATCAAGCGTGGCGGCAAGGTCTGGATCAACATCTACCCGGACCGGCCGCTGACCAAGAAGCCCGCCGAGACCCGGATGGGTTCCGGCAAGGGCTCGCCGGAGTGGTGGATCGCCAACGTCAAGCCGGGTCGCGTCATGTTCGAGCTGTCGGGCGTGCCCGAGCCCATCGCCAAGGAGGCGATGCGCCGGGCGATGCACAAGCTCCCGATGAAGTGCCGGTTCGTCCGGCGCGAGGAGGTCTGATGGCCAGCGTGCAGAACAAGCTCGTGGCCCCCATGCGGTCCTTGGAGGACGACGAGCTCGCCACCAAGCTGCGGGAGGCCAAGGAGGAGCTGTTCAACCTCCGCTTCCAGGCGGCCACCGGCCAGCTGGAGAGCCACGGCCGGCTCAACGCCGTCCGCAAGGACATCGCCCGGATCTACACGATCATGCGCGAGCGCGAGCTCGGCATCAGCGCCGTCGAGACCGACGCCGAGGCGACCGCATGAGCGAGAAGGCAGACATGAGCACTGAGCACCACCGAGACCGAGCCGACACCGCGGCTTCCGCAAGACCCGTGAGGGCCTCGTCGTCAGCGACAAGATGGACAAGACCGTCGTCGTCGCCGTCGAGGACCGCGTCAAGCACCCGCTGTACGGCAAGGTCATCCGCCGCACCAGCAAGCTCAAGGCGCACGACGAGGCCAACGCCTGCGGCGTCGGCGACCGGGTCCTCCTGATGGAGACCCGGCCGCTGTCGGCGACCAAGCGCTGGCGTGTCGTCGAGGTCCTCGAGAAGGCCAAGTAGTCCCAGCCGGCAGCTACAACCGAGACCCATCCGTTCCGCAAGGCTCGTCAAGAGAACCGGCGCGACGATCAGGAGAAGAAGTGATCCAGCAGGAGTCGCGACTGCGTGTCGCCGACAACACGGGTGCCAAGGAGCTGTTGTGCATCCGCGTCCTCGGCGGCTCCGGGCGGCGCTACGCCGGCATCGGTGACGTCATCGTGGCGACCGTCAAGGACGCCATCCCCGGCGGCAACGTCAAGAAGGGCGAGGTCGTCAAGGCCGTCATCGTGCGCACCCGCAAGGAGCGCCGTCGGCCGGACGGCTCGTACATCCGCTTCGACGAGAACGCTGCCGTCATCATCAGGGACGGCGGCGACCCGCGCGGCACGCGCATCTTCGGCCCGGTCGGGCCGCGAGCTGCGCGACAAGCGGTTCATGCGGATCATCTCGCTGGCACCGGAGGTGCTGTAACTCATGGGCATGAAGATCAAGAAGGGCGACAGCGTCCAGGTCATCTCCGGCAAGGACAAGCGGCAAGCACGGCAAGGTCATCGAGGCCTACCCGGACACCGACCGGGTGCTCGTCGAGGGCGTCAACCGGATCAAGAAGCACACGAAGGTCGGCCAGTCGCAGCGCGGCGCCAAGACCGGCGGCATCGTGACGCAGGAGGCCCCGATCCACGTCAGCAACGTGATGCTGCTCGTCGAGGTCGACGGCAAGAAGGTCGGCACCCGGGTCGGCTACCGCGTCGAGAAGGTCGAGCGCGACGGCCGCGAGAAGACCGTGCGGGTCCGCGTCGCGAAGCGGACCGGTAAGGACATCTGATGAGCACGTCAACCGAAGAGCAGGCCACCAAGGCCGAGAAGGCCCCGAAGGCCGAGGACCATGCCGCGGCTCAAGACGCGCTACCGCGAGGAGATCGTCGCCCAGCTGCGCGAGGAGTTCGGCTACGCCAACGTCATGCAGGTCCCCGGCCTGGTCAAGATCGTGGTGAACATGGGCGTCGGCGACGCCGCCAAGGACTCCAAGCTGATCGAGGGCGCGATCCGCGACCTGCCACCGATCACCGGCCAGAAGCCGCAGGTCACCAAGGCCCGCAAGTCGATCGCGCAGTTCAAGCTGCGCGAGGGCATGCCGATCGGCGCGCACGTCACGCTGCGCGGCGACCGGATGTGGGAGTTCCTCGACCGCCTGCTGTCGCTCGCGCTGCCCGCGCATCCGCGACTTCCGCGGCCTGTCGCCGAAGCAGTTCGACGGCAACGGCAACTACACGTTCGGTCTCAACGAGCAGTCGATGTTCCACGAGATCGACCAGGACCGGATCGACCGCGTCCGCGGCATGGACATCACGGTCGTCACCACCGCCACAACCGACGACGAGGGTCGCGCCCTGCTGCGCCTCCTCGGCTTCCCCTTCAAGGAGGCCTGAGCACGTGGCGAAGACGGCCCTGGTCAACAAGGCCGCGCGCAAGCCGAAGTTCGAGGTGCGCGGCTACACCCGCTGCCAGCGCTGCGGCCGCCCGCACTCGGTCTACCGCAAGTTCGGCCTGTGCCGGGTCTGCTTCCGCGAGATGGCCCACCGCGGCGAGCTCCCGGGCATCACCAAGAGCAGCTGGTAACCCACCCCGTTCGTTCCGAGAAGACCTTCCAGAACGCCGTAGGTCCGACCACCTGCTCCAGGTCGACGGAAACCCCGGCGAGAAAGCGGCAAACGCAGCCATGACGATGACCGACCCGATCGCAGACATGCTCACCCGTCTGCGCAACGCGAACTCGGCGTACCACGACACCGTGGCCGATGCCGCACTCGAAGCTCAAGACGCACATCGCCGAGATCCTCCAGCCGGAGGGCTACATCTCCGGCTGGCACGTCGAGGAGCACAGCCGAGGTCGGCAAGACCCTCGTGCTCGACCTCAAGTACGGCCCCAACCGGGAGCGCTCGATCGCCGGCATCCAGCGGATCAGCAAGCCCGGCCTGCGGGTCTACGCCAAGTCGACCAACCTGCCGCGGGTGCTCGGCGGCCTGGGCGTCGCGATCATCTCCACGTCCTCCGGGCTGCTGACCGACCGGCAGGCCGCCAAGAAGGGCGTGGGTGGGGAAGTCCTCGCCTACGTCTGGTAAGGGAGCGGAGCTGACATGTCGCGCATCGGACGACTTCCGATCCCCGTGCCCTCCGGCGTCGACGTGAACATCGACGGCCGCGCCGTCACCGTCAAGGGCCCCAAGGGCACGCCTGTCAGCACACCGTGGCCGCGCCCATCGAGATCACCCGCGCCGACGACGGCACCCTCCAGGTGACCCGTCCCAACGACGAGCGGCAGACCGTGCGCTGCACGGCCTGTCCCGCACGCTGGTGGCCAACATGGTCACCGGCGTCACCGAGGGCTACACCAAGAAGCTCGAGATCGTCGGCACCGGCTACCGCGTGCCGGCCAAGGGCAGCGACCTCGAGTTCGCGCTCGGCTTCAGCCACCCGGTCGTGGTGAAGGCGCCCGAGGGCATCACCTTCGCCGTCGAGACCCCGACCCGGTTCTCGGTGTCGGGCATCGACAAGCAGAAGGTCGGCGAGGTCGCCGCCAACATCCGCAAGCTGCGCAAGCCCGACCCGTACAAGGGCAAGGGCGTGCGGTACGCAGGGCGAGGTCATCGCCGCAAGGTCGGAAAGGCTGGTAAGTAGCCATGGCGATTGGCAGTCAAGATCCGCCGCGGCGACAAGAACGTCGCCCGGTCCCGCCGCCACCTGCGCGTCCGCAAGAAGGTCACCGGCACGGCGGCGCGTCCGCGCCTGGTCGTGACCCGCTCGAGCCGGCACATGTTCGTGCAGGTCGTCGACGACGTCGTCGGCCGGACCCTGGCCTCGGCCTCCACCATGGAGGCCGACCTGCGCGGCTCGACGGCGACAAGACCGCCAAGGCCCGCAAGGTCGGCGAGCTCGTCGCCGAGCGCGCCAAGGCCGCCGGCGTCGAGGCGGTGGTGTTCGACCGTGGCGGCAACCGGTACCACGGCCGCGTCGCCGCGCTCGCCGACGGCGCCCGCGAGGCGGGGCTGGCCCTGTGACGCTGACGTACGAGACAGACATGATGAGCAACGAGATGAGGGAACTCTGATGGCTGGACCCCAGCGCCGCGGTGGCGCTCCCGGCGGCACCGACAGTGGTGGCCGTCGCGGCGGTCGCGACGGTCGTCGTGAGGGCGGTGCGCCGGAGAAGACCGCGTTCGTCGAGCGCGTCGTGGCGATCAACCGCGTCGCCAAGGTCGTCAAGGGCGGCCGCCGCTTCAGCTTCACCGCGCTCGTCGTCGTCGGCGACGGCGACGGCACCGTCGGCGTCGGCTACGGCAAGGCCAAGGAGGTGCCCGCGGCGATCGCCAAGGGTGTCGAGGAGGCCAAGAAGCACTTCTTCAAGGTCCCGCGCATCCAGGGCACCATCCCGCACCCCGTGCAGGGTGAGGACGCCGCCGGCGTCGTGCTGCTGCGCCGGCCTCGCCCGGTACCGGCGTCATCGCCGGTGGTCCGGTGCGCGCCGTGCTGGAGTGCGCCGGCATCCACGACGTGCTCGAGCAAGTCGCTCGGCTCGTCCAACGCGATCAACATCGTGCACGCCACGGTGGCGGCGCTGCAGGGTCTCGAGCGGCCGGAGGCGGTGGCCGCCCGCCGTGGCCTGCCGCTCGAGGACGTCGCCCCGGCCGCGCTGCTGCGCGCCCGTGCGGCAGGGATGAGCGCCTGATGGGCATCGACTCAAGGTCACCCAGACCCGGTCCGGGATCGGCGGCAAGCAGAACCAGCGGGACACGCTGCGCTCGCTCGGGCTCAAGCGGATCGGCGACGTCGTCGTCAAGGAGGACCGTCCCGAGATCCGCGGCATGGTCAAGACGGTGGCGCACCTGGTCACCGTCGAGGAGGTCGACTGAATGGCGAACAACGGACAGCCCCTCAAGGTCCACCACCTGCGTCCGGCCCCGGGCGCCAAGACCGCCAAGACCCGCGTGGGTCGCGGCGAGGGCTCCAAGGGCAAGACCGCCGGTCGTGGCACCAAGGGCACCAAGGCCCGCTACCAGGTGCCGGCCCGCTTCGAGGGCGGGCAGATGCCGCTGCACATGCGGCTGCCCAAGCTGCGCGGCTTCAAGAACCCGTTCCGCACCGAGTACCAGGTCGTCAACCTGGACCGGCTCGCCGCGCTGTTCCCGGACGGCGGCGAGGTCACCGTCGAGGACCTGGTCGCCAAGGGCGCGGTCCGCAAGGGCGAGCTCGTCAAGGTGCTCGGCACCGGTGAGATCGCGCGTCAAGCTGCAGGTCAGCGCGCACGCGCTTCTCGGCCTCGCGCGAAGGACAAGATCGCGGCCGCCGGCGGCACGGTCGACCGAGCTGTAGCCGACCGCCAGCTCCGGCTCCGGACCCGGGCTGCACCGCCTCGCGGGGATGCAGGCCCGGGTCCTGCCGTAGCGGCGGGCCGCTCAGGCCGACGCCGGGAGCGCCGGGTCGCTCGGACGAGACTGTTAGAGTCCGAGTCGGTCCCTGATCGCGAAGCCGGCGTACAGCAGACCCCGACGCCCCGCAGCCGTGCGGGTGCGAACGTGACGCCCGGAGGACCTCGTGCTCACCGCGTTCGCTCGGGCGTTCCGGACGCCCGACCTGCGCAAGAAGATGCTCTTCACGCTGGGGATCATGGCGCTCTTCCGGCTCGGCTCGTTCATCCCGACCCCGGGCGTGTCCTACGCGGCCGTCCAGGACTGCATCGACCAGACAACGCCGACACCGGGCTCTACGGCCTGATCAACCTGTTCAGCGGCGGCGCGCTGCTCCAGCTGTCGATCTTCGCGCTCGGGATCATGCCGTACATCACGGCGAGCATCATCGTGCAGCTGCTGCGCGTGGTCATCCCGCGGTTCGAGGCGCTGAAGAAGGAGGGCCAGTCCGGCACCGCGAAGCTCACGCAGTACACGCGCTACCTGACGATCGGCCTGGCGGTCCTGCAGTCGACCGGCCTGATCGCGCTGGCGCGCCAGCCCGGGCAGCTGTTCCAGGGCTGCCCGGACGACATCATCTACCCGACATCGGCATCTTCGGCATCCTGATCATGGTCATCACGATGACCGCCGGCACCGGCGTCATCATGTGGCTCGGCGAGCTCATCACCGACCGCGGCATCGGCAACGGCATGTCGCTGCTGATCTTCACCTCGATCGCCGCCGGCTTCCCGACCGCGCTCTGGCAGATCAAGCTGCAGCGCGGCTGGGGCCTGTTCATCGTGGTCATCGGCGCTCGGCCTCGTCCTGGTCGCCGCTGGTGGTGTTCGTCGAGCAGGCGCAGCGCCGCATCCCGGTGCAGTACGCCAAGCGCATGGTCGGCCGGCGCATGTACGGCGGCACCTCGACCTACATCCCGCTCAAGGTCAACATGGCCGGCGTCATCCCGGTCATCTTCGCCTCGTCGCTGCTCTACCTGCCGTCGCTGGCGGTCAACCTGGCCGACAGCAGAACCCGCCGGGCTGGGCGCAGTGGATCGCAGGACTACCTGGTGCGCGGCGACCACCCGCTCTACATGGTGATCTACGTCGCGCTGATCATCTTCTTCACCTACTTCTACGTGGCGATCACGTTCAACCCGAACGAGGTCGCGGACAACATGAAGAAGTACGGCGGCTTCATCCCGGGCATCCGGGCCGGCCGGCCGACCGCGGAGTACCTCGACTACGTCCTGTCCCGCATCACGCTGCCGGGCGCGATGTACCTCGGCGCTGATCGCGCTGATCCCGCTCATCGCGCTGGGGCTCTTCAGTGCCAACCAGAACTTCCCGTTCGGCGGCACCGCGATCCTGATCATCGTCGGTGTCGGCCTCGAGACCGTGAAGCAGATCGAGAGCCAGCTGCAGCAGCGCAACTACGAAGGGTTCCTCCGCTAGTGCGGCTCGTCCTCGTCGGCCCGCCCGGTGCCGGCAAGGGCACCCAGGCGCAGTTCATCGCCTCGCACTTCGGCGTCCCGAAGATCTCGACCGGCGACATCTTCCGGGCCAACGTCAGCGAGGGGACCGCGCTCGGCCTCGAGGCGCGGAAGTACATGGACGCCGGCGACCTGGTCCCGGACGAGGTCACCATCGCGATGGTCGCGACCGGCTCGCGCAGCGACGACGCCGCCGAGGGCTTCCTGCTCGACGGCTTCCCGCGCACCGTGCACCAGGCCGAGGTGCTCGACGAGATGCTCGCCGAGCACGACGCCACGCTCGACGTCGTGCTCGAGCTCGTCGTCGACGACGAGGAGGTCGTCCGCCGGCTGTCCGGGCGGCGGACCTGCCGGCAGTGCGGCCACGTCTGGCACCTCGACTTCGACCCGCCGGCCGGCGAGGGCGTCTGCGACCGGTGCGGCGGCGAGCTGTTCCAGCGCGACGACGACAGCGAGGACACCATCCGGCACCGGCTCGAGGTCTACGCCGAGCAGACCGCGCCGCTGATCGGCTACTACGGCGACCGCGGCCTGCTGCGCGGCGTCGACGCCACCGGCGCGGTCGAGGACGTCACCGAGCGGGCGATCGACGCGCTGCGCCGCTTCGGTGACTGAGCCGGCTGACGACGTGTTCGGAAGCGGGACCGCATGATCCAGATCAAGACCGACGAGCAGATCGCGCTGATGCGCGCGGCGGGGCTGGTCGTCGGCCGGACCCTCGAGGCGCTGCGCGCCGCCGTCGCGCCCGGCGTGACGACCGCCGAGCTCGACGCCCTCGCCGAGGCCGAGATCCGCGGCGCCGGCGCCATCCCGTCGTTCATGGGCTACCAGCCGCATCCCCGGTACCGCCGTTCCCGGGTCCATCTGCGCCTCGGTCAACGACGAGATCGTGCACGGCATCCCCGGCCCGCGGGCGCTGCGCGGAGGGCGACGTCGTCTCGATCGACTGCGGCGCGATCCTCGACGGCTGGCACGGCGACGCCGCGGTCACGGTCGCCGTCGGCGAGGTGCCCGCCGAGGCCACGCGAGCTGCTCGCGGGTCACCGAGGAGTCGATGTGGCGCGGGATCGCCGCCGCCCGGCTCGGCGGCCGGCTCACGCGACATCGGCGCACGCCGTCGAGAGCCTACGTCCGCTCCGCAGGGCGACTACGGCATCGTCGAGGAGTACGGCGGGCACGGCATCGGCACCGAGATGCACCAGGAGCCGCACGTCCTGAACTACGGCCGGCCCGGGCGCGGCCCGAAGCTGCAGAAGGGCCTGGCGCTGGCGGTCGAGCCGATGATCACCCTGGGCGCCCGGTTCACCCGCGAGCTGGACGACGACTGGACCGTCGTCGACCGCCGACGGCAGCCTGGCGGCGCACTTCGAGCACACCTTCGCGCTCACCGAGCGACGGCCCGTGGGTGCTGACGGCGCTGGACGGCGGCGCCGAGCGGCTCGGCGGCGCTGGGCGTGCGCGCGGCGTCCTAGGCTGGCCGGCATGAGCTCCGAGCCCGACCCGACGCCTGCGGGCGAGCGACGCCGACCGCGACGCGGTCGCCGAGCGGCTGCGCGAGGCCCACGCCGAGGGCCGGCTGACGGTCGACGAGGTCGGCGAGCGGCTGGACGCCAGTGTTCGCTGCCCGCACCCTCGGCGAGCTCCGCGACTCACCGGGACCTGCCGGAGCGCGCGGGCCGGGTCGCCCGGACCGGCGACGAGGCCGAGGTGGCGCGATCCCAGCGGTCACCGGGCGAGGTCGAGCGCTCCGACGGGGGCCTGCGCGGCGCCTGGGCGCACCTGGGGGACGGCGGTGCTGGTCGACGTCGGTGATCTGGTCGGCAGCGAGCGTCGCCGGCACGGACTGGAGCTTCTACTCGGCCGATCGTGGGTCGCCGGGCCGTGGGGCGCCGTCCTGCTGGCCCGCACGCATGTTCCCGGGCGCGGCTGAGCGTGACTGATCGCGGCACGAACCGGGCACGTTTGGCGCTCCAGCCGAGCGTGACGTAGACTCGCGTCGCTGGCTCACGAGCCCCGTCCTGCATGCCCCGCGGCTGGCCCGGCATGCGTGACGCCGTCACACCGGGTCACCTAGTGAGCCGATCCGACTGCACCACCGATCAGCACGATCCGTCTACCGCTCACGACCGCAACCACCCGAGGCTGAGTACACACCGATGAAGGTCAAGCCCAGCGTCAAGAAGATCTGCGACAAGTGCAAGGTGATCCGCCGTCACGGCCGGGTCATGGTGATCTGCGACAACCCGCGTCACAAGCAGCGTCAGGGCTGAGCCTAGCCCAGCAGGTCCTCGAGCACCGACACGACAAGCGCGCCGCGCCCTGCCCGAACCTCGCACCACGGAGGCAGCCGGCAGGTCACCCCCGGACCAGGCCGGGGCCATCCACCCCGGGCGGGGTGGGGGAGCGGCGCGCACGACCTCGGCGAACGAGAAGGAGAACCGCCCAGATGGCACGTCTCGTCGGCGTCGACCTCCCGCGCGAGAAGCGCGTCGAGATCGCGCTCACCTACATCTTCGGCGTCGGCCGCACCCGCGCCGTCGAGACCCTCGCCGGGACCGGCATCAGCCCGGAGACCCGGGTCCACGACCTCGGCGACGAGGACCTCGTCAAGCTGCGCGACTGGATCGAGGCCAACTACAAGATCGAGGGTGACCTGCGCCGCGAGGTGCAGGCCGACATCCGCCGCAAGGTCGAGATCGGCTGCTACCAGGGCATCCGGCACCGCCGCGGCCTGCCCGTCCGCGGCCAGCGCACCCACACCAACGCCCGCACCCGCAAGGGCCCGCGCAAGGCGATCGCCGGCAAGAAGAAGGTCGGCAAGAAGTAGTCGCCCCATGGCCGAGCGGCGACCGTCGCCGACCACCACGAGTCTCTCCGCCAGCCGAATGATCAGGAGTTCGTAAGCCGATGCCTCCGAAGAGCCGCCAAGGCGCGGGCACCAAGAAGGTGCGCCGCAAGGAGAAGAAGAACGTGGCCCACGGCCACGCTCACATCAAGAGCACGTTCAACAACACGATCGTCTCGATCACCGACCCCATCGGGCAACGTGATCGCCTGGGCCTCCGCCGGCCACGTCGGCTTCAAGGGCTCGCGCAAGTCGACGCCGTTCGCCGCGCAGATGGCCGCCGAGAGCGCCGCCCGCCGCGCCCAGGAGCACGGCATGCGCAAGGTCGACGTGTTCGTCAAGGGCCCGGGCTCGGGCCGCGAGACCGCGATCCGGTCGCTGCAGGCGGCCGGCCTCGAGGTCGGCTCGATCCAGGACGTCACCCCCGTCCCCCACAACGGCTGCCGCCCGCCCAAGCGGCGCCGGGTCTGACGGGAGGAGTCAGAGACACATGGCTCGTTACACCGGTGCTGACTGCAAGCGCTGCCGCCGCGAGAAGATGAAGCTGTTCCTCAAGGGCTCCAAGTGCGAGTCCCCGAAGTGCCCGATCGAGATCCGTCCCTACCCCCCGGGTGAGCACGGTCGCGGCCGGACCAAGGACAGCGAGTACCTCCTGCAGATGCGCGAGAAGCAGAAGTGCGCGCGCATCTACGGCGTGCTCGAGAAGCAGTTCCGCGGCTACTACGACGAGGCCAACCGCAGGCAGGGCAAGACCGGCGAGAACCTGCTGCGCATCCTGGAGACCCGTCTCGACAACGTCGTCTACCGCGCGCGGCTTCGCGCAAGAGCCGCGACATGGCCCGCCAGCTGGTGCGGCACGGCCACATCATGGTCAACGGCCACAAGGTCGACATCCCGTCGTACCGCGTGAGCGAGAACGACATCGTCGAGGTGCGCGAGAGCTCGCTCGAGCTGACCCCGTTCGTCGTCGCGCGCGCCGAGGTCGGCGAGCGCGGTGTCCCGGCGTGGCTCGAGGTCATCCCGAACCGGATGCGCATCCTCGTGCACTCCCTCCCGGCCCGGCAGGTCATCGACACGCCGGTCCAGGAGCAGCTGATCGTCGAGCTCTACACCAAGTAGCACCGAACCCTGGGGCGGCAGACCGACGCCGTCCCAGGGCGCACATCGCGAGGCGTCATATAGCGGACGCCCGCGGAAAGGAAATCACGTGCTCATCGCACAGCGCCCCACCCTGACCGAAGAGGTCGTCGACGACTACCGCTCGCGGTTCGTCATCGAGCCGCTCGAGCCCGGCTTCGGCTACACCCTCGGCAACTCCCTGCGCCGCACCCTGCTCTCCTCCATCCCCGGCGCCTCGGTCACGAGCATCCGCATCGACGGCGTCCTGCACGAGTTCACCACCGTGCCCGGCGTCAAGGAGGACGTCACCGAGATCATCCTCAACATCAAGGGGCTCGTCGTGAGCTCCGAGGACGACGAGCCGGTCGTCATGTACCTGCGCAAGCAGGGCCCCGGCGCCGGTCACCGCCGCCGACATCGCGCCGCCCGGCCGGTGTCGAGGTGCACAACCCCGACCTGCACATCGCCACGCTCAACGGCAAGGGCAAGCTCGAGATGGAGCTCACCGTCGAGCGCGGTCGCGGCTACGTCTCCGCCGTCGCAGAACAAGCAGCCGGGCCAGGAGATCGGCCGCATCCCGGTCGACTCGATCTACTCGCCGGTGCTCAAGGTGACCTACAAGGTCGAGGCGACCCGCGTCGAGCAGCGCACCGACTTCGACAAGCTCATCGTCGACGTCGAGACCAAGCGCTCGATGCAGCCGCGCGACGCCATGGCGTCCGCCGGCAAGACCCTGGTCGAGCTGTTCGGCCTGGCCCGCGAGCTCAACGTCGAGGCCGAGGGCATCGACATGGGCCCGTCGCCCGACCGACGCCGCGCTGGCCGCGGACCTCGCCCTGCCGATCGAGGACCTCGAGCTGACCGTGCGGTCGTACAACTGCCTCAAGCGCGAGGGCATCCACACCGTCGGCGAGCTCGTCTCGCGCAGCGAGGCGGACCTGCTCGACATCCGCAACTTCGGTGCGAAGTCGATCGACGAGGTCAAGGCCAAGCTGCACTCGATGGGCCTGGCGCTCAAGGACAGCCCGCCCGGGTTCGACCCGAGCACCGCCGTCGACAACTACGGCTCCGACGACGACACGGCCTACGTCGAGGACGAGCAGTACTGAGCGTCCGTCGACCGCAGCGACTGATCGTCGACCGAGAACTGGAGAAGTCTGACCATGCCCACGCCCACCAAGGGTCCGCGCCTCGGCGGCGGCCCGGCGCACGAGCGGCTGATGCTGGCGAACCTCGCCACCGCGCTGTTCGAGCACGGCCGGATCACCACCACCGAGGCCAAGGCCAAGCGGCTGCGTCCGCTGGCCGAGCGCCTCATCACCTTCGCCAAGCGCGGTGACCTGCACGCGCGTCGTCGGGTGATGACCGTCGTGCGCGACAAGGGCGTCGTGCACGAGCTGTTCACCGAGATCGGCCCGCGCTACGAGAACCGTCAGGGCGGCTACACCCGCATCACCAAGATCGGCCCGCGCAAGGGCGACAACGCCCCGATGGCGGTCATCGAGCTGGTCGAGGCGCTGACCGCCAAGGCCGAGACCGTGCGGGAGGCCGAGGCGCGCCGACCAAGAAGCACCGCCAAGAAGGCGCCCGCGAAGAAGGCTGCGCCCGCGGCCGACGAAGGCGGCTGCTGCTGCGGAGGCGGCCGAGGCCGCTGCCGCAGGAGGCCGCTGACGACGCCGCCGAGGGCGACGTCGAGGGCGCCGAGGAGGCCGCTGCCGAGGCCCGGGCCGCGGCGGACAAGGCGGCCGAGGCTGCCGAGGCCTCCGACGACCCGAAGGCGGACGAGGCGGCGGGCGAGGCCGAGGCGCTTCGCCGAGATCGCCGAGGACGCCGCCGACGAGGCCAAGAAGTCGGAGTAGGCCGAGCCCTGACGCGTCGACCGCCGTCGCACGGACGGAACCGAGCCCGCCGACCCCGACCCGGGGACGGCGGGCTCGTCCGTCTGCGCCTCGACCTGGGCTACGACGGCACCGACTTCGCCGGCTGGGCCGTCCAGCCCGGCCTGCGCACCGTGCAGGCCGAGCTCGAGGGCGCCCTCGCGACGGTGCTGCGGCTCGCCGCGCCTGCGGGTCGACCTGCGCCGGCCGGACCGACGCCGGGGTGCACGCCCGCGGGCAGGTGGTGCACGCTCGACGTGCCCGCATCGGCGTACGACGGCGACGCCGCACGCCCTGGGCCGCGCGGCTCGCCGGCGTGCTGCCGGCCGACGTCGGGGTCCGCGCCGTCGGCGTCGCCCCGCCCGGCTTCGACGCCCGGTTCTCGCCGCTGTGGCGGCGCTACGCCTACCGGGTCAGCGACCACCCGTTCGGGCCCGAGCCGCTGCGGCGGCACGACGTGCTGGGGCACCGGCGCCCGCTGGACGTCGACGCGATGAACGAGGCCGCGCACGCGGCTGCTCGGCGAGCACGACTTCGCGGCGTTCTGCCGTCGCCGCGAGGGCGCGACGACGGTGCGCACCCTGCTCGAGCTGGCCTGGTCCCGCGACGGACGACGGCCTGCTGGTCGCCACGGTCGTCGCCGACGCGTTCTGCCACACCATGGTCCGCTCGCTGGTCGGCGCCTGCTTCGCGGTCGGCGAGGGCCGGCGCGACGTCGACTGGCCGGCGCAGGTGCTCGCCGGCCGGGAGCGGCTGCCCGACGTGCTCGGTCGCGCCGGCCCGCGGGCTGACGCTGGAGGAGGTCCGCTACCCGCCCGACGACGAGCTGGCCGACCGCGGCCGCGGCCACCCGGCGCAAGCGCGAGGTGCCGTCGTGAGCGAGCCGCGGGACCGAGATGACCCGCGACCAGCTGGTGGTGCGGCTGGCGGCGCACTTCCTCGCGCTGCCCGACGACGCCCCGCGGGCGGTCGCCATCACCGGGATGGGCTGCACCGGCAAGACGACGCTGGCCGCCGAGGTCGCGGTGGTCGTCGTCGGCGCCGGCCGGCCGGTCGTCGCGGCTGGCGTACGACGACTTCCACCACCCGAGCGAGCGGCGCCACCGGCAGGGCCGGACGTCCGCCGCCGGCTACCTGGAGGACTCGTTCGACCCGGAGTCGTTGCGCCGCCTGGTGCTCGACCCGGTCGCGCGCCGGCGGCCCGACGGTCACCGCGCGCGTCCTACGACCTCGCGGCCGACCGACCGGTCGACGCCGGACCCGGTGGCGATCGGACCCGGCTCGGTGGTGCTGGTCGAGGGCTCGTTCCTGCTCGTGCCCGAGCTGGCCGACCTCTGGGACCTCGCCGTGATGGTGGTCGCCGACCCGGCGCGCGTCCTGGAGCGCGGGCTGGTCCGCGACGCCGACCTGGGCACGCCGGAGCAGGTCCGCGAGCTCTACCTGCGGCGCTACCTCGCCGCCGAGTCGCTGCACCAGGAGCGGGACGACCCGTGGTCGCACGCCGACCTCGTGGTCGACCTGACCGACCCGCTGGCGCCGCGGATGCTCGGCTGACCAGCCGAGTCCGGCGCACTGCGCCAACTCGGTCGCGCTGACGCGCGCGACAGCCCAGACTCTGCAGACGTGGGACACGTCGACGTCAACGGCATCAGCTACTACCTGCCGGACGGGCGGTGCCTGCTCTCCGACGTGTCGTTCCGGGTGGGTGACGGCGCCAAGGTGGCGCTGGTCGGCGCCAACGGCGCCGGCAAGACCACCCTGCTGCGGATCGTCGCCGGCGACATCGACCCGCACGAGGGCTCGATCGGCGCGGTCCGGCGGGCTCGGGGTGATGCGCCAGTTCGTCGGCTCGGTCCGCGACGGCTCGTCGGTGCGCGACCTGCTGGTCTCGGTCGCCCCGCCCGCGGGTGCGCGCCGCGGCCGCAGGCGCTGGAGCAGGCCGAGCTGCTGATGATGGAGCGCGACGACGAGCGCACCCAGATGCGGTACGCGCAGGCCCTGGCCGACTGGGCCGACGCCGGCGGCTACGAGGCCGAGGTGCTCTGGGACACCTGCACCGTCGCGGCCCTCGGCATCCCGTTCGACAAGGCGCAGTGGCGCGAGGTGCGCACGCTCTCCGGCGGCGAGCAGAAGCGGCTCGTGCTCGAGGCGCTGCTGCGCGGGCCGGACGAGGTGCTGCTGCTCGACGAGCCGGACAACTACCTCGACGTGCCCGGCAAGCGGTGGCTCGAGGACGCGCTGCGCGAGTCGCCCAAGACGGTGCTCTTCGTCAGCCACGACCGCGAGCTGCTGGCCCGGTCGGCGACCCGGGTGGTGACCGTCGAGCTGGGCGCGGGCGGCAACACGACGTGGACGCACGGCGGCGGCTTCGCGACGTACCACGAGGCCCGCAAGGAACGGTTCACCCGGCTCGAGGAGCTGCGCCGGCGCTGGGACGAGGAGCACGCCAAGATCAAGGCGCTGGTCCTGATGTACAAGCAGAAGGCCGCGTACAACGACGGGATGGCCTCGCGCTACCAGGCCGCGGTGACCCGGCTGCGGATGTTCGAGGAGGCCGGCCCGCCGGAGGCGATCCCGCAGAGCAGGACGTCACGATGCGGCTGCGCGGCGCGCGCACCGGCAAGCGCGCGGTCGTCTGCGAGGGCCTCGAGCTGACCGGGCTGATGAAGCCGTTCGACCTCGAGGTCTGGTACGGCGACCGGGTGGCGGTGCTCGGCTCCAACGGCTCCGGCAAGTCGCACTTCCTGCGGCTGCTCGCCGCTCGGCGGCAGCGACCCGGACGTCGAGCACCGGCCGGTCGACGACACCGCGATCGCGCCGGTCGCGCACACCGGCCGGGCCCGTCTCGGCGCGCGGGTGCGCCCGGGCTGGTTCGCCCAGACCCACGACCACCCCGAGCTGGTCGGCCGCACCCTGCTCGACATCCTGTGGCGCGGCGACGACCACCGCGACGGGATGGGCCGCGAGCCGGCGTCCCGGGCGCTGGACCGCTACGAGCTGGCGCACGCCGCGGAGCAGACGCTTCGAGTCGCTCTCCGGCGGCCAGCAGGCCCGGCTGCAGATCCTGCTGCTCGAGCTGTCCGGGGCCACCCTGCTGCTGCTGGACGAGCCGACCGACAACCTCGACCTGGTCTCGGCCGAGGCGCTGGAGGAGGGGCTGGCGGCGTTCGACGGGACGGTCGTCGCCGTGACCCACGACCGGTGGTTCGCCCGCGGCTTCGACCGGTTCCTGGTCTTCGGCGCCGACGGGGGGGTCTACGAGTCCGACGAGCCGGTCTGGGACGAGGGCCGGGTGCAGCGCGCCCGGTAAAGCATCTGCAACGGCTTGCACGAGGGGTTTCACCGGATCTTGCAGACGCGTTACGGTGCGAACCGATCCTCCGCACCGGCCGTCTGGAGCCCCCATGCGCCCGTCCCCCCGCCTCGCTCTGCTCGCTGCCCTCGCCCTCGTCGTGGCCCTGGTGCTCCCGCTCGCGGCGATCCTCGGCGACCGCCGACCACACCGACGCTGCCCGACGCGCGTGACCCTGATGGGCAACCTGATGTCCGAGCTCGGCTGCGCCGGCGACTGGGACGAGGGCTGCGACGAGACCGACCTGCCACGGGTCGGCGACAGCAGTGTCTTCGCCAAGGTCTTCGACGGTCCCGGCCGGCAACTACGAGTTCAAGGTGCGGCTCAACGGCAGCTGGGACGAGAACTACGGCGACTCCGACGGCGGACTACGACGCGCGGCGGCAACATCCCGCTGCCGCTCGAGCCACGAGGCGCGGCTGCGCTTCAGCTACGACCACGCAGACGCACGCCGTCGAGGTCGCGCCGGCCGACGACGCCGGCGCCGCTCGACCCCGGCGGACCACGCGCTGGCGACGACCAGCCTGCGCAAGGACCTCACGAAGGAGCGGTTCTACTTCGTGATGGCCGACCGGTTCGCGAACGGCGACGACCGGCAACGACACGCGGCGGCCTCGCGAGCGACCGCGCTGGTCACCGGCTTCGACCCGACCGACAAGGGCTTCTACCACGGCGGCGACCTCAAGGGCCTGCACTCGAAGGCTCGACTACATCGAGGGCCTCGGCACCGACTGCGATCTGGCTGACGCCGATCGTTCAAGAACAAGCCCGTCCAGGGCGACGGCCGGGCCGAGTCGGCCGGCTACCACGGCTACTGGATCACCGACTTCACCCAGATCGACCCGCACCTCGGCACCAACGCCGACCTGAAGCGCGCTGATCGAGCGCGGCGCACGCGCGGGGCATGAAGGTGTTCTTCGACATCATCACCAACCACACCGCCGACGTCATCGACTACCCAGCCGCGAGTACGGTGCCCGGCAACGTCGACCCGTACGTCTCCAAGGACGACGCGCCCTACAAGACGGCCGCGGGCAACGTCGTTCGACGACCGTGACTACGCCGGGACGAACAGCTTCCCGGCGCTCGACCCCGCCACGTCCTTCCCGTACACGCCGAGTCCCGACCCGGCCGAGCAGAACCGTCAAGGTGCCGGCCTGGCTCAACGACGTGACGATGTACCACAACCGCGGCGACATCGACCTTCGTCGGCGAGAACAGCGAGTACGGCGACTTCTTCGGCGTGGACGACGGCTCTTGACGACTGTGACCGAGCGACCCGAAGGTGGTCGACGGGATGCATCGACATCTACCAGAAGTGGGTCAAGGACTGCCGGATCGACGGCTTCCGGATCGACACGGTGAAGCACGTCGAACATGAGTTCTGGCAGCAGTTCGGGCCCGGCACTGCGTGGGCTACGCCGCACGCGCACGGCAACGACGAACTTCTTCATGTTCGGCGAGGTCTTGGACGGCGCGACCCGGCAAGCTTCATGTCGCACTACACGACGCGAGGGGCAAGCTGCAGGCGACCCTCGACTTCGGGTTCCAGGCACGCGCCCGCGCTTCGCCAAGCGTGGCCAGGGCAAGTCGCGGTCGTCGGCGACAACCTGGCGTTCTTCGCCGACGACGACTGGTACACCGACGCCGACTCCAACGCCTACCGCTGCCGACCTTCCTCGGCAACCACGACATGGGCCGGATCGGCAAGTTCCTCGCCGACAACCGGCGTGACCGGCGACACCGACTGCTCGAGCGCGACAAGCTCGCGCACGCGCTGATGTACTTCACGCGCGGCCAGCCGGTCATCTACTACGGCGACGAGCAGGGCTTCACGGGCGACGGCGGCGACCAGGACGCCCGGCAGGACATGTTCGCCTCGCAAGGTCGCCAGCTACAACGACGACGACCTGATCGGGACCGAACGCCACCACGCGCGCGGCCGAACTTCGACCGCAGGCACCCGCTGTACCAGCACATCGCCGAGCTCTCCGACGCTGCGGCGGAAGACACCCGACGCTGCGCCGACGGTGCGCAGGTGCACGCTACGCCGCCGACGGTCCCGGCGATCTTCGCCTTCAGCCGGATCACGGCCGGCAAGAACGCGCGAGTACGTCGTCGCGGCGAACAGCGCCGACGGCCGCAGCACGGCGACCTTCCCGACGTACTCGGCGAACATGCACTTCACCAAGAGTGGCCGTCGGGCCACCGAGCGCGGGCCACGCCTCGGCGTCCCAGTGCGGTCCGACGGCGACGGCCAGGTCACGCTCACGGTGCCGGCCCGCTCGGTCGTCGTCTACAAGGCCGCCAAGGCCGCTGCCGGCCAACGACCAGGTGTCGCCCACACCGTCGGTGACCTCGCCGGCCGCCGGGGTGCGCTGGTCGAGGAGCGGACGCCGATCGCGGTCGACGTGCCGCAGAACGACCTCCAGCAGGTGACCGTCGCCTGGCGCCCGGTCGGCGACAGCGACTGGACGGTCCTCGGCACCGACGACAACGCGCCGTACCGCGTCTTCCACGACGTGCAGCGGCATCGCCGAAGGGCACGCTGCTGGAGTACCGGGTCGTCGTCCGGGACCACGACGGCGACCTCGGCGTCGCCTCGACCTGGGCCGTCGTGGGCAACGTGCCCGACGTCGACCACCCCGGTGGCGTGCGGTCACCCAGCCGGGTGCGGTGTCGCATCCCGGGCCGGCACGGCTCCGAGTTCGGCTGCCCGGACAGCCCGGCCGACGACCCGACCAACCCCGGCGACTGGGACCCGGGCTGCGACGCAGGCCCAGCTCGCCCTGGACACCGACGACGACATCTGGAAGGCGACCAGGCCCCGCCGGTGGCCGACTACGCCTTCAAGGCGGCGATCAACCGGACCTGGGACGAGAACTACGGCCTGGGCGCGGTGCGCGGCGGCGCGGACATCGGCTACGTCGCGCCGGGCGGCGACGGTCACGTTCTACTACGACCACCGCACGCACTGGGTGACCAACGACGTCATCGAGCGACATCGTGGTCGCGACCGGCACGTTCCAGGCCGAGATGGGCTGCCCGACGGACAACGCCGTCGACTGCATGCGCGGCTGGCTGCAGGACCCGGACGACGACGGGGTCTACAGCCTCTGGACGACCGAGGTGCCGGCCGGCACCTACGACGTCCAGGCGGCGGTCGACGGCAGCCTGGTGGGGGCCAGCCAGTCCTTCACCGTGGCCGCCGGGGACGCCACCCGGTTCACCTTCGACCCGGCCAGCGGGGCCCTGACGGTCTCCACCGACCCGCCGCCGCCGGCCTCCGTAGCCGGCGGCGGCCGGCGGGTCGCACCGTTGACGCCGGCGTGCGCCCGGTGGTCGGATGCCGGGATCCCGAGATCCCGGTGCGAAGGGGAACGACGTGCGAGCCCGACCTGTCCGTCCCGTGTTCGTGGCCGCCGTCGCCGGCGCGCTGGTCCTCCCGCTGACCACGACGGTCAGCACGGGAGGAGCGGCTGCCGCGGCCTGCCACCCGTTCACCACGAAGCCGACCTACGACCCGTCGGTGCCGACGGCGAAGTCCGTGCTCGGCTTCGACCTGGGCCAGCGCGAGGTGACCACCGCCGAGTCGGACCGGTACCTGCGCGCCGTCGACGCCGCCAGCCCGCTCGTCGCCGGCTCGGTGCTCGCGACCTCGCAGCAGGGCCGGGCGCTGACCTACGCCGTCGTCGGCACGCCGGCCCGGGTGGCCGCGGCGAAGGCTGCCGCGACCACGCTGCGCGACCCGGCCACCAGCCCCGCCCAGGCGCGGGCGACCGCCGCCTCCGCGCCGGCGATCCTCTGGGTCGCGGGCAACGTGCACGGCGGCGAGGAGAGCGGGACCGACGCCTCCCTGCGGGTGCTCTACGAGCTGGCGGCCCGCACCGACTGCGCAGCCGCCCAGATCCGGGACAACGCGGTGGTCGCGATCCTGCCGACCCAGAACCCGGACGGGCGCGAGGCTCGACACCCGGCGCAACGCCTACGGCTTCGACATGAACCGCGACTGGTTCGCGCGCACCCAGCCGGAGACCGACGGAAAGCTCGAGGCGCTCCGGCAGTACCCGCCGGTGCTGTTCATCGACGCCCACGAGATGGGCAGCAAGGACTACTTCTTCCCGCCGAACGCCGACCCGATCTACCACGAGATCACCGACGAGTCGGTGTCGTGGATCAACGACACCTACGGCGCGGCCATGCAGCAGGAGTTCGACCGGCAGAAGATCCCCTACTTCAACTACGCCGTCTACGACATGTTCTACATGGGCTACGGCGACACGGTGCCCACCACCGGCTTCCTCGGCGCCGGCATGACGTTCGAGAAGAGCAGCTACGACGGCATCGGCAAGCGGCTCTACGAGCAGTACGTCGCCATCTGGACCTCGCTGTCGGCGGCCGCGGCGAACAAGCCCGCCATCCTCGAGGGCTGGGCCGCCTCCTTCCGCGAGGCGCTGCGCCAGGGAACCGCCGGCGAGCTCGAGGAGAACGAGGTCGTCCAGCCGGGGAACACGGTCCAGAACGAGGTGCCGGACCTCACTGTCCGGCACTACTTCCTCCGTGCGGACGACCCCGCCAAGGCCGCCGAGGTGCAGGCGCTGGTCCGCCGGCTGCAGCGGATGGACGTCCAGGTGCGGCGGCTGACCGCACCGCTGGTGGTGCCCGACTACACGCCGTACGCCGGCTCGCCGACCTCGACCACCCTGCCGGCCGGCACCTACTGGGTGCCGATGGCCCAGGCGCAGAAGCACTGGGTCCAGGCGATGCTCAACGAGGACACCTACACGCCGTTCCCGTACTTCTACGACGTGACGGCGTGGAGCCAGCCGCTGCTCTACAACGTGGCCGGCGGCCGGTCCGGTGCGCAGCTGACGCCGAGCTCCCAGGTCGTGCCGGCGCTCCCGGCACCGGCCGAGCCGGCGCTGCCGGCCGACGCGCCCACGGTGGCGGTGTGGCAGATGTCGACCGGCACCGGTGCCATCGAGTCGAGCGGCTGGCTGCGCTGGCTGCTGGACAAGAAGTGGCGGCTGCCGCACGACGACGTCACCGCGGCCGAGATCGCCACCGGCGCGCTGGCCGGCACCGACGTCCTGGTGGTCCCGGACGGTGACGCCGCCGCGGGAGAGAAGGCGCTGGGCAAGAAGGGCGTCCAGGTGCTGCGGGACTGGGTCGCCGCAGGCGGCCGGCTGGTCGGGCTCAGCGAGGGCGCGGTCCTGGCCGGGCGGCTCGGTGTCACAGGTGCCACGT
This sequence comes from uncultured Actinomycetota bacterium, assembly GCA_963771345.1. Taxonomy (GTDB): domain Bacteria; phylum Actinomycetota; class Actinomycetes; order JACCUZ01; family JACCUZ01; genus CAVYTH01. Next base: position 29,987 of record CAVYTH010000006.1, read on the forward strand.
TCGCCTCGCCCACCTCGGACATCCCGGGCTCGCTTGGTGCGCGCCTCTGTCGGGTCGGGCCCGCTGGCCGCCGGTGTGGGCGGCACGCTGTGGAACTTCGTCGAGTACGACCCGGTGCTGCGCGCCGCCGACCCGGCCAGCGTGGCCGTCTCCTACCAGCCGGCCACGTTCGCGCTGTCCGGGTTCGCCGAGGGCGAGGACGAGCTGGTCGGCACGGCCGCAGTCACGGACGAGGGGTACGGCGACCGGCCGGGTCGTGCTGTTCGCCTCGGACCCGAACTTCCGGGCCTTCACCGACGGGACCCAGAAGGTCCTGCGCAACGCGGTGCTCGGGCCGGATCCCGCCACCCTCCGAACGGGGAGCACCGCCGACCGGACCGCGGCGGCCGCCGCGGCCCAGGCGGTGCCCGACCTCAGCGGCGACCTGCTGGTCACGGTCCGGCCCGGCCTGGCGGACCGCGCCGGGGCGCTGCTCTCGTCCCGCGGGCTGGTGGCGACCCGGTCGGCCGCTGCCGGCGGGGTCCGGCTGCGGGTGGCAGGCTTCGGCAGCTCGGACGGGAACCCGGTCACCCGGGACCTGGTCCGGGCGCTGCGGGGGCTCGGCGACGGCGTGCTGGCGGTCCGGCTGCCGTAGGCGCTTTTGACCCCCCGGCAGGCGGCCCGGTATCGTGCGAGGTCGCCTGCGCCTGCCTGCCGGAACCTGTTCCGGGCAGTGGCGCTGTGCCGAGCAAGACCGACCCGATCACGACCGAACCGAGAAGGCCTCACCGTGCGCACGTACAGCCCCAAGCCCGGCGACGTCCAGCGTCAGTGGCACGTCATCGACGCTACCGACGTCGTGCTCGGCCGGCTGGCCACCCAGGCCGCCACGCTGCTGCGCGGCAAGCACAAGCCGATCTTCGCCCCGCACGTCGACACCGGTGACTTCGTGATCGTCATCAACGCCGACAAGGTCGCCCTGACCGGCAACAAGCGGGAGACCAAGATCGCCTACCGCCACTCCGGCTACCCGGGCGGCCTGCGCGGCACGTCGTACGCCGACCTGCTGGAGAAGCACCCCGAGCGCGCCGTCGAGAAGGCCGTCAAGGGGATGCTCCCGCACAACACCCTCGGCCGGGCGATGCTGTCGAAGCTCAAGGTGTACGCCGGCCCGGAGCACCCGCACCAGGCCCAGTCGCCCACCCCGTTCGAGATCACCCAGGTCGCGCAGTAAGCGCGTCGCACCGACACCTGATGACCGTGACACCGAGAGAGACCGAGAGACACTGTGGCTGAGACCACCGCACCGCCCGTCGACGACACCGCCGACGACGCCGTCACCGACGACGTCCCCGAGAGCTTCACCAGCGAGTCCTCGGCGGAGTCGTTCACGACGGTCACGCCGCGCGAGATCATCACCGCGCCGGCCGCCGCGACCGGTCGCCGCAAGCAGGCCATCGCCCGGGTCCGCATCGTGCCGGGCACCGGCCAGTGGGTCGTCAACGGCAAGCCGCTGGACGACTACTTCCCCAACAAGGTGCACCAGCAGCTCGTCAACGAGCCGTTCGTGACCCTCGGGGTCGAGGACCGGTTCGACGTCATCGCCCGCATCCACGGCGGCGGCATCTCCGGCCAGGCCGGCGCCCTGCGCCTCGCGATCGCGCGCTGCCTCAACGAGATCGACACCGAGGGCAACCGCCCCGCGCTCAAGCGGGCCGGCTTCCTCACCCGTGACCCGCGGGCCAAGGAGCGCAAGAAGTACGGTCTGAAGAAGGCCCGCAAGGCTCCGCAGTACAGCAAGCGCTGACCGTCACGCTGTTCGCACGCTGATCCCGCCGGTCGCCGACGTGGCTCGGGGCACCCGATCCGCGAGAGGACACCGGCACGTGGGAAGCATCTTCGGCACCGACGGCGTGCGAGGCCTGGCCAACCGTGACCTGACGGCCGAGCTCGCGCTCGACCTCTCGGTCGCGGCCGCCCACGTCCTCGGCGACGTCGGCGCCTTCGAGGGGCACCGGCCGACGGCGGTCGTCGGCCGCGACCCGCGCGCCTCCGGCGAGTTCCTGTCCGCCGCGGTCGTGGCGGGTCTGGCCAGCGCCGGGGTCGACGTCCTGGACGTCGGCGTGCTGCCGACCCCCGCGGTCGCCTACCTCACGGCCGCCCTGGGTGCCGACCTCGGCGCGGTGATCTCGGCGAGCCACAACCCGATGCCGGACAACGGCCTGAAGTTCCTCGCCCGCGGCGGGCACAAGCTGGCCGACGAGCTCGAGGACGCCATCGAGGGCCGGCTGCGCGAGAGCTGGGAGCGGCCGATCGGCGCCGCCGTGGGCCGGGTCCGGCAGGACGCCACGCGCCGGCGAGCGGTACGTCGAGCACCTGCTGTCCACGCTGCCGCACCGGCTCGACGGCCTCCGGGTCGTCGTCGACGCCGCCCACGGCGCCGCCTACCAGGTCGCGCCCGAGGTGCTGCGCCGCGCCGGCGCCGAGGTCATCGCGATCGGCGACCAGCCGGACGGGCTGAACATCAACGACGGCTTCGGCTCCACCCACCTCGACCCGCTGCGGGCCGCGGTGCGCGAGCACGGCGCCGACGTCGGTGTCGCGCTGGACGGCGACGCCGACCGCTGCCTGGCCGTGGACGCCGCCGGCGACGTGGTCGACGGCGACCAGATCCTCGCCGTGCTGGCCCTGGCGATGCGCGAGGCCGGCCGGCTCGCGGACGACACCGCCGTCGTGACGGTGATGACCAACCTCGGCTTCCGGCATGGCGATGGCCCGCGAGGGCGTGACGGTCGTCGAGACCGCCGTCGGCGACCGCTACGTCCTCGAGGCGATGAAGGCCGGCGGGCTTCAGCCTCGGCGGCGAGCAGTCCGGCCACGTGATCATGCTCGACCACGCCACCACCGGCGACGGGACGCTCACCGCGCTGCAGCTGCTGGCCCGGGTGGCCGCGACCGGCAAGCCGCTGGCCGAGCTGGCCGTCGGTGATGGACCGGCTGCCGCAGGTGCTGGTCAACGTGCAGGGCGTCGACCGCGCCGGGGTCAGCGCCTGCGCTGCCGCTGCAGGAGGCGGTCCGGGCGGCCGAGGCCGAGCTGGGCTCCACCGGCCGGGTGCTGCTGCGCCCGAGCGGGACCGAGCCCGTCGTACGGGTGATGGTCGAGGCGACCGAGAAGGTGCAGGCCGACGCGGTCGCCGCGCGGCTGGCCGACGTCGTCCGCGCCCAGCTCACCCTGTAGCGCGTCGCCCGCCCGACGTACCCGGCGTCCGCCCGGAAATGCCCGGATCGGATAGCGAAACGGTGTGCAGACGCCACAAAGCCTCTCCGATGATGCGAAAACGAGCCGTCAGGTATCGCGTCGGCAAAGCCGGTGCCACGAACCTTGTCTCCGGCCGGACGCCGGGCGCACTGTGAAGAACGGTGGGCACCGGAGGGGGCATGAGGGGTCGGCTGGATTCTGCACACGCGGTCGCGGCGGTCTGTGTCGCCGTCGCGCTGGTGATGACGGTCCTGGTCGATACCCCGCCGTCGCCCGCCTCGCGGCGCGACCGCGGCAGCCGGGCAGGGGGCGAGCCCAGCGACTGGTCTCGCACTGGCTGCCGCGGTGGCGTCGCCACCTGCCGGCGAACCGACGTCGACGGCGACGGCACACAGAAGAAGAAGAAGAAGCGGAACATCATCTCCTGGATCCTCAGCCTCGGGCCGGGAGCGCCGATCGGTCCGCCGGAGTTCACCGCGTACCGGGAGCTCCAGGGGCGGCGCTGCGGCACCGTCTTCGACCGGCTCGGCGAGCTGCAGCAGCCGGCGAAGGCCCTGTACCGCGGCGCGGCGCGGGCCTGCCTCGCCGCCTTCGAGGACCGCCCCCGGCTGTGGCGTCGCGCCGAGTCCGCCTACGCCGCGGTGAAGCCCCGCGCGGCCGAGCTCAGCTGCATGGACGTCGCCGCGCTCGGGCTGCTGAAGCGGCTCGTCACCCTGCACCGCAAGCACCCGAACCGGCCGTTCCGGCGGGCGCCCGTCACGGACTCCCAGGCGCCACCGTGCCCGACCATCGCCGAGGTCCTGCCGGACCGGGGGATCGCGGGAACGGTGGTGCTGCTGTCCGGCGGCTTCCTGGCCGACCGGGTGTCCGGCGTGCAGGTCGTCGACAGCTTCGGCTCGAGCGTGGCTGTCGATGCGGCGGCCACCAGCACCGGCGACCTGCAGATCACGATGCCCGAGGCGCCGCCGCCCGAGGCGTCCTCGGTCGTCTGCCTCGTCGTGCGCGCCGAGCCGGACTGGGCCGCCGACGGCGCCCTGTTCACCTACGAGGGACCCGACCTCGGCGCACCCGTGCCGTTCGCCTGCCCGCCGCCCTCGGACACCTGATGGCGGCCGCCTCGGAGCGGCGCCCACCGCCGGACCTGATGACGGTCGTCACCTCCATCGGGTCACCGATCGCACTGGCGACCGCCCTGCTGTTCTACTTCGGCTGGGTACGCAGCGAGGAGCAGGCGCAGGCCTTCGGTGCCGACGCGAGCGTGTTCGCCATGTCGACCAACGACTACCTGCTGCGCAGCGTCAACATCCTGTTCTTCCCGGTGATGCTGCTCCTGCTGGCCGGGCTGCTCGCGATCCGGGTGGACCGCAGGCTGCGCGACGGCGACGAGGAGCACCCGCGGGCCGGCGTGCTGGCGACGCTGCTGCGGTTCTCCTGGGTGTTCTTCCTGGTCGTCGGGTTCGCCCTGCTCGCGACCGCCGGACGGTTCGGCGACGTGACGCTGCCGTTCTGGGTGACGCTGGCGGTGCTCGGTCCGACGTACGCCGTGGTGCTGCGGCGGTCGGGCAGTGGGGAGGGCGGCCGGCTCTCCTTCGGCGTGACCGCGTGCCTCGTCGCCCTGGTGGTCGTGCTGCCTGTTCTGGCAGACCGAGCGGCTGGCCAGCCTCGGCGGCGAGGCACTCGCGCAGGACATCAAGGACAACCTCGACGACCGGCTCGCCAAGGTCGAGGTGTTCAGTGCCAAGGACCTGCAGATCGACGGCCCCGGGGTGGCCGTGACCCGGATCGGCGGCGACGACTCGGCGTACCGCTTCCAGTACTCCGGGCTGTACCTGCTGCAGCGCTCGGGCGACAAGTACTTCCTGCTGACCGACGGCTGGGACGACGACGAGGGCCGGCTGGTCGTGCTGCCGGACGACCCCGACAACCGGATCGAGTTCGGGCCTTGACTTCAGGGCTGTCGGCCCTCAGAGCTTGCGCAGCCGTACCCGACGGACGGCGTGGTCGGCGCCCTTCTCCAGCACCAGCGTCGCCCGGCCGCGGGTGGGCTTGATGTTCTGCAGCAGGTTCGGCTCGTTGACGTCGGCCCAGATGCCCAGTGCGGTCTCGCGGGCCGCGTCGTCGGACAGCGACGCGAACCGGTGGAAGTACGACGCCGGGTCGGCGAACGCGGTGCGTCGCAGTCGGAGGAACCGCTCGACGTACCACTGGCGCGCATCGGCGGTCGCCGCGTCGACGTACACGGAGAAGTCGAAGTAGTCGGACACGCTCATCCGGGACCGTCCGTCGGCCCGCGGCCGCGGCGGCTGCAGCACGTTCAGCCCCTCGACGATCAGGATGTCGGGGCTGCGCACCACCTGTGACTCGCCGGCGACGACGTCGTAGACCAGGTGGGAGTAGACCGGCGCCTCGACCTCGGGGCTGCCCGACTTCACCGCCGCGAGGAACCGCAGCAGGCCGCGCTGGTCGTACGACTCGGGGAAGCCCTTGCGGCCGAGCAGCCCGCGCCGGTCGAGCTCGGCGTTGGGCAGCAGGAACCCGTCGGTGGTGACGAGCTCGACCCGCGGGTGGTGCGGCCACCGCGCGAGCAGCTCGCGCAGGACCCGCGACGTGGTGCTCTTGCCGACGGCGACGCTGCCGGCCACGCCGATGACGAACGGCACCCGCGCCGACTCCTCGCCGAGGAAGGTCGAGGTCGCCCGGTGCCGTTCGTGGGCCGCGGTCACCTGCAGGCTCAGCAGCCGGGACAGCGGCAGGTAGACCTCCTCGACCTCGGCCAGGTCGATCGGCTCGCCGAGGCCGCGCAGGCGGGCCAGGTCGTCGTCGTCCAGGGTCAGGGGCGTCGTCGCCCGCAGCGAGCTCCAGCGCTCGCGTTCGATGACGACGTACGGCGAGGGGGTGGCCTGGGCCGGACCGGACGGCGGCTGCTGCACGGCCGATACCCTGTCACCCATGTGCGGCATCGTGGGGTACGTGGGGGAGCAGTCGGCCCTGGAGGTCGTGGTCGAGGGTCTGCGGCGGCTCGAGTACCGCGGCTACGACTCGGCGGGCGTCGCGCTGATCAGCGACGGCAAGCTGGTGACCGAGAAGCGCGCCGGCAAGCTCGCCAACCTCGAGGCGGCCCTGGCCGAGAACCCGCTCGGGCCGGCGACCACCGGCATCGGTCACACCCGGTGGGCCACCCACGGCGCCCCCAACGACCGCAACGCCCACCCGCACGTCGACTGCACCGGCTCGGTCGCGGTCATCCACAACGGCATCATCGAGAACTTCGCCCAGCTGCGCGCCGAGCTCGAGCGAGCGCGGTCACGAGCTGGCCAGCGACACCGACACCGAGGCGGTGGCGCACCTGCTCGAGGAGGAGTGCCGGGTCGACGCCGGCGAGGCGATCGACCTGCCCGCCGCGATGCGTGCCGTGTGCCAGCGGCTCGAGGGCGCCTTCACCCTCGTCGCGACCCACGTCGACGCCCCGGACGTCGTCGTCGGCGCGCGGCGCAACTCGCCGCTGGTCGTCGGCCGCGGCGAGGGCGAGAACTTCCTGGCCTCCGACGTCGCCGCGTTCATCGCGCACACCCGGGAGGCCGTCGAGCTCGGCCAGGACCAGGTCGTCGAGCTCCGCCGGGACAGCGTCACCATCACCGACTTCGACGGGAACCCGGGCGACGTCAAGGAGTACCACGTCGACTGGGACCTCTCCGCCGCCGAGAAGGGCGGCTACGAGTTCTTCATGCTCAAGGAGATCGACGAGCAGCCGCAGGCCGTGGCCGACACCATGCTCGGCCGCCTCGACGACGACAACCGGCTCGTCCTCGACGAGATGCGGCTGTCCGACGACGACCTGCGCGACATCGACAAGATCATCGTGATCGCCTGCGGCACCTCGTTCCACGCCGGCCTGGTCGCGAAGTACGCCATCGAGCACTGGACCCGGATCCCGTGCGAGGTCGAGCTGGCGTCGGAGTTCCGCTACCGCGACCCCGTCCTCACCAGGACGACGCTGATCGTGGCGATCTCGCAGTCCGGCGAGACGATGGACACCCTGATGGCGCTGCGGCACGCCCGCGAGCAGAAGGCCAAGGTGCTGTCGATCTGCAACACCAACGGCTCCACGATGCCGCGCGAGTCCGACGCCGTGCTCTACACCCACGCCGGGCCGGAGGTCGCGGTCGCGTCGACCAAGGGCTACCTCACCCAGATCGTCGCCTGCTACCTGGTGGGGCTCTACCTCGCGCAGGTCCGCGGCACCAAGTACGGCGACGAGATCGCGAAGGTCGTCGACGACCTGCGGGCGATGCCGGCCAAGATGGCCACCGTCCTGGCGGACCTCGAGCCGGTCCGCGCGCTCGCCCGGGAGCTGGCCGGAGCGACCTCGGTGCTCTTCCTCGGCCGTCACGTCGGCTACCCGACGGCGCTCGAGGGGGCGTTGAAGCTCAAGGAGCTCGCCTACATGCATGCGGAGGGGTTCGCGGCCGGCGAGCTCAAGCACGGTCCGATCGCGCTGATCGAGGACGGCGTACCGGTCATCACCGCGGTGCCGTCGCCACGTGGCCGCAGCATCCTGCACGACAAGGTCGTGTCGGCCCTGCAGGAGGTGCGGGCCCGCGGGGCGCGCACCATCGTCATCGCGGAGGAGGGCGACACCGACGTCGAGCCGTACGCCGACGTGATCATCCGGATCCCCGAGTCGGCCACCCTGCTGCAGCCGCTGCTCTCGACGATCCCGCTCCAGGTGTTCGCCTGCGAGATGGCCAAGGTGCGCGGCCACGACGTCGACCAGCCGCGCAACCTGGCCAAGTCCGTCACCGTGGAGTGACGCGGCCGACGCACGCCGTCACCGCCGCCGCCACCCCGCGGTGATCAGCAGTGTGGGACCTCCGCTGCAAGGGGTTCGGCTTTGACCTGGGGTGATGCACAAGTCCCGGATTCACGGGGGAGTGATCATGCAGTCTTGGGCGTAGCGTGACCCCTCGGTGAGGTTCGCCTGCGCATCCGCGGGCTATCGTGCGGCGGATCAGTCGTCGTGCGGCCACCCGGCCGCGTGGAATGGCGTACGGCCACGAACCGAGGAGCATCCATGACCGAGCTCGACCGCCGTTCCTTCCTCAAGACCGGCGCGGCCGCCTCGGCCGGCGCCGCTGTCCTCGGCGGTCCGTTCGCCGGGTTCATGGCCGCACCGGCATCAGCGCGGCGGCGCGGCCCGCACGACCCGCCGCCCGTGCTGGTCGACACCCCGGACCAGGCCGACGGCGTGGTGCGCCTCGCGCTGCCCGCCGGGTTCCAGTACCGCTCGTTCCAGCCGAGCAGCCGCACGGCGCCGCTGATCCTCGAGGACGGGTCGAAGCTGCCCGGGCGGCACGACGGGATGGCGGCGTTCTCCGCGGGTCCTGGCCACCCGGCCACCCGGATCACGACCACCACCACCATGACAGCATCCTGATCCGCAACCACGAGGAGAACGGCGCCGGCGTCGCGCAGGCGTGGGGCGGCCCGGAGACGCCGGTCTACGACACGGCGACGCCGCGGCGGCACGTCCACGGTCCGGGTGACCGGCGAGGGCGTCGTGCAGGAGTCGTACGGCAGCCTGGCCGGCACCCAGATGAACTGCTCCGGCGGCGAGATGCCGTGGGGCTCGTGGGTCACCTGCGAGGAGACCGTCAACGGGTACGACGTCGGCGACGACTTCACCCGCACCCCTCCGGGCGGCACCGACCCCGGCCCGTTCACCTACGTGACCAACGTCAACCTGCAGAAGCGGCACGGCTACATCTTCGAGGTGCCGGTGCACGGCGAGGCCAGCGCCGAGCCGATCACCCAGGCCGGCCGGTTCGCGCACGAGTCGGTGGCGTGGGACCCGCACACCGAGGCGCTGTACCTCAGCGAGGACAACTTCTCCTTCCCGTCCGGGTTCTACAAGTACGTCCCGCCGGCGGGCCCGCGCCGGGCCGGCCGGCTGCTGGACGGCGGCAAGCTCTACATGCTCAAGGTCAAGGGCGTCACCAACGCCGACCTGGCCCGCCACCAGCAGCGCGGCGCGACCTTCGAGGTCGAGTGGGTGCGCATCGACCAGCCGGACTTCGACTTCGGTCGGCCGCCCGCCGGCTCGCCGCCAACGAAGACCAACGACGAGGCGATCCAGTTCGTCAGCTCGCAGGGGCTGGCCAAGGGTGCGGCCAAGTTCTCCCGGCTCGAGGGCACCATCTACGACAGCGGCTGGGTCTACTTCACCTCGACCCAGGGCGGCCTCGTCGACGCGCCGACCCAGCCCGACACCATCGGCGGCTTCGGCAAGGGCCGCGGCCAGATCTGGGGCTACAACACGAAGAAGCAGACGCTGCACATGCTCTTCGAGTCGCCGAACGCGCGAGGTGCTCGACTTCCCGGACAACGTCACGACGAGCAAGCGCGGCACGCTGGTGATCTGCGAGGACGGCGGCGACCGCAACTTCCTGCGTGCGCTGACCCGCAAGGGCGAGCTGTTCGACATCGCCCAGAACCGGATCGCCGCCCAGCTCAACGACGAGTTCGCCGGGTCGACGTTCAGCCACGACGGCCGCACGCTGTTCGTCAACATCCAGGCGAGCCGCGGGATCTCCATGGCCATCTGGGGTCCGTGGGAGCGGATCGGGGTCTGAGCCTGGGGGTCCGTGACAGGCTGGGGCCGTGATCATCGGAGTCGGGATCGATGTCGTCGACGTCGCCCGCTTCAGCCAGACCCTGGCGCGGACCCCGCGGCTGGCGGAGCGGCTGTTCACCGACGCCGAGCAGCTGCTGCCGCCGGCCTCGCTCGCGGCCCGGTTCGCCGCCAAGGAGGCGCTCGCCAAGGCGCTCGGCGCACCGGTCGGCCTGCGCTGGCGGGACGCCGAGGTGCACCGGGGTGCGGACGGCCGTCCGCACATCCGCGTGCACGGCACCGTGATGGCGCGAGCCGTGCTGCTCGGCGTGCACGACGACCCACCTGTCGCTGAGCCACGACGCCGGCATCGCCTCGGCCGTCGTGATCGCGGAGGGCTGAGGTGCGCACGGCGTACGACGCGGCGACGGTGCGTGCCGCCGAGGAGCCGCTGCTCGCGACCGCAGCCCGAGGGGACGCTGATGGCGCTCGCGGCCAGCGGACTGGCGCGGGTCTGCGCCGGGCTGCTGGACGGCGTGTACGGCGCCCGGGTGCTGCTGCTCGTGGGCGCCGGCAACAACGGCGGCGACGCGCTGTACGCCGGCGCGCTGCTGGCTCGGCGGGGCGCGCGGGTCGAGGCGCTGCTGCTCTCCGACCGGGTGCACGAGGCCGGCCTCGCTGCGCTGCGGCGGGCCGGCGGCCGGGTCGTCGACGACGTCGGGGCGACCGGACCTGGTGGTCGACGGCATCCTGGGCATCGGCGGCCGCGGCGGCCTGCGCGACCGTGCGGCCGAGGTCGTCGGCCGGCTGCCGGAGGACGCGCTGGTGGTCGCTGTCGACGTACCCAGCGGCGTCGACGCCTCGACGGGTGAGGTCGACGGCGTCGCGGTGCGCGCCGACGTCACCGTCACCTTCGGTGCGCTCAAGGTCGGGCTGCTCGTCGACCCCGGCGCGGACCATGCCGGCGTCGTCGAGCTGATCGAGATCGGCCTCGACCTGCCGCCGGCGCACCGTCGAGGTGCTGCAGGCCGACGACGTGGCCGCGCTGCTGCCGCGGCCCGACCGCGAGTCGGACAAGTACCGCCGCGGCGTCGTCGGGGTGGCCGCGGGCTCGGCCGAGTACACCGGCGCGGCGGTGCTGTGCACCGGCGGCGCGCTGCAGGGCTGGTGCGGGGATGGTGCGCTACGTCGGCGACGACGAGCCGGCCGCGCTGGTCCGGGCCCGCTGGCCCGAGGTCGTCGTCGGCGAGGGCCGGGTGCAGGCCTGGACGGTCGGCTCCGGCGGCGGCGCCGACGCGGCACGGCGGCTGGAGCGGGCGGCCGCTGACGGCGTACCTCTCGTGGTCGACGCCGACGCGCTCGACGCGCTGCGCGAGCACCGGGACCCCGCGGTGCCGGTCCTGCTCACCCCGCACGCCGGTGAGCTCGCCCGGCTGATGGGCGCCGACCGCGCCGACGTCGAGGCCCGACGGCTGCACCACGCGCGTGCCGCGGCCCGTGAGCTGGACGCCGTCGTGCTGCTCAAGGGCTCGACGACCGTGGTGGCCCGGCCGGACGGCCGGGTCCGGGTGAACCCCACCGGCACACCCGCGCTGGCGACCGCGGGCTCGGGCGACGTGCTGGCCGGGCTCTGCGGGGCGCTGCTCGCCGGCGGGCTCGACCCGTTCGACGCCGGCTCGGTCGGCGCCTGGCTGCACGGGCTCGCCGGCCGGCTCGCCGCCGACGGACGGCGGATCGATCACCGCGGGTGACCTGCTCGGGGCGCTGCCCCGCGCGGTTGGCAGACTGGCCGGGTGAGCTCGCCACGCATGCCGTCGCCCGGATCGACCTGGGTGCGATCCGCGCCAACGTCGAGGCGCTGAAGGCGCGCACCACGGCCGAGGTGCTGGCGGTGGTCAAGGCCGACGGCTACGGCCACGGCCTGGTGCCCTCGGCGCGCGCCGCCGTCGAGGGCGGCGCGACCTGGCTGGGCACGGCGCTGCTCGACGAGGCGCTCGCGCTGCGCGCCGCCGGCATCACCGACGCCGCGGGTGCTGGCCTGGCTGCTCGGGCCGGGCGAGTCCTGCGCCGACGCATCTGCGCGCCGACATCGACCTGTCGGTCAACGCCGGCTGGGCGCTCGACGAGGTGGTCGCCGCGGCCCGCGAGACGGGGACGACGGCTCGGGTGCACCTCAAGGTCGACAGCGGCCTGAACCGCGGCGGTGCAGCCCTCGCCGACTGGCCGGACCTGGTCGTCGCCGCTCGCAAGGCCGAGGCCGAGGGCGCGGTGCGGGTGGTCGGGCTGTGGTCGCACTTCGCGTACGCCGACGCGCCCGGCCACTCGACGATCGCCCGCCAGGCCGAGGTGTTCCGCGACGCCGTGGCGCACGCGGAGTCGGCCGGCATCGAGCCCGAGGTCCGGCACCTCGCCAACTCGGCCGCGACGCTGACGGCGCCGGAGCAGCACTTCGACCTGGTGCGGCCGGGCATCGCGGTCTACGGGCTCTCGCCGGTGCCCGAGGTCGGCGGCCCGTCGGCGTACGGGCTGCGGCCGGCGATGACCCTGGCCGCGAACCTCGTCCTGGTGAAGCGCGCGCCGGCCGGCAGCGGGGTGTGCTACGGGCACACCTACACGACCGACCGCGAGACCACGCTCGGCCTGGTGCCGCTCGGCTACGCCGACGGCGTGCCGCGGGCGGGCGGCAACGTCGGGCCGGTGCTGGCCGCCGGTCGCACGCCGCACGGTCGCCGGCCGGGTCTGCATGGACCAGTTCGTGCTCGACCTCGGCGACGACGCGGCGGAGGTCGGGCGACGAGGTCGTGCTGTTCGGGGCGGGCGACGACGGCGGCCCGACCGCGCAGGACTGGGCCGACGCCACCGGCACCATCTCCTACGAGATCGTCACCCGGGTCGGCCCGCGGGTGCCGCGGGTCTACGTCGACGCGCGGCCGCGAGGTGACCGCGTGAGCGGCGGCATGCACGACCTGGGGCAAGCGGGCCGCGGTGGTCGCCGGTGCGGCCGGTGTGGTGGCTGGCCGGAGCAGCCGTCGGGCTGGCCGCCGAGCGGTACGCCGTGGGGCGCTCGTTCCGCGGCGACGACCCGGAGGCCGACGAGCCGCTGGGGCAGCTGCGCGGCACCGTCGTCCCGGTGACCGCGACCGACGGCGTCCCGCTGCACGTCGAGGTCGAGGGACCGCTGCCGACGGCCCGCAAGGCGCCGCCGGTGACGGTCGTGTTCTGCCACGGGCTGGCGCTGAACCAGGACAGCTGGCACTACCAGCGCCGCGACCTCGCCGACCTGGCCGAGGACGGGCGCGGCTGGTGTTCTGGGACCAGCGCGGCCACGGCCGGAGCGGTCGCGGCACGGCCGAGAGCGCCACCATCGACCAGCTCGGTCGTGACCTGCGGGCGGTCCTCGACGCCACGGCGCCGAAGGGCAGGCTCGTGCTCGTCGGGCACTCGATGGGCGGCATGACGATCATGGCGCTGGCCGACCAGGAGCCGGAGCTGTTCGGTGACCGGGTGGTCGGCGTCGCACTCGTCTCGACCTCGCCGGGCCGGCTGGCCGAGGTCGTCGTTCGGTGCGCCGGCTGCCGCCGTACGGGTGCTGCGCCGGGCCGCTCCGCGCGCCCTGATCGCTCTCAACCGGCGGCCGGGACTCGTGCAGCGCGGACGGTCGCTGGGCTCCGACATCGAGTTCGTGCTGACCAAGCGCTACTCGTTCGCCACCGACGTACCGCCGTCGCTGGTGCGGTTCGTGTCGCAGCTGCACGACGCGACGCCGCTGGACGTGCTGGCCGAGCTGTTCCCGGCGTTCGACGCGCACGACAAGCTGGACGCCCTCGACGTGCTCAACGGTGTCGAGACGCTGATCCTCGGTGGTGAGCGGGACCTGATGACCCCGGCCGACCACAGCCGGGCGATGGTCGAGCAGGTGCCCGGCGCGGAGCTGGTGATCCTGCCGGAGGCCGGCCACCTGGTGATGCTCGAGCACCACGACATCGTCACCGACCACCTGCGTGACCTGATCGAGCGCGCCGTGCGGCACCGCCGCCGCGTCTCCTCGGCGTGACGGTCGGCCGATGACCACCGACACCGTGCTGGCGGCGGCCTCGGCCACCAGCTGGGACGACCTGGTCGACCGGGTGCAGGGCTGCGTCGCCTGCGCCGAGCTGGCCGCGAGCCGCACCCGGGTCGTCGCCGGGCAGCGGCCGCCCGGTGCCGAGGTGCTGCTGGTCGGTGAGGCGCCCGGCGCGCAGGAGGACGAGACCGGGGTGCCGTTCGTCGGCCGGTCCGGGCAGCTGCTCGACGGGCTGCTCGCCGAGGTCGGGCTGCGCCGCGAGCAGGTCGCGGTGGCCAACGTGCTCAAGTGCCGGCCGCCGTCGAACCGCAAGCCGCGCCGGGCCGAGGTGGCCCGCTGCCGGCCGTGGCTGCAGCGGCAGCTGGACCTGGTCGACCCGGTGGTCGTGGTCGCGCTGGGCGGCACCGCGGCGGAGTGGTTCTTCGGCCCGGGCGCGCGGATCGCGATGCTCCGCGAGCAGGGCCGCGTCACGCCGCTGCGGCACGAGGGGCGCCGGCTGCTGGTGAGCTACCACCCGTCGGCGGCCATCCGGTTCGGGCCGCGCGGGGCGCCGGTGGCCGCGCTGCGCGAGGACCTCGCCGAGGTCGCGCGCCTGGTCGCGCGGAAGGCGCTGGCCGATGAGTGCCGCCGTCGACGTCGTCCTGCCGACCGCGGCGGACACGACCGCGCTGGGCCGTCGGCTGGCCGGACTGCTGCGGGCCGGCGACCTGGTGCTGCTCAGCGGCGACCTCGGGGCGGGCAAGACCACGCTCACCCGAGGGCTGGGGCAGGCCCTCGGGGTGCGCGGCGCCGTCACGTCGCCGACGTTCGTCATCGCCCGGGTGCACCCGTCGCTGGCCGACGGGCCGCCGCTGGTGCACGTCGACGCCTACCGGCTCGGCTCGTTGGCCGAGGTCGACGACCTGGACCTCGACGCGACGCTGGAGGAGGCGGTCACCGTCGTCGAGTGGGGTGCCGGCAAGGTCGAGGGGCTCTCCGACGACCGGCTCGAGATCGTGCTGCACCGGGGCAGCGACCCGGCCGACGAGACCCGCACCGCGACCCTGCGCCCGGTCGGCCCGCGCTGGTCCGACGTCCCGCTGCCCTGACCTAGGCTCGCAGGCGTGCTGCTCGCCCTGGACTCCGCGACGCCGGCCGTCACCGTCGCGCTGGCCGACGGCGACCGCCTGCTGGCCGAGCGCACCACCGTCGACGCCCGACGGCACGGCGAGCTGCTCGCACCGGCCATCGCCGCCGTCCTCGCCGAGGCGGGCGTCGACCGCTCCGACCTGACCGCGATCGCCGTCGGCGTCGGACCGGGGCCGTTCACCGGGCTGCGCGTCGGGCTGGTCACCGCCCGCACCCTCGGCGCGGTCCTCGGCATCCCGGTGCTCGGCGTCTGCACCCTCGACGTGCTCGGCCCTCGGCAGCCGGGCTCGACGGCGAGTTCCGCGTCGTGACCGACGCGCGACGTCGCGAGGTGCACTGGGCGGCGTACCGCAGTCGACTCCGGCAACCCGGTGCGCGTCGACGGGCCGCACGTCGCGGCGCCCGCCGACTCGGCGTACGACGGGCCGTCGGTAGGTGCCGGCGCCGAGCTGTACGCCGATGCCTTCCCCGGCCACCGCGAGCCGCTGCACCCGCGCGCCGCGGACCTCGCCGCCTGGGTCGCCCGCGGCCTGCCGACCGTCGCACCCGACCCGCTCTACCTGCGCCGGCCGGACGCCGCCGAGCCGGGCGCCCGCAAGTCGGTGCTCAGCCGGCCGCAGCCATGACCGACGACGTCGCCCTGCGCCGGATGCGGTGGTGGGACGTCGAGGCCGCGCACGCCCTGGAGACCGAGCTGTTCCCCGACCCCTGGTCGGTCGAGACGTTCTGGTCCGAGCTCGCGCACGTGCCCGAGACGCGGCACTACCTGGTCGCCGAGCGAGCCGGCGAGCTGGTCGGCTACGCCGGTCTCGTCGCGGTCGCGGCGGCAGGCCGACGTCCAGACCCTCGCGGTCGGTCGGGCCGCGCAGGGCCACGGCCTCGGCCGGCGGCTGCTCGACGCGCTGATCGCCGACGCCCGCCGCCGGGACGTCGGCGAGGTGCTGCTCGAGGTGCGGGCCGAGAACGAGGCGGCCCAGGCGCTCTACGCCGGCGCCGGCTTCGAGCGGATCGCGATCCGCCGCGGCTACTACCGCCCCGGGGGCACCGACGCGCACGTGCTGCGGCTGCGTCTGCACGCCACGGACGGCGCCGCGCAAGGGCACCGCGAGCACCGCAACTAGGCTCTGACGCCGTGACCGCCCGCATCGCCCTCGCCACCGCCGCCGAGTTCCCCGACCTGGACGAGGACGCGCCCGCGCTGCTCAAGGCCCTGACCGAGCAGGGCATCCAGGCCGAGCCCGCAGTCTGGACCGACCCGCGGGTCGACTGGTCGGCGTACGACCTGGTGGTGGTGCGCAGCACCTGGGACTACCAGGACCGGCACGCCGAGTTCCTCGACTGGGCGCGGCGGGTGGCCGCCGTCACGACGCTGGCCGAACTCCGGCAGAGGTGCTGGCCTGGAACACCGACAAGACCTACCTGCGCGACCCTGCAGGCGGCCGGCCTCCCCGTCGTACCGACCGACTGGCTGGACCCGGGCGACGCGTTCGTGGTGCCCGAGGTCGGGGAGTACGTCGTGAAGCCGGCCGTGTCGGCGGGGTCCAGGGACACCAACCGCTACCGGTGCCGGCGACCACGACGAGGTGGCCGTCGCGCACGCCACCGCTCTGCTCGCGGCCGGCCGCACCGTGATGGTGCAGCCGTACCTCGCGCAAGGTCGACACCCACGGCGAGACGGCGATGTTCTTCTTCGGCGGCGACTTCAGCCACGCCGTGCGCAAGGGCCCGCTGCTCACGCCGGCGATGGAGCTGGTCAGCGGCGCGTACAAGCCGGAGACGATCGAGCCGCGCGACCCGTCCGAGGCCGAGCGCGAGGCCGCCGAGCAGGTGCTCGCACGCGCTCGCCCAGCTGTCGCCGGCGGCGCGCGAGCAGCTGCTCTACGCCCGGGTCGACCTGGTGCCCGGCGCGGACGGCAGCCCCACCCTGCTCGAGCTGGAGCTCGCCGAGCCGTCGATGTTCCTGGTGTACGACGGCAGCGGCGGAACCGAGTCGGCGCAACGGTTCGCGGCCGCCATCAAGGCGACGCTGAGTGGCTGACCAGCCGCTGGTGCTCGGCATCGAGACGTCCTGCGACGAGACCGGTGTCGGGATCGTCCGCGGTCACACCCTGCTCGCCGACGCGGTCGCGTCCAGCGTCGAGGAGCACGCCCGGTTCGGCGGCGTGGTGCCCGAGGTCGCCAGCCGCGCGCACCTCGAGGCGATGGTGCCGACCATCGAGCGCGCCGCCACCGAGGCCGGCGTCCGGCTCTCGGACGTCGACGCGCTCGCGGTCACCAGCGGCCCCGGGCTGACCGGCGCGCTGCTGGTCGGCGTCGCGGCCGCGAAGGCGCTCGCGATCGGGCTCGGCAAGCCGCTGTACGGCGTCAACCACCTGGCCGCCCACGTCGCCGTCGACCAGCTCGAGCACGGCCCGCTGCCGGCGCCGTGCCTGGCGCTGCTGGTGTCCGGCGGGCACTCGTCGCTGCTGCTGGTGCGCGACGTGACCGGCGACGTGCGAGCCGCTCGGCGCGACCATCGACGACGCCGCGGGGGAGGCGTTCGACAAGGTGGCGCGGGTGCTGGGGCTGCCGTTCCCGGGCGGCCCGCACATCGACCGCGAGGCGAAGGACGGCGACCCGGCGTACGTCGAGTTCCCGCGCGGCCTGACCGGTCCGCGCGACCTGCGCGAGCACCGCTACGACTTCTCCTTCTCCGGCCTCAAGACCGCGGTCGCCCGCTGGGTCGAGACCCGCGAGCGCGACGGCGAGCCGGTGCCGGTGGCCGACGTCGCCGCCGTCGTTCCAGGAGGCCGTGGTCGACGTGCTGACCCGCAAGGCGGTGCTCGCGTGCACCGAGCAGGGCGTCGACCACCTGCTGATCGGCGGCGGTGTCGCGGCGAACTCCCGGCTGCGGGCGCTCGCCGAGGAGCGCTGCGCGGCGGCCGGCATCGCCCTGCGGGTGCCGCGGCCGGGGCTGTGCACCGACAACGGCGCGATGGTCGCGGCCCTCGGCTCCTCGCTGGTCGTCCAGCGGCGCCGACCCGTCGCCGCTGGACCTGCCGGCCGACTCCTCGATGCCGGTGACCGACGTCGTGTCGCGGTAACCCGTGACGGGCTGGCTGCTGGTCGCCGGCGCAGCCGTGCTGCTGCTCGGCGGTGCCGAGCTGTTCGTCGGCAACGCGGCCGGTGCGGCGCGGCGGCTGGGCGTGACCGTCATCGCGGTCGGCGTCCTGCTCGCCGGCGCCGAGCCGGAGGAGCTGCTCACCGCGGTCATCGCGGCGCTGCGCGACCGGCCCGGGCCTGGCGGTCGGGGACGCCCTCGGCGCGAACGTCACGATGCTCACCGTCTGCCTCGGGCTCGCGGCGCTGCTGCGGCCGCTGCCGGTGGGTCGCCGGGTCCGGCAGTACGCCGGGATGGCCGCGGTCGCCGCGGCGTTCGCACTCCTCGCGCTGCTCGACGGCCGGGTCGGGCGGGTCGAGGGCGCCCTGCTGCTGGCGGCGTACGTCGGGCTGGTCGCGGTGGTGTGGTGGCGCGAGCGCGAGCCGCCGGCCCTCGGCGAGCTGGCCGAGGTCGACGACGACGAGCACCCGGACCGGTCGCCCGGCGCGCTCGCTCGGGCTCGCGTTGGTCGGCCTCGCGCTGATGCTCGCCGGTGGCGACCTGGCGGTGCGCGGCGCCGAGCGGCTCGTCGACAGCCTCGGCCGCAGCGACTCAGCCGTCGGGCTCACGGTGCTGGCGCTGGCGACCACGGCCGAGCTGTTCGCGCTCGTGCTGTCCGCCGCGCGGCACGACGTGCCGGAGATCGCGGTGGCCGGTGTCGTCGGCTCGGCCGCCTACAACTCGACGGCCACGCTCGGTGCCGCTGCGCTGGCTCGGCCGCTGGCGGTCGACGGCGTACTCGCCGGTCGGCCCTGCTCGCCCTGGCCCTGCCGGTGCTGCTGCTGGTCGTCACCCGCGGGGGCAGTCTCGGCCGTCCCGCCGGCGTCCTCCTCGTCGCCCTGTACGCCGGCTTCGTCATCGCGGTGCTGGCCTGACGTCAGGTCCGGGCCAGCGGGTCGACGACCAGCACCGACTGCTGGCCGGCGATCCGGGTGAGCACGATCGTCGCCTCGCTGTCGCCGTGCAGCCGCAGCTGCTTGCGCAGGGCCTCCGGCTGCACCGCCGTCCCGCGCTTCTTCACGGTCAGCCGGCCCACCCCGCGGTCGCGCAGGTAGGTGCGCAGCCGCTTGAGCCCGAACGGCAGCACGTCGGTCACCTCGTACGCCGTGCCGAACGGCGTCTCCGGCCGGCGGTCGCAGGTCAGGTAGGCGATCGTCGGGTCGAGCAGCCGCCCCTCGACCAGGTCAGCCGCCTCCGCCACCAGCCCGGCCCGGATCACGGCGCCGTCCGGCTCCACGAGGTAGCGGCCGACCGGCCCCGACCGTGCCGGTGCGGGTGCCGTCCCCGGTCAGCGTCGCGCCGGAGGGCAGCAGGGTCGCGCGCCGTCGTACGCCGGCGGTCGCCAGCGGCCCGCACCACAGCGCGCACTCGACCACGTCGCCGCCGTCCGAGACCCACTCGGCCTCCGCGTCCAGCGGCAGCACCCCGTGCGGGACGCCGGGCGCGAGCTTGGCCCCGGTCGCCGGCACCCGGCCGGCCAGCTCGAGCACGAACGGCGAACGGCGGCGACCACGACGCGCGGGTCCAGCGCCCGGCCGGTGCTGCTGCGCCGCGCCGGGTCGACGAACGCGGCGTCGACCCCGGCGAGGTCGGTCGCCGTGACGTCCTCGCAGCGCACCTCGACCCGGTCGCCGACCCCGGCCGCGGCGGCGTTCGCGCGCGGCCACCTCGGCCGTGAGCGGGTCGCGGTCGACGCCCACGGCCGCGGCCGCCACCCCGGCCAGCGGCACCAGGTCGCCGCCGATCCCGCAGCACAGGTCCACCAGGCGCTGCGGCGTCCACCGCCGCGAACCGCCGGGCGTGGCCGGCCGCGACGGCCGGGCGGGTGGCCTGCTCCAGCCCGTCGGGGGTGAACCACATCCGGTCGGCGGCCGCTCCGAGCTTGGTCCGCGCCCGGCGCCCGCAGCCGGGCCTGGGTGAGCGCGGCGGCCGCGAGGTCGGGGTCGACGCCCTCGCGCCGCAGCTGGGCGGCCGCGGCGAGGGGCGTTCGCCGCGTCGTACGGCGGGATCCGCGCGAGCAGCGCGGCGCCCTCCGGCGTGAGCAGCGCCCGGAAGGCCTGGACCTCCGCGGGCGGCTCCACGCGGCCGATCATCGCACGCCGGGGCTGAAGGTGCCGACCCGCGGTGCCGATGCAGGGGGTAACTGCCCTGACGGAGGACTGCCATGACCGCACCCGTGCTCCACCCCGCCGACCTGCCCGAGCAGGACCGGCCGGGCTGGCCGGTGCCCGACGACGAGCCCGCCCGACTGGCAGCGCTGCGCGCGTTCGGCGTGCTCGACCAGCCCCGCCAGGGCGACCTCGACGCCGCCGCCCGGCTGGCCGCGTACGTCTGCGGGACGCCCACGGCCGTCATCAACCTGATCGACGCCGACCGGCAGTGGCAGGCCGCCGCCCACGGCACCGAGCCGGTCGAGGTGCCCCGCGGCGACGCGATGTGCCAGCACACGGTGCTCGGCAGCGAGGTCGTCTACACCGCCGACGCCAGCGCCGAGGCGCTGTTCGTCGACAACCCGTTCGTCACCGGGCGCACCGCCAGCGTGCGGCTCTACGCGTCGGCGCCGCTGCTCACCCGCGACGGCCACGCCGTGGGCACGGTCTGCGCGTTCGACGAGCCGCCCGGGCACGCTCGACTCGGTGCAGCTGGGCCTGCTGCGCGACGTCGCCGCCCAGGTGATGGCGCTGTTCGAGATGCGCCGGATGGCCGCGGTCCTCACCCGGGCCGCCACCCGGGACCCGCTCACCGGCCTGGGCAACCGGCGCGCCGTCGAGGCCGCCATCCACGCCGCGATCGCCCGCGCCGAGCGCGGCCTGGGCACGCCCTCGGTCGTCATGGCCGACCTGGACCAGTTCAAGGCGGTCAACGACGCGCTCGGCCACGCGGTCGGCGACGCCGTGCTGAAGTCGGTCGCCCAGCGCCTCACGGCCGACCGCCCGCAGCGTCGACACCGTGGCGCGGCTCGGCGGCGACGAGTTCGTCGTCCTGCTCGAGCACACCGGCGGCCCCGGCGCGACCGCGGCCCTCGGCCGGCTGCGCCGCAGCCTGGAGGGCGGCTGGTCCGAGGTGACCGGCGGCCACGAGGTGGGCGCCGCGCTGGGGATCACGACGTACCGGGCCGGGGACAGCGTCGCGACGCTGCTGGCCCGCGCCGACGCCGAGATGTACGCCGACAAGGCCCGCCGCGCCGGCTCCTTCTGAGCCCACCGGGGCCGGACCGGCTCCCACCCGCTGGCACTCGGGTTGACCGAGTGCCAGGTCTCGCCTAGATTTCGTCTTGGCACTCTCGAGGTGAGTGTGCCAACCAGAGCAGCTACGGCGAGGTCAAGGCGTTCCGGCCCCCGCGACGGCGGACCGTCACCGAACCCGCCCCACGCTCGTGAGATTCGTGCGAGAGGGAGTCACCAGTGACGACGGCCACCAAGGTTGCCATCAAGCCGCTCGAGGACCGCATTGTGGTCCAGCCGTCCGACGCCGAGCAGACCACGGCGTCGGGCCTCGTGATCCCGGACACGGCGAAGGAGAAGCCCCAGGAGGGGACTGTCCTGGCCGTGGGTCCGGGCCGCTTCGAGGACGGCGCACGCGTGCCGCTCGACGTTGCGGTCGGCGACACCGTGATCTACAGCAAGTACGGCGGTACCGAGGTCAAGCACGGCGGCGAGGAGTACCTCGTCCTGTCCGCGCGTGACGTCCTCGCCGTCATCGAGAAGTAGGACGGCAGCTCGGCCGGCCCCAGGCCGCAGCCGAGCGAGATGACGCCCCGGGCGGCCACGGTTCCTCCGGGAGCCTTGGCCCTCGGGGCGTCGTCGTTCCACCACCCCAGACAACGCAGACCACGTAGACATCGCAAAGGAAGGCCAGATGGCCAAGACCCTGCAGTTCGACGACGCGGCGCGCAAGGCGCTCGAGACCGGCGTGAACAAGCTCGCTGACGCGGTGAAGGTGACGCTCGGCCCGAAGGGCCGCAACGTCGTCATCGACAAGAAGTGGGGCGCGCCCACGATCACCAACGACGGCGTGACGATCGCCAAGGAGATCGAGCTCGACGACCCGTACGAGAACCTCGGCGCCCAGCTCGCCAAGGAGGTCGCCACCAAGACCAACGACGTCGCCGGTGACGGCACCACGACCGCGACCGTGCTCGCCCAGGCGATGGTCCGCGAGGGCCTGCGCAACGTCGCGTCCGGCGCCAGCCCCGTGCTCCTCAACCGCGGCATCTCCAAGGCCGTCGAGGCCGTGTCGGCCCGGCTGCTCGAGATGGCCCGCGAGGTCGACGGCAAGGACGACATCGCCAAGGTCGCCAGCATCTCGGCGCAGGACCCGGCCGTCGGCGAGCTCATCGCCGACGCGTTCGACAAGGTCGGCAAGGACGGCGTCATCACCGTCGAAGAGGCCAACACGATGGGCCTCGAGCTCGAGTTCACCGAGGGCATGCAGTTCGACAAGGGCTACATCTCGCCGTACATGGTGACCGACCCCGAGCGCATGGAGGCCGTCCTCGAGGACGCCTACGTGCTCATCAACCAGGGCAAGATCTCCGCGGTGGCCGACCTGCTGCCGCTGCTGGAGCAGGTCGCCAAGGCCGGCAAGCCGCTGGTGATCGTGGCCGAGGACGTCGACGGCGAGGCGCTCTCGACGCTGGTCGTCAACAAGATCCGCGGGCTGTTCGTCTCGGTGGCCGTCAAGGCCCCCGGCTTCGGCGACCGCCGCAAGGCGATGCTCGAGGACCTCGCCGTGCTCACCGGCGGCCAGGTCGTCGCTCCCGAGGTCGGCCTCAAGCTCGACCAGGTCGGTCTCGAGGTGCTCGGGTCCGCCCGTCGCGTCGTGGTCACCAAGGACGACACCACGGTCATCGACGGTGGCGGCAAGCGCGACGCGGTCGAGGACCGGGTCCGCCAGATCCGCGGCGAGATCGAGAACACCGACTCGGACTGGGACCGCGAGAAGCTGCAGGAGCGGCTGGCCAAGCTGGCCGGCGGCGTCTGCGTCATCGGCGTCGGTGCCGCGACCGAGGTCGAGCTCAAGGAGCGCAAGCACCGCATCGAGGACGCCGTGTCGGCGACGCGCGCGGCCATCGAGGAGGGCATCGTCGCCGGTGGCGGCTCGGCTCTCGTGCACGCGATCGCCGCGCTCGACGACCTGGACCTGACCGGCGACGAGCAGACCGGGGCGAACATCGTGCGCCGGGCTGCCGACGAGCCGCTGCGCTGGATCGCCGAGAACGCGGGCGAGGAGGGCTACGTCGTGGTCAACCGGGTCCGCGAGAACGGCGTGGGCACCGGCTGGAACGGCGCGACCGGCGAGTACGGCGACCTGGTGGCCCAGGGCGTCCTCGACCCGGTCAAGGTGACCCGGTCGGCGCTGCAGAACGCCGCCTCGATCGCCAGCATGGTCCTCACCACGGACACCCTCGTGGTGGAGAAGAAGGAGGAGGAGCCGGAGAGCGCCGGCCACTCCCACGGTGGCCACGGGCACTCGCACTAGAGCGCACCCGCACCACCGGCACCACCTGCTGCACCGAGGGCCCGGCTCCCCGTCACGGGGAGTCGGGCCCTCGCGCGTGCAGGGCAGGGGCCACAATCGGTGCCATGCCGATCCGGCGCCGTCCGGCGCAGCCGCCGACGGAGGACGTCCCGGTGACCCTCGGGGTGGCAGCGGTGGCCCGCCGGCTGGGCGTGGCGACCGGCACCCTGCGCACCTGGGACCGGCGGTACGGCCTCGGCCCGAGCGCGCACGAGGCGGGCACCCGGCGGCGCTACACCGTCGCCGACCTGGCCCGGCTGACGTTGATGCGCCGGCTGATGATCGAAGGCGTCGCGACGGCCGACGCAGCCCGGACGGCGGCCGAGACCGGCGCCGACTCCCTGCCCGGCGCCGAGGACCTGCTGCCGGAAGGGCCGGCGGCGGTCCGCAGTCGCCGCGGCTCCCGCACCGGCGGCGGCCGGGTGGTCTCGACCCGCGATGCCGGCCCGGCTGCCCGCGGCCTCGCCCGGGCGGCGATGGGCCTGGACAGCGACGCCTGCACCGCGCTGCTGCGGGCCAGCCTCGCCCGGTCCGGGGTCGTGCCGACCTGGAACGAGCTGCTGGTCCCGGTGCTGTCCGGCATCGGGGACCGGTGGCGCAGCACCGGCTCGGGCGTCGAGGTCGAGCACCTGCTCAGCGAGTGCGCCGAGGCCGCCCTGCGGTCGGTCCCCACGGCCACCGGCCAGCTCCGCAACACGCGTCCGGTGCTGCTCGCCGCGCTCGAGCCCGAGGACCACCGGCTGCCGCTGGTCGCGCTCGGTGCGGCGCTGGCCGAGCGCCGGGTGGCCGTCCGTCCGCTGGGTGCCCGGCTGCCGGCCCGCGCCCTGGCCGACGCGGTGAGCCGCACCGGCGCCCTCGCGGTGTTCCTCTGGGCGCAGGGTGCGGCCGGCCCGGCCCGGCTGCCCGACGGGGACCTGCTGGCGGGGGTCCGGCCGCGGCCGGCCGTCCTGCTCGGCGGGCCCGGCTGGGACGGCCAGCCGGACCGGCCGGGCGTCAGCCGGGTGGCCGACCTCGAGTCGGCCGTCGCCGCGGTGATCACCGTCGTCTCCGGCGGCGTGCCCGCGCGGTAGCCTCGCCCGACGTACCGAGCGAGGCACGAGGGGGACAGGCGTGGCCGACAACCTCGCGGGACTGCTTGCCGACGGGGAGCGGGCCGCGTTCCATGGCCGACCCGGATCCGGCATCGAGCCGCTGCGCCGTGCGGTCGAGCTCGCGAACGACGGCGGCCTGACGGCCGAGGCCGCCGCCGCCGGGTGGCTGCTCGGCGTCTGCCTCGCCTCGGCCGGCCGGTACGGCAGCGCGCTCGAGGTGCTCGACCCGCTGGTCGCCGGCGACCGGTCGGCCGAGAGCCGGATGCTGTCCGCGCTGGCCAGCGCCACCGTCGCCAGCGTGCACCGGCAGCTCGGCCGGCACGCCGTGGCGCAGGGCTACGACGAGCGGGCCCTGGAGGGCTCGGGCGGCACGGGTGAGGCCGGCTTCGACGCCCTGCTGGGGCTGGCCGCCGACGCGGTCGGGCTGGGCGACCCCGGCGCCGCGTCCACCCGGCTGGCCGAGGCGACCGCGCTGGCCGGTGGCCGGGCCGAGTGGTGGCGCCAGCGGGTGCGGCTGGGCTGGGTGCGCGCCGAGGTCGCCCTGCTCGAGGGCCGGGCCGAGGACGCCGTGGCCGCCGCGTCCGAGGCGGTCGACCTCGCCGAGCAGTCCGGCGCCCCGCGGCACGTCGCGAAGGGCCTGCTGTTCCTCGGCGTGGCCCAGCTCGAGGCCGGGCGCCCGGGCGACGCCGCCGGCGTCCTGCGCCGGGCCGGGCTGCTGGCCGAGAGCCTGGGCACGCTGCCGCTGCAGTGGCCGGTCCGGGCCGTCCTGGGGGCCCTGCTGGCCGCGGACGCGCCCGACGAGAGCGC
Source organism: uncultured Actinomycetota bacterium (assembly GCA_963771345.1). Taxonomy (GTDB): domain Bacteria; phylum Actinomycetota; class Actinomycetes; order JACCUZ01; family JACCUZ01; genus CAVYTH01. Next base: position 55,580 of record CAVYTH010000006.1, read on the forward strand.
CCTGGCCCTCGAGTCCGCCCGCCGGGCCGTCACCGCGATCGCCGACGACCTGCCCGAGGAGCTGCGCGCCGAGTGGCTCGTCCGGCCCGACGTGGAGGCCCTGCTGCAGGGCTGAGCGGAATCTCCGCTCCTGGGGGTCAGGCCGGACGCCTGACCTGCCGATGAGAACGGGGTGCGCCGGGACCGCCCCGGCTGCAGGAGGTGACCCACGCCCATGACCACCGTCCTCGTCTGCGACGACTCACCGCTGGCCCGGGAGGCCCTGCGGCGTGCCGTGGCCACGGTTGCCGGGGTGGAGCGGGTCGTCGTGGCCAGCTCGGGGGAAGAGTGTCTGGTCCGCTTCAGCGCTGACCGGCCCGACCTCGTGCTCGTCGATGTCCGCATGCCCGGGATCGGCGGTGTGGAGGCAGCTCGGCGAATCCTCGGCGCGGCACCCCGTACGGCCGTCATCATGATGACTATGGCCGAGGACGTCGATGGCGTGGCCCGCGCGGTGAGCTCAGGTGCGCGGGGCTACCTCGTCAAGGACGCCTCCCGGGAGGAGCTGACGGCGATGGTCACCCAGGCCCTCGCGGACGTCGCATCCCGGCACGCGCCCCGTCCGCGGCCGGACGCCGAGGGCCTGCCGCCGCTGACCGAGCGCGAGCTGCAGGTGCTGCGCGGCATGGGCCGCGGCCGCAGCAACTCCGAGATCGGCCGCGAGCTCTACCTGTCCGAGGACACGGTCAAGACCCACGCACGACGGTTGTTCCGCAAGCTCGGGGCGGCCGACAGGGCCCAGGCAGTGGCCATGGGCTTCCGGTGGGGACTGGTGCGGTGAGCCCGTGACCGTAACGTCAGGCCACCTGGCCGCGATCTCCCCACGTACGGAGCTCGAGGACCGGGTGGACATGGGGGGCCTGGCCGCTCGGGCCGTCGCGGGTGACACCGAGGCGCGCGACACCCTGCTCGGACAAGTCCGGGTTGTGGTTCATCGCTACTGCCGTGCCCGGCTGGGCCGGCTGCCCGGAAGTGAGCACGCCGCAGACGATGTGGCGCAGGAGGTCTGTCTCGCCGTGCTGTCCGCCCTGCCGCGCTACCGGGACGAGGGCCGTCCGTTCGAGGCCTTCGTCTTCGGCATCGCCGCGCACAAGGTCGTCGACGCCCAGCGGGCGGCCGGCCGGGCAGCGGTGCCGACCGAGGACCTGCCCGAGACCGCGGACACCCGGCCCGGGCCGGAGGAGCACGCCGTCCGCAACAGCGACGCCGAGACGGTCCGGCGGCTGCTCGACCTGCTGCCGCCGCACCAGCGCGAGCTGCTGCTGCTGCGCGTCGTGGTCGGGCTCTCCGGCGAGGAGACCGGCGCGGTCCTCGGCATGACCTCCGGCGCCGTCCGGGTCGCCCAGCACCGCGCGCTCACCCGGCTGCGGAGCCTCGCGGCCGCCGAGGCGGCGTCATGATCCGCCAGGGTGCCGGCGAGCTGGACCTCGCCGAGATCGCGGCCGACGCCGAGCTGCTCGACCTGCTGGCCGCGCGGGCCGAGACGACCTCCGACGACCCGGTGGCGCGGATGCTCGCGGCGTTCGCCGCCGAGGTGGACGACGGGCTGGCCGAGCTGCTGGCCGCCGACGAGGCCGAGGTCGCGGCGCCCGCCGCCGTACCCGCCGTGTCGGTCGTCCCGGCCCTGCCTCCGGTGCCGGACGGCCGCCGCCACGGGCTGCGCGCCACCACGGTCGCCCTCGTCGTCGGCGCGACCCTGTCCGTGAGCGGGGTGGCGGCGGCTGTCACCGGCGACCCGTTCGCCCCCTACCGCGGCATCGTCTCGGCCGTGACCGGCGGCGACGACGAGGCGGATGCCCAGGCCGCCCGGATGGCGTGGCTGCAGCGTCAGCTGGCGGGCACCCGAGCCAAGGTTGCGCAGGGCGACCTCGCCGGGGCGGGCGCGGACCTGTCGGCGATGCGCGCCCGGCTGGCGGGGACCGAAGGCCTCAGCCACGGTCAGCGCACCTCCCTGGAGGCCCGCATCGCCGCGCTGGAGGCTGCCCTCGCCCGTGCTTCCGTCGCGCAGCAGCACGGCAAGGGGAACGGACGTCCCGCCGCCGACCCGACCGCCACGCCGGGCCAGCAGGGCGCGGCATCCCACTGAGACTCAGGACGGCGGCATCGGGCAGTCCGACGAGCCGAACGACGTCGCAGCCGGAGAAGACCAAGGTCGCCGCAGCCGCAGAACACCAAGGTCGCCGCAGCCGCAGAACACCAAGAAGGCCGAGCCGGTCCCGACCGTGTCGCCGAGCCGCAGAACACCACGGTCCCGCAGCCGCAGGACACCAAGAAGGCCGAGCCGGTCCCACCGTGTCGCCCGAGCCCGCAGAAGACCAAGGCGCAACCGCGGGCCACCCGGACCCCCGGCCCGCAGACCACCAAGACAGCCGACGTCGGCGCTCAGCCCGACCGCGCCGCCGGCTGGCACCGAGCAGCCAGGCAACGGCAACGGCAACGGCGCAACGGCAGCGGCAACGCGTAGCGCAGGCGTGGGCCGGCCGGGCCGGCGCGGCGCGCGCCGGTAGCATGGACCGATGACGGCGATGGGCTCCTCCGAGGACCTGGCCCCGCTGGGCCTGACCTTCGACGACGTCCTGCTCCTCCCGGGTGAGACCGACGTCATCCCCTCCGAGGTCGACACCACCTCCCGGCTGACCCGCGAGATCACCGTCGCCGTCCCGCTGCTGTCGGCGGCCATGGACACCGTCACCGAGGCCCGGATGGCGATCGCCATGGCCCGCGAGGGCGGCATCGGCGTCCTGCACCGCAACCTCTCGGTCGAGGACCAGGCCCACCAGGTCGACCTGGTGAAGCGCTCCGAGTCGGGCATGGTCAGCGACCCGGTCACGGTCGGGCCGGACGCCACGCTGGCCGAGCTCGACGCGCTGTGCGGCACCTACCGGGTCTCCGGGCTGCCGGTGGTCGACCAGGACCGCCGGCTGCTGGGCATCATCACCAACCGCGACCTGCTGTTCGTCCCGGCCGAGGACTTCCCGAAGCGCACGGTGCGCGAGCTGATGACGCCGATGCCGCTGGTCACCGCACCGGTCGGCATCCCGTCGTCGGAGGCCGCCGCCCTGCTGGCGAAGCACAAGATCGAGAAGCTGCCGCTGCTCGACCCAGCCGGGCGACTGGCCGGGCTGATCACGGTCAAGGACTTCGTGAAGACCGAGAAGTACCCGCAGGCGACCAAGGACGGCGAGAGCCGGCTCCGGGTGGCCGCGGCGATCGGCTTCTTCGGCGACTCGTGGGAGCGGGCGACCGCACTGGTCGACGCCGGGGTCGACGTGATCGTGCCGGACACCGCCAACGGGCAGGCCCGGCTGATGCTCGACATGGTCCGGCGGCTGAAGTCCGACCCTGCGACCCGGCACGTGCAGGTGCTGGCCGGCAACGTCGCGACCCGCGAAGGTGCGCAGGCGCTGGTCGATGCCGGTGTCGACGGAGTAAAGGTCGGCGTCGGACCCGGCAGCATCTGCACTACCCGGGTCGTCGCCGGAGTCGGCGTACCGCAGATCACGGCGATCCACGAGGCCGCGCAGGTCTGCGGTCCGGCGGGTGTGCCGCTGGTCGGTGACGGCGGGCTGCAGTACTCCGGCGACATCGCCAAGGCGATGGTGGCCGGTGCCGACACGGTGATGCTCGGGTCGCTGCTGGCCGGCTGCGACGAGAGCCCGGGCGAGCTGGTGTTCGTCAACGGCAAGCAGTTCAAGCGCTATCGCGGCATGGGGTCGCTGGGCGCGATGGCCTCGCGCGGCAAGGTGTCGTACTCCAAGGACCGCTACTTCCAGGCGGACGTCGGCTCGGACGACAAGATCGTGCCCGAGGGCATCGAGGGCCAGGTGCCCTACCGCGGGCCGCTGCGCGCCGTCGCCCACCAGCTGATCGGCGGGCTCGCGCAGTCGATGTTCTACGTCGGCGCGCACACGATCCCCGAGCTGCAGCAGAAGGGGCGCTTCGTCCGGATCACCTCGGCGGGGCTCAAGGAGAGCCACCCGCACGACATCCAGATGACCGTCGAGGCACCCAACTACCACTCCCGCTGAGGAGCGAGCAGCAGCACGATGACCGAGATCGAGATCGGTAAGGGCAAGCGCGGCCGGACGGCCTACTCCTTCGACGACATCGCGATCGTCCCGAGCCGGCGTACCCGCGACCCGGAGGAGGTGTCGGTCGCCTGGCAGATCGACGCGTACCGGTTCGAGATCCCGGTGCTGGCCGCGCCGATGGACTCCGTCGTCTCGCCGGCCACCGCCATCGCGATCGGCCGGCTCGGCGGCGTCGGCGTACTCAACCTCGAAGGTCTGTGGACCCGGTACGAGGACCCCGAGCCGCTGCTCGCCGAGATCGCCGGGCTGGACGACGCCGAGGTCACCCGCCGGATGCAGGAGATCTACGAGGCGCCGATCCAGCCGGAACTGGTCGCGGCGCGGATCGCCGAGGTGCGGGCGGCGGGCGTCACCGTTGCGGCGGCGCTGTCACCGCAGCGGACGGCGCAGCTGTGGAAGACCGTGGTCGACGCCGGCGCGGACCTGTTCGTGATCCGCGGTACGACGGTCAGCGCCGAGCACGTGTCGGGCCGGGCCGAGCCGCTGAACCTCAAGCAGTTCATCTACGAGCTCGACGTGCCGGTCATCGTCGGCGGCTGCGCGACGTACCAGGCCGCGCTGCACCTGATGCGCACCGGCGCGGCCGGCGTGCTGGTCGGCTTCGGCGGCGGCGCGTCGCACACGACCCGCTCGGTGCTCGGCGTCTCGGTGCCGATGGCGTCCGCGGTTGCCGACGTGCACGCGGCCCGGCGCGACTACCTCGACGAGTCCGGCGGGCGCTACGTGCACGTCATCGCCGACGGGGGAGTCGGCGTCTCCGGCGACATCTCCAAGGCGATCGCCTGCGGCGCCGACGCGGTGATGGTCGGCTCGCCGCTGGCCCGGGCCACCGAGGCGCCGGGTCGCGGGTTCCACTGGGGCTCCGAGGCCCACCACGGCGAGCTGCCGCGCGGCGAGCGGGTCCGGGTCGGCACCATCGGCTCGCTGGAGGAGATCCTGTCCGGCCCCTCGCGGGTGTCCGACGGGTCGATGAACATCATCGGCGCGCTGCGCCGGGCGATGGCGACCACCGGCTACTCCGACCTCAAGGAGTTCCAGCGGGTCGAGGTCACCGTCGGCCACTGACGCCGGGACTCGAAGATCCACTGGACGCTCCGGCACCAGACCCGCCGGCCAGGAGGTGTGTCGGCGTCCAGATGATCTCGGCGGTGTGACGCCGGGTGTTACCGCTGGGTAACCTGGCCCCTATGGGGCTGCTCGCCGAGCACGCGGAGCTGACCGAGACCGTCGTCGCCGGTCCCGGCGCGGAGCGGACGACGACGTACGCGCCGTTCACCGGTGAGCCGCTGGCCGAGCTGCCGGTGTCGACCCCGGCCGACGTCGAGGGTGCCTACGCCGTGGCCCGCGAGGCCCAGCAGCGCTGGGCCCAGGTGCCGCTGTCGGAGCGGTCGGCGGTGTTCCTGCGGTTGCACGACCTGCTGCTCGACCGGCAGGCCGAGGTGCTGGACCTGGTGCAGCTCGAGACCGGCAAGGCGCGCCGGCACGCGCTCGAGGAACTCGGTCGACGTCGCGCTCAACGCCCGGCACTACGCGCGCAGCGCCCGGCGCTACCTCGCGCCGGTGCGCCATGCCGGGCTGGTGCCGGTGCTGTCGTCCGCGCGCGAGCTGCGGCACCCCAAGGGCGTCGTCGGCATCGTGTCGCCGTGGAACTACCCGCTGACCCTCGCGGTGACGGACGCGATCCCGGCGTTCCTCGCGGGCAACGCCGTCGTGCACAAGCCGGACACCCAGACCGCGTTGACCGCGCTCTGGATCCGCGCGCTGGCGGTCGAGGCCGGCCTGCCCGCCGACCTCTGGCAGGTCGTCGTCGGCGACGGGCCGGTGATCGGCCGCGCGGTCGTCGACGGCGGTGACTTCGTCTGCTTCACCGGCTCGACGCCGGTGGGCCGGGAGGTCGCGGAGCGGTGCGCCCGACGACTGGTCGGCTGCTCCCTCGAGCTCGGCGGCAAGAACCCGATGCTGGTGCTCGGTGACGCCGACCTCGACCGGGCGGCCGAGGGCGCGGTGCGCGACAGCTTCAGCAACGCCGGCCAGCTGTGCATCTCGATGGAGCGGATCTACGCCGTCGAGAGCGTGCACGACGCGTTCCTCGACCGGTTCCTCGGCCGGGTGCGGGCGCTGCGGCTCGGCTCCGACCTCGGCTACGGCCCCGACATGGGGTCGCTGATCTCGGCCCGGCAGCTGGAGCGGGTCACCGCACACGTCGACGACGCCGTCGCCAAGGGCGCCACGGTGCTCGCCGGCGGCCGCGCCCGCCCGGACCTCGGGCCGTACTTCTACGAGCCCACGGTGCTGTCCGGCGTACGCGAGGACATGGCGCTGTGCCGCGACGAGACGTTCGGCCCGGTGGTCGCTGTGTACGGCAGTGCGGGACACCGACGAGGCCGTGGCGCGGGCCAACGACTCGGCGTTCGGTCTCAACGCGTCGGTCTGGACCCGGGACGTCGGCCGCGGCCGCCGCGTCGCCGCGCGCATCCGCACCGGGACGGTGAGCATCAACGAGACGTACGCCGCGGCCTGGGGCGCCACCCGCGCGCCGATGGGCGGCGTCAAGGACTCCGGGCTCGGCCGGCGGCACGGGCGCGACGGCATCCTCAAGTACACCGAGCCGCAAACCGATTGCGGTGCAACGGCTGCACGGCTTCGGGCCGCCGCCGTCGGTGTCGTACGACACCTGGGCCCGCGGCTTCTCCGTCGCGATGCGGACCCTCAAGGCCCTCGGCAGGAGATGACCGATGGCGGCTACGACGTCGTGGTGGTCGGCTCCGGCTTCGGCGGGTCGGTCACCGCGCTGCGGCTGGCCGAGAAGGGCTATCGCGTGCTGGTGCTCGAGGCCGGCAGGCGGTTCGCCGACGACGAGTTCGCCCGCACCTCGTGGGACCTGCGGCGCTTCCTGTGGGCGCCGCGGCTCGGCTGCTTCGGCATCCAGCGCATCCACCGGCTGCCCGACGTCACGATCCTCGCCGGGGCCGGCGTCGGCGGTGGCTCGCTGGTCTACGCCAACACCCTCTACCGGCCGGACGAGGCGTTCTACGACGACCCGCAGTGGCGCGACATCACCGACTGGCGGGCCGAGCTCGCCCCGGCGTACGACCTGGCGAGCCGGATGCTCGGCGTCACGCAGAACCCGACGATCACCGCGTCGGACGTGGCGATGCGGACCGTCGCCGACCAGATGGGGGTCGGGCACACCTTCGCGCTGACGCCGGTCGGCGTGTTCTTCGGCGAGGCCGCCGGACGCACCGTGCCGGACCCGTACTTCGGCGGCGCCGGCCCGGACCGCACCGGCTGCATCCAGTGCGGCGAGTGCATGACCGGCTGCCGGCACGGCGCGAAGAACACCCTGGTGAAGAACTACCTCTACCTCGCCGAGCAGCTGGGCGTGGAGGTGCGGCCGCTCACGACGGTGTGCGGCCTGCGCGAGGTGCCCGGCGGGTGGCAGGTCGAGACCGAGCGCACCGGGGCGTGGTTCCCGCGCCGGACCCGCGAAACGGTCACTGCCTCGCAGGTGGTGCTCGCCGCCGGCACCTGGGGGACGCAGACGGCTGCTGCACCGGATGCGCGACTCCGGCAGGCTCCCGCACCTGTCGCCGCGGCTGGGTGAGCTCACCCGCACCAACTCGGAGTCGTTGGTGGGCGCGCTGTCGCGGCGGCGCGACGTCGACTTCACCCGCGGCGTCGCGATCACGTCGTCGTTCCGTCCCGAGCCGGACACCCACGTCGAGCCGGTGCGCTACGGCCGCGGGTCGAACGCGATGGGTCTGCTGTCGGTCTCCCTCACCGACGGCGACGGGCCGTGGCCGAGGGGGCTCACCTGGCTGGCCGACCAGCTGCGCCACCCGATCACGTTCCTGCGCACGCTCTCGGTCCGGCGGTGGTCGGAGCGGACGATCATCGGGCTCGTCATGCAGTCGCTCGACAACTCGCTGGTCGTGTCGGGCCGCCGGCGGTTCGGCCGGTGGACGCTGACCAGCCGGCCGGGGCACGGCACGCCGAGCCCGACGCTGGATCCCGGCCGGCAACGAGGTCGTCCGCCGGCTCGCGCAGGTCATCGACGGCGACCCGGGCGGAAACGCCGCCGACCTGCTCGGCTCGACGATGACCGCGCACTTCCTCGGCGGCGCCCCGATCGGGGCCGACGCCGACTCGGGGCGTGGTCGACGGCTGGCACCGGGTGTTCGGCCACGACGGCCTGCACGTCGTCGACGGCGCCGCCATCTCGGCGAACCTCGGCGCCAACCCGTCGCTGACCATCACCGCGCAGGCGGAGCGGGCGATGTCGTTCTGGCCGGTCCGCGGCGAGCCCGACCCGCGGCCCGCGCTCGGCTCGGCGTACCGACGCGTCGACCCGGTTCCTGCGTCGACCCCCGCCGTGCGGGGCATGACCCTGATCAGTGACCTCTGTTCCCCGGCTGGACCGCTGACGACATCCCCGACCTCACCGGCCGCCGCGCGGTGGTGACCGGCGGGAGCTCCGGTCTCGGCCTGGAGACCGCGGTGGCGCTCGCCGCCCACGGTGCGCAGGTGGTGCTGACCGCGCGGGACAGAGCAAGGGCGACGACGCCGTACGCCGGGTGCTTGCCCGCGTGCCCGACGCGTCGGTCGAGCGCGGCTCCCTCGACCTGGCCGACCTGGCGTCGGTCCGGGCGTTCGCCGACCGGGTGGGGGACCGGCCGCTGGACCTGCTGGTCAACAACGCCGGCGTGATGGCGGTGCCGCCCCGGCGTACCGCCGACGGGTTCGAGCTGCAGATGGGCACCAACCACCTCGGCCACCACGCGCTGACCGGCCTGCTGCTGCCCGCGCTGCTCGCCCGGCCGGGCGCCCGGGTCGTGACGGTGAGCAGCTTCGTGCACTGGTTCGGGTCGCTGGACTTCGGCGACCTGATGAGCGAGCGGTCCTACGACCCCTGGCGGGCCTATGCCGCGTCCAAGCTGGCGAACCTGCTGTTCATGCGCGAGCTGGACCGGCGGGCGCGCGAGGCGGGCGTCGACCTGGTCAGCGTCGGCGCGCACCCGGGCTACGCCCGCACCAACCTGGTGGCCGCCGGCCCGGCGACCGGCCGCCGGCTGACCGGGGGAGTGCTGCGGCTGGGCACCGCGCTGGTGGGGCAGAGCGCCCGCGCCGGTGCGCTGCCGCAGCTGCGAGCGGCCACCGACCCGGAGGTGCGCGGCGGCGAGTACTACGGGCCGCGCGGGCCGGCCGAGCAGCGCGGCCTGCCGAAGAAGGTGCGGTGCAGCGCCAACGCCCGCGACGACCGGGCCGCCGGCCTGCTGTGGGCCGAGTCCGAGCGCCTCACCGGCGTCGGCTTCGACGCCCTCGACGCTGCCGGGGCACCTCGAGTCTGAAAGGTCAGGGGCCGGCTCCCCTGCTCCGAACACCGGCCCCTGACCACCCGGACTTCGGCGCCGGGTGGTCCGGCGGATGGGTCGGATCGGAGATTTCTCGGCAGGATCTCGGACCGCCTCGGACCAGGTCCGCCGGCCGTCAGCGCCCGGTCGGCGCAGCGTCGGTCGCGTCGGTGCGCCAGGAGTCCCAGAGCGCGGCATAGGCACCACCGGCCGCGATCAGCTCGTCGTGGCTGCCGAGCTCGCTGATCAGGCCGTCCTCGACCACCGCGACCCGGTCGGCGTCGTGCGCGGTGTGCAGCCGGTGCGCGATCGCGACCACGGTGCGGCCGCGCAGGACGGCGGCCAGCGAGCGCTCGAGGTGGCGGGCGGCCCGCGGGTCGAGCAGCGAGGTCGCCTCGTCGAGGACCAGCGTGTGCGGGTCGGCCAGCACCAGCCGGGCCAGCGCCAGCTGCTGCGCCTGCGCGGGGGTGATCTGCCGCCCGCCGGAGCCGACCTCGGTGGCCAGGCCGTCGGGCAGCGCGAGCACCCAGGCGAGGGCGTCGACGGCCTCCAGCGCGGACCGCAGGTCGCCCTCGTTCGCGGCCGGCCGGGCGAGCAGCAGGTTCTGGGCGACGGTGCCGACGAACACGTGGTGCTCCTGGGTGACCAGCACGACGTGCTTGCGCAGGTCGTCCAGCGGCAGCTCGACCAGCGGCACGTCGCCGACGGTCACCTGGCCGGTCCGCGGCGGATGTACGCCGGCCAGCAGCCGGCCCAGCGTCGACTTGCCGGCCCCGGACGGCCCGACCACCGCGAGCCGCTCGCCGGGCCGCAGGTCGAGGTCGATGCCGTGCAGCACGTCGCGGCCCTCGCGGTAGGCGAAGCGCACGTCCTGCACCTCGACGTGCTCGTCGTCCGGGACCTCGTCGCCCTGCTCGCGGTCCGGCGGGACCAGCTCGACGCCGAGGATGCGGGCCAGCGAGGTGGCGCCGACCTGGACCTCGTCCAGCCAGGACACCAGGCGGTCGACCGGGTCGACCAGCTGCACGGCGTACAGCGTGACCGCCGTGACCTGGCCGAGGTTCGCGCTGCCCTGGGACACCAGCCAGCCGCCCCAGACCAGGCACAGCGAGATCGGGATCGCGTAGGCAAGCTCCATCGCCGGGAAGAAGACCGTGCGCAGCCGCAGCGTGTAGCGCTCGGCGGCGAACGCGTCCTCGAGGTCCTCCTCGAGCCGGCGGATACGGCGGTCGCCGAGCCCGAGCGCCTCGACGGTGCGGGCGCCGTCCACGGTCTCGGCGAGCGAGCCGTTGAACGCGGCGTAGCACTCGCGCTCGGCCAGGTAGCCCTCCGGCGCGCGCTGCAGGTACCACTTGGTGCCGAGCCAGATGACCGGTGCGCCGCAGAGCAGCGGGAGTGCCATCAGCGGGCTGGTCAGGAAGCCGGCCACCACCGTGAGCAGCACCGTCACCGACGCCACCAGCACCTCGGGGACGGCGAAGCGCACCGTGCGGGCCAGCGCCTCGATGTCGCCGGTGCTGCGGGTCACCAGGTCGCCGGTGCCGGCCTTCTCGACGGTCGACAGCGGCAGCGACAGGACCTTCTCGAGGAAGCGCTCGCGCAGCACGGCGAACACGTTCTCGGCCAGCACGAACGCCGACCGGCGGGCCAGCCAGGTCAGCAGGGTCTGCGCGAGCAGGCAGGCGGCCAGGATCAGCGCGAGCTTGTCGATGTGCTCGCTGGTGGTCCCGTCGGTGACCGACTGCACCATGTCGCCCAGCAGCTGCGGGCCGGCAAGTCCGGCGACCGCCGCGAGCCCGTTGAGCAGCAGCATCCAGGCCAGCGGCCGTCGGTGGTCGGACAGCAGCAGCTTGGCCTGCTCGCGGACCTGGACGGCGGTCGCGACCGGCAGCGTGGTGTGCGGCTGGCGTCGGCGCAGGGGCGGCGGCATCTAGACCTCCCCCCGGATCACAGTCGCGCGGTACGCCGGGTGGCTGGCGAGCAGGTCGCGGTGCCGCCCGGTCGCGACGACCCGGCCGGACACGAGGAACGCGACCTCGTCGCACCGGTCGAGCAGCAGCGGGCTGGCACTGGTGACCACCGTGGTGCGGGCCGTGTCTGTGCTGCGGCCGTCGCCGTGCCGCGCCGCCTGCAGCCGCGCGGCGATGATGACCTCGGTGTGCGCGTCGACCGAGCTGGTCGGCTCGACCAGCACGAGGACGTCGCTGTCGGCGAGCACCGCGCGCGCCAGGGCCAGCCGCTGCCGCTGGCCGCCGGAGAAGCCCCGGCCGGCCTCGTCCACCTGCGCGTCCAGGCCCTCGGGCAGGGCCTCGAGCACGTCGCCGGCCGAGGCCACGTCCAGGGCTGCGAAGAGCGCCTCGTCGTCGATCGCCCCGGACCACGGGTCGAGCTCCTCGCGCAGCCCGCCGGTGAACAGCCGCGGCTCCGCCTCGGACACCAGCACGCGCCGGCGCACGGTGGTCATCGGCAGGTCGGCCAGCCGGATGCCGCCGAGGGTGACCTGGTCGTCGTCGACCAGCCGGCCGAGCCGCATCGCGACGGCGGCGGAGTCGTCGGGGTCGCCGCTGACCAGCCCGACCATGGTCCCGGGGGTGACCTCCAGTCCGGAGCGCGGGTCGCTCAGTGCGACGCGGTACGGCGGCTCGTCGGCCGGCTGCGTCGTGACCGGGATCTCCGGCTCGGTCACCAGGACGGCCACGATCCGCTTGGCGCCCACCAGCGCGCGGGTGAACTTGTCCGCCGCCTCGACCGCCGTACGGATCGGGATGACCAGGAAGAAGGCGTACCCGTAGAACGCGACGACGTCGCCGACGTCGATGGTGCCCTCGAGCGCGAGCCGGGCGCTGAGCCAGGTGACCACGACCAGGAAGATGCTCGGCAGCAGCACCTGGGCGGCGTCCAGGGTGGCCTGCGGCGACGCCACGTGGACGCCGGCCTTCTCCAGCTCGCGCGACCGGGTGCGGTAGCGGTGCAGGAACGCCGGCTCGCCGCCGATGCCGCGCAGCACCCGCAGCCCGGCGACCGTGTCGGCGCCGAGGGCGGTCAGGTGGCCGGCGACCTCACGCTGGTCGTGCTGCCGCCGCTGCAGCGGACGCAGCAGCGGACCGAGCAGCAGCACCATCGTCGGTACGCCGATCAGCACGACCAGACCGAGCAGCACGGAGGTGCGAAGCAGCAGCACCGCGACGACGGCGTACGACACGATGGCCCCGCTGAGCCGGGCGGTGACGTCGAAGGCCCCGCCCAGGCGCAGCGCGTCGTTGGTGGCCGCGGCGACGATCTCGCCGGTCGGCAGCCGGCGGCGGATGGCGACGCCGACCTGGGAGCTGTGCCGGCCCAGGAGCTGCATCGCGCGGAACGAGGCCGCCAGCCAGTTCGCGACAGCGACGCGGTGCCGGAGGATGCCGAACACGGCCTGGATCAGCGCCAGTGCCAGGACCACCAGCGACCACTGGGCGGCCGCGGAGAGGTCACCGTCGGCAACCCCGGTCTGCAGGCCGCGGCCGATGGCGGCAGGCACCAGCGCCTGCGCGACCATCCAGATCACGCCGTAGACCACGCCGAGCAGCAAGGTGGGGATCTGCTGGCGGCCGGTCCAGATCAGGAAGCGCGCCGGAGAGGAGACGTCCGGCTGGCCGGGGTCGTCGTAGGGAAGGGGGCGCACGATGATCGACCGTACGTTGTCCAGGGCCTCCGAATAAAGCGCGTTTCCGCCCGCCGGCCGGTTCAGTGGCGCGTTCGGCGGGTTCCCGCCGCTGAAATCTGTTGGAACGCGCCACTCAAGGGGGCACGTCGGGCCGTGGGAGGATCGAGGCGTGACAACGACGCCTGACGCCTCCGGCACCGTCCTCGTCGTCGACTTCGGGGCGCAGTACGCGCAGCTCATCGCCAGGCGGGTGCGCGAGGCCCGGGTCTACAGCGAGATCGTGCCGCACACCATGCCGGTCGCCGAGATGATGGCCCGCAAGCCGGCCGCGATCATCCTGTCCGGGGGCCCGGCCTCGGTGTACTCACCGGGCGCCCCGTCGGTCGACCCCGCGATGTTCGAGGCGGGCGTTCCTGCCTTCGGTATCTGCTACGGCTTCCAGGCGATGGCGCTGTCGCTGGGTGGCACGGTGGCGCGCACCGGCAACGCCGAGTTCGGCCGTACGCCGTTGGAGGTGGTCGGCGGCGACGCGACCCTGTTCCACGGTCTGCAGCGCGACCTGTCGGTCTGGATGTCGCACAACGACGCCGTGTCCGAGGCGCCGGAGGGGTTCACCGTCGTGGCCCGCACCCCCGACACTCCGGTCGCGGCGTTCGAGGACCTCGAGCGGCGGCTGGCCGGCGTGCAGTTCCACCCCGAGGTCCTGCACACCGAGCACGGCCAGGCGGTGCTCGAGCACTTCCTCTACGAGGTCGCCGGGATCGCGCCGACCTGGACGATGAGCAACGTCATCGACGAGCAGGTCGCAGCGATCCGGGCCCAGGTCGGTGATCGGCGGGTGGTCTGCGGGCTGTCCGGTGGTGTCGACTCGGCGGTGGCCGCGGCACTGGTGCAGCGCGCCGTCGGCGACCAGCTCACCTGCGTCTTCGTCGACCACGGGCTGCTCCGCAAGGGCGAGGCCGAGCAGGTGGAGCGCGACTTCGTCGCGGCGACCGGCGTACGGCTGAAGGTGGCTGATGCGTCCAAGCGGTTCCTCGACGCGCTCGCCGGCGTCAGCGACCCGGAGGAGAAGCGCAAGGCGATCGGCCGCGAGTTCATCCGGGTCTTCGAGGAGGCCGCCCGCGAGGTGGTCGAGGAGGCCGGGGCACACGGGGAGTCGGTCGACTTCCTGGTGCAGGGCACGCTCTACCCGGACGTCGTGGAGTCCGGCGGCGGCACCGGCACCGCCAACATCAAGTCGCACCACAACGTCGGCGGCCTGCCGGACGACCTGCAGTTCGCGCTGGTCGAGCCGCTGCGCTCGCTGTTCAAGGACGAGGTGCGCAAGGTCGGGCTCGAGCTGGGGCTGCCCGAGGCGATCGTCTGGCGGCAGCCGTTCCCGGGGCCGGGCCTCGGCATCCGGATCGTCGGCGAGGTGACGCAGGAGCGGCTCGACGTGCTGCGCGAGGCCGACGCGATCGCCCGCGAGGAGCTCACCGCGGCGGGGCTGGACCGCGAGATCTGGCAGTGCCCGGTGGTGCTGCTCGGCGACGTCCGATCGGTCGGCGTGCAGGGTGACGAGCGCACCTACGGACACCCGATCGTGCTGCGCCCGGTGTCGTCGGAGGACGCGATGACCGCCGACTGGACCCGGGTGCCCTACGACGTGCTGGCGAAGATCTCGACGCGGATCACCAACGAGGTGCGCGAGGTCAACCGGGTCACGCTGGACATCACGTCCAAGCCGCCCGGCACCATCGAGTGGGAGTAGCGCCGGTTCATCGCTCGATGATCACCGGTGGCCGCCGCGGAGTCGCCGGCACCTCGTCGCCGTACCCGAGGCGCAGGACCATCTGCGAGTGACCGACGCCGGTCAGCGGCGAGCGGACGAGGAACCGCAGGTCGTCCTGCTCGAGGGCCTGGTTGAGGAACGACGCCGCGACCCCGGCAGCGGTCGCCTCGAGCAGCAGGCGCTCGAGTGCCTGTCCGGATCTCACCCAGTCGGCGGGTCGGTCGTGGGTGGTGGAGATGATCGCGATCGTCGGGGCGGCCTCGAAGCTGGCGTGGTCCCGGACGCCGCTGACTGCGTGCCCGAGATCGCGGTAGGCGGTCTGCACCTGCGTCGGCCGCGGGCCCAGTGCAGCAACGGGTACCCCGTCGGACCGGTGCGGACCGCCGATCCACGCCTGGCGTTCCGCGACCCGCGCCGGATCGGCGTGCTCGGCGAGGTCGGCGTGGTGCAGCAGGTCGATGATGCGTGCCACCTCGTCCGGGTCGTCGTACACGCGCAGCACCGCGTCCTCGGACCGGACGGCCTCGCTGAGCAAGCCGACGACCGATGCCGGGATCCGTCGGGCATGGAACGGCCGCCGGTTCGTGCGCCGGGCCTGGACGGCCGGGTAGTAGCGGCTGAGGCCGCCGGTCTGGCGGTGCCGGTGATTGACATCGAGCCGGGCCACCAGGGTGGGCTGGTCCGGGTCCGGGAGGATGCGCACCCGAGGGTGGAAGCCGACGTGCTCCGCGGCCACCCGCAGGTTGAACAATGCCGCCCCGCAGGACAGCAGCAGCGAGCGGCCGCTGGGGTCGGCGTGCTTCAACTGCCGCGACGGGTCGGCGTACAGCTCGATTCGGGCCGGTTCCACGGCGAACGCCCAGGGCTGTGAGTTGTGCAGCGAGGGCGCTCGGGTCGCGGCCTCGAGGAGTGTGCTTACGGGGGCGCGGTCGAGCAAGGGCTCGGCGACTGACGGGGCGGTACGACGCGGGTTCCTGGCGGTGACGTCCATGGCAATCTCCTCGAAGGCCGGTGGACGTCCACGTTGGCGCCGGCCGGGGCATTCCCACTAGAGGCGAACGACCTGTCGTGGCGCCGCCGGGGGGTTCAGCCGAGGTCGCGGCGGCGTAGGGCGGCGAAGCCGGCGGCGCCCAGGGTGGCGGCCAGCGCCAGCTCGGCCAGGACAGGGGCCCAGGCGAACGGCTCGGCGGGTGCCAGGGCTAGGTGCGAGAACGGCGACAGGTCGACGAGCCATGACGGGAGCCGGAGCAGCTCGCCGAAGAACATGACGAGCACGCAGAAGGTCAGGGCGACCCACCCGACGCTTGCCCAACGACGGGACAGGCCGTAGGCGAGCCAGGTCACCGCGACCAGCACCAGCACCGGTGCCACGTAGGGGAGCGTGGCGCCGAGCAAGCGGCCGACGGCCGAGCCGTCGCCAGTCACGAGCCGGTACCCCAGGCCGAGCCCGAGCCCACCGGCGCCGACGACGAGGAACGTGCCGCACACGGTCAGCGTGAGGTTGGCGAGTCCCCACCGCCGTCGTGACAAGGCCGTGGCGAGCAGGGTCTCGACCCGACCATCGTCCTCCTCGCCGCGCGGACGCAACGTCGAGGAGAGCGCGAACCCGGCCGCGATCAAGGCCAGCATCAGCGCGGCCACGGCGTAGAACGAGTCGACCACCGAGCCACCGCCCTGCTCGAAGACGTCGTGGGCGAACTCCGAGTCGCCGAGCAGGTCTTGCACGTCGTCACCGATGGCCCCGTACGAGAGGCCGGTCAGGAACAGCGCGGCCGTCCAGCCGAAGAGCGCGGCGCGCTGCTGCCGCCAGGCCAGCCCGAACGAACCCCGCAGGTGGTCGCCACCCCGCGCCGGCCCGGGTCGCGCGGCCACGATGCCGGAGCCGAAGTCGCGGCGCTCGAACAGCACCAGCGCCGCCGCCGCCAGCAGCACGACCGCTGCGACCGAGATCAGCGCCGGCCACCAGCGTTCGCCGGAGAAGGCGTGCATCGCCTGCCCCCAGCCGATCGGCGACAGCCACGACAGCACGCCGTTGCCGACGTCGCCGACGGCGCGCAGGACGTACGCCGCCCCGATCACCACGCCAGTGATGCCGTACATCGCCCGCGTCGACTCGGTCAGCTGCGCGGCGACCAGAGCCACCGCACCGAACACCAGCCCGGCGAGCGCGGCCGCCAGGCCGAGGCTCACCGACCCGGCCACCGCGAGTCCGTAGCCGATCAGGCTGGCCGCGATGAGCCCGCCGAGCACGACGTTGGCGACCAGCACCGTGAGCGACGCGGCAGCGACCGGTGCGTGCCGGCCGACCGCACCGGCGCGGATCAGCTCGTCGCGACCGGACTCCTCCTCTGCCCGGGTGTGCCGGCCGACCAGGAACATGCTCAGCAGTCCGGCGACGATCGCGCCGAACGCCGACGCCTGCCAGGCCACCTGACCGCCGACCGTGTTGAGTGCGCGCGCCGGGCCGGCCATCGCGATGAACGCGGCGTTGTCGGCCATGTTGGCCGCGGCCCGGTCGAACTCGGCCTGCGTCGCGTAGAGGCCCTCGACGCTGACCGCCTGCGACCAGTAGAGGAGGACCACGCCCAGGGTCCACCACAGCAGCATCAACCGGTCCCGGCGCAGGTTGAACCGCAGCAGTCGCCACGTGGCGCCACCGGTCATGGCACCGGCTGCTCGGCGAGCTGGTCGCCGTAGTGCCGCAGGAACAACGCTTCCAGGGTCGGCGGCCGGCTGGTCAGCGTGCGGATCCCGAACCGACCCAGCACGTCGAGCGCGGCACCGAGCTGCTCGGTGTCGACCTCGAACACCGCCCGGTCGCCCTCGACGACGAGGTCGTGCACACCGGCGAGCTGGTCGAGCCCGGTCGGCGCCGTCGCCAGCTCGGCCGACACCGACGTACGCGTGAGATGACGCAGCTCGGCCAGGGTGCCGGTCTCGACGGTGCGGCCCGCCCGGATGATGCTCACCCGGTCGCAGAGCCGCTCCACCTCGGCGAGGATGTGGCTGGACAGCAGCACCGAGCGGCCCTCGTCGCGGAACTCGTCGATGCACTCCTGGAACACCGACTCCATCAACGGGTCCAGCCCGGACGTCGGCTCGTCCAGCAGCAGCAGCTCGACGTCGGCCGCCAACGCGGCGACCAGCGCGACCTTCTGCCGGTTGCCCTTGGAGTACGACCGCCCCTTCTTGGTGGGGTCGAGCTCGAAGCGGTCCAGCAGCTCGGCCCGGCGCTTCTCGTCGAGGCCGCCGCGGAGCCGGCCGAGCAGGTCGATGGTCTCGCCGCCGGACAGGTTGGGCCAGAGGTTGACGTCGCCCGGGACGTAGGCGAGCCGCCGGTGCAGCTCGGCGGCGTCGCGCCACGGGTCCCCGTCGAAGAGCCGGGCCGTGCCGCCGTCGGCGCGCAGCAGCCCGAGCAGCACCCGGATCGTCGTGGACTTGCCGGCCCCGTTCGGGCCGAGGAACCCGTGCACCTCACCGCGGGACACCGTGAGGTCCAGCCCGTCCAGGGCGGTCGTGGAGCCGAACCGCTTCACCAGCCCGGCAACGTCGATCACGCTGCTCATGCTCGACCGTATCCACCAAATCGTCCCTCGCATCCAGCGGTCCGAGCCGATGACCGGCGGCGCCGGGGCCGTACGCTGCCGCCTGTGACCTCGGACATCGCATCCATGACGGCGGACCTGGACCTCGAGACCGCGGGCGTCGCGGAGGTGACCGAGGCGATGCGCAGCGGTGCCACCACGAGCGCCGACCTCGTCGCTGGTTACCTCGCTCGCATCGACGCGTTCGACCAGCGCGGCCCGGCGGTGCACGCGATCCGCTGCCTCGCACCCGAAGCGGCAGACGTGGCGCAGCGGATGGACGCCGAGCGCCGGGACGGCCGAGTACGCGGCCCGCTCCACGGCGTACCGGTCCTGGTGAAGGACAACATCGACGTGGCCGGCCTCCCGACGACCGGCGGCGCGCTGGCCCTGGAGCACTCGATGCCCGGCGGGGACGCCGATCTGGTCAGCCGGCTACGCGGGGCCGGCGCGGTGATCCTCGGCAAGACCAACCTCACCGAGATGGCGAACTTCCTGGCGCAGGACATGCCGAGCGGCTACTCGTCGCTGGGTGGTCAGGTGCTGAATCCGTACGACGTCAGCCTGACGCCGTGCGGGTCGAGCAGCGGCTCCGGGGCGGCCGCCGCCCTCGGCTTCGCCACGGTCACCGTCGGCACCGAGACCGACGGCTCGATCATCTGCCCCTGCCAGGCCCAGAGCCTGGTCGGACTGAAGCCGACCCTCGGCCTGGTCAGCGGCACCGGCATCCTGCCGATCGCGACCAGCCAGGACTGCGCCGGCCCGATGTGCCGCACGGTCGCCGACGCGGCGGCCCTGCTGGACGCGCTGGTCGGCCGCGAGGTCGCAGGGCAGCTGCGGGCCGAGGCGCTGGACGGCGTACGCCTTGCCGTGCCGCCGGCGCCGGACGACCTGCACGCCGACGACCGCGAGCTGTTCGACGCGGCGCTGAAGGTGATGCGCGACCTCGGCGCCATCACGGTCGAGGTGCCCGCACTGCCGGAGACCGACGAGACGCCGGTGCTGCACTACGAGTTCGCCCGCGACGTCGACGCGTACCTCGCCCGGCTGCCACCCGGCGCGCCGGTGCGGACCATGGCCGAGCTCGCGGCCTGGAACGACGCGCATGCCGACGCGGCCCTGAAGTACGGGCAGGCGCACGTCCTCGCGGCGCTGGAGGTCGACCACGAGGCGGACCTCGCCGCCTACCAGGCGAACCGCGCACGCGACCTCGCGGTGGCCGGCGAGCACGGCATCGACGCGACCTTGCTGGCCGCCGGTGCGGCCGCCGTCGTCACGCCGGGCTGGCACGGCGCCGGCCAGGCCGCGCGAGCCGGCTACCCGAGCCTCACGGTGCCTGGCGGCTACCGGCGGACCGGGCGCCAGCCGTTCGGCGTCACCTTCGCCGGGCCGTCGGGGGCCGAGGCGCTGCTGCTCGGCCTGGGCTACGCGTACGAGCAAGCGTCCAGGGCCCGCGGTCCGGTGTCCCGCATCAATCCCTCCCTGCTGCGCTGAACGCCCACGCCGCGGCCACCGGGCGGGTAGCGTCGGCGGAGCCGGTGGGGGGCGAGCGGAGGTCGGCATGCGCGACGGGTCACGGCCCGGTGGTCGCGCTGCGCGCATGCTGCTCGTCGAGGACAGCGTCGCCGACCACAAGCTGGTCCAGCTCGCCCTCGAGGAGGCCGGCAGCAGCACCCGGCTGCACCACGTCGAGGACGGGGCCGAGGCGATGGCCGTCCTGGACGCCGTCAGCACCGGCGGCCGGCCGCGGCCGGACCTGGTGGTCCTCGACCTCAACCTGCCCCGGGTCAGCGGCGTCGACGTGCTGCGTCGGGTCAAGAGTGACCTGGTGCTGCGCACGATCCCGGTGGTCGTGTTCAGCACGTCACGCGCCGACGTGGACGTCTCGGTGGCCTACGCCTGCGGCGCCAACGCGTACGTCGTGAAGCCGGACGACCTGCACCAGTTCATGGCCGTGGTCCGCGACATCGTGGCGCACTGGACCGGTGTCGTCCGGCTGCCCTGAGCACCGGCGGCGGACGACCAGCCGGTCCTAGATTGGCGGCATGGCACGCATCGCGTTCGTCGGGACCGGCCGGATGGGCCGAGGGATGGCCGGCCGGCTGCTGGCGGCGGGGCACGACGTCGTCCTCCACAACCGCACCCACGACCATGCGTCGGCCCTGGTCGGCGCCGGCGCGCAGTGGGCGGGCACGCCCGCCGAGGCTGCGGCCGGGGCGGACGCGGTGTTCGTCATGGTCAGCGACGACGAGGCGTCCCGGACCGTCTGGCAGGGACCCGGCGGCGTCCTCTCCGGCGACGTGCAGCCGGGCGCCTTCGCGATCGACTGCTCGACGCTGTCGCACGACTGGGTGATGGAGCTGGCCGCGGCCGCCGTGGCGCGCGGGCTGCGCTACCTCGACTCCCCGGTCACCGGATTGCCGGACGCCGCGGCCGCCGGCCGGCTGACCCTGCTGATCGGCGCCGACCCTGCCGACCTGGCCGAGGTCGAGCCGTTGCTGCTGCCGCTGTCCGAGGAGCGGCTGCACTTCGGACCGGTCGGCTCAGGCACGGCGTACAAGCTGATCATCAACCTGATGGGAGCCGTCCAGATCGCCTCGGCGGCGGAGGGCATGGCGCTCGCGGAACGCGCCGGGCTGGACCTCGACCAGGTGGCCGCCGCCATCGCCTCCGGACAGGCGGCGAGCCCGCAGGTCGTGCGCAACAGCGCGCGGATGGCGGACGGCGACCACGCGCACAACATCGTGTTCTCCGGCCGGCTGCGCCGCAAGGACGCGGCCTACGGGGTCCGGCTGGCCGAGACGCTCGGACTCGGCACGCCGTTCGGCCAGGTGGCGCTTGACGGCCTGGACACGTTGCTGGCCGCGGGCCTCGGCGACCGCAACGAGAGCAGCATCTTCGAGGTGGCGCGGCAGGCCCGACCGGCCTCAGGCGGTCGCGACGACGAAGAACCGCTCGGCCAGCCGACCCTCGGGTAGCCCGGCCGCCTCGGCGTTCACGCCGCCCCACTGCGCGCAGCCGGGACTCCAGGTCGTCCATGTGCGCGGTCTGGCTCTCGTGCGCCCGCAGCGCAGCCATCTTGGTGTCGAACATCTCGGTGACGTCCACCGCATGGTTGCTGTCCGGGTGCGCCATCAGCCACGTCTCGGCTGCCGCCCACTCCGCGAGGCCCTCGTCCGCCAGCAGTGTCGGGTGCGCGAACGGGTTGCGCGCGTCCGGGTAGATCGCGGCGATCGCCGCGACCCCGGCGGCCAGGTGGTCGGGGTGGCTCGCGCCGATCCGCGCCCAGTTGCGGTCCGGGCTCTGGATCAGCATCCGCTGCGGCCGCACCTGCCGGATGACCCGGCTGATGTCACGACGCAGCTCCTGGGTCGCCTCCAGCGCGCCGTCCGGGTAGCCCAGGAACCGGACGTCGGTCACGCCGACCACGGCCGCAGCCTTCTGCTGCTCGGCCCGCCGGATGCCCGGGATGTCCGCCCGGTCCACCGTCGGGTCGAAGCCGCCCGCGTCGCCGTCGGTGCAGATGCAGTAGGAGACCTCGACACCCGCGGCCGTCCAGGACGCGATCGTCCCCGACGCCCCGAAGTCGACGTCGTCCGGGTGCGCCGTCACCACCAGGACGCGTTCGACCTCGCTGTCGTCCAGCACCTGCTGACTCCTCTCATCCGTTCGGTCATCGTAGGCAGCCGGCAGGAGGCTCAAGACGGGCGGCCACCGAGACGATCACTCGGAGGTGACGTTCGCCAGCCGCAGCCTGCCCGCCTGCACCGCCCTGCTCGTGACGCTGGTGCTGCTCGGCCTCGGCCAGGCCGCGCCGGCCTCGGCGGCGGCGGTGTCGCCGACGGCCAAGTCCTTCGGCGCGACCATCGACAGCTACCCGACCTGGCAGCGCGAGAGCACCTGCAGCCCGACCGAGAAGAAGGGGCCGCGCTACCTGCGACGCCTGCTGCTCGCGACGTACGGCCCGGTGAGCTCGAACATCGTGCGAGCGTGCACCCGCTCCGACTCGGGTCACGAGGAGGGTCGGGCGCTGGACTGGATGACCAACGTCCGGGTGCCGGAGCAGAAGGCGATGGCCGACGCGTTCGTCGCGTGGCTGCAGGCACCGGACGGCTTCGGCAACCCGGAGGCGATGGCCCGGCGGCTCGGCATCTCCTACGTCATCTGGAACAACCAGACCTGGCGGGCGTACGACCCGGCGCGCGGCTGGACCGACTACAACGGCTGCGCCACCAAGAAGAAGATGAAGAAGCGGGCGCTCGACACGACCTGCCACCGCAACCACGTGCACATCAGCTTCAGCTGGGACGGCGCCCTCAAGCGCACGTCGTACTACACCGGCTTCGTGGCCTGCCCGGCCCCGCTGCCGCCCGTGCCGGTGCTGCCGGTCCCGACCGACCCCACCCTGCCGGCCCCCGTTCCCGTTCCCGTGCCTGTCCCGGTGCCGGTCGTCACCACCCCGATGACCGGCCCGGTGCTGCCGCTGGCGCCGGCCCGGCTGCTCGGGACCAAGGCCGGCGCCGGCACGGTCTCCGGTCCGTGCCGGGTGCACCCCGACGTCCGGCTCGACCTGCCCGTCCTCGGGCGCGGCGGGGTCCCCGCCGAGGGGGTCGCCGCGGTGGTCCTGCGGGTGCGGCTCGTCTACCCGGACGCCCCCGCCACCCTGCAGGTCTGGCCGGCTGGCGCGGCCCAGCCGCTGGAGACCGTCCCGCTCGACGTCACCGGCCGGGTGGCCGAGGTGACCGTCCCGGTCGGTACGGCGGGCAGCGTCAGCCTGCAGCTCGGCGGGGCGATGGCGCACCTCCGCGCCGACGTCGTCGGCTACGTCCCGGCACCTGTGGTCTGACCCGAGTTCCGTCCGGCCCGACGCCTAGACTCGTCGGGAGATGAGCACCCTCTTCGACGACGCCTACCCGCTGCCGTCGGGCCCGCCCGCGCCCGCCGAGCCGCGCCCCCGGCGACCCGACCCCGCGGCCCTGCTGGAGGGGCTCAACCCGCAGCAGCGGGCGGCCGTCGTGCACCAGGGCGGCCCGCTGCTGATCGTCGCCGGCGCCGGGTCGGGCAAGACCCGGGTGCTCACCTCACGCATCGCCTACCTGCTCGCCGAGCGCAAGGTGCACCCCGGCGCGATCCTCGCGATCACGTTCACCAACAAGGCCGCCGGCGAGATGAAGGAGCGGGTCGCCGCGCTGGTCGGCGGCCGGGCCAAGGCGATGTGGGTGACCACCTTCCACTCCGCGTGCGTGCGCATCCTGCGCCGGGAGGCCAGCCACCTCGGCATGAAGTCGACGTTCTCGATCTACGACCAGGCCGACTCGCAGCGGCTGATGACCCTGGTCTGCCGCGACCTCGACCTCGACCCGAAGCGCTATCCGCCGCGGTCGTTCTCCAACCAGGTCAGCAACCTGAAGAACGAGCTCGTCGACTACGAGACGTTCGCCCGCCGCGGCCGAGACGCACATGGAGCAGACCCTCGCCGAGGCCTACCGGCTCTACCAGCGGCGGCTGCGCGAGGCCAACGCGTTCGACTTCGACGACCTGATCATGACCACGGTGCACCTGCTGCAGGCGTTCCCCGACGTCGCCGAGCACTACCGGCGGCGGTTCCGGCACGTGCTCGTCGACGAGTACCAGGACACCAACCACGCGCAGTACGTGCTGGTCCGCGAGCTGGTCTCCGGCGGCGACACCGCGCTCGACGTACCTCCCGCCGAGCTGTGCGTCGTCGGTGACGCCGACCAGTCCATCTACGCCTTCCGCGGCGCGACGATCCGCAACATCCTGGAGTTCGAGCAGGACTACCCCGACGCGCACGACGATCCTGCTCGAGCAGAACTACCGCTCCACCCAGACGATCCTGTCCGCGGCCAACGCCGTCATCTCCCGCAACGCGAGCCGCAAGCCGAAGAACCTCTGGTCGGACGCCGGCGACGGCGAGCCGATCGTCGGCTACGTCGCCGACAACGAGCACGACGAGGCGTCCTTCGTCGCGCAGGAGGTCGACCGGCTCACCGACGACGCGGGCGTCCTGCCCTCGCAGGTGGCGGTGTTCTACCGCACCAACGCGCAGTCCCGGGTGTTCGAGGAGGTGTTCATCCGGGTCGGCCTGCCCTACAAGGTCGTCGGCGGCGTGCGGTTCTACGAGCGGCGCGAGGTGCGCGACGCGCTGGCCTACCTGCGGGTGCTCGCCAACCCGGCCGACACGGTGTCGCTGCGCCGCATCCTCAACGTCCCCAAGCGCGGCATCGGCGACCGCGCCGAGGCCTGCATCGAGGCGCTCGCCCAGCGCGAGGCGATCACGTTCAACGACGCCCTGCAGCGCTGCGAGGACGCCTACGGCCTGGCGTCCCGCTCGCTGAACGCCGTGCAGGGCTTCCGCACCCTGATGGACGAGCTCGGCACCCTGGTCGAGGCCGGGTCGTCGCCGGCGACGGTGCTCGAGGCGGTGCTCGACCGCACCGGCTACGTCGCCGAGCTGTCCGGCTCGGCCGACCCGCAGGACGAGACCCGGCTGGAGAACCTGCAGGAGCTCGTCGCCGTGGCCCGCGAGTTCGAGGAGGCCAACCCCGACGGCAGCCTGGTCGACTTCCTGGAGACGGTCGCGCTGGTCGCCGACGCCGACCAGATCCCGGACCAGCCCGAGGGCACCGACGACGCCAGTCCGCCGCCGGGCGTGGTCACCCTGATGACCCTGCACACCGCGAAGGGCCTGGAGTTCCCGGTCGTCTTCCTCACCGGGCTCGAGGACGGCATCTTCCCGCACCTGCGCTCGCTGGGAGACCCGACCGAGCTGGAGGAGGAGCGCCGGCTGGCGTACGTCGGCATCACCCGCGCCCAGGAGCGGCTCTACCTGAGCCGGGCCACCGTGCGCAGCGCGTGGGGAGCCCCGCAGGCCAACCCGGCGTCCCGGTTCCTCGAGGAGATCCCGGACGAGCTGGTCGACTGGCGGCGGCTGGTGTCGTCGGTGTCCAGCACGCCGGCAGTGGCGGCGGTCGCGGCCCGCCCCGGCGTCCGGTCACCGGGCAACCGGGTCGTCGTGCACCTCGAGCCGGGCGACCGGGTCACCCACGACACGTTCGGGATGGGCTCGGTGGTCGCCGTCGAGGGGTCGGGGGAGCGGGCGGTCGCGTCGGTCGACTTCAGCACCGGCGGGGTCAAGCGGCTGCTGCTGCGCTACGCGCCGGTCGAGAAGCTGTAGGCGGGAAGGTCACGCCTGGTCGAGCCGGGCGGCTCAGCACCTGTTCGAGCCGAGCGGCTCAAAGCTTGACGCCGTGCTCCCGCAGCCAGGTCAGCGGGGGAACCGGGCCGCCGTCGCCGGGCCGGACCTCGAGGTGCAGGTGCGGGCCGGTGGTGTTGCCGGTGGTGCCGATCCGGCCGATGGCGTCGCCGGCCTTGACCGGGCCGCTGGTCTTGAGGAACTCCGCCAGGTGGGCGTACCAGGTGACGGTGCCGTCGGCGTGCTGGATCGCGATCTTGTTGCCGTACGCGCCTTCGTAGCCGGCGAAGATGATCTTGCCGTCGCCCACCGCGTGGACCGTGGTGCCGTAGGGCGCCGCGAAGTCCTGGCCGGTGTGCGAGGAGCTCCACAGGCCGTAGTCGCCGAAGCCGGCCGTCAGCCGGAAGCCCAGGACGGGGACGACCCACTTGGGCCGAGCAGCCTCGCGGGCCGCCCGCTCCTTCTTGGCGACCTCCTGGAGCTCCTTGACCGAGGACGTGATCGCGGTCCGGGTCCGGGTGGCGCGCTGCTCCTGCTGCTTGACGAGGGTCTGGCGGAGCTGGTCCGCCGCGACGCGAGCGCCCCTGCTCGAGCTGCTGCGACGCCTGCGGGGAGCTGTGCTGCTCCCGGACCGCGCGTCACCGATGGCTCCGGGCACGTTGAGCCCGCTCACGGTGAAGGCGGCCAGCGTGGCGGCGGTGACATACGCAGGGCCGGTGTTGTGCTTCGGCTTACGGTGTCGACCGCGGTGCGGGCGGCGAGGTGGCACGGGGAGGATCGCCTCGTCGTCGGGGGCAGGGGGACCGGGCGACGATAACGAAGGGATCACGTGCGGAGCCAACCGGGGACGTGTTCATAACCTGTTCAACTACCCGGCGTACCCGACTTTGACGGTGCGTACAACAATCCACGCCCGCCTTGGGCTGCTTGTCCGGTTCGGCGTGACGAAAACCTGCGGCTTTGACCGGATTTTCGGCGATCGCGCCGAGGGCCTTGCAGATGCAACCAGTCAGCCGGTCGGCTGGCCGGCGGCTCGCGGTCCGCGCTCGGCAGGCCGGGCCGGCTGGCGCTCGGCGGGGCGGTCGCTGGCGATCGAGGTGACCCCCGGCAGGACCGTGCCGCCGTGCGGGTCCAGCTGGGCCAGCGTCAGGCCGATCTCGTGCACCGTCCGGCGATGGATCGGCAGCGACATGTGCCCCACGCCGCGGATCAGCACGTTGCGGGCGTCGAGGTCGGGGTGGTCGACCCGGGCGGCGCGCTTGGGGACGATCAGCTGGTCCAGGTCGCTCCAGACGGCGAGGAAGCGGGTCGGCAGCCGGGCGCCGGCTCGCGCAGCTCGGTGACCAGCTCGCTGTGCGGGCGCAGCTGGCGGGCCAGCGGGTGCGGGATCAGGTGGGCCGTCCCGGTGCCGGCGTGCGGGGTGCCCAGCGTGACCAGGGTGTGCACCCGCGCGTCGCCGCCGAGCCGCTGCACGTAGTAGCGCGCGATCAGCCCGCCCATGCTGTGGCCGATGACGTGGATGCGCTCGAAGCCGGTCTCCTCGCAGAGCTCCTCGACCCGGGTGGCGAGGTTGGTGGCGGCGAGCCGGACGTCGGTCGTGAGCGGGCTGTAGTTGATCGACAGCACCCGCCGGAAGCCGCGGCGGCGCAGGCCGCGGCGCAGCACCGTGAAGATCGAGCGGTTGTCGACCATGCCGTGCACCAGCAGGATCGGCGTGCCCGACGCCTCGACGTCGCCGACGACCAGCCCGCGCTGCATCGGGGACAGGCCGGCCAGGTCGCGCTGCTCGTGCGCCCGGGCGCCGGCCCGCTCCTTGACCACGCCCAGCGGGTACAGCGCCGCGTGCGCCGCGACCCAGGTGACCTCGACGGCCGCGCCGCGCAGCCCGGTGGGGGACAGCAGGCTCGCCGCGCCGCGCCGCAGGCCGCCGCCGGCCCGCCCGATCCGCTTGCGCACCCGTGACCCCTTCACCTCGTCATCATCGGCTCCGAGCCCCGGCACCGTAACCCCGCCCTACCCCGCGACATGGCCCCGGGACGCGCGGGAACGGCTCGGTTACGCTCTGGCCCGTGAGCACCTCCGCGCCGGTCCGCGTCGTCGTCGCCAAGCCCGGCCTGGACGGGCACGACCGCGGGGCCAAGGTGGTGGCCCGCGCGCTGCGCGACGCCGGCGTCGAGGTCGTCTACACCGGGCTGCACCAGACGCCCGAGCAGATCGTCGAGACGGCGATCCAGGAGGACGCCGACGCGATCGGCCTGTCGGTCCTCTCCGGCGCGCACATGACGCTCTTCGCCCGGGTGATCGAGCTGCTGCGCGAGCGCGAGGCCGACGACATCGTGGTCTTCGGCGGCGGCATCGTCCCCGCAGGCCGACATGCCCGAGCTCACCGCGATGGGGGTCGCGAAGGTGTTCACCCCCGGCGCGACGACCGGCGAGATCGTCAGCTGGGTGCGCGAGAACCTCGGCGAGAAGTCCCCCGCCTAGCGCACCGGCAGGGTCAGGACCGCCGGGCTCGCCGGGTTGGCCGTGACCGTCACCGGCAGCACGGCGGCGTTGCCGGCGTACGCCGCGTCGCTGGCCGCCAGCACCAGGCGCAGCCGGTGGCCCTTGCGATCCGCTGGACGACGCCGGGCAGCTCGATGTGCACCCGCTTGGTCACGTCGGCGATCCGCACCGGCGAGATCAGCCGGTTGTGCAGCGTCTGGGTGCCGTCGGGCGCGACGTCGTAGATCTTGGCGAAGACGACGAGCTGGCCGGCCGGGCCGGTCGCCTGCGTCGCCGCGGCCGCGGCCGACGTCAGGGTCACGTCGAGGGTGGGCGAGCCGACGATCGTCGTCGCGCCGCCCATCGGCGCGGAGGTCCAGGACCCGAACGTGCCGGGGGCGTCGGTCGGCGGCAGCGGGTCGGTCGCCTGCCCGCCCTGCGAGGACGTCTCGGAGTAGCTGGTCGGCGCGCCGCCCGGGGCGTTGGCCCAGGTCTGCGCCCCGGGCCGCACCTGCGAGCGAGCGGTGACCAGGTCCTTCGCGCCGGACAGGTAGAGCTCGGCGGCCTGGCCGACCGGGAACGACGACGAGCTGGCGTAGGCCGGCGTCGCGATGCCGGAGTAGGTGACCCAGTCCTGGAAGTACGCGAACTCCGGGCCGGTGGTGACCGAGGTGTCGCCCTTGACGTAGCGGTTGAACCAGTTGAGGAAGCGGCCACCGAGGTACGTCGAGCGCAGCGGGGCGGCGCCGGTCAGGTCGAGCTCGCCCGGGCGCGGGGCTGCCGCCGAGGCTGTGGCCCCAGGACTGCCAGATCATCTGCACCGGCGTGCCCTGCGCCTGCATCCCGCGGTAGGTCGCGGCCGCCTCCTGCAGGTTGAACAGCGTGTCCTTCTGGCCCTGGACGAGCAGGGTCGGCGCCTTCACCTTGCTGAGGTACGACGACACCGAGGCGTGCCGGGCGAAGTCCATCGTCGCCTGGTCCGGGTAGCCGAACGCCTCGAGCTGTGCCTTGGACAGGCAGGCCTGGTCGACGAAGTTCGGGCAGCCGAGGAGCCGGGTCGGGTCGACGCCGGCGCCCTGGATGCCGTCGGTGATGCCGATGGCGAAGAACAGCGACGTCCACTGCTTCTTGTGCACGCCGGGCGTGCTGTAGGTGACGCCGTGCCCGCCGGTGCCGAGGCTGGTGTTGTTCGGGGCCAGCGAGTAGGACAGGTCGTTCCAGGTGATGATCGGGATCAGCGCGTCGATCCGCCGGTCCAGCGAGGCGGCGGCGAACTGCACCTGGCCGCCGTACGAGCCGCCGACCATGCCGACCTTCGGGTCGCCGGGGGCGTTCTTCGCGACCATGTCGAGGACGCGGCCGGAGTTGTCCGCCTTGCGGCCGGCGAGGTAGTCGACGAGCTGCTTGGCGGCCTTGCCGTCGTAGTCGGGGTCGTCCAGCGCGATCTTGCAGCCGCTGTCGGGAAGCCGAGCCCGGTGTAGGACAGCGTGACGTAGCCCTCGCGGCCGAACGCCTGCGCGGCGCCGGCCTGGTCGTCCTTGGAGCCGCCGAAGCCGTTGGTGGTCAGCACGGCGGGCGCCGGGCTTGGCGGCGCTCACGCCGGCGGGCACGTAGAGGTCGGCGTCGACCAGGCAGGACGTCGTCCCGGACGGGCCGACCTTGACGGTCGAGCTGGACGGGCGTCTTGGTGATCGCGGGCTCGGCGGCTGCGGCCGGCCCGACTGAGCACGCCCGCACCAGCGACCAGCGTGGTGACGGCAACGACGACGGACGGCGCTTCTGCGCACGGGAGCCTCCTGGGTTCGCCCGGTACAACGCGCGGATGTCGCTGCGGTTACGCTCGCGTACCGCGTGGCACCCCCTTGGGAGGACGTGCAGCGCTGCACCGGACCACCACAGCGAGGCGAGGACTGACCCGTGGACCTGTTCGAGTACCAGGCGCGAGACCTGTTCGAGAAGCACGGCGTGCCCGTGCTCGGCGGCGCGGTCGCCGAGACCCCCGAGGAGGCCCGGGCCGCGGCCGAACGGCTGCTGCCCGAGGGCGGCGGCAAGGTCGTCGTCAAGGCGCAGGTGAAGACCGGCGGCCGCGGCAAGGCCGGCGGCGTCAAGCTCGCGTCCTCCGCCGAGGAGGCCGAGCAGGTCGCCGAGCCAGATCCTCGGCATGGACATCAAGGGCCACACCGTCCACCGGGTGATGATCGCGCCGGCCGCCGACATCGCCGAGGAGTACTACTTCTCGTTCCTGCTCGACCGCGCCAACCGCACCTACCTGGCGATGGCGTCCCGCGAGGGCGGCATGGAGATCGAGGAGCTCGCCGTCGAGAAGCCCGAGGCGCTGGCCCGGGTCCCGGTCGACGCGCTCGAGGGCATCGACGAGGCCAAGGCCCGCGAGATCGCCGAGCAGGGCGGCTTCCCGGCCGACGTGCTCGACGAGGTGGCTGCCGCGATCGTGAAGCTCTGGGGCGTCTTCGTCGCCGAGGACGCGACGCTGGTCGAGGTCAACCCGCTGGTGAAGACCGCGCGACGGCCGCATCGTCGCGCTCGACGGCAAGGTCACCCTCGACGAGCAACGCCGACTTCCGCCAGCCCGAGCACGCGGCGCTGGAGGACGAGCTCGCGGCCGACCCGCTCGAGGCCAAGGCGAAGGCCAAGGACCTCAACTACGTCAAGCTCGACGGCGAGGTCGGCATCATCGGCAACGGCGCCGGCCTGGTGATGAGCACGCTGGACGTCGTCGCGTACGCCGGCGAGGAGTACGGCGGCGTCAAGCCGGCGAACTTCCTCGACATCGGCGGCGGCGCGTCGGCCGAGGTGATGGCCGACGGCCTGGAGATCATCCTCGGCGACCCGGAGGTGAAGTCGGTGTTCGTCAACGTCTTCGGCGGCATCACCTCCTGCGACGCGGTGGCCAACGGCATCGTGCAGGCGTTCGCGCTGCTGGAGGAGCGCGGTGACGAGATCAGCCAGCCGCTCGTCGTACGGCTCGACGGGAACAACGCCGAGGAGGGCCGGCGGATCCTCACCGAGGCCGCGCTGCCGCTGCTCGAGCTGGTCGACACCATGGACGGCGCCGCCGCGCCGGGCCGCCGAGCTGGCCGCGAAGTAACGGACGAGGGGCAACTGAACATGGCGATCTGGCTGACCGAGAACTCGAAGATCATCGTCCAGGGCATCACCGGCTCCGAGGGCACCAAGCACACCCGGCGGATGGTCGCCTCGGGCGCCCAGGTCGTCGGCGGCGTCAACCCGCGCAAGGCGGGCACCACGGTGGACGTCGACGGCACCCAGGTGCCGGTGTTCGCCTCGGTGTCCGAGGCGATGAAGGAGACCGGCGCCGACGTGTCGGTCGTCTTCGTGCCGCCGGCGTTCGCGAAGGACGCCGTGCTCGAGGCGGTCGACGCCGCAGATCCCGCTCGTGCGTCGTCATCACCGAGGGCATCCCGGTGCACGACACGGCGGCGTTCTACCAGTACGCGGTCAACGCCGGCACGACCCGGATCATCGGCCCGAACTGCCCCGGCCTGATCAGCCCCGGGAAGTCCAACGCCGGCATCATCCCGGCCGACATCACCCAGGCCGGCCGGATCGGGCTGGTCTCGAAGTCCGGCACGCTGACCTACCAGATGATGTACGAGCTGCGGGACATCGG
The DNA here is from genome assembly GCA_963771345.1 of uncultured Actinomycetota bacterium. Lineage (GTDB taxonomy): Bacteria > Actinomycetota > Actinomycetes > JACCUZ01 > JACCUZ01 > CAVYTH01. Next base: position 87,411 of record CAVYTH010000006.1, read on the forward strand.
CTTCTCGACCGCCGTCGGCATCGGCGGCGACCCGGTCATCGGCACCACGCACATCGACTGCCTCGAGGCGTTCGAGGCCGACCCGGAGACCGACGCGATCGTGATGATCGGCGAGATCGGCGGCGACGCCGAGGAGCGCGCGGCGGCGTACATCAAGGACCACGTCACCAAGCCGGTCGTCGGCTACGTCGCCGGCTTCACCGCTCCGGAGGGCAAGACGATGGGCCACGCCGGCGCCATCGTCTCCGGCTCGTCCGGCACCGCGCAGGCCAAGCAGGACGCGCTCGAGGCCGTCGGCGTCAAGGTCGGCAGGACCCCGTCGGCCACCGCGCAGCTGATGCGCGAGGTCATGACCGCCAGCTGATCTTGATCAGCCGACGGCGCGGTCGAGGGCGGCCTGCACCCGCTCGGGGGTCCATGCCCAGTCGTCCTCGCCGTCGCCGGACGGGTTGCCCGACGCCTGCCACTCCAGGACGACGACGACGTTGCCCTCGTGGGCCGTGGCGACCTCGTAGTAGCTGGGCTCGGACGCGAACTCGGGCACGAAGTACCGCGAGCTGCTGGATCGCGCCATGCTCGAAGCCCGGGATGGCCTGCGAGTAGCGGGTCGTCAACGTGCCCTCGCTCGGGTCGACCGTCGCGGGGCAGAACGCGGCCAGGTCGGCGTACGCCCTCTTGAGCGAGGCCTGCTCGGCGCTCGCCGTGTCGTCGAAGCGCAGCACGTACTCGCGGATCTCGCCTCGCTGCCGTCCTGGTAGTAGCGGGTGCCTGCACGTCCGCGGCCCCCACTCGCCGGGCCGCGGGGCGCACTGCTCCGGCTGCGATGTCCGGCTCCTGGCCGGCGTCGATGAACGGCCCCGCCTGGTCGTAGCGGCCGAACCCGGTGAGCGCCTCGACGGGAAGGAACGGGTCGGCGGCGAGGTCGAGGGTCTGCTCGGCGCTCGGGCTCGGGCTGGCCGGGATCTGGGTGGCCCGGTCGTCGCCGCCCAGGCCGCCGTAGATGCCGGCGGCACCGGCGACCAGGACCACCACGGCGAGCGCGCCGCCGACGGCCTGCCGGCGGGTGCGCTGGTCGCCCCGGCGGCGCACGGTCAGCGAGTCGGCGAGCGGGGTGCGCTCGACGTCGCTGCGCAGCGCGTCCAGGGTCGAGGCCATCCGGTCGTTGTTCTCAGGCATGGGGGCTCACCTCCGCGAGCGTGGTGTCGGCGAGCAGCTCGGCGAGGGCGGCCCGGCCGCGCGACAGGCGCGCCTTGACCGTGCCCTCGGGGGCGCCCACCTCGTGGGCGACCTCGGCGACCGACAGGCCGCCGAGGTGGTGCAGGACGATGGCCCGCCGCTGCGCCTCCGGGATCTGCCGCAGGGCGGCGACCAGCGCGACGTTGTCGACGCTGGGCTCGGGCGTGTGGTCGGGCGGGCCGTGCCGCAGCATCGCGGTGACGCCGTTCTTGGCCTTGCGCCAGCGGCTCGCCGCCAGCCGCCAGGCCACGGTCCGCACCCAGGCCTCCGGGTCGTCGTACGTCGACACCGAGGACCAGCGCTGCCAGGCCCGCGCGTACGCCTCCTGGGTCAGCTCCTGGGCGTCGGCCAGGTTGCTGGTCATCGCGTACATCTGGTGCATGACCCGCCGGTTGCTGGCCGCGTAGAAGGCGTCGAAGCCCTCGGCGTCCTTCACCGCTCGTCCTCCTGCTCGTGCCACCGGCGACCTGCTGGCCGCCTGCGTCCGACCGCCCGGATCGGGCTGTCACGAAGGATGACTCCCGACCCGCCCTCCCGGTTGCACGCTGCCCACGACACCCCGAAGGCGCCAGGGTCCGGGGCCGGGCAGCCGCGCAGCGGCGACGATGGGCGGACGATGACCGAGCTGCTGTCCCGACCGCCGCGCCCGCCGAAGGGCTCGCGTCCCCGCCGTCCGGCGCACCCGCCGGCGGCGCCGACGCGGTCGGTCACGGTCGTCGGCGTCGGTGGCCGCGCTGCGCGCCGCCGGTCTCGGCGTGCTGGCCGTGATGGTGCTCGTGCTGGTGGCCTGGGCCGGCGCGTCCGACAGCGGGGCCGACGCCCCCGACGCGGTCGCCACCGCCCTGCAGGCCTGGCTGGTCGGGCACCACGCCCACCTCGCGGTTCCCGGCGGCGAGCTCGCGCTGGTGCCGCTCGGCCTCACCGCTGCTGCCGCTGGTCCTGCTGCACACCGCCACGCTGCGCGCCGGCGCGGGCGGCCGGTGTCCGCGGCCGCACCGGGGTGATCGCGCTGACGGCCTCGGTCACCGCGACGTACGCCGTCGTCGCGACGTTCGTCGCCCTGCTCGCCCGCACCGACGCCGTCCAGGCCCTGCCGACCAGCGCGTTCGTCGGGCGCCGCGGGGGTCGCCGCGCTCGGCTCCGGCTCGGGCGCGGTCCGGGCCACCGGCACCTGGTCCGGCGTGACCCGGCGCCTGCCGCCGCTGGTGCGCACGGCGCTGCCGCGCCGCCACCGCGGCCCTCGCCACGCTGGTGGCCGGCGGGCGCGCTGCTCGTCGGGCGGCTCGCTGGCCGTGCACCACGACCAGGCGACGCTGCTCGTCGACGGGCTGGACGCCGGCATCGGCGGCGGCATCCTGCTCGCCGCGCTCTGCCTGCTGTACGTGCCGACCGCCGCGGTCTGGGGCCTCGCGTACGTCGTCGGGCCGGGGTTCGCGGTCGGCGCCGGCACCTCGGTGTCCGTGGGCGGCACCGACCTCGGCGCCGTCCCGGCCTTCCCGCTGCTCGCCGCCCTGCCCGCAGGAGCCGGGCCCGGCGTGGGCACCGCTGGTGCTGGTCGTCCCGCTGCTCGCGGGCGTGCTCGCCGGCGCTGCTCGCGCACCGGTCCGGCGCGGCGGCCGGAGCCGGCTGGCGGCCGCTGCGTCGAGACCTGCGCGACGTGCCGGCGGCCTGGTCGCGGCCGCGGTCGCGCGTCCTGACGCCTGCTCGCGTCCGGCCCGGCCGGCCCGGGCCGGCTGGTCGAGACCGGCCCGACCTGGTGGCTGGTCGGCACCGGTCGCCGGTCTCGAGGTCGCGGTGGTCATGGCCGCGGCGCTGTGGGCCCTGCGCCGCCGTGACCGCCTGAGCGCCGCCAACTAGGGTCGGCGCGTGCACCTCGGCCCCGGACCGCGCGTCGTCGTGCTCGCCTCCGGCAGCGGGTCCACCCTGCAGGCCCTGCTCGACGCGGCGGCCGACCCGGCGTACGGCGTGCAGGTCGTCGCCGTGGGCGCCGACCGGGCCGGCCGCCGGCGCGCTCGACCGGGCCCGGGCGGCCGGCGTCGACACGTTCGTCTGCGCCCTCGCCGACCACCCGGACCGCGCCGCCTGGGACGCCGCACTGGCCGACGCCGTCGGTCGCCCTGAGCCCGGACCTGGTGGTCTCGGCCGGCTTCATGAAGCTGGTCGGGCCGGCGTTCCTCGGCGCGGTTCGCCGGCCGGTTCGTCAACAGCCACCCGGCGCTGCTGCCGGCGTTCCCGGGCATGCACGGGCCGCGGGACGCGCTGGCCTACGGCGTCAAGGTCACCGGCGCCACCCTGTTCGTCGTGGACGGCGGCGTCGACACCGGCCCGATCGTCGCCCAGCGCACGGTGCCGGTGCTCGACGACGACGACGAGGACTCGCTGCACGAGCGCATCAAGGTCGAGGAGCGCGCGATGCTCGTCGACGTCATCGGCCGGATGGCCCGCGAGGGCTGGACGGTCACCGGAAGGAAGGTCACCGTCCCGTGAGCGAAGCACCAGTCGCGACGGTCCCGGTCCGCCGGGCCCTGCTCAGCGTCTACGACAAGACCGGCCTGGAGGAGCTCGCCCGCGGGCTGCACGACGCCGGCGTCGCGCTGGTGTCGACCGGCTCGACCGCGGCCCGGATCGCCGCGGCCGGGCTGCCGGTGACGCCGGTCGAGCAGGTCACCGGCTTCCCCGAGTGCCTGGACGGCCGGGTGAAGACGCTGCACCCGGCGGTGCACGCCGGCATCCTGGCCGACCGCCGGCTGCCGAGCCACCGTGACCAGCTCGCCGAGCTCGGACATCGAGCCGTTCGACCTGGTCGTGGTCAACCTCTACCCGTTCGCCGCGACGGTCGCGTCCGGCGCGACCCCCGACGAGTGCGTCGAGCAGATCGACATCGGCGGACCGGCGATGGTGCGGTCGGCGGCCAAGAACCACCCGTCGGTCGCGGTGGTCGTCGACCCGGCGCGCTACCCCGACGTGCTCGCCGCCGTGACCGCCGGGCGGGTTCACCCTCGACCAGCGCCGCCGGCTCGCGGCGGCGGCGTTCGCCCACACCGCGGCGTACGACGTGGCGGTGGCGTCCTGGTTCGCCGCCGAGCTGGCGCCCGACCCGGACGGCTGGCCGGCCTTCCTCGGCGCAGCCCTGCGAGCGGTCCGCGGTGCTGCGCTACGGCGAGAACCCGCACCAGCGCGCGGCGCTCTACCGTCGACCCGGCCGAGCCCGGCGGCCTGGCCGGCGGCCGAGCAGCTGCACGGCAAGGAGATGAGCTACAACAACTACGTCGACACCGACGCCGCGTTGCGCGCCGCCTACGACTTCGGCGCTCCCGTGCGTCGCGATCGTCAAGCACACCAACCCCTGCGGCATCGCGGTCGGCGCGGTCGACGCCGCCGACCCGGTGGCGGACGCGCACCGCAAGGCGCTCGCCTGCGACCCGGTCTCGGCGTTCGGCGGCGTCGTCGCGACGAACCGGCCGGTGACGGTGGCGATGGCCGAGCAGGTGGCCGAGGTGTTCACCGAGGTGCTGGCCGCGCCGGCGTACGAGCCGGGCGCGCTCGAGGTGCTGATGCGCAAGAAGGCGATCCGGCTGCTGCAGGTCGAGGGCTACGGCTCCGGGCTGTCGGTGCGGCAGGTCTGCGGCGGCATGCTGCTGCAGACGCGCCGACGTGCTGGACGAGCCGGGCGACTCGCCGGCCGGCTGGACGGCTCGCGGCCGGCGACCCGGCGGACGACGCGACCCTGGCCGACCTGGAGTTCGCCTGGCGGGCCTGCCGTGCGGTGAAGTCCAACGCGATCCTGCTCGGCGACCGGCGGCGCGACCGTCGGGGTCGGCATGGGCCAGGTGAACCGGGTCGACTCGGCGCGGCTCGCGGTGTCCCGGGCCGGGGAGCGGGCGGCCGGCGCGGTGGCCGCCTCGGACGCGTTCTTCCCGTTCGCCGACGGGCTGCAGGTGCTGCTGGACGCCGGTGTCCGGGCGGTCGTCCAGCCGGGCGGCTCGGTGCGCGACGAGGAGGTCGTCGCGGCGGCGGCGGCGGCCGGCGTCCCGCTCTACCTCACCGGGGTGCGGCACTTCGCGCACTGAGCCCGGCCCGGCCCGCGGCCGGCTCAGGTAAAGACCTGGTCAAGGCATCCGGGTGACCCTGCTCCCCGGGCTGGTTCCTGTCGAGAGATCCACCAGGGAACCGACCGGAGCTCGAGGAGGCAGGGAATGAGCGGGCTGCGGCTGGACCGCGCGAGCGCGGTCCTCGGCCTGCTCGTCATCGCCGTCGAAGGCGCCCAGCTGGCGTTGTGGCTGGTCGCGCCCCGGGCGCTGACCCCGCTGCTGCTGGACCATGCCCCGACGAAGCCGACGACGCTGGTCGGCTTCCTCCTGCTCGGCGTCGTCCTCGCGCTTCCCGCTGCCCGTTGCGGTCCGGGCGGTCGCGTTGTCGACGGTCGTCCTGCTCGGGCTCGAGGGCATCGCCGCGAACGTGCTCGACCGGCCGATGCTCTCGGCCGACCTGCTGTACGTCGACGCCTGGCGGGTCGTGGGGCCGACCGGCCAGATGGCGTTGTCGTCCGGCCTGGTGCTGCTCGCGCTGGCTCTCGCCCTGACGCTGGCGGCGCAGCACCCCCGAGCCGCATCGGTGCTCGGTGCCGTGGCCTACGGGCTCGGGTTCATCAGCCTGGTCGGGCACCTCTACGGGTCGGCAGGCCTGACCAGCCTGCAGACCGCGACCGCGATGGTCGTCCCGACCGTGCCGGTGGCGTTGGCTTCGGCTGTCGCCGTGCTGCTGCACCGCCCCGACCTGCCGGTCAGCCGTGCGTTGCGTGCAGAGGGCACCGCCGGCGAGCTGCTGCGGCGGCACCTGGGCTGGGCGATGGCGGTGCCGCCGTTCATCGGCTGGCTGGTCGTCCGGGGCGAGCACGCAGGCTTGTTCGACCCGGCGTACGGCCAGGGACTGCTCGCGCTCGTGCTCACCGCCGGCACGGTGGTCGCCGTCGTGCTCGGCGCCCGGACCGCAGCGCGCGGGGAGCACGCGCGCACGGCAGTCGAGGACCGGGAGCGGCTGCAGTTCCTGCTCGACGGCACCCCGGTCGGGATCTTCGAGACCGATGCCGACGGGCGCCGTCGCTACGTCAACCGCCGCTGGCGCGAGCTGACGGGTGCTGTCCCGACCGACGGGGAGGACGGCGAGATCTGGCCCGAGGTGGTGCACCCCGACGACCTCGACCGGGTCGTTGCCGATCGGGAGGCCGCCGCGGCCGACGGTCGTGAGTACGTCGGCCGCTACCGCTACCTGCGTCCCGACGGCACCGTCCGCTGGGTCGACTCCAACGCCACCGCGATCCGCGCCGCCGACGGCACGGTGGCCCGGTGGCTCGGCAGCGTCTCCGACGTCACCGACCAGGTCGAGGCCGACCTGCTGCTCGCGGACTCCGAGCGTCGCTACCGCTCGGTGGTCGCGACGATGGCGGAGGGTGTCGTGCTCCAGGACGCCGAGGGTGTCATCGTCACCGCCAACGACGCGGCCTGCCGGGTGCTGGGCCTCGAGCTCGGAGCAGATGCTGGGCGGCCGCTCGATCGACCCGCGCTGGCGAGCCGTGCGCGAGGACGGGTCCGACTTCCCGGCCGCCGAGCGGCCGGCCGCGGTGGCTCTGAGCAGCGGCATCTCGGTTCGCGACGTGACGCTTGGGTGTCCACCGCGCCGACGGGACGCTGGTCTGGCTCGAGGTGGCGGCCGAGCCACTGTTCGAGACGCAGCCCGACGGGTCGTCGGCGGTCGTCGGCGTCGTCACGACGTTCAGCGACATCACGGCCCAGCGGGCGGCGTCCCGTGCGCTGGAGCGAAGCGAGGAGCAGTTCCGGTCGGCGATGGCGTATGCGCCGGTCGGCATGGCGCTGGTGGGCCTGGACGGCGCGTTCACCAAGGTGAACCACGCGCTGTGCCGGCTGCTCGGGTACGGCGAGGCAGAGCTGGTGGGTCGCACCTTCCAGGAGCTCACCCATGCCGAGGACCTCGGCTCGGACCTCGAGCTCCTCGAGGAGCTGAGGGCCGGGCACATCGACCACTACACGCTGGAGAAGCGGTACCACGACAAGGACGGCGAGGTCGTCTGGGTGTCGCTGGCGGTCTCGATGGCGCGCGACGAGGACGACCGGCCGGCGTACTACATCGCCCAGATGCAGGACATCACCGTCGCCCGGGCTGCCAGGCAGAGCCTCGCGCACCGTGCGCTGCACGACCCGCTGACCGGGCTGGCGAACCGCGACCTGCTGATGGACCGGCTCTCGCACGCGCTGTCGCGCTCGGCCCGGACGGCGTCTCGACGGTCGTGCTGTTCTGCGACCTGGACCACTTCAAGGCGGTCAACGACGAGCTCGGGCACGAGGTCGGTGACCTCGTACTGGTCAGCGATCGCCGACCGGCTGCGTCAGGTGATCAGGCCCAGCGACACGGTGGCGCGGCTGGGCGGCGACGAGTTCGTCGTCGTCGTCGAGGGGCTGGTCGGGTGGGACGAGCAGCGTGGCCTCGCCGAGCGGCTGTGCGCGATCGCTCGACGAGCCGATCGTGGTGTCCGGCAAGGAGGTGCGGGCCGGCGCGAGCATCGGTGTCGCCGTGTCGCGCCCCGAGGACGACGCGCGCTCGCTGCTGCGCGAGGCGGACGCGACCATGTACCGCGCGAAGGCCCGCGGTCGCGGCCGCATCGAGGTCAGCGAGGTAGGGGAGCTCGGGCCCGTCGTTACGTGACAGACTCGTCGCCCGTGAGCGCGACGATCCTGGACGGCAAGGCGGCCGCGGCCGAGATCAGGGCAGACCTGACGACCCGGGTGGCGCGGCTGCGCGAGCACGGCGTCGTGCCCGGGCTCGGAACGCTGCTCGTCGGTGACGACCCCGGCAGCCGCTCGTACGTCGCCGGCAAGCACCGCGACTGCGCCCAGGTCGGCATCACGTCGCTGCAGCGCGAGCTGCCGGCCGACGCCAGCCAGGAGGACGTCGAGGCCGTCGTCGACGAGCTCAACGCCGACCCGGCGTGCACCGGCTACATCGTCCAGCTGCCGCTGCCCGCCGGTCTCGACGCCGGTGCCGCCCTGACCCGGATGGACCCGGCGAAGGACGCCGACGGCCTGCACCCGACGAACCTCGGCCGGCTGGTGCTGGGCGAGCCCGGCCCGCTGCCCTGCACCCCGCGCGGCATCGTGCTGCTGCTGCGGCGCTACGGCGTCGAGCTCGCCGGGGCGGACGTCGTGGTCGTCGGCCGCGGCGTCACCGTCGGGCGGCCGCTGGGCCTGCTGCTGACCCGGCGTACCGAGAACAGCACGGTGACGCTCTGCCACACCGGCACCCGTGACCTCGCCGACCACCTGCGCCGCGCCGACGTCATCATCGCCGCGGCCGGCGTGCCCGGGCTGGTCACGCCGGACCTGGTCCGGCCGGGCGCAGCGGTCGTCGACGTCGGCATCACCCGCACGTCGGACGGCCTGGTGGGCGACGTCGCACCGGAGGTCCGGGAGGTGGCCGGGTACGTCGCGCCGGTGCCCGGCGGCGTCGGCCCGATGACCCGCGCGATGCTGCTGCTCAACGTCGTCGAGAGCGCCGAGCGGTCCGTCGTCCGAGCGGACGCCGGTCGACGCCCCGTGAGCATCGCCAGCCAGGAAGGGCCGATCGACGACCGCCCGCCGATCCGCGGCGGCTGGGTCGGCCGGCAGTGGCCGCTGCTGACCGTGCTCGGCGGCGGTCTCGTCGGGCTGACCGCGGTGGCGCTCGACCACTTCCGCAGCGGCTGCCTGATCCTGGGGATCTCGGTGCTCTTCGCGGCGCTGGCCCGGCTGGTGCTGCCGGCCCGCCGGGTCGGCCTGCTGGTGGTGCGCAGCCGGGCCTTCGACGTCCTGGTGCTCACGTCGATGGGCAGCGCGCTGGTCGTGCTCGCGGTCGCCGTGCCGACGCCGAACTGAGCAGGTCCCGCCCTCCCGGCGGGCCGCCGAAAGTGCTGAGATAGCCTCGATCCTCCAGGTCTCTTGACGACGAGAGACTTGTCCCTGCGCAGCACGACCACGCAGGCCGCCGACGCGAAGGAGCGCCGCCTCATGGCCCGGACACCCGTCACCGTCACCGTCACCGGCGCGGCCGGCCAGATCGGCTACGCCCTGCTCTTCCGGGTGGCCTCCGGCCAGCTGCTCGGCCCGGACGTGCCGGTCCGGCTGCGACTGCTCGAGATCACGCCGGCGCTCAAGGCGGCCGAGGGCACCGCGATGGAGCTCGACGACTGCGCGTTCCCGCTGCTCGCGGGCATCGACATCACCGACGACGCGCGCGCGGCGTTCGACGGCGTCAACGTCGCGCTGCTCGTCGGCGCCCGCCCGCGCACCGCCGGCATGGAGCGCGGCGACCTGCTCGAGGCCAACGGCGGCATCTTCAAGCCGCAGGGCGAGGCGATCAACGCGGGTGCTGCCGACGACGTGCGCGTCCTCGTCGTGGGCAACCCGGCGAACACCAACGCCCTGATCACCGCGGCGCACGCGCCCGACGTGCCGGCCGACCGCTTCACCGCGATGACCCGGCTCGACCACAACCGCGCGCTGAGCCAGCTGGCCAAGAAGACCGGCACCGCGGTCACCGACATCCGCCGGCTCGCCATCTGGGGCAACCACTCGGCGACCCAGTACCCCGACATCACGCACGCCACGATCGGCGGCCGCCCGGCCGGCGAGGTCGTCGGCGACCAGGCCTGGGTCGAGGACACGTTCATCCCGACGGTCGCCAAGCGCGGCGCCGCCATCATCGAGGCCCGCGGCGCGTCCTCGGCCGCCTCGGCCGCCAACGCCGCGATCGACCACGTCTACAGCTGGGTCACCGGCACGCCCGACGGCGACTGGACGTCGGCGGCGGTCGCGTCCGACGGCTCGTACGGCGTGCCGGAGGGCCTCATCTCGTCGTTCCCCGTCGTCTCCAAGGCCGGCGCCTGGGAGATCGTCCAGGGCCTGGAGATCGACGAGTTCTCCCGCGGCCGCATCGACGCCTCGGTCGCCGAGCTCGTCGAGGAGCGCGACGCCGTCAAGGGACTCGGGCTGCTCTGAGCCCGCCCGTCGCCGGTCGGACCCCCACCACCCCCAGAAGCATCGGAGCAGCCCCGTGGCGAAGATCAAGGTGCAGAACCCGGTCGTCGAGCTCGACGGCGACGAGATGACGCGCATCATCTGGTCGTTCATCAAGGACCGGCTGATCCACCCGTACCTCGACGTCGACCTGAAGTACTACGACCTCGGTGTCGAGCACCGCGACGCGACCGACGACCAGGTGACGGTCGACGCGGCGAACGCCATCAAGGAGCACGGCGTCGGCGTGAAGTGCGCGACGATCACGCCGGACGAGGCGCGGGTCGAGGAGTTCGGCCTCAAGGAGATGTGGCGCAGCCCGAACGGCACGATCCGCAACATCCTCGGCGGCGTGATCTTCCGCGAGCCCATCATCATCAGCAACATCCCGCGGCTGGTGCCCGGCTGGACCAAGCCGATCATCATCGGCCGTCACGCGCACGGCGACCAGTACAAGGCCACCAACTTCAAGGTGCCCGGCGCCGGCGAGCTGACCATCACCTTCACCCCGGAGGACGGCTCCGAGCCGATCCAGCACGTGGTCGCGAACTACGGTGCCGACGGCGGCGTCGCGATGGGCATGTTCAACTTCAACAAGTCGATCGAGGACTTCGCGCGGGCGTCGTTCAACTACGGGCTGCAGCGCGAGTACCCCGTCTACCTCTCGACGAAGAACACGATCCTCAAGGCGTACGACGGTGCCTTCAAGGACATCTTCGAGGACGTCTTCACCCGCGAGTTCAAGGCCGACTTCGACGCGAAGGGTCTGACCTACGAGCACCGCCTGATCGACGACATGGTCGCGGCCGCGATGAAGTGGGAGGGCGGCTACGTCTGGGCGTGCAAGAACTACGACGGCGACGTGCAGTCCGACACCGTCGCGCAGGGCTTCGGGTCGCTCGGCCTGATGACCTCGGTGCTGATGACCCCGGACGGCAAGACCGTCGAGGCCGAGGCGGCGCACGGCACCGTGACCCGGCACTTCCGCGAGCACCAGAAGGGCAACCCGACCTCGACCAACCCGATCGCGTCGATCTTCGCGTGGACCGGTGGCCTCAAGCACCGCGGCAAGCTGGACGGCACCCCCGAGGTGACCGGCTTCGCCGAGGCGCTCGAGCAGGTCTGCGTCGAGACCGTCGAGAGCGGCAAGATGACCAAGGACCTCGCGCTGCTCGTGTCGCGGGACCAGGCGTTCCTCACCACCGAGGAGTTCCTCGCCGCCCTCGACGAGAACCTGGCCAGCAAGCTCGGCTGAGCGAGGTCAGGCGTCGCGGCGCCCGCCGTCGGAGGGCGTGACCTCGACGACGTCGGGCCGGTCCCAGCCACGGTCGGCGAACGCCGCGAGGACCGCCGTCGACACCGCGTCGACGTCGGCCGTCGCGGCACCAGCGCGACGGCCGAGCCGCCGAAGCCGCCGCCGGTCATCCGGGCACCGATGGCGCCGGCGGCGCGTGCGGCCTCGACGGCGACGTCGAGCTCGTCGCAGCTGACCTCGTAGTCGTCCCGCAGCGATGCGTGCGAGGCATCCATCAGCAGGCCGAGGGTGGCCCAGTCGCCGTGCCCGCAGCGCCGTCACGGCTGACAGGACGCGGTCGTTCTCGCTGACGACGTGCCGGACCCGGCCGTGCAGGTCGTGCCGGCAGTTGGGCGAGAGCCTCGTCGAGGCCGTCCATCGTCACGTCGCGCAGCGCGGTCACGCCGAGCAGCTCGGCGGCCCGTTCGCAGGCGGCCCGCCGGTCGCCGTACGCGCCGTCGGCGTGCCCGTGGTGCACCCGGGTGTCCAGCACCAGCAGCCGCAGCCCGTCGGCGGCCGGGTCGAGCGGCACCTGCTCGAACTCCAGGGTGCGGTTGTCCAGGAAGAGCGCGTGCCCGGCGGTGCCGCGCAGCGACGCCAGCTGGTCCATCATCCCGGTGCGGGCGCCGACGAAGTCGTTCTCGGTGGCCAGCGAGAGCTTGGCCAGGTCGTCGGTGCCCAGGTCGGCGCCGATCATGGCGTCGACCGCCAGCGCGACCGCGCACTCCAGGGCGTGCGAGGACGACAGGCCGCTGCCCAGCGGCACCCGGCCGTCGACCAGGACGTCGAGTCCGGGCACGGTGTGGCCGGCCTTGCGGAGCGCCCACACCACGCCGGCGACGTACGCCGACCAGCCCTCCGGCCGTCCGGGCGCCAGGTCGTCGAGGGCGACCTCGCTGTCGTCGTCGGGCTGCTGCACCGACCGCATCCGCAGGGTGTCGTCGTCGCGCCGGGCTGCGGCGACCCAGCTGCGCGCCTCGATCGCGAACGGCAGCACGAAGCCGTCGTTGTAGTCCGTGTGCTCGCCGATCAGGTTGACCCGGCCGGGCGACGACCAGACGCCCTCGGGTGCGCGGCCCGCCAGCTCCTGGAACGCGTCGGCGACCTGCTCGGGGACCGATGTCATCGCTGCATCGCGTCGCGCAGCATGGCCGCGGCCAGCTCCGGCGCGATGTCGTTGATGAACGCGCCCATGCCCGACTCGGAGCCGGCGAGGAACTTCAGCTTGTTGGGTGCGCGCTTGATCGAGAACACCTCGAGGTGCAGGGAGAGCAGGTCGCGGTCGACGTGGGCGGGCGCCTGGTGCCAGGCCGAGATGTACGGCAGCGGGGCGTCGTACAGGCAGTCCATGGCCCGCAGGACGTCGAGGTACACGGCGGGGAAGTCGTCGCGCTGCGGCCGCGTCCAGGCCGGGCAGGTCCGGCACCCCGCGGCGCGGGTAGAGATGCACCTCGACCGGCCAGCGGGCGGCGAACGGCACGAACGCCACCCAGTGCTCGCTGCTGGTCACCACCCGGGACCCGTCGGACAGCTCGGCGGCCACCCGGTCGGCGTACACGTCGCGACCGGTCCGCTCGCGGTGCCGCCGGGCCGCCTCGATCATCGTGCGCGATCGCGGCGTCACGAACGGGTAGCCGTAGATCTGGCCGTGCGGGTGGCCGAGGGTGACCCCGATCTCCTCGCCGCGGTTCTCGAAGCAGAAGACCTGCGCCACCGACGGCAGCTTCGCGAGCGCCTCGGACCGGTCGATCCAGGCGTCCAGCACCAGCCGGACCCGCTCGGGCGGGAGCTGGCTCATGGCGGCGTCGTGGTTGCTCGTGAAGCAGACGACCTCGCACCGGCCGCGGCCGGCCCGGCGCTCGTCGTCCTCCTCGAAGCCGGGGTCGGCGTCCTCGGCGAAGGACGGGAACCGGTTCTCGAAGACGACCACGTCGTAGTCGGCGGCAGGTATCTCGGTCTGCCGGCCGTTGCCCGACGGGCACAGCGGGCACTCGTCGGCCGGCGGCAGGTGCGTGCGGCCCTGCCGGTGCGAGGCGATCGCAACCCACTCGTCCAGCACGGCGTCGTGGCGGATCTCGGACGACGTCGCGGTCGGCTCGAGGTCGCGCGGGTCGACGATCCCGTTGCGGTCGGTGGTGGCCGCGGTCGCGTCGCTGTCGAAGTAGATCAGCTCCCGGCCGTCGGCGAGCTTGGTGGACGTGCGCCTCACGAGACGTCGCCGGCGAGCGTGAGCGACGGCTCGGCCAGCACGACCTCGCCGACCTGCTCGCGGAGCACCGCCTCGGCCTCGGGGTCCAGCAGCGTGTCGCTGATGAGTACGTCGGCCTCGGCGAGGGTCGCGATCGTGCTGATGCCGACCACTCCCCACTTGGTGTGGTCGGCGACGACGGCCAGCCGGCGCGCCGACTGTGCCAGTGCGCGGCTGGTCTCGGCCTCCAGCAGGTTGGGGCTGGTGAAGCCGGTGCGGTCGTCCATGCCGTGCACGCCGAGGAACACGATGTCGAGGTTCAGCGAGCTGCAGCGCCGCGACGGCGATCGGCCCGACGAGCGCGTCCGACGGCGTACGCACCCCGCCGGTGAGCACGACGGTCTGGTCCGGGCGTGGCGCCTGGTAGAAGACGGTGGCGATCGGCACCGAGTTGGTGACGACGGTGATGCCGGGCACCTCGAGCAGCTGCTGCGCCAGCGTCCAGGTCGTCGTGCCGGCGGACAGCCCGACGGCGCACCCCGGGCGCACCATCGCGGCCGCGACCCGGGCGATGGCGTCCTTCTCGGCGCGCTCCCGCACGGACTTCGCCTCGAAGCCGGGCTCGTCGGTGCTGGTGCGACCCGGTGCGGTCGCGCCGCCGTGGACCTTGTCCACCAGCCCCTGGCTGGCCAGCTCCTCGAGGTCGCGACGCACCGTCATGTCCGAGACTTCGAGGAGCCGGGTCAGGTCGCTGACCCGCACCGCACCCCGCTCGCGGACCCGCTCGAGGATGTAGGACTGCCGCTCCCGTGCCAGCACCTCAGCCCCCTTCCTCGCGCACCACGGCGACCCCGCCGGGGCCGACCTTGACCGTGCCCGCGCAGCTCTGTCCCGACACCAGGTCACTGCCGGTGGCCGCGACCTCGACCGCACCGTCGGTGTGGTTGAGGACGAACAGGTACGACGACTCGCGCACCGTAGCGGCGCACCGTCTCGACCCCGGGCTGGTCCTGCAGCGTCCACCCCGGCCTGCGTGCACAGGTGCCGCACGAGCGTCGCGGTGGCGGCCGGCTCCAGGCGGGTGGCGAGGTACCACGCCGTTCCCGAACCCGCGCCGGTTGACCGTGAGCGCCGGGACGCCGGTCAGCGCACCGTCGCGGTACGACGACACGACCTGCGCGCCGCGGGTCTCGAGCAGCTCGGTCCAGACGTCGGCGGTCGCGCCGTCGAGCAGGCCGCCCTCGAGCCGCACCCGCTCGCCCTCGCGCAACGGGTAGAACTCCTCGGTCCGCACGCCCAGCAGGTCGCGGAACGCGCCGGGGTAGCCGCCGAGCCGGATGTGGTCGTTCTCGTCGACGATGCCGCTCCAGTAGGTGACCAGGACGCGTCCCGCCCGACTCGACGTACGACCGGATGTTGGCCGCGCCGGCGTCGGTCGTGAGGTAGAGGGTCGGCACGAGGACGAGGCGGTAGCCCGAGAGGTCGGCCTCCGGGCCGACCATGTCGACGGTCACGCCGGCGTCCCACAGCGCGGCGGTGCAGCGCGTGCGTGGCGGTCGAGGTACGTCCAGGTCCGCGGTGGGGTGGCTGTCCAGCTCGACGGCCCAGCGCGAGTCCCAGTCGAAGACGACGCGCGACCTCGGCGCGCACCGTGGAGCCGGCGACCTCGCCGAGCGCGCTCGAGCGTCGCTGCCGAGCTCGACCACCTCGCGCCAGACCCGGGTGTCGGTGCCGGCGTGCGGCACCAGCGCGGAGTGGAACTTCTCGGCGCCGGCGCGGGACGGCCCGCCACTGGAAGAAGCAGACGGCGTCGGCGCCGCGGGCGACGTGCGCGAGGCTGTTGCGGAGCATCTCGGCCGGGCGTCTTCGGCGACGTTGCGCGGCTGCCAGTTGACGGCGCTGGTCGAGTGCTCCATCAGCAACCACGGGCGCCCGCCGGCGAGGCCGCGGGTCAGGTCGGCGCTCGAACGCAGCTCGACGTGGCCGTCGGGGTCCGCCGCGGTGAGGTAGTGGTCGTGCGCGACGACGTCCAGCTCGGGCGCCCAGCGCAGTAGTCCATCGCCCGGATCCTCGACATGACCATGAAGTTCGTGGTGACCGGGACGCCCGGGCGTGAGCCGGTGCAGCAGGTCGCGCTCGGCCGCGAAGTACGTCGAGCAGCGCGTCGGAGCAGAACCGGCGCGAAGTCGAGCTGCTGCGTGGGGTTGGCGAAGGTCGGCGCGGTGCGCGGCGGCAGGACTCGTCCCACTCGCCGTAGCGCTGGCTCCAGAAGGCGGTGCCCCACGCCTCGTTGAGCGCGTCGAGCGTCGCCGTAGCGGGCGCGCAGCCAGCCGCGGAACGCCGTCGGCGCAGACGTCGCAGTAGCAGTGCGCGTTGTGGCAGCCGAACTCGTTGGACACGTGCCACAGCGCCAGCGCGGGGTGGTCGTGGTACCGCGTGCGCCAGCGCCGTCGACCAGCGCCAGGGCGCGCTCGCGGAACACCGGCGAGCTGGGGCACAAGGCCTGCCGGCCGCCCGGCGAGAGCACGGCGCCGTCGGCGGTCGACCGGGCAGGGTCTCGGGGTGCGCCGCGGCAGCCACGGCGGCGGCGACGCGGTGGCGGTGGCCAGGTCGACGGCGATGCCGTCGCTCGTGCAGCAGGTCCATCACCTCGGTCGAGCCAGCCGAACGTCGTACTCGCCCGTGCTGCGGCTCCAGCAGCGCCCAGGAGAAGACGCCGAGCGGTGACGAAGGTGACGCCGGCCTCCCGCATCAGGCGCGACGTCCTCGGCCCAGGTCTCCCGGGGCCACTGCTCGGGGTTGTAGTCGCCGCCGTAGGCGATCCCCCGCAGTCGGGGTGGCCAGGCGGTCATGGCTGGGACTCTGGGCGCAGCGCGCAGAAAAAGTCAACAGAAACCAACGCTCATCCCAGCGGGCCGTTCGCCGACCCGGTCGTCGTGCTCGACGCACCTGCCGGCGGGTGAACGGACCGCCACCGGAGCGTAACGGGATCGTGTCCGGGACTTTTCGGCCGCGCCTCTTGACAGGTCGTTGGGCGCGAGGATCACTGTGTGCCCAGTGTTGAATTCTGTTCAATCGTGTTCTTCCACGCGGGAAGAACACGACAGGTTCCCGGTCGTCCGCACGTCCACCGATCGCCCCCGGAGGCGAACAGATGGCCAAGTCACAGTCCGAAGAGCACTACCTCGCGAGCCTGGTCCCGCCGTCCGTGCGGGCCACTGCCGGCGCCGGCCTCGGCCGGCGCGGATTCCTCAGGGGGCGGCCGGCGCGGGGGCGGCGCTGCTCGCTGCCCGGCCTGCTCGCCGCGTGCGGCGGTGACGACGACGCCGCGGGCGGCGGCGGCACCAGCGGCGGCGAGGCGACCGGCACCGTCACCATCGGCTCCAACGCCTCCGACGAGGTGCCGAAGAACGCGCTTCGCCGAGGTCGTTCACCGCCTTCGAAGCCACCGGCAAGGTCGAAGACGAAGGTCAACACCGTCGACCACAACACCTTCCAGGAGAAATCAACAACTACCTGCAGGGCAGCCCGGACGACGTCTTCACCTGGTTCGCCGGCTACCGGATGCGGTTCTTCGCCGCGCAGGGCCTCGCCGGCGACATCAGCGACGTCTGGGACGAGCATCGGCGGCGACTTCAGCGACGCCTTCAAGAAGGCCTCGACCGGCGACGACGGCAAGCAGTACTTCGTGCCGCTCTACAACTACCCGTGGGCCGATGTTCTACCGCAAGAGCCTGTGGAGCGAGAACGGCTACGAGGCGCCGAAGACCTGGACGAGCTGACGGCGCTGGGCGACACAGATGAAGAAGGACGGCCTGTCCCCGATCGCGTTCGCCGACAAGGACGGCTGGCCGGCGATGGGCACCTTCGACATCCTCAACATGCGCATCAACGGCTACGACTTCCACGTCAGCCTGATGGCCGGCAAGGAGTCCTGGACAGACGCGAAGGTCAAGGAGGTCTTCGACACCTGGGCGCGCTGCTGCCGTACCACCAGGAGGGCTCGCTGGGCCGCACCTGGCAGGAGGCCGCCCAGTCGCTGGTGCAGAAGAAGTCGGGCATGTACCTGCTCGGCACGTTCGTCGTCGCAGCAGTTCGAGGGGCCGACCTCGACGACCTCGACTTCTTCGCCTTCCCCGAGATCGACTCCGAGCACGGCACGGACGCGGTCGAGGCGCCGATCGACGGCTTCATGATGTCGCCGAAGCCCAAGAACGAGGACGGCGCGAAGGCGCTGCTGGAGTACCTCGGCTCGGCGGCGGCGCAGGACATCTACCTCAAGAGCGACCCGGGCAACGTCGGCGGCGAACAACGGCGCGGACACCAGCGGCTACAACGCGCTGCAGAAGAAGTCGGCCGAGATCATCGGCTCGACGGCCAACATCGCGCAGTTCCTCGACCGCGACACCCGGCCGGACTTCGCGTCGACCGTGATGATCCCGGCGCTGCAGGACTTCATCAAGGACCCGAGCGACATCGACGGGCTGACCTCGAGCATCGAGGACCAGAAGAAGTCGATCTTCGTCTGACGCCCGTTGACGAGACGGTGGCCGGGAGCGGATCGTCGATCCGGTCCGCTCCCTGCCACCGTCGCTGTGTTTCCCGGCCCCCTGCCGGCCGCCGCATTCGAGGAGAGGTGTGGTGATGGCCACGTCCACGGCACCGCCGGTACCGGTGGAAGGCGACCGGAAGCGGCCGCGCAAGGGGAAGCTGACCCGGCTCTCCCGCGGTGACCGGATCACCGTCTTCGTGATGGCTGCGGTGCCGACCCTGCTGGTGCTCTGGCTGGTCTGGCTGCCCGGCGTCGCCTCGGTGGTGCTCGTCGCTTCTTCCGCTGGGACGGCGTCGGCAGCTTCGACACGGCATCCAGTGGGTCGGCACCGAGAACTACAAGAACATCTTCACCAACTACCCGCCGTTCTGGCCGGCGATCGAGCACAACCTGATCTGGCTGGCCGTCCTCTTCCTCGTCCCCACGCCGCTCGGGCATGTTCCTCGCGGTGCTGCTGGACAAGGAGATCCGGGGCAGCCGGTTCTACCAGACCGCGCTCTACATCCCGGTGGTGCTGTCGCTGGCGCTGGTCGGCTTCATCTGGCAGCTCATCTACTCGCCGGACCAGGGCCTGCTCAACGCGATCACCGGCGGCACGACCGACTGGTACGGCGACCCGAACATCAACATGTGGGCCGTGCTGGTCGCCGTCTGCTGGCGACAACGGCTACGTGATGCTGCTCTACCTGGCCGGGCTGAAGGCGGTCGACCCGACGCTGCGCGAGGCCGCGGCGGTCGACGGCGCGCCGAGACGCAGACCTTCTTCCGGGTCGTCTTCCCGGTGCTGCGGCCGATCAACATCGTCGTGCTGGTCATCACGTTCATCGAGTCGCTGCGCGCCTTCGACATCGTGTGGGTCGTCAACAAGGGCCGCAACGGGCTCGAGCTGATCTCGGCCCTGGTGACCACCAACATCGTCGGCGAGGCGAGCCGGATCGGCTTCGGCTCGGCGCTCGCCACGATCATGCTGGCGATCTCGTCGGTGTTCGTCGCGCTCTACCTGCGGATCGCCCTGCGCGAGGAGGACCACTCGATGAGCACCACCGTCGCCCCGCCGCGGTCCAGCGTGGCCTCGTCGCCCGCGCCCCGCCGCTGCCCGGCGACCGAGCGCGCCGGAAGGTCCTGCTGCACGGCTTCCTCATCGTCACGGCGCTGCTCTGGCTCTTCCCGATCCTCTATGCGCTGCTGAGCAGCTTCCGCACCTACGCCTACACGCAGAAGCACGGCTACCTGTCCTTCGGTGGCTTCACGTTCTCCAACTACACCGACGCCTGGCAGCAGGCCGACTTCACCCAGCACTTCATCAACACGCTCTACATCACGGTGCCGGCGGTGCTGCTGACGCTGTTCCTGTCGTCCTGCATGGGGTTCGTGCTGTCCCGGTTCAGCTTCCGGTTCAACCTGACCCTGCTCGGCTTCTTCCTGGCCGCGAACCTGCTGCCGCCGCAGGCGCTGCTGATCCCGCTGTACCGGATGTTCCGCGAGATCCCGCTGCCCGACGGTGATGAGCGACTCCGGCACGATGCTCAACAGCTTCTGGGCGCTGATCCTCGTCAACATGGCGTTCCAGACCGGGTTCTGCACGTTCGTGCTGAGCAACTACATGAAGACGATCCCCAAGGAGCTCTACGAGGCGGCGCTGGTCGACGGCGCCTCGGTGCTGCGGCAGTTCTTCCAGCTGACCCTGCCGCTGTGCCGGCCGCCGCTGGCCGCGCTCGCGACGCTGCAGGTCACCTGGATCTACAACGAGTTCTTCTGGGCGACCGTGCTGCTGCAGAGCGGCGACAAGTTCCCCATCACCAGCTCGCTGAACAACCTGCGCGGCCAGTTCTTCACCGACAACAACCTGGTCGCCGCCGGGTCGATCGTCGTCGCCCTGCCGCCGCTGATCGTCTTCTTCGTCCTGCAGAAGCAGTTCGTCTCCGGGCTCACCCTCGGCGCGACCAAGGGATGACCGAGCCCTGGTGCACCTGCGCTCGGCAGGCGTGAGCGTCCTGCTGGACGCGCTCCGGGCCCGGTGTGCCCGCGGTGCTGCACTGGGGCGCCGACCTCGGCGACGTCGACCTGCCGCGACGCTGTCGGCCTTCCGAGCCGCCGCGGCCGCACAGCTCGCCCGACGTGCGTGGCCGCCGCTCGACGCTGCTGGCGCGGCAACGTCGGCGCCACCCGGCACCGCCGGCGCTGCGTGGCGGCCCGCACCTGGGCTCCGCGCTGGGTCGCTGGCCGAGGTCGAGCAGCGACGACCAGGTCGCGCAGGTCACCTGCACAGCCGCCGAGGCCGGCCTGACCCTGACGACCCACCTCGGGCTCGACGACGCCGGTGTCCTGCTGGTGCGGCACGAGCTGCGCAACGGCGGCACCACGGCGTACGCCCTGGACCGGCTGGGCGTCGTGCTGCCGGTGCCGCCGGACGCGACCGAGCTGCTCGACCTGACCGGCCGGTGGTGCCGCGAGCGGCACCCGCAGCGGCATCCGCTGGGCCGCGCAGGGCACCTGGATCCGCGACTCCCGGCACGGCCGCACCGGCCACGACGCCACCCTGCTGCTGGTCGCCGGCACCACCGGCTTCGGCAACCGGCACGGGCGAGGTGCGGGGCGTGCACCTCGCGTGGAGCGGCGACCACGAGCAGCTGGGCCGAGCGGCGGCCGGACGGGCGCGCGGTGCTCGGCGGCGGCGAGCTGCTCGGGCCGGGCGAGGTGCTGCTCGAGCCGGGGGAGTCCTACCGGACGCCGGACGTCCTGGCGGTGTTCTCGGACGACGGGCTCGACGGGCTGAGCCGGCGGCTGCACCGGCACGTGCGGGCCCGGCCGTCGCACCCGCGCCGGCCGCGGCCGGTGGTGCTCAACACCTGGGAGGCCGTGTACTTCGACCACGGCCTGGACCGGCTCGCCGGGCTCGCCGACGTGGCCGCCGCGATCGGCGTCGAGCGGTTCGTGCTGGACGACGGCTGGTTCCTGCACCGCCGTCACGACCGGGCCGGGCTCGGCGACTGGACGGTCGACCCGGAGGTGTGGCCGGACGGGCTGGGCCCGCTGGTCGAGCACGTCCGCGGCCTCGGCATGGAGTTCGGGCTCTGGGTCGAGCCGGAGATGGTGAACCCGGACTCCGACCTGCTACCGCGCGCACCCCGACTGGGTGCTGCAGGTCGGCGACCGAGCTGCCGGTGGCCTGGCGGCACCAGCAGGTGCTCGACCTCGGCGTGCCCGCGGCCTGGGCAGCACCTGCTCGAGCGGCTCGACGCCCTGCTGACCGAGTACGACATCGGGTACCTGAAGTGGGACCACAACCGCGACCTGGTCGACGCCGACCACGACGGGCGGCCGGCGGTGCACGGGCAGACGCTCGCGGTCTACCGGCTGCTGGACGAGCTGCGCCGGCGGCACCCGGAGCGTGGAGATCGAGTCCTGCGCCTCCGGCGGCGCCCGGGTCGACCTCGGCATCCTGGCGCGCACCGACCGGGTCTGGGCCAGCGACATGCAACGACGCGCTGGAGCGCCAGACGATCCAGCGCTGGACCCAGCTGCTGCTGCCGCCCGAGCTGGTCGGCAGCCACGTCGGGCCGGCCCGGGCGCACACCACCGGCCGCACGCACGACCTGTCGTTCCGCGGGGCGACCGCGCTGTTCGGCCACTTCGGCATCGAGTGGGACGTCACCGGGCTGGACGACGACGAGCGCGAGCGGCTGACCGGCCTGGTGGCGACCTACCGGCGGCACCGCGCCCTGCTGCACACCGGCGACGTCGTGCACGCCGACCACCCGGACCCCGCGGCGGCCGTGCACGGCGTGGTGGCCGCCGACGGCTCCGAGGCGCTGTTCGCCTACGTCCAGCTGGCCAGCGGTGCGCCGGAGGTGCCCGGACCGGCGCGCCTGCCCGGCCTGGACCGCACCTCGTCGTACCGCGTCGAGGTGGTCGACACCGGCGGCCCGCCGTTCACGGCGCAGAATGCCGGACCCGGCTGGTGGCCCGCCGACGGTGCGCCCGCCCCGGTGCTGCCCGGCTCCTTCCTCGGCCTGGTCGGCGTGCGGATGCCGGTGCTCGGGCCGGAGCAGGCCGTGGTCCTGCACCTCACCCGGGTCTGACCGGCCGCCGGCAGCGAGCGGGGCTGCTGGCTCGCCTGCCCGGTTCGTCTACGCTTGCCCGCCATGGACGGCTGCTCCAGACCGGCGTGCCGCCTCGAACCTCCGGGGACGCGTGGCACGCCGTGAACGGAACGCTGCTCAATGTCCTGCTCGTGGCCTTCTTCCTGCTCCTCGGCGGGTTCTTCTCCGGGAGCGAGATCGCGCTGGTCTCGCTGCGCGAGGGCCAGGTCAAGTCCATCGCCCAACGCGGTCGCCGCGGCCAGAAGGTCGCCGAGCTGCACGCCGACCCGAACCGGTTCCTGGCCGCCGTCCAGATCGGCGTCACGCTCGCGGGCTTCATGTCCGCGGCGTTCGGCGCCTCGGCGTTCGCCGACGACCTGGCTCCCGTGCTGCGCGACTGGGGCGTGCCGGACGGCCCGATGCCAGCCCCGGCGCCCAGGACATGGCGTACTGGCTGGCGTTCATCGGCGTCACCCTCGTCATCACCTACCTGTCGCTGGTGATCAGCGAGCTGGCGCCCAAGCGCATCGCGCTGCAGAAGGCCGAGGCCATCTCCCTGGTCGTCGCCCCGACGCTGGACCGGGTCGCCCGCGCGTCCCGCCCGATCATCTGGCTGCTGTCGAAGTCGACCGACGTCGTGGTGCGGATCTTCGGCGTCGACCCCGCGGCCACCCGGGACGCCATCTCCGAGGAGGAGCTGCGCGACATCGTCGCCGCGCACGAGACCCTCGGCCGCGAGGAGCGCCAGCTCATCGAGGACGTCTTCGAGGCCGGCGAGCGCCAGCTGCACGAGGTGATGGTGCCGCGCACCGAGGTCGACTTCCTGGACGCGTCGATGCCGGTCTACAAGGCCGTCAAGCTGTCGTCGAGCAACCCGCACAGCCGCTATCCGGTGGTCCGCGGCTCGCACGACGAGGTGGTCGGC
Source organism: uncultured Actinomycetota bacterium (assembly GCA_963771345.1). Lineage (GTDB taxonomy): Bacteria > Actinomycetota > Actinomycetes > JACCUZ01 > JACCUZ01 > CAVYTH01. The sequence continues at coordinate 110,753 of CAVYTH010000006.1, forward strand.
TTCGTCCACGTCCGTGACCTGTTCGCGCCCGACGTCGCCGGTACGTCGGTGCGCATCGGCGAGATCGCCCGCGAGGTCAAGATGATGCCGGGCACCAAGCGGGTGCTCTCCGCCATGTCGGAGATGCGCCGCGAGGGCCACCACCTGGCGATCGTCGTCGACGAGTACGGCGGCACCGACGGCATCGTCACCCTGGAGGACCTCGTCGAGGAGATCATCGGCGACATCCACGACGAGTACGACGTCGCCGAGGAGCCGTCGCGCGCACTGGTCGACGGCGACCTCGAGGTCGACGGCCTGCTCAACCTCGAGGACTTCGAGGACCGCACCGGGCTCGAGCTGCCGGAAGGCCCGTACGAGACGGTGGCCGGCTTCGTCATCAACGAGCTGGGCCGGCTGCCCGAGCTGGACGAGAGCGTCTCGGCGCTCGGCCGCCGGTTCACGGTGACCGAGCTGGACGGCCGCCGGATCGCCCGGGTGCGCCTGACGCCGGAGCGGCGGCCGCGCCGGGGAGGCGCCGGCCGACCAGGCCGAGGACGCCGCCCCGTCCGGTCCCTGACCCGGAGCACCCAGAGCGCCACGGCCCCGCAAGGCCCCTGGCAGGATGGGCCCATGCCCCACCAGTCCCAGCCGCGCGTCCTGTCCGGGATGCAGCCGACCGCTGACTCGCTGCACCTCGGCAACTACCTCGGCGCGCTGAAGCAGTGGGTCGACCTGCAGGACCAGTACGAGACGTTCTTCTTCGTCGCCGACCTGCACGCCATCACGGTCGAGCACGACCCCGCGCTGCTGCGGGCCCGGACCCGGGTGACCGCCGCGCAGTTCCTGGCGGCCGGCGTCGACCCGGAGCGCTCCGCGGTGTTCGTGCAGAGCCACATCGCCGAGCACACCCAGCTGCAGTGGGTGCTGGGCTGCCTCACCGGCTTCGGCGAGGCCAGCCGGATGACGCAGTTCAAGGACAAGTCGCAGCGCGGCGGCGGCAGCGTGTCGGTGGGGCTGTTCACCTACCCGATCCTGCAGGCGGCCGACATCCTGCTCTACCGGCCGGAGCGGGTGCCGGTCGGCGAGGACCAGCGTCAGCACCTCGAGCTCAGCCGCGACCTCGCGGTGCGCTTCAACGGCCGGTTCGGCGACACCCTCGTCGTACCCGAGCCGCACATCCTGGCGCGAGTCGCGAAGATCTACGACCTGCAGCAGGTCGAGAAGCAGATGAGCAAGAGCGTCGGCGGCAACGGCGTCGTGTGGATGCTGGACGACCCCAAGGTCGTGGAGAAGAAGATCAAGAGCGCCGTCACCGACACCGGCCGCGAGGTCCGGTTCGACCCGGTCGACAAGCCCGGCGTGAGCAACCTGCTGGCGATCCTGTCGGCCTTCGGTGGCGAGAGCGTCGCGGACCTGGAGGCCAGGTTCGAGGGAGCGGGCTACGGCGACCTGAAGAAGGGCGTCGTCGAGGCGGTGCTCGACGTCCTCGTCCCGTTCCAGGAGCGGGTCAGCGGCTACCTGGCCGACCCGGCCGAGCTCGACGCCGTCCTCGCCCGCGGTGCCGAGCGGGCCCGCGCGGTGGCGGCCGGCACGCTGGCCGACGTCCTCGACCGGGTCGGCTTCCTGCCGGGCGACAGCAGGCCGATGACTCCCGCGAGCACCAGGACCATCGGCGTCGCGATCGCGATCCCCGAGCCGCACGGCGGCGAGCTGCAGCGGGTCCGCGAGTCGTACGGCGACCCGATGGCGCACGTCCATCCCGACGCACATCACCCTGCTGCCGCCGACCGAGGTCGACGCCGACGACCTCGACCACATCGAGAAGCACCTGCGCACGATCGCCGAGTCCGAGCAGCCGTTCCAGATCCACCTGCGCGGCTCCGGCACCTTCCACCCGGTGTCGCCGGTCGTCTTCGTCTCGGTCGTGTCCGGCATCGGTGACTGCGAGCGGGTGGAGTCGCGGGTGCGGTCCGGCCCGCTGGGGCGCGACCTCGCGTTCCCGTACCACCCGCACGTCACCGTGGCCCACGACCTGCCCAACGACGTGCTGGCCCGCGCCTTCGACGAGATGGCCGGGTACGACGTGCGCTTCGAGGTGTGGGGCTTCAGCCTCTACGAGCACGGCCCGGACGAGGTCTGGCGGCCGCAGCGCGACTTCCCGCTCGGGCAGCACCTGCCCGGTCCGCAGAGCGTGTAGCCACCGCGGCTGAGGGCACAGGCGCCGGCATGAAAGCCGTGGACCGGATGAAGGAACGACTGCGCGTCGCGCGCAGCCGCTGGCCGGCGGTGGACCACGCGGTGCGGGCGCACGCCCGGCACAGCGAGGTGCTCGGCAACCAGATCGCCGGTGCCGTCACCTACTTCGGCTTCCTGTCGTTCTTCCCGCTGCTGGCCCTCGCGTTCTCGCTGGTGGGCTACATCAGCGTCTGGTACCCCGACGCCCAGGCCGACGATCACCAACGCCTTGGAGGACGCCTTCCCCGGCCTGATCGGCACCGGGCCGAACCAGATCAACATCAACGACATCGTCGACGCCAAGGCGGGCGCCGGTCTGATCGGCCTGATCGGTCTGCTGTACGCCGGGCTCGGCTGGGTCGATGCGCTGCGGGACGGCCTGCGCCGGGTGTTCGGCACCCTGGACGAGAAGCTGCCGTTCCTGAAGAAGAAGCTCATCGACATCCTGGTGCTGCTGATGCTCGGCGGCGCCGTGCTCGCCTCGATCGTGGTGAGCTCGGCAGCGACCTCCGCGACGGAGTACGCCCTCGGCCTGGTCGGCCTCGACGACCACACGTCGGCCATCGTGGTGCTGAAGATCCTGGCCGTCGCCCTGGCGCTGCTCGTCGACACCGTGCTGTTCGCGATCCTGTTCTCCCGCCTGCCGGGCGCCGACCTGACGTGGCGGCGGCTGCGCTCGGGGGCCTTCCTCGCCGCCGTGGGCTTCGAGATCCTCAAGCTCTTCGGGACGTTCCTGATCGCCAAGACGACCCAGAACCCGCTCTACGCCACGTTCGGAGTGCTGGTCGGGCTGCTGGTCTGGATCAACTTCATGTCCCGGCTGCTGATCTACGCCGCGGCCTGGACCGCGACCCAGCCCTACTCGCCGGAGCCCTCGGACTACGAGCCGGTGCCGGTGGGCGCCGACTCCGTGGGGTCGTCGCGCAGGACCCTCACGGTGCGCGGCGTCGTGGTCGGTGCGGCGGTGGGTGCCGGGCTGGCCGGCGTGCTCACCCGGCGCGGCTCGCGGGACTGAGGCGGCAGCGTCAGGCGGGAGCGCCGGCGTACCCGCCGACGGAGCAGGACCCGCAGCCGCAGCAGCACCACGCACGCGAGCAGCACCAGCGGCACGGTCTGCCACCACGGCATGCCGCCGCCCTCGCCGGCCACCCCCGCGGCCTGCGGCTTGGCGGACGGCCCGGCCTGGCCGGCCGGCTTGTCCGCGGCGACGGGTGTGATCGCGTCGAGGGTGCCGACCGGCTGCGCCACGGCGGCGTTGCGGAAGCCCCAGGTGAGCAGCGCGGCCGCGTCGCGCCAGGCGTCGTTGCCCTCGCTGCGCAGCACGGTGACCACCAGGGTCCGGTCGCCGCGGGTGGCCGCGCCCACGAAGGTGCCGCGGGCCTTGGTGGTCCAGCCGGTCTTGATCCCGATCGCGCCGCGGTAGTTCAGCAGCAGCCGGTCCTGGGTGTAGATCTCGAAGGTCTTGCGGACCTTGCCGGCCCGGGGCATCTTGCCGGGGAACTGCGCCTTGACCGTGGACGACGTAGTCGCGGAAGTCCTGCCGGGCCATCGCGGTCCGGGCGATCACCGCGAGGTCGTACGCCGACGTGTACTGCCCCGGCGCGTCGAGGCCGCTCGGGTTGCGGACCTTGGTGTCCAGGGCGCCCAGGCTCTTGGCGGTGGCGTTCATCGCGGCGACCGTCTCGGGCACCCCGCCGGCGGCATTGGCCAACGCGTTCGCGGCGTCGTTGCCGGACACCAGGAACAGCGCCTGGAACAGGTTGTGCACGGTGTAGGTGGCGTCGGGGACCAGCCCGGCGCGGCTGCCCTCGACGTTCGCGTCCTCCCACTGCGCGGTGTAGACCTCGGCCGGGTCCAGCTCGGGCAGCAGGGTCAGCGCGGTGAGCATCTTGAGCGTGCTGGCGGGCCGGAGCCGGCCGTGCGGGTACTTGGCGGCCAGCACCTCGCCGGTGGTGAGGTCGGCGAGCAGGTAGGACGCGGCGCTGTTCTCGGGCAGCGGCTCCGAGCCGGGGGCGTCGACCGCCAGGCCGGTGGTGCCGAGCTGCTCGCCGCCGACGGCGGCCGGGCGCTGTGTCGGCGGACGCCGGGACCTGCGCCGAGCCGACGAGCACCACGGCCGCCGCGGCAGCGAGGAGCCAGCGGCCTGCTCTGGGTGCCCGTCTCATCGAGGGCAGGCTAACGGGGCGAGCGCCCCTGGCTGGCTAGCATCCGGGGCATGTCGCGCGAGTCGGAGTCGGGTCTGCCCATCGAGCCCGTCTACGGGCCGGATGCGCTCGACGGCTGGGACCCGGGGGAGCGGCTGGGGGAGCCGGGGACCTACCCGTACACCCGCGGCGTCTACCCGTCGATGTACACCGGCCGGCCGTGGACGATGCGGCAGTACGCCGGGTTCGGCACCGCCACCGAGTCCAACGAGCGCTACCACCGGCTGGTCGAGGCGGGCACCGGTGGCCTGTCGGTCGCCTTCGACCTGCCGACCCAGATGGGCATGGACTCCGACGACCCGCGCGCCTCGGGCGAGGTCGGCAAGGTCGGCGTCGCCATCGACTCGGTCGAGGACATGCGCACGCTGTTCGACGGCATCCCGCTGGGCGAGGTGTCGACGTCGATGACGATCAACGCGCCGGCCGCGCTGCTGCTGCTGCTCTACCAGCTGGTGGGCGAGGAGCAGGGCGTCGACCCGGCGCAGCTGACCGGCACGATCCAGAACGACGTGCTGAAGGAGTACATCGCCCGGGGCACCTACATCTACCCGCCGAAGCAGTCGCTGCGGCTGATCTCCGACATCTTCGCCTACTGCCACAAGGAGATCCCGCGCTGGAACACCATCTCCATCTCCGGCTACCACATGGCCGAGGCGGGGGCGACGCCCGCGCAGGAGGTCGCGTTCACGCTGGCCAACGCGCGCGAGTACGTGCGGGCGGCCCTGGCGGCCGGGCTGGCGGTCGACGACATCGCGCCGCGGCTGTCGTTCTTCTTCGTGGCGCGCACCACGCTGCTCGAGGAGGTCGCGAAGTTCCGGGCCGCCCGGCGGATCTGGGCCCAGGTGATGCGCGACGAGTTCGGCGCGCAGGACCCGCGGTCGCTGATGCTGCGCTTCCACACCCAGACCGCCGGCGTGCAGCTGACCGCGCAGCAGCCCGAGGTCAACATGGTGCGGGTCACCGTGCAGGCGCTGGCCGCGGTGCTGGGCGGCACCCAGTCGCTGCACACCAACTCCTACGACGAGGCCATCGCCCTGCCGACCGAGAAGGCGGCCCGGCTGGCCCTGCGGACCCAGCAGGTGATCGCCTACGAGTCCGACCTGACCGCGACCGTCGACCCGTTCGCCGGCTCGTACGCGGTCGAGGCGATGACCGACGAGATCGAGGCGGCGATCCGCGAGCTGATGGAGACGGTCGAGGACCTCGGCGGCGCAGTCGCCGCGATCGAGGCCGGCTACCAGAAGCGCGAGATCGAGAAGTCGGCGTACGACGTGGTGCGCTCGGTCGAGGACGGCTCCCGCACCGTGGTGGGCGTCAACCGGTTCGCCCGGGAGGCCGACGAGATCTACGAGCCGCTGCGGGTCGACCCGACGATCGAGGCCCAGCAGGCCGACCGGCTCGCGCGGCTGCGCGCGGACCGCGACGGCGCCGAGGTCGACCGGCACCTGGCGGCGCTGCGGGCGGCCGCCGAGGGGACCGACAACGTGCTCTACCCGATGCACGACGCGCTGCGGGCCCGGGCCACCGTCGGCGAGGTCTGCAACGTGCTGCGCGAGGTCTGGGGCATCCACCACCCCGCCGACGCCTTCTAGGCAGCTGCGCCTGCCGCCTCCTGGGACACTGCGGTCAAGGGTCGCCGTACCTCCCGTTCCGGAGATCGGATACAGTTCTGCAGCCCCGAATGGCTATCCGATCCTGGGATATCTGCGGTCATGCGGCGGTAAGGTCGCGCAGGTGACCTCGACCATCGACCCGCTGCGTGACGGCGTGGTCCCGCCGGACGTGGCGGCCCGGGTCAAGGCCCACCACGACGAGCTGGTGGCGCTGCGCCGCGACCTGCACGCCCACCCGGAGCTGTCCTGGGCCGAGGTCCGCACCACCCGGCTGGTCCGGGAGCGGCTGCAGGCGGCCGGGCTCAGCCCCAAGGTCCTGCCGGGCGGCACCGGCCTGGTCTGCGACATCGGCTCCGGCGACCGGGTGATCGGCCTGCGGGCCGACCTGGACGCGCTGCCGATCGTCGACGGCAAGACGGTGCCGTACGCGTCGACGGTGCCCGGCGTCTGCCACGCCTGCGGGCACGACCTGCACACCACCGCCGTGCTGGGCGCCGGGCTGGTGCTGGCCGAGCTGGCCGCCGAGGGCCTGCTGCCGGGCGCGGCCCGGTTGATCTTCCAGCCGGCCGAGGAGTCGCCGCGCAGCGGCGCGCTGGCCGTCGTGGAGGCCGGCGGCGCGGCGGGGCTGGAGCGGATCTTCGCCCTGCACTGCGACCCGCGCACCGACGTCGGCCGGGTCGGGCTGCGCGCCGGCGCGATCACCGGCTCCGCCGACCAGCTGATGGTGCGCCTGCACGGCCCCGGCGGGCACACCGCGCGGCCGCACCTGACCGCCGACCTGGTGTTCGCGCTCGGCAAGGTCGTCACCGAGCTGCCGGCCGCGCTGTCCCGGCGGGTCGACCCGCGGGCCGCGCTGAGCCTGGTCTGGGGCCGGGTGGCCGCCGGCCGGGCCGCCAACGCGATCCCCACGACCGGGGAGGTCGAGGGCACCGTGCGCTGCCTGGACGCCGGCGCCTGGGACGGGGCTCCCGAGCTGGTGGAGTCGCTGGTCGCCGCGATCGTGGCGCCGTACCGGGTCCGCGCCGAGGTGACCTACACCCGCAACGTGCCGCCGGTGGACAACGAGGCCACCAGCGTGGAGGTGCTCGCCGCCGCGGTGCGGGAGACCGAGGGCCCGGACGCCGTCGTCGGCACCGAGCAGAGCCTGGGCGGCGAGGATTTCGCCTGGTACCTCCCGAACGTGCCCGGGGCGCTGGCCCGGCTCGGGGTGAGCCCGCCCGAGGTGCCCGAAGAGGACCGGCGGGACCTTCACCAGGGCATGTTCGACGCCGATGAGCGGGCGATCTCCGTGGGAGCGCGGGTCCTGGTGGGCGCGACTTACGTCGCCTTGCTCTCGTTCTGATAACAGGTTGTGTGACATCTTGCCGTCCCGGAGGAATCCAGGCGTCAGGTTGGCTACAGTGCGCACGCCCGGCCGAACGACGGTCGGCTCCGGCGCACCGATCGCGACAGATGGTGTCCGGCCCCATGGAAGGAGACACCCTTTGCGACGGGTGACCACACTGGTGTCGGCGCTTCTCGCCGGCGCCCTCGTCCTCACCGCCTGCGGCGGCGACGACGACCCAGAGACGACTCCGGAAGCCACGGGCAGCAGCAGCGCCCCCGCCAGCGACGTCAAGGTCGGTCTGGCCTACGACATCGGCGGCCGAGGCGACCAGTCCTTCAACGACTCCGCTGCGGCCGGCCTGGACAAGGCCGCCGGCGAGTTCGGCGTCGAGACCAAGGAGGCCGAGGCCAGCAACGGTGAGGCCGACACCGCCAAGGAGGAGCGCCTCCGCGTGCTCGCCAACGCCGGGTACAACCCCGTCATCGCGGTCGGCTTCGCCTACTCCGGCGCGGTCGCCAAGGTCGCCAAGGAGCTGCCGGACACGCAGTTCGCGATCATCGACGACGGTGCTGCCCTCGGTGACAACATCGCCAACCTCCTCTTCGCCGAGGAGCAGGGTTCGTTCCTGGTCGGAGCGGCCGCGGCCATGAAGTCGAAGACCGGCAACATCGGCTTCGTCGGCGGCGTCGAGGTTCCGCTGATCAAGAAGTTCGAGGCTGGCTACACGGCCGGCGCGAAGGCGGTGAACCCGGACATCGAGGTTCAGGTCAAGTACCTGACCCAGCCGCCGGACTTCTCCGGCTTCGGTGACCCGGCCAAGGGCAAGACGGCCGCTGCCGGCATGTTCGACGCCGGCGCCGACGTCGTCTACCAGGCCGCCGGCGGTTCCGGTGGCGGCGTGTTCGAGGCCGCACAGGCTGCTGGTGGCAAGGCCATCGGCGTCGACTCGGACCAGTACAACACCGCTGACCCGAAGGTCAAGGACGTCATCATGACGTCGATGCTCAAGAAGGTCGACGTGGCCGTCTACGACTTCATCAAGTCGGTCGTCGACGACGCGTTCACCGCTGGCCCGACGACGTACGACCTCGAGAAGGACGGCGTCGGCTACTCGACCACTGGTGGCCAGATCGACGACATCACCACCAAGCTGGACGAGTACAAGGAGAAGATCATCTCCGGCGAGATCACGGTTCCGACCGAGTAGCACGACCGAGTACACGGCTCGACCCACGACCGGGTCCGAGGAGGCGATAGCGTCTCCCCGGGCCCGGTCGTCTGTTCCGGGCCCACCCGCTAGCGTGCAGCCCTGAACGCCCATCCGACGCCCCCGCCGGCGTCGTCGGCCCAGGAAGGTGTCTCATCGCCACGACGAGTGCCCCCCCGCCGGTGGAGGCGCCGGCCGACGCCGCGGTCGAGCTGCGCGGCATCACCAAGCGGTTCCCCGGTGTGGTCGCCAACCGCGACATCAACATCGTCGTCCGGCGTGGCCAGGTGCACGCCATCGTCGGCGAGAACGGCGCCGGCAAGTCCACCCTGATGAAGATCCTCTACGGGATGCAGCGCCCGGACGAGGGCACCATCTCGGTCAACGGCAGCGAGACCAGCTTCCACTCGCCGGGCGACGCGATCGACGCCGGCATCGGCATGGTGCACCAGCACTTCATGCTGGCCGACAACCTCACCGTGCTGGAGAACGTCGTCCTGGGCAGCGAGCCGACGAAGGCCGGGCTGCTCGGCTTCGGGGCGGCCAAGAAGCGGATCAAGGAGATCTCCGACTCCTACGGCCTGGACGTCGAGCCCGACGTCCTGGTCGAGGACCTCGGCGTCGGCGACCGGCAGCGGGTCGAGATCCTCAAGGTGCTCTACCGCGGCGCGAAGATCCTCATCCTGGACGAGCCCACCGCCGTGCTGGTGCCGCAGGAGGTCGACGAGCTCTTCGACAACCTGCGCGAGCTCAAGAGCGAGGGCCTGACCGTCATCTTCATCTCGCACAAGCTGGACGAGGTGCTCGCGGTCGCCGACGAGATCACCGTGATCCGGCGCGGCACCACCGTCGCGACCGTCGAGCCCAAGAGCGTCACCGCCCGCCAGCTCGCCGAGCTGATGGTGGGCAGCGAGCTGCCGACGCCGGAGACCCGCGAGTCCACCGTCACCGACCAGGTCGAGCTCAGCGTCGAGGGCCTCACCGGTCCGGCTCGGCGGCCGGGCGGGCGCTGATCGAGGACATCACCTTCGAGATCCACCGCGGCGAGGTCCTCGGCATCGCCGGGGTCGAGGGCAACGGCCAGGCCGAGCTGGTCGAGGCCATCATGGGCATGCGGGTGCTCGAGTCCGGCCGGATCAGCGTCGGCGGCACCGACATCACCGACTGGACGACCCGGCAGCGGCGCGAGCCCGGCATCGGCTACATCCCCGAGGACCGGCACCGGCACGGCCTGCTGCTCGACGCGCCGCTGTGGGAGAACCGGATCCTCGGCCACCAGACCGAGGCGCCGAACGTGCAAGGGCCGTCTGGATCGACCGGGCCGGCGCGCGCAAGGACAGCCAGCGGATCGTCGACGCGTACGACGTCCGCACGCCCGGCATCGACGTCCTGGCCGCCTCGCTGTCCGGCGGCAACCAGCAGAAGCTCATCGTCGGCCGGGAGATGAGCGGCGAGCCCAAGGTGCTCATCGCCTCGCACCCGACCCGCGGCGTCGACGTCGGCGCGCAGGCCGCGATCTGGGACCACATCCGCGAGGCCCGCCGCAACGGCCTGGCGGTGCTGCTCATCTCGGCCGACCTGGACGAGCTGATCGGCCTGTCGGACACGATGAAGGTGATCCTGCGCGGCCGGTTCGTCGCCGACGTCGACCCGGCGGCGGTCACGCCGGAGGAGCTCGGGGCGGCGATGACCGGCGCAGGGGAGAAGAAGGCATGAGGCGCCTCGACGTACGCCGGATCGTGCTCGCGGTGGCGGCGCCGCTGATCGCGATCGCGTTCGCGCTGCTGGTCACCGCCCTGGTGCTGCGTCGCCACCGGTGACCCGGTCTGGGCCACGGTGAAGCAGATGTGCGGACTACGGCACCGAGCGCCGGGTCATCGCCCAGATCCTGAACCAGGGCACCGTCGTACTACCTGGCCGCGCTCGCGGTGGCCGATCGGCTTCCGGATGAACCTGTTCAACATCGGCGTCGACGGCCAGTACCGGCTGGCGGCCTTCACCGCCGCCGTCGTCGGCAGCCAGCTCTCGCTGCCCAAGCCGCTGCACATCACCGTCATCGTCCTGACCGCGATGGTCGTCGGCGCGATGTGGGCCGGCATCGCGGCCGTGCTCAAGGTCGACCCGCGGCGTCAGCGAGGTCATCTCGACGATCATGCTGAACGCGATCGCCACCTCGCTGATCGCCTACCTGCTGCGCCAGGTGAAGGTCGACATCGCCGGCAGCAACAACATCGGCACCAAGCCGATCCCCGAGTCCGGTGCGCTTCCCGGGCATCCCGCTGATCCCCGGCGCCCGACCTGGACGTCTTCGGCTTCATCGTCGTCGCGGTCCTGGCCGGCGTCGTCTACACCGTCGTGCTCGGCCGGACCCGGTTCGGCTTCGACCTGCGCGCCACCGGGCGGTCCGAGAGCGCCGCGGTGGCCAGCGGGGTCAACGTCAAGCGGATGGTGGTCATCTCGCTGCTGATCTCCGGCGCGGTGGCCGGCCTGGTCGGCATGCCGCAGCTGCTCGGCGGCGACAGCCGGTCGTACAGCCTGGACTTCCCGGCCGGGCTCGGCTTCACCGGCATCGCCATCGCGCTGCTCGGCCGCAACAACGCCGATCGGCATCGCGCTCGGCGCGCTGCTGTTCGCGTTCCTCGACTCGTCGGCGATCATCCTGGAGATCAACGACATCTCGAAGGAGATCGTCATGATCATGCAGGGCGTCATCGTGCTGTCGGTCGTCATCGCGTACGAGCTGGTCCGGCGCTACGGCATCGTCGCCGAGCAGCGCCGGGTGAGCCGCGAGCTCGCGCAGTCCAGACCCTCCGGGCCGTCCGGACCTGCTGGACCTCCGGACCGGCGGAGGTGACGGCATGAGCACGCCGGGACTACCGACGCACGGCTGCCGCCTGGCTCCGACGCCGAGCGCCGGCTGCCCAAGGCCGGGCTGCCGCGGGTGCTGATCTCGATCGCCGTGCTGATCGTGCTGCTCCGCGTCGTCGCGTGCGATCACCGGCGCCGACGACCTCACCTCCAGCGGCACCATCGGCGCCGCGCTCGGCCCTGGCCGTGCCGATCGGCCTGGCCGGTCTCGGCGGTCTGTGGGCCGAGCGGGCCGGCGTGGTCAACATCGGCCTCGAAGGCATGATGATCCTCGGCACCTTGGGCGCCGGCTGGGCCGGCTACCAGTGCGGCCCGTGGGCCGGCGTCCTGTTCGGCCTGCTCTTCGGCGCGGTCGGCGGGCTGCTGCACGCGATCGCCACCGTGACCTTCGGCGTCGACCACATCGTCTCCGGTGTCGCGATCAACATCCTCGGCCTCGGCGTCACCCAGTTCCTCGTCGGTGATCGCCTTCGACGGCGTGCGCGGGCGGCGGCGAGACCGCAGTCGCCGCCGACACCGGACATCGCCGAGCGTCTCGGTGCCCGGGCCTGGCCGAACCGTTGGTCGACCTGCAGGAGAAGGACTGGTTCCTCGGTCTCCGACCTCGCCGGCGATCGCCCGCGGTCTGCTCACCGGAGTGTCGCTGCTGACCGTGCTCGCGATCCTGCTGCTGATGCGGCTCCTACGTCGTGCTGTGGCGCACCGCGTTCGGCCTGCGGCTGCGGTCCTGCGGCGAGAACCCGGTCGCGGCCGAGTCGCTGGCGTCAACGTCTACCTGATACAAGTACTGCGCCGTGCTCGTCTCCGGCGCGTTCGCCGGGCTCGGCGGCGCCTTCCTCGCGATCGTCGCCGGCAACGTCTACCGCGAGGGCCAACCGGCGGCCGCGGGTACATCGGCCTGGCCGCGATGATCTTCGGCAACTGGCGCCCGGGCGGGCTCGCCGCCGGCGCCGGGCTGTTCGGCTACACCGACGCGCTGCAGCTGCGCCGCGGCGGCGAGTCGGTGCACGCCCTGCTGCTGCTCGTCGCGGTCGTGCTGCTGATCGCCGCCGGCGTCTTCGCTGGCGATGCGCAAGCAGCTGCTGTCCGCGTTCATCTGCGCGGTCGTCGGCGTCGGCCGGTGCTGGCCTGGTACTCCCAGACCGACGCGGTGCCGGGCGACTTCACCACCATGACGCCGTACGTCACCACCCTGCTGGTGCTCGCCCTGGCGTCGCAACGGCTGCGAATGCCGGCAGCCGACGGACTTGCCCTACCGGCGGGGCCAGGGTGGCTGAGGTCACCGAGGCCGACTGGGCCGCGCTGCGCGAGGCGGCGACCGCGGTGATGGCGCGCGCCTACGCGCCGTACTCGCAGCTTCCCGGTCGGCGCGGCCGGCCTGGTCGACGACGGCCGGGTGGTCGCCGGCTGCAACGTCGAGAACGCGTCGTACGGCGTGGGGCTGTGCGCCGAGTGCGGCCTGGTCTCCGCGCTGCACGCCAGCGGCGGCGGCCGGCTGGTGGCCTTCGTCTGCGTCGACGGGCACGGCAACGCGCTGATGCCGTGCGGCCGCTGCCGGCAGCTGCTGTGGGAGCACGGCGGCCCGGACTGCTGCTCGAGACCGTCCGCGGCATCCGGCCGATGACCGAGGTGCTGCCCGACGCCTTCGGCCCCGACGACCTGGAGGACCCGTAAGTGAGCGAGCACGACGCGGTCGAGGTCATCCGCACCAAGCGCGACCGGCGAGGCGCTCTCCGACGGCCAGATCGACTGGGTGATCGACGCCTACACCCGCGGCGAGGTCGCCGACGAGCAGATGTCCGCGCTGGCCATGGCGATCCTGCTCAACGGGATGGACCGGCGCGAGATCGCCCGCTGGACCGACGCGATGATCGCCTCCGGCGACCGGATGTCGTTCCCCGCGGAGCGTTGCGCGGCCGCCCCACCGCCGACAAGCACTCCACCGGCGGCGTCGGCGACAAGATCACCCTGCCGCTGGCGCCGCTGGTCGCGGCCTGCGGCGCCGCCGTGCCGCAGCTGTCCGGGCGCGGGCTCGGCCACACCGGCGGCACGCTGGACAAGCTCGAGTCGATCCCCGGCTGGCGGGCCACGCTCACCCACGACGAGATGCTCGCCCAGCTCGGCGACGTCGGCGCGGTCGATCTGCGCGGCCGGCGACGACCTGGCGCCGGCCGACAAGAAGCTCTACGCGCTGCGCGACGTCACCGGCACGGTCGAGGCGATCCCGCTGATCGCCAGCTCGATCATGAGCAAGAAGATCGCCGAGGGCACCGGCGCGCTGGTGCTGGACGTCAAGGTCGGCTCCGGCGCCTTCATGAAGGACGTCGGCCGGCGCCCGCGAGCTGGCCGAGACGATGGTCGCGCTGGGCACCGACGCACGGCGTACGCACCGTCGCCCTGCTCACCGACATGTCCACCCCGCTCGGCCTGACCGCCGGCAACGCGCTGGAGGTCCGCGAGTCGGTCGAGGTGCTCGCCGGCGGCGGCCCCGCCGACGTCGTCGAGCTCACCGTCGACCCTGGCCCGCGAGATGCTCGCGGCGGCCGGCGTGGACGGCGTCGACCCGGCCGACCGGCTGGCCGACGGCAGCGGCGATGGACGTCTGGCGGCGGATGATCCGCGCCCAGGGCGGCGACCCGGACGCGCCGCTGCCCACGGCCCGCGAGACCCAGGTCGTCGCGGCGCCCGCCGACGGCGTGCTGGTCGAGCATGGACGCGCTACGCCGTCGGGGTCGCCGCCTGGCGGCTGGGCGCCGGCCGGGCCCGCAAGGAGGACCCGGTGCAGGCCGGCGCCGGCATCGAGCTGCACGCCAAGCCCGGCGCCGTGGTGCGCGCCGGCGAGCCGCTGTTCACCCTGCACACCGACGAGCCGGACCGGTTCGCCCGCGCCGAGGAGGTGCTGGCCGGCGCCGTCACGGTGGCTCCGGAGGGCTCCCGGCCCGACCTGCCCGACCTGGTCCTCGACCGGGTCGGCTGACCCCGAGGAGCGCCGTGCCCCAGCTGATCGAGGCCCCGACCCGGATCCCGGTGCCGGGCGGCAAGGTCATCGACGAGTACGTCGGCAAGGTGACGTCCGGGACCAGCGCGGTCTCGGTCGCCCACATGCAGGCGCCGCCCGGATGGTCCGAGCCGGCCCAGGCGCCCGAGTTCGACGAGGTCACCCTCGTGCTGCGCGGCTCGGTGGTCGTCGAGCACGGCGGCGGCTCGCTCGAGGTGCTCGGCCGGGCAGGCGGTCATCACCCGGTCCGGCGAGCGGGTGCGCTACCTGGTCGGCGCCGAGGGCGCGGAGTACGTCGCGGTCTGCCTGCCGGCGTTCGACCCCGACCTGGCCCACCGCGACCCCGAGGAAGTTGATCACGCGAGCGTGATCAACCACGCTGGGTGCGGTGAATTCACCGCACCCAGCACGTTGATCACGTCAGCGTGATCAACTTCGGGTCGCGGGGCGCTCGAGGGTCAGGGCGCGGCGGCCGTCGCGGAGGCGGAACGGGTCGGCGATCGGCGGCGAGGTGAGCTCGGCGCGCGGGCAGGTGGCGATGGTCAGCCCGGCCCAGATCAGCGCGTCGTCGCAGAGGCTCTCGACGGTCCAGCCCTGGTCCAGGCCGTTCTCGGTGACCGTGACCTTGTAGATCGTGATCTCGTGGCGGTGCGGGCTGTCGTACATGACCGCGATCGAGCCGAGCAGCTGTGCCTCGCCGCGGGTGCCGCCCACGCCGTCCCACGGGGCGTCGTAGCGCTGCCAGAGCGAGGACGTGGCGTTCCAGACGCCCGCCGGCCGACACGTCCAGCCGGCGCAGCTGCTGCAGGACCTGGGCAGCGGCCCGTTCGTCCAGGATCGCGGCAGGCCGGATGATCCGGACGTCCTCGCGCGCACCCACCGTCATAACTCCTTCATCGTGCCGGAACAGCCGGAAGTTGAGAGTCTGGCAGACGGTAGCGTCCTCCCGTGACCAACTCTTGGACTGCCGATCACCTGCGCAAAGCCCCCAAAGTGCTCCTGCACGACCACCTGGACGGCGGCGTACGCCCGCTGACGGTGGTCGAGCTGGCCGCGGAGACCGGGTACGACGACCTCCCGGCCACCGACGCCGACAAGCTGTCGCACTGGTTCTACGACGCCGCCAACTCCGGCTCCCTCGAGCGCTACCTGGAGACCTTCGCCCACACGGTGGGGGTCATGCAGACCCCCGCCGCGCTGGCCCGGGTCGCCGCGGAGTGCGCCGAGGACCTCGCCGCCGACGGGGTGGTCTACGCCGAGGTCCGCTACGCGCCGGAGCTGCACGTGGTCGGCGGGATGGACCTCCCCGAGGTCGTCGAGGCGGTCAACGCCGGCTTCCGCGAGGGGGAGCGCCGCGCCGCAGCAGCCGGTACGCCGATCCGGGTCGGGGCCCTGCTCACCGCCATGCGGCACGCCGCCCGGTCGATGGAGATCGCCGAGCTGGCCGTCCGCTACCGCGACGACGGGGTCGTCGGCTTCGACATCGCCGGCGCCGAGGCCGGCCACCCGCCGACCCGGCACCTGGACGCCTTCGAGTACCTCCAGCGGGAGAACGCCCACTTCACGATCCACGCCGGCGAGGGCTTCGGGCTGCCCTCGATCTGGCAGGCCATCCAGTGGTGCGGCGCCGACCGGCTCGGCCACGGGGTCCGGATCATCGACGACATCACGGTCGGCCCCGACGGCGAGGCGACCCTCGGCCGGCTCGCGGCCTACGTGCGCGACAAGCGCATCCCGCTCGAGATGGCGCCGACGTCCAACGTCATGACCGGCGCGGCCACCTCGATCGAGGAGCACCCGATCGGGCTGCTGCGCCGCCTGCACTTCCGGGTGACCATCAACACCGACAACCGCCTGATGAGCGGTACGTCGATGACGCGCGAGTTCGTCCAGCTCCAGGAGGCCTTCGGCTACGACCTCGACGACTTCCGGTGGTTCACCGTGAACGCGATGAAGTCGGCCTTCATCCCGTTCGACGAGCGGCTCGCGCTGATCGAGGACGTCATCAAGCCCGGGTACGCGGCCCTGGCATGACCGATCGCCCGGCGATGCAGCGCCGAGCCGCTGGTCAGGCGGCGACGAGCGGAGCGGTCCGGGCGGCCGGCTGCTGCGGGGACAGCACGTTGACGGCCTCGCAGCGGGTGCAGCGGTAGACCAGGTCGGCGCCGTGGTCGGTGTTGACGATGAGCTCGATGGAGCGGGGGCCGCGCAGCTCGCGCAGGCCGCACGCCTGGCAGTCGGTGACGAACATGGATCTATCGTCGGCCGCTCGATTAGCATTAGCACAATCGCAGTTCTGAGGAGACATCATCAGTCCGTCTGATAGTTCGCTCGCGCCGCCCGGCTGGGACACCCGCCAGCTGGTGGCGCTGATGGCGGTCGTCGACACCGGCACCTTCAGCGCGGCGGCGCTGCAGCTCGGCTACACCCAGTCGGCGGTCAGCCAGCAGGTCGCCAGCCTCGAGCGGGCCGTCGGGGCGCCGCTGCTGGTCCGGCCGGGCGGTCCGCGACGGGTGCACCTCACCGCGGTCGGGGAGTCGCTGGTGGTGCACGCCCGCGCGGTGGTGGCCCGGCTGCACGCGGCCCAGGCCGACATCGCCCAGCTGCTCGCCGGCGAGCGCGGCACGCTGCGGGTCGGCATCATGCAGAGCATCGGCACCAAGGTGCTGCCGCTGCTGCTGCGCCGGTTCCGGGAGGACTGGCCGGACGTCGAGCTGGAGGCCGAGGAGACGCACACCTATGCCGACCTCACGCACGGTGTGGAGTCCGGCGCGTTCGACCTGTCGTTCAGCCCGCTGCCCGTCGGCGAGGGGCCGTTCGCCGTACGCCGGGTGCTGGACGACCCGTTCGTCTGCCTGGCGCCGGCCGGCGCGCCGGAGGGCGGCGTCCGGGTCCGTGAGCCTGCGCCAGGCGGCCCGGCTGCCGCTGATCGGGTTCTCCGACCACGACCTCGACGACGAGCTGGTCCGCCGGCTGCGCCGCACCGGCAGCGAGCCCAGCTTCGTCTTCCGGTCCAACGACAACCCGACGATCCAGGGGTTCGTCGCCGCCGGCCTCGGCTACGCGGTCATGCCGCGGCTGACCGTCGACGAGGACGACCCGCAGGTCCTGGTGCTGCCGATCTCGCCGGCCCTTCCCGCGCGGCAGCTCGGCGTCGTCTGGCACGTCGACCGGCAGCTGCCGGCGACCGCGACCCGGTTCATCGAGCTCGCCGTCGACGTGTGCGCGGACCTCTCCCACGGCTGGGCCGACTGACAGCGGCGACGCCAGGCGTCGTCAGGCGTCGGCCGACCGGAGCGCGGCCAGCGTGCCGGCCCGGTCGCAGGGCCGGCAGCCGAGCTCGACCTGACGGGCCACCACCCCGGGCTCGGCGCGCAGCAGCCGCAGTCCCCGCCGTACCAGGGTCAGGGGCGGCTTGCGGTGCTCGCGCAGGTCGCGGGCCAGCCGGCGCAGGAAGTTCTTGACCCGGGACCGGCGTACGACGACGGCGTCGGCGAGCAGTCCACGCTCGCGGGCCGGGCCCACCAGCTCGGCCGCGAAGATGCCGGTGCCGACGAACGCCCGGTGGTCGCCCAGCTCGAAGCGGCGGCTGCCGACCCGGCCGTCGCGGGAGATGTCGTAGACGGGTACGTCGGCGGACCCGTCGCGACAGATCGCCTCGAGAGCCGCCAGGGCCCCCTCGGCGTCCCAGGACCGCGGGTCGTCCCAGTCGACGATGCCGAGGGTGGGGTGCCGCGGCACGGTCGGGTCGTCACCGTTCTTGTAGAAGTCGTCGAGGTCGAGCAACGGCAGGCCGGACTCCTCGGCGAGGTGCGTCTTCCCGGACCCCGAGGGGCCGGCGAGCAGCACGAGCCGGGCCTGCGGAGTCATCAGCCTGGAGGCTACCGGGCCGGACGCTCAGACCCTGACGCGCTTCGTCTCGTAGGCCCACATGGCGATCTCCACCCGGTTCCTCGTGCCGAGCTTGTTCATCAGGCTGGCCAGGTGCGTCTTGACGGTGCTGAGGCTGATGTGGAGCTCGTCAGCGATCTCGGCGTTGGTGTGGCCCCGAGCGACGGTGACCAGGACCTCCTCCTCCCGCGCGGTCAGGGGCTCGATCGGCTGGGCCGGCGGCTGGCCGGTGGGTGCGTCGGCGAACGCAGCCAGCAGCCGCACCGTGACGCTCGGGGCGATCAACGCCTCACCGTTGGCTGCGGCGTGGATCGCCTGCCGGAGCAGGTCAGGTCCGGCGTCCTTGAGGAGGAAGCCCCGGGCGCCCGCCTTGAGCGCGCCGTGGACGTACTCGTCGAGGTCGAACGTCGTGATCACCACCACGGCGAGCGGGTCCGGCACCTCCGGCCCGGCCAGCGCGCGGGTGGCCTCCAGCCCGTTGAGCTCGGGCATCCGGATGTCGAACAGGCAGACGTCGGGCCGCAGCTCGCGGGCCAGCGACACGGCTTCCCGGCCGTTGCTCGCCTCACCCACCACCTGGATGCCGGGCTGAGCGTCCAGGATCATGCGCAGCCCGGTCCGGACGAGCTCCTGGTCGTCGGCGACGAGTACCCGGATGGTCATCGCGCCGGCCGGACCCGGGGAAGCAGCGCGTCGACCACCCAGCCATGGTCGCGCCCCGGCCCCGCCTCGAGCGTCCCGCCGAGGAGTGCCGCCCGTTCCGTCATCCCGACGACGCCGTAGCCGGCACTGACGCCGGACGGATGGACCTGGTCGCCGTCGTCCCGGACGGTCAGCCGGACGGCATCCTGGTCTCCGACGACCTGCACGTCGATCCGGGTGGCGTTGCGAGCATGCCGCAGCGCGTTCGTCACTGACTCCTGGGCGATGCGGTAGGTGGCCGACCCGACCGTCGGACTGAGCTCGTCGAGGTCACCGGCGAGGCCGACGTTCACCCGGGGCTCGTCGCCGACGTTGCGTGCGAGCCGCTCGATGTCGGCGACGCCGTTCTGCGGGGTGAGCTCGGCATCGTCACGATCGCGGAGGGCGCCCACCATGGTTCGCATCTCGGCGAGGGTGCGGGAACCCTTCCTCCTCGATCACCCTCAGCGCATCGACCGCCGCTGCTGGGTCGGACGGCGCAACCACCCGTCCCGCTTGCGCGCGGACGACCATGGCCGAGACGTGGTGCGCCACGGTGTCGTGCAGCTCCCGCGCGAGCTGCTCGCGCTCGCGCAGCCGCACCTGGTCGATCTCCCGGGTGCGCGCGGTCGTCCAGAAGCGGACCAGGGCGCCGAGAACTGCGGGGAACATCAGGAACACGAAGCCGGCCGCGGCCTCGCCGAAGCCGTTGAAGTCGCTGGCGATCCCGAGCACAGCAGCCACCACGATGACCGACATCCCGACGATGACCTCGCGACCGGACCCCCATCGGAGCAACGAGTAGGGGAGCAGCACCACGTAGATCATCGTGTACAGCCCGACGGGTTCGGCCGGACCAGCGATCAGCGTGACGAGGTTCAGCACGAGGACGGCGCCGAAGACAACCGCGACGACGGCGAGTGGGTGCGTCCGCCGCCAGAGCAGCGGGAACGCCAGCGCCACGGCGAGGACGAGCGCTATCGGACGCCACGGGACGTCGGTGCGAAAGATGCCCTCGATCACGGCCGTCACCAGCAGGACAGCGACCAGCGCCCAGTCCCGCCAGACCCGCGGCGGCGGCGCCGCGGCACGTGGCTCGTCCCGCAGGGACCTGAGCACGCTGCTGATCACCACCCCAGCCTAGGGATCTGCCGGCGCATGCGCCTCGGCCGAAAGGACCAGACCCGCACCCGTCTGCGGGACGGGAAGCCGCGCGCCCTGCGGCCGATGTGCCGTCCGCGTCGCGTCAGCACGCTGTCGGCATGGCAGTCGCACTGACGCCAACGACCGTGGAGGACGACCGATGATGTCGAAGTCTCTGTACCGTCTCGGCCACCTGGCTGCCCGCCGCCCCTGGGTCGTGATCGGCTCCTGGCTGGTGCTGGCCGTCGTCGTCGTGGGGGCTTCCGGCGCCTTCGGGCACCGGCTCAAGGACTCCATGCAGGTGCCGGGTCTCGACTCCCAGCAGGCGAGCGAGCTGATGGCCGCTGCCGGTGCGAGCGATGCCGGTCTGACGGCTCAGGTAGTGGCGACCCCGTTGGACGACGACGCGACCTTCGTCGACTCGGCGGAGGCACGCGCTGCGCTCGCCAGTCTGACGGAGCGACGCCGCACGGCTGCCGCACGTCCTGCGGACCACGGAGGTCGTGTCGCCGGACGGCCGCGTCGCGCTGATCCGCCTGCAGTACCCGCTGGTGGACGAGCTCTCGGCCCAGGACCTCAGCAACCTCAAGGCGTTCGGTGCCGAGGCCGAGGCGGGGTCTCCGCTGCGGCTCGAGATGGGTGGCGACCTCTACTTCGCGTTCGAGCAGCCGCAGCCCGCCGTGGGCGAGGTCATCGGGCTGCTTGTCGCGGCGCTCATCCTCTTCCTCGCCTTCGGGTCCCTGATCGCCACGGCCCTCCCGCTCGGCACCGCCGTGCTCGGACTCGCCGTCGGTGTCAGCTCCATGTCACTGGTCGCCAACGTCATCGACATCCCGAGCTGGGCGCCCCTCCTCGGGGCCATGGTGGGGCTGGGGGTGGGCATCGACTACGCCTTGTTCATCGTGACCCGGCACCGTGACTACCTTGCTCGCGGCCTGCCTGTTGCGGAGTCGGTCGGCTCGGCGCTGGCCACGGCCGGAAAGCCGGTGGTGGTCGCGGGCGGCATCGTCGTCGTGGCGATCCTCGGGCTGGTCGTGGCCGGCGTCCCGTTCATGACCGCAGGTGGGATCGCGGTCTCGGTCGTCGTCCTCGTCATGGTGGCCGTCTCGGTCACGCTGCTGCCTGCGTTCCTGGGCCTGGCCGGGCAGCACATCAACCGGCGCGGGCACCGTTCCGCTCGCGGCGGTGTCGACGGCTCCGTGAACCCGGGCTGGTCACGATGGGTCCGGCACGTGACCCGCAACCCATGGCCGTACGCCGTGGGCGTCACCGTGCTGTTGCTCGCTCTCGCCGCCCCGGTCGTTGCGCTGCGTCCCGGCATCCCCGACGACGGTGCGCTGCCCGAGAGCCGGACCGAGCGCCAGGCCTACGACCTGGTGGCCCAGGGTTTCGGTCCGGGCAGCAACGGCCCGGTGGTGATCGCCGTCGACATCGCCGAGGATCCGACCGTGGTCGAGCCTCTGGTGGAGGCGGTCAAGGCCGACCGGGGGATCGCCTCGGTGCGCGCCCCCGAGCTGCACGCCGGCGCGGGTGTTGCTGTCATCGTCGCCATCCCGACGACGGGGCCGCAGGACGCCGCCACGCAGGCGACGGTCGAGCGGTTGCGGGCGGAGGTGCTGCCCAGCGTGCTCGCAGGCAGTCCCGCGCGGGCACACGTCGGTGGTCAGACGGCGAACTTCGCCGACGTCGGTGCACGCGTCAACGAACGGCTCCCGGTGCTGATCGCCGCGGTGCTCGCGATGTCGTTCGTGCTGCTGATGCTGGTCTTCCGATCCGTGCTGGTGCCGCTGAAGGCCGTGGTCCTCAACCTGCTCAGCATCGGTGCGGCGTACGGCGTGATGGTCATGGTGTTCCAGTGGGGGTGGGGCGCCGGTCTGATCGGTCTGGAGTCGACGGTGCCGATCGTCTCCTTCATCCCGATGTTCATGTTCGCGATCCTGTTCGGGCTGTCCATGGACTACGAGGTCTTCCTGCTGTCCCGGGTGCGCGAGGAGTACCTCGCCACCGGCGACAACGAGACGTCGATCGTTCGCGGCATCGCCTCGACAGGGCGGGTCATCACGTCGGCTGCGCTCATCATGATCTCGGTGTTCCTCGCCTTCGTCCTCGGTGAGGACGCGGCCATCAAGATGTTCGGCCTCGGCCTGGCCACGGCGATCTTCGTCGACGCCACCCTCGTCCGCATGGTGCTGGTGCCGGCGACCATGACCCTTCTCGGTGACGCCAACTGGTGGTTCCCGAGAGCGCTGGAGCGACGGCTCCCGCGCCACCAGGGCGGATCCGCTCCGCTGGCCGAGGCCGAGCTGCAGCCGGCGCTCGACTGAGCCGGTGCTCAGACGCCGATCGGGTGCCAGACCGTCTTGGTCTCGAGGTGCGCGAGCATCCGCATCATGTCCGGGGTCGCGGACCAGTCGGTGCGCTCCGGCCGCAGCACCCGCTTGAGGTTGTCGGCCGCGGCCACCTGCAGGTCGGTCACCGTGGCGTCCGACGCGCCGGCGAGGTCGATGGCGTTGACGTCCATGTGCGAGGCCAGCCAGGGGGCGACCTCGTCGGTGCGCCCGGTGAGGACGTTGACGACGCCGCCGGGCACGTCGGAGGTCGCGAGCACCTCGGAGAGCGTGACCGCGGGCAGCGGCCGCAGCTCGCTGCTGAGCACCACGACCGGTGTTGCCGGTGACGATCGCCGGGGCCACCACCGAGACGAGGCCGAGCAGCGACGAGTCCTGCGGGGCGAGCACGGCGACCACGCCGGTCGGCTCGGGCACCGAGAAGTTGAAGTACGGCCCGGCGACCGGGTTGGACGAGCCCTGCACCTGGGCGACCTTGTCCGACCAGCCGGCGTACCAGACCCAGCGGTCGATCGCCGCGTCGACAGCGGCCTCGGCCTTGCTCCGCGAGAGACCCTCGCCCGCGCCGACCTCGTCGACGAACTGGCCGCGCCGGCCCTCGAGCAGCTCGGCCACCCGGTAGAGGACCTGACCGCGGTTGTACGCCGTCGCAGCCGACCAGCCGGGGAACGCCTTGCGGGCCGCGACGACCGCGTCGCGGGCGTCCTTGCGCGAGCGCCATCGCGGCGTTGGCGAGGAACTTGCCCTTGCGTCGGTCACCTCGTAGGAGCGGCCGCTCTCGGAGCGCGGGAACTTGCCGCCGATGTAGAGCTTGTAGGTCTTGCGGACGTCGAGTCGCGATCAGACATCGAGGTAGGCCTCCAGCCCGTGGCGGCCGCCCTCGCGGCCGTAGCCCGACTCCTTGTAGCCGCCGAACGGCGAGGCCGGGTCGAAGCGGTTGAACGTGTTGGCCCACACGACGCCGGCGCGCAGCTGGTCGGCCATCCAGAGGATCCGCGAGCCCTTGTCGGTCCAGACGCCGGCCGACAGGCCGTACGGCGAGTTGTTGGCCTTCTCGACGGCCTCGTCCGGCGTGCGGAAGGTCAGCACCGACAGCACCGGGCCGAAGATCTCCTCGCGGGCGATCCGGTGGGCCTGCGTCACGCCGGTGAACAGCGTCGGCGGGAACCAGAAGCCCTTGTCCGGCAGGTCGCAGGCCGGCGACCAGCGCTCGGCGCCCTCGGCCTCGCCGACGTCGGAGAGCTCCCGGATCCGGGCCAGCTGCTCGGCGGAGTTGATGGCGCCGATGTCGGTGTTCTTGTCCAGCGGGTCACCGAGGCGCAGGGTGCCGAGGCGGCGCTTGAGCGAGGACGAGCACCTCGTCGTACGCGCTCTCCTGCACGAGCAGCCGCGAGCCGGCGCAGCAGACGTGGCCCTGGTTGAAGAAGATGCCGTTGACGATGCCCTCGACGGCCTGGTCGACCGGCGCGTCGTCGAACACGATGTTGGCGGCCTTGCCGCCGAGCTCGAGGGTGACCTTCTTCTTGCTGCCCGCGGTGGAGCGGGCGATCATCTTGCCGACCTCGGTCGAGCCGGTGAACGCGACCTTGTCGACGTCGTCGTGCTCGACCAGCGCGCGGCCGGTCTCGCCGGCGCCGGTGACGATGTTGACGACGCCGGGCGGCAGGTCGGCCTGCTGGCAGATCTCGGCGAACAGCAGCGCGGTCAGCGGCGTGGTCTCGGCCGGCTTGAGCACGACGGTGTTGCCGCACGCCAGCGCCGGCGCGATCTTCCAGGCCAGCATGAGCAGCGGGAAGTTCCACGGGATGACCTGGCCGGCGACGCCGAGCGGCTTCGGGTTGGGCCCGAAGCCGGCGTGGTCGAGCTTGTCGGCCCAGCCGGCGTAGTGGAAGAACCAGGCCGCCACCAGCGGGATGTCGACGTCGCGCGACTCGCGGATCGGCTTGCCGTTGTCGAGCGACTCGAGCACCGCGAGCTCGCGGGCCCGCTCCTGCAGGATGCGCGCGATGCGGAACAGGTACTTGCCGCGCTCGCGGGCCGGCATCTTGGACCAGACCTTGTCGTAGGCCTTGCGCGCGGCGGCGACCGCGCGGTCGACGTCGGCCGGGCCGGCCTCGGTGATCTCGGCCAGCACCTCCTCCGACGCCGGGCTGATCGTCTTGAAGGCGCGGCCGTCGATCGGTGTCGACGAACTGCGCCGTCGATGAACAGCCCGTACGACGGCTGGAGGTCGAGGATCGCTCGGGACTCCGGCGCCGGTGCGTAGTCGAACTTCTTGGAAGTCAACGGATGCCTCTGCCTAGTCGAGGGTGAAGTAGTCGGGCCCGCTGTAGCGGCCGGTGGCGATCTTGGTGCGCTGCATGAGCAGGTCGTTGAGCAGGCTGGAGGCGCCGAGGCGGAACCAGTCGGGGTCCAGCCAGTCGTCGCCGACCGTCTCGTTGACGAGCACGAGGTACTTGATGGCGTCCTTGGTGGTGCGGATGCCGCCGGCCGGCTTGACGCCGACCTGGCGCCCGGTCGCCGCCCGGAAGTCGCGGACCGCCTCGAGCATGACCAGCGTCACCGGCAGGGTCGCCGCGGGCGCGATCTTGCCGGTCGAGGTCTTGATGAAGTCGCCGCCGGCCAGCATCGCCAGCCAGGACGCGCGCCGGACGTTGTCGTAGGTGACCAGCTCGCCGGTCTCGAGGATGACCTTGAGGTGCGCCGGCCCGCAGGCCTCCTTGACCGCGACGATCTCGTCGAAGACCTCGAGGTAGCGGCCGGACAGGAAGGCGCCGCGGTCGATGACCATGTCGATCTCGTCGGCACCGGCGGCGACGGCGTCCCGGGTGTCGGTGAGCTTGACCGGCATGCTGGCCCGGCCGCTGGGGAAGGCGGTCGCGACGCTGGCGACGTGCACGCCGCTGCCGCGCAGGGCCTCGACGGCCACCGGGACCATGTCGGGGTAGACGCAGATCGCGGCGACCTTGGGGGTGTCGGGCTCGGACGGGTCGGGGCGCATCGCCTTGGCGCACAGCGCGCGGACCTTGCCGGGGGTGTCCTGACCCTCCAGCGTCGTGAGGTCGATCATCGTGATCGCCAGGTCGATCGCCCACGACTTGGCCGTGGTCTTGATCGACCGGGTCGACAGGGTCGCGGCGCGGGCCTCCGCGCCGACCTGGTCGACGCCGGGGAGGCCGTGCAGGAACCGGCGCAGCGAGGCGTCGGAGGCCGTGATGTCGGCGACGTCAGGGCCGGTCGAGGCGCTCGCGACCGGAGGAGAAGCGGTCGTTGTCACCACCGGAGTCTAGCGCCGCCCCCGCGCAGCACCATCAGACGCCCGGTCACGGCTTGACTGCGATCACCGGGCAGGGGGCCTCCATCAACAGCCGGGTGGCGACGCTGCCCATCAGCAGCTTGCCGACCTGGCTGCGGTGCCGGATGCCGATGACCAGGGCCTCGGCAGCGACCTCGCGGGCCACGTCGAGGATCTCGTCGGCGACGTCGGCTCCGATCGTCTGGCGCAGCTCGACATCGACCGGGGCCGCGGCGAGCCGCCGTTCGAGCTCGGTGCGGCCCAGCTCCCCGACGTACTTCTTGTCGACCAGCGAGTCGCCTCTCGTCGTGTTGACGACGACCAGGCCGGTGCCTCGTCGCTGGGCCTCGAGCAGCGCCTCGCTGAGCGCGGCTTCGCCGTACTCGTTGGGGATGTAGCCCACCACCACGCTCATCGCCGGGTCTCCTGGTCGTCCGAACTGCTCGTCCGACAGCTCGTCGAGCTCGTGCGGAACGAGCGGGCGCCCGCGGACACGCTGGATGATGGGTGGCAGCACCAGGATGAGCGCCAGGAGCACGTAGATGGCGATCGCGAGCGGCTCGTTGAAGAGCCCGCTGATCTCGCCGTCGGAGAGGTCGAGCGCCTCTCGCATCTTGGTCTCCATGAGCGGGCCGATGATGACGCCGAGGATCAGCGGCAGGATCGGGATCCCGAAGCGACGTACGGCGAAGCCCACGGCTCCGAAGACCAGCAGCAGGGCGACGTCGAAGGCGCTCTGGTTGACGGCGTAGGCGCCGAGCGAGGCGAAGAAGAGGATGCCCGCGTAGAGCTGCGGTCGCGGGATCTGCAGCAGCTTGGCCCACAGCGGGGCGAGCGGCAGGTTGATCACCAGCAACAGGGTGTTGCCGATGAGCAGGCTGGCCAGCAGGGTCCAGACGAGGTCGGGCTGGTCGGTCATCAGGGTCGGCCCGGGCACGATCCCGTAGGTGCGCATGGCGGCGAGCAGGACGGCCGCGGTCGCGGTCACCGGGAGGCCGAGTGCGAGAAGAGGGACGAACATGCCGGCCGCGCTGGCGTTGTTGGCGGCCTCCGGCCCCGCGACGCCCTCGATCGCGCCGTGGCCGAACTCGTCCTTCTTGCGGGACAGCCGCCGCTCCAGCACGTAGGAGAGGAACGTCGGCGTCTCCGCGCCACCCGCGGGAAGGGCACCGAAGGGGAAGCCGAGCGCGGTACCTCGCAGCCACGGCTTCCAGGATCGCGCCCAGTCGTCACGGCTCATGAACGGCCGGCCGACCGGGATGACGTCGACCGGCTGGCGGCGCAGGTGGGCTGCGATCCAGAGCGCCTCGCCGATGGCGAAGATGCCGACCGCGACGACGACGATGTCGACGCCGTCGGCCAGCTGCAGGACGCCGCCGGTGAGCCGGGCCTGACCGGTGGACAGGTCGAGACCGACGAGGCCGATGGTGAGGCCGATGAACAGGCCGATGAAGCCACGCAGCTTGGACGAGCCGAGCACTGCGGTGACCAGCACGAGCGAGAACAGCATGATCGCGAAGTACGACGCCGCGCCGATCTCGACCGCGATGTCCGCAAGCGACGGGGTCAGGAACGCGACGAGCAGGGTGCCGATGGTGCCGGCGATGAACGAGCCGATCGCGGCCGTGGCGAGTGCCTGCGCCGCGCGACCCTTCTTGGCCATCTTGTTGCCCTCGATGGCTGTCATCACCGACGCAGACTCACCCGGTGTGTTGAGCAGGATCGACGTCGTGGAGCCGCCGTACATGCCGCCGTAGTAGATGCCGGAGAAGAGGATGAACGACTGCGTCGGCTCGAGGCCGAAGGTGATCGGCAGCAGCAGCGCGACCGCCATGGCCGGGCCGATGCCCGGCAGCACGCCCACGAAGGTGCCCAGCAGGACGCCGATGGCGGCGAAGGCGAGGTTCTCCGGCGTGAGGGCGTTGGCCATGCCGTCGAGGAGAAGGTCCAGCGTGTCCATCAGAGGATCCCGTCCAGGATCCCGGGCGGCAGCGGTACGTCGAGACCGACGTAGAAGAAGTACCAGCTGCTCACGGAGAGCACGGCGCCGACGAGCACGTCGCGCAGCAGGGTCCGCGACCCCAGGGCCCATGCGCAGCCGGCGAAGAGCAGGGCACCCGTGACCGCCCACCCGAGCAGGTTCACGAACAGCACGTTGAGCACGAGGATGCCGACCAGCTTGCCGACGGTGAGCCAGTCGGGCGGGCTGGTGAGGTCGATGTCCTCACCGGCCTCGCCCTCGGCGACGTCACCGCGGGCGGTGGCCAGCGCGAGCAGCACGGCGAGCACGATCATCGCCGTGCCGATGACGTAGGGGAACACGCGCGGCCCCACCGGATCGCCGAAGCCGACGGTGAGACCTCGCGCGTCGACGAGCGTGTAGATCCCGACCGCGGCGAGCGCGGCGGCCAGGACGTACTGGGCCTTGTCGATGCGGACCGGCTCGGTGGCCTTCGCGTCGTCCGTGGTGGCCATCAGATCAGCCCCAGCTCGTTGAGGGTGCCCGACACCCGCTCGTCCTGCTCCTCGATGAAGGCGGCGAAGTCGTCGCCGGTCTTGAAGTCGTCGGTCCAGCCGTTCTTCGCCAGCTGCTCCTTCCAGGCCTCGGTGCCGTGCATCTCCTTGAGGTAGCCGATGAGCTGAGCGCGTCGCTCCTCGGAGATGTCGGGCGGCGCGAGCACCCCGCGCCAGTTCAGGAAGACCAGGTCGACGCCGGACTCTGTCAGCGTCGGGACGTCTGCGAAGGCGTCCTGGGGCGACCGCTCCTCGCCGGAGACAGCGAGCATCCGCAGGTCGCCGTCCTCGACCTGGCCGACGAACTCCGCCGGGCCCGAGAAGCCGGCGTCGATCTTCGCGCCGAGCAGTGCGCTGGTGAGTGGGCCGCCGCCGTCGTACGAGACGTAGTTCACGTCGTTCGGGTCGATGCCGACCTCGGCAGCCAGCTGCATCGGGAAGAGGTGGTCGGGTCCACCCGGCGAGGAGCCGCCGCCGATGGCGAACGAGCTTCGGGTCGGCCTTCCATGCCTCGACGAACTCCTCGACCGTCTCGTACGGCGAGTCCGCGGGCACGAGGATCCCCTCCGGCTCGCTCATCAGCTGGGCGAGCGGGGTGGCGTCGAGAAGGCCGTAGCTGCTGCCGAACGAGTACGTCGACCCCACCACGCCGAGCCCGACCGTCATCATCGTGTGCTCGTCGCCGGCTTCGCCGATCAGCTGCGTCATCGCCGCGGCCCCACCGGCGCCGATGACGTTGTCGACGGTGAAGGAGCCGCCCGTGATGTCGTTCTCCTCCATGACCCCCACCGCAGCGCGGCCCGTCTGGTCGTAGCCGCCGCCCGGGCTGTTGGGGATGATCATCAGCAGGTCGCGGGTGTCCTCCCCCCGGGTTACCCCGCAGGCCGCGCTGGAGAGCCCCAGCGACATCAGGAGCACCGCACGAGGCGCACCGACCGCTTCACGTCGCTCCCGGGTCGGGTTCGCATTTCGCCCACTGTGCCGGGGCGCGCCTGCGCTGTCGAGCCTCAGTCGTTCATGAGGTCGGGCCGGGGGCGAGTACCGTCCGGGCGACGGTTACGGTCGGGGGCCGACGGTCGGGGGAGGGACATGCGAGTTCTCGTCTCGTCCACCCCGGGCTACGGGCACGTCCTGCCGATGGTGCCGCTGGCCCGGGCGCTGCTGGCCGCCGAGCACGAGGTGCTGTGGGCCACGGCGGCCGACGTCTGCACCCTGGTGGCGGCGGCCGGCATCGAGACGGTGCCTGCCGGCCTGACCCAGGTGCAGTCGGGGCAGGCGCGCCGAGCCATCCTCAAGGCCGCCGCGGGGCTGCCGCCGGAGGAGCTGGCCCCGTTCGTCTTCCCGCGGCTGTTCGGCCGGGCCCGGACGCCGTTGATGCTGGACGACCTGCTGCCGATCGCTCGGCAGTGGCAGCCCGACGTGCTGGTGCACGAGCAGGGTGAGCTGGCGGGGCCGCTGGTGGCTGAGCTCGTCGGCGTCCCGCACGTCACGCACGCGTTCGGCGGGGCCGTGCCGGCGAGCATCCTCGCCGACGCCGCTCAGCACGTCGCGCCGCTGTGGGCCGAGTCGGGTCGGCCGATGCCGCCGTACGCCGGGTGCTACGAGCACCTGTACCTCGACATCTGCCCGCCGTCCCTGCAGACCCTGCCGCTCGACCACATCGCCCACCGCCAGCCACTGCGACCGGTCTCCTACACGGGGGAGGCGTCCGGGTCGCTGCCTTCCGGGTTGATGACCGACGACAGCCGGCCGCTGGTCTACCTGACTCTCGGCACCGTGGTCAGCAAGCCCGGCCTGCTGCGTGCCGTGGTCGACGCGTTGGCCGCCCTGGAGATCCGGCTGCTGGTGACGGTCGGCCCGTACGGCGACCCGGCGTCGCTCGGGCCGCAGCCGGCGCACGTGCTGGTCGAGCGGTACGTGTCGCAGACCGAGGTGCTGCCGCTGAGCGCCGCGGTGGTCTCCCACGCTGGGTCCGGGACGGTGTTCGGGGCCGCGGGTCTCGGGCTGCCGCAGGTCTGCCTGCCGCAGGCGGCCGACCAGTTCCGCAACACCGCGGGCATGGTGAGCTCGGGCGCCGGGATCGGGCTGCACCCGGACGAAGCCGATGGCACCTCGGTGACCGACGCCGTGCGCGCTGTGCTGCACGACCCGCGGTTCCGCGACGCCGCCGCCGAGCTGAGCCGTGAGGTGGCGGCGATGCCGGGGCCGGACCAGGTGGTGACCCGGCTGGCCGAGCTGGCCCGTCCTCGCGGCTAGTCGCGGGTCGGCACCTGGTACACGACGCCGGGGCCTCCCGCATCGAAAGAGCAGTTCCTCTCGGTCTGCCATGATCGGAGGGGAGTCGAGGCTGGACAACGACGCGTTCCGCATCCGATCACGCAAACGCAGCATGACAGCGATCCCGGCAATCGGCTCGACGTCGCGGCGCGACGCCATGATCATCGGAGGATGGACTCCGGCCGGTCGTTGATGGTGGTCGTCGCGCACCCCGACGACGACGCCTACGGCATGGCCGGCACCGTCGCGCTGCACGCGGACGACCCCGGCTTCCAGTACGTCTTGGTGCACGCCACCGACGGAGCTGCCGGTGACATCGCGCCCGACTTCCCGGCGACACGCGAGACCCTGGGGTCGGTGCGCCGGGCGGAGGACGAGCGCGCCTGGGAGGTACTCGGCAAGCCTCCGGACCGGCACGAGTGGTTCGGGTACGACGACGGTGGCGTGGCTGCGGTGCCGTTCGAGGAGCTGGTCGAGCGGATCGCCGAGATCATGCGAACGGAGCGCCCTGAGGTCGTCGGGACGTTCGGCCCCGACGGGATCACCGGTCACCCCGACCACGTCCGAGTCGGTGCGGCGACCGACGCGGCATTCGACCGGGTCGCTGCTGAGCCTGGCAGCGGCCTGCGCAGGCTGGTGCACGGAGCTCTGCCGCAGTCGGTCTTCGAGCGCTGGAACGAGACGCGGCGCCGCAAGGGGCTGACGCCCTGGGACCCCGGCGAGGTGTATCACCTTCGTGGCGTGCCGGACGAGCAGATCGGGATCTCCGTCGACATCTCCTCGGTGGCCCTGAAGGTCGTGGCGGGCCTGCGGGAGCACCGCAGCCAGCAGCACGTCATCGCCATGCCGGGTGTGACCGACGAGCAGTGGGCGCGCAGCGCCTCGGTCGAGCACTACGTGGTGGCGCGGCCGCATCGTCCGGTCGGCACTCCGGTGCTGACGGACGTCTTCGAGGGCCTGGACTGACCCTGATCAGCCCAGGGCGAGCACCGACGCGAGGTCGGCCTTGATCGCGGCGAGCGCCTCGTCCGCCGTACGCCGGGCAGCGGTGACGTCGTCGTCGACCACCGGCACCACCACCTCCAGGTACGCCTTGAGCTTGGGCTCGGTCCCGGAGGGCCGCACGACCACCCGGCCGCCGTCGGCCAGCCGGTAGCGCAGCCCGTCGGTCGGCGGCAGGTCGGCGGACCCGGCCGCGAGGTCCTCGGCGTGCTCGACGGCCCGGCCGCCCAGCGACGTCGGCGGCTGCTCGCGCAGGCGGGTCATCGCGTCCTCGATCAGCGCGACGTCCTCGACCCGCACCGAGAGCTGGTCGGTGGCGTGCAGGCCGTGCTCGCGGGCCAGGTCGTCGAGCAGGTCGGTCAGGGTGCGGCCCGTCGGACTTGAGCGTCGCGGCCAGCTCGGCGACGAGCAGCGCTGCGGACACGCCGTCCTTGTCGCGTACGCCGGCCGGGTCGACGCAGTAGCCCAGCGCCTCCTCGTAGCCGTAGCGCAGGCCCTCGACCCGGGAGATCCACTTGAAGCCGGTGAGGGTCTCGACGTAGCCCAGGCCGTGCGCCGCCGCGATCCGGCCGAGCAGCGACGACGACACGATCGAGGCGGCGAACGTGCCGGACAGCTGCGGGTCACGGCGGACCAGGTGCGCGGCGAGCAGGGCACCGACCTCGTCGCCGCGCAGCATCCGCCAGCCGGCCGGCGCCTCGGTGTCGCGGACCGCGACGGCGCAGCGGTCGGCGTCCGGGTCGTTGGCCAGCACCAGGTCGACGTCGTGCTCGACGGCCGCGGCCAGCGCCAGGTCGATAGCGCCCGGCTCCTCGGGGTTGGGGAACGCGACGGTGCTGAACTCCGGGTCCGGGTCGCCCTGCCGGGACACCACGGTCGGGGCGGGGAACCCGGCGCGGTCGAACGCGGTCAGCACCACGTCGCGGCCGACGCCGTGCAGCGGGGTGTAGACGACGCTCAGGTCGCGGGGCGACTGGGCGTCGACCAGGCCGGCGACCCGGTCGATGTAGGCAGCCAGGACCTCCTCGCCGAGGGTCTCCCAGTCGTCGCTGCGCGGGACGCCGGCGAGCGGGCCGACCGCGTCGATCTCGGCGGAGATCTCGGCGTCGGCCGGCGGCACGATCTGCGAGCCGTCGCCGAGGTAGACCTTGTAGCCGTTGTCCTGCGGCGGGTTGTGCGAGGCCGTGACCATGACGCCGGCGTCCGCGCCGAGGTGGCGGATCGCGAAGGCCAGCACCGGTGTGGGCAGCGGCCGGGGCAGCACGACGGCGCGCAGCCCGGCACCGGCCATGACCTCGGCGGTGTCGCGGGCGAAGACGTCGGACTTGTGGCGGGCGTCGTAGCCGATGACGACCGACGTACCGCCGTGCGCGCGGACGTAGGACGCGAGCCCGGCCGCGGCCTGGATCACGACGACGCGGTTCATCCGGTTCGGGCCGGCGCCCAGCTCGCCGCGCAGGCCGGCGGTGCCGAACTCGAGCCGGGAGCCGAACCGGTCGCCGAGCCCGGCCGTGTCGCCGGCCGCGAGGATGGCCTGCAGCTCGGCGCGGGTGTCGGGGTCGGGGTCCTCGGCCAGCCACGCCTCGGCCACGGCGACCGCGTCGACGGTGTCCGCGCTGGTGCGGTGCTCGTGGCCCTGGCCCTGGCCGGCGGTGCGGCTGCCGGTCACAGCGTCCCGACCACCTTCGACAGCAGCTCACCCATCCGGGTCGCCGCCTCGCGGCCGGCCTCCAGGACCTCTTCGTGGTTCAGCGGCTCGCCGGTCATGCCCGCGGCGAGGTTGGTGACCAGCGAGATGCCCAGCACCTCGGCGCCGGCCTCGCGGGCGGCGATGGCCTCGAGGGTCGTGGACATCCCGACCAGGTCGCCGCCGATGGCGCGGACCAGCCCGATCTCGGCCGGCGTCTCGTAGTGCGGCCCGGGGAACTGGACGTAGACGCCCTCCTGCAGCGACGGGTCGGCCTTGCGGCAGAGGTCGCGCAGCCGCGGCGAGTAGAGGTCGGTGAGGTCGACGAAGGTCGGGCCGACGATGGGGGAGGTCGCGGTGAGGTTGATGTGGTCGCTGATGAGGACCGGCTGGCCGGGGGAGTACGTCGGGCGCAGGCCGCCGCAGCCGTTGGTGAGGACGACGACCCGGGCGCCGGCCGCGGCCGCCGTACGGACGCCGTGGACCACCGACGCGACCCCGAGGCCCTCGTAGAGGTGGGTGCGGCCGAGGAAGACCAGCGCCCGCCGGTCGCCGATGACGACCGAGCGCAGGGTGCCGGAGTGGCCGGCGACGGCGGCGGCGTGGAAGCCGGGCAGCTCGGTCACCGGGACCTCGGCGGCGGTCTCGCCGAGCATCTCGGCCGCCGGCACCCAGCCGGAGCCCATCACCAGGGCGACGTCGTGGGTCTCGACCCCCGTCAGCTCGCGGAGCCGGCTGGCGGCGTCCTGGGCGAGGGCGTACGGGTCAGCAGCAGTCGCGTCGTTCACGGCGCGACATTAGCGTGCGCCGACGGTCACAACTGCTGCCGCACGTAGGCGGCGAAACCGTCCAGGGCGTCCTGCCAGAAGCCGTCGAGCCAGGACCGCAGCGGCTCGAGGCCCTGCGGGTCCAGGTGGTACACGTTCCGGGTGCCGTCGCGGCGGTGGTCCACCAGGCCGGCGTCGGAGAGGACCTTGAGGTGCTGGGACACCGCGGGCCGGCTGACCGGCAGCGACCCGGCGAGCGCGCCGACCGAGCAGGGCCGGCGGCGGAGGTGCTCGAGGATCTCGCGCCGGGTGGAGTCGCCCAGGGCGTCGCAGAGCACGGCGTACGACGTCACGGCTGCGCCGGCACCGCCCACGAGGCCAGCGGGGCGAGCACGATGTCCCAGCCGGTGTCGTAGCCGGTCCGGGCGCGGGCGCCGTCCGGCCGGCTGTCCCAGCCGGTGTGCACGAGGCGCACCTCGGTCTGCTCGCCGTCGGGCAGGAAGCTGACCGTGACGAGGGTCGCCTCGTTCTCGGGCTGGCCCGGGTGCCAGGTGAACGTCAGGCTCGAGCCCGGGGACCAGGCGGTGATCGTCCCCCATACGTACGTCGAGCCGTCGCGGACGGTCTCGATGATGCGCCCGCCGAGCCGGCACTCCATCGTCACGTCGGTTGCCGACTCCTGCCCGACGGAGTGGGTCACCAGCGGCCACCACTGGCCGATCTCGGCGGTGAAGAGGTCGAACGCGCGGTCCGGAGCGGCAGCGACGACGACGGACTTGACCAGGGGCGGCAGGGCGGTGGCGGCGGACACGACGACCTCGCTTCGGTTAGTGGCAACTAACGGTAAGTTGCCACGAACCAATGGCCGCGTCAAGGTGGCGGCTCAGACGGCGAGCGCCCCGAGGACGACGACGAACGCCGCCGCCCGCGCGGCCGCCCAGACCATCGACAGGCCGAGCCACGCAAAGGCCCGCCGCGACGTGTCCAGCCGGCTATATCGCAGCCAGGTCAGCGGGCCGAACGCGACGAAGAAGCCGGCCCAGAACGCCACGACCGCCAGCGGGTTGATCGAGCGGGTGCCCTTCACGTCCAGCGCCCACAGGGCGAAGAAGACCACCAAGGTGATCGGTGCAGTGACCCGCAGGTCCTTCAGGAACTCGCGGATCGTGATGGGCTCGCCAGCGGCCATGCGCCAGTGCTTCCCGGACCGGCCGGGAACTAATCGGAGGTCAGGCGGCGGCGAGCTCGGTGCGGCCGTGGCAGCGCTCGAGCGCCGGGCCGCAGGCGGTGAGGAACGCGACGACGTCCTCGACCGATCCGCTGACGATGCCGTCGACCCAGCGGACGGTGATGCCGCGGGTCTCGGCGATGGCGATCCGGCAGTGCTGGGCACCGGCGTGGATGCGCAGCAGCTCGGAGATCGACGGGGTGCCGCGGCTGCTGCTGGCGCTCAGGACCAGGCTGACGAGCTGCGTCGGCGGGAACGCGCGCAGCGCCGCGAGGACGGTGTCCTCGGCGGGACGGCGGGTGTCACGTAGTAGCCACACACAAGCACTATCGGCACGAGATGTTGCGTCCTGGAGAACTGAACGTGTCAGTCAGCCGAAGGGACACCGCTAATCATCCGAAGGGACGGCCCCGCGAGGCTGCTAGAGCGTTGGGTCACTCGGCCGGGTCGGGGCCGGAGCCCGGACCCACCGAGGTGCACGGCCGGGCGCGCAGCTCCGCCACGTAGTCGTCCGGGGCGCCGGCCGCCTCCGCGGCGTCGGCGATCAGCCCGAGGTACCGGGCCGACGGCAGCCCGCCCTCGTAGTCGTTGAGCACGTAGAGCCAGGCCAGCACGTCGCCGTCGAGCGTGTGCACCCGCACCCGGAGCTTGCGGTACAGCGCCAGGTCCGCGGCCTCCCACCGGTCCATGCTCACGGCGTCCTGCTCGGTGACGTCGTACAGGGCGACGAAGACCTGGTGACCCGGGTCCTCGACCAAGCGTGGCCAGCGGGCCCTCCCAGCCGCGGTCCTCGCCGCCGAAGGTCAGCCGCCAGCCGTCCAGCCAGCCGGTGCCGCGCAGCGGCGAGTGCGGAGCGCGCAGGGCCATCTGCCCGGGTCCATGTTGCTGCCGTAGGCGGCGTAGACGGCCATGGCGACAGGGTAGGCGGCTGGGTGCGGTCCGCGGAGGCGCGACTGCGTGCGGACCGCGCAGGCCGTGCGCGAGAATGCCCAGTGACGCGCATCGTGATCATCGGCGGCGGTCCCGGCGGCTACGAGGCCGCCCTGGTCGCGGCCCAGCTCGGCGCCGAGGTGACCGTCGTCGACCGGACGGCCTCGGCGGGGCCTCCGTCCTCACCGACTGCGTGCCCTCCAAGACGCTGATCGCCACGGCCGAGGTGATGACCGACACCGCCGAGTCCGGCGAGCTGGGCGTGCTGCTGGGGCGCCGGCGACAGCCCGCCGGTCAGGTCGGGCGTCGACCTCGGCAAGGTGAACGCGCGGGTGAAGGCGCTCGCGCAGGCCCAGTCCGCGGACATCGCCGCCCGGCTCGACCGCGAGGGCGTGCGCGTGGTGCGCGGGCTCGGCCGGCTCGGACGGCCCGACGCCGTGGTCGTCGCCGAGCCGACGGCGGCGACGGAGACCATCGAGGCCGACGCCGTGCTGGTCGCGACCGGCGCGCACCCGCGGGTGCTGCCCGACGCCGCAGCCCGACGGCGAGCGGATCCTCACCTGGGGGCAGGTCTACGACCTGCCGAGCCTGCCGGAGCAGCTCATCGTGGTCGGCTCCGGCGTGACCGGCGCCGAGTTCGCCTCGCGCGTACACCGCGCTCGGCTGCGACGTGACGCTGGTCTCCAGCCGCGACCGCGTGCTGCCCGGCGAGGACGCCGACGCCGCCGAGGTGCTCGAGGACGTGTTCCGGCG
This sequence comes from uncultured Actinomycetota bacterium, assembly GCA_963771345.1. Classification (GTDB taxonomy): domain Bacteria; phylum Actinomycetota; class Actinomycetes; order JACCUZ01; family JACCUZ01; genus CAVYTH01. The sequence goes on from CAVYTH010000006.1 coordinate 147,703, forward strand.
CCGCGGCATGACGGTGCTGTCGCGGACCCGGGCCGGGGCGGTCGCGCGGCGAGGGCGACCGGGTCGTCGTCACGCTCGCCGACGGCGGCACGGTCGAGGGCAGCCACTGCCTGATGGCGGTCGGCTCGATCCCGAACACCGCCGGGCTCGGCCTGGAGGAGGCCGGCGTCCGGCTCGGGGACGCCGGCTTCATCGAGGTCGACCGGGTCTCGCGGACCTCGGCGCCGCGGCGTCTACGCGGCCGGCGACTGCACCGGCGTGCTCATGCTGGCGTCGGTCGCCGCGATGCAGGGCCGGATCGCGATGTGGCACGCTGCTCGGCGACGCGGTGACGCCGCTGCAACCTGCGAGACGGTGTCGTCGAACGTCTTCACCGACCCGGAGATCGCCACCGTCGGCTGGACCGCAGGACGACGTGGACGCCGGCGAGATCGAGCCCGTCACGGTGAAGCTGCCGCTGGCCACGCAACGCGCGGGCCAAGATGCAGGGCGTGCAGGACGGCTTCGTGAAGCTGTTCTGCCGCCCGGCATCGGGCATCGTCGTCGGCGGCGTGGTCGTCGCACCGCGCGCGAGCGAGCTGATCTTCCCGGTCTCGCTCGCGGTGGACGACCAGCTCACGGTGGACCAGGTCGCCCACGCGTTCACGATCTACCCGTCGCTATCAGCGGCTCGATCGCCGAGGCCGCGCGCCAGCTGCACACGCAAGGTCTGGCGCGACTAGGCGAGCGGGGTCGTCTGCTCCTCGCGCAACCGTGGCTCGGTGCGCAGCTCGGGGTTGATGCCGCGCTTGTCGGCGTAGAACGCGCGCACCAGGTTCATGTCGGCGGTGACGTCGCCGGTGGGGGTGGAACGTCGGGCCGAAACCCATCGTGCGCGTCGGGCCGTCGATGAACCCGAGCGTGACGGGCAGGCCGGTCTGCTGCGAGATCCGGTAGAACCCGGCCTTCCAGAAGTCACCCTGCCGCGGGTCCCCTCGGCGGCGAGCACGAGCAGGAACCGCTCGTCGTGCTCGGCCTCGGCGAGCAAGGCGCGCACCGGTCTCGCCGGGGTTGCGCCGGTCCAGCGGGATGCCGCCGGTCGCGCGGAGCAGCGGCGCCAGCGGGCCGCGGAAGGAGCTCACGCTTGATCAGGACGCGGGCCTGCACGCCGTCGCGCGCAGGTGAGCAGCAGCATCGCCACCCAGTCCCAGTTGGAGGTGTGCGGTGCGCCGACCAGGATCCCGGACGGCGGCACCGAGCCGACGGCGTGCCAGCCGGGTGATCCGGAGGACGAGCCGGGCGAAGTCCTCGCGCAGCGGTGGCGATCAGAAGTCGCCGCCGCCGAAGTCGCCGCCGACCGAAGTCGCCGCCGCCGCCCCAGTCACCGCCGCCGCCCCAGTCGCCGCCGCGCGAGAGTCGCTGCCGCCACCGTCGCCGCCCCCGCCGTCGCCGCCCCGCCGTCACCGCCGCCGCCGTCGCCGCCGCCGTCGCCGCCGCCGTCACGCCGCCGTCCTGACCGTCGGAGTACGACCGTCGCCACCGCCGAAGCCGCCGGCGAGCATCGAGCCGAGGACAGGCCGGGCAGCAGGCCGGACATCGCGAACGGGACGAAGTAGCCCTGGCCGTACGGGCCGTAGCCCTGGCCGCCCTGCCAGTACGGCGCCGGCCGGCGCCGACCGGGACCTTCCGCATGTCCGGCTCGGCGCCCTCGCGGACCCGCTCGGCGTCCGCCGGGCAGGCCGGGACCGAGCGCTGGACCCCACCGGGCGGCGCCCAGTCGACGTTCTCGCTGGACGGTCCGTGCTGGGGGTTGAAGAAGCACGGCGGCAGCCGGGCGGGGACCGGCTTGCCGGCCAGGCGGGCCTGGACGCAGGCCACCGCGTAGCGGCCGTCCTCGAGGATGCCGGTGATGCCGCGGATGTCGTCGGGACGCTGCACCTGGTCGAGGGCGGTCTTGGCCGCGTCGTAGGAGTCCAGCGCCCGCCGGTAGTCCTGCCGGGTCGCCTCGTCGAGCTGGCGGCCGGCCGTCTCGTCACCGAGCGCGTCACGTCCTCGCCGAACCGGACGACGTCCTCCTCGGCGGCGACCGTCGACCTTCTGCAGCGCCTCGGCCTCGCGCTCGCTTCTCCCGGCGCTGCGAGCGGGTCGACCACGACAGGCGATGGCGATGCCGATGATCGACGAGCAGGATCGAGCAGGTCCATGCCCGGTCAACTCCGTCCCTGGGCGAGCGGTTCCGGCTGCGCTCAGTCCTTGATCTCGCAGATCGCGGCGCCGGCGGTGACGGTGGCGCCGACCTCGGCGGCCAGGCCGGTGATCGATGCCGGCCTTGTGCGCGTTGAGCGGCTGCTCCATCTTCATCGCCTCGAGCACGACGACCAGGTCGCCGCCTGCGACCTGCTGGCCCTCCTCGACGGCGACCTTGACGATCGTGCCCTGCATGGGGCTGGCGAGCGCGTCGCCGCGACGCGCCGCGGCGCCGGCCTTCTTGCCGCCGGCGCGCTGGCGGCCGGGCGCGCGCCGCGGCCGGCGCCGGCCGCGGCGCCGAGGCCGGCCGGCAGGACGACCTCGAGCCGCTTGCCGCCGACCTCGACGACGACCGCGCTCGCGCTCGGCGCGGCTCGCCGGCGTCCGCGCGGCCGCCGGCGTAACGGCGGCGACGTCGTTGTCGAACTCGGTCTCGATCCAGCGGGTGTGGACCGTGAACGGTGCTCGTCGTCGGAGCGAAGGCCGGGTCGCGCGACGACCGCGCGGTGGAACGGCAGCGCGGTGGCCATGCCCTCGACCACGATCTCGTCCAGCGCGCGCCGGGCCCGCTCCAGCGCCTGCTGCCGGGTCGCGCCGGTGACGATCAGCTTGGCCAGCAGCGAGTCGAAGTTGCCGCCGATGACCGCCGCCGGCTCGATGCCGGCGTCGACCCGGACGCCGGGCCCGGTCGGCGGCCGCAGCGCGGTGACCGTGCCGGGCGCGGGCAGGAAGCCGCGGCCCGGGTCCTCGCCGTTGATCCGGAACTCGATGGAGTGCCCGCGCGGCGCGCGGGTCGTCGTAGCCGAGCTCCTCGCCGTCGGCGATGCGGAACTGCTCGCGGACCAGGTCGATGCCGGTGATCTCCTCGGTGACCGGGTGCTCGACCTGCAGCCGGGTGTTGACCTCGAGGAACGAGATCGTGCCGTCCTGGCCGACCAGGAACTCGCACGTGCCGGCGCCGTCGTAGCCGGCCTCGCGGCAGATCGCCTTGCGACGACGCGGTAGAGCTCGCGCGTTCTGCTCGTCGGTCAGGAACGGCGCCGGGCGCCTCCTCGACCAGCTTCTGGTGGCGGCGCTGCAGCGAGCAGTCGCGGGTGCCGACGACGACGACGTTGCCGTGCTGGTCGGCCAGGCACCTGGGTCTCGACGTGCCGCGGGCTGGTCGAGGTAGCGCTCGACGAAGCACTCGCCGCGGCCGAACGCGGCCACCGCCTCGCGGACGGCCGACTCGAACAGCTCCGGGATCTCCTCGAGCGTGCGGGCGACCTTCAGGCCGCGCCCGCCGCCGCCGAACGCCGCCTTGATGGCGACCGGCAGGCCGTGCTCCTCGGCGAAGGCGACGACCTCGTCGGCGCCCGGCGACCGGGTCGGCGGTGCCGGCGACCAGCGGCGCGCCGGCGCGCTGCGGCGATGTGCCGGGCGGTCACCTTGTCGCCGAGGTCGCGGATCGCCTGCGGCGGCGGGCCGATCCAGGTCAGGCCGGCGTCGATCACGGCCTGCGCGAAGTCGGCGTTCTCGGACAGGAAGCCGTAGCCGGGGTGGACCGCGTCGGCGCCGGCCCGCGCGGCGACGTCGAGGAGCTTGTCGATGCGCAGGTAGGTCGTCGCCGGGCGTGTCGCCGCCGAGCGCGTACGCCTCGTCGGCGGCCCGGACGTGCAGGGCGTCGCGGTCGGGGTCGGCGTAGACGGCGACGCTGGCGATCCCGGCGTCCCGGCAGGCGCGGGCGACCCGGACGGCGATCTCGCCGCGGTTGGCGATCAGCACCTTGCGCACGCTGCGACTCCCCACATCGGCTCGCCGGGGAGTCTAGGATAGGGGAACAATGGATACGCGATGTGCCGGTCAGCCAGGCGGAGCACGCTGTCGCAGGTAATCGGAACTTCATGGAAGAACGAGATGAAGCGATGGGGGACGTGAGCTCAAGACAAAGCACCGGGCGATGTGGGGAAGGGCGACTACCCGCTGATGGTGGACACTTCCTGTTGCCGATCGGGCAGCGACTTGCGGCCGCCGCGGGGATCACTCCCGGCGTACGCGTGCTCGACGTGGCGGCGGGCACTGGAAATGCGTCGATCCCGGCCGCCCAGCGAGGCGCGCGGTGACGGCCAGCGACCTGACACCAGAGCTGCTGGCAGCGGGCTGGCGCCGCCGAGGCCGAGAGACTGGAGATGGAGTGGGTCGAGGCCGACGCGGAGAACCTGCCGTGCGAGGACGAGTCGTTCGACGTGGTCATGTCGGCGATCGGCGTGATGTTCGCACCGCACCACCAGATCGCTGCGGACGAGTTGGTGCGGGTGTGCCGGCCCGGCGGGACGATAGCGCTGCTGAGCTGGACGCCAGAGGGCATGCTCGGCGACCTGTTCCGCACGATGAAGCCGTTCGCGCCGCCGCCCGCCGTCCGGCGCCCAGCCGCCGCCGCTGTGGGGCAGCGAGGAGCGCCTGGGGGGCTCTTGGGCGACCGGGTGGACTTCCACTCCTGCCGCGCGACACCCTGGAGATCGCCGCGTTCGCAGCCGCGCGACTACGGCGAGCACTTCAAGGCCTGCTACGGGCCGACGATCGCGACGCGGCCAACGCGATGAAGGAGGGCAGGGAGGACGAGTTCGACGGGGCGCTCGACGTTCTGCGACAAGTGGGACCTCGGTGTGCCGATCGGGAAGTTCGAGAAGGATTTTCTGGTGGCCATCGGGACGAGGCGCTGACGCGTCCCGGCGACCTCGGGGCGCGGGGCACGCTGTGATACTCGGGACGGGATGTGGTGCGCGGTGAGGGTGTACGCGCCGGGGCGCGCCTGGAGCGGGCGGACTGGGCGTGGGCACGGTCGGCGTTCGATCTGCGCTGGAGCACGGCGGGGCGCCCGAGGCCCACGAGGGCCTCGGGCTTGCTCTGTGGTTGCTCGGGCGAGGTCCCCGAGGCGATCACGGAGCGCGAGCGGGCGTACGACGGCTACGTGCGGCGCCAGGCGCTGCGACGACGCGCCCGGGTGGCGGTCTGGGTGTCCCACCAGCACCTGCTCGGCGGACGCGTGTCCGCCGCACGTGGCTGGCTGGCCCGGGCGGAGCGGGCTGTCGACGGCAGCGCCGCCGTGAGCCGGCCGCGGCTGGGTCAGCGGTGGAGAGGGCGCGGCACGCGCACGGCGTGCAGGAGCAGGTCGCGCAGGCGCAGCAGGCGGTGGAGATCGCGCGCGCGCTCGGTGACGGCGACCTCGAGGTGTTCGCACTCAGCCTGCTCGGACGTGCGAGTCGTGAGCTCCGGGCGCCAGGAGGACGGGCTGCGCCTGCTCGAGGAGGCGATGGCTGCCGCATCGTCCGGGCGGCGCGCGCAACGTGCACACGCTCGCCGAGGCGTACTGCAACCTCATCGAGGGCTGCAGAGTGCCGGTGAGTGGGAGCGCGGGGGCGAGTGGTGCGAGCTCATCAGCGAGTTCGCCCGCAAGAACAGCACCGAGCCGTTGTTCGGTGCCTGCCGGACGGTGCACGCCAACGTGCTGCTCGCCACCGGTCACTGGGCCCAGGCCGAGCACGCGCTGGAAGCGGCGCTCGCCGTCCATGCCCGCTTCATCCCGCAGATGAGCGCGCCGGCTGTCGCGGCCCTGGCCGAGCTGCGCGTCCTGCGGGGCCGGCTTCTCGATGCGGAGCGCCTGCTCCGAGGGCGCGAGGAGCACCCGCCTCGCTGCGCGCCCTCGCCCTGCTCCGCATGGCCGAGGGCGCACCCGCAGGAGGCGGCCGCACTGCTCGAGCGAGGACTGCTCGGCATCGACCGACAACGCCGTTCGCGCCGCCGCCCTCCTCGCGCCGCTGGTCGACGCGCGGCTCGCAGTGCGGCGATGTCGACGGCGCCGGAAGCCGCGGTGGCCGAGCTGTCCGCGCTGGCGCGATGCGACGGCATCCGCCTCGATCCAGGCGTACGCCGACCTGGCCGCGGCCCGACTGGCCGTCGCCGCGGGGCGGCCGCCCGACGCCGCCGAGCCGGCCCGGCTCGCGCTCACCGCGTTCAGCCGGCTGGCGATGCCGTTCGGCGCCGGGCCAGGCGCGCCTGGAGCTCGCGCGTGCACTGGCCGATGAGGCTCTCGGGCTCGCGCGGGACGAGGCCCGCACCGCGCATGCGACCTTCCGGGAGCTCGGCGCTGCCCGGGCGATGGATGCCTCGGCGAAGGTGCTGCGCGACCTGGGCGACGGGACGGGCCCGCGGCGGGGCACGGACGGCGCGCTGACCGGCACGGGAACAGGAGGTGCTCGAGCTCATCGCGCTGGGGATGTCCAACGCGCAGCATCGGCCGGACCCTGTCGATCAGCGACAAGACCGCGGGCCACCATGTGAGCCGCATCCTCGCCAAGCTCGGCGTCCACAACCGGGCCGAGGCGGCAGCTAATGCCGTCCGCCCGCCGTCGAGCACATGAGTCCCCTCGTCGGTCAGCGCAGCTCCAGCAACGAGCTCCCGACCTCGGTCAGCATCCGGCGGAACAGGGGCAGGGAGAGCCCGACGACGTTGTGCGGGTCGCCCTCGACGCCGTCGACGTACGGCCCGCCGAGCCCGTCGATGGTGAAGGCGCCGGCCACCCGGAGCGGCTCACCGGTCGCGACGTAGGCGTCGATCTCCGCATCGGACAGGTCGGCGAAGTGCACGGTGGTCGACGCCACCTCGGCGCAGTCCCGGCCGGTCCGGGTGTCGACGAGGCAGTGACCGGTGCGCAGGACCCCGCTGCGGCCGCGCATCCGGCGCCACCGCTCGACGGCCGTCCGCGGCGTCCGACCGGCTTGCCGAGCGCCTCGCCGTCGAGGTCGAGCACCGAGTCGCAGCCCAGCACGAGGGCGTCGGTCGTACCGAGGCACCACGGCCATCGCCTTGCGGACGGCGAGGGTCAGCGCCACGTCGTACGGCGGCCCGGTGACGTCGCTCTCGTCGACGCCGCTGACAGCCACCTCGGGGTCGAGCCCGGCCTGGCGGAGCAGAGTCAGCCGGGCCGGCGAGGCTGAGGCCAGGACGAGCCGGCGGGCAGCGGTCACGGCGCCACGCTAGCCAGGACGCCCGATCTGTCTCTCGACGGCCGTCCCCGGCAGGCGCACGATCGAGGCCGACAGGGTCGTCCCAGGGAGGTCGGATGTCCGGAGCACCCGCGGTCGTGGAGCTTTACTCCCGGTCGGTCGAGCAGTTCCAAGCCGTCGTCGACCAGGTGCCCGACGGGGCGTGGGCCGCGCCGACCCCGTGCGCGCGACTGGGACGTACGTGCCCTCGTCAACCACGTCGTGGGAGAGGACCGCTGGGTCGTGCCGTTGCTCGAGGGGCAGACGATCGCCGCTGTCGGTGACGCCCTGGACGGGGATCTCCTGGGTGAGTCGCCGGCGGAGGACGGCGGCGTCGGCCGGCAAGTCAGCGGTCGCGGCGCTGGCCGTGCCAGGGGCGACCGCCCGCACGGTCCACCTCTCGTTCGGCGACTTCACCGCCGAGGAGTACGCGTGGCAGGTGCTGGCCGACCACGTCGTGCACACCTGGGACCTGGCCGTGGCCATCGGCGTCTCGCGCGGAGCTGGAGCCCCGGCTGGTCGAGGTGACCACCGGCTGGTGGGACGCCTGGGAGGACGCCTACCGCGATGCGGGCGCCGTCGGCCCCGCGGTTGACGCTGCCGCAGTCCGCGTCGCGGCAGGACCGGCTGGTGGCGTCGTTCGGCCGGGACCCGCGCTGGACCCCGGTGCACGACGTCGTACGCCGGTTCGGCGCTGCCTGGGAGGCCTGGGACCTGGACGCGATCGTGGCGCTGATGGCCGACGACGCGGTGTTCGAGTCGACCGGTCCCGCGCCGGACGGGCGGCGGGTCGAGGGCGCCGCCGCGATCCGCGAGGAGTGGTCGGAGATGTTCGCGCTCGACGCGGGACGCCGTGTTCTCCTTCGAGGAGGCGTTCGTCAACGGTGACCGGGCCACCGCCCGCTGGCGGTTCTCCTGGACGAACGACGACGGCTCGGCGGGCCATGTCCGGGGCGCCGACGTGATGCGGCGTGCGCTGACGGCCGGATCGCCGAGAAGCTGTCCTACGTCAAGGGCTGACCGGAGCGCCCGCCACCCGCCCGGACCAGGCCGCACAGCGTGCCTCGGACCAGGCGCGGCCGGGTCGTTCCAGGCCGACCGCGGCCGGGGCGCCTCCGGCTGCCGCCGCCGCCGACCGCGCAGCCGAGCACGGCCACCAGCGCCGCCAGCTCCTCCGCGGTCGGCTCGCCGCGCACGACGCGCAGCAGCGGCCGCTCGGCTCGGCAGCTCAGCGTCCTCGCTCACAGCGGGATGTTGCCGTGCTTCTTCGGCGGCAGCGTCTCCCGCTTGGTGCGCAGCGCGCGCAGCGCCTTGATGACGTGGGACCGGGTGTCCGACGGCGGGATCACCGAGTCGACGTAGCCGCGCTCGGCGGCGATGTACGGGTTGGCCAGGTGTCCTCGTACTCCTGCATCAGCTCGGTGCGCTTGTCCGCCGCGTCGTCGCCGGCCTCGGCCAGCTCGCGGCGGTAGAGGATGTTCACCGCGCCCTGCGCGCCCATCACCGCGATCTGCGCGGTCGGCCAGGCGAGGTTGATGTCGGCGCCGAGGTGCTTGGAGCCCATGACGTCGTACGCGCCGCCGTACGCCTTGCGGGTGATGACGGTGACCTTCGGCACGGTCGCCTCGGCGTACGCGTAGATCAGCTTGGCGCCGCGGCGGATGATGCCGTCCCACTCCTGGCCGGTGCCGGGCAGGAAGCCGGGCACGTCGACGAAGGTCAGCACCGGGACGTTGAACGCGTCGCAGGTGCGCACGAACCGCGCGGCCTTCTCCGACGCGTCGATGTCCAGGGTGCCGGCGAACTGCATCGGCTGGTTGGCGACCACGCCGACCGACCGGCCCTCGACCCGGCCGAAGCCGCAGATGATGTTCGGCGCGAACAGCGCCTGCACCTCGAGGAACTCGCCGTCGTCGAGCGACGTGCTCGATCACGGTGTGCATGTCGTAGGGCTGGTTCGCCGAGTCGGGGATGAACGTGTCGAGCTCGCGGTCCTCGTCGGTCACCTCGATCGGCGCGTCGACGTCGTCGTACGCCGGCGGCGTCCTCGAGGTTGTTGCTCGGCAGGTACGACAGCAGCGCCTTGACGTACTCGATCGCGTCGTCCTCGTCGGCCGCGAGGTAGTGCGCGTTGCCGGACTTGGTGTTGTGCGTGCGGGCGCCGCCCAGCTCCTCCATGCCGACGTCCTCGCCGGTGACCGTCTTGATGACGTCCGGGCCGGTGATGAACATGTGCGACGTCTGGTCGACCATCACGGTGAAGTCGGTGATCGCGGGGGAGTAGACGGCGCCGCCGGCGCACGGGCCCATGATCAGCGAGATCTGCGGGACGACGCCGCAGGCCAGCACGTTGCGGTAGAAGATCTCGCCGTAGAGGCCGAGCGAGACGACGCCCTCCTGGATCCGCGCGCCGCCGGAGTCGTTGATGCCGACGACCGGGCAGCCGATCTTCATCGCCAGGTCCATCACCTTGACGATCTTCTCGCCGAACACCTCGCCCAGCGAGCCGCCGAAGACGGTGAAGTCCTGGGCGAAGACGCAGACCTGGCGGCCGTCGACCGTGCCGTAGCCGGTGACCACGCCGTCGCCGTACGGCCGGTTCTTGTCCAGCCCGAACGCGGTGGACCGGTGCCGGGCCAGCTCGTCCATCTCGACGAACGAGTCCTCGTCGAGCAGCGCGTCGATGCGCTCGCGGGCGGTCATCTTGCCCTTGGCGTGCTGCTTCTCCACGGCCCGCGCCGAGCCGGCGTGCACCGCCTCGTCGTTGCGCCGGTGCAGGTCGGCGAGCTTGCCGGCCGTGGTGTGGATGTCGATGTCCTCAGGGACCTCGGTCCCTCCGGGCAGGTCCTGGGACCCCGCAGTGCTGGTCATCCCGGCAGCGTACTGAGTGCTGCCGGGCGGGCAGTCAGCGCCGAGAGCTGATCATCACCGGGATCGCGCCGACCCGGATCTTGCTGCCGGCGCGCGCGGTGCGCGGTGCGCTGCTCCAGGACGTGACCGAGCTGGTGCGCAGCGGCGCCTTCACGACGACCGACTTGCTCGGGTTCCACACGACCCGGCGGATCGTGGAGGCGGTGGTGAACGTGCAGGTCCAGGTGTTCGTCTTGGCCCGCGTGCAGCCGACCGGACGGGCGCCGAGCAGCCAGCTGCGGGAGGTGTTGAACGCCTGGCCGGCCGGGGTGAGCGTGATCCGGTCGGTCAGGACCATCGGGGTGTTGGACATGGCCAGCAGGTCCCACGAGTACCAGTAGACGCGGCTGACCTTGTTGGACGGCGTTGAGCACGAAGGTGCGGATCACGTTGCCGACCTGGCGCTCGGTCGAGATCGGCCGCGCGCCGACGCCGCCACCGATCAGCCCGTAGTTCACCTCGGTGTTCCAGATCGGCTTGACGATCCGGTTCTTGGCCAGGACCTTCCGGATGGACGCGAGCAGGGCCATCGACGCCTCGGGCGAGCCGGACGCGGTCGGGTAGAGCTGGAAGCTGAGCGCGTCGACGTACGCGCTGACGTTCTTCTTGGCGACCTTCTGCGCGTAGAACGCCTTGATCCAGGACTGCTGGCTGCTCAGCCGGCTGACCAGGGCCGGCGCGACGAGCCGGGCCGAGGGGTCGACCGCCCGCAGTGCGGCCCGGTCCACGCGGTCAGCGTCGCCATCTGCTTGACCGTGCCGGACCAGTACTGCACGACGTTCGCCTCGTTCCAGACCTGGAACTGGGCGACGTGACCCCAGTGCGAGAGGTTGCGACGCGCGGTCTCCTGCACGTAGCGGACCCAGGCGGCCTTGTTCGGCATGGCCGATGCGCCGGGGCCGTACGAGCCGGCAGCCGACGGGTTGGTCGAGTGGAACTGCGGGGTCTGGCCGAGCACCAGCAGCACCGAGGCGCCGTTCGCGCGGGCCTTCGCCATCTGGGCGTCGATGAGCGTCCAGTCGGAGACGCCGTCACCGCTGCCAAGCACCGGTCAAGGTGCGCGGCCAGCCACGGCCGTCGGCAGGCGAGGTGCACCCCGAAGAACTCCGAGTGACGGCGGCTGGGCTTCTCCGAGGCACTGCCGGGAGGGCGACAGTCGCCACTGCGAGTGAGACGGTCGGTCGCGCGCCGACGGCACGGGTGCAGACTCATGCGGTGGTACTCCAGGTCGGGCGACTCCAAGGAGGTCGTCCGAGGCATCGTCCGGCCCTAACGGCGACGGTATATTTCCGGGCGCTAGTGACTAGCCCATGGCGAGACCTTGACCGGCCTCCCCTGCGGGAGTCCGCTTTGCGAGGTGCGCTGCTCACGAACGGCTCAATCTGGACGGATCTGCGGGTGGTCGACGAGACCGGATCGACCAACGCGGACGTCGTCGCGGCCGCCCGGGCAGGTGCCGCCGAGGGCCTGGTCGTGACCGCCGAGGTGCAGACTGCCGGCCGCGGCCGCGGTGACCGGGTCTGGCAGGCGCCGCTGCGGTCCGGGCTCGCCGTGTCGGTGCTGCTGCGCCCGCCGTTCCCGCGCGACAGCTGGGGCTGGCTGCCGCTGCTGGCCGGGCTCGCAGTCGTCAGCCCGCTGACCGCCCTGTCCGAGCTGGAGCTGGGCCTGAAGTGGCCCAACGACGTCCTGGTGGGGGACCGCAAGCTCGGCGGCCTGCTGGCCGAGGTGGTGGACGACGCCGTCGTGGTCGGCCTCGGGCTCAACGTCTCGCTGCGGGCGGACGAGCTGCCGGTGCCGACCGCGACCTCGCTGGCGATCGAGGAGTCAGCGGTCACCGACCGCGAGCCGGTGCTGCGCGCGGTCCTGCGCGACCTGGCGCGCCGCTACCAGGGCCTCGTCGCGGCCGGCGGGGACGCCGAGCGCTCCGGCCTGCACGCGGCTTATCGGGAGGTCTGTACGACGGTCGGGCAGCAGGTGCGGGTGGCCCTCCCAGGCCACCGGGTGCTCGAGGGCACCGCAGTCGACGTCGACTTCGCCGGCCGGCTGGTCGTCGACGCAGCCGACGGCCGACACACCCTGGCCGCCGGAGACGTCGTTCACGTGCGGTAGCTAGCGCGGGCTGGCACGATCGAGCCCGTGCCCGGCATCCCGAAGCGTCTCCTCGCCGACGACGAAGAAGTCGTCCTGGCCATGCGTCCGCACTGGAAGGAGATGGTCGGCCCGGTCCTCGTGCTGCTCATCACCTCCCCGGCGGCGAGCTACCTGGCCAAGATCGTGCCCGAGAGCAGCGCCCAGGGCTGGCTGCGGCTCGCGATCGTCGTCATCGCGGCCCTGGTGATCCTGCGGTTCAGCGTCTGGCCGTTCATCAAGTGGATCACCACGTCGTACGTCGTCACCGACCGCCGCATCATCACCCGCGTCGGCGTCGTCGCCCGGACCGGCCGCGACATGCCCATCTCGCGGATCAACGACGTGACCTTCCAGCACAGCGGGATCCTCGAGCGGATCCTCAGCTGCGGCACGCTGGTCATCGAGTCCGCCGGTGAGCGCGGACAGCTCGTGCTGGTCGACGTCCCGCACGTCGAGGAGGTGCAGCGGGACGTCTACCGGCTGGCCGAGGCCGACGAGGAGCGCCGCCGCAGCGGCCGCGACGACCGCGGCGGCCGCGACGACCTGGACGGCCGGGACGGTCGGGACGGCAGCACCTCCACCGACATCCGGTGAGCGAGCCACCCGAGGACGCGCCGGCCGCCGCTCACCCGGGCCGGCGAGATCGAGGAGCGCCTGCTCGGCGGGCAGCGGCGGCACACCCGTGAGGCGGCCGCGGCCTTCGCCGACCTCGACGTCGCCTACCTGCGCCGGCTGTGGCGGGCGATGGGCTTCGCCAACGTCGGAGGCTCCGAGGCCTTCACCGACGGCGACCTGCTCGCCCTCGACCGCCTGCAGGGTCTGATCCGCGACGGCGTCCTGGACGAGGAGCTCGCCGTCTCCGTGACCCGGGCCCTGGGCCACAACGCGGCCCGGCTGGTCGAGTGGCAGGTGGACGCCCTCGCCGAGCACCTGGCCCGCACCGAGGGCCTGCCCCAGGAAGAGGCGCTCCGGCGTGCGGTCGACCTCTCGGCCGAGCACCTCGAGGAGCTCGAGGCGCTGCTCGTCTACGCGTGGCGGCGGCAGCTGGCAGCGGTGGCCGGTCGGGTGCTCGCGGTCAGCGAGACCGACCCGGTCAGCGGCGTCCTCTCGGTGGGCTTCGCCGACCTGGTGTCCTACACCCGGCTCTCGCAGCGGCTCGAGGAGCGCGAGCTGGCGCTGCTGGTCGACGGGTTCGGGCGCCGCTCCTCCGATGTCATCGCCGGCGCGGGCGGCCGGCTGGTCAAGACGATCGGGGACGAGGTGCTGTTCGTCGCCGACACCCCCGCGGCCGCCGCCAAGATCGGGCTCGAGCTGGCCGAGGCGATGGCAGCCGACCCGGAGCTGCCCGACGTACGCGTCGGGATCGCCACCGGCACCGTCCTGACCCGGATGGGCGACGTCTTCGGCAGCACCGTGAACCTGGCCAGCCGGCTCACCGCGCTGGCCGCACCGGGCCAGGTGATGGTCGACAAGGACACCGCCGACGCGCTCGCCGGTGTGGCCGGCTTCGAGCTGGACGTCGAGCGCACCCGGGCGGTGCGCGGGCTGGGGCTGGTCCGACCGGGGGTCGTGCGCCGCACGCGTTAGGTCCTGCGGCGCACGCGTTAGCCTCGCCGTCGTGAGCGACCCGACGTACGACGACTACGACCACGTCACGCTGGCGCCGCCACGGCGACCGGGGCGACGTGGCCGAGCTGGTGCTGGACCGGCCGGAGGCGCACAACGCGCTGTCGACCGCGATGGCCCGCGACATCGCCGCGGCTACGGCTGCCCTCGCCGCCGACAGCTCGGTGCGTGCGGTGGTCGTGTCGTCGGCGTCCGAGAAGGCGTTCTGCGTCGGCGCCGACCTCAAGGAGCGCAACGGGTTCAGCGACGCCGACCTGCGGGCGCAGCGGCCGCACTTCCGCGCGGCGTTCGGCGGCATCCTGGACCTGCCGATGCCCTCGATCGCCGCGGTGCACGGGTTCGCGCTCGGCGGCGGCCTCGAGCTGGCGCTGTCCTGCGACCTGCTGGTGTGCGACGACACCGCCGTGCTCGGGCTGCCCGAGGTGACCGTCGGCGTGATCCCCGGTGGCGGGGGCACCCAGCTGCTGACCCGGCGGATCGGCTCTTCCCGGGCGGCCGACCTGGTGTTCACCGGCCGCCGGTTCGACGTCGAGGAGGCCGACCGGCTCGGGCTCGTCGACCGACGGGTCGCCGCCGGCACCGACCGCGCCGCCGCCCTCGAGCTGGCCACCACCATCGCGGCGAACTCGCCGGTGGGAGTACGCAATGCCAAGCGGGCGTTGCGCAAGGGTGCGGACGTCGACCTCGCCACCGGGCTGGACGTCGAGGACGGCGCCTGGCGCGCGACCGCGTTCTCCGGCGACCGGGTCGAGGGCGTGGCCGCCTTCAACGAGAAGCGCCGCCCCGACTGGCCCGGCGTGTGAGAGTGAGGGAGCAGCATGAGTGACCTGCCGGAGCGGCTGTCGCTGCGCGAGGTCGGGCCCCGGGACGGCCTGCAGAACGAGGCACCGGTGCCTACCGCAAGCAAGGTGGCCCTGGTCGACGCGCTGTCCGGCACCGGGGTGAGCCGCATCGAGGCCGTGTCGTTCGTGCACCCGAAGGCGATCCCGTCGATGGCCGACGCCGCCGAGGTCTGGGCCGCGGTGCAGCGCAACCCGGACGTCCGCTACTCCGCGCTGGTGCCGAACCTGCGCGGGGCCGAGCGCGCGCTGGACGGCCGGGTTCGACGAGATCGAGGTCGTCGTGTCGGCGTCCGACACCCACAACCGCAAGAACGTGAACCGGTCGACCGAGGAGTCGCTGGACGACATCGCCGCGATCCTCGACCTGGCCCACGGCCGCGGCGCCACCTGCCAGGTCATCGTCTCGACGGCCTGGGGCTGCCCGTACGAGGGCGACGTGCCGGTCGACCGGGTGCTCGCCGTCGCCGGGCGCGCGCTCGCGGACGGCGCCGACACCCTGTCGTACGGCGACACCACCGGCATGGCGACGCCCGGCCGGGTGACCCGGCTGGTCGGCCAGACCCGGTCCGCCTTCCCCGACGCGGCGCTGAACCTGCACTTCCACAACACCCGCGGCACCGGCCTGGCCAACGTGCTGGCCGCCCTCGAGCTCGGCGTCAGCGACTTCGACGCCTCCGTCGGCGGCCTCGGCGGCTGCCCCTACGCGCCCGGCGCGACCGGCAACATCGCCACCGAGGAGCTCGTGCACATGGTCGAGGACATGGGGGTGGCCACCGGGATCGACCTGGAGGCCATGATCGACGTCGCCGCGCAGGCCGAGACGCTGGTCGGGCGCACCCTGCCGTCCCAGGTCCTGCGGGCCGGTCCGCGCACCAGAACCGTGGCCCGCTAGGCCGAGCGGACTAGTCAGACTGGATGGGATATGCCCGATCTGTCGCGCAACGGCCGCGGGTAGTCCAGAGTCAGTCCTTGTGACGACGTCCGGCGACGCGGTGCGCCTGCAGTCGCTGCTCGACATCGCCAAGGTGGTCGGCGCGGCGCGCCGTTTCGACGACCTCATCGAGCTCACCGCCGAGGAGGCCCGGCGGGCGCTGGACGCCGCCTCGCTGTCGATCACCCGCTGGGAGAGCGAGGAGGGGCTGCTCCGGGTCCTGGTGAACGTGGGCGTGCTCGGGCCGGACGAGGTCCGGTTCCCCAGCAACGAGGTCTACCCGGCGACCCGCTTCCCCGAGGCGCACACGCTGGTGGAGCTGCGCAAGGGCTACGTCGCCACCCGGGAGGACGACGACGCGGAGGCCGCCCTGCTCGAGTCGCTCGGCAAGGACTGCTGCCTCGGCGTCCCGATCATCGTCGACGCCCGGGTGTGGGGCGCGCTGTACGCGACGCGCCTCGCGGGCCAGCCGAGGTTCGGCCCGGCCGACCTGGAGTTCGCCGCCGCGGTGGCGACCCACGTCGCCGCGGGCGTCGTGCAGGCCGACCACTTCGCGCGGATCGAGCGGCTGGCGTTCCAGGACCCGCTCACCGGGCTCGCCAACCGCCGCGCCGTCGACGACCGGCTCGAGGCCGAGATGGCGCCGGGCAAAGACGGCACCTTCCCGGTCTCCGTCGTGCTCGCCGACATCAACCGGCTCAAGCAGGTCAACGACTCGTTCGGCCACGAGGCCGGCGACCGCCTGATCGCGTCCGTCGGCCAGGCCGTCAGCCAGGCCAGCGGGCTGGTCCCCGGCAGCCTCGCTGCCCGGATCGGCGGTGACGAGTTCTGCATCGTCGTGACCGGCGCGACCCTGGCGGACGCGGTGCGGGTCGCCGAGGAGGTGTGCCGCCTGGTCGAGGGGCGGCCGATGAGCACGGGAGTCTCCTGCGGGGTCGCGTCCACCGACTCGCTCGCCGGGCACGTCGACTCACCGGTCCGCCTGCTCCGGCTGGCCGACGCCGCCCAGTACCGCGCCAAGCGGGCCGGGCTGCGCTGGCCCGTGGTGGCCGGCCAGGTCGCGGCCGGCGAGAACGTCGACCCCTCGGGCCACGACCGCCGCCGGCGCCGCGGCCGGATCTCGGCGCGGGTCCCGGAGACCCTCGAGTCCGGCCTCGCCCTGCTCGACGCGATGCCCGGAGCCGACCACCCTGAGCCGGCTCGAGGCCGTCGCCGAGCACGTGTCCCACCTGACCGACGCGGGCGGCTGGTGGGTGTCCGAGGCGCCGGGCGGCGGTCCGGACCTGGTCTCGGTCGCCAGCTCGGTGCAGCGCACCGGCGACCCGTCCGACGAGCGGATGACCGAGCAGGCCAAGATCGGCGCCGTCTTCGACATGCGCGACTTCCCGGTCACCGAGCGCGCGGTGCGCGACGCCTCGTCGTTCGCGGTCGAGCTGGGCCTGCAGGGCAACGACCAGGACGAAGAGACCGCGCTGGTCATCGCCGGCTACCGGGCGGTCATCGGCGCCGGTGCCACGGCGGCCGGATCGGGCTGGCTGATCGAGGTGTTCGCGGACACGCTGACCTTGCCGCTGGTCGACTTCGAGCCGGTGCTGCGCGCGCTCGTGGCGGTGGCGGTGGTGGGCGCGGCCGAGGCGGCGGAGCGTGCCGGCGTACCGGCTGCTCGTGGGGTCGAGGAGCCCGGGCCGACCACGCTGCTCGCCGGCGACGGACGTTAGGCTCGCCCGCGTCCCGAGCCCCCGCACCCGAGGTGAAGCGTGTCGCCGGTCCAGTCGCAGGAGCACAACCCCCTCCCGGAGCACCCGCCGGCACCCGAGCTGCGCAAGCGGGTGGAGCAGGGCGGCGCCACGAAGTACCACGAGGCGAACGCCGGCAAGGGCAAGCTCTTCGCCCGTGAGCGGGTGCGGCTGCTCGTCGACGAGGGCTCGTTCGTCGAGGACGGCGTGTTCGCGAACGTCGCCGCCGAAGGACCTGCCGGCCGACGGCGTCGTCACCGGGACCGCCACGATCGACGGGCGACCCGTCGCGCTGATGGCCAACGACTCGACCGTGAAGGCCGGCTCGTGGGGCGCCCGGACCGTCGAGAAGATCATCCGGATCATCGAGACGGCGTACCGCACGTCGGTCCCGATGGTCTACCTCGTCGACTCGGCGGGCGCGCGCATCACCGACCAGATCGACCTGTTCCCCGGCCGTCGCGGCGCCGGGAAGATCTTCTGGAACCAGGTGCGGGCCAGCGGCTCGATCCCGCAGGTGTGCGCGCTGTTCGGCCCGTCGGCCGCGGGCGGTGCGTACATCCCCGCCTTCTGCGACGTCGTCGTCATGGTCGAGGGCAACGCCTCGATGTACCTCGGGTCCGACCGGATGGTCGAGATGGTCACCGGCGAGAAGACGACCCTCGAGGCCATGGGCGGCGCCCGGGTGCACTGCGCGGAGTCGGGCGTCGGGCACTTCCTGGTCGGCACCGAGCAGGAGGCACTCGACACGGTGCGCTCCTACCTGTCGTACCTGCCGTCGAACTGGCAGGGCACGCCGCCGTCAGCCGAGGCCCGGCCCGCGCCGGCCAACGTCGACCTCGCCGCGCTGGTGCCGGACAGCGAGCGGCAGGCGTTCGACATGCGCCGCTACGCCAAGGGTCTGCTCGACGAGGGCTCGTTCTTCGAGATCCACGCGCTGTGGGCCCGCGAGGTCACGGTCGGCTTCGGCCGGCTGGACGGCGAGGTCGTCGGCGTCGTCGGCAACAACTCGATGTTCAAGGGCGGCGTGCTCTTCATCGACTCGGCCGACAAGGCCACCCGGTTCGTGCAGCTCTGCGACGCGTTCAACGTGCCGCTGGTGTTCCTGTCCGACGTACCCGGATTCATGGTCGGCTCGGTGGTCGAGAAGGCCGGCATCATCCGGCACGGCGCCAAGATGATCACCGCGATCTCCGAGGCCACCGTGCCGAAGATCTGCGTGGTCGTGCGCAAGGCCTACGGCGCCGGGCTGTACGCGATGGCCGGGCCCGGGTTCGAGCCGGACGCCACCCTCGCGCTGCCGACCGCGAAGATCGCCGTGATGGGTGCCGAGGCAGCCGTCAACGCCGTCTACGCGAACAAGATCGCCGCGATCGAGGACGCCGACGAGCGCGCCGAGTTCGTCGCGACCAAGCGCCGCGAGTACGACGAGGACATCGACATCGTCCGGCTGGCCAGCGAGCTGGTGGTCGACGACATCGTCACCCCCGAGACCCTGCGCGACGAGCTGATCCGCCGCCTGCGGGTCTACCGCACCAAGGACCGGCACTTCTCCCGCCGCCGCCACGGCGTCACCCCGGTCTGAGGCTGTCGCTGGGTCAGCGGGCGTCCAGGCGGAGGCAGGCGTCGGCGGCGAGCCAGAACAGCTGCTCGCGGACGGTTGTGGCACGCGTCCAGCCGCGCTCCTCCCACTCCGGCCCTGCGAGCGAGTCGCCGGCGTACAGCACCTGGCCGAAGCGGGCCTTCCGGTAGCGCGCGACCGCGATGAACGCGGCAGCCTCCATCTCCACGGTGAGGCAGCCCTCGGCGACCCGACGCTCGGCGCGGGCGCGGGTCTCGCGGTAGGGAGCGTCGGTGGTCCAGGTCCGTCCGGTCAGGAACGGGACGCCGGCCTCGCTCAGCGTTGCCTCGAGTGCTGCCACCCCTGCCGGATCGGCGTCTACGGTGCGCGACGGCGCGAGGTAGTGGAACGACGTGCCCTCGTCCCGCAATGCGCTGTCGACGACGACGGCATGGCCGAGCACCAGCTCAGGGACGAGCCCGCCCGCACCGCCCACCGCGACGATCGTGCGGCAGCCGTGCGCGATCAGCTCCTCGAGTAGCCCGACGCTCAGCGGTGCGCCGACCCCCGGGTGCATGACGGCGAGCCGCTCACCGCGATGCGGGATCTCGTAGACGTGGTGCGGCCCGTGCGCCCAGCGGCGGGACGTCACCAGCACGGCGTCGTCCCGCGCCGCGAGCTGCTCGATCAGCTCGCTGAAGAAGCACAGGACCAGGCGCGGCGGGATGTCGATCGTCGGCGTGACCTCGGCGGGCTCGATCACGCCCACGGCGTCCAGGTCGTCTTCGAGCAGCGGCAGATCCATGCCGCCATCCTGCCGTCTGCGCTCCTCCGCCCGCGGAAAGCACCACAGTGCCGGGCCGGCCGCGGATGGCTGAGCGTGGCGCGCAGCACGTCGGGCCGGTGCCCCCGCGACACTGTGGTACCTGGCTCGGCCCAGCGTCCTGAGCGTGGTGCTCAGGGCGATCTGAGTATCCGTACGGGTACGGCGGGCACCGGCCGCCGCCGATGATCTCGGCATGGAACCGACTGTGCTGGCCGGACCGATCGAGTTCAGCCCCGCTGAGATCGCCCTCTTCGTCGCCGTCCTGGCTGGCGATCTTCATCGCTGTCACGGCGCCTGGCTGGGCGCTGGTCGGCTTCGCCGCGCAGCGCCGACGGAAGGCCCAGCGTCCCGGCCCCGCCTGGGGCGCTGCCCTGGTCGGCGCGGTCGGCGGCCTTGTGGTCTGCTTCGCGGTCGCGTCCTTCGCGGGTGCGCTGCTGTCGAGCGTGGGCTTCCTCGGAGCCGTCGCTCGGCGTCGCGGCCTCGTGGGCCGCCTGCTGGGCCATCGCCTACGCGATCATGCCGCGGCCGGCCACCGGTGCCACTGACGCGCCTTCGCCGACCTACCCGACCAGCTCCGGCCCCTCCAGCGAAGGGTGGGGCCGATGACCCCCGACCTGCAGTACCTCGCCGACGCCACCCGCTGCCCCTCCTGCTCCGCCGTGCTGCCGGCCGAGCGGAACGCCTGCGCCGCCTGCGGCCTGCGCCTGACCGGCGTGCTCGCCGGCCGGCTCTGGCAGGTCTCGGTGCAGGCCGCCGAGCTGCTCGAGACCCGCCGCCTGATCATCGAGCAGCTCCGCCACGAGCCGGCCATGGCGCCGACCGCCGCCACGCCGCCGCCCGGAGCCGGGCCAGCCGCCTGCGCCCCGCCCGCCGGCACCCCCCGCCCCCGCCCGGCCGCAAGCCCGAGTGGTCCCGCCGCCGGGTCCAGAACCTGCTGCTCGCGCTCGGCGTCGGCCTGCTCGCTGTCGCCGCGATCATCTTCCTCGCGGTCTCCTGGGACCGGCTCGGCGTCGGCGGCCGCTCGGCCGTGATGGCCGGCGTCACCGCCATGGCAGGGTTCGCCGCCACCCGCACGCACCGCCGCGGCCTGGGGTCGACCGCCGAGTGGCTCTCCCTGCTCACCGTCGGCCTGGCGATCCTCGACTGCGCCGGCGCCCGGGCGGCCGACCTGGCCGGGCTCGCCTCGACCCCGGTTGCCGTCTACTGGGCCGGCGCGCTGGCCACGGTGGCGGTCCTCGCCGGCCTGTTCGTCGCTCGTCCTGCCGACCCGCAGCCTGCGCGTCGCTGCTGCGGTGCTCGGCCAGCTGCCGGTGCCGCTGCTGTCCGTGCACATCGCGACCGACATCGACCGCCCGCTCGCCCTCACCGCGACCGGCCTCACCGCGCAGACCGTCGCCGCCCTGGCGCTGGCCACCGCCTGGCCCGGCGGCACGCGCGCCCGGGACGCCCGCATCGTCGTCGCCGTCGGTGGCGCTGTCTCGCTGGTGGTCGCGTCGATGTACGCCGGTGGCGCCGCGTACGCCGAGGCCGGCTCGCTCGTCGTCGGCACCGCCCTGCTCCTGGTGCTCGCTGCCATCCTCGCGGTGGCCGGCACCGTCCTGGCCGGCCGCGCGGCCTACGCGGTGGCCGTGCCCGTGCTCGACGGCGGCGCCGCAGTGCTCCTGGTGGCAGCCGCCTGGGCGCCGGCGTACGACGTCGTGCCCGACCGCTGGCTGCCCGCCGTGCTGGCCGCTACCGGCGCCGCCCTGCTCGCCGCGACCCTGCTCGTCCCTGCGGCGCGCCGCATCGTGCCCGCCGTGGTCGCCCTCGGCGCCGCGCTGCTGCCGGCGCTGGCGGCGGCCGAGCCGGCGGCCCGCACACTCGACGCACATGCTCGGCGCGCTGCACCGGCCTTGGCAGTTCGCGGCGGCCGACGTCGCCGTCGTCAGGGACCGCCCCGGGGTGCTCGAGCTGCTGGCCGCCGGCGTCGCACTGATCATGGCCGCCCGGGCGCTGCGGCTCCGCCACCTCGCAGCCGTTGCCGTGCCGGTGCTCGACCGGCGCCGCCGTCCTGACGCCGCCGGCGTTCGGCGCGGGCTACCCGCTGACGCTCGGGGTCGCCGTGGCGATCGCCGCGGCCCTGCTCGTCGCCGGTGCCCTGACTCGAGACCCGCGGCCGGGTCGTCCTCGGCTGGACCGCCCTCGGCTCGGGCGCGGTGCTGCTCGCCCTGGCCACCGCCTGGTCCTTCGCCGCCGACGTCGCGACCCTGCTGACCCTGCCGGCGGCCGCTCTCGCGCTCCTCGCGGGCGCTGCGGCCACCCGCGGGGCCGAGGCCCTGCGCGCCTGGCGGGTCGCCCTGGTCACCAGCGCGCTGCTGCTCGGGGTCGTCGAGGCGGCCGCGCTGGCCCGCCACGAGGGTGCCGGCTGGGAGGCGGTCTGGTCACTCGCGCTCGGCCTGCTGGCCATGATCGCCGCGGCTGTCGCGGTCACCCTCGCGCTCCGGACCTCGACGCCAGGACCCGTTCTGGGCGCCGCTGCACTCGCTCGCCGTCGCGGTCGCCGCGGCCGCCGTGGTGGCCGACGCCGCCGCTCTCGCTGCCTGGTACGACGTCGCGCCGGCCGGCTGCGGGCTGGCGGCGGCCTGCGCCGCGGGCGCGCTGCTCGCCCTCACCGCGCTCCCGGTCGACCTTCCGCCGGCCGGTCCGTGGCGTGGTGCAGGTGGTGGCCGCGGCTGCCGCCGTACCCGCCCTGGCGTTCGCCGCGCTGGACGGCGAGCGGCTCTGGATCGCCCTGCTCGCCGTCGGGGTCGGCGTCGCCCTGGTCGCCACGACGCCGCAGCGGCACCGCCTCGGCTGGGTGGCCGGCGCGATCCTGGCCGCCAGCAGCTGGGTCCGGCTGGCGATGTCAGACGTCGACGCGCCGGAGGCCTACACGGTGCCGGGCGGTGTCGCGCTGCTCGTGGTGGGCGCCCTGCGGCGCCGGCGGGACCCGGCGTACGGCTCCTGGCCGGCGTACGGGACCGGGCTCAGCCTGGTGCTGGTGCCCAGCCTGCTGCGCGCCGTCACCGACTCCGGCGACCTGCGCCCGCTGCTGCTCGCGCTGACCGCGGTGGCCGTGCTCGCGGTAGGCGTGGCCAGGCGGCTGCAGGCGCCGCTGATCCTGGGCGGGCTGGTGCTCGCGGTGGACGCGCTGGTCCAGCTCGCGCCGTACCTGGTCCAGGCGTACGACGTGGTGCCCCGTTGGGTCACGATCGGGTTGCTGGGCCTGGCGCTGCTGGGCGCCGGCGCGACCTACGAGAAGCGCGTCCAGGACCTGCAGCGGGTCGGACGGCACGTCGCGCGACTGGGCTGACCGGGGAAACGCACCGCAGACGGTCGGCGGCGCGCTCCCTCCATGTGCCACGATGCGGATATGACGCGAGTACTCCTGGCCGAGGACGACCAGGCGATCTCTGAGCCCTTGGCTCGAGCTCTGCGTCGTGAGGGTTACGACGTCGAGGTCTGCGAGGACGGTCCGGGCGCTCTCGAGTCCGCGACCGGCGGGGTTCCCGTCGACCTCGTGGTGCTCGACATCGGGCTGCCGGGCATGGACGGGCTCGAGGTCTGCCGTCGCCTCCGCGGCGAGGGCAGCGGGGTGCCGGTGCTCGTGCTGACGGCTCGCACCGACGAGGTCGACACCGTCGTCGGGCTGGACGCCGGCGCCGACGACTACGTGACCAAGCCGTTCCGGCTGGCCGAGCTGCTGGCCCGGGTGCGCGCACTGCTGCGCCGCGGCGGCATCGAGATCACCCAGGGCGTGCACGGCGTGCGGATCGACGTCGAGTCGCACCGCGCCTGGATCGACGAGCGCGAGCTGTCGCTGACCGCCAAGGAGTTCGACCTCCTGCGGGTGCTGCTGCGCGAGAACGGCAAGGTCGTGACCCGCGAGCAGCTGATGCGCGAGGTGTGGGACACGGCGTGGTGGGGGTCCACGAAGACGCTGGACATGCATGTCTCCTGGCTTCGCAAGAAGCTGGGCGACGACGCCGCCAACCCCCGCTTCATCACCACGGTGAGAGGTGTGGGGTTCCGCTTCGAGCGCGAGTGATACCGCCCGAGGTGGTCCTCCGATGAGGACCCGCGTCCTGGCGTCGACCCTCGCGGTCGCCGTCGTCGCCATCATCTTCGTGGGCGTGCCGCTCGCGGTCCTCGCGCTGACCCAGGACTCGCCCACCACCAGCATGGTGCTCGTGACCGGACTGGCCGGTGCGGGTGTCGCGCTGGCCGCAGCGACCGGGATGGCGCTGTTGCAGGCGAAGGTGCTGCGTGCACCATTGGCCAGCCTTCAGCGCCGGGCCGAGACCCTCGGGTCGGGTCAGAAGCGCGAGCCGCTGCGGTCCTCGGGCATCCCAGAGGTCGACCGGGTCGCCGAGCTGCTCGAGCGCAGTGCCGACCGGGTCGACCGGCTGATCGCCGCTGAGCGACAGTTCGCCAGCGACGCCTCGCACCAGCTGCGGACGCCGCTGACGGCGCTGTCGATGCGGCTGGAGGAGATCCTGCAGGCCGAGGACCAGCAGACGGTCCGCGAGGAGGCCGCCAGTGCGCTGGCCCAGGTCGAGCGGCTGGCCACCGTCGTCGAGCACCTGCTGGACAGCGTCCGCGACAACAACCTGCGGGCCGGCCCGGTGCCGCTGGACGAGGTCGTGCTGCAACAGGTCGTCGAGTGGGAGCCCGCGTTCGCCGCCCGGCAGCGGATCGTCAAGGCCACCGGCACCCGCGGGCTGGTCGCGCTGGCCACGCCGAACGGCCTCTCGCAGGTGCTGGCGACGTTGCTGGAGAACAGCCTGATCCACGGCGCCGGCATGGTCACCGTGTCGACCCGGTCGACGGGCATCTCGCTGGTGGTCGAGGTCACCGACGAGGGGCCGGGCGTCCCGGCCGAGCTGGGAGCGCGGATCTTCGAGCGGTCGGTCAGCGGCCGGCGCGGCACCGGGCTGGGCCTGGCTGTGGCCCGCGAGCTGGCCGAGGCCGACGGCGGCCGGCTCGAGCTGGTGCAGCAGAAGCCGGCGATGTTCGCGCTGTTCCTCAGTGCAGCGGGTGCGGGTCCGCGCTGACCGGCGCTTCCGCCTCCTCGTTGATCGCAGGAAAGACCCAGCGCCGGTAGGACCAGAACCGGAACGCCGTGCCGAGGGCGAGGCCTACGACGTTGGCCGCGATGTTGTCGGACAGCTGGCTGGTGAAGTCGAGCAGGTAGTGCGAGATGGCCAGCACGGTCAGCGAGATCAGCAGGCCGACCCCGTTGAGCAGGAAGAACAGCAGGTACTCCCGGCGTACGCCGGACCGGCCGCGTTTGCGGAACGTCCAGGTCCGGTTGCCGGCGTACGCGACGGTCGTCGCCACCACCACAGAGATCGTCTTCGACGTCAGCGGCTTGTCGGTGGCGTGCAGCAGCAGGTTGAACAGCGTGATGTCGACGACGAACGCGACGCCGCCGACCACGCCGAACTTCATCAGTTCTCGGACCAGATGGCCCAGCCGGTAGTAGGCGGCGAGCAGCGCCTTCACGTGCGGGTCAGCGGAGCGTGTGCCACGCTCGTGAGCCTAACGGTGAGGGGCGCGCCGGGCCGCCGGACGTGGCACGATGACCGGCACACGACGTGACAGGCGGGCGCAGACGCGCAGCCTCGATGACACACCGGCAGGGAGACACCGTGACCGCCAGCCCCCTCAGCAACGAGCTCGAGTCGCTGCGCAAGACCGTCGAGGAGTTCGCCCAGGAGGTCGTGGCGCCGACCATCGGCGACCTCTACGAGCGCAACGAGTTCCCCTACGACATCGTCCGGCAGATGGGGGAGATGGGGCTGTTCGGCCTGCCGTTCCCGGAGGAGTACGGCGGCATGGGCGGCGACTACTTCGCCCTGTGCATCGCCCTCGAGGAGCTGGCCCGGGTCGACTCGTCGGTGGCCATCACCCTCGAGGCCGGGGTCTCGCTCGGCGCGATGCCGATCTTCCGGTTCGGCACCGAGGAGCAGAAGCAGGAGTGGCTGCCGCGGCTGACGTCGGGCTCGATGATCGGCGCGTTCGGCCTGACCGAGCCCGGTGCGCGGCTCCGACGCCGGTGGTACGACGACCACGGCGCGGCTGTCCGAAGACGGCAGCGAGTGGATCATCAACGGCACCAAGGCGTTCATCACCAACTCGGGCACCGACGTCACCGGACTGGTCACGGTCACCGCGGTCACGGGGACGACTGACGCCGGCAAGAAGCAGATCTCGGCGATCATCGTGCCGTCGGGCACGCCGGGGTTCACGGTCTCGAAGAAGTACTCCAAGGTCGGCTGGAACGCCTCGGACACCCGCGAGCTGTCGTTCGCCGACTGCCGGGTGCCGGTGGCGAACCTGCTCGGCGAGCAGGGCCGCGGCTACGCGCAGTTCCTGTCGATCCTCGACGAGGGACGCATCGCGATCGCGGCTCTCGGCGTCGGGCTGGCGCAGGGCTGCGTCGACGAGTCGGTGAAGTACGCGAAGCAGCGGCACGCGTTCGGCCGGCCGATCGGCGTCCAACCAGGCGATCCAGTTCAAGGTCGCCGACATGGAGATGCGGGCGTACACCGCACGGCTGGCGTACTACGACGCCGCTGCCCGGATGCTGCGCGGCGAGCCGTTCAAGAAGCAGGCGGCGATCGCCAAGCTGTACTCCTCGGAGATCGCGGTCACCAACGCGCGTGAGGCGACCCAGATCCACGGCGGCTACGGCTTCATGAACGAGTTCCCGGTCGCCCGGATGTGGCGCGACTCGAAGATCCTGGAGATCGGCGAGGGCACCTCCGAGGTGCAGCGGATGCTGATCGCCCGCGAGCTCGGCCTCTAGCAGCAGCCGGTTCCGCCGACTAACTAGCCGCTGCGCGCTCGGCACTTGCCGAAGTGGACCGGCTCGCGGTCGACGTGGCATGACGTCAGCCGGTCCGCTCCAGCGAGAGTGCGGGGCGCGGCCGTGCTCCTCCGCGAAGTGGACCGGTTAGCGGTGGATCAAGTACGACGGCTGCCGGTCCGCTTCGGAGACGACGGCTGGCCGGTCCGCTTCGGGGTCGACGGTCTGGCCGGTCCGCTTCGGGGTCGACGGCTGCCGGTCCGCTTCGGGGTTCGGTCAGGACGCCTTGAGGGTGTCCGAGGTCCAGCCCAACCGGTCCCGGTAGGCGGCGAGCACCCTGACGGCTCGTGGGCTCGGTTGCCACCCGTGCGCCATGAGTGTCTCGGCGATCAGCAGCATGCTCTGCTCGCGCTGGTGACGCACCGCGTACGAGCTGAGGTCCACGACGATGCGCCCGGAGATCTGCAGCACGGCGCGCTGGAAGTCGTCGGCCTCGCGGAGCAGCTGCTCATAGTGCTGCAAGCCGTTCACCTCGACGGTCACGAGGTAGTCGGTGAAGTCGTTGTCCAGGTACCACGTCCCATCGGCGTGCTGCAGCCTTCGTTGCCGGGCCGGCTCCGGAAGGCCGGCAGCTCGCAGGCCGCGCAGGAACTCGAGCTCAGGCAGTGAGTGCGCGCCCCCGGCGGCGTCGTTGATGGTCTCCAGGACGAGCCGTCGACCGGGCAGCGTCCGGCGCGCGGCGGCGAAAGCCCGCAGGTCCTGAGGTCGCACGAGTCGCTGCTGAACAGCCGCCGCGATGAGTGCGCGAGCCCGGTCCGGTCGCCTGATGGCGGCGTGGCTAGCACTCTCGACGACCGCACGTGGCAGTCGCAGCCGGGTCGGCCGTTGAGTTGGGTGCACCTGGGACCTTTCCAGGTGCCGCGTCTGGTGCACAGCGACGCGGACGGCTGGGTCGTCGAGATCCTCAACCTCTCGACCGTGCTCGATGGCTATGTGCACGACACGCGTCTCGAATCCGGCGAGGCCGCCTGCTTCGGCCGCCGAGAGCCCGGTCAGAGCCACGACCGGCAGCTCGGCCGGCCTCTCGGCGCCGGTGATCTCCCGCAGGTCACCGTGCAGCACCCCCACCCACCACCGCTGCTCTCGGGTGAGGACGCCTCGGTGCAGGACGACGGCACGTGGGCCGAGCGGTCGCCACACCCGGCCGGCCTCCCGGCGGGCGACCATGTGGCGGTCGACGCCCAGACCCGCCAGCTGCGCGCGGCTCACGACATCTGCCTGCCGGCGAGCCAGCTGATCGAGACCGGGAGGGATCGCTGTCATCGAGGGATGCTGACCCATGCACCGGCGTCCACCGGGAGAAGTTGCCCACAGGCAGATCGACGGAGAGTGAGCGGACCGGTTGCCGGCTCGCTGTACGCCACGCGAGCGGGTCCGCTTGTGGGGCGCGAGTTCGCGGCATGCGCGCGGCAGGGGGAACCGGACCGGCTGCCGTCATGCTCGACGTACCGCCTACCGGTCCACTTCGAGTGGAGCGGCCGTCGTTAGGGTTGCCGGCGTGGGGTTCCCGGTGGTGGGTGTCGTCGGTGGTGGACAGCTCGCCCGAATGATGGCCGCGCCGGCGATCGGGCTCGGCATCACGCTGCGGGTGCTCGCGCGGGACGCGGGGGACAGCGCCGCGCTGGTCGTGCCTGGGACGGACGTCGGCAACGAGGACGACCTCGACGCCCTGCGCGCCTTCGCGGCCGGCTGCGACGTGCTGACCTTCGACCACGAGCACGTTCCGACCGAGCACCTGCGCACCCTGCAGGCCGAGGGAGTGCTGGTCCGGCCCGGCCCCGAGGCGCTCGAGCACGCCCAGGACAAGCTCGTCATGCGCCGCCGGCTGACCGAGCTGGGCGTGCCCTGCCCGCGCTGGGCAGCGGTGTCGACGGTGGCCGAGCTCGCGGCGTTCGGCGCCGAGGTCGGCTGGCCGGTGGTCCTCAAGACCCCACGCGGCGGGTACGACGGCAAGGGCGTGCAGCTGCTCGACGACCCGGCCGACGCCGACGACTGGTTCGCCGCCGGCGTACCGCTGCTGGCCGAGGAGCGGGTCGCGTTCAGCCGCGAGCTCGCGGTGCTCGTGGCGCGCAGCCCGCACGGCCAGGCGGCGGTCTGGCCGGTCGTCGAGACCGTCCAGGTCGACGGCGTGTGCCGCGAGGTCGTCGCGCCGGCACCGATCCACGAGGACCACGCCCTGGCCGCGCAGCAGGCCGCGCTGCGGATCGCCGAGGGGCTGGGCGTCACCGGCGTGATGGCCGTCGAGATGTTCGACACCGACGCCGGCGTGCTGGTCAACGAGCTCGCGATGCGGCCGCACAACAGCGGGCACTGGACCATCGAGGGCGCGCGGACCAGCCAGTTCGAGCAGCACCTGCGCGCCGTGCTCGACCTGCCGCTCGGTGACACCCGGATGACGGCGCCGCAGGTGGTGATGGCCAACGTGCTCGGCGGCGACGATCGACGACATGTACTCGGGCTACCTGCACTGCCTGGCGCACGACCCCGGCGTGCGGATCCACATGTACGGCAAACAGGTACGCCCAGGGCGAAAGGTGGGTCACGTCACGACGTTGGGCAGCGATGCTGACGACGTACGCGAACGTGCCCGGCACGCCGCCGCCTTCCTCCGAGGAGACATCCATGGCTGACATCGCGCCCCGTCGTCGGCATCGTCATGGGCAGCGACTCGGACTGGCGGGTCATGGAGGACGCCGCGAAGGCGCTCGACGAGTTCGACGTACCGCACGAGGTGGACGTCGTCTCGGCGCACCGGATGCCGCGCGAGATGCTCGCGTACGGCGAGCAGGCGGCGGGTCGCGGCCTGAAGGTCATCGTCGCCGGCGCCGGGGGAGCGGCCCACCTGCCGGGCATGCTCGCCAGCGTCACCCCGCTGCCGGTCATCGGCGTCCCGGTGCCCCTCGAGTACCTCGACGGCATGGACTCGCTGCTCTCGATCGTGCAGATGCCGTCGGGCGTGCCGGTCGCGACCGTGTCGGTCGGCGGTGCCCGCAACGCCGGGCTGCTCGCCGTACGCATCCTCGCCGCCAGCGACCCCGCGCTGCAGGAGCGGATGGTCGCCTTCCAGCGCGAGCTCGGCGAGCAGGCGAAGGCCAAGGGCGACGCGCTGCGCCGGCACCGCACCGGCGTGGGCGTCGGCTTCGGCGCCTGACGTGGCGGTCTACGTCGTCCTGCTCCGCGGCATCAACCTCGGCAGCAAGCGACGGGTCGCGATGGCCGACCTGCGGTCACTGCTCGAGGGCCTCGGGTACGACGACGTGCGCACCCACCTGCAGAGCGGCAACGCCGTCTTCCGTACGCCGACCCGCTCGGCGGCGACCGTCGAGAAGGCCGTGGCGGGCGCGATCGAGTCCGACCTCGGGCTCGAGGTGGACGTCATCGCCCGGACCGCGCGGCAGATGGCGGCGGTGGTCGATGCCGACCCGTTCCAGGGCGTCGCGACCGAGCCGGCCCGCTACCTGGTCACCTTCCTGGAGAAGAAGCCGCCGGCGTCCTGGCTGGACTCGGTCGACCCCGAGAGCTACGCGCCGGAGCAGGCGGCCGTCGTCGGCAAGCAGCTCTACCTGTGGCTGCCCACGGGCGTGCACGACAGCAAGCTGGCCCGGAACGCTGACCGACAAGAAGCTCGGCGGCTCCGCCACCAGCCGCAACTGGAACGTCGTGACCAAGCTCGCCGAGATGGCGGCCGAGTAGCGCGTCAGCTCACCGGTCGACGTGCGCGTCGCCTGCCAGCCGCGAGCCGTACGCCGTGCAGTCCGCGGGTCGCGTCGGTCGCCGCAGCGTCGTACCAGGCCTGCACGACGGCTCCGCGTCGCGACGGCGCCCAGACGCGCCCGCGCTGCCGCCGATCAGCGCGGCGCACGGTCGACCGGGCAGTCGCGGGACGCGAGCAACGCGACCCTGAGGCGACCGACTCGTGGAGTCGTAGCGTCGCCGGCCGCGCCGCTGACCCGGAAGGTCGGGTGGCGCGATCGGCGGCACGGCGTTGATCAGGATCCGCCCGTACCGTCGGGCGTACAGCGAACTGCGCCGGCCAGACACCGCGACGTCCGCACCGGACGACTCAGGCCGAGTCGGTCGACAGGACCACGCGGCCGTGCCCAGCTCGACCACGCCGGCCCGACCGCCGCTGCGCAGCCGCTGGCTCAGTCGACGTCAGGTCATCGTCCGCCGCCAGTCCTCCTCGCTGCGTCTCCGCGATACGCAGGTAGCGCACGATGCCCGCGTTGTGCACCAGCGCGTCGATCCGCCCATGCGTGTCGAGCACCTCGGCGACGAGGTCCTCGCATCCGCTGCGGGTCGCGAGGTCCTGGACGTGCGCCGACGCCATGCCGCCGCCGCTCACGACGGCGTCCCGGACACCGCGGGCCAGACCAGGGTCGGCACCGGTACCGTCCCTGCCCACGCCCGCGTCGTGCACGGCGACGACGGCGTCGTGCGAGCCGAGCAGCAGGGCGTAGGCGGCCCCGAGCCCTCGGCCCGCGCCGGTGACCAGCACGACCTGGCCGCCGAAGTCGATCGTCGACATCGCTGCCCGCGTCACCGGCCCCACTCGATCGCGGGGCAGTGGTCCATCACCATCAGCAGCCCGGCGGCTCGCACGCGCTCGGCGGCCGCCTCGTCGACGACCCCGAGCTGGAACCAGACGGCTCTGGCCCCGACGGCGACCGCCTGGTCGGCGATGTCACCGGCCAGGCTGGAGTTCACGAACACGTCGACGACGTCGACCGGGTGCGGGACGTCGGCCAGCCGCGGGTACGCCGTCTCGCCGAACACGTCCTGCGGCTGGAGGTGGACCGGGACCACCCGCTTGCCCTGGCGCTGCAGGAACTGCGCCACGCCGTGCGCCGCCCGGGCCGGGTTGTCGCGCAGGCCCACCACCGCCCAGGTCTGCAGGGCGAGGACCTCCCGGATCGTGGCGAGCTCGGTCACGGGCGGCCGAGCGACCCGTACGTCCAGCCGGCCGCGCGCCACCGCACCGGGTCGAGCGCGTTGCGGGCGTCGATGATCTGCTGCTGCGAGACCACGGCCGCGAGCGCGGCCGGGTCCAGGTCGCGGAACTCCTGCCACTCGGTCAGGTGCAGCACGAGGTCGGCGTCGCGGCAGGCCTCCAGCGCCGAGTCGGCGTACGCCAGGGTCGGGAACAACGCCTTGGCGTTGTCGTTGCCGCGCGGGTCGTAGACCGTGACCTGCGCGCCCTGCAGCTGGATCTGGCCGGCGACGTTGAGCGCGGGGGAGTCGCGGACGTCGTCGCTGTTGGGCTTGAAGGTCGCCCCGAG
Source organism: uncultured Actinomycetota bacterium (assembly GCA_963771345.1). Taxonomy (GTDB): domain Bacteria; phylum Actinomycetota; class Actinomycetes; order JACCUZ01; family JACCUZ01; genus CAVYTH01. The sequence goes on from CAVYTH010000006.1 coordinate 179,684, forward strand.
CACGCCGACCCGGACGCCGAGGAAGCTGCCGCCGCACGCCGCGCGGGCCCGGTCGACGACGTGGCCGCGCCGCCGCATGTTGATCGCGTCGACCTCCTTGAGGAACGTCAGCGCCTGGTCGACGCCGAGCTCGCCGGCCCGGGCCATGAACGCGCGGATGTCCTTGGGCAGGCAGCCGCCGCCGAAGCCGAGGCCGGCGTTGAGGAACTTGCGGCCGATCCGCTCGTCGTAGCCGATGCGCGTCGGCCAGCTGCGTGACGTCGGCGCCGGTGGCCTCGCACAGCTCGGCCATCGCGTTGATGAACGAGATCTTGGTGGCGAGGAAGGCGTTGGCCGACGCCTTGACCAGCTCGGCGGTGGCGAAGTCGGTGACCAGGAAGGGCGTGCCCTTGGCGATCGCACCGGCGTAGACCTCGCGCAGCAGCTGCTCGGCGCGCTCCGACGAGGTGCCGACGACGAGCCGGTCGGGGCGCAGGGTGTCCTCGACCGCGAAGCCCTCGCGGAGGAACTCCGGGTTCCAGGCGAGCTCGACGCCCTCGCCGGCGGGAGCGAGCTCGACGATGCGCTTCTGCAGCCGGGCGGCGGTGCCGACCGGCACGGTGGACTTGCCGACGACGAGGGTCGGCTCGGCGAGGTGCGGGGCCAGGCCGTCGACGACCGCGTCGACGTAGCGCAGGTCGGCGGCGTACTCGCCCTTGCGCTGCGGGGTGCCGACGCAGAGGAAGTGCACGTCGGCGTCGGCCACGTCGGCGTACGACGTGGTGAACCGCAGGCGGCCGCTGTCGAGGCCCTTCTGCAGCAGCGGCTCGAGGTCCGGCTCGTAGAACGGGACCCGGCCGTCGCTGAGCAGCTTGATCTTCTCGGCGTCCACGTCCATGCCGATGACGTCGAAGCCGAGCTCGGCCATGCAGGCGGCGTGGGTGGCGCCGAGGTAGCCGGTGCCGAGAACGCTGATGCGGAGGGTCATGACGGGCAGGCTACCGAGTGCCCGGTTCCGGACCGGCCGCGCGCCCGCCGTACCCTCGGATCGTGAGCGACTTCGACCTGTTCAAGCTGTCCGACGAGCACGAGATGCTCCGGGAGGCCGTGCGCGCCGTCTGCGACGACAAGGTCGCCCCGCGGGCCGCCGAGGTCGACGAGACGGGCGAGTTCCCGCAGGACTCCTACGACGCGCTGCGCAAGGCCGACTTCCACGCCGTGCACATCCCGGAGGAGTACGGCGGCGCCGGGGCCGACGCCCTGTCCACCTGCATCGTCATCGAGGAGGTGGCGCGGGCCTGCGCCTCGACCTCGCTGATCCCGGCGGTGAACAAGCTCGGCACCATGCCGCTGCTGCTCTCGGCGTCGGAGGACCTGCTCAAGCGCTACCTGCCGGCGGTGGCCAGCGGGGACGCGATGTTCTCCTACGCGCTGTCCGAGCCGGAGGCGGGCAGCGACGCCGTCGCGATGAAGACCATGGCGGTCCGCGACGGCGACCACTACGTGCTCAACGGCGCCAAGCGCTGGATCACCAACGCCGGCGTGTCCGAGTACTACACGGTGATGGCGGTGACCGACGCCGACGCCGGGGCGAACGGCATCTCCGCGTTCGTGGTCGAGAAGTCCGACGAGGGCTTCACCTTCGGCGCGCCGGAGAAGAAGCTCGGCATCAAGGGGTCGCCGACCCGCGAGCTGTACTTCGACAACTGCCGGATCCCCGCCGACCGGCTGGTCGGGGCCGAGGGCACCGGCTTCAAGACCGCGCTGCGCACCCTGGACCACACCCGCGTGACGATCGCGGCGCAGGCCGTCGGCATCGCTGCCGGGGCGCTCGCCTACGCGTCGGGCTACGCCAAGGAGCGCAAGCAGTTCGGCAAGTCGATCGCGGAGTTCCAGGGGATCCAGTTCATGCTCGCCGACATGGCGATGAAGGTCGAGACCGCGCGGCAGATGACCTACGTCGCGGCCTGCAAGTCCGAGCGCGGCGACAAGGACCTGACGTTCTTCGGCGCGGCCGCCAAGTGCTACGCCTCCGACATCGCGATGGAGGTCACCACCGACGCGGTGCAGGTGCTCGGCGGCTACGGCTACGTCAAGGACTACCCGGTCGAGCGGATGATGCGCGACGCGAAGATCACCCAGATCTACGAGGGCACCAACCAGATCCAGCGCCTCGTGATGGCACGGCAGCTGCTGAAGTAGGGCGTGGCGGCGTATCCGCGCAGGTGAGAAGCATGATAGCCGTGCTCCCCAACGCCGGTGACCACGTGATTGATGCGCCGCTCGACGCCCGGACTCCCGCACTGAAACGCAGCGGTTGGCACGGTCTATGTGACGTCTGTGTGACATCGCTTGGCCGTTCGATGCGCTGGGGCTGGCGGGGCGCGCTCGTGCTTGCGAGGCCAGCCGAGCCTTTCCGCCTAGCCACTGCTTGCGGCTGATCGCGGTGCGACGCTCCGAGCTCGAGAAGCACTGAGGCTCATATCCCTCGGTCGCGGGTTCGAGTCCGCCACCCCACACGAATACCCGCAGGTCACAGACTCAAGGCTTGTCGGTGAAAGGTCAACAACACGGTCAGCAGTCCGCAACGAGTCTCATCGAGGCCTCAACCTGCGCTCCCGCAGTACGGCAGGTGGGGTGTGCCGCGGCAGCCGCCCTGTCGGAGGGGGACGTAGCTTGATCCGCAGCTTCGCCGCGACCGTGGGTGCACTCAGCGCTATGACCTGGATGCCGTACTACCCAGTTTGGTCTCTGACTTACATCGGGATCGCGGCGCTCGTCTTTTACGCGCTGGCTCGGTACGGTGCCCGCCAGTAGCTGCAAGCCCCTCGTCGTGCGCTGACAATCGTGGAGCAGACCGCACCCAGCAGTTGCCTCAAGGCGGCGTGGCGGTCGAGGTTGGCCTGGGCCATGTCGTAGAAACTGGCCGGTGGTCCGACCGTCGACGGCTTCGATCGCCAACTCGACTGCTCGCCGTCGAACTGAGCCAGCCATCGTCGGAACCCGACCCGACCCAATCTGCCGGCCGGATCCGACCCCGACCGTTCTCCCGGTCCAGCCAATCGAAGGCACTTGTTCCCGGTGAACGTCCAACGCTCCTACCATGTCCATCGCGGACCTCCTCTGGCTCCTGCCGTGATGGGACTGTTCTTCATGCCCCAACCTTCACCGAGCGGAGGAGGTCCGGCCATATCTCATGAATCGCTCGAATGCCGCCTGCGAGCGGGTGCCCGTGGACGACCGATGCAGCCCGGCGTACCTTCGGGTCCATCGCCAAGGCGTGCCATCGAGGTGTCACCCGATGCTGACCATCCTGGACGAAGTGCCCGGGGTAGTCGGTTGATGGCGTCCAGCAAGCTGACCGCGGAGGACTACACAGGTGCCAGGTCCGGCGATCGCCGCGGCGACGGCGGACGGTGCGAGCTTCGCTTGGCCTTCGTCTTCGAGGGCCTGTTCGAGGGGACGGATGCCGCAGCCGCCTGGCAGGACCTGGCGGCTCGAGTGAGTGCACGGCCTTCCTTGGAGCGGATCGCGGCGGTGACCGAACAGCAGTGGATCCTGGACGGGCTCAAGCTGTTGCGTGTGTCTCGCCTGATCTCGCTCGGTGGTTCGCTCCGACTGATCGCGCCGAAGCGATCAACTGGGCGGCCGACTCATGCGCGTGCATAGTTCAGTACCGAGGGCAGGCTCCATCCGGTTGGATGATCACCTGACGAAAGAGGTAACCCATGACGGTCGAACCGTTCAAGGCAACCACGCTTGTTCCCCCTGCCCTGATCCGGCTGGGGGCGTGGGGCTGGGCGACGGTTGGGGTCGTGCTGGGGTTGCTCGCCCTGTTGGTGAGCTACCGATGGTTCAGCGGCGTGATCGTCCCCGTTACCGCCGCGTTGGTCCTGGCCGTCATGACCCTGCCGTTGACGAACTGGCTGGACCGGCACCTTGCGAGGGGTCTAGCCGTGTTCCTCGTCGTCCTGCTCTGCGCCGGAGTCGTGGTCGGCCTTGCCCTGATCTTCGTCCACGGGGTGGCCGAGCAGGCGCGGCTATCAAGTCCTCACTGCAGGCTGCCGTCGCCAAGATCGAGGATGCCCTCGGTGTGACTCCGGAGGCAGCAGCGCCAGCGACGCGGCGCCTCCAGCACCTCGTCGGCCACGGCGATCGTGACCGGGGCCGAGGGCGTGACCGGGTGGCTGCCAGGGGCCTCGACACGTTGGTGTCCTTGTTCTTCGGGATCTTCATGCGGCGATGACCTTTTTCCTCGTGCTGCTCAACCCCAAGGAAACGCAGGGCTGGATCGCCGCCTGCTTCCCTGGCCGCGGGAGCAGGCCGACCGGCTGTTCGCGACCTCTGGCCAGGTCATCTTCGACTACTACAAGGGCTGCACGATCCTCGCCTTCGTCAACGCGATCCGGTCTGGATCGTCGCGCGCGTCCTCGACGTCGAGGCTGCGGAGCGATCCTCGTGGTGCTGTTTGTGTCTCCTACATTCCCTACGTCGGTGCCTGGATCGGCGGCGCCTTCGCGGTGTTGATGGCTCTGGGTTCCGGCGGCTCGGCCGACGGCTGGATCATGCTGGTCGCGGTCCTGATCGTGAACCTTGGCCTGCAGAGCGTGGTCCAGCCCTTCGCGTTCAGCGCAACGATGGACGTGTCTCCCCTGGGGGTGTTCCTGTTCACGCTGCTCGGGGGGATGGTTGCCGGTGTGCTCGGCGCCATGATGGCGGCACCGGTGATGGCACTGATCACGCGCTTCAACAGCGATGTGCGGCTCCCGAGCGCGGCACCCGCAACGGTTTCGGACGGATCAGAGCGGGAAGATCCCGTGCCGTCCTCGGACAGCTTGTGAGTACGAGACGGCCCCGGCCACTGGACTCGGGTGAGCTCCGCATCTGCCAGTCCGAGGCGCAGGCTGCGACGGCAACTTGATCGGCGGCACTCGGGAGGTGGGGGATGTCGCCGGTGCACGTTCAGCATTACGAGCTTGCGCTCCTCCCGGGCGATCAAGGTTCCATGGATGCTTCGCGTAGCGGGGACAACCCCGGCCGGATGCGCACCGCGGCCGTCAGGTCAGCTCGGGCAGCACGGCGGCGCAGAACTCGTCGTCCGTGAACGACGGACCGTTGTCGGCGAGCACCTCGAACGTGTCGGGCACCGGCACACCGCCAGGCTGGGAGTCACCGAGGGTGTCGAACTGCTCGCTCGCCTTGAAGACGCCGTTGGCGCGCAGCAGCAGGTGCCCCTCCGAGTCGTAGACCCGGAACTTCCCTGCGTCGATGAACTGGAACTCCCAGATGTTGCCGGTGATGTGGGTGGCCTTCTGCTCGTGGAAGGCGCCGTTGCCATGGGTGCGGATCCAGCCGTCCTCGGTCGAGATGATCTCGGTGAACTCGTAGTTGTCGAAGCCGAAGAAGGCCTGGCCGTCAGAGCCCTTGACGGGGAGGACCTTGGCCACGCCACTGAACTCGACCTCGAAGTGCACTGCGATGCCGCAGAAGTCGTTCTCGTCGAAGGAGTCCGTGCCGGCGTAGTGGGCTGCCTTCTCGACAGGCTTGCCGGCATGGGCAGCCACCGGAGTCGCGAGGACGAGGGCCCCGGAGGCGAGAACGGCGAGGATGCGTGCGGTGCGGGTCATCTGTACCCCCAGGCAGGTGGCTGTGCAAGGCCCCGAGACCTGTCCACGTTGCTCTCGCGGGCGCGCCGTCGCCATGGTCCCTATGGGCCATTTCGCCCGCTGGCCACGTAGCCAGGGAACGTCCCGGCGCGAGACGCTGTTGCAGATCGAAGATCCAGTTCCTGGCAGACGAGGTCGTGCGGATGGCAGCGGTGATGACTGGCGAGTCCGCCAAGGTGCAGCGCACCTACCTCACGCTGATGCTGTTCACCACACTGTCGGCGTCGCTGATCTGGGGCATCAACACGCTGTTCCTGCTCGATGCCGGGCTGAACAACCTCGAGGCGTTCGCCGCGAACGCGTTCTTCACCGCCGGGATGATGGTGTTCGAGGTGCCGACCGGCGTGGTGGCCGACCTGCGCGGGCGCCGGCTGTCGTTCCTGCTCGGGTCGGCGACCCTGACCCTGTCGACGCTGGCCTACGTCCTGATGTGGCAGCTGGAGGCGCCGTTCTGGGCCTGGGCGGCCGTGTCGGTGGTGATCGGGCTCGGCTTCACGTTCTTCTCGGGGGCGGTCGAGGCGTGGCTGGTCGATGCGCTGCGCTTCACCGGGTACGACGGCCCGCTCGACCCGGTGTTCGCCAAGGGGCAGGCGATCGAGGGCGTGGCCATGCTCAGCGGCTCGGTCCTCGGTGGCATCATCGCCCAGTTCACGCAGCCTCGGCGTGCCGTTCGTCGTGCGCAGCGCCCTGCTCGGCGTGACGTTCGTGCTCGCGCTGCTGATGATGCACGACCTCGGCTTCACCCCCGTGCGCGGCGAGCGGCCGGGGCCGGAGATGAAGCGGATCCTCAACGACTCGCTGCACTACGGGCTCGGCCGGCCTGCGGTCCGCTGGGTGATGCTGACGTCGCCGTTCATCGGCGGCGTCGGGATCTACGCGTTCTACGCGATGCAGCCGTACCTGCTCGAGCTGTACGGCGACGAGGGCGCGTACGGGATCGCCGGCCTGGCGGCGGCGATCGTGGCCGGCGCGCAGATCGCCGGCGGGCTGTCGGCGCCGCGGCTGCGGCTGCTGTTCCGCCGGCGTACCTCCCTGATGCTGGTCTGTGCCGTGGTCAGCGTCGTGGCGCTGCTGCTCGTCAGCCTGGTCGCATCGTTCTGGTTCGTCATCGCGTTCCTGGTGGTCTGGAGCCTGGCGTTCTCGGTGACGGCGCCGGTGCGGCAGGCCTACCTGAACGACCTGATCCCGTCGCAGCAGCGGGCCACCGTGCTGTCCTTCGACTCGCTGCTGGGCTCGGCCGGCGGGGTCGTGGTGCAGCCGGCGTTCGGGCGGGTGGCCGACGTCAGCGGCTACGCGCTCACGTTCGGGCTCAGTGCCGCGGTCCAGGCCTGCGCGATCCCGTTCCTGGCGCTGGCCCGGCGCACCGGCGTCGCCGCCGACATCGTCACGGACGGAGTGGCGGCACCGGTCGAGGAGGACCGGGCATGACGGCAGGACCTCGACCCCGCGGTGCTGACCGCGACCCGCGAGTCGCTGCACCGGGTGGCCGAGCACCTGCTCGCCGCGACCCGCAAGCGGGCCACCGGGAAGATCACCCTGCAGCCGTGGCCGGGCGGGTTCGGGACCCCGCAGCTGCCCGACGGCACCGCGCTCCGGGTGGACGGCGCCGACCTGGTGGTGACGCGCCCGGCCGCCGAGCGCAGGCAGCCGCTCGCGACCCTCGCGCAGGCGGCGGCCTTTGCCGGCGTACCGGCTGGCTTCCCGTGGACCAAGCACCCGCCGACCACGCCGTTCGAGCCGGAGGCGCCGCTCACTGTCGACCCGGCGGCGGCTGCCGCGCTGGCCGGCTGGTTCCAGCTCGGCCAGCAGGCGCTCAAGACCCTGGCCGGCGAGCTGGCGGCTGAGGAACCCAGCGAGCCGGAGCTGTGGCCCGAGCACTTCGACCTCGCCATCACCGCCGGGGCGGTGAACTACGGCTTCTCCCCGGGCGACGAGACGATCGCCACGCCCTATGTGTACGTCGGCCCGCACGAGCCTCCGACGTCCGGCGAGTTCTGGAACGCCCCGTTCGGCGCCTACCGGACCTGGGACGACGTCCGCGACGCCGCGGCGGCGCTCGCCTTCCTGCGCAGCGGGCACGACGCCGCCCGCGGCAGGCGATGACTTTCGCCCGCGGCGCCTGGTCTTCTCTGGCAACGTCAGGACCTGTCGGCAGCCTGACTCGAGCGACCGCGGAGGTTCCATGCTCGACAAGGAGTTCACGGCCCCGCTGCAGAAGAGCCCCGAGAAGGGCGGCTGGACGTACGTCGTCTGGCCCGACTCGGTGGCGTACTTCGGCACCCGTGGCCTGGTCAAGGTCCGGGGGACCATCGACGGCGAGCCGTTCCAGAGCTCGTTCATGGCGCTGGGTGACGGCACCCACAAGCTGCCGGTGAAGGCCGACGTCCGCAAGGTCATCGGCAAGCAGGCCGGCGACGAGGTCACCGTGCACCTCGACGAGCGCCTCGAGGAGTAGAGCGTCAGCCGGCGACGGCCTCCGCGGCGCTGAGCACCGAGGCCACGGCGGCGACCGCTTCGGCGGCCTGCGGCCCGGTGGCGCGCACCCGGACGGACTCTCCGGCGACGGCGCCGAGACCCATGACGGCCAGCACGCTGCGTGCGTCGACCTCGTCGCGGGTCCCCGTCGTCAGCCACACCTGGGCGTCGTAGCCCGTCGCCGCCTTGGTGACCTGCCCGGCCGGCCGGGCGTGCAGGTCGGCCGGCAGCACGACGTACACCTCGGCCGTGGGCTCAGAGCTTGCGGACATCACGGGCTCCTTCCGCGGCGGCGACGACCTCGTCGAGCGCGGCGCCGGCCGATGCCGTGACGGCCGCCGCGACGGCGCCCTCCACGAACGGGGCGTCCGCGATGACGATGTCGGAGGTCGAGCGTCGGCGTCGGCCAGGTAGGCCTTGACCGTCAGCACGGCGCTGCCCAGGTCGGGGATGACGACGACGCCGGCACCCGCCGACACCTTGTCGACCGCGCTGGACAGCGCGTCGATCGAGGTGCCGAGCCGGCCGTCGTCGGTGCCGCCGACTCCGACGACCCGGACGGCGCCGGCGCTGACCTGCGCGGCGAGGTCGGCTGCGCCCTCGGCGATCGCGCGGCTGTGGGAGATGAGCACGATGCCGACCATGGCGTTCTCAGTCATTGGCTATCCTCATCTGTGTTCGACGATGCTGAACGACGTCGGGAAGCAGTCGCAGACCCCGGAGGGAGGGGACAGCCGTGATCCAGTCGGTCGACCGGGCGGCGCGGATCCTGCACGAGCTCGGCTCCGGCAGCCCGACCCTCGGCGTCACCGAGCTCGGTGCCCGCCTCGACCTGGCGAAGCCCACGGTGCACGGCCTGCTGCGCACCCTGGAGCAGAGCGGCCTGGTCGAGCCAGGACGTCGCCACCGGCCGCTACTCGCTCGGACCGCGGGTGCTGCAGCTCGGCAACGCCTACCTCGCCGGCTCGGAGCTGCGCTCCCGCTCGATGCTGCGCGCCGGCTCGCTGGCCCGGCAGGTCGACGAGGCGGTCTGGGTGTCGGTGCTCGTCGACGACGCGGTGATGGTCGTGCACCACGAGTTCCGGCCGGACGACGCCGTGCAGATCCTCGAGGTCGGCGCGACGATCCCGTGGCACGCCTGCGCGCTCGGCCACGCGATGGTCGCGGCGCTGCCCGAGGGGGAGGTCGACAGCCTGCTCGCCGAGCCGCTGCGGGCCCTGACCGGTCGCACCCGCACCTCGCCCGAGGCGCTGCGCAAGGCCCTGGGAACGGTGCAGGACAAGGGCTTCGCGGTCGAGAACCAGGAGGCGAACGTCGGCGACGGCGGCATCGCCGCGGCCATCTTCGACCACGGCGGCCGGGCGGTCGGGTCGCTGGGTGTGGTCGGGCCGGCCGAGCGGCTGCTGCAGCGTCAGGCCAAGGCCCGCCTGTCCCGCGCGGTGGTCGAGACGGCGCGCGCCGTGTCCCGCGACCTCGGTGCGTCGCGCGCGACCGAGCTCACGCATCGGGACCGACCGCCGCGCTGACGAGGTCGCGACCGGACGCGGCCGAGTGCCGGCGTACCAGGGCGCGGAGCCCGTCGAGCCGGGACGGCGCGACGCTGAAGGTGCGCACGCCGGCGCCGAGCAGCAGGGGGAACGCGACCGGGTCGGCCGCGGCGTCGCCGCACAGCGAGAGCGGGCCGGCCGGCCGAGCGGCTGACGAGCACGGCCCGCTCCACCAGGCGCAGCACCCGCGGGTCGGTCGCGGCCGCCGGGGTCAGCCGCGGGTCGGTGCGGTCGAGGCCCAGGGTGCTGGCAGTCAGGTCGTTGGTGCCGAGGGAGAAGAAGTCGGCGACGTCGGCCAGCTCGGTCAGCCGCTCGATCGCCACCGGCAGCTCCAGCATCGCCCCGACGACGGGCAACCGGTCGCTGCCCACGGCGTCGGCGGCCCGGGCCAGCCGGTCGCGCACGAGGACGAGCTCCTCGGGCCGGGTGACCATCGGCAGCATCACCCGCAGGTCGGTGTCCCGGCCGTTCCGGAGCAGCGCGCGCAGCTGGGCGTCGAGGGCGTCCTCGTGCTCGAGCAGGAGGGTGAGCGAGGACGCGGCCTGGTGGCCGGCGAGGAACGGCGGCGTCTTGTCGGAGGTGAAGTCGAGCAGCCGCACCGACGACAGGGCGTCCGCGCAGCACCTCCAGCACCGGGCGGAGCGCCTCGTCGTGCTCGCGCTCGGACGGCCAGCCGGTCGCGTCGAGGAACGGCAGCTCGGTGCGGAGCAGCCCGACACCTGCCGCGCCGGCGTCCAGCGCGCGCCGGGCCTCGGTCGTGGACGCGACGTTGGCGAGCAGGGTGACCTCGACGCCGTCGGTGGTGGTGGCGGGCAACGCGCGCGCGGCCCGCAGCTCGTCCGCGGACGGCTCCGCGGTGCGGGCGCGGACCGCCGCGGTGGTCGCGTCGTCGGGCGCGACCACGACGTCGCCGGCGTCGCCGTCGACCAGGACCGGCACGCCGTCGGCGGCGTCGATGCACGGCAGGGTCCACCCCGACCACGAGCGGTACGCCGAGCGAGCGGGCGACGATCGACGCGTGCGAGCCTGCGCCGCCGAGCACCGAGACCGCGCCGGCCAGCTGACCGGCGTACGTCAGGAGGTCCGGGGCCGTGACCTCGTGCGCGAGCAGGACGAACGGCCCGGCCGGTGGCGTGGGCGGGACCCGGCCGGCGAGCTCGTCGCCGACCATCCGGCCGACCTGGCGGATGTCCGCCGCCCGCTCCCGCAGGTCGGCCGAAGCCAGCCCTTCCATCACCGACGCGTGGCGCTCGGCGACCTGGGTCACGGCGTCGCCGGCGGGGACGCGTCCGGCCCGGACAGCAGCCCGACGGCCTCGTCGACGAACGCGGGGTCCCGGGCGATCAGCGCCTCCGTGGCCAGGATGTCGGCGGAGGCCGTGGCGCCGTCCCGCCGCAGCGAGCCGGCCAGGTCGTCCAGGCGCGCGCGGCGGCCTCGAAGGCGGCCCTGACCTCGGCCTCGGTGGCCGTGACCGCGGGCTCCGCGTCGCCGGACCGGCTCCGCGGGTCGCCAGCCGGGGGCGACCACCTCCCCGGGGAGCAGGCCACCGCCGCGGACGCCGTGGTCACGACCCCGGCCCGGCCAGCGCCGCAGCGAGCGCGGCGAGGAGCAGTGCCGTCGAGGTGGCGCCCGGGTCCTGGTGCCCGACGCTGCGCGCGCCCAGGTAGCTGGCCCGGCCCTTGAGCGCCTGCAGCGGGATGGTCGCCTCGGCCCCCTGCTCGGCCGCCGCCGCGGCGGCCTGGGCGGCGTACGCGACGGTCGCCGCCGGTGGCCAGCGCGTGCTGGTACGCGCGGACCGCCGGCGCGAGCGCGTCGACCATCGTCTTGTCGCCCTCGGCCGCGGCCCCGAGGCCCTGGACCCCGTCGAGCGCCGCCTGCAGCGCCTGGCCCAGTGCCTCGGGTGCCACGTCCGGCTCGGTCCCGAGCGCCTTGCCGGCCCGCCGGAAGGCGGTGCCGTACAGCGGGCCGGACGCGCCGCCGACCTTGGAGATCAGCGTGTTGCCGACCAGGGTGAGCAGCTCGCCGGGGGTCTCGGGCTGCTTCTCGGCGAGCACCGTCACGCACCGCGGAGAACCCGCGGACCAGGTTGATGCCGTGGTCGGCGTCGCCGATGGCGGAGTCGAGGTGGGTGAGGTGGTCCTTGTTGCGCCTCGATGTCCGCGCTGGCGCGCGTCGATCCAGGCGCGCAACGGTTGTGACGTCCACCAGCAGCACCTCTTCCATGACGGTTCCTCAGCGCCCCCATCGCAGCGCGGGCGTCTCGACAGGAGCGTCCCAGAGCGCGGTGAGATCCGGGGTGAGACGCAGCACCGTGATCGAGGCGCCGGCCATGTCGAGGCTGGTGATGTAGTTGCCGACCAGGGTGCGCGCGATGGTGGCGCCCTTGGCCGGCGATGTACCCGGCGTACCTCGTCGAACACGACGTACAGCTCGATCAGCGGCGTGCCGCCCATGCCGTTGACCATCACGGCGAGGTCGCCCGTCGAGCGGCATGTCGTCGTGGATCGCGGCCAGCGAGAAGTCGACGATCTCCGCGGCCGTGCGCATCGGGCCGCGCTCGCGACCGGGCTCGCCGTGGATGCCGACGCCGAGCTCGATCTCGTCGTCGGGCAGGTCGAAGCCGGGCTGCCCGGACGCCGGCGTGGTGCACGCGGTGAGCGCGACCCCGAACGACCGGGACCGCTCGTTGACCTCGCGCGCGACGTCGGCGACCGACTTGAGCTCCTGCGCTGCTCGGCGAGCGCACCGGCGATCTTCTCGACGAACACCGTCGCGCCGGTGCCGCGGCGCCCGGCCGTGTAGAGGCTGTCCTGCACGGCGACGTCGTCGTTGACGACGACCGAGGCGACCTCGATGCCCTCGTCGGCGGCGAGCTCGGCGGCCATCTGGAAGTTCAGCACGTCGCCGGTGTAGTTCTTCACGATGTGCAGCACGCCGGCGCCGCCGTCGACCGCCTTGGTGGCGGCGAGCATCTGGTCCGGCACCGGCGAGGTGAAGACCTCGCCGGGACAGGCCGCGTCGAGCATGCCGAAGCCCGACGAAGCCGCCGTGCAGCGGCTCGTGCCCGGAGCCGCCGCCGGAGACCAGGCCGACCTTGCCGGCGGTCGGGCCGCCGGCCCGGGTGATGACCTTGTTCTCGACGTCGACCGTCGAGCGACGGGTGCGCGGCGGCGATGCCGCGCAGGGCGTCGGCGACGACGTCGTCGGGGGCGTTGATGAGCTTCTTCATGCCGAGACCTCCTCGGTGACGCGGGACGACTGTGCCGGGACGGTGGTGGCCGTGCGGCTCCTGGCGAGGGCCAGGTAGGCGAACGCGCCGGCCACCGCGCCGACGAACTCACCGATGAAGTAGGCAGGCAGCTGCGACCACTGCACGGTCACGTCGAAGCCCTGCGCGACGAACATCGGGCCGAGGTAGCGGGCCGGGTTGAGCGACGCCCCGGTGGCCGGGCCGACGACGATGATGATGGCGAAGACGATCGAGCCGATGGCCAGGCCGGCCCAGCCCGGGGCGGCGCGACCGTCGATGACGCCGAAGATGACGAAGGCCAGCAGTGCGGTGCCGATGAACTCGGCGAAGGTGGCCCGGGCCAAGGGCGTGGTGTCGCCGTACGTCGTCATGCCGAGGCCGAGGTCGGCCGCCGTGCGCCCGAGCGTGCCGACGATCGCCAGCGCGCCGGCGGTCGCGCCGACCACCTGCGCGCCGACGTAGCCGGGCACCTCGCGCCACGGGAACTTGCCGGTCGCCGCGAGCGCGACGGTGACGGCCGGGTTGATGTGGCAGCCGGAGATGTGGCCCGAGCGCGTAGACCATGCCGACGATCACGAGCATGAACGCGAAGGAGATCATGCCGAGGTCGGCCATCGAGAACGGCGACGTCGTCGGCGTTGCCGAGGATCAGCGTCGCGGGCACCGACCCGGCGCCGATGAAGACGAGGAAGCCGGTGCCGAGAGCCTCGGCCAGCCAGTGCTGCGCGACGTGAGTTGGGCTCCATGCGGGTGTCCTGCCGCGGAGCCCGGACGACGCCGGGACGGGTGGACTCCACCTCCTCAGAGAGATCGGACGATCCGGGCGGATCGTCGACCCGGGTGGTGTTCGACGATGTCGAACGCGTTTCGGTGAAGTTAGGCCGAGGAGTCGCCGCTGTCAAGGGTGGGGTGCCCGGCGAGACACTTGCGCGGTGTGGTCGCCGGCCAGGTCGCTTGCTTTGCGAGGCGTATGGGCACGTTCGCGAGGTGCGTGCCGCCTGGCGAGGTGCCGACCTCGCCTGCTTTACGTGGTCGAACGGCGGGCGGGGCGTCGGATGGGGGCCGGGGGGTCAGTTGGCGGCGAGGGAGCGGAACAGCTCGAGGGCCTGGTCGCGGTCCCAGCGGACGGCGGAGGCACCGGAGGGGGTCCGGTAGTTCGGGTCGGCCACCGGCACGGTGATCCGGTTGCCCTTGCCACCGGCGACCGCGCGCATCGTGAGTGCGAACTGCACCAGCGACACCGGGCCGTCGCCCTCGTCGATGGTCAGCGCGGTGGTGGCGGCGTTGCCGAGCGACAGGATGCGGAACGGGTTCAGCAGCGTCGCCGGGCTCGCGGCCTCGTCGAACACGGCACCCAGGAACTCCTGCTGACGCTCGCACCCGGCCGAGGTCGCCGGTCGGGTCGAAGTAGCGCGCCCGGACGTAGGCGAGCGCGGTCGGGCCGTCCATCTCCTGGCAGCCCTTCTCGACGTCGAGGCCGCTCTTGCGGTCCTTGATCTTGCGCTTCGGGCAGAGCTCGACGCCGCCCACCGCGTCGGTCATGCCGACGAAGCCGCCGAAGCCGACCTCGGCGTAGTGGTCGATGTGCAGCCCGGTCACCGTCTCGACGGTCTGCGCGAGCAGGGGGGCGCCGCCGAACGCGTACGCCGCGTTGAGCTTGTCGCGGCCGTGCCCCGGGATCGGCACGTAGGAGTCACGCGGCAGGCTGACCAGCGTCGGCGCGCCGTTCTCCGGCTTGTGCAGCAGGATGATCGTGTCGGTCCGCCGGCCCTCGATCTTGCCGAGGTGCAGGTCCTTGACCTCCTGGTCGGACAGGCCCTCGCGGCTGTCGGACCCGACGATCAGCCAGTTCGTGCCGGACGCCGCGGCGGGGCGCCCCTCGTAGTCCTTGAGCGCGTCGACCTTCTCGATCCGGCTGTAGAAGTACAGCAGGGCGACGACGAGCAGCACGAGCACGAGCAGCAGGGCGATCAGCACCCGCTTCGTCCAGCGGCCGGCGCCGCCACCACCACGGCTGCTGCGGGAGGTGGCGAAGTCCGGCGGCGGCGGCGAGCCCCGGCGCGGCTTCTCGGTCTGCGGGTACGCCGACGACGGCGAGGCCGGCCGGCCGGTCATGGGCGGCAGCACCTGGGTCTTGCTCCGAGTCGCCGCCCGACGGCCGGCGCGGTGCGCTCGACGAAGCGGGCCGCGCAGCGCTCGACGCTGGCCGGGGAGCGCTCGCGGGAGGCCGCGGGCTGCTCGCGGGAGGGCGTGCAGAACCGCCGTCGCGCGACCAGCCCTCCGGCCAGTCCCTGGGTCCGCTCATCCGACGACCGTACCCTTGCGGCCCATGACCGAAGCCTCCCTGTCACACGGGCAAGCCGACCAGCGCCGCACGCAGCACGCTCAGCCGGATCATGACCGTCCTCGACACCAACCTGCTGGGCACCGTGCATGGCGGCGTCGTGATGAAGCTCGTCGACGACGTCGCCGGAGTGGTCGCCCAGCGGCACTCCGGCGGCGCTGCCGTGACGGCGTCGATGGACGAGATGGACTTCCTGCACCCGGTCCGGGTCGGCGACCTCGTCTACGCCGCGGCCCAGGTCAACTGGACCGGCACCACCTCGATGGAGGTCGGCGTCCGCGTCCAGGCCGAGCCCTGGAACGAGGCCGGCGTGCCGCCGACCCGGGTCGCGACGGCGTACCTCGTGTTCGTGGCGGTCGGCGAGGACGGCCAGCCGCGGCCGGTGCCGCCGGTGCTGCCGGAGACCGCCGAGGACCGGCGCCGGCTGGGCGAGGCCGAGATCCGCCGGACGCACCGGCTGGCCCGCCGCGCGGCGATCCTGCGATCCCGGGAGGGCGGCTCAGCCGGCTGACGAAAGCGTCAGCTGCAGACGTGGTCGCCCGCGGTGCGGACACCGGTGTCGGAGGGTGACGGTGTCGACACCCGGACCGCCTTCGCGCCGTCGTACGACGTGCCGACCACGACCTGCATGCGTGCGGCCCAGCCCGGCGACCGCCACCAGTCGCGCCCCCGGCAACGCCGCCGCCACGGTCTTGATGCTCTCGGTGTAGCGGGTGTCGAAGCGCACCGTCGTCCGCTCCAGCCCGGTCCGGCTCCAGTTCTGCGCCTCGCCGGCGGTGCTGAAGCCGAGGGCGGCGAGGTCGGCGGTGGCGAGCGAGCCGAGGCCCGGCGTACCGCCGCCGTTGTAGACCTGCAGCCGGATCTGCGCCGGCAGCACGGTCGGCCGGCCGGCACCGGTCCGGCCCGCGGGCGGCTTCGGCCGGGCCTTGTCCTCGCGCATCGCGGTGAAGACCTCCGCGGCCGCCTGCTCGTCCCAGAGCGCGACCGAGCCGGCGCCCGGTGCGCGGTGCGACGGGTCGGCCACCGGCACGGTGCGGAACCGGATGTCGCGCCCGGACACGTGGCGGAGCCGGGTGCCGAGCCGGACCAGCTCGTCCTCGGTCAGGCCCGGGTCGGCGCGTACGGCGGCCAGTGCGGCGTCCAGGAACGTCACCAGGGACCGCGGGTCGAGCAGGACGTCGCGGCTGGTGGCCCGGTCGACCATCGCGGCCAGGAAGCGCTGCTGCCGCTCGACGCGGCCCAGGTCGGCGCGGGCGTCGAGGTTGCGGGCGCGGACGTAGGCCAGCCCGGTCTCGCCGTCGACGTGGTTGACGCCGGCCGGCAGCCGGAGGCCGGCCTTGCGGTCGCGGAGCTTGACCGGGCTGCAGACGTCGACCCCGCCGACCGCGTCGACCAGGCGGACGAAGCCGAGGAAGTCGACCTCGAGGTAGTGGTCGATGCGTACGCCGGTGCTGCGCTCGATCGTGGCCACGGCGAGCGACGGCCCGCCGAAGGCGTAGGCAGCGTTGAGCTTGTTGCGCCGCTCGGGCACCTGGTCACCGTCGGACGAGACGTGCTCGGGGATCGTGACGTAGGAGTCGCGCGGCAGGCTGACCGCGTCGACGGTGCCGTGCCGGGCGGAGACGTGGACGAGCAGCATCGTGTCGGCCCGGCGGCCGGCGGCGGTGGCGCGGTTGCCGACGTGCAGCCGCTTCATGTCCGCGTCGCTCATGCCGGTGCGCCCGTCCGAGCCGACCAGCAGGAAGGTGGTCGAGCCGGCCGCGTTGGCCGGCGGCCGGTCGGTCACCCCGGCGAACGCGTCGACCCGCTCGATCGAGCGGCTGGACCAGGTGAGCAGCGTGTACCCGGAGGCGCTGACGACGAGCACCCCGATCGCGGTCGCGGCGGCGACGACGACGAGCAGCCGCCGCATGATCCGGCTGATGCGGGTGGGTGGGCGACGACCGGTGCGCGCGCTCTTGCGCTCCGCGCCGCCACGACCGCGCGGGTCGAGCTGGGGCGGCAGCGGGAGGTGGACGCCGGACGGCGTGGACATTCGCAGAACCTTCCGGCAGAGGCGTGACCGTCGCTGGCGATGCTAGGTGCGCTGCCGGCGTACGCCGGTCAGGCACGCCGGTAGCGTGTGGACGCCATGGCCGCCACCGATGACGTCACCGAGCCCGCCTCCGACGCCGGACGCGAGCCGAGCCGACTGGCCCGGCGCCTCCGTCGTCGTCCCCGTGCTCAACGAGGAGCGGCACCTGCGCGCTGCGGTCTCGACGGTGCTCGGCCAGGACTACCCGGGGCCGCTCGAGATCGTGCTCGCCCTCGGCCCGTCGCAGGACGGCACCGACGCGATCGCCGCCGAGCTCGCGGCCGCGGACGACCGGGTGCGGCTGGTCGCCAACCCGACCGGCGCCACCGGCGCGGGTCTGAACGCAGCCGTCGCGGCCGCGCAGTACGACATCGTCGTCCGGCTCGACGGGCACGCTCTGGTCCCGGACGACTACGTGCGGATCGCCGTCGAGACGTTGCAGCGCACCGGCGCCGACAACGTGGGCGGCGTGATGTCGGCCGAGGGCGTCACCGACTTCCAGCGAGCCGTCGCGGCAGCGATGACCAGCCCGATCGGGGTCGGGCAGGCGAGCTTCCACGTCGGTGGCGAGGAGGGTCCGGCGCTGACGGTCTACCTCGGTGTCTTCCGCCGCGAGGTGCTCGAGCGGCTCGGCGGCTACGACGAGACGTTCCTGCGCGCCCAGGACTGGGAGCTCAACCACCGGATCCGGGAGAGCGGCGGCGTCGTGTGGTTCACCCCGCGCCTCACCGTGTCCTACCGCCCGCGGTCCGACCTGCGCGGGCTGGCCAAGCAGTACCGCGACTACGGCCGCTGGCGCCGGGTCGTGATGCGTGAGCACGAGGGCACCGCCAGCCTGCGCTACCTGGCGCCGCCGGCGGCCGTGGTGGCGGTCACCGCGGGGACGGTCGTCGGGCTCACCGTCTGGCGGCCCGCGCTGCTGGCACCCGTGGGGTACGCCGTCGGCGTGCTCGCCGGGTCGGCCGTCGTCGGGCGGGGCCTGTCGGCCCGCTCCCGGGCCTGGCTGCCCGTCGTCCTGGCGACGATGCACGGGGCCTGGGGCGTCGGGTTCCTCACCAGCCCGCGCAGGCTGCGCGAGCTAGAGGGCGGTAGCGTCCACCGTTGCGCGTGCACGCGTGACACGTCGACCAAGGGAGCCCACCTCAGATGATTGGCATGGTGCTGGCAGCGGGGGCCGGCCGGCGGCTGCGGCCGTACACCGACACGCTGCCGAAGGCGCTGGTGCCCGTCGACGGCGAGACGACCATCCTCGACATCGCGCTGCGCAACCTGGCCGCCGTCGACCTCACCGACGTCACCGTCGTGGTGGGCTACCGCGCCGAGGCGGTCGAGGAGCGCCAGGCCGCGCTGGAGGCCCGCCACGGCGTCCGCCTCACCCTCGTGCACAACGACAAGGCCGAGGAGTGGAACAACTGCTACTCGCTGTGGCTGGCCCGTGACCACTTCGCCCGCGGTGCGCTGCTCGTCAACGGCGACACGGTGCACCCCGTCGACGTCGAGCGCACGCTGCTGGCCGCCCGCGAGCAGGACGGCGCTCCCGGCATCCTGCTCGCACTGGACGACCAGAAGTCGCTGGCCGAGGAGGAGATGAAGGTCGTCCTCGACGACGCCGGCCGGATGAGCCGCATCACCAAGCTGATGGACCCGTCCGAGGCGGCGGGGGAGTACATCGGCGCCACGCTGATCGAGGCCCGGGCGGCCGACGCCCTGGCCACCGCGCTGAAGACGACCTGGGAGCGGGACCCGGACCTCTACTACGAGGACGGCTACCAGACGCTGGTCGACACCGGCGGCGAGATCGGTGTCGCACCGATCGGCACGCTGCCGTGGGTCGAGGTCGACAACCACGCCGACCTCGAGAAGGCACGGGAGATCGCGTGCCACTACTAGCCCGGATGCTGCTCAGCCCGCTGTTCATCGACATCCGCGCGGGCGCCGTCACCGGACTCGGTGACCTGCTGTCCGACCGCCGCATCTCCGCGGACGGTCACGTCGCGGTCGCGGTCGGGCCCGGGCAGGGCGAGCAGGTCGTCGAGGCGATCCGGCCGTCGCTGGGCAACGCCGAGGTCGTCACCGTGGGCGGCGGCAGCCTCGAGGCCGCGGGCGACCTGGAGACCGAGCTGCGCGGCAAGAACTACGACGCGCTGGTCGGCATCGGCGGCGGCCGCACCCTCGACGTCGCGAAGTACGCCGCCATGCGGCTCGGCCTGCCGATGGTGGCGGTCGCCACGAACCTCGCGCACGACGGCATCGCCTCACCGATCAGCTCGCTGCAGCACGAAGGGGGCAAGGGGTCGTTCGGCGTCGTGCCGCCGGTGGCTGTGGTCGTCGACCTCGACTTCGTGCGGGACTCGCCGCCGCGGATGGTGCTGTCCGGTGTCGGAGACCTGGTGAGCAACCTCACCGCCGTCGAGGACTGGCGCCTCGCCGCCCGCGAGCGCGGTGAGCCGGTCGACGGCCTCGCCGTGACGTTCGCGCGCACCGCAGCAGAGGCCGTGCTGCACCGCACCGACGGCATCGAGTCGGACGGCTTCCTCACGGCACTGGCCGAGGGCCTGGTGCTGTCCGGGATGGCGATGACGGCCGCCGGCTCCAGCCGCCCGAGCAGCGGCGCGGACCACGAGATCATGCACGCCATCGACGCGATCTTCCCCGGCACGGCCAACCACGGCGAGCTGGCCGGGGTCGGCGCGCTCTACTCGGCGTACGTCCGGGAGAACCCGCGCCTCGCCGAGCAGATCGACACCTGCCTGCGCCGGCACGAGCTGCCCCGGCGTGCCCGCCGACCTGGAGCTGACCGCTGAGCAGTTCGCCGAGGCGGTCGTCATGGCGCCGAGCACCCGGCCGGACCGCTACACGATCCTCGAGCACCAGGACCTCGACGCGGCCGATTCACGCGCTCGCGTCGACGCGTTCATCGAGGCCTACACCGGGTGACCGCACCGGCTGGCGTAACAGGCCCGGTGATAGCGTTCCGCAGTCCGTGAGCGTGCAGACCGGTAGGAGAGTCGTGGCTGGTCAGGTGGTGCCGGCGAGACTCGGCACCCTGTGGGGCAGCCGCCGGATCCTCTCCCTGCTGGTGACCCGCGACCTCAAGGTCAAGTACGCCGACTCCGTGCTCGGCTACGTCTGGTCGATCCTCGACCCGCTGATGATGGCCGGCGTCTACTGGTTCGTCTTCTCCGTCCTGATGACGCGGCAGCTCGGCGAGGACCCGTACATCGTCTTCCTGCTCTGCGCGATGCTGCCGTGGCAGTGGACCAGCGCCGCGTTCCGCACCTCGATGCGGGCGCTGTCCAAGGACTCCAAGCTGGTGCGGTCGACCAACCTGCCGCGCGAGATCTGGGTGCTGCGCACGGTCAGCTCGAAGTTCGCGGAGTTCGCGTTCGCGATCCCGGTGCTGATCTTCTTCGCCGTGCTCACCCACGCGGAGCTGTCGTGGTACGTCCTGTACTGGCCGCTCGCCATCCTGATCCAGGCGGTGCTGCTGATCGGCGCCGGACTGCTGCTCGCCCCGCTGGCTGTGCTGTACGGCGACATCCAGCGACTGATGCGCATCGTGACGCGGCTGCTGTTCTACTTCTCGCCGATCCTCTACGGCGTCAACGACGTCGAGGACAAGCTCGGGACAGTCGCGGCCAAGCTGTTCATCCTCAACCCGCTCGCCGGCATCTTCGACCTGTACCGCTGCGCGTTCTTCCCCGACCAGTGGGCCGGCTGGGATGCGGTCGCGGTCTCCGCAGTCTTCTCGGTGGCGATCTTCGCCCTCGGGGTCGTCGTCTTCCGGCGCCTCGAAGGCGCCGTCCTCAAGGAGATCTGAGTGGCGGCCGTCATCGATGCCGAGGGGCTCGGCATCCACTTCATGCGCAACCGGCGCCGGAACAAGCGGCTGCGCGACATGCTCTCGCGCGACAAGTCACCCGCGGTGGTGCCGGGCAGCGGGAAGAAGAAGGGCGAGTTCTGGGCCCTGCGGGACGTCTCGTTCTCCGTCGGGCAGGGCGAGGCCGTCGGTCTCGTCGGTGGCAACGGCCAGGGCAAGAGCACGCTGCTCAAGCTCATCGCCGGCGTGCTGCTGCCCGACGCGGGTCGCATCGCGGTGCGTGGTGGGGTCGCCCCGCTCATCGAGGTGACCGGCGGCTTCGTCGGCGACCTGACCGCGCGCGACAACATCTGGCTCACCGCCGGCCTGCACGGTCTGGGCAAGCGCGAGATCGCCCGCCGGTTCGACGAGATCGTCGACTTCGCCGAGGTGGGCGACTTCCTGGACACGCCGTTCCGGCACTTCTCGTCGGGCATGAAGGTGCGGCTCGGGTTCTCGGTCATCACCACGCTGGACGAACCGATCGTGCTGGTCGACGAGGTCCTCGCGGTCGGCGACCGCGCGTTCCGCGAGAAGTGCTACGAGCGGATGAACGAGATGCTCTCGGGCGGCCGGACGCTGTTCCTGGTGTCGCACAACGAGACCGACCTGCGGCGGTTCTGCACCCGCGGGCTGTACCTGCGGGCCGGCTCGCTGGTCACCGACGGCCCGCTCGACGACGCGCTGGAGGCCTACCGCAACGACACGGCCGATCGACGGAAGAAGCAGTGACGGCGCCGGTCGTCGTGGATCCGGCCCCGCCGGACCTGGCGACCGGGCTCGAGGCGCTGGCGGCGGCCGCGCGGTCGGGCAGCGGACAGCTGGTGCTCGTCGCGGCCGACCTGACCGTGCACGCGGCAGCGCTCGCCGACCTGACCGAGGACCCGCGGCCGGCCACGGCGGCGCTCGTCAGCAACGAGCCGTCGGCCGCACCGGACCTGCGGGTGCGGGCCGGTCGGGTGCTCGCCGCCGCCACGCCGGCGCACCGGGTGTCCGAGCCGAGCACGGCGTTCGCCGGAGCCGTCCGGCTCGGTGCGGGGGACCGCACAGCCGCGGCGGCCGCCGCCGACGAGCTCGCGGCGCTGGCCCGTCGGCACGGCTGGACGCGGTGACCCGCTGGCCTACCTGCTCGTCGGCCTGGTGCGCAACGGCGTCCGGGTAGGCGCCGTCAGCCTGGACCCGTGGCCGTGGCGGCGCGGCTCGGCCGTCGACGGCACGCCCCGCCAGGCGGACCTGGACGCGATGGACGCCCGGGCGGTGCACGACGTCCGGTTCGCGCGGGCCACCAAGTCCGACGACGGCTTCGTCGCCACGTTCGTCAGCCGGCCGGTCTCCCGCCTGCTCACGCCGTGGGCGCTGCGGCTCGGTCTGACGCCGAACCAGGTGACCGCCGTCTCGGTCGTCGTGGGGCTGGCTGCGGCGGCGCTCTTCGCCGTCGGCGGGCCGGTCGCACTCGTCGCCGGCGCACTGCTGCTGCAGCTGTCCCTGGTGCTCGACTGCGTCGACGGCGACGTGGCCAGGTACACCCGCCGGTTCAGCCCGCTGGGTGCCTGGCTGGACGCGTCGACCGACCGGCTCAAGGAGTTCGCCTGCTACGCCGGCCTCGCATGGGGCGCCGACGCGGGACGGACCGGGTGGTTGCTGGCGGCCGCGATGATCGCGCTGCAGACGGCCCGGCACAGCGTCGACTACACGTTCACGGCGGTCAAGGACCTGCGCGAGGCCGACGTCGTACGCGCCGCGCTGGACGACCCGGACGACCCTGCGCGCCGGGCAGTCGGCGACGAGCGGGCGGCCCGTGCGATCGAGCTCAGCAGGCGCAGCAGCGCCGGCCGACCGGCCGTGACCTGGCTGAAGAAGGTGCTGCACCTCGGCATCGGGGAGCGCTGGCTGCTGATCTCGGTGTTCGCAGCGGTGGGCCTGCCGGTCGGTGCGCTCGTCACGCTGCTGGTCCTGGGCACCGGGTCGCTGCTGTACACGTCGGCCGGCCGCACGCTGCGGGCCCGGTCCTGGCCGCCGGAGCCGGTCACCGACCGGGAGCGGGAGATCGTCCAGGCACAGGTGGACGGCGGCCCCCTGCTGCCCGACGGCGTCAGCAGGCGGGTCGCGGGCCGGCCGGGCGGGCGGGAGCGGTTCCTCTGGGTGCGTCCGGCGCTGCTCCGAGCCGGGGAGTACGCCGCGGTGCTCGCGCTCACCGCTCTGCTGCCCGGCACCGGGCCGGGCGCCGCCGCGTGCCTCCTGCTGCTGGTCGTCGCCTCGCACCACTACGACGACCTGTACCGCGTGCTCAACGGGCTGCACCCGCCCGCGCGAGGCCGCCCAGGTGCTCGGCCTCGGCTGGCCGGGCCGGCTGCTCGTCGTGGCGGTCCTGTCCGTGGTGGGCGGCTCGGTCGGTGAGGGGGGCCTGTGGCTGCTCGCGGCGGGCCTCGGCATGCTCTACCTGGTGATCGAGCCGGCCGGCGTGATGCGCGAGGTCCGGACCCGCCAGGACATCCCGACCGGAGGAGGCGCAGGTGGCTGACCGCCCGACCATCGCCGAGCTCCGGGCCGTGACCCAGCCGCCCTCGGTGATGGGCCGACGCAACTCCGAGCACTGGACCGGGGATCTCTACATGCGGCGGCTGTCGCCGTACCTCACCCGGATCCTGCTCGGGACGGCCATCACCGCGAACGGCGTCACCGTGCTGATGATCGTCACCGGCGCCGCGGCCGGCGGCGCCCTGCTGATCCCGGGCCTGGTCGGCGCCGTGCTCGCGGCGCTGCTGGCCCAGCTGCAGATGATGTGGGACTGCTGCGACGGCGAGGTGGCGCGCTGGCGGCAGACGTTCTCGCCGACCGGCTTCTTCCTCGACAAGCTCGGGCACACCGTGGCGGAGAGCGCGATCCCGCTGGCGCTGGGTGTGCGGGCCGACGGCGGCTTCGACTCGCTGGGCGGGTGGACCACCCTCGGGGCGCTGCTCGCCGTGCTGGTGCTGGTGAACAAGTCGCTCAACGACGCCGTGCACATCGCCCGCGCGGTCAACGGGATGCCCAAGCTCGAGGACAAGGCCGCGGAGGCCGCCCCGCGGGTGTCGACCATCCGCCGGCTGCGCGGCGCTGGCGCGGTTCGTGCCGTTCCACCGGGCGTTCCACTCGATCGAGCTGAGCCTGCTCGCGCTGGTGGCGGCGATCGTCGACGCGGCGAGCGGCGGGCTGGACGGGACGAGGCTGCTGCTCGCCGTCCTGGTCCCTGCTGCGGCCCTGACCGTCGTCGGGCACCTCGCAGCGATCCTCACGTCGAGCAGGCTGCGATGACCCGGCCCACCATCGGCGCCGTGGTGCTCAGCATGGGCACCCGGCCGGCGGAGTTCCCGCGGGCGCTCGAGTCGCTGCTCGCCCAGCAGGGCGTCGACCTCGACGTCGTCGTGGTGGGCAACGGCTGGGAGCCGGTGGGGCTGCCGGACGGCGTGCGCACGATCCACCTGCCCGAGAACGTCGGCATCCCCGAGGGACGCAACGTCGGGGCGGCGGAGTGCCGCGGCGAGTTCGTCTTCTTCTACGACGACGACGCCTACCTGCCCACCGACGACGTGCTCGCGCGGCTGGTCGACGTGCTGCGGGCGGACGAGCGGATCGGTGCGGTCCAGCCGCGGCCGGTCGACCCGACCGGCAAGCCGTCGCCGAAGCGGTGGGTGCCGCGGCCCGGCGGCCGGGACCCGCTGCGCCCCGGCGAGGTGGGCTGGCTCTGGGAGGGCACCTTCGTCGTACGACGGCATCTGTTCGAGCAGGCCGGCGGCTGGCCCGGGCACTTCTGGTACGGCCACGAGGGCATCGAGCTCGCCTGGCGGATCTGGGACGCGGGGTTCGTCACCTGGTACGCGCCCGACGTCGTGATGAACCATCCGGCGACCTCGCCCACCCGGCACGACACGTACTACCGGCTGAACGCCCGCAACCGGGTCTGGGTGGCACGCCGGAACCTGCCGTGGCCGCTGGCCGTCATCTATGTGGCGGTGTGGACCGTGCTCACCGTCGTCCGGTTCCGGTCGGTGCGGCTCCTGCGGCTGTGGTTCGCCGGGTTCCGCGAGGGCCTCGGGCCGGGCGCAGGAGAGCGACGGCCGATGCACTGGCGGACCGTGTGGCGGCTCACCCGGGCGGGCAGACCGCCGATCGTGTGAGTAACACGGGCGACCTAGACTCGGTCGTTGCCGCAGACCGCACGTCGTACGCGAACGAGAACGAGAGGGAGTCGAGTGCCCCGACGGTCCGTCTCGGGCCCGCCCGAAGCGCCTGACGTGTCGGTAGTGGTCATCGGGTACAACGACCGCGCCAACCTGCCGCAGGCGATCCGGTCGGTCCTGGACCAGAGCCTGCGGAACCTCGAGGTCCTGGTCGTCGACGACTGCTCCACCGACGGCTCGGCCGAGCTCGCCGAGGAGATCGCGCGCGAGGACCCGCGGATCACCGTGGTGCGGCTGCCGGAGAACAGCGGCGGCTGCAGCAAGCCGCGCAACGTCGGCATCGACCGGGCCCGCGCGCCGTACGTGATGTTCCTCGACAGCGACGACGTGTACGAGCGGCACGCCTGCAAGAACCTGCTGCTCAGTGCCGAGCGCACCGGCGCGGACGTCGTGGCCGGGCGGGTCGTGCGGGTCAACCTGACCCGGGACCGCGAGCTGCCCTGGGCCAAGAAGCTGTTCACCGGCCGGGCGGTCTACCGCGGCGTCCGGGAGAACCCGCTGCTGTTCTTCGACCCGCTCTCCACCAACAAGATCTTCCGGCGGGAGTTCCTGGACCGGCACGACATCCGGTTCCCGGAGGGCGTGCACTACGAGGACTCGCTGTTCTCGACGGAGGTCTACTGCCAGGCCGAGACGATCGCCGTCATCCCGAACGTCGTCTACTACTGGCGGATCGTGGAGGACGCCGAGGAGGCGTCGATCACCCAGCGGCGCAACGAGTTCGAGAACTTCCGCGACCGCGTCGCCGTGCACCGGATGATGGACGAGTTCCTGAGCGAGCACGGCTCGGCGGACCTCAAGGTGCACAAGGACTTCAAGTTCATCCGGCACGACCTGAAGCTCTACCTGTCCGACCTGCCGCACCGCGACGAGGAGTACCAGCGGCGGTTCATGGAGCTCGCGGCCGACTACCTCGCCACGATCAGCGACGAGACGCTGGACATGGTCTTCCCGGTCGAGCGGGTCTGCGTGCACGCGATCCGCGAGCTCGACGTGACCGAGACGCTGAACACGGTCGACTACCTCCGGCACAACTTCAAGATCTCGACCGACCTCGTCGAGCAGGACGGGCGGGTGTACTGGTCGGACAAGTACCTGGACACCCCCGAGGGCCGGGCAGCAACCGACGTCACCGAGATGGGCTTCCACCGGCTGCCGTTCGACCGGCTCTCGCTGCACAACCTGGTCACGGCGGCGCGGGTCGAGGGCTCCACCCTGCACCTCGAGGGCCGGGTGGTGATCCCGCTGGAGCGGATCACTGCCGACGACGACCTGACGTCTGACCGTGACCATGAAGAACCGCGCCAAGGGCGGCACCAACCGGTCCCGAGGGGTGCGCGACTGGTGGGTCGACGGCCGGCGCCTGCGCTACCGGGTGGCGATCGACCTGTCGAAGGCCGTGGGGGAGCTCGACCAGGTCAACCCGGTCTGGGACCTGCGGCTGGAGATCCAGCGCGGCAACGAGACGAACGTGTCGAGGTTCGCGATCGACCCGGCGATGGTGACCGGCCAGCGGATCCCGGTGCGCACCCGGCTCGGCGGTGCCGGCGTCGGCTACGTCGAGCCGTTCGTCACCCAACGACTCGACCTCGCCTTCGAGCAGGTGGCCGACACGCCGCTGACCCAGGTCGGGGCGCGGGCCGACGTCCTGCTCAGGCGGGGCCGCGAGTCGGTGCGCTGGCGGTCGAGGAAGGTGGTCGTGGACAACCGGGCGCTCAAGACGTGGGCGTACAAGGTGTTCCGGCGGCTCCCGGTGAAGCCGGGCCTGACCGTGTTCGAGTCGCACATGGGCAAGCAGTACTCGGACAGCCCTCGCTACATCTACGAGGCGGCCGTCGCTGCCGGTCTCGACCGGATCGGCATCGACCCGGTCTGGTCGTACGCCCGCAAGCGCCGTGGGTTCCCGAGCGATGTCCGGCTGGTCAAGCGCGGCAGCTGGCGCTATCACCTCGACCTCGCGCGAGCGGAGTTCTGGGTGGACAACCAGGGGTTCCCGCGCGCCTTCGCGCGGCGGCGTGAGACGACGTACGTGCAGACCTGGCACGGGACGCCGATGAAGCGGATGGGCTTCGACTCGCCCGCCCTGGAGCGGGCCGGCGCCGGCGTACGACGGCAGCACAAGGCGATGATCAAGCGCTGGAGCGCGCTGCTGGTGCCGAGCGAGTACTTCGTCGAGACGTTCGTGAAGTCCTACGGCTACCAGGGTCGGCTGGTGCGCAAGGGGCTGCCGCGCAACGACCTGCTCGTCACGGGTGTGGACGACTCGTGGGTGAAGGCGAAGAAGGCCGAGCTGGGGCTGCCGACCGATCGCCGGCTGGTGCTGTACTGCCCGACCTTCCGCGACCGGGCCCGGCGGCTCGAGACGCCGTACCAGCTGCCGCTGGACCTCGAGCAGATGCGCCGCGCCCTGGGCGACGACGTGCACCTGATGCTGCGGCCGCACTACCTGGACAGCTTCAAGCTGACCGACCGGTACGCGCCGTTCGCCACCGACGTGTCGCGCCACCACGACGTCACCGAGCTGATGCTGGTGGCCGACGTGCTGGTCACCGACTACTCCTCGGTGATGTTCGACTTCGCGAACACCGGCAAGCCGATGGTGTTCTACACCTACGACTACGAGGACTACGTCCGCGACGAGCGCGGCACGTACCTCGAGCTGCCGGAGGTCGCGCCCGGCCCGATGGTGGCCACGACCGACGAGCTGATCAAGGCGCTGGAGTCGGTGGACGACGACGTCGAGCGGTTCCGCGACAAGTACGCCGAGTTCCGCGAGCGGTTCTGCAGCTTCGAGTCCGGGCATGCCGCCGAGGACGTCGTGCGGGAGTTCTTCGCCGACCGGGACAAGCCGTGACCGTCGCGGAGCAGCCACGGGACGTCTTCCTGGTGGCCAACAACCTCGAGGAGCTGGGCGGCGTCCAGCGGGTGACCCACAACCTCGCGCTGATGCTGCTGGAGCGCGGCCACCGGGTCACCGTCATCGGCATCCAGCACGCCAAGGACCCGCACGACTACGGCGACCGTCCGTACCGGTGGCTCGTGCTCAACGAGGAGCCCGAGCCGCCGCTGCCGGACGAGTCGGGGCTTCGCGACCGGCTGGACCCCCGGGTCCGGGCGGCCCGGAAGGCCCACCTCGCCGCCCGGAAGGCTGCCGTCGACCGGCTCTCCGCGCTCTTCGCCGAGGCGGCGGACGGCCTGGTCGTGTGCATGCAGGTCTGGTCGATGAACTGGGTCGCTCCCGCGAACACCAGCCACATGCACGTGATCGGGATGAGCCACGAGTCCTTCGACGCGACGCTCGGGTCGACCCGCTGGGAGCGGGTGCAGCAGTTCTACCGTGACGTCGACCTGCTGCTGCTGCTCACCGAGCACGACGCGGCTCGCTTCGAGCTCGAGGGCTTCAACAACGTCGGCGTGATGCACAACTCGCTCTCGTTCTACCCCGACGTCGCCAGCGACGTCAGCGCCAAGGTGGTCGTCGCCGCCGGGCGGCTGGCCCCGGAGAAGGGGTACGACCGGCTGATCAACGCCTTCGCGCTGGTCGCCGGCGACCACCCGGACTGGCTGCTGAAGATCTTCGGGACCGGCCCGCAGCGGGACCGCCTCCAGAAGCAGGCCAAGGCCCTCGGGCTGGCCGACCGGGTGCTGCTGCCGGGGCTGGCCGACGACATCGAGACCGAGCTCGTCAACGCCTCGGTCTTCGCGCTGTCGTCCATCCACGAGGGGCTGCCGATGGCGCTCGCGGAGGGGATGGCCTGCGGGCTGGCCTGCGTCGCCTTCGACTGCGCCCCCGGCGTACGGGAGATCGTCACCGACGGCGTCGATGGCATCGTGGTGCCGCCCCGGAACGTCGAGGCCCTGGCCGACGGCCTGTCCCGGCTGATGGGGGATGAGGGGCTGCGGCAGGCCTACGGGCGGGCCGCGCGCGAGAGCGTCCGGCGGTTCGCGCCGGACGCGGTGGTCGCCCAGTGGGAAGGCGTGTTCGCGACGGTCGACCGTTGACCGCCGGCTGACCTGCTCTTTGCCCTGTTCGGGCTACCTTGCCCTGTTCGTTCCCTGCTCAAGGCCGCCTCCCGTGGCGCCGAGAAACACTAGGTGACCCGCGTAGCCATGACCCGACCCGCCCTGCTGGCCGCCTGCGCTCTCGCGCTGCCCCTGATGGTGCTGGTGCCGCTCGGGCGCCGACGCCGGCACCTACCAGAAGGCCAAGGTCGTCCGCGTCCTGGACGGCGACACGATCGACGTCGACCGCAACCACGACGGCCGCATCGACGCCCGGGTCCGGCTGATCGGGATCGACGCGCCGGAGCACGGTCTCTGCGGGTTCCGCGCCTCGACGAACGCCCTCAAGAGCCTCGTCAAGCACAAGAACATCGAGCTCCGCTCGGACAAGGGCCGCACCGGCATCATGAACCGCCTGGAGCGACGGGTCATCGTCCCCATCGCCGGCGGCCAGAAGGTCGACGCGTCGACCTGGATGCTCGAGCGCGGCTGGGGCGTCTGGATGCCGCGCGACGGCGAGATCACCCAGAGCCTCCAGCAGCACCAGGCGGCAGACCGCGCAGCCGCGGCCGGCCTGGGCTGGTTCAACAGCGCCCGGTGCGGGATCGGACCCTTCTCGGAGGAGTCCCTGACCATGCAGGTCCAGTACATCTCCGACGCTGCGCACTGGATGGGCGCCACCGCGCTGCGCAACCAGGAGTTCATCCGGATCCGCAACGACGGACCGGAGCCCGTGAGCATCGACGGCTGGACGCTCCGCGTCGGGAACGACCGCAGCCGCCGCGTGCCCGGCGGTGGCGCGATCCCGCCAGGGCAGGCCGTGGACATCCACGTCGGCTTCGGCACCAACAGCGCGACCGACCGCTTCCTCGGCAGCAGCGTCCCGATGCTGGTCAACGCCTCCATCGACGGCGGCAAGCACCTCGGCAGCGGCAGCTACCTGATCGACCCCAACAACGACATCCGCGCCCACATGACGTGGCCGTGCACGTACCAGTGCGTCGACCCGATGGGCGGCGCCCTGGTCTTCTCGAACCTGAGCATCGACCCGGACGGCAACGAGGGCTATGCCCTCAACACCGAGTGGGTGGAGATCACCAACCAGGGCACGGTTCCGGTGCAGACCGGCAGCCTGGTGCTCGAGGCGTGGCCCTACATCTACGAGTTCCCGCCGGACCACTGGCTCGCCCCGGGCGAGACCATGCGGGTGTCCAGCGGCTCCGGCGACGACACTCGGCTCAGCCGGCACCTGAAGGCTCGGGTGCCACCGCTGGACAACTTCAACGGTCGCGTGCTGCTCCGCACGTACGACGCGATCACCGTCGACTGCGTCTACTGGGGCAAGACCCGGTGCCCGGCCGGCTCCTGACCGTCTGACACGTCGGTCTCCTTGCCGGGCCGAGGTCGCCTGGTACCGTCCGCTCGTGGCTCTTGAGCTCTTCGCAGGTATCCCGGTCGGCGACCTCGAGCGGGCGTCCGCCTGGTACGAGCGGCTGCTCGGCTCGGGGCCGAGCTTCCTGCCGAACGACACGGAAGCCGTGTGGGAGCTCGCCGAGCACCGGTCGGTGTTCATCGAGCTGCGGCCGGAGCACGCCGGCCATGCGATGCACACGCTCATCGTCGACGACCTCGATGCACGGGTCCAGGGGATCTCCGACCGCGGGATCGAGCCCGCCGAACGGGAGACCTACTCGAACGGCGTGCAGAAGGTGACCTATCGCGACCCGGACGGCAACGAGATCGGTTTCGGCGGGCTCCCGGCCTAGGGCGTGGCCGCCGCCCAGCTGCGGTTCTCCTACCGGTCTTCCAGCACCGCGAGGTCACGCACCGCGAATCTCCGATGCTCCAGGTGCTCGTTCAGGACCACTCGGAGAGACTCAGCCACCGAGTTCGTCTCTTCGCCCCACGACGGGTGGCCGAGCGCGGCGGTGCGGGTCTGCCCGAGCTGGTCGTCGGTGACGGCAGCCACGGCATCGCCCACCCGCGCCGCCTGCTTCGAGTACTCGGCGACGACCTCGTCGAACGACAGTGCGGCAGCCGGGTCGAGCCCCAGGTCGGCAGCCTCGGCGGGAGCACAGTCGGTCGTGGGCAGGCCGAGCCGGTGAAAGGGTTCCTGCTCGCCCAGGATCATCCGGCCCACCCAGATGTCGATGCCGAAGATCAGATGACGCAACGTCTCGACGAAGGACCACTCGTCGTCCACCCGCTCCTGCCGCGCGCTCTCCGGCAGCTGCTGGGCCCGCTCGATCGTTTCCGACCAGAGCCGCTCGAGCACGTCCCACATGGCGCGGTAGTCGTCGGCGGTCGCAGACCGATCTGAACTGCACCCGTTCCGGGTACCTGCGGTCGAGCTCGGCCTTCACGAAGTCGGTCACCTCGACGTCGTCGACGACGACCTTGCCCGCCTGCCCGTCGAAGCCGGTGATCCTGAGGTCGTCGACCTGAGAGCTGGCGATCCGGACGCCGCTCAGGTCGCTGTCACGGATCCGCGCACCGGTCAGGTCGACCTGCCGGAACGAGGCACCACGAAACTCGCCGGTCTCGGCGTACTCGTTGCTCACCGCTCGGACCTCCTGGCTGCGCGAAGACTGCGTCAGCCGGCGAGTTTTCCACAGCGACGTTCCCGCGGAAACGTCGTCGCCGCGGTCAGGCAGCGCGCTCGGCGGCCACCTGGGTCAGCACCTGGGCGAAGGCGGCGGCCTCCTGGGCACCGGAGACGCCGTACCGGCCGTCGATGACGTAGAACGGAACGCCGGTGATGCCGTAAGCGCTGGCCTGCTCGACGTCGGCCTTCACGTCGGGCAGGAAGCGGTGGTCGGCGAGCGCCGCGGCGGCGGCGTCCCGGTCCAGCCCGACCTCGGCCGCCAGGTCGGCGAGGTCCTCGGCGCGGCCGACATGGCGCCCCTCGACGAAGTACGCCCGCAGCAGCCGCTCCTTGAGCTCGAGCTGGCGGCCCTCGGCCTTGGCGAAGTGCAGCAGCTCGTGCGCCAGCACCGTGTTCGTCTGGTGGATGTGGTCGTAGTCGTAGTCCAGCCCGACCTCGGCGGCGATGCCGACGACCCGGTCCACCATCGCCTGGGCCTGCTCGCGGGAGGTGCGGTACTTCGCGCTCAGGTAGTCGACGGGGGTTCCCTCGAAGTCGACCGGTGTGTCCGGAGCCAGCTCGAAGGAGTGGTACTCGACCTCGACCGGTACGCCGGACTCCGCCACGCCCTGCTCGAACTTGCGCTTCCCGATGTAGCACCACGGGCACTGCACGTCGGACCAGATGTCGACCTTGATGGGTGTCGTCACCCCATCGACAGCGCTCGTCACGCGCCGGGGATTCCCGTCACTCAGGGCGGGTCAGCTGCGCCCGCGCACGCTTCGCCAGCCGGCGCGCTCGCCGAGCCAGCTTGCGCAGCTGTGCCGTCACAGCCTCGGTCTTGGTCGCGGGCGGCTTCGGCGGGGCCTTCTTGGCGGTCTTCTTCGCCGCCTTCGCCTTGCGGCCGGCGCCCTGGATGATGCCGACGGCGTCCGGGGTCAGCATCCGGTTGCCGGCCCACGGGACGATCTCGCGGTCGAACTCGGCGGCGAGCTCCGGGAACTGCGCCTTGCGCAGGGCCAGGTCGTCGCCCGTCAGGGTCTTCTTCCTCGGCGAGCCGGCGACCTCCATCGGGGCCAGCGCCGTCGGGTCCTCGATGTCGTAGCCGTAGAAGCGCGCGAGCTCGGTCGCCTTCTCGGTGAGGACGGCGAGGTCCTCCGGGTCCTTGTCGACGGCCCAGGCGGCGATCCGGTCGGTCGCGATCGGCTTGTCCGACCGGGTGGCGCCCTCGACCTTCTTCGCCGTGCCGCGCTCGGCGTGCACCTTGTCGTGCTCGAGCAGGCGGTCCGACCAGGGCTCGTCGAGCCACTCGAACACCTCGCGCAGCGTGGTCTCGGGGTCGGTGACGAGGTCCTCGTAGCGGACCATCAGCAGCCGGTCGCCGAGCTCGATGCCGCGCTGGACCTGCTCGGTGGTCGTGTTGACCCAGTGGTTGACGGCACCGACCCAGTTCAGCCGGAACCGCTCGGACACCGACGTGGCGACCGCGCCGGGCTGGCGGACCATCGCGATGAACACGGCGTCGGGGAAGACGCGGGACAGCTCGCGCAGGTGCCAGGCGTGCCACGGCGTCTTGTCACCCCAGCGCTTCTTGCCGTGGCCGGCGGCGAACCGCTCGAACATCCCGGCGTAGAACTCGCGCATCCGCTCGTCGAGCTCGTCGTCGGACCAGCCGAGCCGGCCGTACCAGTCGCCACCGTGCCGGTGGAACGGGATCCACTTGTGCGCCAGGTAGGCGCGCATGATGCTCGTCTCCTGGGCGATCGCGATGTTGTCGTGGCTGTCCACGATCAGCCGCATCAGCGTCGTCCCCGAACCCATGGGTCCGACGATGAAGATGGGCTTCCCGCTGCTCACGACGTCGGTGCGGTCGTCTGGCACGCGGTCTCCTCGGTGGTGGGCAGCAGGCGGGGCGGTCGAAGCGGCCCCACGATACGCGGCGGCCCGGGGTGCTCGACAACCGCGTCAGATGTCGTCCGGTACCGTCAGCCCGGTGCTGCTGAGCGTCGTCCTGGTCGTCCGCCGGCACCAGGCCTGGGTCCGGCCGTGCCTTCGGTCGATCCTCGACCAGGCTCCCGCCGACCTCGATGTGGTGGTCGTCGACGACGCGTCACCGGACCACTCGGCACGCATCATCGCGGAGGCCGTCGCCGGCGATCCGCGCGTCCGGACCCACCGCTCGGACCGGCAGGTCGGCACCGCCGAGTCGATCCGGACCGGCGCTGGAGCTGGCGCGCGGCCACTACGTCTGGCTGGTCGAGGCGGCGGACCTGCTGCTGCCCGGGGCGTTCGCGGCGGTGTTCGCCGGGCTGGCGTCGACCCCCGACGTACTCCTCGTCAGCGAGGTCGAGCGTGACGTCTACGGCAAGGACCGCAGCCCGGGCAGTCAGCCGGTCATGCGCAACCGGATCGTCCGGCGGGAGCAGCTCCTCGACATCGTCGCCCAGCCAGATGGGCACTCCAGGGAGAGCGACCTCGCGGCCGCCGTCCTCGGCCGCGCTGCGACCGTGGAGCAGGTCGACACCGCGGTCTACGCCCACCGGGTCCTTCCCGCCCGGGTCGTCCGGCAGTGGACGGACGGCGACCCGTGGTACGCCGCTCCGTCGCAGCCGGCCACGCCGGAAGGTACGACGCCCCACCAAGGCCACCGCCCGGCGGATCGCGCGGCGCGTGCCACGCAGCCGGACCGCCCTGCGCAGAGGCGGTCCGTGAGGCCCGCTACGCGGCAGAGCGTCGCCGCCCGCTCGACCCGAACCTCGCGGTGTTCGCGGCGTACTGGGGCGCGGCCTACTCGTGCAACCCGCGCGCCATCTTCGAGAAGGCCCGCGAGCTGGCGCCCTGGATCCGTGGCGTCTGGGTGGTCAAGCGCGGGTCCGAGCACGTCCTGCCGGGCGGCATGGAGTACGTCGTCGAAGGCAGCAGGGAGTACTACCGCCTGATGGCGCGGGCGACGTACTTCGTCAACAACGTCAACTTCCCCAACGACATCGTCAAGCGGCGCGGGCAGGTCCACCTGCAGACCCACCACGGCACTCCGCTCAAGACGATGGGCATGGACCTGGTCAACGCCAAGCACAGCAGCCTGGGCCTGAACTTCCGGCGGCTGATGACCCGGGTGGCGCGGTGGGACTACAGCATCTCGGCCAACGAGTTCACGACCGAGATCTGGGAGCGGGTCTACCCGAGCGGCACCTACGAGAGCCTCGAGACCGGCTACCCGCGCAACGACGTCCTCGCCACCGCGACGCGCCGAGCACCGGCGACCGGGTGCGCGCCGAGCTGGGCATCGCGCCGGGCCAGCAGGCGGTGCTCTACACGCCGACGCACCGCGAGTACACCAAGGAGTACGTGCCGCTCGTCGACCTCGACGAGCTGGTCGCCGCACTCCCCGAGCACGTCGTCGTCCTCATGCGCGCGCACTACTTCTACGGCGGCGACGTCGCGTCCGCCGCCGGGCCGCGGGTGATCGACGTGGCGGCGCACCCGTCGATCGAGGACCTCTCGATCGCGTCCGACCTGCTGATGACCGACTACTCGTCGCTGATGTTCGACTACGCCGTGCTCGACCGGCCGATCGTCATCTACGCGCCGGACTGGGACACCTACCGGACCGAGCGCGGCACCTACTTCGACCTGCTGGCCGAGCCGCCGGGCGCCGTCGCGACCACCCAGGCCGAGCTGATCGACGTCCTGCGGCTCCGGTCGGGCCGAGGACGCCGACAGTGCCGCGCTCCGCCGTAACTTCCGGTCCCGATACTGTTCCCTCGAGGACGGCGGGGCGGCCGAGCGGGTCGTACGGCGGCTCTGGCCGGGGCCTGCAGACCCCGTCCCAGCGCGCACGACCACCACGACCACGGCTCCGGCCACTACACGTCTCCGGCTCCCGCCGGGAAGGAGGAAGCATGAGCAGCGACGGGTCGACCGCCGCGGCGGACGCGGGTGCCCCGACCCGCCGCCTCGTCCTGGTGGCAGGCGTCGGGCGCAGCGGCACCAGCCTGTTCACGTCCATCCTCGACCGGGCCGGCTTCCACGTCCCGCAGCCGGAGGTCGACGCCGACTCGACCAACCCCAAGGGCTTCGGCGAGCCGAAGTGGGCCGTCGACTTCCACGGCCGCCAGCTGCGCTCCCGCCGCGTCTCGGTGTGGGACTCCCGGCCGTCGGCCTGGCAGGAGACGTCCCAGGCCGTCGACGACCCCGCTGCCCTCGCCGAGCTGCGCGGCTGGCTGAAGGTGCAGTTCGTCGGCCGCGACTCGGTGGTGGTCAAGGACCCGCGGATCGGCTGGTTCCTCCCGCTGTGGGAGAAGGCGGCCGAGGACATCGGCGTCGAGGTGTCGTTCGCCACCCTGCTGCGTCACCCGGCGGAAGCCGTGAGCAGCGCCCTCAAGTGGTACGGCGACTGGCAGACGCCGGCGAGCCGGACCGTGTCCTGGCTCAACATCATGCTCGAGACCGAGTACGCGACCCGCGGCCGGAAGCGCATCTTCGTCCGGTACGACGACCTGCTCACCGACTGGTCCGGCCAGGTGGCCCGGACCGGGGACGCGCTCTCCGTCCCGGCGCTGCAGAACCTCGACCCCGACGTCCGGGCGTCCATCGACGCGTTCGTCGACCCGACCCTGCACCGGCAGAAGGTGAGCTTCGCCGACCTCGGCGTGCCGGCCGAGGTCGAGCAGCGGACCGAGCAGGTGTGGTCCGAGTTCCTCGCCCTCGCGGTCCCGGACGGCGACGGACCCGAGGCGCAGGCCCGGCTGGACGCGTCCCGCGAGTCCTACCGCGCCTACTACGCCGAGATCGAGGCGATCGCGCAGTCGTCGCTGCACGCGCTGCGGCCGGCGGGTGGCGCCGCGGGTGCCAAGGGCGGGTCCAAGAAGGGCGGCACGACAGCGGGCGTCGCCCGGGGCGGCGGCGCGGACGCGCTGATCCGCACCGCCGAGCGGGTGGTTCCACGCAGCCTGCTGCGCAAGGTCCCGCCGGTGTGGCGCGCACGCCTGGTGCGCACCGCGAACCGCGCCTCCCGGCTGGTCCGCAAGTAGCCGGCTGCCCGGCCTAGCTGCCTTCTCCGAGCAGCAGGTCGACCGCGCGGGCCGCAGCCCGGCCGTCGCTGACCGGTGCGTAGGTCTGCACGAGGTCGCGGTAGGCGTCGGCGTACCGGTCGGTGTGACGGTCGGCGTCCAGCACGGCGGGTGCGAGGTCCGCGACGTCGGTGACGACCGGGCCGGGCATCGCCTCGGGCTCGAGGTAGAGCCGGCCGGGATGGCCCTGGTAGTGCTCGAGGTCCGGAGCGAAGAACACCATCGGGCGCCCGGTCACCGCGAAGTCGACGAGCACCGACGAGTAGTCGGTCACCAGCACGTCGGCGGCGAGCAGCAGGTCGCGACCGTCGGCGTGCCAGGACGCGTCGAACACCGTGCGGCCGTCGGCCTGCGGGACGGTGTCCACGACCTTGGGGTGGGCCCGGACCAGCAGGACGTGGTCGTCGCCGAGCGACCCGGCGAGCTGTGCCGGGTCGAGGAACAGGTCGAGGCGGTAGCGGTCCGGTGCGACCTGCAGGCCCGGCCGGTACGTGGGGGCGAGCAGCACGATGCGGCGGCCGGCCGGGATGCCGAGCTCGTCGCGGACCGCAGCAGCGCGCTTCTCCCGCTCCGCGGCGAGGTCGGGGGACACCAGCAGGTCGTGCCGGGGGAGTCCGGTCTCGCGCACCGCGTCGCCCAGGGCGAACGCGCGCTGCAGCACCTCGCGGCCGTGCGGACCGGCCGACAGCACGACGTCCCAGCGCGCCGACTCGGCGCGCAGCCGCTCCTCCCAGCCCCGGCCGAGCCGGGTGCCCGCGTGCTCGTCGTCCAGCCCGACGGAGGTGACCGGGACGCCGTGCCAGGTCTGCAGCACCGTCTGCCGATGCTGCGACGGCAGGTCGTGGACTCCTTGCAGGTCGCTCGTGACGCGGTAGCGGGACTGGGCCAGCGCCTCGTACCAGTCGCGGCCGTTGCGGGCCACGGCCCGCGCCCCGTCGGGGGGCACGGCCTGCCCGTCGTGCACGGCCCAGACGACATCAAGTCCGGTGTCGCGCGACAGCAGCTCGTCGTGGATCGCGCGCGCATCGTCGCCGTGCCGGCCGGCTCCGTACCCGTCGAAGAGCACCTGCTCGCGCACCGGCCGTGACAGGTACGACGGGTAGTGCTGGGTCCGCAGCCGGCGCTGCCCGGCGCGGCCGCGGTCGCCGACCGGCAGGTCACCGGAGACCAGCAGGGCCAGGCAGTCGTGGTCGACGTCGTACGCCATCAGCTCGCGGGCGCCGTCGACCGTCTTCTGCGGCAGCAGGGACAGCGTCTCGCGGGCGACCTTGACCCGCACGGTGCCGCCGCCGTCAGCGCGGCGGGAGTAGAAGTCCCACTGGCCCTCGGCGAGCGCCATCGGCCCACCGGGTGTCGCCATCGACGTCGGCTTCAGCCGCGCGGTGAACGAGTCGCCGTCCCGCGTCATCGGAACGGCGAGCGAGACGGCCCGGTCGGCGGCGCTGAGCACCAGCTCGGTCTCGGCGCCACTGGCCTCGGCGTACCGGCCGGTGAGCTCGAGCGTGCCGTCGTCCGACCAGGAGACGCCCTCCACCTCCGGGCGCGGGTGCCGGCCGATGACCTGTGGGCGCCCCCTCCGGGTGATGTGCACCAGCACCTCGGTGTCGCCCCGGGTCAGCCGCGGCTGCGGCATCTCGCTGCCGGCCGAGAGCGAGATGCGGGCACCGTCCGCCTCGGGGAGCAGGGAGAGGCTCCAGACGTCGCCGTCGGCCAGGTCGCGACCGTGCGCGAGGGTCTCGTCGACGTCCTCGTCGTTGCCGAGGGTGCTGATGTCGACCCGCGCGACGAACGGGGTGCTGCCGCCGGACGACGATCCGCCGGTGGCGACCGGGAGCTCGAGCGAGGAGGTGCCGTCATCGCGCGCCGCGCGCAGTGACGCAGTGGCCGGGTCGAACCGGCGGCCGTGCAGGGTGCCGGTGAGCTCGAGCACCGTGCCGTCGACGCGGATGTCCTCGACCTCGGCGGGGGTGGTCGAGATCTCGACGCCGAAGTTGCCGGCCTGCGTGGTGGGCACGATCCGCGCACCGTCGACGATCCGCCAGCCCGGCCGCTTGGCCCGGCCCGGGTTGGTGCCGGAGAGCCACCGGCGCCGGGTGACGCCCTTGGCCCGGACCTCGAGCCGCAGCCGCCAGTTGCCGGTCCGGAACTTCCCGCGGTGGCGCAGCGCGCTCACCGGGAGCGCGGCCTCCCAGCCGGAGCCGTCGTAGTTGGTCACACCGTCCGGCGCCACCTCGGTCACGTCGGGCCGGCGGACGCGGTGCAGCTCCAGCGGGATGACGCTGTCCGGGTGGCCGGACTCCTCGAGGGTCAGCCGGATCCGGCCGGACTTCTCGGTGGGCAGCTCCTGGAACGCGATGTACGCGTAGCCCTTGAGCCGCAGGACGTCGTCGTCCCACCAGACGTCCTCGATCCGCGCGGGCATCGGCAGCTCGTCCTTGCCGAGCCGGTAGATCTCGTCCGGGATGCCGAGGTCCTCGTCGCCGCGGAACGGGTAGTCGCCGTAGAGCTTGCGTCCGCGGCGCACCACCGGGGTCCAGGCGATCTCGCCGGCGTGCTCGAACCGCAGCACCTCGAGCAGCTCGGGCATCAGCCAGCGGCGCACGAGGTGCCACTTGAGGCGGCCGAGTGCGGGCAGGTCGTCGAACACGTCCGGCCGGGCCCGGTCGAAGTAGTCGTTGACCAGCTCGAGGAAGAGGCTGCGGAACTCGTCGTCGGCCTCGTCCAGCTGCTGCAGGAAGTACTTGAGGTCCTGCTCGGCCACCGACCGGTCGTACCGCGCCTTGAGGTCGTCCTCGCCGCGCTCGGCCATGAACCGGCTCACGCCGTCGACGGCGGAGAAGCGGTCCCGGATGGCGCGGGTCTCGGTGCGTCGCTGGGTGATGGACGTGCTGTCGCCCACCCGCGCGCGCCACAGGTAGACCGGCTCGCGGATCACGTCGACAGCGCGCGCCAGGACGTGGGCCGGCAGCGTCACCGGGATGTCCTCGTAGAGCACGCCCTCGGGCCACCGGAAGCCGTGCTCGTCCCAGAACGTCCGGCGGAACAGCTTGTTCCAGGCCGTGCGGTCGTTGAGCAGGGCGGGGTGCTTGGTGACGTGCGTTGCCGGCCGGGAGGCGTTGAACGCCGTGAAGACCATGCCGGCCTGCCGGGTGCCGACCGTCGTGAGGCGGTGGAAGTTGCCGGTGGCGAAGTCGGAGCCGGTGCGGTCGAGAGAGCCGGCGAGCATCTCGTACGCGGTGCGGGTGACGATGTCGTCGCTGTCGACGAAGGCCAGGTAGTCGCCGGTGGCCTGGTCCGCCCCGGTGTTGCGGGCGTTGCCGAGGCCGCCGTTGGGCTGGCGGACCAGGACGAAGCGGTCGTCGTTCTCGGCGAAGGCAGCCGCGATGGACCGCGCTGGAGTCGGTCGAGCCGTCGTCGACCATCACGACCTCGAGGTCGCTGAGGGTCTGCTGGGCCAGGGACTCCAGGCACTCGACGAGGTACCGCTCGACGTTGTAGATGGGCACGACGACGCTGACGCGGGGCATGCGGGTTCGGGGCTCCTCTCCGAGAACGCGCACAGTCTAACGAGCGTGATCACCGCTCCCGACGCTGCTATCGGGGTGGCCCCAGAGGCCCCGGTTTGGTTGAGTCTCCGCCATGGCTTCCTACTCAGTGAATGCGGCCGCGGTCGCGCAGGCCAGAAGGCTGATCGACTCCCGGCAGTACGTCCTGGACAGCGACTGGGGCGACGTCGCAGCCGCGGGCGGACGACGAGAACACCTTCCTCGAGTCGCACGACTGGGAGGAGTACGCCGCCTGGCACCTCGGCCTGACCGATGGCGCGAACGACGAGACCAAGGCCCGGTACGCCTTCGGGTACGGCGACTTCCGCCGGGTCCACCGGACCGGTCTGATCGCCTGCGTCTACCGGGCGGCCGAGTGGCGGCACAAGGACGTCGAGCTCGCGGCCCACGAGCTCCTTCAGCACCTCGACCGGACGAGCGCCTGACGGATGCCCAGCACCTCAGGCGTTGCTCTCGTCACCGGCGTCGGCAGGCGCCGCTCCATCGGCACCGGCCTGGCGGTCGGCCTGGCCCGTGACGGCTGGGACCTCGCGCTGAGCTACTGGTCGCCGTACGACGACCGGCTCGGCTACGAGCGGACGCCGGACGATCCCGAGTCGGTCGCCGACGAGTGTCGTGCGCTGGGCAGCGAGGTCGTGCTCCTGCCCGCGGACCTGGCCGACCCGGACGTACCCCAGCAGCTCGTGACGTCGGCGCGAGAGCAGCTCGGCCCGGTCACAGCTCTGGTCATGTCGCACTGCGAGTCCGTCGACAGCGCGATCCTGACCACGACCGTCGAGGCTGGGACCGGCACTTCGCGGTGAACGCGCGCGCGACCTGGCTGCTCATCAAAGCCTTCGCCGAGCAGCTCCCGCAGACGCCAGCGGCCGGCGGCGAGGTACGCGGCCGGATCGTCGCGCTGACCAGCGACCACACGGCCAACAACACGCCGTACGGCGCGAGCAAGGGTGCCTTGGACCGCATCGTCATCGCCGCCGCAGTGGAGCTGTCCGGGCTCGGCGTGCGGGCCAACGTCATCAACCCCGGCCCGATCGACACCGGCTGGATGACCGACGAGATCCGTGCGTTCGGCGTGGCCGAGACCCCTGCCGGGCGACTCGGCACCCCCGATGACACGGCGGACCTGGTGCGGTTCCTGCTGTCGGAGCAGGGGTCCTGGATGAACGGGCAGCTGCTCTACAGCAACGGCGGCTTCCGCACCGGCTGACTCGATCAGGACTGCGTCATCGCGTCGACCCGTCGGGCGGTCGTCGCTGCATCCGTCTCTCGACGATAAGGCCACGCCATGACCCGGCGTCGGACCGTCCGGACAGACGACGTCCGCGGGGCCCTGCACGGCGACGACCTCGTCCGCGGGGAACCCCGCGATGGCGAAGGTCTAGACGCCACCACCGGGGCCGTGCAGCCGCTGCCACTGAAGAGCGCTGTCCGGGTCGAGGAGCACCGGCGACCACGCCCGACCCCGACAGCCGAGGTCAAGGCGACGTCAGACGGTGTCCACGCACTTCGGCCCTGACGGATGCGCTAGGCGTCGCCGTCGTCCCCGCCGCCGAGATGCGGATCGAGCCCGACGCCGCGGCCGCTGTTCCACGCGATGATCCCAGCCTCGTCACCGCTCAGCGGCGTCGACTCAGGGGGCTGTCCCACCGTCGCTGTCCTCGTCTCGGGCAGCACGCCGACGGCTTCCTCGAACTCAGCCAGCGGCAGTGCGTAGGGATTCGTCACGACCTCAGGATGCCGGTTTCCGGCAGCCGTGTCAGCCGCGCCCGCGGTGACCGGGCACGGACGCTAGCGTTGGGCCGACGGAGGACGTAGGGGCAGTTCGCGACGCCACGAGGAGCGGCCGATGCCAGCGGATCCCAACATCCCGGACGCGTTCGACGTCTACACGGTCGTGGTCCTGCGGCGGCCGGCCGATGCGCCGGAGATGTCGGACGACGGAGCTCGACGCGCTCCAGGCCGAGCACCTCGCCTACCGCGCCGAGCTGAGGCGGCAGGGCGTGGTGGTCGTCAACGGGCCGTTCGACGAGC
Source organism: uncultured Actinomycetota bacterium (assembly GCA_963771345.1). GTDB lineage: Bacteria > Actinomycetota > Actinomycetes > JACCUZ01 > JACCUZ01 > CAVYTH01. The sequence goes on from CAVYTH010000006.1 coordinate 222,353, forward strand.
AGACCGACCCGTCGTACCGCGGGATGTCGATCTTCGCCTGCGACCCGGTCGAGGCGGCGCGGCTGTCGGACGGCGACCCCTCCGTCGTGGCGGGGCGGCTCGCCTACGACGTGATGGAGTGGTGGGTCCGCGCGGGCTCGCTCGCCTTCCCGCTCAGCGACCGCCCGGTCGGCGACCGCCGCGCGATGCCCGACGACTAGCGCGCACAAACGAAAGGAAGGGAGCGCCGCTCCCTTCCATTTCCAAGGTATAGCGGACTGGGGGGCTTGCGGCAAGGCCCCGGTGGTGCCGCAGAATCGCCGGCCGGAGCACGAGGCGAGGGACGGGGATGCAGTGGTGACCGAGCATGCAGTGGTGATTGCCGGGGGTGGCCCGACGGGGCTGATGCTGGCGGCCGAGCTGGCGTTGGCGGGCGTGGACGTGGCGATCGTCGAGCGGCGCGCCAGCCAGGACCTTCCCGGTTCGCGCGCGGGTGGGCTGCACGCGCGCACCATCGAGGTCCTCGATCAGCGCGGGATCGCCGACCGGTTCCTCGCCGAGGGACAGGTTGCCCAGGTCGCGGGGTTCGCCCGCGTCCCGCTGGACATCAGCGACTTCCCCAGCCGGCACCCCTACGTGCTCGGGCTGTGGCAGAACCACATCGAGCGCATCCTGGCCGGCTGGGTCGACGAGCTGCCGGTGACCATCCATCGCGGCTGCGAGGTGACGGGCTTTGCGCAGGACGACACCGGCGTCGACGTCGAGCTGTCCGACGGCGACGTCGCTGCGGGCCGAGTATCTCGTCGGGTGCGACGGCGGACGCAGCGTGGTCCGCAAGGCCGCCGGCATCGAGTTCCCCGGGTGGGATCCGACGACCAGTGCCCTGATCGCGGAGGCCGAGATGGCCGAGCAGCCGGAGCTGGGCACCCGTGAGGACGCCAACGGCGTCCATGGGATCGGCAGGGTGGAGTACGAGATCGTCGACGGCGAGATCGTCTACCCGGACTCCGGGCCGGTGCGGGTCATGGTGACCGAACGGCCACCCCGATCCACCGGCGAGCCCACGCTGCGCGATCTCAGCGAGGCGCTCGTCGGCGTCTACGGCACCGACTACGGGATCCACAGTCCCACCTGGATCTCCCGGTTCACCGACATGACCCGACAGGCCGCGGCCTACCGCGCCGGACGGGTGCTGCTGGCCGGCGACGCCGCCCACGTGCACTCCCCGGTGGGTGGACAGGGCCTCAACACGGGTGTGCAGGACGCGGTGAACCTGGGATGGAAGCTGGCTCAGGTGGTCGACCGGACATCGCCGGAAAGCCTGCTGGACACCTACCACGCCGAGCGCCACCCGGTCGCCGCCCGGGTGCTGCGCAACACGATGGCCCAGGTCGTGCTCCTCCGCTCCGAGGATCGCATCGAGGCCCTGCGCGACACCGTGGCCGAGCTGCTGAGCATGGAGGAGCCGCGCAAGCGGTTCGCCGGAATGCAGTCCGGCCTGGGCATCCACTACGACCTCGGCGAGGGCCACCCGCTGCTCGGACGCCGGATGCCCGACCTCGACCTGGTCACCGCCGACGGCCCGCTGCGGGTCTTCACGCTGCTGCACGACGCCCGGCCGGTGCTGCTCAACCTCGGTGAGCCCGGTGCCGTCGACATCGCCGGATGGGCGGGGCGGGTCCAGCTGGTCGACGCGACGTACGCAGGTGCCTGGGACCTCCCGGTACTCGGCGAGGTCACTGCCTCCGACGGCCGTGTTGATCCGGCCCGACGGGTACGTCGCCTGGGTGGGAGACGGCACGGCTGTGGGCCTCCCGGAGGCGCTGACGACCTGGTTCGGACCGCCTGCCGAAGACCAGGCATGATTCCCGGATGGGTTCCACCGGGCCGTGGCCGGGATGGCCTGGGCCGGCAACGACATCGTCGTCGACTACGTGCTCAGCGAGCCGTGGCGGCTCGCCGACTGCCTCGCGGTCCTGGAGGGCATCGACGTCGTGTTCGTCGGCGTGATGTGTTCGCCCGAGGAGCTGGACCGCCGTGAGCGGGAGCGGGGCGACCGGCAGATCGGTCAGGCGGCGGGCAGCTCGGGGCGGTGCACGCGCACGGCCGCTACGACCTGGTCTGCGACACCACGTCGACCAGTCCGGCGGACACCGCCGTGCAGATCAAGGAGTTCCTCGACCAACCGGTGACGACGAGGGCGTTCGACGACCTGCGTCGAGAACGCGCTAGCGGCGCCTGACGACCAGGTAGGAGCGCTGGCTCTGGTGCTCGGTCTCGGCGTGCGGGCTGCGGTCGAGACGAGCGACGAGGTCCAGACCGGCCCTGCCGAGCTCGCTCACCTCCTCGTCGGTGTCGAGGAAGTGGAAGGTGAGGTCGACGTCGTGACCCCACCAGTCGCTGACCGGCTTGGACTCTCCGGTCCGGTGCTCGGCGTCGCTGGTGTGGAAGGCGATCAGGGCATGCCCGTCGTCTGCCAGCACCCGGGCGAACTCCCGGTAGGCAGCCGCGCGCTGGGCGGTGTCGAGGTGGATCACGGCGTACATGCAGATCAGACCGGACAGCGCGCCGGCGCGGATCGGCAACGCGGTCATGTCGGCCGCGGCGGTGCGCAGCGGCGTGGTCCGGCTCGCGATCGCGCACATCTCGGGTGACAGGTCCAGGCCGACGACCTGGGCGCCGCGAGCGGCGAGGTACGCCCCGACGTGCCCGGGTCCGCACCCGACGTCCGCGACGGTGCCACTGCCGGCGAGCTCGGCGAACGCATCGAGCAGGCCGCGGTCGAACGGCTTGCCCGCCAGCTCGCCGGCGATCTCGGCGGCGTAGTCGCTCGCCACGCGGTCGTAGCTACGACCCGTCTCGCTGCCCGGTGTCACCGCAACGCCTCGCCGTCCGACTCAGCCGCCGGCCGGGCCGTAGAGCCGCAGCTGGCGCTCCTTGAGCAGCAGCTTCCAGCCGTCGAACTCCTTCGGCTTCTTCCGCGACAGGCCGGGCGTCCAGACCAGGTAGGTGCCGGGCTCGCCGGTCGCCACCGGCGGCGCCTTCAGCTCGTGCCCGATCACGTCGGTCTTCGGCGTGCACGACCAGGTCGCCGCCGACCGGGTCGCGGGAGTAGATGCCGAGGATCAGCGCGTCGCGGTCGTCGGTGATGATCGTGTCGATCTCGTCGTCGTGCTCGTGCAGGTAGGCGCGCATCGCGTTCCAGGCCGCCGTCGCGCGGGTTGCGCGCGATGCTCGGCAGCAGCGGTACGACGGCCACCGCGAGCCCGACCACGGCCACCACCGCGGTCACGGTGACGCCGACAGCCCGGCGTTCCTCGGGCAGCCGGTCCCGCAACCGGGCGAGCAGCCAGGCCACGAACCCGGCGGCCCCCAGCACCAGCGCCGGGAGGATCGGCACCCAGTACCTCATCAGCGAGGCGTTGATGCGGATGAAGCCCGGGTCCAGCAGCCCCGACACCAGGGTCAGGGGCAGCCACATCGCGACGAACCAGCCGAGGAGCATCACGTGCGCGCGCCGGCGTACGACGAGAGCGCCGAGCACCATCAGCACGAACGTCGTGAGCACGACGGTCGTCTGCGGGTAGACCTCGACGATCCGCGGGAACCGGAGCAGCGCGTCGGTGCGGGTGAGCGGCGACAGCGGCGCACTGCCGTGGTCGCCGTCGACCTTGAGGCGGGCCAGCGGGTCGCCGTGCGCCCACTGCGCCAGCACCATCTCGAGCACCAGGCAGCCGAGCATCGGCAGCGCGACCTGCACCCACCGGCGCAGCGGCAGCCGCCAGCCGAGCAGCACGCCGACGACCAGCGGGTAGAAGAACACCGACAGCTCGCGCACCAGGTAGGCGTAGCCGAAGCAGAAGCCGGCCAGCAGGAACCACCAGCATCCCGGCGCCGTCACCCGGCCGACCGTCACCGTCGCCCCGGCGCAGGGCCGCACCGACCAGCAGCGCGATCCCCGCGGTGATGAACGCGGTCGACGGGATGTCGGGCAGCAGCTGCCAGCTCGTCATCCGCTCGGTGCCGTTGTTGATGACGGTGTCGACCAGGACGGGGTGGAAGATCAGCAGGACGGTCGCGGCCGCGCTGGTCCAGCGGTCGAACAGCACGACGCCGAGCGCGAACACGGCGACGACCAGCAGGATCGCGGTGAGGAACGGCCACGCGTAGTAGGACCACTGCCCGTAGCCGAACAGCTCGAGGAACGCGCGCACCGGCAGCAGGTTGCCGATGCGCAGCGCGTGGTGGTCGAGCGGCACGTCCGGGAAGTCCCGGGCGTCGTTGAGCACGAAGATGCCGTCGTTCCACCGCGGGTGCGGCCGCACCTGGAACGTCACCGCAAGGTGCAGGAGCACCAGGCCGAGCCCCAGCAGCCAGGTCGGTACGCCGGGGAGGAAGCCCTTCGGGGTAGCGGTGTCCGCCGCGTCCGGCGAGCTCTCGACGGTGGCGCTGCTCACGGCTCCATCACGGTCGGCTCGGACGGCACCTCGAGCGGAGCACCGGTCGCCGCGCGCACGTCGTCGACGGTGACTCCCGGCGCCAGCTCGCGCAGCACGAGAGAAGGAGCGTCATCGGAAGTGACAGCGACTACATCAATGACCGCGAGGTCGGTGATGATCCGGTCGACCACGCGCAGGCCGGTGTAGGGGAGCGTGCACTCCTGCACGATCTTGTGGGTGCCGTCCTTGGCGACGTGCTCCATGACGACGATGACGCGCTTCGCGCCGTGCACGAGGTCCATCGCCCCGCCCATCCCCTTGACCATCTTCCCGGGGATCATCCAGTTCGCCAGGTCACCGGCCGCCGAGACCTGCATGGCACCGAGGATGGCCGCGTCGATGTGACCGCCGCGGATCATGCCGAACGACGTCGCGGAGTCGAAGAACGAGGCGCCGGGCAGCAGCGTCACGGTCTCCTTGCCGGCGTTGATGAGGTCGGGGTCCTCCTCGCCGTCGAACGGGTACGGCCCGACGCCGAGGATGCCGTTCTCGCTCTGCAGGGTGACGTGCACGCCCTCCGGCAGGAAGTTCGGCACGAGGGTCGGCAGGCCGATGCCGAGGTTGACGTACTGGCCGTCCTCGAGCTCCTGCGCGGCGCGGGCCGCCAGCTGGTCGCGGGTCAGCGCCATCACTGACCGCCTCCCTCGGGCCGCGGTCGCACGGTGCGGCGCTCGATGCGCTTCTCGACGTCGGGACCGACGTCGACCACCCGCTGCACGTAGACGCCGGGCGTGTGCACTTCCTCCGGCCGGATCTCGCCGATCTCGACGAGGTTCTCGACCTGCGCGATGGTGACCCGGCCGGCGGTCGCGCACAGCGGGTTGAAGTTGCGCGCGCTCTCGCGGTAGACGAGGTTGCCGGAGCGGTCGCCCTTCCAGGCGTGCACCAGGGCGAAGTCGGTGACGATCGACTCCTCCAGCACGTAGGTCTTGGTCACCCCGTCGACGGTGAACTCCCGGGTGTCCTTCGGCGGCGACGACAGGGCGACCGAGCCGTCCGGGTTGTAGCGCCACGGCAGCCCGCCGTCGGCGACCTGGGTGCCGACACCGGTCACGGTGAAGAACGCCGGGATGCCGGCGCCGCCGGACCGCAGCCGCTCGGCCAGCGTGCCCTGCGGGGTCAGCTCGACCTCGAGCTCACCGGACAGGAACTGCCGGGCGAACTCCTTGTTCTCCCCGACGTACGACGCGATCACCCGGCCGATGCGGTGGTCGGACAGCAGGACGCCCAGCCCCCAGTCGTCGACGCCGCAGTTGTTCGACACCACCTCGAGGCCGGTGGTGCCGGCGTCGTGCAGCGCGGCGATCAGCTGGGTCGGGACGCCGCAGAGGCCGAAGCCGCCGACGGCGAGCGAGGCACCGTTGCCGATGTCCGCGACGGCCTCGGCGGCGGAGGAGGAGACCTTGTCGGCAGGCCGCAGCGAGGCGGCGGAGGTGTCGTCGGAGGGCACTAGCCGACTCTAGCCAACAGCGGGTGAGGCACTACGAGCAGATGTTCTGCGCGGCCGAGCGGGTCTCGAGCGACTCGGTCGGTGCGGGAGAGCTCGTCGAGCCGCTGACCGAGACGGGGACCACGGTGGGGGAGTCCGACGCCGACGATCACGGTCAACGTGCTGCCGAGGCTGATGTCCTCGGTGACCTCGGAGCCGGGGATGGCTGCCCCGAGCGTGCGACCGGACTCGTCGTACGCCGGGTCGTGCAGCACGGTCGTCGTGGCGTACGGCTGGTCCGCGTTGCCGACGCTGACCACGTTGAAGCCGGCCGCGGTGAGCTCGGCGGCGAGGTCGCTCGCGGCACCGGCGGTGCCCGAGCCGTTGAGCACCGTCACGCTGACGTTCTCGGGCGGGGTGACCAGCGGCGGCCCGCTCGGTGAGGTGCTGCTGGACGGCGACGAGCTCGGCTTCGGCTCCTTGCCGGGCAGCGGCCGGTCGAAGCGCATCGAGCGCCATACGGTCACGGCCGACGGCTTGAGCTGGACGCGGTTCGGGTTCTCGACCCACGGCTCGTTGGGTGCCGTGAGGAACGTGACGTCCTTGGTGGGCAGGCCGCGGACGTCCTGGGCGAGCCCGGCCATGTCCTTGAGACCGCCGAAGTCGGTGGTCAGCGACTTGGTCGCGGCGGCCAGGAAGTTGTAGAGCCGGTCCGGACGCAGCAGCAGACCCTTGTCCTTGACCTTGGAGACCATCGAGCCGACGAACGCCTGCTGCCGGTCGATGCGGGACAGGTCCGAGCCGTCGCCGAGGCCGTGCCGGGTGCGGACGTAGGCGAGTGCCTGCTGGCCCCGGACGGTGTGCGTGCCGGCCTCGAGGTCCAGGTGCGACTGCGGGTCGTTCACGGCGTAGGGGAGGCAGACCTTCACGCCGCCCAGCGCGTCGACCATGTCCTTGAAGCCGGTGAAGTCGACGACGATGTAGTTGTCGATCCGGACCTTGGTGAGCGCTTCGACGGTCTTGATCGTGCAGGCCGGGCCGCCGGCGGAGAACGCCTCGTTGAACATCTGGACTTCTTGCGCGGGCACGACCGTGCCGTCGTCGCGGGTGCACTCCGGGATCGGCACCATCGTGTCGCGCGGGATGCTCACCGCGGTCGCCGACTTCCGGTCCGCGGCGAGGTGGACGAGGATCGTGGTGTCCGAGCGCTGGCCGGCGACGTTGAGGGCGTTCTTGCCCTTCCGCTTGTCCGAGCCCATGACGAGGATGTTCTTCGCCTTGGGGTCCTCGGCCACCACCGGCGGCCGGTCCTTCTCGTCGCCGAGCAGGCTGTCCACGTTGACGTGGTTGATCTTGCCGTTCAGCCGCTGGTAGGCGACGAACGCGCTCACCGAGCCACCGACCAGGATCACCGCGAAGGTGACGACCAGCGCCGTGAGCACCCGGCGCCACGGCGCGCGGCGCGCGGCATGCCGAGCACGCGGCGCATGGCGTCGGGTAGCGGCGTGGGGCACGGTCGTCCTGTCGTCAGGCGTACCGCGGCCACGGGGATGTGGCCGACCTGGCCACCCAAGTGGTGGCCGGACGGTACGACGGGGGTCGAACCCTCGATTCTAGGTCATCCGGGGGGTGTCCCGGACCCGCCCGGTGCCCAGGCCGGCAGACCCGGCGTGTCGGGTCCGACGGCGGCCACCAGGCCCTCCTGCTGGATCCGGGACGGCAGCCGGCTGAGGTCCAGGTGGCGGCAGAGCACGGCAGTGACCCCTGTGGCCAGCGGGACCAGCAGCCCGCCCAGGACCGCGGCGAGCCCGGTCAGCGGCCCGGCCACCAGCAGCCGGCCGCCGTCCGGCAGCGCCGGAGCGGCCTGCGCGGCGGCCCCGAGGTCGGCACCGCTGAGCACCTGGTCGCCGCTGGTGAACGCCGGGGCGGCCGGGTCCGGCTGCTCGGCCGGGGCGAACCGGTCGCCGTGGCCGTGCACCTCGCGGTCGAAGTCGAGCGTGGTGCCGGCCGGCGGTGCGGCGTCGCGCCGGGGCAGGCCGAGCGGCCCGAGGCCGAGCGCCACGACGTCTCCGGCGCCGGTCGGCGCCCTGCCGTCGTACCCGATCACGGCGATCTCGGCCGCCGCGGCCGCCGGGACGACCTGCAGCCCCAGCATCCACGCCGACTGCAGCCAGACCGCCGCCTGCCAGTGCGGCGGCAGGTCGAGCGAGAGGGTGGCGCCCGGGCCGGCCCCCAGGTCGTCCTGCAGCAGGTTGGCGGTCTTGGCGACCCAGTTGGCGAAGGTCGCCACCGACAGCTCGGTGCGCTCGTCGGTCGCGTCGTCGTAGAAGGTCAGCAGCGGCCGGGCGGGGTCGGCGCGCAGCGCCCGGTCGAGCAGCTCCGGCGGGCCGGCCAGCGGTGGGGTGGGGGTCACCGGACCAGGCTACGGACGCGGCTGGCGGGGTCACGGCCGGGCAAAATGTCCGACTGCGCACACGCCGAGATCGTCAAGACACCACGCCCGGACGTCGATGGCGAGGACACTGGGGCCGGCACACCACTGGCCACGCCTGTCACACGAGCACCATCACACGAGCACAAGGGTCCCGCATGCGCACCGCTCCGCCGGCTGTCCTGCTCAGCGTTCTCGTCCCGCTGGGCGTCATCGCCCTGCCGGTGGTCAGCCTCCCGCACGCTGCGCCGCACGCGGTCGCGCCGGAGTTCCGGTCGCACGCCCTGCGCGGGGTCGCGCTCGACGCGGTCCCCGGCAAGGCGCTGCGGAGCAGCTCCCGGGTCTCGTTCCAGGCCCGCGCCGACGCCCCGCCCGCCGCCCGCGGTGCCGCACCCGGCCGACCCGAGGTGCTGGTGACCCGGACCGGGGTGCCCTCCTTCGACCTGCTCGGCGTCACCTGGCGGGCTCAGGCGAAGCCGGCCGACCTCACCGTGCTGGTCCGCACCCACGGCGACTCCGGCTGGACCCGCTGGACGGCGCTGGACACGACGGCCACCCCTGGCCCCCGCGAGGCCCGGACCGCCCGGCCCGGCACCGAGCCGCTGTGGGTCGGCGACGCCGACGGCTACCAGGTGCGGGTCGACGTCCGCCGCGGCTCGCTGCCGCGCGGCCTGCGGGTCGACCTGGTCGACCCCGGCAGCTCGGACGCCGATGACGAGGTGGGTGCCCGCCGGCCGATGCAGTCGGCCCAGGCCGCCGCCGGCCAGCCGGCGATCTTCACCCGGGCGCAGTGGGGTGCCGACGAGTCGATCCGCGGCGCCTCGCCGTCGTACAACACCACGGTCCGCACCGGCTTCGTGCACCACACCGCCGGCGCCAACGGCTACTCCGCGGCGGCGGTCCCGAAGATCCTGCGGGCGATCTACGCCTACCACGTCAAGGGGAACCACTGGTCGGACATCGGCTACAACTTCCTGGTCGACCGGTTCGGCCGGCTCTGGGAGGGCCGGTACGGCGGCATGGACCGCGCCGTCGTCGGTGCGCACACCGGTGGCTTCAACGTCGACTCGTTCGCGGTGTCGGCGATCGGCAACTTCGACAAGGTCGCCGCGCCGCCGATCATGGTCGACTCGATCGCGCGGGTGATGGCCTGGAAGCTCGGGCTGTCGCACCGCAACCCGAACGGGACCACGGTCCTCACCTCGCAAGGCGGCGGGACGTCGCGGTATCCCGCCGGCAGACAGGTCCCGTTCAACGTCGTCTCGGGACACCGGGACGCCGGCAACACGTCGTGCCCGGGCACGAACCTCTACGCGCAGCTGCCGACGATCCGCTCGCTGACGGCGACGTACCTCGGCACCGCTCTGCTCGACCCGCGCCCGGAGCCGGCCAGTGCGGTCTACGGCAGCGGCGCGAGCATCACCACGGTCGCCGGCGTGACCAGCGACCAGAGCTGGAGCCTGGAGATCCGCGAGGTCTGCCGGGGGACCGTGGTCCGGACGATGTCCGGCACCGCGTCGCCGACCGTGCCGCTCAGCGCCAGCTGGGACCTGCGCGACAACGCCGGGGCTCTGGTGAGACCCGGGGCCTACACGGTGACCCTCGCCAGTGCCGACGCCACCGCGGCGGCGCTCCCGTGGGTCGGCCAGGTCACCGTCCAGGCCGCGCGCACCGCACCGCCGGTCGGCGCGGCGGCGGCCCTGCCCGGGCGCACCAGCTTCGTGCCCGTGGACCCGGTCCGCCTCTACGACACCCGCGTCGACGGCAACCTGCCGATGGGCCCGGGCGGCCGGGTCACCCTCCCGGTGCACGGCGTCGGCCGGCTGCCGGGCTCCGGCATCGCCGCGGTCGCCCTGAGCATCGCCTCGAGCTGCGCCACCTCGGCCACGACGGTCACGGCCTGGGCAGCCGGCTCGGCGAAGTCCGCGTCGCCTGCGCTGAACGTGGCGGCCGGCATCCCGGCGGCTGCCCTCGCGGTGACACCGCTCGGCGGCAACGGCGCGGTCAGCATCGCCAACGCCGCCGGCACCACCGAGCTCTCGGTGCACGTCGTCGGCTACTACCCGGTCGCGGACGGGGCGGTCTACCGGCCGGTCGCGCACCCTGCGGCTCTACGACTCGCGCCGCGACCCCGCCGGCATCGTCGCCCCGGGCAGCGACCGGCTCGTCACGATGCCCGCGCTGTCCGGGATCCCCGCGACCTCGATGACCGGCGCGATGCTCAACGTGAGCACCGTCAACTCGTCCGGCACCGGCACGCTGACGGTGCAGTCGGCGGGCGGCGACAAGGAGAACGCGACGGTCGCGTTCACCCACGGCGCGCTGGTGAAGACCCGGGCGATCGCCAAGCTGCAGGACGGCAAGCTCAAGGTCACCGCGCGGACGGCGGCGACCCATGTGGTGGTCGACCTCGTCGGCTGGTGGGCTCCTCGCGAGGTGGTCGGCGGCCGGCTGTTCCAGCCCAAGGCCACCACCCGGGTGCTCGACACCCGCTACGGCATCGGGGCCCCGCGGGCCCGCGTCGGCGCCCGCAAGGTCGTCAGCGTCAAGGTCGCAGGCAAGGGCAAGCCCGCCCCGGCCGGCGCCCGCGCCGTCGTGATGAACCTCACCGCCCGGGACGCCACCCGGGCGACCTTCGTCACCGCGTGGCCGCTGGGCACCAGGCGCCCGGCCTTCCCGGACCTCTCGGTCCCGGCCTGGCGGACGACCGCGAACCTGGTGGTCGTGCGGGTCGGGAAGAAGGGCCGGGTGCAGGTCACGAACGGCACCGGCTCGACCCACCTGATCGGCGACGTGGTCGGCTACTACCCCTGACGGCGGGCGGGCCGCCCGGCCGAGCGCCGGTAGGGTGGCCCGCGAGATGAGCGAGAACCCAGCACCCGTCGACGACGCCACGACCGTCCTGCCGATGGTGGGTCACCGGCCGCCGGCCGCCCCGCACCACCGGACCGAGCCGGAGCCGACGCCCGACGGCCCGCCGCCGCTGGTGACGATCGTGCTGCCGTGCTTCAACGAGCGCGAGCACGTCATCGCCGAGGTCGAGCGGATCTGCACCGCGATGGACGACAGCGGCCTGACCTACGAGCTGCTCGCCATCGACGACGCCTCGACCGACGACACGCTGACCCTGCTGCTCGACGCCCGGCACCGGTTCCCGTCGATGCGCATCATGCCGTTCCGGCGCAACGGCGGTTCCGGCACGGCCCGGCGCATCGGCACCCTCGAGGCCCGCGGCGAGATCGTCGTGTGGACCGACGCCGACATGACCTACCCGAACGAGCGCATCCCCGAGCTGGTCTCGATGCTGCTCGACGACCCGACGTACGACCAGGTCGTGGGCGCCCGCACCAGCGAGGAGGGCACCCACAAGTTCCTGCGGGTGCCGGCGAAGTGGGTCATCCGGAAGATCGCCGAGAAGCTGTCGAACTCCTCGATCCCCGACCTGAACTCCGGGCTGCGCGCGTTCCGCCGCGACGTGTCGCTGCCGTACCTGCGGCTGCTGCCGCCCGGCTTCTCCTGCGTCACCACGATCACGCTGGCGTTCCTGTCCAACCAGCACGACATCCGCTACGTGCCGATCTCGTACGCGAAGCGCTCGGGCGTCTCGAAGTTCCACTTCACCAAGGACGCCTACCGCTACATCCTGCAGGTGCTGCGGATGGTCATGTACTTCAACCCGCTCAAGGTGCTGATGCCCCCGGCGCTGACGCTGATCGGCATCGGCCTGCTCAAGGGCGTCTACGACCTGTTCGCGCACTTCGGCCGGTTCGCGGTCAACACCGTGCTCATCTTCATCACCGGCATGCTGGTCGCTGCGCTGGCGCTGCTGGCGGACCTCATCGTCCGGTCGCGCTCGGAGGTCTAGCTTGGACGCCGCGACGCCCGCGGCCAGCGATGGCCCAGTCGTCGACGGTGACAGTCCCCGCCGTACGTCGTGGCGCCGCACCCTGGTGTCGGGGCTGCTCCTGCTGCTGGTCGTCGTCGCGTTCGGCTGGGCGCTGGCCGGCCAGTGGTCGGACGTCGTCGACGCGCTGCGCGACCAGAGCCCGTGGGTCCTGCTCGGCTCGCTCGGGCTGTGCCTGCTCGCCGTCTGGATGAGCTTCCTGCTGTGGCGCGGGACGTTGCGGGCGCTCGGCTCGCCGCTCGCGGTGCAGCCCGCGGCGCGGATGTTCTTCGTCGCGCAGCTCGGCAAGTACGTGCCGGGCTCGGTGTGGCCGGTCGTCGTGCAGATGCGGCTCGGCAAGGAGAACGGCATCCCGCGGCAGCGCACCGCGCTGGCCTTCCTGCTGACGCTCGGGCTCTCGGTGCTCGTCGGCCTGCTCGTCGGGGTCGCCGCGCTGCCGGCGCTCGTCGAGGCGGAGGGCCGCGGCGTGCTGTGGGGCCTGCTCGCGCTGCCGGTGCTGATGGCGCTGCTGGTGCCGCGGGTCCTCAACCAGCTGCTGAACCGCGGCCTGCGGCTGCTCCGCCGGCCGCCGCTCGACGAGCCGTTCGCCGGCAAGGACATGGCGCGCGGCGTCGCCTGGACGCTGCTGTTCTGGGTGGTGTTCGGGCTGCACGTCTGGCTGCTCGCCGTGGGCCTGGGTGCCGACCCGTGGGAGACCCTGCCGGTGGCGATCGGCGGGTTCGCGGTGGCGTTCTCGATCGGCCCGCTGCTCGTGGTGCTGCCGGCCGGTGCGGGTGTGCGCGAGGCAGTGCTGGTGGTGCTGCTCGCCGGCGTGCTGCACGACGTCCGAGGCGACCGCGGTGGCGCTCACGTCCCGCGGCCTGCTGATGGCCACCGACGGGCTGCTCGCCCTCGGCACCGGCCTGCTGATGCGACGCCACTAGCCGCGACACCGGTTTCGCAGCAACGGATAGCGATCCGGGCTCCTGGTGACCGTTCCGCTATCCGTGCCTAGGAGATGTCGGACCAGCCGGCGGGCGGTGGCGCGTCCAGGAACGTGGTCACGACGTCCAGGACCAGCGCGGTGCGGCTGAGCCCGAAGAAGTGCGTGGTGCCGGGGAACACCGCCAGCTGCGAGGCCGGGACACCGGCGAAGTCGCCGTTGACGTCACCGCCGCGGAGCCGCAGGAATCGGACGGCATGGTCGAGGGTGACCATGTCGCAGTCGCCGAGGGTGATCAGCGTCGGAGCGGCGATGCCCTCGATGTCGGCGTCGGACCAGCCGGGGAAGCCGTCGTCGTACGCCCCGAGCCGGTCGAGCAGCTGCTGCAGCTGGTCCGGCTGCGGCGACTTGGCCAGGTAGTCCTGCTCCATCGGCGTACCGGCGATCATGTCGACGGTCATCTCGCCGACGGCCTCGGCGTTCTCGGGCCGGTCACCGTCGGGGTGGAACGACGCCGACGAGACGATCAGCTTGCGCACCAGCTCGGGGTGCTTGATCGCGAGGTGCAGCGCCGACACCGCCGCCGACGCTGAAGCCGAACACGTCGACCTGCGGCACCTGCAGGTGCTCGAGCAGACCCACGACGTCGGACGCCAGGTGGGCACTGGTCAGCGGACGGTCGAGGTGGCCGGTCCGGCCGTGCCCTTGGAAGTCCGCGGCGATGACCTGCCGGGTCTTCGCCAGGTCCGGCAGCAGCGCGCCGAACTGCAGGTCGATGTTGAACAGGCCGCCGTGCAGCAGGAGCAGCGGCGTCCCGCCCGCGCCGTGGATCTCGTAGTACATCTGCAGGCCGTTGACCGGCGCGTAGCCCGTCTCGGGTGTCGCGTTGCTCCATGCCGCAACCCTAGACAAGCGGCATCGCCCTTGCGAGGCTCGCGCGATGGGCTTCCTCAGCGGGCACCAAGGGTCATGGACGGGCACCAACAGGTTCCGGCTGATGCCGACCGACGAGCCGCATGCCGCCGACGCGACGGCCGCCGTGTCGGTGGCGGCCGGGGGAACATCGGCGGTGATCGCCTACACGTGGTCGCACCCGGCGGACGGCGCGCAGGAGGGGCTGCTGGCGATCGCGCCGGACGAGGAGCCGGACCGGCTGATCGCGCTGTGGGGCGACTCCTGGCACCAGGCGCCCGCCGGCAGGGCGCTGGCCGGCGCGATCGATGACGGCGTCGTCACGGTCGGCGCCTCCTACGGCGGTGACTGGCAGTGGACGATCACCGTCGACCCGTCGGACCCGGCGGTGCTGCGGGTGCGGATGGACAACGTCGTTCCGCAGTCGGCGGCGACCGAGGAGCACTCGGCGGGTGCGTACTGGGCGATGGCGACCGAGCTGCGACGCGAAGGGTAGGGCCAGGGCCATGGCGCGCACGATCATGGGGGCGGCGGCGGTGTCGCTGGACGGCTTCATCGCGGACGTCGATGACGGGATCGGCCCGATGTTCGACTGGCTCGGCAACGGCGACGTCGAGTGGACCTGGACCGAGGGCCAGCGAGGACGTGCTGCGCACCACGCAGGCGTCCGCGGACTTCGTCCGGGCCGTGTACCCGCAGATCGGCGTGCGTGGTGATCGGTCGCCGCCTGTTCGACCTCACCGACGGGTGGGACGGCGTCCCGGCTGCGGGCGACCACGTCTTCGTCGTCACGCACACGCCGCCGACCGACTGGAAGCACGCGGGCACCGCGCCGTTCACGTTCGTCGACGGTGTCGAGGCCGCGATCGCGCAGGCCCGCGAGCACGCCGGGCCGGACCGGATCGTCGACGTCGCCGCCGGCCAGATCGGCGGCCAGGCGCTCCGCCTCGGCCTGATCGACCAGGTCGTGATGAACGTGGTGCCCGTCGTGTTCGGCGCGGGCAGGCCGTTC
The DNA here is from genome assembly GCA_963771345.1 of uncultured Actinomycetota bacterium. Classification (GTDB taxonomy): domain Bacteria; phylum Actinomycetota; class Actinomycetes; order JACCUZ01; family JACCUZ01; genus CAVYTH01. The sequence goes on from CAVYTH010000006.1 coordinate 237,441, forward strand.
TTCGGCGCCATGGGACCCGGCGACAACGTCACCCTGGACAACCCGTCCCGCGTCGCCCAGGGCGACCGCGTGACGCACCTGCTCTACGACGTGGTGAAGCGGCTGACGCACGGCGGGTGGCTCAGGCGCCGGCGAGGAAGGCGCCGAGCGCGGCGGCCAGCGCGGCCAGGTCGTCGACGTGGCCGAGCTCGCGGGCCGAGTGCATCGACAGCAGCGGCGCGCCGACGTCGACGACCCGGATGCCGAGCCGGGCGGCGGTCAGCGGCCCGATCGTCGACCCGCACGGGATGGCGTTGCTCGACACGAACTCCTGGAACGGCACTCCCGCGCTGTCGCAGGACCGGGCCCACAGCGCCGCGCCGGCCGCGTCGGTGGCGTAGCGCTGGTTGGCGTTGAGCTTGAGCAACGGCCCGCCGCCGGGGACCGGCTGGTTGGCGGGGTCGTGCCGCTCCGGGTAGTTCGGGTGCACGGCGTGGCCGGCGTCCGACGACACGCACCACGACCCGGCGTACGCCTGCAGCTGCTGGGCGGGTGTGGCGCCGAGCCCGGCCGCGATGCGGGTGAGGACGTCGCCGAGCATCGGGCCGGACGCGCCGGACCGCGACACCGAGCCGAGCTCCTCGTGGTCGAAGGCGGCGAGCACGCTGATGTGGCCGGCGTCGGCTGTCGCGGCGTCGAGCAGCGCCCGCAGCCCGGCGTGCACCGAGGTCAGGTTGTCCATCCGGCCGGCGGCGAACAGCACGTCGCCCAGGCCGAACCGTGGCCGGTGCCGCGGTGTCGGCGGTCAGGAGGTCGTAGCCCGCGACGTCGCCGCCGTCCAGGCCGGCGAGCGACGCGAGGTGCCCGAGCAGGTCGGCCTGCGTCGCGTCGCCGACGCCGAACACCGGTGTGGTGTGCCGCTGCTTGTCCAGCGTGAGCCCGTCGTTGACCGCGCGGTCGAGGTGGATCGCCAGCTGCGGGATGCGCAGGAACGGGCCGGTGCGCACCAGGTGCTCGGCGCCGGCCCGGGTGACGAGCCGGCCGGCCAGCTCGAGCTCGCGGTCCAGCCACGAGTTGAGCAGCGGGCCGCCGTACACCTCGACGCCGGCCTGCAGCCAGCCGTGCGAGCCGACCGTCGGCTGCGGCTTGAGCTTGAAGCCGGGGGAGTCGGTGTGCGCGCCGACGATGCGGAACGGCGTCGTCGGGCCGGCCGCCGCGGGCCGCACCCACGCGACCACGGAGCCGTCGCGCAGCACGAAGTGCCGGCCCGGCCCGTCGCCGACGGCGTCCCACTCGGACTCCTCGTCGAGCCGGGTGAAGCCGGCGGCCTCCAGCCGACGGGCCACCTCGGCCGCTGCGTGGTACGACGACGGGGCCGCGGTGATGAAGGCGGCGAGGTCGTCGACGTGCGCGGAGACGTCGGCCACGGTCACACCACCGGCTTCCGGGCGCGGGCGACCAGGCCGGGACCGGTGCCGGGGAAGGCGCGCTGCAGCTTGCGGAACGGCAGCGTGCCCAGCCGGGCGGCGGTCGCGGTCCAGGACGTCGAGGGCTGCAGGGTGCGGCCGCTCGCGTCGGAGCGCTCGGCCATCGACGCGGCCGATGCCGGTGCGGCCGGCGAGGCGAGCCGGCGCTTGCCGACCGCGTTGCGGCCGGCCTCGAGCAGGTAGCCCAGCGGCGCACCGAAGTGCACGAGCTCGATGTCGGTGAGGCCGACCTTGGCCAGCCGGTCGCGCAGCACCGGCGGGTCGTAGCGCCGGAAGTGCCCGACCATCTCGTCGGCCGGCCCGAACCGCTTCTGCCAGGCCGGCGTCGACAGCAGCAGCCAGCCACCGGGTCGCAGCCGCGAAGCCCAGCCGGCCAGCGCGTCGACGTCGTCCTCGATGTGCTCGATCACCTCGAAGGCCACCACCAGGTCGAACAGCTCGTCCGCACCGACCACCGACAGGTCGCCGTTGCGCACCTCGCCGCCGGCCGGTGCGACCCGCTGCTCGGCGACCGCGCACGAGATCGCGTCCGGCTCGACGCCGACGTACCGGTAGCGCTGCGCCAGCCGCGCCCCGAAGCCGCCCTGCCCGCAGCCGACCTCGAGCACGTCGAGGTGGCCGGGCGGCAGCAGCTGCTCGACGACCTCCCAGCGCAGCCAGGCGTTCGGGCTCAGCGGGGGCAGCACGGGGGCAGTCATGCACGTAGTCCTCCGGGGTACGACGGCGAGCAGGCGTTCGTGCAGCGGCGGCCGTGACGGCGGCCGGGGTGAAGGCGGTCCGGGCGAGCTCGCCCGCGGCGGTGCGGGCCCGGGCCAGCCTCGCCGGGTCGGCAGCGAGCTCGCGCAGGGCGGTCGCCAGTGCGGCCGGGTCGCCGGCCGGGACGAGCACGGCGGCGTCGCCGAGCACCCGTCGCTGCGGCGCGGTGTCCGAGGTCAGCACCGCGCAACCGGCGGCCGCGCCCTGGAAGACCTTGTTCGGCACCACCCGCGACGCCTTCGCTCCGGTGCCGAAGATGCCCAGGCACACGTCGTGCGCGGCCACCAGAGCCGGCAGCTCGGCGGGGGAGACCCAGTCGCGCCACCGCACGCGGTCGTTGCCGGCCGCGAGCGAGCGGGTCTCGTCCAGGTCCTGGCCGGAGCCGACCATGGTGACCTCGACCGCGTCCCCGGCCAGCGCCGCGAGGGCCGCGCCGATGACCGGTGCGCCCTGCAGCGGGGTGAACAGGCCGAAGAACACGGCACGCAGCGGGCCGGGCTCGGCGCGGCCTGCGCCTTCCCCGGCGTACCACGACAGGGGTGCGCCCACCGGCACCACGAGCGCCCGCCGGCGGTGCAGCTCGGGCAGCTCGCGGCAGTGCTCCTCGGTGTCGACGACCACCAGGTCGGCGCTGCCCAGGGCGGCCGCGTCCAGGCGCGCGCAGCAGCCGCTGCCGCAGCCCGCCGGAGACGCCGCGGTCGGTCGCGGTGTCGCTGGCGCCGATCAGGTGGTCGAGGACGACGGGCACGTGCGGGAACAGCCGCCGGGCCAGCAGCACGTCGAAGTGCCCGAGGTAGCCGACCACGACGGCGTCCGGCCAGTTGTCGCCCCGCCGCAGCCGGCGGGACCGGACGACCAGGGTGCTCCAGCAGCGCAGCAGCCGCCAGGCCAGCAGCGGCAGCGTCCACGGCCGGCGCAGCATCGAGACCCGGGCCGCGGTGGACAGGCCGAGCGGGGCGTTGCACTCCTGCACGGTCGCGCCGTGCTCGCGCAGCCCGTCGCGCAGGACGGCAACCCGGGGGTGCGCCGCAGCGTCGTAGGTGCCGAAGAACAGGAGGCGCATCGCGGGCAACCCTAGTAGCGGCGTCGAGTGGCGCGTTCATACAGGTTCCAGCGTCCAGAATCGGTGGGAACGCGCCACTCAAGGGTGGAGAGCGGGCTCTGCACCTACAGTGGTGCGGTGCCGACGTCCCACCAGCCCCACCCGCCCCGCGCTGCCGGAGTGCTGCGCGCGCCCGGGCGGCTGGTGCTCGCCCTCGCGCTGGCCGTCCCCGCGCTCGTGCTCGGCCCCGGCGCTGCCCAGGCCGCCGACTGCCCGCCCTCCGGCGGTGCGACGATCCCGCCGGCCACCGCGCCGGGCGATGTCGTGTTCCGCGGCGGCGGCTGGGGCCACGGCCTCGGCATGAGCCAGTACGGCGCCCAGGGTGCCGCCAAGCTCGGCTGCTCGGCCGACCAGATCCTCACCCGCTACTACGCCGGTACGTCGGTCGTCGCCCGCGAGATGCCCGGCAACGTCCGGGTCCGGATGCTCGACAACGGCTACCGGGTCGACGTCGAGGCGGTCCAGGGCGGCCTGACCTGGGTGCTGCCCGGCTGCGTCGTCCCGCCGCCACCGGCGACGCCCGCACCGTCGCCGCCGCCGACCGACCCCGCCGCCACCCCGACGCCGACGCCGACACCGACCGCGATCCGCCCCGGCCTGCCCGCCGGCCCAGCCGCAGGGCACCCGCTGGCAGCTGAAGCTCGACGACGCGACGCACAGCCACTTCGTGCTGTGGGACGTCGAGGCGACGCCCCGGAAGGTGGTCTGGGAGGGCGGCTCGGCCGACGTCCCGCTGCGGCTGCAGCAGTCCGGCTCGGTCGCCCGGCTCACCACCTGGCGCGGCTCGTCGATCTACCTGGACCGCTGGGTCCGCTGGGACTGGACGAAGTTCACCGTCGACGGCGCACTGATCGACGGCGTGCAGCAGATCGACACCACCGACAACGGCTCGGCCATGGACAAGTACCTGTGGGGCATCGCCGAGGTGCCGGCGTCGTTCCCGGCCGCTGCCCTGCAGGCGCAGGCCATCGCGGCGCGCACCTTCGCGGTCAAGCGGACCGGGCGGGTCCTGATGCCGACCCCGACCGACCAGAACTGGACCGGCTGGAAGAAGGAGAGCGAGGGCCCGGACGGCAGCTGGGGGCGGACCTGGATGGCCGCGGTCAACTCGACCTCCGGCAAGGTCATCGCCGACGCCGCCACCGGCACCCTGATCGACGCCTTCTACTCCTCCTCGATGGGCGGGCACACCGAGGACGAGCGGTACGTCTGGGGGGTCGAGGCACCGTTCCTGCGGGCCGTCGACGACTCGGCGTGGGACGCAGCATCGAGCAACCCGGCCGAGAAGCGGTCCTGGGCCGTCGGCTTCTCCTGGTCGACCCTCGCCTCGAAGCTCGGCTTCTCGAGCATCAGCACCATCTCGGTGCCGCCGCGCGGTGCCGCCGCCCGCACCGGCGGCGTCAAGGTGGTCGGCATCAAGGCCGGCAAGCTCACGACGTCGTACGTCGAGGGCTGGGACGTCCGCGAGGCGCTCGGCCTGCTCTCACCCGGCTTCACGATCGCGATGCGACGGACCGGTGGGGCAGCTGCCCGGCCGCTGGTCGGTGACTGGAACGGCGACGGCCGCGACCAGCTCGGCTGGTGGAAGGACGGCCAGGTCGCGCTGCAGATGACCAGCAAGTCCGGCGGCTGGGTCAAGCGGTTCCGCTACGGCACCAAGGGCGACGTCCCGGTCGTCGGCGACTGGGACGGCGACGGCGACGACGACCTCGGGGTGTTCCGCTCGGGCAGCTGGCTGCTGCGGACCGGGCTCACCGGCGGGACGCCGACCCGCACCGTGCGCCTCGGCCGGGCCGGCGACGTCCCGGTGGTGGGCTCCTGGACCGGCAAGAAGCAGGGCATCGGTGTGGTGCGCGGCCGGACCTGGCTGCTGCGCCGCACCGTCACCTCGGGTGCCGCCCAGGTCCGGTTCCGTTACGGGAAGGTCGGCGACACCGCCGTCGCCGGCTCCTGGACCGGCGGGCCGCGCAGTGGCATCGGAGTAGTTCGTGACGGTCAGTGGTTGCTCCGTAACCGGCGTTCCGCCGGGCGGGCGAACACCGTTCTGGGCTACGGCCTGCCGACCGACCGTGCCGTCGTGGGCGACTGGGACGGCGACGGAACGAGCACCCCGGCCGTCGTCCGGGGCCGCCAGTTCCTGGTCCGCGCATCGCTGGAACCGACGGCCGGCACACGCACCCTGACGTTCCGCGGCTGAGTCGAATCGGTTGCTTGCGCACAACCTTCGTGGGGGTGCCCTCGCGGCGTCTCCTCCCGGCGTAGGCTGCGAGGAGTTGTCCATGCAAAGGAGTGATGTCGCCAGTGTCACCTGACTCGTCGGGAGCCCCACGGGTGCTCCTCGACGCGACCGCGGTGCCCGCCGACCGCGGTGGGGTCGGGCGGTACGTCGACGGTCTGGTCTGCGCACTGGCGGCTTCCGGGCAAGAGATCGTGGTCGTCTGCCAGCGCTCGGACGCCGAGCGGTTCCACCGGCTCGCGGACGAGGCCGAGATCGTGCCGGGTCCGTCTGCCATCGCGCACCGGCCGGCGCGGTTGGCGTGGGAGCAGACCGGGCTGCCGCTGGTCGCCCAGCAGGTGGGCGCCGACCTGATCCACTCGCCGTACTACACGATGCCGCTGCACGCGCAGGTGCCGGTGGTGGTCACCGTGCACGACGTCACGTTCTTCTCCGAGCCCGAGCTGCACAGCGCCCTGAAGACCGGCTTCTACCGGTCGGCCACCCGCACCGCGGTACGCCGCGCCAGCCGGGTCATCGTGCCCTCGCAGGCGACCCGCGACGAGCTGGTCCGGCTGCTCGACGCCGACGCCGACCGGATCGACGTCGCCCGGCACGGCGTCGACACCAACGTCTTCCGGCCGCCGTCGGAGTCCGAGACGCCGCCGCGTCAACGACCGGCTCGGCCTGCACGGCCGGCCGTACGTCGCGTTCCTCGGCGTCCTCGAGCGCCGCAAGAACGTCCCCGACCTGGTCCGCGGCTGGGTCAAGGCCGTCGACGGCATGGCCGACCCGCCGGCCCTGGTGCTCGCCGGCAGCAGCGGCTGGGACGACGGGGTCGACCAGGCCGTCGCCGAGGTGCCGCCGCAGCTGAAGATCGTGCGCACCGGCTTCATGCGCCCGGCCGACCTGCCCGGCCTGCTCGGCGGCGCGATGGTCGTCGCGTACCCGAGCAAGGCCGAGGGCTTCGGCCTGCCGGTGCTCGAGGCGATGGCCTGCGGCGCCGCGGTGCTCACCGCCCGCCGCCTGTCGCTGCCGGAGGTCGGCGGCGACGCGGTCGCCTACACCGAGCCGGACGCCGACAGCATCGGCAAGGCGCTGCGCGAGCTGATCGACGACGAGGCGCGTCGGGCTCAGCTGTCGCAGCGCGGTGTCGAGCGGGCCCGCGAGTTCACCTGGGAGGCATCCGCGGCGGCGCACCTCGCGACGTACGCGCGGGCCGCCGGCGCGGTCGACCTCGTACGCTGACGACTCCGCGCACCGGACCGGAAGGCTGACCGTACGAATGACCGAGGCCGTGCTGCTCGTCGGCGGCAAGGGCACCCGGCTGCGGCCGCTGACGGTGCACACGCCCAAGCCGATGCTGCCCACCGCCGGCGTGCCGTTCCTGCACCACGTGCTGTCGAAGGCGCGCGCGGCCGGCATCGACCACGTCGTGCTGGCGACCTCCTACCGGCCCGAGGTCTTCCGCGACGGCATCGGTGACGGCTCGGCGCTCGGGCTGCGGGTCGACTACGTCACCGAGGACGAGCCGATGGGGACCGGCGGCGGCATCCGCAACGTCGCGGACCTGCTCGAGAGCGGACCCGACGACCCGGTCGTCATCCTCAACGGCGACATCCTGTCCGGCCACGACCTGGAGAAGCAGATCGCGGACCACCAGGACAGCGGCGCGGAGGTGACGCTGCACCTCACCGAGGTCGAGGACGCGCGGCCGTTCGGCTGCGTGCCGTGCGACCCCGACGGCCGGGTGACCGCGTTCCTGGAGAAGATGGACCAGCCGGTGACCAACCGGATCAACGCCGGCTGCTACGTGTTCCGGCGCGCGGTGATCGACGCGATCCCGGCGGACCGGCCGGTGTCGGTCGAGCGGGAGACCTTCCCCGGGCTGGTGGCGTCGGGTGCGCTGGTGCTCGGGCACGTCGACGCCGCGTACTGGCTCGACCTCGGGACGCCGGCGGCCTACGTCCGCGGCTCCCGCGACCTCGTGCTCGGCGCCCTGGAGTCGCCGGCCCTGCCCGGCCCGGTCGGGGAGTCGCTGCGGCTGGACGGCGCGCGTGTCGCCGACGACGCCGTGGTCCGCGGCGGGACGACGGTCGGCGCGAGGGCGTCGGTCGGCGCCGGCGCGACGGTCGAGGGCAGCGTGCTGCTCGACGACGCCGTCGTGGGTGCCGGCGCGACGGTCCGCGACTCGGTCGTCGGCCGCGGCGCGCGGGTCGGGGACGGCGTGGTGCTCGACGGGGTCGTCGTGGGTGACGGCGCCGACGTGGGCGAGGGCAACGAGCTCGCCGCGGGCGCCCGGGTCTGGGTCGACGCCCGCATCCCGCCGTACGCGATCCGCTTCACCCCCGACATCGCCCAGGGCTGACCGCCGCCGGGGCAAGCCCCGGCGGCGGTGGCTCCGCGTTGGCTAGGCGGCGTTCGGCTCGGGCGAGTCGCTGGCCGGGAAGTCGTCGATGAAGTCCTGGACGACGGCGCCGCTGACCTTGCCGCACAGCTGGACGTGGCCGGCCGTCGGCGCCCCAGTGCGAGATGCCGATGTGCTTGCCGCTCGGGAAGTCGCCGTACGCGTCGTCCCAGGCCGACACGATGAACTTGCCGGTCGGGCCGGCGGCGTCCTCGGTGCGCGCCCGGGTGGCGATGTCCTCCAGCTCCTCGAGCTCGGCGCCCTTGATGGTGTCGTCGTACCAGACGATCGTGTAGCCGTGCTCGAGGTTGTGGACGAGCTGCTCCATCTCGGGCCGGTCCCGCGCGGTGTAGAACTCGCGCGCCGGGAACGCCGGCTGGCCCCAGTGCGGGCCGAACGACGGCGGCACGGTGTCGTACTCCTCGACGGTGCCGTCCGCGACGTGCTTGCCCACGTTGTCGCCGGCGTCGTTGGTCTCCACGTCGTCGCAGCTCGCGTTCGCGGCCGACACCCCGAACGAGGACAGCGCCTTGTTGACCGGGTCGTTGCGGGAGTTGAGGTACGACGGGATCGCGACGGCCGCGATCAGCGCGACGCCCACCACGACAGCGAGCAGGACGAAGAGCATGCTCTTGCGACGCTCGCGGGCCTGCTCGGCCTTGCGCATCTCTTCGACCTTGGCGCGGCGGTCCCGCTCTACCTGCTTGGGCTTGTTGGCCACGAGCGTCTTCGGCCCTTCCTGATCTGCGGCATGCGGAGTTCCTGCACGGAACCTGACGGAGTAGACGGCGACTCTACCGAGGCCACCTGTGAGACTGACGTCGTGACCAGCGGTGAGGTTCCCGACGCGCCGCGCGAGCGCCGGTGGGCGCCCGGCCGGCCGGTCGACCTCGGCGCCACGCTCGGCCCGATGCGGCGGGGCAGCGGCGACCCCACCTTCCGGTACGACGGCACCGGCGGCGGGCTCTGGCGCGGCACCCGCACGCCGGACGGCCCGGCGACGCTGCGCCTCGCGGTGCGCCCGGCGGACGGCGAGGTCGTCGGCACCGCCTGGGGCCCGGGCGCCGCCTGGGTGCTCGACCGGCTGCCCGCCCTGCTCGGCGCCGACGACGACCCCAGCGGCTTCGCGCCGACGCACCCGGTGCTGCGCGACGTCTGGCGGTCCCGACCGGGCTGGCGGGTGCCGGCGTCCGGGCGGGTGCTGGAGGCGCTGGTGCCCGCAGTGCTCGAGCAGAAGGTCACCGGCCGGGAGGCGTGGCGCGCCTGGCGCGGGCTGGTCCGGAAGCACGGCGACCCGGCACCCGGTCCGGCCGGCCTGGTCCCCGACGGTCTGCTGGTCGCACCGGACGGCCCGACCTGGGCGCGCATCCCGTCCTGGGACTGGCACCGCGCCGGCGTCGACCTGTCCAGGTCGCGCACCTCGGTCACCGCCGCCGGTCGCGCCGGCCGGCTGGAGGCGCTGGCCGAGCGACCGCCCGCCGCGGCCGCGACCGCCCTGCGCAGCCTGCCCGGCATCGGCGTGTGGACCGCCGCCGAGGTCGCGCAGCGCGCCTTCGGTGACGCCGACGCGGTCTCGGTCGGTGACTTCCACCTGGCGTCGCAGGTCGGCTGGGCACTGGTCGGCGAGAAGGTCGACGACGACGCGATGCTCGAGCTGCTCGAGCCCTACCGCGGCCACCGGTACCGCGTGCAGCGGCTGGTCGAGCTCGTCCGGCTGGCCCCGCCGCGACGCGGCCCGCGGTTCGCCGGGGTCGACTACCGCGCGATGTGACGGGCGGCCGTCAGCGCTGCAGCAGGAACGTCGTCCGGGTCGCGCGGCGGCCGGTCCGGTGCCGGTGCCGCCGGGTGCCCGACCGCCACGGCGCCCATCGGCTCCCAGTCCGTCGGGCAGGTCCAGCGCGCTGACGCACCACGTCGCGGCAGAACATCGTGCTGCTCACCCACGCCGACCCGAGCCCTTCGACCGCGAGGGCGACCAGCAGGTTCTCGACGCCGGCGCCCATCGCGACGAGGAACATCTCCCGCTCGGCCGTCGACGCGCCGCGCGTCGGGGTAGTCGTGCATCCCGTCGCCGACCAGGCACGGCACGACCAGGGACGGCGCCCCGCGCAGCACCTCGCCGCGCCGGGTCCGCTTGGCGATCTGCTCGTCGGTGAAGCCGTCCCGTCGCAGGTCGGCCACCCACGCAGCGAGCATCGCGTCGAGCAGCGACCGGCGTACCTCGGGATCGTCGACGACGACGAACCGCCACGGGGTGGTGTGGTGCGGCGCCGGGGCGGTGACGGCCGCCGCCACCGCCCGCCGCAGCGCCGCGGGGTCGACCGGCTCGTCGGTGAACGCGCGGACGGTACGCCGGGCCGCCACCACCTCGTGCGAGCCCAGCCGGAACAGGTCGTCCTCGGCCGGGCGCACCAGCGCCGCGGCACCCGGCCCGTCCTCGCGGGTGGTGCGTGCGGCGAGCCCGCGCACCACCGCGAACGGGCGGCGGCCGAGCTTGCCCTTCACCAGGTCCGCCGCCGAGGCCACCTCGTCGGCCACCGCCGGCTCGGTGACCTGCAGGACGTTGCCGTGCCCGTCGTCGCGGCCGCGCAGGTCGTCCAGCGGCGGGAGGCCCGGCGACGCCGATGGCCAGGTCGATCTGGCCGGTGCGCCAGGCCGGCCCACGGTGTCGGTCACCAGGACGGCGACGTCGACGCCGGCCACCTCGAGCAGCCGGGACCGCAGCGCGCGGGCCGAGGCGTCCGGGTCGACGGGCAGCAGCAGCACGCGTGCCCGGCTGCGGTGTTGGTGGCGTCGACCCCGGCCGCGGCGAGCACGAAGCCCGTGCCGGGTCTCGACGATCCGGGTCGGTCCGCGGCGCGCCACCACCCGGACGGTCTCGGACGTGATGGCCGCCTCGCGGTCGACCGCGCACGACGCGGCCCTCGGCCTTGGACACGATCTTCGACGTCACCACGACGACGTCGCCGTCGGCCAGCGCGAAGTCCTCGGCCGGCCAGGCGCGGCGAGGAGCACGGTCGCGAGGTCGTCGCCGGCCGCGACCTCGGGGACGCCGTCCGGCGCCCAGACCAGCAGCGACCCGCGTCATCTAGCGGCGGCGAGCGTCGGCAGCGAGCGCCAGCGCGGCGCGGGCCATGCCGGCGGCCGCGTCCACGTCCGGCATCAGCAGCGGGACCGCGCGGCAGGCGATCCCGGCGGCCTCGACGGTCGCCACCGCGTCGGCGTCGCTGGTGTCCACCAGCCAGCCGTCGAGCAGCCCGCCGTCGGCGCGAGCCGTAGTGCAGCGCCACGGCGGCGGCGGAGGTCTCGACGCCGATGGCGGCGAGCACCTTGTCGGCCATGCCGCGCACCGGCGCGCCGCCGACGATCGGCGAGAGCCCGACGACCGGCGCGGCGGAGCTGACCAGGGCGTCCCGGATGCCGGGGACGGCCAGCATGGTGCCGATGCTCACGACCGGGTTGGACGGCGGCAGCAGCACCAGGTCGGCGGTCGGCGATCGCCTCGAGCACGCCCGGGCCGGGCTTGGCGTCCTCGGCGCCGACGGCGCACGATCTCGTGCGCGTCCGGCGGCGGCGCGCAGCCGGACCCAGTACTCCTGGAAGTGCACGGCCTTGCGGCGCGCCGCGTCGCCCGGCGCCTCCGGGTCGTCGATGACGACGTGGGTCTCGACCCGGTCGTCGCTCATCGGCAGCAGCCGGACGCCGAGGTCCGGCAGGCCCCAGCGGGCGCACAGCGCCTCGGTGACCTGGCTCAGCGGGTAGCCCGCGTCGAGCATCTGGGTCCGCACGATGTGGGTGGCGAAGTCGCGGTCGCCGAGGCCGAACCAGGCCGGCCCCACGCCGTACGCCGCCAGCTCGTCCTTGACCATGAAGGTCTCGTCGGCGCGGCCCCAGCCCTGCTCCTCGTGGATGCCGCCGCCGAGGGTGTACATCACGGTGTCGAGGTCGGGGCAGACCCGCAGCCCGAACAGCGTGATGTCGTCGCCGGTGTTGCCGATGACGGTGATGTCGAGGGACTGGTCGGAGCCGGCGGGCCGTGGCGAGCAGGCCGCGCAGGAACCGGGCGCCGCCGATGCCGCCGGCCGGGACGACGATGTGCATGGCCTCAGTCTGGCCTGTCGAGCGCAACACGCCGCAAAAGGGTCCTCCGTTCGGCTAAATATCACCGGTTGGCTTGACGACACAGCACCGACGCGCGTGTAATTCCACCAGTGTCATTCGGTGGCCGGCGCCCACAGCGCGTCGGTGCCGGCCAGGGTCGAGGAGGCAACACCATGGGCGAGGTGTATCCGCTCATCGATGAGCCGGACGAGGACAACGGCTGGCAGGACCGTGCCTTGTGCGCTCAGACGGACCCGGAGGCGTTCTTCCCAGAGAAGGGCGGCTCGACCCGGGAGGCCAAGAAGGTGTGTCTCGGCTGCGACGTGCGGGCCGAGTGCCTGGAGTACGCCCTGATGAAGGACGAGCGGTTCGGCATCTGGGGCGGGCTTTCCGAGCGCGAGCGGCGGCGGTTGAAGAAGAGCGCGGTCTAGCTGCTCCCGTAGGGTTGGCAGCCGCATGCCGACCCCAGCCTCCCCACGTTCCGACCGGTCCGGTCCCGTGGTCACCGCCGTGGTGGTGGCCCACCACGGCGACCGCTGGCTCCCCGGCCTCCGGGCGGCGCTCGCCGCGCAGACCCGGGCTCCCGACGTCGTGGTCGGCGCCGACACCAGCAGCTCCGACGACGACGCCGCAGCCGGGTCGCTCGGCTCGCTGCACGACTGGCTCGGCCCGGAGCGGGTCGTCCAGCTCCCGCAGGACACCGGGTTCGGCGACTCGGTGCGCGCCGCGCTGGAGGTCGCACCGGAACCGGGCGACTGGGTCTGGCTGCTGCACGACGACTGCGCCCCGGCGCCCGACGCCCTCGCCGAGCTGCTCGCCGAGGTGCAGCGCGACCCGCGGACCGCGGTAGCCGGTCCCAAGGTGCTCGGCCTCGGCGACCGCCGCCTGCTGCTCGAGGTCGGCGTGACCATCGCCCGCAGCGGTCGCCGCGACGTCGGCCTGGAGCGCCGGGAGCACGACCAGGGCCAGCACGACGGCGTCCGCCCGGTGCTGGCGGTCGGTACCGCCGGGATGCTGGTCCGCCGCGACGTCTGGGACGAGCTCGGGGGACTGGACCCGCGGCTGCCGCTGCTCCGCGACGACGTCGACCTGGGCTGGCGGGCCAACCTGGCCGGCCACCGGGTGGTCGTCGTGACCGACGCGGTCATGCACCACGCCGAGGCCGCCAGCCACCGGCGCCGTCCGGTGCACGTCGCCGGTGGGCGGCTGCACCGGCTGGACCGGCAGCACGCGCTGTACGTGCTGCTGGCCAACCTGCCGCTGCTGCGGCTGCTGGTCGCGGTGCCGGTGCTCACGGTCATGACGCTGCTGCGGGCGCTCGGCCTGCTGGCCGGCAAGCGGCCGGCGCACGCCGCCGACGAGACCCTGGCCCTGCTCGCGCTGCTCGTCCGGCCGGACCGGCTGGTGCGCGCCCGGCGGGCCCGGCGCCGGACGCGTCAGGTCAAGGCGCGCACCGCCATGCCGCTGCTCGCCAGCCGCGGGTCCGGCGTGCGGCACGCGATGGAGACCCTGAGCCTGTTCCTCGGCACCAGCGCCGGCGAGGTCGTCGGCGGCCGGCACCGGGCCAGCTCGCGGTCGGTCGAGACCGGGCCGACCTCCGAGGACGCCGACGACCTGCCGTCCACCAGCGCGGGGCTGCTGCGCCGGCTGTTCCTGCGGCCGTCGGTGCTGCTCGCGGCGTCGCTGACCCTGCTCGCGCTGCTGTCGGTGCGCGGGCTGCTCGGCGCGGGCCGGCTGATGGGCGGCGCGCTGCTGCCGGCGCCGGCCGCGGCCGGCGACTTCTGGCACACCTACATCTCGACCTGGCACCCGGTCGGCCTCGGCGGCGACACCGCGGCCCCGCCCTACCTCGCGGTGCTGGGTGCGTCTGGCCGGCGTCCTGCTCGGCAGTGCCGAGCGCGCCGTCGACCTGCTGCTGCTCGCCGCGGTGCCGCTCGCCGGCATCACGGCGTACGTCGCGCTGCGCCGGCTGGTGCGCTCGGTGCCGCTCCAGCTGTGGGGGGCGGTCGGCTACGCGCTGCTGCCCCCGGTGCTCGGCGCGGTCGCGACCGGTCGGCTCGGCACCGCGGTCGCCGCCGTCCTGCTGCCGCTGCTCGTCCTGGCCGTGGTGCGCGCGCTCGGGCTGGACGACCGGCCACCGAGCTGGCGGGCGGGCTGGGCGGCCGGCCTGCTGCTCGCGGTGATGGCGGCGTTCGTCCCGATGGCCTGGCTGATCGGTGGCGTCACGGTCGTCGCGCTCGCGCTGGCGCGGGGCACCGAGAGCGCCGCGCCGCTCGCTGCTGCGGGCCGCGGTGCCGGTGCTCGTGCCGCCGCTGCTCCTGCTGCCCTGGCTGCCGGCGCTGGTGGCCGACCCGCAGCTGCTGCTGCTCGAGGCCGGGCTGCCCGGGCCGGGGCTGTCGGAGGCCGACCTCGACGGCCTCGACCTGCTCCTGCTGCACCCCGGCGGTCCGGGACTGCCGCCGCTGGCCCTGGCGATCGGTCTCGTCGTCGCGGCGCTGGCGGGGCTGCTGCGCCCGACCCGCCGGAAGCCGGTGCTGCTGGGCTGGCTGGTCGCGCTGCTCGGGCTCGCCGGTGCGCTGGCGTTGAGCCGGACCACGGTCACGGCTCCCACTCTCGAGACGCCGGTGCCGGCCTGGCCGGGGCTGCTCGTGCTGGTCGCCGGCGCGGGGCTGGTCGTGGCGGCGGTGACCGGCGCCGAGGGGGTCCGGGGCCGGGTGGCCGGCGCGAGCTTCGGCTGGCGGCAGCCGGGTGCCCTGCTCGTGCTGGTGCTGGCGGTCGTCACGCCGGTGGTGACCGCCGGCTGGTGGGTGGTCACCGGGGCCGGTGACCCGCTGGAGCGCCGCGACCCGGTGCTGCTGCCCGCGTTCGTCGCCGCCGAGGGCGCCACCCCGGCCCGGCCGCGGACCCTCGTGCTGCGCACCCGGCCGGACGGCACGCTGACCTACGCCCTGCTGCGTTCCAACGGGCCGCGCACCGGTGACGCCGAGCTGACCCCGGGGCCGGGGGGCCGCGAAGGGCTGGACGCCGCGGTCGCCGACCTGACCTCCGGCCGCGGCGGCGACGCCGCGGCCCGCCTGGTGCCCTACGGCGTGCGGTTCGTGCTGCTCACACCGCCGGTCGACCGGCAGCTGGCACGCGCGATCGACACCGTCCCCGGGGTGCTGCGGGTCAGCGGGCAGGCCGGCTCGGTGCTCTGGCAGATCGACTACCCGACCGGCCGGGTCCGGGTGCTGCCCGCGAACGCCCCCGTGGTCGAGGACGACGGCGCCCCGCCGCCCGCGAAGGTCCTCCCGGCCGGCCAGGTCGAGTCGCACGCCGAGATCGCGGCCGGCCCGGCGGGTCGCCTCCTCGTCCTGGCCGACGCCGCGAGCCCCGCCTGGCGGGCCAGCGTGGACGGCACCGAGTCTCACCCCGCGCCGGTACGACGGGTGGGCGCAGGCCTTCGAGCTGCCGGCGTCCGGTGGGCAGCTCGACCTGACCTTCGACCCCGGTCTGCGGCCGGTGCTGCTGTGGCTCCAGCTCGGGCTGCTCGTGGTCGTCGTCATCCTCGCCCTCCCGCAGGTGCGGGCCTCGCTCGACGACGCCGACGGCCAGGCCGACGTCGGCGCCGACCTGCCCGAGCCGGAGCGCGCAGGGGTGCCGTCATGAGCCCCCGGCTGCCCGCGCGGGCCCGCCGCCCCGGGGTCGCGCTGCTCGGCGCGATCGTCGTCCTGCTCGCCCTCGGGGTGACGGCCGACCTCACCGGTCCGCAGCCGGCCACCGAGGGCACGGTGACGGTGCGCGAACAGCCGACCGTGCCGGTGGCCCGGGCCGACGCCGCCTGCCCCGACCCGGCGACCGACGAGCGCACCGAGACCCGGGTCAGCGTCGCCGCCCCCGGCGCCGAGGAGGCGGCCGAGCCGGACGCCCTCGGCCGGGCCCGGCTGGCCAAGCTCGGCGGCGGGGCGCTGCCGCTCGTCCTGGAGGCGCCGGAGGCCGGGTCCGTCGTGGCCGCGGCCGACGGCGGGCCGCTGGTGGCCCGGGCGACCGGCGCCTCGGCCCCCGGCCTGGCCGCGGGGATGCTCACCCGCAGCACCGTCGACGCCATGCGCGGCCTCGCCGGGACCGCCTGCACCGTGCCCGGCACCGACTTCTGGTTCGTCGGCAGCGGCGCCCTGGTCGGCCAGCGCGGCCGGGTGTACCTCACCAACCCCGAGGCGGCACCGGCCGTCGTCGACATCACGCTGTACGGCCCGGACGGCCCCGTCGACGCACCGGCCGGCCGCGGCGTACCGGTCGCTGCCGGCAGCCAGGAGGTCCGGCTGCTCGACGCGCTGGCCCCGGGCATCACCCGGTTCGCGGTCCACGTCCACGCGCGCAGCGGCCGGGTCGCCGCCGCCGTACGGGACCAGCAGCTCGACGGCCTGACCCCGCGCGGCGCCGACTGGCTGCCGGCCGCCGCGCCGCCCGCCCTCAACCAGGTGATCCCCGGTGTCGTCGCCGGCGCGGGGGAGCGCCGCCTGCAGGTCGTGGCGCCCGGCGAGTCCGACGCCATCGTCAAGCTCCGGCTGGTCACCGAGTCCGGGTCGTTCGCGCCGGCGGGCCTGGACGTGCTCGAGGTCCGGGCCGGGTCGGTCGCCGACGTCGACCTGGCGGAGTTCACCGCCGCCGCGGCGGTCGGGGTGTCCCTGGAGTCCGACGTCCCGGTCACCGCCGGCGTCCTGGCCCGGGCGACCGGCACCGACGAGCAGCTCACCGACATCGCGTACACCGCGGCCGGCCGGCCGCTGCTGCCGGCCACGCCCGGGGTCGTCCCGGAGGCGCGGCAGGCCGAGGGCCTCACCAGCTCGCTGCTGCTCACCGCCCCCGAGGGCGACGCCAGGGTGCGGCTGGCGCCGCTGCCGCCGGCGACCGGTACGCCGAGCGAGGTGCGCGTGCCCGGCGGCAGCCAGGTCGTCGTCGACCTGGCCACCGTGAGCACCGCGCCCACCTTCGCGTTCACCGTCACGCCGACGTCGGGCTCCGGGCCGGTGTTCGCGGCCCGGGCGGTCAGCGAGGCGGAGGAGCGCGGGCCGTTGCTGACCACCGAGCTGGTGGAACCCGGCCGCTACCTGGTCGCCGTGCCGCGGGTCGTCGCCGACCTGTCGACCGGCCTGCGACCGCGCGGCTAGCTGGACTTCACTTCCCGTCGCAGCAGCCGGACCAGGCCGAGGGCGAACGGGACGACAACCCAGATCGTCCCGGACACGGCGACGTGCGCCCAGTCGTCACCGCGCAAGCGTCTCGCCCGAGTAGACCGGCGCGATCGCCGTGTTGAAGTCCAGCCAGGGGGCCAGGCCGTCGAGCGCATCCACCAGCGAGAACAGCGCGTTCCACGCGATCGGGAGGGCGAAGTACAGGACGACCGCCGCGGCGGTGCTCATCAGCAGCATGCCGAAGGCGACACCTTGCACGACGGCGACGAGCTGCAGGAAGACGAAGTCACGGACGTTCCCGCCCTCGATGCTCCAGGAGCCGGAACCGTTCACCAGCACCATCCCCAGGACGTTGCCCACGGCTGCGACCGCCATCGCGACCACCACGGCGAGCAGGCCGACCAGCACCGCCGCCAGCAGCTTGGCGGCGGCGATGCGACCTCGACTCGGCTCCAGGGTGAACGTCACCAGGCCGGTCCGTTGCGACCACTCGGTGGTGATCGCGAGGATGCCGAGCACGGGCAGCAGGATGCTCTGCGGGGTCGCCGTGACGCCGACGAAGTGCAGGTAGGTCAGGTCGTCCGCATCCGCGGCGAACAGGAACACGACCACCACGGCGACCGTGATGATGCCGATCGCGGCGAGCAGCCAGAAGCCGGCTCGGGTGTCGACCAGCTTGCGCAGCTCGACTCGCAGCACTCGGCTGAACGGGACCGCGGCGATGCTCGGGTCGGGGGTGACTGACGGGCGGACCGTGGCGTCGTGGGTGGCGGTGCTCATGCTGTGGCCTTCTCTCGTGCGTCGTCGGAGGTGAGCTGCAGGAACATGGCTTCGAGCCCGGTGCCGGCTGCGGCGAGCAGCTCGGCCTTGCTGCCGTCGGCCACGATCGCGCCGCGGCCGATGACCACCAGGTGGTCGGCGACGACCTCGATCTCGTGCAGCAGGTGCGAGGACAGCAGCACGGTGCCGCCGCGCTCGGCGAACCCGTTGAGCAGTCCGCGCATCCAGTGGATGCCGGCCGGGTCGAGCCCGTTGACGGGCTCGTCCAGGATCAGCACCTGCGGGTCCCCGAGGAGGGCGTGCGCGATCCCGAGCCGCTGCCGCATCCCGAGGGAGTAGTTGCCGGTACGCCGGTCGCCCTCGCTGTCGGTCAGCCCGACGACCTCGAGCATCTCGTCCACCCGCCGACGGGGCAGGCCCATCAGCATCGCGCCGAGGCGCAGGACCTCGCGCCCGGTGCGCCCGGGGTGCTGTGCGGACGCGTCCAGCAGGACGCCGACGTGCCGTCCGGGGTTGGGGAGCTGGTCGTACGGGACACCCAGGATGGTGGCGTGACCCGAGGAGGGCGGGGTCAGCCCGGTCATCATGCGCATCGTGGTCGACTTGCCGGCCCCGTTGGGGCCGAGGAAACCGGTGACGGACCCGGGCTCGGCTCGGAAGGACACCGCGTCGACGGCTGTGTGGGTGCGGTAACGCTTGCTGAGTTCCTCGACGATGATCATGGGTCGAGCCTGCTCGTCGGCGCAGGGTCGGCACATCAGGCGCAGGGCGACGGCCGGCCGACGGGAGCAGCCGGCTGCGTCGACCAAAGTAGGGGCCAGGCCTGGCCCGTGGTCGCTGTCCCGGACGACATGCACCCCCTACCGTGGCGACGTGGACGGAAGCCTCGCCGCGTCGCCACCTCCGTTGACCCGGTGGCAGTCGACGTGGCGCTACCTGGTAGCAGTCGTCTCCGGCATGTGCTTCTGGACCGGCGCGCTCTTCACCTAGTACGACGGGAAGGTCACGGCGCTCCTCGCCCTCGATCTCGTCCTCGGGGTCGCCTGTGTCGTGCTGATGCGGTGGCGGCGAACGCATCCACTGGTCGTGGCCGTGATCGTCAACGGCTCTGGGGCTTTCAGCACCTTCGCGGCCGGCGCCGCGTCCGTCGTCACCGTGTCGCTGGCGACGCGCCGTCGCTGGCGCGAGATCCTGACCGTCGCGGCGGTGACGGTCGTCGCCAACCTCGTCTACTTCCGGCTCCACGAGGGCTCGGACACGCTGCTCTCCTCGCTGCTGTTCTCCGCTCGTCTTCGTGTGCGCCTTGAACGCCATCGGCATGTACATCGGCGCCCGGCGTGACCTGGCCGCCACCCGTCAGGAGCGGGCCGACCGCGCCGAACGCGAGCAGGAGATGCGGATCGAGCAGGCGCAGGCCACCGAGCGGAACCGGATCGCCCGCGAGATGCACGACGTCCTGGCACACCGCTTGTCGCTGGTGGCGATGCACGCAGGTGCGCTGTCCTACCGCCGCGGGTTGAGCGACGACGAGGTGGCCGAGTCGGCCGACGTCATCCGGTCCAACGCGCACCACGCGCTGGCCGACCTGCGCGACATCCTCGGGGTCCTGCGTACCGCTGAGGGGAGCGCCGATCCGGATCCTCCCCAGCCGACGCTGGTGGACCTGCCCGCGCTGCTGGCCGAGGCGTTGGGTGCGGGCACCCGGGTGCGGCTGCACAACGGGATCGGCGACCTGGCACAGGCACCCGACGCGATCGGCCGCAGCGCGTACCGGATGGTCCAGGAGAGCCTGACGAACGCCCGCAAGCACGCGCCGGACACCACCGTCGACGTCGTGCTGAGCGGCGGGCCCGGCGGTGAGCTGCTGCTCGAGGTGCGCAACCCGATCCGGGTCGGCGCCGCAGCGAGCACGACCCCCGGCTCGGGCCTGGGGCTCGTCGGGCTGACCGAGCGCGCCGAGCTGATCGGCGGTCGGCTCGAGCACACGACGTCCGGCGCCGAGTTCGTCGTGCGGGCCTGGCTGCCGTGGCCGGCGTGAACGACCCGGCGCGCGCCGGCCACGTCCGGGTGGTGATCGTCGACGACGACGCCCTGGTGCGCGCCGGCCTGGCGATGATCCTGCGGGGCGACCCGACCATCGAGATCGTCGGCGAGGCGGCTGACGGCGAGTCCGGCCTGGACCTGATCGCCGCGACCTCGCCCGACGTGGTGCTGATGGACATCCGGATGCCGCGGCTGGACGGCCTCGGGGCCACCGCCCGGCTGATGGGGCAGCCGGCGCCGCCGAAGGTGATCGTGCTGACGACCTTCGACGCCGACGACTACGTGGTGCGCGCGCTGCGCGACGGAGCGAGCGGCTTCCTGCTCAAGGACACGCCACCGGCGCAGATCGTGGACGCCGTGCACAAGGTGGCCGCCGGCGACCACATGCTGTCGCCCAGCGTGACTGCCCAGCTCATCGCCCGGCTCGGGGACGAGGAGCCGGAGTCCGCGCGGCAGACCCGGGCGCAGTCGCTCATCGAGACTCTCAGCATCCGCGAACGCGAGGTGGCGACCGCGGTGGGCGAAGGCAAGGCGAACGCGGAGATCGCGCAGGAGCTCTACATGAGCGTGGCCACGGTCAAGGCCCACGTGTCGCGCATCATGGTGAAGCTGGAGGCCGCCAACCGCGTGCACATCGCCATCCGGGTCCACGAGGCGGGACTGGTCTGACCTGCGACGCGCGCGGCTGAGCAAGCGCTCAGTCCGGCGGGTCGACGTCCCGGTCCGGGTCCACGACGTCGAGCGGCAGGCCCAGGAGCTCGGCGACGGCCTGCACCACCACCTCGTGCACCAGGTCCTCGCGGGCCTGCTGCCCCTTCGCCCGCGACTCCACCGGGCGGCGGTAGACGACGATCCGCGCCGGCTCGTCGAGGCTGGCCGGCTCGGCGAGCGACAGGGGCACGCCGTCGGGCTCGGCCGGCGGCACGTCCTCGACGACCACGTCGACCGCCTGCAGCTGGCTGCCCCACAGCCGGGACACCCGGTTGACGGCGTCGAGCACCAGCTCGTCGAACTGCTCGGACCGGCTGCGGGCGCCCGGCAGGTCGCCCGGCAGCAGCGACCCGCGCAGCCCTCGGCCGCGCCGGTCGCGGCGGCGGCGCCCGGCGACGTGGTGGGTCATGACCCCAGCCTAGGTGGGCTCCGACGGCGACAAACGGTGCCGCGCGTCGGCGGCGTGCGAGGACGCGCCGGGTGGCTTGCGGCCGTCAATGCCGCCCCGGGCTGGTCCTGGTCGCTACCGTTCGGCCGTGAGCTCTGTCCGACGCTGCTCCCGCAGTGCCTGCGGTCGCCCCGCTGTCGCGACGCTGACCTACGTCTACGCCGACTCGACCGCGGTCCTCGGGCCGCTCGCGACCTACGCCGAGCCGCACTGCTACGACCTGTGCGTCGCCCACTCGGAGCGGCTCACCGCGCCGCGCGGCTGGGAGGTCCTGCGGCTCGCGCCGGACCCCGCCGACCTGGGGCCGACCAGCGACGACCTCGAGGCGCTGGCCGACGCCGTCCGGGAGGCCGCCCGGCCCGCGCCGGAGCCGGCCCGCGAGCCGGTCGAGGTCGGCCGCCGCGGTCACCTGCGGATGCTCCGCAGCCCGGACTGACCGCCCGCGCGCCGAAATCCGAGGATCGGATAGGTCTTCGGTGCGTCAGGCCCCGAAGGCCTATCCGATCCGGCTGGATCGCGCGGTCCCCGGCGATCGCCGGCGTACGGGTGTCCGATTTGCCCCAGACACGCCGGAAGGTCAAGGAAATCCGGAAGTACGCCGATGGAGTCTTGTCATCCCCGGAACCCCGGCACTCATCGCCGGTTCCGACGCAGAACCCCTTCCTCATCGGCCTCGTCGAAAGCAGTCTCCTCATGGCGCGCAGCAGCACGGTCACCCGCCCGCACGTTCCCCTCGGTTCCCTGACCCAGCCCGGCGCCCGCCGCGGCGCCAGCTGTCGCGCCTGCGGCAGTGACCGCGTCACCCGGATCGCGATGAACCTCACCGACGGTTCCCCGGTCGAGTTCACCTCCTGCCACCACTGCGAGCACCGCACCTGGGCGGAGCAGGGCAGTGCCCAGGCGCTGCCGGTCGACAACGTGCTGGACCGCACCCGCAAGCTCTGAGCACTCCCCGCGCCGCCCTCCGGGACCACTGATGGGCGGCCGGTAGGCTCGCCGCCGTGCCAGCCGCGCTACGCCAGGACCTCGCCACGTTCGTCAAGGCGTACGACGTCCGCGGCACGGTCCCCGACCAGCTGAACGCCGAGGTCGTGCGGGCGCTGGGCGCCGCGTTCGTCCGAGTCGCTGGTGCGGCGGTCAGGCGGCGGCGGCATCGTGATCGGTCACGACATGCGGCCCTCCTCGCCCGAGCTCGTCGCGGCCTTCGCCGAGGGCGCCACCGAGCAGGGCGCCGACGTCATCGAGATCGGCCTCGCCTCGACCGACGAGCTCTACTTCGCCAGCGGCAGCCTCGACCTGCCCGGCGCGATGTTCACGGCCAGCCACAACCCGGCCCAGTACAACGGCATCAAGCTCTGCCGGGCCGGCGCCCGGCCGATCGGCCAGGACAGCGGCCTCACCGAGATCCGCGACCTGGCCCAGCACGGCGTGCCCGACCCCGACAGCGGGGTCCGCCGCGGGCAGGTGACCCAGCGGGACGTCCTCCCGGCGTACGCCGAGTACCTGCGGGACCTCGTCGACCTGTCCGCCCAGCGCCGGCTGAAGGTCGTCGTCGACGCCGGCAACGGGATGGCCGGGCACACCGTGCCGACCGTCCTGGCCGGGCTGCCGGTCGACCTGGTGCCGATGTACTTCGAGCTCGACGGCACGTTCCCCAACCACGAGGCGAACCCGCTCGACCCGGCCAACCTGGTCGACCTGCAGGCGCGGGTGCGCGAGGAGGGCGCCGACATCGGGCTGGCCTTCGACGGCGACGCCGACCGGTGCTTCGTCATCGACGAGCAGGGCGACCCGGTGTCGCCGTCCGCCGTCACGGCGCTGGTCGCCGTCCGCGAGCTGGCCCGGCACCCGGGCTCCACGGTGATCCACAACCTGATCACCTCCCGCGCGGTGCCCGAGATCGTCGCCGAGCACGGCGGACAGCCGGTGCGCACCCGGGTCGGCCACTCGTTCATCAAGGCCGAGATGGAGCGCACCGACGCCGTCTTCGGCGGTGAGCACTCGGCGCACTACTACTTCCGCGACTTCTGGCGCGCCGACACCGGCATGCTGGCCGCGCTGCACGTCCTCGCCGCGCTGGGGGAGCAGGGCGAGCCGCTGTCCAAGCTCGCCTCGGCGTACGAGCGGTACGTCGCCTCCGGCGAGATCAACAGCGTGGTCGACGACCAGGCGGCGGCGACCGCGGCCGTGCGCGCGGCGTACGAGAGCCGGCCAGGGGTCGAGGTCGACGAGCTCGACGGCCTGACGCTGACCGCGGCCGACTGGTGGTTCAACCTGCGGGCCTCCAACACCGAGCCGCTGCTGCGGCTGAACGTCGAGGCGGCCGACGACGAGACCATGCGGCGGGTGCGGGACGACGTGCTGGCCACGGTGCGCGGCGGCGACGCCTCGCCGTCCGACGACAACGACGCGAAGGAGAACTGAGGACGTGCAGCTCGACCCCCGGCTGATGGAGATCCTGGCCTGCCCGGCCTGCCACGCGACGCTGCGTGCCGACGAGGAGGCCAGCGAGCTGGTCTGCACCTCGACGACCTGCGGGCTGGCCTACCCGGTGCGCGACGACATCCCGGTCCTGCTGGTGGACGAGGCTCGGCGGCCGTGATGCCGCCGGCGGCACCGGACGACGCCGCCCTCGACGACCCGGAGTCGCTGGCCCGGCTGGACCCGGCCGAGATGCTGCGCGCCGTCGCCACGGCCGGCGCGCAGGTCCGCGAGTCGCTGGTGCGCATCGAGGACGACCTGCTCGCACCGGTGGCCGCCGACGACCGGCCGCGCGCCGTGCTGGTGGTCGGCATGGGCGGCTCGGGCATCGCCGCCGAGGTCGCCGCTGCCGTGGCCGGCCGCACCTGCCCGGTGCCCGTGCTGGCCTACCGCGGGTACCGGCTGCCCGGGCTGGGTCGGCCCGATGGACCTCGTCATCGCGGTGTCCTGCTCCGGCAGCACCGAGGAGACGCTGTCCGCGGCCGACGAGGCGCTGCGCCGGGGTGCCCGGCTGGTGACGGTCGGCGCCCCCGGGTCACCGCTGGCCGAGCGCAGTGCCGGTGGGCCGCGCGGTGCACCTGCCGGTCGACGCTCAGGGCCGGCTGCCGCGGGCCAACCTGTGGGGCCTCGCCGTGCCGGTCGTGATGACCCTGGACGCCGCCGGCCTGGCCGACGTACCGCGCGGGACGCTGGCCGCCCTCGCCGACCAGCTGGACACCGCCGCCGAGCGGTGCGGTCCGGTGGTCGACAGCCTGGCGAACCCGGCGAAGGCGCTCGCGCTGGAGCTGGCCGGCTCGCTGCCCTACGTGTGGGGAGCCAGCGACATCGCCAA
Source organism: uncultured Actinomycetota bacterium (assembly GCA_963771345.1). Classification (GTDB taxonomy): domain Bacteria; phylum Actinomycetota; class Actinomycetes; order JACCUZ01; family JACCUZ01; genus CAVYTH01. The sequence continues at coordinate 261,957 of CAVYTH010000006.1, forward strand.
CGTCGCGGCGGACCGGACGGCGGCGCAGCTCGCGGAGAACGCGAAGTACCCCGCGGTGCACGGCCCGCTCACCGAGGTGAGCCACAACCAGGTCGTGGTGATGGCCGGCGCCTTCGGGACCCTCGCGGCCGACGACGACGACATCTTCCGGGACCGGGTCGACGACGCGCCCGCCTGGCCGCGGATGCGGCTGCTGCTGCTGCGTGACAACGACGAGGTGCCGGAGGTCGCGGCCCGCGCGGACGCGTCGCGCGAGGTCGCCGAGCACTACGGCGTCCCGTGCACCGAGCTGCGCGCCGAGGGTGACCACCCCCTGCTGCGGCTGGCCAGCCTCGTGGCACCGTTGGACTTCGCCAGCGTCTACCTGGCCCTCGTCCAGGGCATCGACCCGTCGCCCGTCGAACCGATCGTCGTCCTCGACGGGCGGCAGCACCGGAGGAGTTCTGTGAGTGCGTCAGGTGGTACCAGGGCGATCGTCGCCGCGCTCTTCGCCAACATCGGCATCGCGATCACGAAGTTCATCGCGTTCCTGCTGACCGGCTCGTCCTCGATGCTGGCCGAGTCGATCCACTCGGTCGCCGACTCCGGCAACCAGGGGCTGCTGCTCGTCGGCGGGCGACGCGCCCGCCGCGAGGCCACCCCCGAGCACCCCTTCGGCTACGGCCGCGAGCGCTACATCTACGCCTTCATCGTCTCCATCGTGCTGTTCAGCGTCGGCGGCCTGTTCGCGCTGTACGAGGGCTACCACAAGCTCCAGCACCCGGAGCCGATCGACGCCTGGCAGTGGGTTCCGGTGACGGTGCTGCTCGTCGCCATCGGCCTGGAGAGCTTCTCGTTCCGCACCGCGATCGTGGAGTCCAACCAGGTCCGCGGCGACCTCAGCTGGGTGCAGTTCGTGCGGCGGGCAAAGGCGCCCGAGCTCCCCGTCGTCCTGCTGGAGGACCTCGGCGCGCTGGTCGGCCTGGTCCTCGCGCTCTTCGGTGTCGGCCTGACGCTCATCACCGGCGACGGCACGTGGGACGGCATCGGGACCATCTGCATCGGCGTCCTGCTCGTGGTCATCGCCTTCGTGCTCGCGCTCGAGACCAAGAGCCTGCTGCTCGGCGAGGGCGCCACCCCGGAGGCCCTGGGTCGGATCGAGGCGGCGCTGGTGGCCGACGACTCGGTGCGGCGCATCATCCACATGAAGACGATGCACATCGGGCCGGACGAGCTGCTGGTCGCCGCCAAGATCGCGGTGGCGCCCACGGACAGCGCGGCCGAGATCGCCCGCGTGATCGACGCTGCGGAGGTGCGGATCCGCGAGGCCGAGCCGGTGGCGCGGATGATCTACCTCGAGCCCGACATCGAGCGCGACACCACGAGCCAGTCGCCGGCGCCGGGCACTGCGCGGACATGACCTGAGCGGCGATCGCGGCTAGAATGGGTGCCGCACGTCATCGGCGTCACTGATGGGAGGCCCGGAGGGGCCGCGCCGGGGCAGCATCACCGTCGTACGCCGTCTGGTCGCGCCTCGCGCCGACCGACCGAAGCCGCGACCGCTGCCCACCGCCCCATACGCCCGCTTGCGCCCCCGCTGCACTCCCGAGCGACGGCGCGACCGCACCGACGCACACGTCTGGAGTTGAAGTACGGATGAGCACCACGACCACCACCGGCCTGATCGCCGAGACCGGCAACGGCACCGTCCCGGACTACAAGGTCCGCGACCTCTCGCTGGCCGAGTTCGGCCGCAACGAGATCCGCCTCGCCGAGCACGAGATGCCCGGCCTGATGAAGCTGCGCGAGGAGTTCGGCGCGCAGCAGCCGCTCAAGGGCGCACGCATCGCCGGCTCGCTGCACATGACCGTGCAGACCGCCGTCCTGATCGAGACCCTCACCGCGCTCGGCGCCGACGTGCGCTGGGTCTCCTGCAACATCTTCTCGACCCAGGACCACGCGGCCGCCGCGGCGGTCGTCGGTCGCGACGGCACCCCGGACAACCTCCAGGGCGTGCCCGTCTTCGCCTGGAAGGGCGAGACGCTGCCGGAGTACTGGTGGTGCACCGAGCAGATGCTGACCTGGCCGGACGGCAAGGGCCCGAACATGCTGCTGGACGACGGCGGCGACGCGACCCTGCTGATCCACAAGGGCACCGAGTTCGAGGCCACCGGCGTCGTGCCGAGCACCGACGAGGACGACTCCGAGGAGTACGGCGTCATCCTCGACCTGCTGCGCCGCTCGGTGACTGAGTTCCCGAAGCGCTACACCGAGATGGGCCAGAGCATCAAGGGCGTCACCGAGGAGACCACCACCGGCGTCCACCGGCTGTACGAGTTCGCGCAGGCCGGCACGCTGCTCTTCCCGGCCATCAACGTCAACGACTCGGTGACCAAGTCGAAGTTCGACAACAAGTACGGCACCCGGCACTCGCTGATCGACGGCATCAACCGCGCGACCGACGTCCTCATCGGCGGCAAGGTTGCGCTGGTGCTCGGCTACGGCGACGTCGGCAAGGGCTGCGCCGAGTCGCTGCGCGGCCAGGGCGCCCGCGTCATCATCACCGAGGTCGACCCGATCTGCGCACTGCAGGCCGCGATGGACGGCTACCAGGTCACGACCCTGGACGACGTCGTCGAGACCGCCGACATCTTCATCACCGCCACCGGCAACAAGGACATCATCCTCGCCGCGGACATGGCCCGGATGAAGCACCAGGCGATCGTCGGCAACATCGGCCACTTCGACAACGAGATCGACATGGCCGGGCTGCAGCGCACCCCCGGCGTGCGGCGCAACACCATCAAGCCGCAGGTCGACGAGTGGGTCTTCGCCGACGGCCACTCGATCATCGTGCTGTCCGAGGGCCGGCTGCTGAACCTCGGCAACGCCACCGGTCACCCGAGCTTCGTGATGTCGAACTCCTTCGCGAACCAGACGATCGCCCAGATCGAGCTGTTCACGAAGACCGACGAGTACGCCAAGCAGGTCTACGTCCTGCCGAAGCACCTGGACGAGAAGGTCGCCCGGATGCACCTCGACGCGCTGGGCGTGAAGCTCACGACGCTGAGCAAGGACCAGGCCGAGTACATCGGCGTGGACGTGGCCGGCCCGTACAAGCCGGACCACTACCGCTACTGATCGACCGGTAGCACGCACGCGACGTCCGACGGCGCCGTCCCCACTGGGGGCGGCGCCGTCGTCAGTGCGCGCGCGCCGTCATCAGTGTGCGGGCGGCGCCGTCGTCGTTGTCTGGCCGGCTGCCGGCTGTCCGAGAACGTCGGCCGTCGGCAAAGGACGTGGATGTCGACTGAAGTGGACCGGCCGTGGTGCGGCGACCGCTGCCGGTCCGCTTCGGGTGCGGGCCGGCGCCGCGGTCGCTGGTGCCGGTCCGGTGTCGACGCTGCCGGTCGCTCAGGCGCTAGGAGCCGGCGCCCTGGTCGCCGCGCACGATCCCGCTGGCGATGTCGCGCAGCTTGCGGTTGAGCCGCTGGGAGGCGTTGCTCAGCAGCTCGAACGCCTGGTCCTGGGTGATCTTGTGAGTGGCCATCAGGATGCCGACGGCGGCGCCGATCTCGCGGTTGGTCGCCATGCCGACCTCGAGCTGCTCGGCGCGCGCGGCGTGCCCGGCGCCGGACAGTGCGACGGAGGCGAACGCCGCGAGGATGGCGGCGTTGTCGACCGCCTCGCTGTCGAAGGCGTCGGTGCTGTCGGCGAAGACGTTCAGCGCCCCCGAGCGCCGGCCCTCGTCGACGAGCGGCACCGCGAGCATCGCGCGCACCGGCGTGCGCTCGACCACGATCGCGGCCAGCCTCGGCCACTTCGAGCCGGTGACGATGTCGTTGTCGACCTGCGCCACGTTGTCGACGCTGGCCTCGAGGCAGGGCCCCTCGCCCACCTCGTTCTGCAGCTCGTCGATCAGGCGCATGATGTCGTCGGTCGCCGCCGCGGACCTGAACCGCTCGCCGTCCAGGACGCCGATCGCGGCGCGGTCGCAGCCGTCGATGAGCTGCACGGCCGACTCGACCACGATCTGCTGGATCTCGTCCGCGCTCTTGCCGTTCCGAAGCCGCTGCGCGAGGACAGCGAACTGCTCCGGAGGCGTCATGTCGTGCGCGCTCATCTGCGGATATCCCGTCCCGCCCGGCCCGTGAACCGGGCCGCCCGTGGTGTCGACCGCTGCTCGACCGACGCGCAGGATGCTACGTCACCGGGTCAGGACGGCGGGGCAAAGGTCCGGTCGTCCGGTGGGCCGCCCGGGGCAGTCGGCGGGGGTGCGGCTGCCGGGGGGGCGGCGGGCGGGGGTGCGGCCGGCGGCGGGGCTGCCCACGGTGGCGCGGCGGGCTGCGGTGGGCCGGCGTACGTCGGGGGAGGGGGCGGTGCGTTGACGAACGACGGGCCGCCCGGCGCGCCCAGCCGGGTGAGCTCCCGGCGCCGCCGCTCGGCGAGCACCGCCGACAGGAACGCCCACACCGGGACCCCGGGCGGCGGGGGCGGTGCGGTGACCCGGGCCAGCGCGCTGGCCAGCGAGGCACCCATCTCGTCACGCACCGGCGGGGACAGCTCGTGGGCCCGGGCGAGGAACTGCCGGGCGGCCAGCGCGAGGTCGTCCGGGACCCGCGACAGGTCCAGCCCGGCGGCCCAGCCGGCCAGCTGCGGCGGCATCGTGGCCATCGGCGAGGCGCGCACCGGCACCCGCTCGTGCACCACCACCGTGCCGCCCAGGTAGTCGCCGAGCCGCCGGCCCTGCGACGACGCGAGCGAGGCGATCAGCGCGACGGAGCCGAAGGTCAGCCAGATCTCGACCACGCCGATCAGGGCCCGGACGAACGACTGCCGGAAGCGCACCGGGCCGCCGTCCTCGCGCAGCACCCGCAGTCCGAGCGCCAGCTTGCCCAGCGAGCGGCCGCGAGTCGCGGTCTCGAACGCCACCGGGTAGCCGACGATCACGGCCACGAAGAACGTCAGGCTCAGGGCGGCGGCGAGGGCCTCGTCGACGAAGGTGACCGTCCCGCCGAGCACCAGGACACCGATCAGCAGGAGGACCAGCTGCACCGCGATGTCGATCGCCAGTGCCAGCGAGCGGCTGGCGAGCTTGGCCAGCCGCATCTCGAGCATCACCGCCTCGCCGGTGACCAGGTCGCTCACGCCGTGCACCCCCATGTCGTGGTGAGCCTGCAGGTTAGTCTGCGGCAGACAACGGGCCGGGGGTGGTGAGCGTGGACATCGACGCGTACGTCGCCGCGCACCGCGGCGAGTGGGACCGGCTGGACCAGCTGGTACGCCGGGCCGGGCGCGGTCGCGGCAGCCTGGACGGCGCCGAGGTCGACGAGCTCGTCACGCTCTACCAGCGGGTCAACACCCACCTGTCCGCGGTGCGCTCGTCGACCCCGGACCCGGCGTTGCTCGCGCGGCTGTCGACGCTGGTCGGCCGGGCGCGCTCGGTCGTCACCGGCTCGCAGCGACCCGCCTGGAAGGACGCCGCCCGGTTCTTCGTCGTGTCCTACCCGGCGGCGCTCTACCGGAGCATGCGGTGGTGGGTGGCGGTCGGCGTCGCGTTCACGGTCGTCGGGCTGATCGTCGGTGCCTGGGTGGCCGGCAGCACCGAGGTGCAGGCGACGATCGCCGCGCCCGAGCAGATCCGCCAGCTGGTGGAGCACGACTTCGAGGACTACTACTCGTCCGCGCCGGCCGGCTCGTTCGCCGCGAAGGTCGCGACCAACAACGCCTGGGTGGCTGCCCTGGCGCTGGCCCTGGGCATCTTCCTGTTGCCCGTGGTGTGGATCCTCTGGACCAACGCGCTGAACGTCGGCATCGCCGCCGGGCTGATGGCGGCCAACGACCGGCTCGGGCTGTTCTTCGGGCTGATCCTGCCGCACGGGCTGCTCGAGCTGACGTGTGTCTTCGTCGCCGCGGGGGCGGGGCTGCGGGTCGGCTGGTCGTGGATCGACCCCGGGCCGCGCACCCGGTCCCGGGCGCTGCGCGAGGAGGGGCAGGCCGCCGGCGCGCTGGCCATCGGGCTCGCTGCGACGCTGTTCGTCTCCGGCGTCGTCGAGGCCTTCGTCACGCCGTCCGGGCTGCCCACCTGGGCCCGGATCGGCATCGGCGCGACCCTGTGGCTGAGCTTCCTGCTGTACGTCGTCGTGCTCGGCGGCCGCGCGGTCCGGGCCGGCGAGATCGGTGACGTCCGCGGCGCCGGCGCCACCGACATGGCCCCCTCCGCCGGCTGACGCTTCGAGTGGCGCGTTGGCACAGCTTTCCGCCACTGGAACCTGTCCGAACGCGCCACTCAACGGGTGGGGTGCAGAGCCGGCCGGCGGCCTTGAGGGCGAGGTAGCGGTCGGCCAGGTCCGGGGCCAGGGTGGTCGGTCCGCTGTCGACGACCTCGACGCCGCGCCGGCCCAGCAGCTCGGCGAGCCGGCGCCGCTCGGCCCGGGCCCGCTCGGCGGCGGCCGCGTCGTACGACCGCCTCGGCGTCGCCCCGGCTGCCGGCCATCTCCCGGATCCGCGGGTCGGCGACCGAGGCGATCACCACCTGGTGGCGGTGCACCAGCGGGGCCAGGACCGGCAGCAGCCCCGCCTCGACCGGCGCGGTGTCCAGGGCGGTGAGCAGCACGACCAGGCTGCGCCGCGAGGAGCGCGCCAGGATCGTGCGCACCATGCCGGCGTAGTCCGGCTCGACGAGCGCCGGCTCGAGCGGCGCCATCGCGGTGACCAGCGCGGGCAGCAGGCCGGACGCCGGCCACGCCGTCGACCCGGGCCCGCACCGTGCGGTCGTAGGCGAGCAGGTCGACCCGGTCACCGGCCCGCGCGGCCAGCGCGGCCAGCAGCAGCGCGGCATCCATCGCCGCGTCCAGCCGCGGGGCGTCGCCGACCCGGGCCGCCGCCGTCCGCCCGCAGTCGAGCACGAGCAGCACCCGGCGGTCCCGCTCCGGCCGCCAGGTGCGGACCATCACGTCGGCGGCCCGGGCCGTGGCGCGCCAGTCGATGGACCGCACGTCGTCGCCGCCGACGTACTCGCGCAGCGAGTCGAACTCGGTGCCCTGCCCGCGCACCATCACCGCGGTCCGGCCGTCGAGCTCGCGCAGCCGGGCCAGCCGCGACGGCAGGTGCCGCCGCGAGGTGAACGGCGGCAGCACCCGCACCCGCCACGGCACGTCGTGCGAGCCCTGCCGGCCGGCCAGGCCGAGCGGGCCGAGCGAGCGCACCGTGACCCGGGCCGCGGGCCGGTCGCCGCGGCGGGTGGGCCGCAGCACGGTGGTCAGCCGCCGCCGTTCGCCCGGCCGGTACGTCGAGCCGGTGCCGCTGCTGCGCGGCGCCGGCGCTGGGCGGCCAGGCGTCGCGCAGCCGGCCGCGCACCCGGCGTCCCGACGGGTTGGTCACGGTGAGCCGCACCTCCGCGCGCTCGCCGAGCCGGACCGCGGCGTCGCCGTCGCGCTCGAGCCGCAGCGGGCGCACCGGCCCGGCCAGCGCGACGTCGACGGCCAGCAGCAGCAGCGAGCACCGCGGTGACCAGCAGCACGCCCAGCCCCGACGGGACCAGCAGCCCGACGACGGCCGCGGCGGCGATCCCCGCGAGCCCGGCCCGCCCGGTCAGCGCCACGTGTCAGTCCCACGCCGTCAGTCGCACCGTCAGCGCGGGACGGGGACGGAGCCGAGGACGCCGTCGAGCACCGCGTCCGGCGGTGACGCCCTCGAGCTCGGCCTCGGGGCGCAGCTCGACCCGGTGCCGCAGCGCCGGCCGGGCCAGCGCCTTGACGTCGTCGGGGGTCACGTAGTCGCGGCCGGACAGCCAGGCCCAGGCGCGGGCGGCCGACATCAGCGCGGTCGCGCCGCGCGGCGAGACGCCGAGCTGCAGCGACGGCGAGTCCCGGGTGGCGCGGGCCAGGTCGACGACGTAGCCGATGACCTCGGGACGGATCTGCACGGTGCGGACGGCGGCCCGCCCGGCCGCGAGCTCGGCGGCGCCGGCCACCGGGCGCACGCCGGCGGCCGCCAGGTCGCGCGGGTCGAAGCCCTCGGCAGTGCCGGGTCAGCACCTGGATCTCCTCGTCGCGGGCCGGCAGCGGCATCGTCAGCTTGAGCAGGAACCGGTCGAGCTGCGCCTCGGGCAGCGGGTAGGTGCCCTCGTACTCGACCGGGTTCTGGGTGGCGACGACCACGAACGGGTCGGGCAGCGGCCGCGGCGTGCCGTCGACGGAGACCTGCCGCTCCTCCATCGACTCCAGCAGCGCGGCCTGGGTCTTGGGCGGGGTGCGGTTGATCTCGTCGGCGAGCAGCAGGTTGGTGAACACCGGGCCGGCGCGGAACGAGAACTCCGAGGACCGCGCGTCGTAGACCAGCGAGCCGGTGACGTCGCCCGGCATCAGGTCGGGGGTGAACTGCACCCGCTTGGTGTCCAGCGACAGCGCCGCCGCGAGGGCGCGCACCAGCAGGGTCTTCGCCACGCCGGGCACGCCCTCGAGCAGGACGTGGCCGCGGCACAGCAGCGCGATGACCAGGCCGGTGACGGCGGCGTCCTGGCCGACGACGGCCTTGCCGACCTCGTCCTTCAGCGCGCGCAGCGCCTCGCGGGCGGTCGGTCGTCGCGGCGCGTACTCGGTCACGGTCGGCGGACCTCCCTCTCGAGGGCGTCAAGGTCGTCGGCGAGCCGCACCAGCGCCCCGTCGTCGGCAGGTGCGGCACCGTACAGGAGCGCTGCGACGTCCGGCCCGGGCCGCCCGGAGCGGGCGGCGACCGCCGCGACGACGGCCGGCGGCTCGGCCTTGCGCGGCAGGCCGAGGGCGGTCCCAGCCGGTTCCGTACGCCGGCGCGCAGCGCCTCGGCTGCGTGCCCGCGGGCGCCGCTGCGCCGGTAGAGCCGGGCCCGGCCCTCGACCGTCTCGGCGGCCCGCACGACCACCGGCAGCGGCTCGACGACGACGGCACCCAGCCGCCGGGCCCGCCACAGCGCCAGCAGCAGCACCGCGATGCCGAGCTGCACCAGCCCCCAGCCGACGCCGCCGGGCACGAGGTCGTAGAACGACTGCTGGGCCGAGGCGGGGACGTCGGACGGCGACGGGAGGTACCAGACCAGCCGCGGGTTGGCGCCGAGCAGGCCGAGGGCGAGCGCGGCGTTGCCCTCGTCGTCGAGCCGCTCGTTGGTCAGCGGCGACGGCGCGCCGAGCAGCGTGACCGGCCGGCCGTCGACCCGGCCCTGCACCAGCGACGGCACGCCGTCCCGCGCGTAGCAGAGCCGCGCCCGGCCGAAGTCGGCGTCGGCGACGTCGTAGCCCAGCACGCCGGTGTCGGCCGCACCCGCGCGGCGGGCCGCCGGCAGCGCGCAGCCGGCGGTGCGCACCCCGGGGCCGGTCGGCTCGACCGTGACGCCCGGGACGTAGCGGTCCGGGGTGGTCGAGGTGACCAGCACGAGGTCGGCGCCGACCGCCCGCACCGCCTCGACCTGGCTGTCGGCGAGCAGGTCGGGGTCGACGACCAGCAGGGTGTCGCCGGGCCGCGTGGTCGCGCACCATGGCGGCGTTCGTCGTCACCAGGTCGACGGTGACGCCCTGGTCGCGCAGCAGCTCGGCGACCGCGCGCGCCCCCGACGGCGCGGCGACCGCGCGGGTCGAGCCGCGACTGCCGCCGTCGCCGCCGCCGGCCAGCGCGAGCACCAGCCCGCCGAGCAGCACGATCAGCAGCACGGCGAGCGGGCCCTTGGCGGCGCGCCACAGGTCGCCGGCCGTCGGGTCGGTGGACGTCACCGGGTCGGCGACCGCGGCGCTCACAGCGGGCTGCCCGCGACCGGACGTGCGTCCCGGACCCGCTCGTCGACGGCGCGCAGGCGGGCGTCGGACTCCGGACCGGCGGCGCGGCCGCCGTACCAGATGTCGTCGAAGAGCCGGGCCGCCTGCCGCAGGTCCTCGGCCACCGGCGGCAGCGCGGCGCCGCGCCTCGGCGGCCGCCTCGTCCGCGGTGCGGCCGGGGCGCTCGTCGAGCACGGCGCGCTCCTCGAGGGAGCGGACGACGGCGCGCAGCCGCTCGCGCACCGCCTCGGCCCACTCGCCGGCGGCGGCGTGCGCCTCGGCGGCGGTCCGGTGCTCGGCGGCGGTGCGGGCGCGGCCGGTGAACAGCGCCTGCTCGGTGGCCTCGCGGCGGCCCGAGCGGGCCGACCTTGAGGCGCACCGCGACCACCGCGATGACCACCAGCAGCAGGACCACGACGACCCCGGCGTAGCCGCCCGGCGAGGCCCCGGCGACATCGTCGAGCAGGTCGCCGAAGCGGTCCAGCAGCCACCGCACCACCCGCAGCACCAGGCCGGGACCGGCGTCCTTGTAGATCTGCTTGGCCAGCTCGTCGCGGGCCAGCTGGGCAGCCTCGTCCGGCTCAGCTCGACCGGGACGGCGGCGAGCACCGCCGCGGCTGCCGCGGGGACGACGGCAGGGATCACAGGCGCGGTGTCGGCGACGCCGCCGGTGCGACCCCGGCCGCCCGGGCCAGCTCGATGTCCAGCGCCTCCCGCCGCATCCGCCGGTCGACGTACACCAGGGCGGTCGCGACGGCGGTGAACGGCCAGGTAACCGCCGAGGCGACGATCGTGCCGAGCGCGGTGACGATCAGGGGCAGCAGGGCGTAGACGTTCAGGTCGTCGCCGGTGAGCCACGCGACCAGGAAGGTCAGCGCGACGAACGGGACGCTGAGGATGTTCGCGATCAGCTGGGCGATCACGTTGACGAGCAGCAGGATGCCGAACGTGCGCCACCACGCGCCGCGGACCAGGGAGCGGGACCGGCGCAGCGCGGCGATCACGCGGCTGCCGCTCCAGGACGATGACCGGCGGGAACAGCGCGAACGCGATGTAGAGGTACACGGCGCCGACGAGGGCGACGAGGCCGCCGAGCCCGAAGGCGAGGCCGACGACGATGTCCGGCCCGCCGGTGACGGCGAGCAGGATCCCCGGTGCGAACGCCACGGCGACGCAGCCCGATCGTGATCAGCATGACCAGCCCGGTCGCGCCGAGCAGGGCGGGGACCCGCGGTCGGGCCTGGGCCCAGGCGTCCTTGGCGCTGATGGACTGGCCGAGCACCGCGCGGCTCACGGCCACGGTGAGGATGCCGGTGAGGATCAGCGCCGCCACCAGGGTCACCAGGACCTGCACGCCGGTGGCGGTGATCGCGCTCGCGGCGAAGGTCACGTCGGCGCTGGCGGAGTCGTCGGCCGGCTCGTCGAAGCTGAACGAAGCGTCGGCGCTGTCGCGCAGCAGCAGCCAGGTCACCGGGACGGTGAGCACCTGGGCGATCACCGCGACGATCGCGGACAGGCCGAGCATCAGCCGCGGGTGCGCCCGGATCGCCGAGATCGAGCCGTCCAGGATCTCGCCGACGCCCAGCGGCCGGAGCGCGATGATGCCCGGCTTGGGCGGGGGCGGCGGGGGCGGCGGGTAGCCCGCCGCGGCCGGACCCCAGCCGGGAGCCGGCTGCTGCCAGCCGGGCGGCGGCGGCTGCCCGCCCCCGACGGGCTGCCACCCGGGCGGCGGCTGCCCGCCGCCGGCGGCCGGGTACGGCGGCGGCTGCTGGGGCGCCCACCCGGGCGGGACCGGTGCCGGCTGCTGTTCGGGGCGGGCCCAGCCCGCGGGCTGCTCGTCGCTCACCGGGCCATCGTTGCACGCCTCCCGATGCGCCTCCGCGGAGATCATCCGGGCGGGTCGTTACGTCGCTGTGGCGTCACAGGGGCGGTCGGGGTGCCACGATGTGGGCATGAAGGGTCGCGTATTGATCGTCGACGACGACACCGCCCTGGCCGAGATGCTGGGCATCGTGCTGCGCGGTGAGGGCTACGAGCCCACGCTGTGCCCGGACGGGGACCAGGCGCTGGCCATGTTCCGCGAGGCCAAGCCGGACCTCGTCCTGCTCGACCTGATGCTGCCCGGCATGGACGGCATCGACGTGTGCCGGGCGATCCGGGCCGAGTCCGGCGTACCCATCGTCATGCTCACCGCCAAGACCGACACCATCGACATCGTCGTCGGCCTGGAGTCGGGCGCCGACGACTACGTGGTCAAGCCGTTCAAGCCCAAGGAGCTCGTCGCGCGCATCCGGGCCCGGCTGCGCCGCACCGAGGAGCCCGCGCCCGAGCTGCTCGAGATCGGCGACCTGGTCATCGACGTCGCGGGGCACTCGGTCAAGCGGGACGGCGGCCCGATCGCCCTCACGCCGCTGGAGTTCGACCTGCTGGTCGCGCTGGCCCGCAAGCCGTGGCAGGTGTTCACCCGCGAGGTGCTGCTCGAGCAGGTCTGGGGCTACCGGCACGCTGCGGACACCCGGCTCGTTAACGTGCACGTGCAGCGGCTGCGATCCAAGGTCGAGCAGGACCCGGAGAACCCGGACGTCGTCGTCACCGTCCGCGGTGTCGGTTACAAGGCGGGCCCCGCCTGAGCACCGAGACCCCCACCGCGGGCCCCGACCGCGTCACCCGGGTCCTGGCCTCGTCCCGTCGCGCGGCTACGCCGGCGCTGGCGCCGGTCGATCGCGCTGTGGCGGCGGTCGCTGCAGCTGCGGGTGGTCACGACCACCACGGTGTTCACGATCATCGCCATCGCGCTGCTCGGCAACGTCCTCATCACCCAGGTGCGTGACGGCCTGCTCGACGGCAAGCGGCAGGCCGCCGCTCGACGAGGCGGCGACCGGCACCCGCACGTCGCAGGAGGCCTTCGACTCCGCGGACCGCAGCGAGCCGGCCGTGTACGACACGCTCGTCCCGGACCTGGTCCGCCAGCTCTCCCGCGGCGGCGGGCCGGGCGGCGCGCGCGAGGTGGTGCTGCTGCGCGGCGACGACGTCACCGCGCCCCGGGCGCCGCTGGGCCGCAGCTCGGCCGGCGTCGACATCCGCGCGGTGCCGCAGTCGCTGCGCGAGCAGGTCGAGGCCACCGACGGCCAGCAGTGGACCTACAGCGAGGTGACCCGGGCGACCGGCCAGAAGGTCCCGGTCATGGTCGTCGGCTCCCCGGTCGTGGTGCCACGGATCGGCGAGTACGAGCTGTACTTCCTGTTCCCGCTGGACAAGGAGGCCGACACCCTCGGGCTGGTCCGCAACGCGCTGTTCCTGGCCGCGGTCGGCCTGCTGATCCTCGTCGGCGGCATCGCCTGGCTGGTGACCCGCCAGGTGGTGACCCCGGTGCGGATGGCCGCCCGGATCGCCGAGCGGCTCTCGGCCGGCCGGCTCGAGGAACGGATGCGGGTGCGCGGGGAGGACGACCTGGCCCGGCTGGCCGCGTCGTTCAACCGGATGGCGACCAGCCTGCAGCGGCAGATCCGCCAGCTCGAGGACCTGTCCCGGGTGCAGCGCCGGTTCGTGTCCGACGTCTCGCACGAGCTGCGCACCCCGCTGACGACGGTCCGGATGGCCGCCGACGTCCTGCACGAGGCGCGGGCCGGGTTCGACCCCGCGGTCGAGCGCAGCGCCGAGATCCTGCAGGCCCAGCTCGACCGGTTCGAGGCCCTGCTCGCCGACCTGCTGGAGATCAGCCGGTACGACGCCGGCGCGGCCGTCCTCGAGGCGGAGCCGACCGACCTGCGGGTCGTCGCCCGGCACGTGATCGAGGCGATGGAGACCCTCGCCGAGTTCCGGGGCAGCTCGCTGAAGCTGCTCGCGCCGGCAGTGCCCTGCGTCGCCGAGGTCGACGCCCGGCGGATCGAGCGGATCCTGCGGAACCTGGTCGTGAACGCGATCGAGCACGGCGAGGGCCGGCCGATCGTCGTCCGGGTCGCCGCGACGCAGCGAAGCGGTGGCGGTCGCCGTACGGGACCACGGGGTCGGGCTCGAGCCCGAGGACGTGGGCATGGTCTTCAACCGGTTCTGGCGGGCCGACCCGGCCCGGGCCCGGACCACCGGCGGCACCGGCCTGGGCCTGTCGATCGCCCTCGAGGACGCCCACCTGCACGACGGCTGGCTGCAGGCCTGGGGCCAGCCGGGCGACGGCTGCCAGTTCCGGCTCACCGTGCCGCGCAAGCTCGGCGGCGAGCTCGAGGGCTCGCCGATCCCGCTCGAGCCGATGGACTCCACCCGCCGCCGGCAGCCGGTGACGGTGGGCGAGCCGTACCGCCGGATCCGGACCCCGGGTGGCGTCGATGTCTGAGCCGACGATGGCGGGGTCGACGACAGGCTGCCGGCGGGCCGTGCGGCTGCTCGTGCCCGGTGGTGGCCGTGCTGCTCGCGGGCTGCGCGACGATCCCGACCGTCGGGCCCGGTCCGGGCCGGCGGCGACCAGCAGCTGCAGCGGGTCGACGACGTCGTGCCGGTCATCGGGCAGCGACCGACGCCCGGGGCCACGCCCGGAGAACATCGTGCTCGGCTTCCTGCAGTCCAGCGCCGACTTCCGCGCACGACCACGAGATCGCCCGCGAGTACCTCACGCCGAGCGCGCGGCCAGCGCTGGCGCCCGCAGGCGGGCACCGTCATCTACGACGGGATCACCCCGTCTGCCGCTGGCCGCCGGGACCGTCACGGTCGAGGGCTCCGAGGTGGGCCGCATCGACGGCGAGGGCAGCTTCCGGCGGACGCCGACCGGGACCCCGGTCAGCCGCGGGTTCGGCATGGAGCAGGTGCGAGGGCGAGTGGCGGATCGCCAGCCTGGAGGACGGGCTGATGCTGTCCGCGGGGGACGCCCAGGAGGTCTACCGCCAGGTGTCGATGTACTTCCTGGCGCCCAGCGGGAAGGTCCTGGTGCCCGACCTCGTGCTGGTGCCGGAGCTGCCCGGCCTCACCACCAAGCTGGTGGCCCGGCTGCTCCGCGGACCGACGACGGGCATGCGCGACGCCGTCGACACGGCGATCCCGCAGGGGACCGACGCTCGAGGTCAGCTCGGTGCCGGTGCGCGACGGCGTGGCGACGGTGCGGCTCAACCGGGCCGCGCTGGCGGCGGACGACCAGGCCCGCGAGCGGATGTCGGCACAGATCGTCTGGACCCTCAAGCAGCTGGTCGAGGTCGTGTCGGTCCGCATCACGGCCGGCGGCGAGAACCTGCTCGACTCCGGCGTCCCGGAGGAGCAGAACCGCGACACCTGGCGCAGCCTACGACCCCGACGACATGCCGGGCAGCCCGTCGGCGTACGTCGCGCTCGACGGCCGGGTGGGCCGCTACCTGGACGGCGAGTTCGAGCCGGTGCCCGGGGTGGCGGGGACCGGGTCCCCGCCGCTGCGCACGCCCGCGGTGACGCTGGACGCCGGCCGGGTGGCCGGGGTGAGCACCGACGGCAGCACGGTGTACGTCGGCCGCCTGACCGGCAGCGCCGCGGTCGCGCCGCGGGTGAGCGGGACCGACCTGTCGCAGCCGTCCTGGGACCCCGGCGACAACCTGTGGGTCGTGGACCGGGCGACCGGGACGCTCTGGTACCTCGCGAACGGCGCCGACGAGCCGCAGGAGGTGGCCGTCGACGGCGAGGGCCGGCTCACGGCCGCCGTGGTGGCGCGGGACGGCACCCGGGTGGCGCTGGTGTACGGGACCGGCCGGACGGCCCGGCTGGAGGTCGGCGCGGTGGTCCGGGCCGACGCCGGCCGACGGCGGCCAGGACGTCTCGGTCGCGCACGCCTACGAGCCGCTGCCCGACCTGCGGCTCACCCGCGACGTCGCGTGGGCCGATGCCCAGACCCTCGCCGTCCTGGGCAGCCGGGAGGACGGGCCGGTGGCCCCGTTCTACGTCGACATCGACGGCTACGACGTGGTCGACGTCGAGCCGCTCGCCGACCCGGTGAGCATCACGGCCGCTCCGCCGGTGCAGCCGCAGGAGAACCCGCTGGTGGTCGGGACCGCTGCCGGCGAGCTGATGCAGTTCACCTCGGGCGGCGGCTGGCAGAACCTCGGCACCGGCGCCGACCCTGCCTACCCCGGCTGATCGCCGCCTGCTGATCGGCGCCGGCTGATCGTCCCCAGGCCGGCGCCGTCCACCGGCTCCGGCTGGCTGGGCTCGGCAGCCCGTCGTACGGCCGCAGGCTGGTGGGGTGACCCTGGCCGTGCTGCGCGACCTGCTCGAGCTGGTGCTGCCCGCCGACTGCGCGGGCTGCGGCACCGACGGCGTCCCGTGGTGCTCGGGGTGCGCCGGGCTGCTGGCCGGTCCGGCCCGGCTGTGCCGTCCCGACCCGTGCCCTCCCGGACTGCCGCCGACCTGGGCGATGGCGTCGTACGACGGCGCGCCGCGGGCGGCGGTGCTCGCGCACAAGGAGCGCGGCGCTCTGACGCTGACCCGGCCACTGGGGTCGGCGCTGGCGCGTGCGGTGTCGGCTGCGGCAGCCGGCGGCCGGGTGCCGGGAGCCGCTGCTGGTGCCGGCGCCGTCCCGCTCGGCTGCGGTCCGCGAGCGGGGCAACGACCCGACGTTGCGGCTGGCCCGGGCAGCCGCCCGCTGCCTGCGCGGCACCGGCGTGGAGGCCCGGGTCGCGCCGGTGCTGCGGATGTCCCGCCGTACCCGCGACCAGGCCGGCCTCGGGGTCGAGGCCCGGGCCGAGAACCTCGGCGGGCGCCGTCCGGGTGCCGCCGCGGCTGGCGGACCGCGGTCGCCGGCCGGCCGGTCGTGGTGGTCGACGACGTGGTCACCACGGGCGCGACCTTGGCCGAGTCGGCCCGGGCGCTGCGGGCGGCCGGGGCCGTGGTGGTGGCGGCCGCCGTGGTCGCCGCCACCGCCCGGCGTGGGACCGGTCTGTCTTTGCTCACCTGCAGGGACTAGCGTTCCGATATGGCACCCGCCCGGGTCCGTGGTTGCGCCGGACCGCTCGCCCTTCGCGGGGCAGCGGATCGGCAAGCCGATGCCAGTCGCAGGCGAAACGGCCCACGTAAGGCGACTTCTCGTCGTCCGATCACGGTGCGGCTTAGAAGTAAGTCCTGCCCCGACGGAGGTCCAGATGTCCTCCGACCCGGGAGAAGGGGAGTAGTGGCGGCTACCGCTGCGAGACCCTCTGCAGGCGGATGTGGGGTCGAAGACCAGGTCGGCCGGGCGGGTGCCGCTGTTCCCCGCCGTCTGACTACCTGGTTCTGACAGAGGAGGATCACTACGTGGACATCGTCGTCAAGGGTCGGAACACCGAGGTCACCGAGCGCTTCCGCACGCACGTCACGGAGAAGCTCGCCAAGCTCGAGAAGCTCGACCCGAAGGTGATCAGCATTGACGTCGAGTGCTCCCAGGAGAAGAACCCACGGCTGGCCGATCTGCGCGAACGCATCGAGATCACCATCCTGTCGCGCGGACCGGTGATGCGCGCCGAGGCAGCGGCCCAGGACTGCTACGCCGCTCTGGACTCCGCCGTGACCAAGCTGGAGTCCCGGCTGCGCCGGGCCCACGACCGCCGGCGGGTGCACCACGGTGCGAAGACCCCGGTGTCCGTGGCCGCCGCCACCGCGGCGCTCGACGGCGCCGCGGACCCGCGCCACCCTGCCGGTGGAGGCAGGAGTCCGAGGCAGACACCGCCGACGGCGGCCCGCTGTACGTGCGCGAGAAGGTGCACTCGGGGACGCCGATCAACCTCGACCAGGCCCTGTACGAGATGGAGCTGGTCGGCCACGACTTCTACCTGTTCGTCGATGCCGAGACCTCGCAACCCAGCGTCGTCTACCGGCGCCGCGCCTACGACTACGGCGTGATCCGGCTGGCTGTCTGACCGTCCGTCCGCGGCGGGATCCGCGGTTTCGTCGCCTCACTGATGCGCTGACGTGCGAGGATGCGCACCGGTGCGGGCGTCAGGTTCCCGCCGTCCAGAGGTGTCCGAGAGGTGTGCGGGTGAGCGAGGGAGCTGCGGGCGTGGCGCGACGCTCCGCCGCGGAACCGATCCGCGTCCTTGTCGTCGACGACCACGCGCTGTTCCGTCGTGGCCTGGAGATGGTGCTCGGTCAGGAGACCGACATCGAGGTCGTCGGCGAGGCCGGCGACGGCGCCGAGGCGGTCGACCTCGCCTCCGCGCTGCTGCCCGACATCGTCCTGATGGACGTCCGGATGCCGCGCCGCAGCGGCATCGAGGCGTGCACCGCGATCAAGGACGTCGTGCCGAGCGCGAAGATCGTGATGCTGACGATCTCCGACGACGAGGCCGACCTGTACGACGCCATCAAGGCCGGCGCCAGCGGCTACCTGCTCAAGGAGATCTCGATCGACGAGGTCGCCGCCGCGATCCGGTCGGTGGCCGGCGGCCAGTCGCTGATCAGCCCGTCGATGGCCTCCAAGCTGCTCACCGAGTTCGCCACGATGATCAAGAAGGGCGACGAGCGGCAGCAGGTGCCCGCGCCGCGGCTCACCGACCGCGAGCTCGAGGTGCTCAAGCTGGTCGCCAAGGGGCTGAACAACCGGGACATCGCCAAGGAGCTCTTCATCAGCGAGAACACGGTGAAGAACCACATCCGCAACATCCTGGAGAAGCTGCAGCTGCACTCCCGGATGGAGGCCGTGGTCTACGCGGTCCGCGAGAAGCTGCTCGAGATCACCTGACCGGTACGCCGGTGCGCGCACCGACGGCCGACGAGGTGGCCGCTCGGCCCGTGGAGCGCGTCGAGTCGCTGGTCGGGCTCGTCGGTGCGGACGCGGTCGTCGACTGGTGCGTCGACCTGCTCCGCGGCGGCGACTGGGTCGACCCGGAGCTGCCGGACCTCGACTGGATCGGCGGGCGCAGCTCGGCCTCGATGGTCGACAAGGCCCTCGCCCTCGACTACTGGCCGCGGGTGTGGGCGGCGCGGGGTCTGCTGCACGTGTACCGCCCGCAGGCGGCTGCTGCCGTGGTCGGCGGGCTGTCCGACGAGTCGTGGCGGGTGCGCGAGATGTGCGCCAAGGTCGCCCGGGAGCACCAGCTCGGCGAGGCGGCGGAGGCCCTGCACGGATGCTGCTCCGACGACGTACCGCGGGTGCGGTCGGCTGCGGTCCGGGCACTCGCCCGGGTCGGTGAGGCCGAGGACGCCGACGCGGTGCGGGACTGCCTCGACGACCCGGAGCGCGCGGTCGCAGCTGCCGCCGAGCGTGCCCTGCGGGAGATGTCGCGGCGCCTCGACCGGCCGCTCTGACGTTGCTCGGCCGATGACTCAGCTCAGCCGACCGGCCGCCGCCAGCACCGCGAGCGCGTCGGCGGTGACCCACTCGTTGGTCCGGTGCTTGTCGACGCCGCCCCAGTCGACGTGGTCGAAGGACTGCCGCGCCTCGGGTCGGTGCCCTGGAGCCCTTGTAGTAGCGGGCCTCGGTCGGCCAGCCGCCGTCCGGCAGTCGCTTGCTCTCCAGCAGGTCGAGCGCGTCGTCGCAGCGCGGGTCGTCGATCAGGCTCGAGCTCGGCCAGTCCCTTGAGGGCGGCGAGCACGTCGTACCGCCAGTAGACCGGGTAGTGCAGCCGCGACCAGTCCGGCCAGATCAACCGGCCGGTGGACCGGCGGAACAGCAGCCGGCGTTCGAGCAGGACCTCGGCGGCGCGGCGGGCGCCGGCCTGCGCGGTCGTGTCCTGGTGCTCTCCGCGCATAGGCGTGCAGGCCGCGCATCGGCAGCAGCGTCTCGTACACCGACGACGAGGTCGCGTCCGGCGCTCGTGTCGCAGTTCCAGCCGCCGTCCGGCCACTGCCAGTGCAGCAGCCGCTCGACGAGCTGTGGCGGCGCGACCGTCGTCCAGCCCGAGGACGACGGTCGACAGCAGTGCGTTGCCCTGCTGCGAGCCGCAGCGCCGGTGCCGGCCGGCCACGACCGGGACGCTGGTTGTCGCCTCGGCCTTGACGTCTGCCGACCTCGTCGGCTTGCCGTCACGCAGGTAGCGCGGCGCGAGCCAGGTGCGCAGCAGCTGGTCGCGGAGCGGGAACAGAGTCCGTGTCGCCGGCCGGGTAGCCGAGGTCGGCGAGTCGCGGCGAGGACCCAGTGCCCGCCCTGCCACTTCGTGTAGCTGCCGCACGGGTTCGCGGCCCAGCCGTCCAGCAGCGCGCGGGTCCGCGGCGCTCGGCGCACCTGGCCCTGCAGCCGCCGGATCGCGAGCGAGTCCGGGTCCTCGCCGAGGGCGTGCACCCGCACCTTCCAGCGGACCGACGGTTCCTCGCTGGCCAGCAGCACGTCCACGATCGACGAAGGCACGGCACCAGAGCCTAGGGACGACCGGTGTCAGTGCCGAGGGGCGCTTGTTAGCGAGGAGCGACGGTCAGCGAGCCGTCGGCCGCCGACAGGGTGATCTGGCGGTCGGACTCCGGGTCGGTGGGCACGTCGACGTTGCGGGAGCCGTCGTTGACCGACAGGTCCACGTCGTACGCCGTCTTGTCGCGCGGCACCAGGACCGTGATGGACCCGTCCTTCGACGACCCGGTGACGGTGGTGGGTGGCACGGCGAAGGACAGCCGCACGTCGCCGTCGGCGGACTGCGCCGCGACCGTGCCGGTGCGGATGCCGGAGGCGTCGACCGAGCCGTCCTTGACCGCGAAGGCGAGCTCACCGGTGAGGGCGACCGCGTCGATGTCGCCGTCGGCGGTCGACGCGTCCACCGGGCCGGTCAGGTCGCGCAGGGTCAGGCCTCCGTCGGAGGTGTTGGCCCGTACGTCGATGCCGGCGGGCACCTGCAGGCGGACCTTGCCGGTGCAGCCGATGCCGACCTGGAACGGGCAGGACGACGACACGGTCAGGACGTCGCCTTGCTGCCGGACCCGGACGGTGGGCCGGCCCAGCGACCAGTGGTAGGTGCGCTCCAGCGACACCTTGGTCGCGGTCCGCCGAGCCGACGATCTCCACCGACTCGAAGCCGGTGTCGACCGACCAGCGAGGTCACGCCGCTGTAGGTGCCGTTGGCCTCGCCGTTCCCGCGGGCCAGCAGGCTGACCAGGGTGAGGGCGCACCAGCCGACCATCAGCACGGCGAGCCCGACGGCAAGGATGCGCAGCGGGGTGCGCAGCCCGGGCTCGCGGTCGCCGGACGGCCGGCCTGCTCGCGGGGCGGTAGTCGGTGTCGGTGCTCATGGGGACTCCTCAGCCGTTCAGCCAGCGCAGCACGGCCAGCACTCGTCGGTGGTCCTGCTCGGCCGGCGGCAGGCCGAACTTGGTGAAGATCGAGCTCGACGTGCTTCTCGACCGCTCCCTCGCTGACGACCAGCTCGGCGGCGATGCCGGCGTTGGACCGGCCCTCCGCCATCAGGCCGAGCACGCTGGTCTCGCGCGGGGTCAGGCCGGCCAGCGGGTCGGCTGCGCCGGCTGCGGACGAGCAGCTGCGGCGACGACCTCCGGGTCCAGCGCGGTGCCGCCGTCGCCGACCCGGCGTACCGCCTCGACGAACTCCGTGACGTCGGCGACCCGGTCCTTGAGCAGGTAGCCGAAGCCGCGGGTGTCGGAGGCGATCAGGTCGGTCGCGTAGCGCTCCTCGACGTACTGGCTGAGCATCAGCACCGCCACCTCGCGGGTACTGCGCGCGGATGACCAGCGCCGCGCGCACGCCCTCGTCGGTGTGGGTCGGCGGCATCCGGACGTCGACGACGCAGATGTCGGGACGGTGCTCGTCGACGGCGCGCAGCAGCTGGTCGGCGTCGTCGACGGCGGCCACGACCTCGAAGCCGGCGTCGGTGAGCAGGTGGACGAGGCCCTGGCGCAGCAGCACCGAGTCCTCGGCGATCAGGACGCGCACGGTACCTCCACGGTCACGGTCGTCCCGCCGGACGGCGAGCTCTGCAGGACGGAAGGTGCCGTCGACGGCCGCGACCCGGTCGCGCAGGCCGGCCAGGCCGCTGCCCGGGCTGCTCGGTCGCGCCGCCGTGCCCGTCGTCGGAGACGGACGACCAGCAGCCGGTCGCCGTCGCGCTCGACGTGCACGTCGGCGCGGGTGGCGCCGGAGTGCTTGGCGACGTTGGTCAGCGCCTCGCTGACGACGAAGTAGGCGACGGCCTCGACGGTGGTGCTCGGCCGCTCGCTGACGTCGACGTCGAGGCGCACCGGCACCGGGGAGCGGGAGGCGAGGCCGGACAGGGCGGCGTCGAGGCCGCGGTCGGTGAGTACGGCGGGGTGCACGCCGCGCACGACGTTGCGCAGCTGCGCTGATCGAGTCCTTGGCCTCCTGATGCGCCTGGGTGACCAGCTCGCGGGCGCCCTCGGGGTCGCTGTCCATCTTCTCCTTGGCCCGGCCCAGGTTCATCGCGAGCGCGACGAGGTGCTGCTGCGCGCCGTCGTGCAGGTCGCGCTCGATCCGGCGCCGCTCGGCGTCCGCGGCGTCGACCACCCGGGCGCGGGTCTCGGTGAGCTGGGTGACCTGCGCGCGCAGGGCGTCGCTGTCGCTCGGCGAGAGCAGCGCCCGAGGCCAGGGCGACGCTGGGCGAGCGCCAAGCCCGGCGGTGAGCACCCGGGCGAGCAGCAGCAGGACCAGCCGGCGCCGAAGCCGCGGCCAGACCTCGAGGCGGTCCGACCAGTCCAGCCAGGTGATGGCCTCGTCGCCCGGCAGCCGCTCGGCGTAGAGCGGGCAGCAGCAGCCCGGTGAACGCGGCGGACCAGAAGGCGCAGCGCGAGCGGACGCGAGCACGACGCCGAGCGGCAGCAGCAGGACGCCGTACGCGGCCTCCTTCCAGAACTCCGGCGACCTGGCGCGCAGCAGGAGCGGCGCAGCCAGTCGAGCCCGGGCGCGTTGCGGATCGGGCGGCCGGGCAGCTCGACGTCGAGGAACAGCGGCCGCGCGGCCGCGCTCCATGACCGCCAGGCCGTGCACGACGTAGACCACGGCGACGAACGACCGGGATGCCGAGCAGGAAGGCCGGCATCAGGCCGATGCTCAGCGCCAGCCCGGTGACGGTGACCGTGAAGGTGATGACGCCGGCGAAGAGCCCGGACACGAGGTAGTCCGAGCTCCAGCAGGGGCCGGGTCAGCCACCTCATGCGCAGGTCCGCCTCTCGGTCTGGTCCGTCGGGTCTGTCCGTCCGGTCGCTCGGCCGAACGTTAGGGACACCGAGCAGTCGCGACGAGCCGGTGGGCCACCGGGTCCGACCTGCGGGTTAGCCCCACCCCAGGTCGGCCGCTGGCCGCAGAGACGCGGCGCCGCCCGCTCGCGACGGTGGAGGACGTCGCCGGACACCCGTCCGGAACTGCCAGAAGGAGCACCGACCATGACTGTCGTCGCGCCGCCGGGTACGCCCGGCACCACGTCGTCCCCGCCGCCTGCCGGTCGCCGCCGCCGGGGCCGCCGAGCGGCTGGCCCGCTGGAGCATCCGGCACCGCTGGAAGGCACTGCTGCTCTGGGTGCTGCTCGTCGCGGCTGCGATCGTCGGCGGCGGTGCGGCCGGCACCCGGCTGCTCACCGACGGCGAGATGGGCACCGGCTCGTCCGGCAGGGCGGACCTCGCCATCGAGCAGGCCGGCTACCCGGCCGACTTCACCGAGCGGGTGCTGATCCAGGCGCCGCGCGGTGAGCAGCTCTCGGACGCCGACGCCCAGGCCGCTGCCGGCGAGCTGCGCGAGCGGCTCTCGGCGCTGCCCGCGGTCGCCGAGGTCGGCGGGCTGGTCCGCGCCGACGACGGGCGCTCGGCGATGGTGCCGGTGCAGCTCGACGTCGGGAAGGCGACCGGCACGGCGGCGGAGGAGGTCGCCGACGCCCGCATCGAGGCCGTGCTCGACGCGACGGCTGCGGTCGCCGCCGACCACCCGGGCCTGCACATCGGCCAGGTCGGCGAGCGTGTCGATCGACCACGCCATCAACGGCCAGGTCGAGGACGACTTCATGCGGGCCGAGAAGCTCAGCCTGCCGATCACGCTCGGCATCCTGCTGCTGACCTTCGGCGCGATCATCGCCGCCGGCGTACCCGCTCCTGCTCGCCCTGTCGGCGGTCGGCACCGCCATCGGCCTGTCGGCGCTGGTGTCGCACCTGCAGCCGGCGAGCGACACGCTGAACAGCGTCATCCTGCTGATCGGCATGGCCGTCGGCGTCGACTACTCGCTGTTCTACGTGCGCCGCACCCGCGAGGAGCGGGCACGCGGCGCCAGCCGTCGCGAGGCGATCGACATCGCGGCGCAGACCAGCGGCCGGGCCGTCGTGGTCTCGGGCATCGCGGTCGTGGTCGCCATGTCCGGGCTGCTGTTCTCGGGCAACGTCATCTTCAGCTCGATGGCGATCGGCACCATGCTGGTCGTCGCGGTGGCCGTGCTCGGCTCGTTGACCGTGCTGCCCGCCGTGCTCTCGCTGCTCGGCGACAAGGTCGACCGGCCGCGCATCCCGTTCGTGCACCGGCTTCGACGGCACGGTGCCGGCCGGTTCTGGCCGGCCGTGATGCGGGTCGTGCTGGCCAAGCCGTTGGTCTCGCTGGTGATCGCCGGCGTTGCGATGACGGCGCTGGCGCTGCCGGCGCTCGGCATGAAGCTCGGTGAGTCGGGAGCCGACTCGCTGCCGCGGTCGATCCCGGTGATGAACGACGTACGACGCCATGACGGCCGCCTTCCCGGAGACCGGCTTCGCGCACACCGTCGTGGTGTGGTCGGACGACAACCGGCCGCTGGACAAGGCCGCCGTCGAGGCAGGCGTTGACCGAGCTGGTCGCCGACGCCGGGGACGAGCGGCAAGTTCGCCGACCTGGGGGAGTCGCAGGTCGACTTCGCACCGGACGGGCGGACCGCCACGGTCGACCTGGCGATGGTGGGCGACTTCAACAGCGACCAGTCGAAGGAGTCGCTCGCCCTGCTGCGTGACCGACCTCGCGCCGGCCCTGCAGGACGAGCGTGCCGGGCGCCGAGGTGGCCGTCACCGGTGACACGGCATGGTCGGTCGACTTCACCGAGACGCCTGCAGTCGCACCTGCCGTTCGTCATCGGCTTCGTGCTCGCGGTCACCTTCGTCGTGCTGGTGCTCGCGTTCCGGTCGGTGGTCGTCGCTGCGACGGCCGTGGTGCTGAACCTGCTGTCGGTCGCCGCGGCGTACGGCCTGCTGGTGCTGATCTTCCAGCACGGCTTCGGCGCCGACCTGCTCGGCGTGCAGGAGAGCGGCTTCATCATCGACTGGCTGCCGCTGTTCCTGTTCGTCATCCTGTTCGGGCTGTCGATGGACTACCACGTCTTCGTGGTGAGCCGGATCCGCGAGGCGCACGCACTCGGGCGAGCCGACTCGCGCCGCGGTGGCGCGCGGCGTGACGGCGTCGGCCGGTGTCGTGACGAGTGCGGCGGCGGTGATGGTCGGCGTGTTCAGCATCTTCGCGACGCTGTCGCTGCTGGAGTTCAAGCAGATGGGCGTCGGCCTGGCGGCTGCGGTCCTGATCGACGCGACGATCGTGCGGGCGGTGCTGCTGCCCGCGGCGATGGCGATGCTCGGACGTCGGAACTGGTGGCTGCCCGGCTGGCTGGACCGGAAGCTCCCCGCCGGCCACTGACGAAGGGCTCCGGCCTCCCAGTGACCTGAACCACTTGCGCATGATCACCGTGATCATGCGCAAGTGGTTCGCGTCATGTCACCGCCGTGTCGCCGCCGTGCGGTTTCCTGAGGATGACCGAAAGCCTTGTCCACAAAGGGATTGCGGCTGTTGATGACGGGCGGGTTGTGTCCGGGGTCCTCGGTAGGTTGGGGTCATGTCCAGCACCTTCGACACCTTGGTCGCGCACCCGGCGCGGGT
>CAVYTH010000007.1:0-22651 GCA_963771345.1 uncultured Actinomycetota bacterium
CGCACGCACAGAGTGTGCGCGGCCGATTGCCCGGTCAAGCGAGTCGCCCGAACTCGCCAAGCGTTGGCCATGAATGTCCCGGTTTCACGCGACCAGATCACCCGTCCGGCCCATCAAGGTGGGCCACCGGCCCTCGAGCCCGAGCAGGGTTCAGGTGACTGTCAGCCGGCCTTCTCGACCTGCCTGCGCCAGCGGATCCCGGCCTCGATGAAGTCGTCGATCTCGCCGTCGAGCACGGCCGCGGTGTTGCCGGTCTCGTACTCGGTGCGCAGGTCCTTGACCATCTGGTACGGGTGCAGGACGTAGGAGCGCATCTGGTTGCCCCACGAGCCCGCCGCTGTCGCCCTTGAGCGCGTCCATCTCGGCCTTGCTCCTCCTGCTTGCGCACGAGCAGCAGCCGGGCCTGGAGGACCCGCAGGGCGGCGGCCCGGTTCTGGATCTGCGACTTCTCGTTCTGGCAGGAGACGACGATGCCGGTGGGGAGGTGGGTGATGCCGCACCGCCGAGTCGGTGGTGTTGACGCTCTGGCCGCCCGGGCCCGACGGAGCGGAAGACGTCGATCCGGATGTCGTTCTCGGGGATGTCGATGTGGTCGGTCTGCTCGACCACCGGCAGCACCTCGACGCCGGCGAACGACGTCTGGCGGCGGCCCTGGTTGTCGAACGGCGAGATGCGCACCAGCCGGTGGGTGCCCTGCTCGACCGAGAGCGTGCCGTAGGCGTAGGGCGCCTTGACCGCGAAGGTCGCCGACTTGATGCCGGCCTCCTCGGCGTACGACGTGTCGTAGACCTCGGTCGGGTAGCCGTGGCGCTCGGCCCAGCGCAGGTACATCCGCATCAGCATCTCGGCCAAGTCGGCGGCGTCGACGCCGCCGGCCTCGGCGCGGATGGTCACCAGGGCCTCGCGCGCGTCGTACTCGCCGGACAGCAGGGTGCGGACCTCGAGCTCGCCGATGCGTCTTGCGCGAGCGCGGCCAGCTCGGGCTCGGCCTCGGCCAGCGTCTCCGGCGTCGCCCTCGTCCTCGGCCAGCTCGAACAGCACCGCGAGGTCGTCGAGGCGCCGGCGCAGGGCCTCGACCCGGGTCAGCTCGCCCTGCACGTGCGAGAGCCGGCTGGTGACCTGCTGCGCGTGCTCCTGGTCGTCCCAGAGGTCGGGCGCGGCGGCCTGCTCGTCGAGGTCGGCCAGGTCTCGCGCGCATCGCGTCGAGGTCGAGCACCGTCTCGATGCTGTCAGGGTCTGGTCGAGCTCCTTGAGCTCTTCTGCCACGTCGACGGCTGCCACGTGCAGTGAGCCTACGCGACCCGCGCGGGCCGCCTACGCCGTCACTGGTGGGCGGGCACGACGCCGTGCTCGCCGCCGTTGCTGCCGACGTACACGATGCGGTCGCCGGCCTGCAGGGTCGCCGCACTCGTCGTTGTCGTAGGTGAGGGTCTGGCCGTCGCGGACGACGGCGAGGACCGGGACGCCGAGCGACTGCGAGGGCCGGCCCGACCTCCTCCGGACGTGACCTCGCGCTCCATCAGGTCGAGGCCGGTGCCGACGGCGATGAGGTCCTCGACGATCGCCACGGCGCGCGGGCTCTCGGTCGCCAGACCCAGCAGCCGGCCGGCCGCGTCGGAGGACGTGATGACCGAGCTGGCGCCGCTCTGGATGAGCAGGTCGGCGTTCTCCTCCTCGCGCACTGCGGCGACGAGGGTCACCTTCGGCGCGAGCTGGCGGACCGTCGAGCGTGGTGAGCACCGCGGTGTCGTCGGTGTCGACGGCGACGACCACGGCCTTGGCCCTGCGCGACCTCGGCCTCGTTCAGCACGGAGTCCCTGGTGGACGAGCCGTGCACCGTGACGAGACCGTCGGCGGACGCCTGTCGCACGTTCTCGGGGTCGGACTCGACGACGACGATGTGGTCGGCCGGCACGTCCTGCTGGCGCAGCGCGCGCACGGCGCTGCGGCCCTTGGTGCCGTAGCCGCAGATGACGACGTGGTCCTGCACGCGAGACCTCCAGCGGGCGACCTTGAACTGGTCGCGGGAACGTTCGGTGAGCACCTGGATGGTCGTGCCGACGAGCACGAGGACGAACAGGAAGCGCATCGGGGTGACGAGCAGCGCGTTGATCAGCCGGGCCGAGTCGTGACCGGGGTGATGTCGCCGTAGCCGGTCGTCGAGAGCGTGACGGTCGTGTAGTACAGCGCGTCGAGGACGGACAGCTCACCGTCGGCGCTGTCGTTGTAGCCGTCACGCTCGATCAGCACGACGCCCCAGTTGACGAGGACGATGCAACCGCGATGGCGACCCGGCGCCCGATGGCGAGCAGCGGCGCCACGGGTGTGCCTCTCGGCAACCGCAGCTCCCAGCGCCCGTCGTCCACCACGGCAGTCATTCAGCCACACCCGGCGTACGACGGCGGCACCGACCCACCAGCGCGACGCGCTACTGGACGGCCCAGACCAGCACCCCGGCCCGCGACCGAGTCCGAAGAGGTGACCAGGACGGCCCACCATCGGCGGCCGTCGTCGGTGAGGTGGCGCTTGGTGGCTCCAGGAGGACGAGATCG
Organism: uncultured Actinomycetota bacterium; assembly: GCA_963771345.1. Taxonomy (GTDB): domain Bacteria; phylum Actinomycetota; class Actinomycetes; order JACCUZ01; family JACCUZ01; genus CAVYTH01. Next base: position 2,553 of record CAVYTH010000007.1, read on the forward strand.
ACGCGGAAACCCATGTCTGCCTAGCCCTTTCCTGTGTGACAGCGAGTGACGACGAGGGAGGCGGGCGTCACGGGGTGCGCATGCACCATCACTCCTGGTCCGAACGACCCCCTCGGCGCGTTAGCCGCGTCACATTTCCTCAATAGGGCGGCCGTTTTGGTCAAGACCACCCCTGAGAGTGCCGCATGGTTAATGACAGACAAAGTCCTCGCCGCAACCGGTGGGGCCATTCGCGCGGACGCCGAGCCCTGCCACCGCGCGAGATGCCCGACGTATGTCGATGTGGCAGGGGCGGAGAACCCAAGCAGTGCGGTCGCGACGGAATCGGGTCGCGGCCTTGGGGTGAAGCCACGAACAGTGGCAGGGCAACTTCGGCGCCCTAACCCGACAGGACACTCCTCGTAGGCGGATCCCGAAGGAATGCATGTCCGCGACACGATTCGCTCCTGCCCGCCTGTTCACCTCCTTCTTGCTGGTGCTCGGGCTGGCGTTCAGCCTGTTCACGTTCTCGGCTGTCGGCCCGACCACCTCGGGTGCGTCGGCGATGATCACGGCCGAGAAGGGCAACGCCGCCGTCGAGCTGGGCGCGTAGCCGCAAGGGCTCGCCCTACGCGTACGGCGCGATGGGCCCGCGCCGCTTCGACTGCTCGGGCCTGACCCGCTGGGTGTTCGCCCACGTCGGAAGTCCCTGCCGCACTCGTCTTCCGCGCAGGCCGGCAAGGTCAAGCGCATCTCGCGCAGCAACGCCCGCCGTGGTGACCTGGTGTTCTTCTACGGCAACGGCGGCGTCTACCACGTCGCCATCTACGCCGGCCACGGCTACATCTGGCACGCGCCGTACTCGGGCACCCGGGTCCGCCGCGACCACATCTACTCGGGCAGCCACTTCTTCGGCCGGGTGCGGTAGTTCGACTCAGCACCACCCGACGAGGGGCGCGCCGCGATCTGCGGCGCGCCCCTCGCGGCTATTCGCGGGCCTCGGATCCCTTGTGGATAAAGGGTTTCCGGGTGGCAGGGTTGTGTCCGGGGGTGCTCGACGCCCTAGTTTCATGGCATGCATTCAGTCGTCGAGATCGGGTTGGGCGCGGAGATGGTGCGCCTGGTCGCCGACGGCCCGGCCGACTCGCGGTGGTGGGCTGGCTGGCACGGATCGACCCGTAGGTGCTCGACGACGCCGACCGGGTCGATCTGATCCGGGCCTGGGAGCGGTGCCGGGCGATGCTGGACGGGGCGCAGCAGCGCGCGCTGTGTGCGGTCGCCGACGCGACCGAGGGCCGGGGGCTGGCCGAGCGAGGAGGCCCGGCACGAGGTCGGCGCGGCGCTGCGGCTGTCGCCGCCGACCGCGGGTGAGCGGACCTGGGTGGCGACCTCGCTGCGCCGCCGGCTGCCCGCCACGCTGGCCGCGCTGCAGGCCGGCGACATCGTCTACCTGCAGGCCGCGCACCTGGTCGCGGCCGTCCGCGAGCTCGACGATGACGCCGGCGCAGCCCTGGTGGAGGCGCGGGTGCTGGTCCGGGCGCCGGAGCAGACCGTCTCGGAGTTCAGGCGCTCCGTGGCCCGGGCGGTGATCGCGGTCGACCCGGCCTCGGCCGCGGACCGGCACCAGAAGGCGACCCAGGCCCGGACGATCGAGCGGATGCCGCAGCCGGACGGCGATGGAGTCCTACTGGGCCACCATGCCCGCCTCCATCAGCCGCGACGTGTGGGCCGCCCTGACCGCCGACGCGAAAGCCGAACAGGCCGCCCGCGAGCAGGCCGGCCTGCCCGACGCCGGCATCGACGCGCTGCGCCTCGACGTCCTGGTGCACGCCATGCTGCACAACGGCGGCGCCGACCCCGACGACCCGCTGCTCACCAAGACCGACACCGCCACCGACCGAGCGACCGAGGCACGGCACCGAGACCGGCACCGGAGCGGCCGGCAGGCGCCGAGGTGCTCCTGCGGCGGCGCGCAGTCCGCGGCGGTGGTGATCGACCTGGCGACCCTGCTCGGCCTCGCGGACCACCCCGGCGAGATCCCCGGCTACGGACCCATCCCCGCCCCGATGGCCCGGCGCGATGGCCGCCGACCGGGACTGGATCCGGTGGACCGTCGACCCCGCCACCGGCCAGCTGCTGGACCGCGGCGCCAAGCCTACCGGCCCTCCGACAAGCTCGCGCGTTCGTCGCCGACCGCGACCGGGTCTGCGGCTTCCCCGGCTGCAACCGGCCCGCCGAGCAGTGCGACTGCGACCACATCGTCACCTTCGCCCACCACGGCCAGACCATCCGCATCAACCTCGGCCCGCTCTGCCGCCAGCACCACAACGCCAAGACCCACGGACCGTGGAAACTCCGCTACGACCCCGACACCGGCACCAAGACCTGGACCAGCCCACTCGGCAAGACCTACACCAAGAGCCACCGACCCACCCCTGACCTAAGCCGTCGGTCGACAGGCGAGCCCTCGCGGTCAGTTGCCCCGTTGCATGAACATCCAGCGGTGCCCTTCCACGTCCTCGACGCGATACAAGAGGCTGCCTTCCGGGCCGGACTCGACTTCCGACAGCAGTGACGCACCCGCGTCCTTGGCACGCGCGAAGTGGGCAGCGACATCGTCGACGTAGACGAGGGCACCGTCGATCACCCACGGGGAGGCAGCCGCGGCTGCGGCCGCGTCGCAGTGGGATCGGTGCAGCCGAGGGCCTTCGTAGTCCGGTGTCGGTGTGGCCAGCATGATCAGTCCATGGCCGGTGGACATCTCGCCGTGCGAGAGCACGCCGTCTTCGTCGAGCCAGCGCTCCCGCTCCTCGAACCCGAAGGCATTCGCCAGCCAGTCCATGGCCGCCGGTCCGTCGGCGTACGAGAGCATCGGCACGACGCCCTGCGTGTGCGAGTCCATCCGGTCCTCCGATCGTCAAGCCCACCGCGCCTAGCCAACCACGGAATGTGACGTGCGAACCTTGTCCGATGGTTCACAGACAGGGTGGGCGCTTCGACGGTGCGGCAGCGTTGGTGACTGGCGGAGCACATGGCATAGGACGGGCCTGCGCAGTTCGCCTCGCGGACGAGGGCGCGCGGGTCGCTGTCCTGGGCCTCGGCTGCATGGGCATGAGCCAGTCGTTCGGTCCGCGACCACCGCGCGACGAGATGATCACGTTCGTCCGCGCCGCGGTGGAGCGGGCGTCACCCTGTTCGACACCGCCGAGGTCTACGGCCCCTTCCACAACGAGGAGCTGGTCGGTGAGGCGCTGCAGCCGGTCCGCGACGACGTCGTCATCGCCACCAAGTTCGGGTTCGCCTTCGACGAGAACGGCAACCAGACCGGCGTCACCAGCCGACCCGAGCACATCCTCGTCGCCGTCGACCTCGCTGCGGCGGCTGCGGACCGACTCCATCGACCTGCTCGACCAGCACCGCGTCGACCCGGACGTCCCCATCGAGGACGTCGCCGGCACGGTCAAGGAGTTCATCGAGGCCGGCAAGGTACTCCACTTCGGCGATGTCCGAGGCCGGCGTCGGCACGATCCGCCGGGCCCTCGCCGTGCAGCCCGGTCACGGCGCTGCAGAGCGAGTACTCGCTGTTCTGGCGCGAGCCCGAGGACGAGATCCTGCCCGCGCTCGAGGAGCTCGGCATCGGCTTCGAGCCGTTCAGTCCGCTCGGCCGCGGGCTTCCTGACCGGGCAGGTCAACGCCGAGACGCAGTTCGGCGAGGACGACATCCGCGCCATCCCTTCCTCGCGTCGAGCGTGAGGCCCTCGAGGCCAACCTCGCTCTCGTCGACCTCGATCACCGAGGTCGCCGAGCGCAAGAACGCCACCGTCGGCCAGGTGGCGCTGGCCTGGCTGCTGGCGCAGACAGCCCTGGATCGTGCCGATCCCCGGGACCAGGCGGCTGAGCGGCTCGACGAGAACCTGGGTACCGGTGACACGCTCCCGGTCGACGGGGGCCTGCTGACCGGCGACAGCAGTCGGCTGGGTATCCGCTGACGAGCCTGCACGCGTGACCGTCCGTCGCCTCGCGGCGGTCAGGCTCACAGCCAGCGACGAACCCGCCGCGTGTAGTCGTCGTACGGCGCACCGAACCGCTCGTGCAGGAACCGCTCCTCGGGACGGATCGCGCCCCAGCGGAGGAGCAGCACCGCGGCCGGGAACAGCACGAGCCCCCAGAACGTGGGTGCCAGCAACGCCAGCCCGAGGTAGAGCGCGAGCAGGCCGACGTACAACGGGTTGCGGGAGAGGCGGTACGGCCCCTCCTCGATCATCGCGTTCGTCGGCTGCCCCGGGAGCAGCCCGGTCTCGTGCCGGCGGAACAGCCACAGCGACCAGCCGTTCCAGCCGACGAACAGCAGCATCAGCGCCCAGCCGAGCGGAACCCGCCACCCGCCGAGGTCGACCGGGTCACCCCAGAGCAGCGTGACCAGCCAGCCGGCCAGCAGGGGCGCGCCGATCGCGACCGGCGGCCAGAGCCGGAACGCGACGGTTCCCTCGGAGCCGTGCACCATGCCCTCATTGTCGCCGGTGGCGGTCGCCGTCGGCCGCTAGCCCTGGCCTCCAGATTGTCGGACCCGACGGCTAGATTTCGAGCATGGACATCAAGCTGGAACTCGTCTTCATGCCCGTCACCGACGTCGACCGCGCCAAGGAGTTCTACGTCGACAAGGTCGGCTTCCACGCCGACTTCGACCACCAGGTCAACGAGGAGCTGCGCTTCGTGCAGCTCACGCCGCCCGGTTCCGCCTGCTCGATCGCCTTCGGCACCGGCCTCGGCCTGGACATGGCGCCCGGCTCGCAGAAGGGCGTGCAGGCCGTGGTGGCCGACGCCGACGCGATCCGTGCCGAGCTGGTGGGTCGCGGCGTCGACGCCAGCGAGGTCGACGAGCAGGCCTGGGGCCGGTTCGTCTACTTCGCCGACCCGGACGGCAACAGCTGGGCGTTCCAGCAGATCGTGAAGCCGGGCTAGCCGTCGCGTGCGCGGGTCAGCGGGCCCGCGCGACACCGAGGCGGGCACTGCCCAGCCCCGGGAACACGGCGGACGCCGGCACCGCGCAGCGCCGTTCCAGCAGCTCGGCGAGCACCACCCGGTAGTCGTTGGTCGCCGGCAGGTCGCCGTCGACCAGGCCGCCCGGGTCGAGCCCCGGCCAGCCACCGTGCATCCGGCCGCCGACGACGCCGCCGCCCATCAGCAGCATCAGGTTGCCGTGCCCGTGGTCCAGGCCACCGGAGGCGTTCTCGCGCACCCGGCGACCGAACTCCGACAGCGTCACGAGCGTCACGCCGCCGAGCGCCGGCCCCAGATCGGTCGCGAACGCGGCCAGCGCCGCGGCGAGCTCGGCGAGCTGGCGAGCCATCCAGCCGCCGTCGACCTGGCCCAGGCCGGCGTGCATGTCCCAGTCACCGAAGTCGACGGTCGCGACCCGGAGGCCCACCTGCGCCTTCACCAGCCGCGCCACGTCACGCAGCGCGTTGCCGAGGTCGCCGTCGGGGTAGGCAGCGCCGTTGGCCGCGACGTACTCCGTGTCCTGCAGCGCTGCCGCCGTACCGATGGCGTTGAGGGTGAGCCGCGCGGGTGCCGCCACCTCGGTTCGCGCGCCGCGGTGCATCGCCTCGAGAGCGGCGGTCCAGCGGGCACGTTCCTCGGCGTCGTCGGCGCCGGAGAGCGCGAACTCGTCCAGCGACCCCATCAGCAGCTCGGGTGCCGCGCCGAGCAGCGCCCGCTGGTTGGCCTCGACGCCGACCCCGACGGTCGCGAACGCCGTGCCTGCGCCCTCGGCGGAGCTCACCCGGTCGAGCCAGCCGGTGCGCACGCCGGAGCCGGGCGCTGCCCGCTCCATCTCCTCCATCGCCCGGAAGTGCGAGCGGGTCGGGTCCGGCTGGCCGGCCGCGTGCACGGCGCCGAGCTGACCGGCGTCCCACAGCCCCTTGAGCGGAGCGAGCGCCGGGTGCATCCCGAAGGTCGCGTCCAGCGGCAGCAGCGCGGACGTCGGGATCCCGATGCCGGGCCGGGCGCCGGCGTACGCCGGGTCGGCCGCCGGCACGATCGCCGACAGCCCGTCGAACCCGCCGCGGAGGCTGAGCACCACAAGCACGTCACCGCTGTACGCCGGTCCGGCGAAGGCTAGCCGGGTCGACGCGGTGTCGGCAGCCAGACCGCCGACGACGCCGAGCGCAGCGGCCGCACCGGCGGCACCGAGCAGCCGCCGACGGCTCAGCCCGGCCGGCTCGACGTGGCCGCAGTCGCAGGTGGTCATCGGACCGCCGCCGCGGGGCTGTCGAGCAGCAGCGCGAACACGTAGGGCAGCCGCCAGCCCATGGCCTCGTCGTCGGCCGACAGCGAGGCGCTGGGCGAGCGGCCGAGGAAGGCGCAGATCGCGTTGCGCACGGCCGGGGTCGGCCGGGGCATCGCCAGCCCGGCGGCCGCGGCGTCGACCAGCGCGCCGTAGGTGCGCGGGTGCGCGGGTCGCAGCCGGTCGGCGAGCTCGGGGCGACGGAAGCCGTTGGGCCACCAGCCGGCGGCGAGGCCGAGGTGGGCGTTCCAGCGGGCCAGCGTGCCGCCCGCGCTCTGCCACGCCGGCGAGACGTCGGGGTACCCGTCCGGCGGGTGCCAGCCCAGCGGCGGCTGACCGAGCGACCCCGACAGCCACTGCAGCTGGCGGACGCTCTCGGTGCCGGACGCCGGCGGCCGGATCCCGAGCGCCCGCACCGTGGACACCATGTCCTCGAACGGCCGCTTCACCTTCGCGCCGGCCGAGGCCTTGAACTCGTGCGACCGGAACAGCTCGCGCAGCACCGGCCGGATCTCGGTGTTCTGCTTCAGGTAGACCTTCGCCAGCCGGTTCACCAGCGCGGCCGGCGGGTCGTCGCTGACGAAGCGGACCGCGAGCTTGCGGGCGATCCGCTTGGCGGTGGCGGGGTGGCGGGCCAGGTACCGGAGGTACTCGACGGCCGCCTTCTCGCCGTACGGCGTGCGGTTGGGGTGCGTGAAGCCGAGCACCTTCACCGCGCCGGTCGCGTGCTTGGACGTGTCGTAGAGGTAGGTCATCGACCGGTCGTCGATCGACAGCCCGGTCAGCAGCCGCGCCGCCGACGCGACCATCGCCTCGCTGTAGCCGGCACCGACGCCGACGGTGTGCAGCTCGAGCAGCTCGCGCGCGTAGTTCTCGTTGGGCGCGTCCTTCTCGGAGCTGGCGTTGTCGAGGTAGGCGAGCATCGCCGGGTGCCGGGCGGACGCCACCAGCATGTCGCTGTAGCGGCCGAGGGCGTGCTTGCGGATCACGTTCGCGTCGTAGAGGTGCCGGGTGCCCCAGACGTCGGACGACGGGCAGGTGACGTTGAGGTGGTTGGACCAGAAGTCGACCATCACCTCGAGGACCTGCCGGTTGCTCCAGCAGGCGCGGGCGATGTGCGCGTCGACCAGGTCGAACATCGCGTCCCACTGGAAGCGACCGATCCGGCTGCTGAGCTGGGTCGGCGAGAGCCGCAGGGTGGGCCAGCGGCGCAGCAGCGCGGTCATCGCGGCGTCCGGGACGCGGGACGGCGTGAGCTGCTTCTCCAGCCACTTCGCGGCGCCCATCTTGCGCACCTGTGCCAGCAGCTCGGGTGTCGGCCCGTAGGTGGCCCGGCGGAGCAGGTGCAGCACCGGGTCTCCCCCGGCGGCCTCGGCAGCCGTGCGCGGTGGCCAGGCTCACCGTGCCCAGGGCGCCGGCACCGAGCAGGCCAGCGCCCATGCCGAGGAAGCCTCGGCGCGACAGGGTCGCGGCGGGGCTCACATCGGGTGCCTGCTGGGGTGCCACCGGGCCTGCCGTCGAAGGAGATCGTCCTTCGGTACATCGGCCGCTCCCGGCCGCCTACTTGAGCGTGCCGACGGCCTGGTTACAAGGCGGTTGCAAGGGGGTCCCAAGGAGGCGGGCGCAGCGTAGGCTCAACATCAGCACTCGAAGGAAGAGGCACCGCGATGACTCCACTCATCGTCCTGGCCATCGCACTCGCCCTGGCCGGCTATCTCGTCACGCTGGGCCGCATGGTCGCCACCGGCCGCCCCGCTCCCCTACCTCGCTCGCACCCGCACGAGGTCGACCCGATCTCCGACCGCCTGCACGTCTGAGCAGGTCGCGCCTCAGGGCGTCAGCGGGGAGCGGGCCCGGGCTGTCGCGCGCACCGGGTAGCCGCCGTCGTACCGGTCCGAGAGCACGTTGAGGAACGGCATCCCGACGTCCGCCCGCAACGTCACCGTCACGGTCACGCCGTCGGTGGTGACGTCGACGATGCGGAAGCCCTCGAACCGGGTCGCGAGGTCGGCATCGCGCGCGTACTGGCGTACGGCGGCATCGGTGCCGCCCGGGCTGAGCGGCAGCGTCCCGTCCGCGCCGTTGTAGACCGCGTCGAGATCCGGCTGGTTGGCCGCACTCAGCGCCGCGCCGTCGGCGGCCGCCACCAACGACCGCCGGTTCAGGTACACCTTCGACACGTTGACGACCACCGTCACCAGCAGCGCCGCGATCACCGCGTAGGCCAGCACCAGCAGGATCAGCTGCCCGTCATCTTCCGAGTGCCGCACCCGCCGGAAGCGTTCAGCCAGCCAGCTCATCGGGCACCTGCCTGGTAGCGGTCGACGACCTCGAGGTGCCGGCTGGTGACCCGCACCGAGGCCGGCGCCCGGTCGGAGAAGAACCGCGGTACGAGCGGCAGCGCGACCTGGTAGGTCATCACCACGTTCACCTGCGAGCCCGGCTGCAGGCACGGCGTCCGCGAGCAGGTGATCTCCATCTGGTCGGGCCGCAACGGCAGGTCGCTGTCGCTCATGACCAGGCTGGCAGCCGCGAACGCCCGCGGGCCGGCGTCGTCCAGCGTCTCCGACGTGGCGTAGACCCGGCCGGCCTCGCGAGCCGCGCTGGACACGGCGTACGACGCGGCCTGCACCCGGAAGACGGTGATCAGGATGTACACCAGCGGCACCATCAGCAACACCGCGAGGTAGACGAACTCGACGATCGCGTTCCCGCCCTCGTCGTCACCACGATCCGTGCGCGCAGGCGGCGGACCACGCGCAGCGACGGCGCTCACTGCGCCTCCTCCAGCGCGTGCCCGCGCACCCGGATCGTCCGCGGCGGACCGAGCAGCCCCAGCACCGGCAGCGTCGCGTCGACCTGCACGTAGACGGTCTGCATGCCGTCGACCGTCTCGAAGCCCGAGGTCACGCCGTCGGCGAACGAGTCGGCGAGCGAGTCGCGGATCAGCTGGCGGGTCACCGCGGCGCCCTGCGCCGGGTTGCGGTCGGCGTTCGCGCCGTAGCGCGCACCCTCCGCTGCCGACGCGACCAAGGTGTTGCGGACGTGCAGCGCCAGCCCGAGCTGCAGCAGCGCGAGGAAGAGGACGGTCAGCAGGATGCCGACCAGGGTGAACTCGACGATCGCCGAGCCACGGTCGTCACGCCAGGTCCGCACGGTGACGCCTTGCCGTCAGGGAGCGTTGCCGACGACTCCGTCGAGTGCGTCGTTGAACAGCTGCTTGAGCTTGTCGTCGGCCACCAGCCACAGGGCGGTGACCAGCCCGGCGGTCATGATCGTGACGAGCACCCAGCCGGGGACGTCGCCGCGGTCGCGGCCGCGGTGCACCACGCGCGTGTACATGAGCAGTGCAGCCCCCGACACCGCCGTCGGAACGGTGTCCGCGCCGTCATGCGCATCTCCTGCATCTCGTCCTTCTTTCCTTCGGGTTGACCGGCTCGCGGGCCGGGATGTCGTAGGCCGTCGATGCGTCAGCTCGCGAAGCTGAAGCCGTAGAAACCCGGGAACAGCGCGAAGAGCACCGTCACCGGAAGGACGAGGAAGACGACGGGCACCATCATCGCGATCTCCTTGCGGCCGCCGGCCTCGAGCAGCGCCCGCTTACCCGCCTCGCGGACGTCCACCGCCTGGGCGCGCAGGACGTCGGCCAGCGGCGTGCCGCGCTCGACGGCGATCGCGACGCCGTCGACGAACCGCGCCAGCGGCGGCAGGCTCGTCCGGCTCGCGATCCCCTGCAGCGCCTGGACCAGCGAGGCGCCGGCGCGGGCGTCGGCCAGCGCCCGGCCGAGCTCGCGGGCCAGCTCGCCGTGGCTGATCCGGGTGACCCGCTCCAGCGCGCCGACCGCCCCCTCGCCCGCGGCGACCGCGAGCGCGAGCAGCTCGGCGATGGTCGGGAACTCGGCCATCATCCGCTCCTCGCGGACGGCCACCTCCCGGGAGAGCCAGCGGTCGCGCAGCGAGGACACCGCGTCACCGCCGCGACGAGGCAGAGGACGAGCAGCGGCACCGGGCCGGAAGCCGCCGTTGGCGGCGAGGAACAGGCTGAGCAGCGAGCCCGGCCAGCAGCCCCGCCGCCGCCCCAGAGCACCTGCTCGGCGCGGAACTCCTCGAGCGTCATGCCGCGCCCGGCCTGCTCCAGCCGGTGCCGGGCCGAGGCCGCGCCGCCCAGGACCCGCTCGAGCAGCCGCGACGGCGTCCGCGACGAACGGGCCGACGATCCGCTCCAGGGTCGGGAACGGCGTCAGCGCCCGCTCGCGGGCCAGCAGCCGCGAGGGCGCGGGTCGAGTCGCGCAGGTACGGCGCGAGCCGGTCGTCGAGGCGCGGCCGGCGGAGCGCCGGCACCCGGCTGACGGCGAGCAGCCAGGCCGGCAGCCCGGCCAGCAGCCCGAGCAGCCGGCGCCGTGCGAGCGAGCAGCGTCACCGCAGCACCCGCTCCTCTTCCGGCAGCCGGCCGATCCGCACCATGACCCGGTAGGCGACGAGGCACACGCCGCCGCCGACGGCGAGCACGACGAGACCCGCGGCGCTGTTGTACGCGTCGACCGCCTCGGGGCGCAGCGACAGCAGCGCCAGCACGATCCACGGCGCGGCGACGGCGAGCCGGGCGGCGTTGACCGTCCAGCCCTGCCGGGTCTCGAGCTCGCCGCGGGTGCGGGCGTCCTCGCGCAGGAACGCCGACAGCGTCCGCAGCAGCCGGCCGAGGTCGGTGCCGCCGACCTCGCGGGCCATCCGCAGCGCCTCGACGATCCGGTCCCCGACCGGGTCGGCGAGCGTCGCCTTGAGCCGGTCGAGGCAGTCGTCGAACCGGCCGGTCGCGCGGTAGTCCTCGGCGAACCGCGCGAACGGCCGGCGCAGCTCCTCCGGACCGCGGTCGCCGACCTGGGTCAGCGCCTCCGGCAGCGACAGCCCGGCGCGGACGCCGGAGGCGAGGTGGTCGACGACCTCGGGCCACAGGTCGCGCAGCTCGGCGCGCCGCTGCCGGGCCCGGAACCGCACCAGCGCGACCGGCGCCGTACGCCGCGATCAGCGCGAACGCGAAGGCGATGGCCGGCGAGCGCGACACGGCGTACATCAGCGACGAGCACCGACGGCACCGACACCGACGCACGACGCGACCAGCGCCCCGGGCGTCACCGCCTCGATGCCGGCCTGGGCGAGCAGGTCGGCCGATCCGGTCCCGCCGCGTGACCCGGCCGGCTCGTCGCGGCGCAGGCGGCGAGAACGACCACCAGATGCAGGAACAGCCCGAGCCCGAGCAGCAGCCCGACGAGAGCGCCCATCGCTAGCCCTCGAGCCCGTCGGCGAGCAGCAGCGGGCCAGGTCGTACCCCGCGCGCGCGAACCGCTCCGCGTGCGGCGGCTAGCCGTCGGCGCGGACCAGCTGCGCCGCCGCGGGTGACGAAGACGTCGGCGGTCTCGACGACGTCCCCCTCGACCCGGCCGGGGACCGCGACGATCTCGCGCACCGCACGGCGTCCGTCCCGCTCGGTCGCGAGGTGCACGACGAGGTCGATGCAGCCCGCGACGGTCGGCACGACGAACCGGTGGCTGACGTTCTCGCCGGCGAGCAGCGGCAGCGTGCACATCTTGGTCACGGCCTCGCGCGCCGAGTTGGCGTGGATGGTGCACATGCCCGGCAGGCCGGCGTTCAGCGCGATCAGCAGGTCGAGGCTCTCCTCCTGCCGCACCTCGCCGACGATGATGCGGGACGGGCGCATCCGCAGCGCCTCCTTGACCAGCCGGCGCAGCGGGATCTCGCCGGTGCCCTCGAGGCTCGGCTGCCGGCACTGCATCGCCACGACGTCGGGCAGCGGGAGCTGCAGCTCGAAGACCTCCTCGCAGGTGATGACCCGCTCCCGGGCCGGGATCGCCGCGGCCAGGCAGTTGAGCAGCGTGGTCTTGCCGGCCTGGGTGCCGCCGGAGACCAGCACGTTCAGCCCGGCACGCGACGGCCGCCTCGAGGAACGCGGCCGCGCTGCGGCGTCAGCGTCCCGAGCTGCACGAGGTCGTCGAGGTGCGTCGCGCGCACCACGAACTTGCGGATGTTCACCGACCAGTGCCGCCGCGTGATGTCGGGGATCACGACGTGCAGCCGCTCGCCGTCGGGCAGCATCGCGTCGACGAACGGGCTGGACAGGTCGACCCGGCGGCCGGAGGCCTTCAGCATCTTCTCGACGAGGTCGCGGACCTCGTCGGCCGGTGAGGATCGTCGTCGTCAGCTCGTGCACGCCGCGCCGGGCGACGAACACCTGCGTCGGCTCGTTGATCCAGATCTCCTCGACCGTCGGGTCGTCGAGGTACTTCTGCAGCGGCCCGAACCCGGCGACCGCGTCGAACACCGACTTGCGGCGCAGCCCGGCGTCGACCAGCGGCGGGAGGGTGCCGCCCGACGCTGCGCTCGTCGTAGTCGGCGATCACGTCGTCGACGAGCCGGCGTACGGCGGCGGGGTCGGCGACCGGGTCGAGCCCGCGACGCCGGACCAGCTCGCGGACCTCGTCCTCGACGGCGGCGATGGCGTTCACGCGGGTGTCCCCCGGGGTCTAGGGCGGGCTCGGGGAGCGTAACCAGACGCCGCCCGATTTGTCCCACCCCCGCATGCGCCGCCTGTGGACAACGTGCCCCATGCGCCTCGTCCGGTACCGCCAACCCCCGTGGTCACAGCCTGGACGGGTGTCAGGGGTTGCGCTGGGCTCCACCCGTCGATCGTCAAGGCGTCGCGACAACTGAGTTCGCCACCAAGGGAGCTTCGCCTTGAGATTGCCCTCGCAGAGGCCAACCGGAGAGCCTCCAAGATTACGTCTGCGGGATGTCGAGTTTCGGCAGCGTCGTCCTGGACCAAGGGACCGGAGAAGGACTGGACGATGGAAGTGACGTCACACATCAGACAGTTCGACCACGTCGGGGAAGCACCTCACCGACCTGGGTCTCGAGGTCGAGGCCCGCACCTTCGTGGAGTGCGAGTTCACCTGGCGGATGGCCCATGTGAGGGCAGGAGGGAACCGTCGTCCCGCTGACCGAGCAGATCGACTGACTGCCCGCTACCTATGCGTCATTCCTCGGCGTTCCGCACCGGACATGGTGGCCCGGCTTTGTCGACGCGGCTGAGTTCCCGCTTCCGTTTCTCAGGCAATCGACGAACAGGTCCGGACCTGTTCGACGCGCGCTATGCGTCATCAGCCGCCCATCCGCGGCTCGGTTCGTGAGAGGTCCGGTGAACGATGGCGCCGCACGTGGCATTGCAATCTATTCGGGTGGAATGACCTGCTGCTGGTCCGAGCGACGCCGGCCTGCCTCTTGTCCGCGACGTTCTGTGATGGCCAGACTGGCGGTCCACCTCGAGAAGGGGTCCGCAATGGACACCCACGACCAAGCAGCAACTGACGTTCGAGCCACCCGGTCCAGGGTCGTGGGACCTCGATTCGCTGCACTTCCCTCGACCGGTCACCGCCTACTGGGCGGAGATGCATCCGGAGCCGTTCAGCCTCGGGTACGCCGACATGACGGCGTACTACGGCGCCCCGATCCAGACCAGACGGACCGCCTACGTCAACGGGTTCTGCTACGGGCAGATGCAGCCCGTGCCCCCCGAAGCGTTCCCCGACCGCGTCCAGCGCGCCGCGGAGGTGTTCGACCGCAAGCTGTGGCGTGACAGTGCGCAGGAGTGGCAGGAGGTTCGCAAGCCGGCATCGGTGAAAGCCAACCGCGAGATACAGGCGATCGATCCCGACCAGCTGACGGACGAGGAGCTGGTGGACCACCTGCGCCGTTGCCGCGACAACCACGTCTCGATGATCAGGCAACACATGGCCTTCACCGGCACCGCCGTCATCTCCCCGGGTGACTTCCTCGCCCACGCGAGGCAGTGGACCGGTCTGCCGACGGTGAAGCTGCTCGGTCTGATGCGCGGCGCATCAACGGTCTCCGGTGGAAGCTCGCCGCAGCACGCCACACTGGTCGCGGCCTACCGCGCCGACGCTGCCGCGCGCGAGGCACTCGGCTCGGACGAGGACCCCGGGGCACTCCTCGAGCGCCTGCGGCGAGAACCCAGCGCCACCGGTCAGGCGCTCAACGACTACCTCGACTTCGTCGGGTACCGACTGCTCGACGGATTCGACATCTCGAACCACTGCGCACTCGAGCTGCCCGACGTGCTCCTGCGCTCCATCCGAACCGCGATCGACGAGACAGCTGCGGCATCGGACCTCGACCAGCAGATTGCCGACGTCCGCAGCCACGTTCCGGAGGAGCATCGCGAGGACTACCACGCACTGCTCGAGGAGGCCCGAGTCGGGTACTCGGTGCGCGACGAGCGCGGTGTCTACGGAGACATCTGGGCGTCCGGGCTGATGCGCCGTGCCGCGCTGGCAGCCGGCCGTCGACTCGCGGAACGTGGGCGTCTCCACGATCCTGAGCACTTCGTCTTCGCGGACATCGACGAGATGTGCGCGATGCTTGATGGAGCGCCGACGCCGACGGCCGAGGAGCTGGACGCCCGCCACACCTACCACCGGACGTACACCGCGAAGGACGCCCCGATGCACCTGGGGGACAGTCCGCCACCGATGCCCGACCCGTCGGCGCTCCCGCCGCCGATGGCCCGGCTCATGGCTGCGATCGGCACAGCGATGGGCGAGATGTTTGCAGTCTCGGAAGAGGCTCACGAGGAAACGGTGATCCGCGGCCTGGGTGCCAGCTCGGGCGTACGGGAAGGGATCGCGCGGCGCGTCGCCGGTGCGGCGGACTTCGACCGCATTCAGCGCGGCGATGTGCTGCTCACCGAGGCGACCACCGAGGCCTTCAACATCCTGCTGCCGTTGCTCAGCGCGATCGTCACCGACAGCGGCGGTGCTCTGTCGCACGCGGCGATCGTCTCTCGGGAGTACGGCATCCCCGGTGTCGTCGGCACCCGCGATGCCACCGAGCGGATCGCCGACGGCACCCTCGTCCGGGTGGACGGTGACGCGGGCACCGTGACGGTCCTCGGGTGAGCGGCATCGTCCCGCTGGTCGGTGCGGACAAGGAGGAGCTGTACGGCGGGAAAGCTGTGGGTCTGGGAGACGCGCTGCGGGCCGGACTGCCGGTGCCACCGGGTATCGCCCTGCCGGGACCCGCGGTCGACGCGATCGCGTCCGGCGAGGTCGATGCCACGGCCGCGCTGCGTGACGCCGTGCGACCGCTGCCGATGCCCGTGGCGGTGCGGTCGTCCGCGGTCGACGAGGACAGCGCCGGGGCGAGCTTCGCTGGACAGCACATCACCGTCCTCAACGTGCCGTCGGCTGACGACGTAGAGGCGGCGGTCCGGGAAGTCTGGTGGTCAGCCAACTCCGACTCGGCCATCACCTATCGCAAGCGACTCGGTGTCTTCGCCAGGCCGAGCGTCGGCGTGGTCGTGCAGTCACTGCTGCAGCCGGAGACGGCGGGTGTGATGTTCACGCGAAACCCGATCACCGGCGCGGACGAGCGAATGATCGAAGCGAGCTGGGGTCTGGGTGAGGCGGTAGTTGCGGGCCGGGTCATTCCCGACTCCTACCGGGTAGCCCGCGGGGGCGACGTACTCGAGCGTCGTCCAGGACTCAAGAAGTTCGCGATTCGTTCCGCTTCGGACGGTGGCACCGTGGACGAGGAGGTCGCAGCCGACTTGGTGGAGTCACTGTGTCTGCGCGACGAGCATCTGCAGGCTCTGTCGGCCCTGGCCGACGACTGTGAGCGGGTGTACGGCGCGGAGCGTGACATCGAGTGGGCCTTCGCGGACGGACAGCTCTACCTACTGCAATGCCGGGCGGTGACGCGGTCGGCGGGCGTCGCGCCGACAGTGGCACCGGCAGCGCCGCCGGTCTCGGGCGACTCACTCGTGCACGTGCCCCTGTTCTCCGATCTGGCCGGGCCCGATCGCGACGCTATCGCGCGACTGTTCACACAGCGGGTGTTCGCGTCCGGCGAGACCGTCACCAAGGAGGGGTCGGACGCTGCGGCGTTCTACCTCATCGAGTCGGGCACAGCAACGGTGACCGTGCACGGTGCGTTTCGACGGACTTTGCATCCAGGGGACTACTTCGGCGAGATCGCACTCATCGATGGGCGGGCCCGCTCAGCCACGGTGACCGCTGACGGCGAACTCGTCTGCCAGGGAATCACGCTGTGGGACTTCCAGCCGCTCGTGCAGCGCAACACGACCATGGCGTGGACGCTGCTGCAGACACTCGCCGGCATGCTGCGCGAGACCAATGACGACGCGCAGATCCCCCCGAAATAGCAGCAGCCGCTCAGCGGCCGGTGGCCGAGAAGTGCTGGTAGTCCTTCTTCGTCGTCCACGACCCGCCCCAGCTCCAGCCGACCGACGTGAACGCAGACCGGACGGCGCGGGTGACCATGCCCTTGCGCAGCGGTGACCGGTCGACGTAGGCCGCACCGGCCGGAGGCTGCACGGTCGACCCGGACACGTAGGGGTTCTGGACCGGGTTGAGGTCGATCGCCCGGCCGTAGGAGTGCTCCGACCACGACGTGCCGCCGGTGACTCGCCGGCAGTTGAACGCCGACGTGTTGTTGGCCGCCATCGAGGCGGCGTCGCTGCCGCGGTAGGCGTCGACGAGCCGCATCCGCCGGATCGGGAAGCGCTGGTCGTAGAGCGACCGGAAGACACCGACCACCGCGCGGGCCTGGTCCTCGTGCACCACCAGCCGGCCGTAGCCCGCCGTGCCGTCGAAGCGGACGAACGAGACCCGCAGGTAGCGCAGGTCGCGCAGCGGCACCGGGCAGCCGGGTCGCCAGGTGTAGGTCATCCGGCCGGCCAGGTCGGCATCGATGGTGCGGACCGTCGAACGGAAGGCCGGCAGCACCTCGGCGCCTGCGGCCGGCGAGGGCGCGGTGGGGGAGAGCAGCGCGAGCGACGACGGCCACCGCGGCCAGCGCCGGGCGAGCGGCTGCGATGCGCTTCACCCGGCCACCCTCGCAGAGCGGATGCAGCCGGTGGGGGAGGCGCCGGTCAGTCGTTCCGGTCGACGGCGGTGACGACCACCACCGCCTCACCGGCTTCGTCCGAGGCGGCCAGGTCGACGCTGGCGGAGATCCCCCAGTCATGGTCCCCGGCCGGGTCGTCGAAGACCTGGCGCACCGCCCACCGGCCCGGCTCCTCGGTGATGAGCAGCAGGGCCGGTCCGCGGGCGTCGGGGCCGGTCATCAGCTGGTCGTGGTCGGCCCAGTAGCCGGCCATCGCCTCCGCCCACGCGTCCGCGTCCCAGCCGGCGTCCGCGTCGAGCTCGCCGAGGTCGGCGTAGCGCCGCAGCGCCGCCAGCTCCACCCGCCGGAACAGCGCGTTGCGCACCAGCACCCGGAAGGCCCGGGTGTTCGAGGTGACCGCCGGCGGCGTCTCGTCGCGGACGTGGTGCCGTGCGACGTCGGCGTGCTCCACCTGGTCGATGCTGGTCAGCCGCTCCCACTCGTCGAGCAGGCTGGAGTCGACCTGGCGGACCAGCTCGCCGAGCCACTCGGTGAGGTCGGTCGAGCTCCTCGGTCCGCGCCGCCTCCGGCACGGTCTGGCGCAGCGCCTTGTACGCGTCGGCCAGGTAGCGCAGCACCAGCCCCTCGGAGCGCGCGAGCTGGTAGAAGCCGACGTACTCCGTGAAGGTCATCGCACGCTCGGACATGTCGCGCGCGACGGACTTCGGCTTGAGCTCGTGGTCGGTGACCCAGGGGTGCCCGCGGCGGTAGGTCTCGTAGGCGTGCTCGAGCAGCTCCGCAGCGGCTGCGGGTAGGTGACGTCCTCGAGCAGCTCCATCCGCTCGTCGTACTCGATGCCCTCGGCCTTCATCGCCGCGACCGCCTCGCCGCGCGCCTTGTTGCGCTGCGCAAGCACACCTGGCGGGGGTCCTCGAGGGTGGCCTCCAGGACCGAGAGGACGTCCAGGGCGTAGGTCGCCGAGCCGCTGTCGAGGAGCTCCAGCGAGGCGAGCGCGAAGGTGGAGAGCGGCTGGTTGAGGGCGAAGTCGGGCTGCAGCTCGACCGTGAGCCGCACCTGCCGGCCGTCCGGGTCGGGCCGGTCAAGCCGCTGCAGGACCCCACCAGCCAGCAGGGCGCGGTAGATCGCGATGGCGTGCCTGATGTGGCGCAGCTGGCGCTCGCGCGGCTCGTGGTTGTCCTCAGCAGCTGCTGATCGCGGTGAAGGGGTCACCCGGCCGGGCGATGACGTTGAGCAGCATCGAGTGCGTGACCGAGAAGGACGACGTCAGCGGCTCGGGCTCGGCGGCGACAAGCCGCTCGAAGGTCGGCTCGCCCCACGACACGAAGCCCTCGGGCGGCTTGCGCTTCACCAGCTTGCGCAGCTTCTTGGGGTCGTCGCCGGCCTTGGCCTTCGCCTGCTCGTTCTCCACGACATGGTCCGGCGCCTGCACGACGACGGTGCCGGCGGTGTCGTACCCGGCCCGCCCGGCGCGGCCGGCGATCTGGTGGAACTCGCGTGCCTGTCAGGTGCCTCGTGCGTGACCCGTCGTACTTGGTCAGGGCCGTGATGAGCACCGTGCGGATCGGCACGTTGATGCCGACGCCCAAGCGTGTCGGTGCCGCAGATCACCTTGAGCAGCCCGGCCTGGGCGAGCGTCTCGACCAGCCGGCGATAGCGCGGCAGCATGCCCGGCGTGATGCACGCCGATGCCGTGCCGGACGAGCCGCGACAGCGTCTTGCCGAAGCCGGCGGTGAAGCGGAAGCCGCCGATCATCTCGGCGATCGCGTCCTTCTCCGCCCGCGTCGCACACGTTGATGCTGATGAGCGCCTGCGCCCGCTCGAGGGCTGCGGCCTGGGTGAAGTGCACGACGTAGACCGGCGCCCGGTCGGTGTGCGAGCAGCTCGTCGATCGTCTCGTGCATCGGAGTCGTCGCGTAGTAGAACGTCAGCGGGACGGGGCGCTCGCCGGTGGCGACGATCGCGGTCCTCGCGACCGGTACGCCGCGACAGGTCCTCTCGAAGCGCGACATGTCGCCGAGGGTCGCCGACATGAGCAGGAACTGTGCGCTCGGCAGCTCGAGCAGCGGGACCTGCCACGCCCAGCCGCGATCCCGGTCGGCGTAGTAGTGGAACTCGTCCATCACGACCAGGCCCACGTCGGCGGCGCGCCCCTCGCGAAGCGCCTTGTTGGCCAGGATCTCGGCGGTGGCGCAGATGATCGGTGCCTCCGGGTTCACGCGGCATCGCCGGTGACCATCCCGACCGTCGGCACCGAACATGTCGCACAGCTCGAAGAACTTCTCCGAGACCAGCGCCTTGATCGGCGCGGTGTAGACGTGCGGCGGCCGTGCGGCGAGCGCGCGAAGTCGCGCCGGCCGCGACCAGGCTCTTCCCGAGCCGGTCGGCGTGCCGAGGATGACGTTGCTGCCGGAGACGAGCTCGACCAGCGCGTCGTTCTGCGCCGGGTAGAGCTCGAGCCCCTGGTGGCCGTCCAGGCCGAGAACGCCTCGAAGAGGGTGTCGGGGTCGGCGGCCTCGCGGCGGTCCCCGAGCCGGGAGATGGTCGACGAGGCGCACCGGCCCGAGGATACGGCGGCGCCGCCTCCACGGTGGTCAGCCGCGGCCGGTCATGGCCCGGGACCAGGTGACGTTGTCGCACCTGGCGTCGACCCGAGCTCCAGGCGGATCCACAGCCGGCGGTCGCGCCCGTGTCGGTCGGTCGTGACGAGCCGCTGCCCCTGCGCCGCCGACGAGCCAGACGACCCGGTCCCCGGTCCAGCCGAGGGCCCGGTCGTCGCCTGGCAATTCCGGCAGAGGGGTCACCGTGACCTCGTCCGCGGACACGATCGCGAACTTACCGGTGGGCGACTGGTACATGAGAATGTCCTCGCCGTCGGGC
>CAVYTH010000008.1:0-140191 GCA_963771345.1 uncultured Actinomycetota bacterium
GGCCGGTGGCGCCGGTGCCGGGGCGCTGGCGTTCCTCGGCGCGCGGCTGACCCCGGGCATCGACCTGGTGCTCGACCTCGTCGGCTTCGACGACGCGCTCGCCGGCGCCGACCTGGTGGTCACCGGCGAGGGTCGCTCGACCACCAGTCGCTGGCCGGCAAGGCGCCGGTGGGCGTCGCGCGACGGGCCCACGGCCGCCGGTGTGCCGGTGCTCGTCCTCGCCGGCCGGGTCGACCTGGACGCCGCCGACCGCGCCCGCCTCGCCGACCTCGGTGTCGTCGCGACCCATGCCCTGCTCGACCTCGAGCCGGACCCCGTGCTCGCGATGGCCCAGCACCGCCGCACTGCTGCGCGAGCTCGCTGCCCGGGCGTTCACCGCGCTCCCCGGCAGAATGTGTGCACGACCGGAAGGAGCAGCATGACCGAGACCCGGATCGACGGACCGATGAGGGACCGGTACGACGAGGTGCTGACGGCCGAGGCACTCGCCTTCCTGGCCGACCTGCACCGCCGCTTCGACGGCCGGCGGCAGGAGCTGCTGCGGCTGCGCGAGCAGCGCTACGCCGAGCTGGCCGCGGGTGGGCTGCTCGACTTCCTGGACGAGACCAGGGACGTCCGCGAGGACGACAGCTGGCGGGTCGCGGACGCCGCCCCGGGCCTGGTCGACCGGCGGGCCGAGATCACCGGACCGACCGACCGCAAGATGACGATCAACGCCTTGAACTCCGGTGCCAAGGTCTGGCTGGCAGACCTCGAGGACGCCAACACCCCGCTCTGGGAGAACCTCGTCGAGGGCCAGCTCAACCTGCGCGACGCGATCGAGCGGCGCATCGACTTCCGGTCGCCGGAGGGCAAGGACTACGCGCTCGCCGACGAGGTCGCCACCATCGTCGTCCGGCCGCGCGGCTGGCACCTGCCGGAGAAGCACATCCTGGTCGACGGCGAGCGCACCTCCGGCAGCCTCACCGACTTCGGTCTCTACTTCTTCCACTGCGCGCGCACGCAGCTCGACAACGGGCTCGGGCCGTACTTCTACCTGCCGAAGATGCAGTCGCACCTCGAGGCCCGGCTGTGGAACGACGTGTTCGTGCACGCGCAGGAGGCACTGGGCATCCCGCGCGGCACCATCCGGGCCACCGTGCTCATCGAGACGTACCCGGCCGCCTTCGAGATGGAGGAGATCCTCTACGAGCTGCGCGAGCACTCCGCCGGTCTCAACGCCGGCCGCTGGGACTACATGTTCTCGGTCATCAAGACGTTCCGGACCCGCGGCGAGGACTTCCAGCTGCCCGACCGCAACGCGGTGACGATGACGGTGCCGTTCATGCGCGCGTACACCGAGCTGCTCGTCCGCACCTGCCACAAGCGCGGCGCGCACGCGATCGGCGGCATGTCCGCGTTCATCCCGAGCAAGGACGAGGCGACCAACACGGCCGCGTTCCAGAAGGTGCGCGACGACAAGACCCGCGAGGCGGGCGACGGCTTCGACGGGTCGTGGGTCGCCCACCCGGCGATGGTGCCGCTGTGCACCGAGGTCTTCGACGCCGTGCTCGGTGACCGGCCGAACCAGATCGACCGCACCCGGGACGACGTGCACGTGACCGCCGCGCAGCTGCTCGACGTGCAAGAGCACGCCGGGAGCCGTGACCGAGGGCGGGCTGCGCTCCAACATCAGAGTCGGCGTGCAGTACCTCGAGGCCTGGCTGCGCGGGTCGGGAGCCGTCGGGATCAACAACATGATGGAGGACGCCGCCACAGCCGAGATCTCCCGGTCCCAGGTGTGGCAGTGGCTGCACAACGGCATCCGGCTCGACACCGGTGACGACGGTGACGCGGGACCTCGTGCAACGGCTGATCGACGAGGAGGTCGGCGTCATCCGGTCGACGGTCGGCGACGAGGCGTTCGCGGCCGGCCGGTGGGAGGACGCCCGCGACCTGTTCACCGAGATGGCCCTGTCCGAGGACTTCGAGGACTTCCTGACGATCCCCGCGTACGAACGGATGCCGTAGGGCGGCCTCGATCCGGCCGGAGATGGGGGTTCACGCCGGGATCGTCGGGGCAGACCTGGGGTGGCGCCCGCTCGGCGCGCCGACCGCCACCACCGGGAGGCCCGCCCACCATGTGTCAGTCCACGCCGCGTGCCGTGCTCGAGCTTCCGGTCACCCGGGAGGCACCGGCGCAGGCCCGCGAGTTCCTCCGCGGCTCGACGTGTGCCGAGCATCACAGCGAGGTGCTCGACGACGCGGTCCTGATGGTCAGCGAGCTGGTGACCAACTCGGTGCTGCACGGCGGGCCGCCGGTCGTGGTCGCGGTCGACTGCAACGGGAGCGAGCTGCAGGTCCGGGTGCGCGACGGGTCGCCGACCATGCCGGCCCCCCGGTCCGCTCAGCAGAGCGACGAGAACGGCCGCGGGCTCGCCCTGGTGGCCGAGATGTCCACCGACTGGGGTGTCGACCCGGAGCCGGACGGCAAGCACGTCTGGTTCGTGCTCCGCTGATCTGAGCGACCCCGCTGACCTCGAGCCGTCAGGGCAGCGGTCGGCGCCCGGCGAACCCGAGGTCGGTGCGGTGGTACCAGCCGAGCTCGCGGTCGCCTTCGAGCCAGCACAGCAGGACGTCGGTGCCGTCGAGCTCGCTCGGGAAGTCGACCAGCAGCGGCGCCAGCCCCTTCAGCTCGACGCCGGTCTGCTGCACCTGGGTGAGCAGCTCGTCCAACCGCGCCTGCGCACCCTTCAGCTCGGGCACCGCGCCCAGCGCCGTCGGCCGTCCGCCGGGCGACGCCGCGGCGGCCAGCTCGGCAGCGTCGGCTCGCAGGGCGACGATCTCGTCGAGCACCGGGAGCATGCGCTGCAGCTCGGCAACGGCCTCGTCGGGTGTGAAGAGCGGCATGGGCACCAGCGTCTCACCCGGTCAGCGAGGAATGGCGACACCGGTCGAGCCGCGGACGACGAGCTCAGGCCGGAACACGAACTCCCGTCGCGGCGCCGGGTCGCCGGCGAGCCCGCTGATGCGGGCCGCACGGACCGCCCCCAGGGCCATCAGGTCCGACCCGCAGACGATGGCGGAGCAACCGCGCTCGAGCAGCGTCGACGCAGCAGCCACGCCGCCCTCGACCGTGGAGAACGTGTGCTCGACCACGTCGACCTGCTCGACCGGTCCGAGGTGCTCGGTGAGGCTGCGCAGGAATCCCTCGACCTTGCGTACGGACGGGACGTACCGCGCCGGCCCGATGGCGAGCCCGATCCGGCGGTGCCCCAACGAGACCAGGTGGCTCACCGACAGCTCCATCGACGCGACGTCGTCGTTGGAGAAGAACGTCGCCGGCACCGACGGCGCGTAACCGTTGATCAGCACGATCGGCACCCGGCTGCGCGATCAGCCGGTGGTAGCGGTCCGGGTTGGACGTCGAGTCGGCGTGCAGCCCGGAGACGAACACGATGCCGCGACGCCGCGCTCCAGCAGCATCTCGACGTACTCGTCCTCGCTGACACCGCCCGGCGTCTGGGTGCACAGCACCGGTGTGTAGCCGTGCTGCGCTAGGACGGTCTCGATCGTCTGCGCGTACGCCGGGAAGATCGGGTTCTCCAGCTCGGGCACGACGAGCCCGACCAGGCCCGCACTGCGCGCACGCAGGCGGGCCGGTCGCTCGTAGCCGAGCACGTCCAGCGCGGTGACCACCGCGAGCCGGGTCGGGGCCGCGACGCCGGGCTTGCCGTTGAGCACCCTGCTGACCGTGGCCTCGCTCACCCCGGCCTGGGCAGCGATGTCCTGCAGCCGCGCCCTCATGGCCGCAGACCCTAGCGGCGGACCCCACCCACGTCGGCCTCGTCGTGACCGGCCTCGTCGACCGTCACGGCGTCGACCATCTGGCTGGACGGCGCGGACACCGCAGCGGCCGTGGCCGTCGTGGCAGCCGCGTCCTCGCTCTCCTTGGCCGCGATCTCCTCGTCCTGCTGGCGCCGGGCCTGGATGCCCGACATCGTGCGCAGCTTCTCCTCGGGCAGGAACAGGGTGAGGACGAACGCGAACAGGAGGACCACCGCCGCGGTGATGAACACCAGGTCGATCGCGGACGAGAAGCCCTGCAGGAACGGCCGGGCCAGCCGGTCGTCGAGCTGGGACAGGAACGACGTGTCGTCGATGGCGCCCTTCGGCAGGCCACCGCCACCGGCAACCGCGTCGATCACCCGGCGGTTCACCGGGTCCGCGAGCACCTGCGGGTCCTTCAACGCCGCCTGGAACTGTGCGGTGCCGGCGTCCGCGCGGAACGCCGAGGTGATGCGGTCACCCACCGTGGAGAACAGGATCGACAGGAAGACGGCGGTGCCGAGGGTGCCGCCCATCTGGCGGAAGAAGGTTGCCGACGAGGTCGCGACCCCGATGTCCTGCGGCGGAACCGAGTTCTGCAGCGCGAGCACCAACGGCTGCATGCAGAAGCCGAGACCGATGCCGAACAGGGCGGAGAGGGACAAGGTCATACCGAGCGCGGTGTCGACGCCGATCTGGCCGAACCCGAACATGGCCGCGACCAGCAGGCCGGCCCCGAGGATGGGGAACACCTTGTACCGGGCGGTGCGCGAGATGATCTGGCCGGAGA
Source organism: uncultured Actinomycetota bacterium (assembly GCA_963771345.1). Lineage (GTDB taxonomy): Bacteria > Actinomycetota > Actinomycetes > JACCUZ01 > JACCUZ01 > CAVYTH01. The sequence goes on from CAVYTH010000008.1 coordinate 4,598, forward strand.
CGATCGAGGCGGTCATGATGCCCGCGGTCAGCGGGAGCAGCAGCAGACCCGCCTCGGTCGGCGTCGCACCCTTGACGATCTGGAAGTACAGCGGCAGCGCGGCGAGGCCACCGAACATGCCCATGCCGAGGATGAAGTTCAGCATCGAGCCGATGCCGAACGTCTTGCCCCGGAAGAGGCGCAGCGGGATCAGGGCGTCGTCGCCGTACCGGCGCTGGTCCCAGATGAACGCGGCGATGCCGAGCACGCCGACGACGTACGCCGATCGAGGCGCGACCCGAGGCCCAGCCCCAGGCCCGGCCCTGCTCGGCGATGATCAGCAGCGGCACCAGGCCGACGATCAGGAACAGCGCGCCGGGCCAGTCGACCCGGTGCTCGCGGCGGGTGAACGGCAGGTGCAGGTTGCGCATGACCAGCAGCAGCGCACCGATGCCGATCGGCACGTTGACGAGGAACACCCAGCGCCAGCCGGTGATGGTCAGCAGTGAGGCCTGGCCGGCGAGGAAGCCGCCGATCACGGGGCCGAGCCACGCTCGAGACACCGAACACGGCGAGGAAGTAGCCCTGGTACTTCGCGCGCTCCCGCGGCGGGACGATGTCCGCGATGATCGTGAGCGCCAGCGAGAACAGGCCACCGGCGCCGAGGCCCTGGAAGGCCCGGAACGCGGCGAGCTCGGTCATCGAGGTGGCGAACCCGCTCAGTGCAGAGCCGAGCACGAAGATGGAGATCGCGATGAGGAACAACGGCCGCCGGCCGTAGAGGTCGGAGAGCTTGCCGTAGAGCGGCGTGCTGATCGTGGCGGTGATGAGGTACGCCGTCGTCACCCAGGCCTGCGCCGACAGACCGTGCAGGTCGTCGGCGATGGTGCGGATCGACGTCGCGACGATCGTCTGGTCGAGCGCCGCGAGGAACATCCCCGCCATCAGCCCGGACAGGATCGTGAGGATCTGCCGGTGGCTCAGCTCCCCCGACGCCTCGTGCCCGGCAACTGCCCGGGCTGAGGTGGTGCTCATGCGTTCTCCTTGATGTGGTGGTGCTGAATGAGGCCGGGCAGCGAGTCGCGCTGCGCGGCGAAGCTGTCGTTGAACTGGGACAGGAGCCGGGCGAGGGTGTCCACGTCCTGCGGCGTCCAGCCGTCGAGGACGTGGTCGAAGATCCGGGCGCGGTGCTCCTGCTTGGCCGCGTAGGCCGCGCGTCCCTGGTCGGTGGCCACCAGCAGGCTGGCCCGGCCGTCCTCGGGGTCGGACTGGCGCTCGACGAGGCCGGCCTTGACCAGCTGGGCGACCTGCCGGCTCACCGTCGAGGGGTCCACGCAGGCAGCCTCGGCGAGCGCCGAGCTGCGCCGCGGTCCGCTGTTGACCAGCTGGAAGAGCAGCCCGTAGGCGGCCCACTCCACGCCGTCGCCGCTGGTCGACCGCGTGGTGGCGATCTGCTGGCGCATCAGGCCGAAGGCCCGCTGCAGGCGGATGACCTGCTCGCTGAGCGCGCGCACGCTCTCCGGGTCGAGGGTCACGGGGTCCTCCGCTGGTGGGTCAGGATGTGTATTGCTTGCATGCCTCATGTAACTGGATGCAGCATACAACTATTCCGGTCGACGTCAAACAGCACCCACTCCGAGGCGCTCGGCCAGCCGCTGCGCGTCGTGCGGGGCGTGCACCTTGACGTCGTTGTCGAAGTACACGACGACGTCGAGGCCGCTGTCACCCCAGTTCCGGATCCGGGCCGCCCAGCGGTCCAGCGCCTCGTCGGAGTAGCCGCTCACGTAGAGCTCCCGGTCCCCGTGCAGCCGGACGTACGCCAGCCCGGTCGTCGGCTCGAGCAGCAGCGGCCACTTCCCCGCCGTGTCCGCGGTGACGACGGCGATGTCGTGCTCGCGCAGCAGGTCGAGGAACCGGGGCGTCTCGTACGACGGGTGCCGGACCTCCAGCGCGTGGCGCAGCGGCCGGTCGGCGTCGGTCGTCAGCCACGCGCGACCCTCGACCTTCTCGTCGTGCCGGGCTGCGAGCGCTGCCGCCTCCGTCGTCGTCCGCGGCAGCAGGGCGAAGAACTCGGCCAGCCGCTGCTCGTCGTACCCGAGGTTGGGGGGCAGCTGCCAGAGCAGCGGTCCCAGCTTCGTCGCCGAGCGCGAGGACACCGGAGGCGAAGAAGTTCGCCAGCGGGATGTCGACGCCGCGCAGCTTCTTCAGGTGCGTCACGAAGCGGCCGCCCTTGACCGAGAACAGGAAGTCGTCCGGCGTGCGGTCGTGCCACCCGCGGTAGCTCTCCGGTCGCTGCAGCGCGTAGAACGAGCCGTTGATCTCGATGGTGCGGACGTGCGCGGCGGCGTGCTCGAGCTCGAGCCGGTGCGGCAGGCCGGGCGGGTAGAACACCCCGCGCCACGGCGGGTAGGTCCAGCCGGAGATACCGACCCGGACCTGGCTCACCGGGCCAGGCTAGGCGGGTTACCGTCTGCCGGTGATCACCGTCACCCTGGCCCGCGCGCTGCGCGACGCCGGTCTCGTCTGGGAGCCCGCCTCCGGCGACCGGTTCGTCGTCCCCGACCGCGACATGGACGAGCAGGTCTTCGTCCTGTCCGACATGACCGTCGAGGTGCAGCACTTCCGCAGCGGGCCGGTGATCGGGTTCAACGGCACGACCGAGTGGGCGCTGGACTCCCTCGACCAGGACGACGCGCTCTGGCTGCCGGCCGAGGACCAGCTGCGCGACCGGCTCGGTGCGGCGTTCCGGCGGCTGGAGCGCACGCCGGACGGCTACACGGTCGTGGTCGACGACGGCGCGGCGGCGAAGTCAGCACCCGCGGCGCCGACCCCGCCACGGCGTACGCGGAGGCCGTGCTGGCCCGGCTCCGCGCCACCTGAGCCGCCGACTGCGGACGGGTCAGTCGGCCATCTCCAAGGGCCACTCGGCCGGCAGGTGCGGCTGGATCTCGGCCACCTGGTCCAGGCCGGTGATCCGGATGACCTTCCGGCCGAGCAGCGAGGGCCGGCACAGCACCAGCGGCCGCTGGATCTGGCCGCGCGCGTCGGCCAGGTGCATGAGGAAGGCGATCAGCGTCGACCCGACGAGGCTCGCCCCACCGAGGTCGACGTAGGTGATGCTTCCCGGCGCCTCGAGCAGCTGCTGCGCCGCGAGGTCGAGCGCCGCGGTGTCGGACAGGTCGACGTCGCCCGCGATCTGGACGAAGACGACGGTGGACCCGGGCGGTCGCGTGATGGACAGTCGCATCTGTTCCTGGGTGTGCAACGTCATGCTCATCCATTTTCGGCCTCGGTACATGACGCCGAGGTCCCGGGCGGCAGCAGGGTGGTCTGCGTCGCCAACGTACTCCCGCATCGTGGGGCCGCTTGCTCGCTTTGCCGATCCCTTACCGGGCCGCGCATCCCCGGTCCTGATCCGTTGTTGCGTAGGGTCACTGCTGTGACTCTCATCCGGACCGAAAACCTCACGAAGAGGTACGCAACGGTCACCGCCGTCTCCGAGCTGACCGTGGACATCGAGCCCGGCGTCGTGGGGCTGGTCGGGGCGAACGGCGCCGGCAAGTCCACGCTGATCAAGATCGTGCTCGGGCTGCTGCCGCCGACCTCCGGCTCGGCCAAGGTCCTGGGCCTCGACGTCGCCACCCAGGGGCCGGCGATCCGCGAGCGGGTGGGCTACATGCCCGAGCACGACTGCCTGCCGCCGGACGTGTCGGCCACCGAGTTCGTCGTGCACATGGCGCGCATGTCGGGCCTGCCCAAGACGGCCGCGCGCGAGCGGACGGCCGACACGCTGCGGCACGTCGGGCTGTACGAGGAGCGCTACCGCCCGATCGGCGGCTACTCGACCGGCATGAAGCAGCGGGTCAAGCTGGCCCAGGCGCTGGTGCACGACCCCCAGCTGGTGCTGCTCGACGAGCCGACCAACGGCCTCGACCCGGCCGGGCGCGACGACATGCTCGGGCTGATCCGCCGGATCGGCACCGAGTTCGGCATCTCGGTCCTGGTCGCCTCGCACCTGCTCGGCGAGCTCGAGCGGGTCTGCGACCACGTCGTCGTCATCGACGCCGGCCGGCTGCTGCGCTCGTCGTCCACCGCCGACGTCACCGCCGCCAGCCAGCTGATCGCCGTCGAGGTCACCGAACGCACCGACGAGCTCGCCGCCGCGCTGCAGCAGGCCGGGCTCGGCGCGCGGCCTGCGGGCGCGCTGCTCGAGGTCGACCTGCAGGACGACACGACGTACGACATCGTCCGCGACGCGGTGGCCACGCTCGGCGTGGGCCTGATCAGGATGGAACGCCGCCGGCACCGGATGGCCGAGATCTTCACCACGCCCGACGGGAGCCGCTGATGTCCACGACGTCCGGCCAGGGAGTCATCCACGACCTCGGCTACCGGCACTACGACGGCCTGCGCGCGGGCCGTCAGTACATCGCCCGTGCGCTGTTCCTGGAGAGCGCAAGGGCGCCTACGGTCTGGGCCGGTCCGCGAAGTCGAAGATCATGCCGATGCTGCTGCTCGCCGTGGTCTGCATCCCGGCGTTCATCATGGTGGTGATCGCGGCCGTCGACCAACGACGGCGAGCTGCCCGGCAACTACACCGCGTACGTCATCAACGTGAGCCCGTTCATCATGGTCTACGTCGCCGGCCAGGCACCCGCGAACGTCTCGCGCGACCTGCGGTTCCGCGTCGTGTCGCTGTACTTCTCGCGACCGCTGGAGCGCGTCGACTACGTCGCTGGCCAAGTACGCCGCCATGACCGCCGCGCTCTTCGTGCTTCATGGCGCTCCCGCTCACGATCCTGTTCGTCGGCGCACTGCTGGTGAAGCTGCCGATCGACGAGCAGGTCCCCGACTACCTGCGGTCGCTGGCCGGCGCCCTGCTCGTGGCACTGGTGCTCGCCGGCATCGGCCTGGTCATCGCCGCGATCACGCCGCGCCGCGGCCTGGGCGTCGCCGCCATCATCGCGGTGCTGGCGGTCATCGCCGGAGTGCAGGGCGCCGTGCAGGCCATCGCGGTCGAGCAGGGCGCGGACACCTTCGCGGGCTACGCCGGCCTGTTCTCCCCGTTCACCCTGGTGCAGGGCGTGATGTCCTCGGTGCTCGGCGCCGAGGAGGTGCTGCCGGCGGAGCCGCCCGGTGCTCTCGGCGGCGCCGTGTTCCTCGCGCCACGTTCCTGCTCGTCGCGGCCTGCTTCGGCGCCCTGCTGCTCCGCTACCGGAAGGTGTCGATCTAGTGAGCACCTTGCTCCTGGACAACGTGTCCCGCTGGTTCGGCAACGTGGTCGCGGTCAACGACGTGACGATGTCGATCGGCCCCGGCGTCACCGGCCTGCTCGGCCCCAACGGCGCGGGCAAGTCGACGCTGATCCACATGATGGGCGGCTTCCTGCCCCCGTCGTCCGGCACCGTCACCCTCGACGACGAGGTGGTGTGGCGCAACGAGGACATCTACCGCCGGATCGGGCTGGTGCCCGAGCGGGAGGCGATGTACGACGTCGTCAGCGGCTGGGAGTTCGTGCTGGCCAACGCCAAGCTGCACCGGCTCGACGACCCCGAAGGTGCAGCGAAGCGGGCGATCGAGACCGTGCAGATGACCGACGCGCAGGACCGCGACATCTCGACGTACTCCAAGGGCATGAAGCAGCGCATCAAGATGGCGACCGCACTCGTGCACGACCCGCCCGTGCTGCTGCTCGACGAGCCGTTCAACGGGATGGACCCGCGTCAGCGGCTGCAGCTGATGGACCTGCTGCAGGCGATGGGCGACGCCGGACGCACCGTGCTGTTCAGCTCGCACATCCTCGAGGAGGTCGAGCAGATCGCGGGCAACATCCAGGTGATGGTGGCCGGCCGCCACGCCGCTTCCGGCGGGTTCCGCGAGATCCGGCAGCTGATGACCGAGCGGCCGCACCAGTACACGATCCGCTCGGACGACGACCGGGCGCTGGCGGCCGCGATCATCGCTGACCGCAGCGCCTCCTCGGTCGAGCTGATCGCGGCGCCCACCGGCGGCCGGCAGGTCGCCCGCGGCGGGGCCGACCATCGGCACCCGCGACGGCACCAGCGCCTTGCACGTGCAGGCCACCGACTTCGCGAGCTTCGTGAAGGTGCTGCCGCAGCTCGCCCGCCGCCACGGCATCCGCCTGTACGAGGTCTCCCCCGCCGACGAGTCGCTGGAGAGCGTCTTCTCCTACCTGGTGGCGCGATGAACGCCACCGTCGCCCAGCTCACCGCCCGCGGCCTGCTCGGCCGGCGCCGGGCCTACCTGCTGCTCGCACTGTCCCTCGTCCTGCTGGTGCTGTCCGCTCTGGTGCGCGCCCTCGCCGGGCAGGACGACGACATCACCGTCGGCATCCTCGGCGGCTTCGCGCTCGCCACGCTCGTGCCGCTGCTCGGGCTGATCGCGGGCACCGGCTCGATCGGGCCCGAGATCGACGACGGCTCGATCGTCTACCTGCTGTCCAAGCCGCTGAGCCGGTTCTCCATCGTGCTGACCAAGGCAGTGGTCGCGGTCAGCATCATCACGGTGTTCGGGGCGCTCGCCGTGCTGCTGTCCGGCCTCGTCCTGTCCGGTACGTCGGACAACCTGGCGGTCGGCTACGCGGTCGGCGCGCTGATCGCCGGCGTCGCCTACGGCACGTTCTTCCTCATGCTGGCGGTCCTGACCCGGCACGCCGTCGTGGTGGGACTGCTCTACGCGCTGATCTGGGAGACGCTGATCGGCAGCCTACGTGCCCGGGCGCGCAGACGCTGAGCATCCAGCCAGTGGTCGCTGGCCATCACCGAGAAGGTCGTCGGCTCCGACGCGGAGGACCTCGGCATCGAGTCGGCCGTCAGCCTGGGTGCCGCCATCCCGCTGCTGCTGGTCGTCATCGTCGGGTCCACCTGGTACGCCGGGTGGCGGCTGCGCACGCTGCGGCTGACCAGCGACGAGTGAGGCTCGGCTAGGTCCGGGCTGCGAGCAGTCGGTCGAGGGTGCGGCGGCCCCACTGGCTCATCGTCGGGTTCGACTCGGCGTAGTACCAGACCAGCCCCATCGCCTGCTGGAAGGCCCACGCCATTCCCCTGCGCCACTGCACCTCGCCGCAGCCGAGGGCGTCCCGCAACACCTCCCGCTGAGCGTCGTCGAGCAGGTGCCAAGCACCGACCAGGTCGAGTGCAGGGTCCGCGGCGCCGAAGCCACCGCCGTCGAGGACTCCGGCGAGCCGGCCATCGCTCACCAGGATGTTCGGCGGTGTGAGGTCGCTGTGGCACATGACGTCCGCATCGACCTCCGGCAAGGTCCGCAGCTCGGCCCAGAACGCACCGAGCCGCGCCACATCCAGCAAGCCCGCACTGTTCCGCAGGGACGCCGCCATCCACTCGTCGTGGTCCAGCAGATGCCCGCCGCGTCCCTGGCCGTCGAACGTCCGCCCTCGGGTGTCGAAGCCACGAAGGGCGGTGATGAACGCGGCCAGGTCCTCCGCGAAGCGCAGGTGGCCGGCCGGTTCCTCGACCGTGGCGTCGTGTCCGGGCACCCAGGTCTGCACGGTCCACGGCAGCGGGTAGCCAGCTCCGGGGCTGCCGATCGCCACCGGCTCCGGCGTCGGCACCGGCGACACGGCGGCCAGCTCCCCTGCAGCCGCGGCCTCGGCCTCCAGCCAGGCCAGGACCTGCTCGACAGGTTGGGCACGCAGCGGGAACCGGGCGACCAGGTCATCACCGAGCCGGAAGATCGCGTTGTCCGTCGCCGCCGTGTGCAGCTGCCGGACCGCGCGTCCCCTCCACTGCGGGAACTGGTCATCGACGAGCAGTCGCACGGTCGGGACGTTCACGTCGACCTGGTCATCGTGCATCGCCACAGCACAGGATCCTCGCCGTACGCCGGTCCGGCTGTCGCCCCGGTTTCCTGCCGCCTGGTCACCGCCCCGGACGAGCCGCTGCCGGGAGCCGATCTGGGTGAGGTCGAGTACGTTGGCCTGGCCGCAAGTGCCCGACGTTCGTACGCCACAAAGGCCCTCATGAGCAGCCAGCAGTCGGACACTGAGGGGCTGGACATCGACGCAGCACTGGTGACCACACTGATTGCCGCTCAGTTCCCGCAGTGGACGAGCCTGCCCGTGGTGAGGCTCGCTTCGGCTGGCACCGACCACGCCATGTTCCGGCTCGGGGACGACATGGTCGTGCGTCTGCCGCGCACCCATGGGGTGGCTCGACAGGTTGCCGCGGAGCAGCGCTGGTTACCGCACGTGGCACCACATCTCCCACTGCACGTGCCGGTGCCGCTCGGTAGTGGCGTCCCCGGCCAGGGATTTCCGATGCCGTGGTCCGTCTACGCCTGGTTGGACGGCGAGAACGCAATCGAGCGGCCCATCGTGGACCTGCGAGCCGCCGCTGCCGGGCTGGGAGAGTTCGTCGCTGCCTTGCGGAGCGTCGATGCCACCGGTGGCCCGCAGTCCTTTCGCGGCGGGCCGGTCGGCACCAGCGGGTACGACGTCCGCTCACCGATCCGCGATCTGGCGGCCGACGGCACGATCGACGGAGCGGTCGCGACCACTGCGTGGGAACAGGTTCTCGCGCTCCCGCAATGGGAAGGTGAGCGCCGCGCTGGCTGCACGGCGACCTCATGCCGGGCAACCTGCTGACCCTCCAGGGCAGGCTGACCGGTGTCATCGACTTCGGCGTACTCGGCGTCGGTGACCCCGCCTGCGACCTGATACCTGCCTGGTACCTGTTCGACGGCGATAAACGCGACCTGTTCCGCACCGCAGCCGACGTTGACGAGGACACCTGGGCGCGGGGTCGCGGGTGGGCGCTGTGCCTCGGACTCGGTGCCGCGAATTCCTACCGCACCACGAACCCGGCACTCGCCGCCGTCGGAAGGAGGGCGATGCTCGAGGCCCTCGCCGAGTCTTGAGCGAGCGCCGAACGTCACTGGCAGGATTGCCTGCATGACAAAGCCTGTCGATCTCGCGACCGCCCTCGCCGCAATCGATGAACCATGGTCGCCGCGAACCGTGTCGACGATGAACGACTACGACGTCCGAGTGGTCAAGACCCGCGGCGAGTTCACCCGCCACTCGCATCCGGAGACGGATGAGTTCTTCCTGGTCATGCGCGGCACCCTGACGATCAAGATGGATAGCGGCGACGTGACCCTCGGGCCCGGTCAGATGTTCGTCGTGCCGCGGGGGGTACCTCACCAGCCGGTGTCGACCGACGGGGCCGATGTCGTGCTGATCGAGCCCAGCGAGACGATCAACACCGGCGACACGCCCAGCCACCTGACGGCGAAGCGTCAGCTCATGTGAGGAAGGTGACCAGATGACATCGCAGCTGTTCGATCTCAGCCATCGCATCGAGGCGGGAATGTTCACCCATCCCGGTCTGCCTGGCCCGACCTGGGAGGCGTTCCGGACCCGGGAGCAGTATCGGGAGAGCAGCGGCACCGACTTCCAGATCGACCAGGTCACCATGGTCGGTAACACCGGTACGTACCTCGACAGCCCGTTCCACCGGTTCGCGGACGGCGGTGACCTGGCCAGCATCCCGCTGACGGCCGTTGCGGATCTGTCGGCCTTCGTCGTCGACGCGCGGCAGACCGGCCGTGGGGTCGGCGCTGACGTGCTTGCTGACGCTCTTGGCGACGCGACCGCGAGGGACGCCTTGGAGGGTGCTGCCGTGCTGCTGCTCACGGGCGGCGACCGGGAGTGGGGCAGCGAGGCGTACGCAGAAGACGCGCCGTTCCTCACCGCCGAGGGCACTGCATGGCTTGTGGAGCATCGCCCGTCGCTCATTGGCATCGACTCGGTCAACATCGACGACCTGGCGGACCAGACCCGCCCGGCCCACACCCAGCTGCTCGCAGCCGGGGTGCTCATCCTGGAGCACCTGACAGGGCTCGCTGCCCTGCCCGCTCGCGGTGCCCGGCTGCACGCGGCGCCTCCGCCGTGGAGCGGCGTCGGCACCTGGCCCGTCCGGGCCTACGCCCTGGTTCCGACCGACGCGTAGCGCGCCGCGATATCGGCCTCGGCGTCCAGGGCTATCGCCAGCGCACGCCGTATCGCGAGGGCAGGCGAGGCAAGGAACAGCCGAAACGGCTCGTTCACGCTGTCCAACGTGGCATACGTCGCGGAAGAGCGCACCCCTGACGCGGGCGCGACGACCCTCCACTACTTGGCGGACCGGACCATGACCGGCGACGAACTGATCGCAATCCGCTCACCGCCGCGAAGGACGCGTTCGCCGCCCAGCAGGTTGACCGCCGCGCGAGCCGACTTGACCGCGCGCACCGTGGCCTTGTGGGACGGGTTCCAGTACACCCGCTTCACGCCGCCCGAGTAGGTCATCGTGCAGGTATAGGTCCCATGGCTGTCCCGTGGGCAGCCGTTGATACGCGAGCCCAGCAGCCAGCTGCGCACCACGATGTAGGCGGTGCCCGCCCTGGTCAGCGTCACGCCGTCCTCGAAGGTGAGGCTGGTGTTCGCCAGCCCGCTGGAGGTCCCAGCGAGTACCAGTAGACCCGCTGCACGTCGCTGGCGGCGTTCAGCAGGAACGTGCGCCCGACGTAGGCCGCCTGGGTCTCGGCCGCAACGGACTTCGCGGTGCCGCCTCCGAGAAGGCCGTAGTTGATCTCGGTGTTCCAGATCGGCTTGCGCACCCCGGCGGCGCGTAGCGTGGTGCGGGTCGCTGCCAGCAGCGTCATCGACGCCTCGGGCTTCTGGCTGGCGAGCGGGTAGAGGTTGAGCGAAACAACATCGAGGTAGGCCTGCGACCTTCTTCCCGCCCGTTCGTCTGCGCGTAGAAGGTGCGCAGCCACGACCGCTGGCTGGAGAGCCGGACAGCCATCGCCGGCGACACGACCTTCGCCGATGAGTCGTTCCTGTTGATGATCGTCGAGGCCAGGCGCGTCAGGGTGGCCATCTGCTTCGCGGTGCCCTGCCAGTACCCCGGCGACGTTGGCCTCGTTCCAGACCTGGTAGTCCACGCCCCGGCCCTTGAAGTGCTTGACCACCGCGTAGACGTAGTTCTTCCAGGACGTCTCGGTGGGCATGGACGCGGCGCCCAGACCGTACGACCCCCGCGCGCCGGGTCTAGTCGAGTGGAAGCGGGGCGTCTGCCCGAGGACGAGCAGCACGGTGGCGCCGTGCGCGCGGGCCGCATTCACCTGGGCGTCCACGCGGGTGAAGTCGTAACGTCCCGGACCGGTCTCGATGTCGCGCCAGCTGACGCCGGAGTCCCAGAGCCGGACAGCGCCGACCGGCGCCGTGGGATAGCTGACGGTGTCGCCGTCGTGCATGCCGAAGAAGGACCCCGGGATGCGCGGGGTCGCGGCGGAGGCTGGCGCGGCCGGCAGGAGCGTGAGCCCAATGCCGACTGCGGCACCGACCGCGAGAAGCCGACGGGACAGTGTGGCGAAGCGAGTCATCTGGAGGTGGTTTCCCGGTGGTGAGGGGGCATGGTGGTCAAGGGGGAACGCTGGCGAGGGCGCTCGTCGAGTTGGCGGTGCGCCCCGCTGGCGGCAGGCACGGCCCTGCCCCGTGGTGGCCAGGGCTGCTTGTTCTGCGTTCGTCAGCGGGGGCATTCCGTCCCCGGCGGTCACCCTCCACGATGTAGGGCGCGCCCCGCACGGACAGGTAACAGCCGTCATCTAAACGCGCGCCGTGTGTCATCAAAGTCGCGGCACGAAGTCCCCCGGCCCGAGACTTGTAGGCGAGTGCGTGCGTCGGTCGTCTAACAGCCAATGCCCTGTTTGCAAGATCAGAGCTGGCGCCTTGTCCACAGGGACGTTCCCGCGGGGACGTCAAGCGCCCAGAACAGCACCTATGCGCGGGTCTCGCGCCGTCGCTGGCGCCGCGCATACATAGCGCTAGCGACGACCCCCGCTGGAATGGCCAGGATGACGGCACCCCCGCTCAACACCAGTTGGGCGGAGGCGATCACGACGAGTGAAGGCAGCGAGCCCCACCATCCACGGGGTCAATGACGCGTGACGCATCGCTCGCATGCAGCCATGGTGCCAGGTTGATCCACTGGATAGAGCCGGTTCTCCGTCGGTTGTGTGCCAGCCGCCGAGCGGGTACGCGGAACCCACCGATGCGCATGAGCAATTGGCGTAGGAAGGTGCCGATGATGGTACCCGCGACTGACCCCCAACGAGAGTCCGCCGCCGATCACCATGCCGGCGTCGCCCCACTCGTACTACACCAAGAGCTCCCACTCTTTGACACGCAGCACGTTGCCGGCCTGGTCTGCGTCATCCGTCTCCCGCAGCATCGAGAATCCCGCCTTCTCGAGAACGCGGCCGCTCTGCGGGCGCTCAAGCGGAGTGTGCGCCAGGAGGCGACGCACCTCAGAGGCCACACGCGCGTTCGCCACGAGCGCCTCGACCGCCGCGGTCGCGTATCCGCGGCTTCTCTGCGACTCGACAATGGCATAGCCGATCTCGATCGAGCCCTGCTCGTCGACGAACGCGCCACCGATCTCGCCCACGACAACATCGTCGTCAGCGCGGTGAACCAGGAAGGGACCGAACTGACCCACGGCGCCTACACACTGCGCGACGCCGAGCGAAAACTCTGTTGGATAGTCCTGGGCGACGCGGACGTCACGCGGCGGATCACCCGCGAGGATGGCATCGGCCGCCTCGCGCGACATCTCGCGGAGCCTGACCGTCATCCCGCGATCCTAGGTCGTGGGCATGCGCACCGCCTTGGGCGATCGTCGACCAGGCGATGTGCAGCGAGGACTAGCGCGACATCCCTTACTGGGAGGGGATGTCGATGCCGACGCACCTCGCCCTGATCGGGCTCAGCCTCTACCTGGCGCTCACCGACGGCATTGACGCCACCGGCGCCGGCTGGCACGTTGACCGAGGGTGAAACGTCCCGTTCAGCAGCGGTCTGTCGCATACATGCCGGGGAGTGGTCGTCGTGCCGAAGCCGTGGTTGGTCCGAGTCCTGGTGGCACTCGCCCTGGCCCTGACGGTGTCCGTGGTCGCCGCGCCGGCCGGCCGGGCCGACCACACGCCCACCCCCTCGGTGGTGGCCCTGGTCGGTTCCCTGCAGTCCGAGCTCGGCTGCCCCAACGACTGGGCACCGGAGTGCCCCGCGACCCGGCTCACCCCGGTCGACGGGGCACCCGGCGTGTACCGCGGCACCTTCGACGTCCCGGCCGGCAGCTACGAGTACAAGGTCGCGCTCAATGGGTCCTGGGACGAGAACTACGGTTCCGGCGGTGCGCCCGGGGGCGCGAACATCCCGCTGACCGCCACCGGCGGACCCATCACCTTCACCTACGACCACGTGACCCACGTCATCTCCGACGACACCCCGAAGAAGCCGGCCAGCGAGCGCGGCGCCCACTGGCTGCGCACCGACGTCCTGGCGTGGGCGGCACCCGACTGGCGCGGCGACGTACCGGCTGCACACTGCGCCGGCCGGCGGCCTGGCCATCGTCGACGGGCAGATCGCCGGGACCTCGTACCCGCTCACGCCGGCTCCCGGCGGGCTCGACGCCGACCTCGAGGCGGCGTACCCGCACCTCGCGACCTTCGACGCCTTCGACGTCCCGGCCGCGGCACAGCACGACGCCCGCTCGTTGCTGACCGGCCAACTGGTCGTGGCGGCGTACGACGCGCAGGGTGAACTCGTCGGCACGACCGGCGTGCAGGTGCCTGGGATCCTCGACCAGCTCTACGCCCGGCGCGACCGACGCCCAGTTGGGTCCGTCCTGGCGGCGCACCGGCCCACGCATCTCGGTGTGGGCACCGACCGCAAAGGACGTCGATCTGCTGCTCAACCCGAGCGGCCCAGGCCCTGAACGGCGGATGCCGATGACCCGCGCCTCCGACGGCACGTGGACCGCACAGGGGACGGGCTGGTGGCGGAACGCCGCGTACGCCTACGAGGTCGATGTGTACGCGCCGACCGTCGACGCCGTCGTGACCAACGTGGTCACCGATCCCTACTCACTGGCGCTCACGACCAACTCGGCGCGGTCGGTGCTGGTGGACCTGGACGACAGGTCGCTGACGCCCAAGGGATGGCGGCACCTGGCGAAGCCGCAACTCGCGCAGCCCGAGGAGTCCAGCATCTACGAGCTGCACGTCCGCGACTTCTCGATCTCGGACGAGACCGTGCCGGCAGCCCACAGGGGCACCTACCTGGCGTTCACCGACAGAAAGAGCGACGGCATGTCGCACCTGCGCGACCTGGCGGCGCACGGGATGAACACCCTGCACCTGCTGCCGACCAACGACATCGCGACCATCGAGGAGGACCGCTCGCAGCAGCAGACACCGCAGTGCGACCTGGAGTCCTTCGGTCCGGCATCGACCGAGCAGCAGGCGTGTGTCACGGAGGTCGCCGGCCAGGACGGCTTCAACTGGGGCTACGACCCGCTGCACTTCACGACCCCCGAGGGCTCCTACGCGACGAACCCCGACGGCCCGGCGCGGACCCGAGAGTTCCGCCAGATGGTCCAGGGCATCAACGGCGCCGGGCTGCGCGTCGTGATGGACGTCGTCTACAACCACACGCCGGCGTCCGGGCAGGATCCGAAGTCGGTGCTCGACCGGATCGTCCCCGGCTACTACCAGCGGCTTAACCCGACAAGTGGCGCCGTCGAGACGTCCACCTGCTGCCAGAACACCGCCGCAGAGCACGCCATGATGCAGAAGCTCATGGTCGATTCGCTGGTCACCTGGGCGACCGAGTACAAGGTCGACGGCTTCCGGTTCGACCTGATGGGGCACCACCCGAAGTCCACCGTGCTCGCGGCCCGCGCTGCCCTGGACGGCCTCACACTGCGCAAGGACGGCGTCGACGGCAAGGCGATTTACCTCTACGGCGAGGGGTGGAACTTCGGCGAGGTCGCCGACAACGCGCGATTCATCCAGGCCAGCCAGCTCAACATGGCCGGCACCGGCATCGGGACCTTCTCCGACCGGCTGCGCGACGCCGTCCGTGGCGGCGGCCCGTTCGACGAGGACCCGCGGCTGCAGGGATTCGGCAGCGGGCTGTACACCGACCCCAACGGTGCCGCCGTCAACGGGGCCCCGGTGGAGCAGCTCGCCCGGCTGCAGCACTCCGAGGACCTCGTGAAGCTCGGACTGGCGGGCAACCTCGCCGACTACAAGTTCACCGGGTCGAGCGGCCAGGTCGTCACCGGCTCGGAGGTCGACTACAACGGCCAGCCCGCCGGGTACGCCGCCGACCCGAGCGAGACCATCACCTACGTCGACGCGCACGACAACGAGACGCTCTTCGACGCCCTGCAGTACAAGCTGCCGACCGGGACGTCGATGGCCGACCGCGTGCGGATGAACACGCTCGCTCTCGCCACCACCGCACTCGGGCAGAGCCCGTCGTTCTGGCACGCGGGCAACGACATCCTGCGGTCGAAGTCGCTCGATCGGAACTCCTACGACTCCGGCGACTGGTTCAACCGCGTGGACTGGTCGTACCAGGACACGACGTGGGGTTCGGGCCTGCCCCGGCGCCGGACAACCAGGCGAAGTGGGACTTCCAGCGTCCGCTGCTTTCCGACCCGGCACTGGCTCCGACGTCGACGGCCATGCGGACCGCGCACCGGCGGGCGATGGACCTGCTCGCGATCCGGTCGTCCTCGCCGCTCTTCCACCTCGGCACCGCCGCACTGATCCAGAACGGCTGTCCTTCCCCGGCAGCGGACCCGGCTCGACGCCGGGAGTCATCGTCATGGCGATCGACGACCGGAGCGGGCGTGACCTCGACCGGCACTCCGAGGGAGTCGTGGTCGTGTTCAACGCGTCCGACGAGGCCACCACCCAGACCGTGCCGTCGCTCGCGGGCACGTCGTTCGCGCTGCACCCGATGCAGGCCCAGGGCGCCGACCCGATCGTGAAGACGTCGACGTACTCGGCCGGTGCGTTCACGGTCCCGGCTCGCACGGTGGCCGTCTTCCTCGCGAGCCGACACCGGTAGGGAGGACCCTCACCCGAGGGCGATGAGGGTGTCGAGTTCCACACTCATCAGACAGCGGGCCTCACGCTTCTGCGATAGCCGCGATGGACACCTTGAGACCCGGGATCCTGGCCGGCAGCTTCGCGCCCTGGCGCGCCGGCGGATCGGCTGGGAACCACCGGACCCATTCCTCGTTCATGCCAGCGAAATCGTTCTCGTCGGCGAGCACCACGGTGGCGCTCACCAGCTTGTCCAGGGAACTGCCCGCCGCCTCGAGGATGGCCGTGACGTTGATCAGACACTGCCGCGTCTGCTCCTGGACGGTGTCGCCGACGATGGCACCCGTTGCCGGGTCTGCCGGGGCCGTCCCCGAGACGAAAACGAGACCCGCACTCCTGACGGCCTGGCTATAGGTCGGCGGTGGCGGCGCTGCCCGGGTCGTGAAGACGATGTCGCGGGCCATGTTTCCCTCCAAGGACGTCATTGAGGCAACACATCGATATTGGCAGCGAACACGATGCCAGCCCCCCGCGCCATGCGCCGTATCGGCACATAAGGAGCGCTCTAGTGGCGGCATAGGCGGATGTTCGCCTCGCGGGAGCCGCGTGACCCGGCGTTCTACTCGGTTACCGGTTGAGCGCCGTTGAAAAGCGCGAACCTCCAGCCGCCGCTGACCTGGCGGAGCACGCCGCTGAGTCGATAGGGGACGGGTGGGGGAGCGCCCTCGCCTTCGAGGATGACCTGACCGAGAGCCACGAACCACACCACATCGCCGTATCGACCAGCCACCGGGTGGTCCCAGGTCCAGCCGTAGGTGATCGGCTCCGCGAAGATCGTGGTGAGAAAATCCCGCAGGTCGGCGCGGCCGAGAGCGAACTCGCCCTCGTCGGAGCCGAAGAGGGCGGCGTCGTCGAGGAACAGGTCGAGCACGCCGTTCAAGTCGCGTCGTCGTGTGCAGCCGACGAGCGTCGTCAAGATCGAGTTGGCGATCGCCCCGGGCGTCAGGTCGTCTGTCACAGTGGCCGACGTTAGACCAACTGCGATCAGCCCCCTTGGGGTCGAGGGCTATCTGCCTCCCTCGGGAGCGCGGAACGACCCGTCCGCTCATATCGCATGTGCGGACGCCGCACGCCTGTCGCTCGCAGACGCAATCCATAAGATGCGTCCATGGCCGTTCTTGTGCAGCTCACCGTCACACCTGCCACCCAACAGCAATTCAATGAACTCGACGCCGCCGTAGGGCAGTCAATGACGGATGCAGGCGGCCCTCCTGATGGACTCATGTCCCACGTCGTGAACCCCGAAGCTGACGGGTTCGTCGTCGCAGAAGTCTGGCGTACGAAGTCCGATGGGCAGCACTTCGTGGACGACGTCCTGCGCCCGCTGGTCGGCGATCTAAGCCTGACGGCAAGGACACTAATGTGCGACCCGTCTGGTCCTTCGCCCGGCCGTGAGGTGTAGAGCCGCATGCCTTCACGCTCGCCCATCGGCATGAGCGGGCGTTAAGGACGCTCGGTAAGCGCTTGAGGCAGCGCATGACTTCTCGCCTGGATAGGGCCCGCTGAGTGCGTCGCGTGACGTAGGCGCGGGTGTCGGGGTCGTTGGACATCCGGGTCAAGGCGATGTGCCAGAGCGCGGAGTTCGCTTGTCGGTCGCCGCCGCGGTATAGCCGGTGCGGAAGTTTGCCCACCCCGGGTCAGGTTCGCGGGACGCCACTTGGGGTCGTCCCCCCACCCCCTGCTTGTGATCCAAACTCGCGCTCGGCGGACCGACGGCCTGGGCGGCTTAGGGTCCCGGGTGAGATCAGAAGCTCCGTCCATGCATCCACTCGTGGTCATCCCGCCACTCGAAGACCAGCGCCACCACGACAGCGATCAAGAACAGCACCATCACGCCGGCCGCGACGGCTTCCCAGACTGCGCCGCCCATGCCCACTAGTGTGCGCCACTTTGCGTACGCTGAGCACAAGTGCGCCCCGCGATTGCTCCTCGGCATGAACGTCGGTCGCCCGTTCGGTAGTGCCGGTTCCGTCTGGTCGTGTCTAGCCGCGGAGCGGATGCGCGTACAGGCACCTGCTCGGGCAGTCAGGCTCGTCTCACTTCTGGGCCGTTGGATCCTTCGTCGCGTCCCGTCCGAGGTCGCGCAAATCGGACCGGTCGGCAGCCGCCTGGTCACGATCGTTTCCGGCCCACTCGCGGTCGATGGTGGTTCGGCCTTGGTCCACGGCCTCAAGGCGTCGGTATTCCTCGGCGCGCAGCGCAGCCGCCGCGTCCCTCGCTTCGGCGGCCCGATCACGAATCTCCGCCGCACGGTCCCGCGCATCCGCCGCCGCGATGAGTTGGCTCAGTTGGTCGGCTCGCTGCTTCAACGTTGCACGCAGCTGTCGGACGGACGCGTCTCTCTGCTCCGATGCGTCACGGCGTTCGTCGGCGACGTTTTCGCGCTCGTCGGCCGCCTTCTCGCGCCAGTCGGCGGCCTGTTCGCGCTCGCCGGCCGCCCCCTCGCGCAAGTCGACGGCCTGTTCGCGCTCGCCAAGCAGGGCTTCCCGGGCGTCTAACAGCGCCTCCCGGGCCTCGCTCATGACCTGATCCTCAGGACGATCGGAGGGGGCGAGCCCGTCATGTTTGGTGTCCTCGTCCACGGCTCTCTCCCATATTGCTGCCCTACCGTGTGCCCAGTGTATGGCCGCGAGGAAGGGGCGGAGCTGAGCCGGGCCGAGCAGACGGGGGACACCCCCGTGGGTCGCGCAACACAGGCCGTGCAGTGACCCTCGGCACCCCACCCATCGCTGCGTAATGCCGGAAATCGAGCGGTGGTCGCTTACCCGAGCCACAGCAAGATCAGCCCGACGACGCACAGGGAACTGGTGAACAGGCCCGACGACGGGCCGGCCGCAGGGCGACGACACCGTGGGCCATACCCCAGCCGCTGAAGTCACCCCCCATGCCGCTAAGTGCGTCCCGGGCGAGTCCGGCGGAGGACTGCAGGCGGGCTGACCGGGTAACGACACTCCCGTCTCCAGACCTGGGAGGGACGCCATGAACCCTTCGGCCGCGACAATGACCAGCTCGCCGTTGACATCGACGGAGCCGACGGATTCCGTCGAGTTGCAGGATGGGGCGCGCGGTTCGGACACGCCGCGCCTACAGTGCCAAAGCATCGGATCAGCCCCTGCGCGAGGAGGGCGGCATGGCCGCTGACGAGCTCGTACCCACCCTGGAGACGGTTGACCTGTTCCACGGCCTCGACCACAAAGTGGTGCGCCGGCTCGCGGACGCCGGCCGGGTGGAGAGCTTCTCGCCCGACGAGATTGTGCTCGCCCGTGGCGAGGATGTTGGCGGGTGGCGCGCCTTCTCACCGAAAGGTGTGGAGTTCCACATCGTTCTCACCGGCACCGCGACGGTCACCGTCAACGAAGCGCACCACGGCAGTCTCGGGCCGGGCGACTACTTCGGCGAGCTGTCGCTCATCGACGGTAAGCCGCGCTCGGCCGACATCGCAGCGGGCGCGAACGGGCTGACCACATTCGCTATCTCCAAGTGGCAGTTCGAAAAGTTGCTCGAGGAGCACCCCCACATAGCGATCTCGATGCTGCGAGTGCTCACTGCCCGCTTGCGGGCAGCCGAGCAAGCCCCTGGCTGACGGGCGAGCGTTCGATAGCGGCTCGCCTCTGTGTGGAAGGCGACGGCCGGGAGGCCGGGCGTGAGCCTCTGGGTGGGGCCCGGCGTGTGGTTGCTCCGAAGTGTCGGTGATTGGGGTGTCCGGCCGGGCTGGATTGAAGAGTCGCCCAGGTGCCGCACCGCGGGCTGCGCTGTGTCTGCTGCTGTTGGTCCTGGACGAGCGTGCCGGTAGACGCTGTCGGACGGCGCCGTTTGTGCAGGCAGCGCAGCGAACCCGTCCTTGCCTTTGCCGGATCAGGCCAGCTTCTTCGCGTAGTAGGCATCACGGCTGCGGGTCGCGGCGGCTTGTTGGACACCCGCGATGATGTGCAGGGCGTGGTTGAGCTGGCGGTTCCCGGCCCGGCGAGAGCCGGTGGCACTCGAGCCTCCCCGGAGGACACCTCGATCGGGGCGACCTCGGTGTAGGTGGCTGGAGTGGTACGCGGGTCGGTGAACCGGCTGCACGTCCCCGACCTCGCCGGGGATCGTCGCCGCGGGTCGCGGTGACCCGACACCTGCTTGATGTCGGTGTCAGAGTGCGTCCCGGTGGCGGCCGACCGCGGCCTTGAGTCGCTGGTCGAGATCGGCGAGCATGTGGTCCAGCCCGACCAGGTCCTCGATGAGATCGGCGGCGAGTTGCCGTCGGTGCGGCGAGGCGACGTCAGCGTGGCCGGACGAGTCACGAGCGGCGCCTTGGCCTTCTTCGCGGCTGAGATTCGCGCCGGCCGCCGCGCGAATAAGCTCCGCAGCAGGCAGCTGAATGCAGGTGCGTTCGACCTCGTCGCCACCGGGACCGGACCAGGTGCGCCCGGCGGCGCGGTCGCGCCATCGGCAACGGAGTGCGACCGTCTGCGTCGGTCCGGCCGACCACCTGGTGCAGACCTTGGTGGCGGACCGCGACCGTGCGGGCATTGCGCCCGGGTCGTTCTCCGGCGCATGCGCCGACATCGAAGATCCGGGCTCGCGTCGACAGCTTCAGTGCCGCACGTCGAGCACCTTCTCACGCCTCGGCGACCAGGGCTGGTTGCGCGAGCAGCACCCCGACCCCGGCGGCGCCGCTCCACGGCCCAGACCCGCTGCGGCCACCGCCGCGCCAGCCGGACCATGTCCCGGTAGCCGACGCTCTTGTTGCCGCGCTGCTGCGCCGCCAACGGGGTCTCGCGTTCGTCCAGGACCGCCATCGCGTGCGACCGCTTCGCCGCGGTCGACTCCGATCATCACCGCAGTCACCTTTCTGCCCTCCATCCTCGCTTCGGCAGGCGAGTGCGGGCAGACCTACCTCGAGCGAAGCAGACCCCTCTTGAGCCACGACCCGCCAGATGGCGGTCGGGCAAGGACGCATCCCGCTAGAGAGCCACACAGGATCGTGGGCAGGCACTCTCGAGCGACGTCGCCGACAACCTTCGACCCGCACCCTGGGCCCGGCTGCGGGCTGTGGTCGAGTCAACAGGTAGGCACTTATGCGCGGCCCGGCTAGGCGATGATGCCGCGCACCGACATCAGCGGCTCGACAAGATCGGCAGAGCCTGTGAGGACACCGAAATGATCCGGCATGAGTGCCCCGTGAACACCGCCACCCAGCCTTTGTCCGAGAAGGACACGCGGGCAGTGGCTTCCTGAGCCTCACTTTCGCTCAACGGCCAACGTCCCTCACCGCTCCGTCAGATCCCGGGGCGATGTCGAACCACTGCGGCACCGGTTGGTCGCTAACTACATCCGGCCCGGCCACAACGCCCACATCGACGAGGACGCCGAGTTCGTCGAGTTCACCCGGGCCGACCAGACCCCCGGCATCAACACCGTCGGGCTGTAGCCAGACACAGGCCTCTCCCCCGGCCATCACCGACCTGGCACTACCGATCGATTCCGCGATGCTCCGGCAGACGATTCAGAGCGGCACATACCGGGTGCACCTCCCGGCAGGGGGCCCTGTGCTTCCGGACGGGCCGCTAGCGTCCGCGAGCAGGGCTCAGTCCAGCACCACCGTCTCGCAGCCGGAGGTGTAGCCCACGCCCGATTCGGCGGTCATCGTCCAGACGATGCCATGCGGCACCGCTTTCGGCAGACCGGCAGCGTCGGCGGGCGTGAACACCGCGGATCCGGCGGCGTTGCCGGCGGCGTTCGTCCGCAGCGCTGCGGTGGGGAGGGCGATCGCGGCGCCGCCGCAGGCAGGGTCACCCACATACACGTGCAGCGCCACCTGGAAGGAGGTCCCCGGCGCCGCGTGCCGGAGCTGGTACTGCTCGTGGGCGTAGACGTTAGGCCCGTTCGCGTGCGCGTTCTCGACGACGCCGGTCCCGCCCTGCGTGCCGGCGTCGGGCAGCAGCAGGATGTGGGCCGAGTGGTAGGTGGCATCGGCCGCTGCGCCGGTCGAGGACAGTGCCGCAGCGACCATGATGGCCACGGCAATCAGCAGTGTTCGGCGCATGGAAACCTCCTGGTGTCTGTCCCGAGCGGAATCGCTCCCACTGTGATCCGCGGCGTCACGGTCGACCATGACTAGAAAAGGTGGTTGGCCGGCGTGGCGAACCCACTAGGTGAATTTGGCGCCGTGCGGGCTTGCCCAGCACGGTCTCCCGGCTGAACGCCCGGTATCGGCACGTGCCGGCGGGTCGGGCGCGCCTCCGTCACGTACCTGCCGACAACATCACGTAACCTCGGCTGGAGGCATGGTGCGCATTGGGGGCATTTGACAATGAATCGGTCAGTCCCGAAACGTATGGGCGCACCGCCCGATGAAACGGGTGGCGGTTGCCGCATGAACGATCTACTAGGAGACGCACACACATGATGAATCACACGATCAGGCGGGCCCTGACGGTTACCGCGACCGCCGGCCTGACCGCTGGCATATTCATGGGGGTCCCGACCGCCGCCGGGGCGGCAACGTGTCCCGCACGCGAGGCAACCAAGGCACAGGTGGCAGCCCTAGTCGACCAGCTACGGGCCGATGTGCCCTCCATGGACGCACGCCAGGCGCTGCGCGCGGCGCTGCTCGAGGCAGCCAAGACCGCCCGCGGCGCGCAGGCCGACACTCCGGCAGAGCGTGCTGCCCTGGGCAAGCAGGTCTCCGCCCTGGCACGGACCCTGTCCGATGCCGAGACCGCCGTGGAACGAAAGGCCATCGTCGCCCAGATCGTGTCGCTCCGTCAGCAGCGGCAGGGCGCCGGGCGCACTGCAGAGGAGAAGGCAACACTCAAGGCTGCTGTCGATGCGTTGCGGACTGCGGTGGTGAGGACGCTGGACACCACGGAAGAGCGGCGCGCGGTCACCTCCCAGTTCCGGGCGATCAACCACGCAGTCTCCTGCGACTAGTCCCGCATCACGATCGGACGGGTGCCCCCATCGCCGCCTCGGCAGCGAAGGGGGCACCCGTTTGGCTTGAGCTACCTGTTGGTCGAACCGCTTGCCGGTTTCAGGGGGCGATCACTAGAACGTCGGACTCCGGGCCGATCATGGTCAGGCGGCGGAGCAGTCGAAGGTGGCGTCGAGCGAGCCCGGTCCGGGGCCTTGCGGGCTGGTGCCTTCCAGTGCCCAGGACCAGATGTAGGCCAGCGCATCGATGTCGCACTGGGAGAACACCGGGTCGGGTGCGTTGCGGATCCACTCGTAACCCATGAGGTCCATGCTGTCGAGCAGGTTGGTGGCGTGACCGAGTCCGAGTGCGTGCCCCAACTCGTGCAGGGCCACGTAGTAGAGGTAGTCCGGTGTGTAGTCCTCGATGGGGATTCCGGGCGCGAACTCCGACCGGACGATGACATTGGGGCAGCCGGTGGCGCCGCAGACGGCGAAGCCCCCGAAGACGTTGCCGCCGGCGTAGGGCACGTAGTGCACGACGATGTCGGCGGACTGGGCGTTCCGGGTTCCGGTCACGTCGGTGAGGGTGATCGCGCCGTCGAAGCACTCCCGGAGGATGTCGTCCCAGCTCTCGATGGCGCGTTGGATGGCCTCGACGTATGCGGTTCCGACGTTCGGTGCGGCCAGCACGGCAGCGGTGAGGTGGCTGTCCTCCCAGACGTACTTGTTCGGGTAGTAGGTGTTGAGGATCACCAGGGCATCGGCGTCGGATTCGGGAAGGTTGCACGTCGCCCCGGTGGTGGTCTTCTTCTGAGCAGAAGCCGGCGGTGCCACCAGCAGCACGGAGGCCAGGGCGACGCCGAGGACCAGCGCAAGGGTGCGAAGCAGACGTCCAGACATGGATCCCTCCCGGGTCGAGGACGGGAGCCGGACCATGGCGAGCGCGGCTCCACCGACGTTGACGCTCGGACGCTACGCCGCAACCCACGCACGGTGGAAGACCTCGGCAAGAAGTCGGCGCGCTACGCCTGAACCGTTGCGAACCGGGATCTTCCCGATCGGCCGTTGAGCGCCCCGCGGTGCTCACGCGGGTGGAACGAGGTTGTCGGCAGCCGCGCATAATGCCGGATCTCGCTCGGGCCCGGTGTGGCACCCCACTGGGTGTACTACCGAAGCGCGGGCTTGGCCCGACTCGGTCACCTTCTGCGGGCCGCCCTCCAGGCTCGCCCATGGACCGACCGCTACTGCCATCTCCGAAAGCGTCCGGTGGGTTTCTCGGACGTGAGGTGCCACGCACCACAGAGATCGCATGGGTAGACCGCGACGGGGACCTTCCTTCCCTGGCGTCGGCATCTTCTAGCGATGATGTGCAGCGCGACCTGGGCATCGCGGCGTTTGTGGTAGGGGATCTTGACGCAGCTCGATATGAAGGTGACGCCTTCAAGAGGAGCACGCGCTGCCTGATGTCCAGTCCGTACCTGGGTCCCGCCTGACAGCGGAACGCCTCGAAGCGGCTCAATGGCCTAGACAGTCTGACGATATCGCCAGCCGAGCATCCTGCGACGGGATCGCTGCTTTTCACCAAAGCCACATGAACGGCTCAGCTGACCCGGACATATCCATTGGTCTTCGGAGCGAAGTCGTGATCTTTCGGTAACGGCACCTACAGCAGACCTGGGCCCAGTGCCGTCACGCCGTACCGCGCACCGATATCGGACAGCATCTGCGGGTCCGGGGGTCCCACGAGGCTCGCGAAGTACGCCTCCGTCTCGCGGAACATGCCCTCGAGCCCGGCAGGTGTGATCACACCGAAGGCCCGCACCCGCTGCTCCGACAGGTTCGCGAACGTATGTGGCTCCCCGCGAGGCAGCCACACCAACGTCCCCGCGGCGGCCTCGAACGTCTCTTGTCCCACACGCACCGTGAGCACACCCTCTATGACGTAGACCGCCTCATCCTCCCTTGTATGCACGTGGAGACCCGGACCGGACGAACGCGGCCCAATCTCGGCTTCGCCGAACGCCATCTGGCCGTCCGTGCGATCACCGCCAGCGAGCACCTGCCAAGGAAGGCCGTCAGTCCGACGTGTCGCGATGAAGTGACGAGTGAGGGTCACAAGCTGCTCCCTGAAAGAGGCTGTGCTCCTTAGCTGATCAGTCGAGAGTAGCGACGGTCAGGTCGGCAACGAGCGACCGATCTGAGTCTCGAAGCGAAGGCCAGAGCTGGCACTACCGATCGGTTCCGAGTGAGACTGGGCTCGGTCGGGATGCGCTCGTAGCAGAGCGGCACCTACTGAGCCGCCTGTGCGTCGCAGCACCGACGCGATCTGTCCTTAGCTGGGCCTGGCCTCAATGATTGTCTGGCTTGGCGTTGGTACGTCGCGGATAAGCCGCCAACCACTGGCCGCGAGCAGTCGCTCGTACTCCGCCAACGTGCGCTCACGACCGCCCACCAACGCGAGCATGTAGACGTCGACGTCGCTGGCCACGAAGGGTTCCGCATCCTCCGGGATGACGAACTCGAAGAGCAGCAAGGTGCTGTCAGCGCTCGCGGCAGCGCGCACGGCGGTGAGGATCGCGACCGCGTCACCATCGCCCCAGTCATGGACAACATTGGACAGGAGGTAGCAGTCGGCCGCTGGTAACGGGTCGCTCAGGAAGCTCCCTGGCTGCAGGGAGATGCGGTCGTCGCTGTCGGCGGTGGCGAGCACCTGCGGCCTGTCGAACACGATCCCCTTCGCGCTGGGAGCCCGGTCGAGGACTGCTCGGAGCAGATGTCCGCGGCCACCGCCTACGTCGACGATGCTGGCGAAAGCCGAGAAGTCGTAGTGTGGCACGATCCGCTCGATCCGGCGGAGCGTCATCGCGGTCATGCCCTCGTCGTAGGTTTTCGACTGCGCTGGGTGTGAGTCGAGGTAGCCGAAGAAGCCGTCCCGGTCGAGAGACTCAGCTCCTGGCCGACCTGACTTGACCGAGTCCTCGAGCACCTTGAGTGAGTCCCACATGATCGGCAGGCCGAGCATGCGGGTCAGTGGCAGGAGCCCACTGGGATGGTCAGTGGTGAGCAGCCGAGACGCCTCGTTGTGCCGGAAGGAACCGTCCGTCATCTCGAAGATCCCCAACGAGGCGAGATGCCGCATCACCCTGCCAAGCGACGGCGGATCGGCTCCGACCTCCCGAGCTATGACGTCAAGGCCGAGTGGAACGTCCGCGAGCACATCACAGACGCCGAGACTCGCGATCACATGCAGGCAGCGCGAGCCGACATATCCCTCGGCCATCTCACCGACCAGCTCAGCTGGGTCCTTGGCGGTCACGCAACACCCCTGACGGTTCTCCCGACAACTGGCCGGCACGCTAGGGCAACGCCCCAGCAGCTGCCAGTCGAACGCATTCGATCGAGTCGACCCTCGCACGGTAGTGCCTGTTCCGTTCGCGAAATGGCCAGCGGTCAGGTCAGCCTGTGCTCATGCCGGCGAGGTAGGCGGCCACGGCGTGGGCGGCGTGCCGGTCGAGGTTCGCTTTGGCCATGTCGTAGCGCATGGTCGTGCGCGGGTCGGCGTGGCGCATGGCGTACTGCATGTCGCGGATGCTGATCCCGGCAACCAGGCCGGTGGTGCAGACGGTGCGGCGCAGGCCGTGCGGGCTGATCGGGTGGGTGATGCCGGGGCAGCGGGATGTCGGCTGGCTTGCGCCCTTGCCGAGCACGTGCAGCAGGTCATAGCCGGCCTCCTAGCGCCGGTCGGTGTTGTCAGTCGCGCACGCCTCCGACACCCGCAGCTCGAGCATCCCAGGCAGGCATACCAGCACGCGGTCGTTGGCCCCGGAGGTCCGGGCTGCGGCGAGCACGGCGGCGAACTCGAGCAGGTGCAGCCCGCTGCGCTTCTGACCCTCCCAAGCCACCGCGCAGTCCGTTATGAGTTCGAGGGTCCAGCGGACAGCAACCTCCGCTATGCATACCACCCGGACGGAGTTTGGAGTCACCACCAGCGCGCCAAAGAGCTGGCACTACCGAACGGTCAGGTTCGGGTTCCCGCGAGCGTGCTCGACCAGCTGACGGTATGGACCGTACGGCCGCCGACGTCGAACCGGGTCCAGAGCCGCTCGTCGCGTCCCTCGTCGTCGGTCGTGACCAGCCGCTGGTCGCCCGGCGAACCTGCGAGCCACACGACGCGGGACCCCGCCCAGCCCACCGGGACCATCGCGATGCTGTTCTTGTCGAGCGATGACTCCTCGCCCGTGCTGAGGGTGCGGACGACGTAGCGGCCCTCCGCCCGGTCGTAGAGCAGGATCCGGTTGCCGTCCGGCGACCAGGACTGCCCACCGTTCACGGCGTACTTGTTCCGGTAGCGGGCGACGGCCTGCCCGTCGCGGTCGGTCACGACCGTTCCCTTGCCGTCGGGCGTCGCCAGCAGGGCACCGTCCGGCGACCACCCGACGTCGGTGCACGCGCTGCTGATCGCGGTGCTGGGGGGGTGCTCGGCCTGCCCGAGTCTGCGAAGCTCACCCGTGGCGACGTCGAGGAGCATGAGGGTGTCGTCCTCGGCGTTCGGCTCCCACGCCACGACGGTTCGGTTGTCCGGGGACAGCCGCGGGCAGAATCCGACCTTCCCGCCGAGGTCGCGCCGGACGCCGGTGCGCAGGTCCAGGACCTCCAACCTCGGCGTCGACGCGCTGTCGTGCTGCAGCATCAGCCGGGTCCCGTCCTGGCTGAGGTGGCGGCTGTAGGACAGGGGGACGTGGGCCGACATAGGCACCCGGATCGCCTCGTCGCGAGCTGCGACCAGCACGAACGTCTCGGCCCCGTGGCCGGGTGACGGCGCGAGCGTGACCTCCATCAGCGCACGCCCCGGAGACGCGCTCGCACCGTCGGCCAGCCGGACCACCTTCGGTGGTTGCACCACGGGCTCGATGACGTCCGGACGGGGCACGTGCAGCAGCCCACGGCTGCCGAGGAGCACCACCACCACGACAACGACGGCCGCGGCCGCCGGCACCCACCGGCGGACCTGCCGCGCACGAGGCCGCAGAGCGGCAGCCCGATCCAACCGGGGCAGCATGTCGACCGGTACGACTTGGTCGGCAAGGACGGTCATCGCCGTCCGGGTCCGCTCTTCGACGTCGCTCATAGCGACCCACCTCCCAGTGCCGGCTCGAGGCCCCCGAATGCCTCGCGCAACCTGGCCAGCCCCCGATGGGCCTGACTCTTGACCGTCCCCAGGCTGATGCCCAGGACGTCCGCGACCTGCTGCTCGCTGAGGTCCTCGTAGTACCGCAGGACGAGGACCGCCCGCTGCCGCTGGCCGATCTGCTGCAGCGCCCGCTGCAGGACCAGGTGGTCCTCCACCGAGTCGACGCCACGGGAGTCGAGCCGCCACTCCGGCAGCTCGGCAGCCGGCACCTCGACCAAGCGGCGCCGGCGCCACCGCGAGACCTGCTCGCGGTACATCACCCGGCGCACGTAGGCCTCCAGCGAGGCAGGCTCGCCGCCCCGGGACCAGCGTCGGACGGTCTTCTCCAACGCCGTCTGCACGAGGTCCTCCGCCATGCCCTGGTCACCTGTGAGCAGGAGCGCGGTGCGCAGGAGGGCGTGCTGCCGCGCGATGACGAAGCCCCGGAAGGCGTCGTCCTGGAGCGCGTTCACGAGCAGCAGCCCTCTCGTCCACCCCGAACCCTCGCATGATGGGCCGTGACCGGCGTACCGGCAAGCATCACGACCCTTGTCAGCCGGTCGCGCCGAAGTACTGGCGCATCGCATGGTCGGCGACCGCGAGGCCGACGTCCCGCGCAGAGGTGTCCGCGAACCGGAAATGGATGCCGAGCCAGATCCGCGCCTCGACGACCGCAGAGGTGACGTCCGACTCGTGCGCGAACGAGCGCGTGACAGTCGCGCCGCCGGGCGGGGTGAACGTCAGCGTCAGGTCGATGTCCGGTCCGAACAGACGGGTGAGCACCCGGGCGGTCGCAGCGGTGACGACGTTGTAGCCACTCGGGTAGTCCGGGTACGGCGGCGTGGCGAGAAGCGGTGTCCAGGTCGGGTCGCCGGTGGTAGCCGGGTTGCCGTCCGCGTCGCCCTGCTGGATCGCGGTCACGGGCCGCCAGTAGTTCGCGCGCAGCTTCTCTGCCCAAACGGTGATGACGCCGTCCGCCACGCTCATGGTGGCCGCGGCGAACATCCGCGCCGACGACGCGATGTCCAGGTGGCGCATCACGGCCTGGTGCCGGAGCCCGCCGTTGAGCTGGACGAAGGAGTTGCCGGAGAAGAACCGCGCGGTGGCGGTCTGCTCTGCGGTGCGGGAGGAGCCCGGATCCGCTCGTCCGAGTGCCTTGACCTCGTCGTAGTCCGTGGCGTACCGCGCGGACGTGATGGCCGGCGGAGGCGGCGGTGCGAACTGCTTCGCGCTGTCGACCAGAAGCGGTCGCACCGCGCCCAGGTGCGGGGACATGAAGCCCGCGTTGGCAGGCGGGGTCGGCCGCCAGACGCCGATGTCCGGCGCAGCCGTATACGCGTTGTTCATCCCGTCGCGACCGTCGTCCCGGCGCAGCTTCACGAGGTGCCGAGCCGTGCGCGTGCCGAAGGCCGCTCCGTGCTCGATAGCGGTGTCGCTCGCATCGATCTTGGCCAGCGACGCGGCGTACGCAGCATCGAGGTCGGCGGTGGCGCTCGGCACATACGCGGTCAGGACGCCGTGCGCCGCGGCTGCCGCTGCGGCCTCCGCCGAGCTCCCCCTCGCCGCGGTGCCACGGAAGTGGTACGACTCGTAGCCGCCCGTGACGCCGACGACGGCGTCGTACACCGCGGCCTGCACGAAGGCCAGGTAGACGAAGTCCGACACCGGCGTGGTCGCCGCGTCGGCGAGGAGGGTGCTGATCGCCCGCTGGTTCCACTCCGTGACGACCGCGGGGTCGTCACCACCCGCCTGCGCCGAGCCGGGTGCCACCACGAGCAGCCCCGCCACCAGAACCCCCGAGATCGTCGTCCGCATCGCACGCATTTGGCCGCCTCCGCCCGCCCTGTCCGCGCCGCCGTGGCGCGCTGAGGACAGCACAGACGCAAGGAACGTCGCAAAGGTTGCACGGCCCACCCGAGGAGATTCGGCTACCCGGAGCGGCGACCGCCGCCGCCTTGGCGCCAGTCACTACTGGAGTCAGACCGGGCGGGAGAACCACCGCGCCTCGCGGAGTCCAAGGCGCCGGAGTGCGGCCGTTCACCCCCGCCTCGTCAGCAACCGGCAGGTCTGCCCGAGTCAGACGTCGTGCAGCCGCCTCAGCCATGAGTTCCATCCCGGGAGCAGCGCCGTGGTGCGCGCTGCGAGGCCTTGCACGCAGCAGGTCGGCCGTCTGGTCCGCCGTGATGGCGGAGGTGTCGAGCCACCAGCCGACGTCCCCGAACTCGCGCCGCATGTCCGCCTCCAGTCGTTCATACCCGTCGAAGTCGAACCGCTCATCCCCGTCGCGTCCGGCGTTGCGGGCCTTGCACACTTCGATTCCTGGTGCGAGGACGACAAGCCGAACCGGACGCGGTGACATCAGCGCGACGAAGAAGTCCAACTCGGAGCGATCAGCGAGGACCGTGTCCATCAGGACGGTGAACCCGAAGTCGATGAAGTTGTTGGCCAAGGAACACATGTTGCGGTTGCAGAGCTCGTCCTGCCGAAGCGCTTCCTCGGTCGGTTGGCCCATGAACCCCACGTAGCCGCTGCGAATCATGGCGTTGACGTCATCACCACCGACCTGCGCCGCGGGAGGCATCAGCCCTGCTACCAGGGAGGTGATCGTCGACTTCCCTGCTCCGGGCATTCCCGTGACGATGACGCACCCGGACGTACCGTCGGTCGTCACGCCGCGGGACGTTGCCATGCTCACTCAGGCGTGGCAAACGGATATCGACGAGGCCGTGTTGCCGAAGGCAGCACGTGAGCCGGGTGCACACTGACGGTTTCCCGTTCGACCGAAGGACTGAGCCGTGCCGGACCGACCTGAGATTGTCTGCATCTGCGGCTCTACCCGGTTCGTGGACGAGATGCGTGCGGCGAACCGTGATCTGACCTTCGCAGGTGTCATCGTCGTCGCGCCAGGCGAAGCAGACGAGTTGATCACCAACGAGCAGAAGACCGCGCTGGACGCCCTCCACCTGCGCAAGATCGACCTGGCTGACCGGGTTCTGGTCGTCAACCCCGGCGGGTATATCGGCGAGTCCACGAGCAGGGAGATCGCATATGCCCACGCCACCGGCAAGCCGATCTCGTTCACCGATCCCGGCTGACCAGTAGACGCTTCGTGGTGCGCGCGCGGCCTAGTCGTCTGGGTCCTCGCCGACCAGCCCATCGATGGATTCGCGAATGAGGTCCGCATGCCCGACATGCCGCTGGTACTCCTCGACCATGTCGGCAAGGATCCGACGCAGGCTGAAGGTCTGCCCGGCGTAGGTCGCGGTGAAGCCCGCCCCGCCCAGCCGGACCGCCCGGTCGATGTTCGCCCGCGCGGCCGCAACCGACCTCTCCCAGAGGGCGAACAGCTCCTCCGGGCTGTCGTGTGTGGCAGAGGCGAACGCCCAGTCACCCGCCCGCTCGACGTTGCGCCAGGGCTCGGCCCGCTCGTTGCCATGCAGGGCGTAGGAGAAGTTGGCGTCCTCCATGTAGGCCAGATGCTTGAGCAGCCCACCCAGGGTTACGGAGGAAGGGCCGAGAGTCGCCCTCAGCCCGGCGGCATCAAGGCCACCGCATTTCCACGCGAGGTAGCGACGACCTCGCTCGAGCGACCCGACGAGCGTGTCGATCTCGGAGCCGTTCCGGGGTGGCTCGGTCAAGGATCCCGGTGCGATCCGTCATCTCAGATCCGTACGGCCGATCTCGCCAGTCGTCGACCAGCAGGCCGTACGTGTAGCCGTCGATCCAGCCCAGCTCGGCGTGCCACGAGTCACCGACGCCGTGCTGCTCGCGCCGCATCCCGACCTTCTCGAGGATCCGCGCCGAGGCGAGGTTGTCCGCGAAGCAGCCGGCCGTGATCCTGCGGACGCCGAGCTGGTCGAACGCATGCGCCACGACCGCGGTGACCGCCTCGGTCGCGTACCCGTGGCCGGCGTACGCCGGGTCGAAGATGTAGCCGAGCCCGGCCTCGCTGCGCGTCGGCATGCCGGGCTGGCCCATCCCGTCGACCACCTCGAGCGACACGGTCCCGATCACCACACCGTCGAGGACGACCGCCATGCGTGTGGTCATCCGGGTCGTCGGCTGCGCGCCGACACGCCGCGCGGAACGACGTGGGCTCGACCTCGGTGCGGATCAGCCAGCGGGTGACCTCGGGAAGGTTGCGGAACTCCAGGATCCGATCGACGTCCTCGTCGCGGACCGGGCGAAGCTCGAGGCGGTCGGTGCGCAGGCTGGTGGTCACCATGGGACGGGACGCTAGCGAACGTGCCCCGCAAGGTCTCGCCCTATTCTCGCGGTGTGCCCGAGTCGAGACACCGCGTCATCCGCCTGCTCGTCATCGCCGTTGTCACCATGGCCGTGGCGTCGTCCGGCGCCGTCGCGTCGGCAGTCGAGACGGGCCAGCGGCCACCGTCCCCCGACCCGGACACCGTGTACACCACGGACCACCGCTACTACTCGTCGCCGTGGTACGACGGCGCCTGGCAGGAGATGATCCCGTTCGGCTGCACCCGCGCGCCGTACTACTCGCGCGACCCGTCCTGCCCGCGGGCCAGGCCCGGCAAGCACCACGGCATCGACATGTACATGCCGTGCGGCACCCGGCTTCGCTCTGCCGTCAGCGGCCGGGTCGTGCGCGAGCCGAACCTCGGCCCGGCGTACGGCCGGTACGGGCTGAAGATCCGGTCGGGACGGGTTCGACTACGTGATCGGGCACGCCCGGCGGCTGCTCGTGCAGCCCGGGCAACGAGTGACCCGAGGGCAGGTCATCGCCCGGTCTGGCCAGCGCGCGGCACCTGACGGCTGCCACCTGCACTTCGAGAAGCGCCCGGCCCGCGCGGGGTACACGTCCGCCGTGAACCCGGAGCGCTCCCTGCGCCGCACCGAAGTCGAGTTCTGATGCCGAAGCCGTTCACCTTCCTCGCCGACGCGTTCGACGTGTCGAGTGCTCGCGAGCTCGGCGAGCGGGCCCGCGCCGCGGAGGACCTCGGCGTCACGACGTTCGTGCTGCCGGACCACCTGGTCGGGCAGCCGGCGCCGGTGCCGTACCTCGCCGCCGTCGCCGCGCTCACCGAACGGATCCGGATCAGTGCCTTCGTGCACAACAACGACCTGCGCCATCCCGCCGTGCTCGCCCAGGAGCTGGCCACCCTCGACGCGTTGTCCGAGGGCCGGCTCGACGTGGCGCTCGGTGCCGGCTGGAACGAGGCGGAGTACGACGCCATCGGTGTGCCGTTCGACCCGATCCGGGTCCGGCAGGCGCGGCTCGCCGAGTCGGTGGCGGTCATCAAGGGCTGCTTCGGCGCCGACCCGTTCTCGTTCGCCGGTGAGCACTACACGATCACCGACTACGACGCGCAGCCGAAGCCGGTGCAGCAGCCGCACCCGCCGTTCTTCATCGGCGGCGGCGGCCGGACCACCCTGGAGCTGGCCGCCCGCGAGGCGCAGATCGTCGGCCTGGCGCCACGGATCCTGCGCGGCGGCCGGGCCGACCCGCGGTCGTTCACCTGGGCGGCGACCGAGGAGAAGATCGGCTGGGTCCGGGAGGCAGCCGGCGAGCGGTTCGACGAGCTGACGTTCAACGTCTACCCGTCGTCCTGGCCCGTCACGGTCACCGACGACCTGGAGGGCGAGGCCGCCAAGGTCGTCGCCAGGATGAAGGAGCGCAGCGGGTACGAGATCACCGTGCAGGAGGTCATCGACTCGCCGCACATCTTCATCGGGTCGCACGACCGGTTCGTCGAGAAGTTCACCGAGCTGCGCGACGGCCTCGGCATCTCGTCGTTCCTCATCGGCGACCTCGACCTGCTCGGCCCGGTCGTCGAGACAGCTCGCCGGCACCTGAGCGCCGTCAGTCGTCCTGCAGCTCCTTCTTGTGCTTCTGCAGCTGCACGATCAGCGACCAGCTGACCTCGTCGGGGCGACGGGCGCCGTTGACCGTCACCAGCCGCTCGCGCTGCTCGTAGTAGGCGATCATCGGCCGGGTCTTCGCCTCGTAGACCTCGAGCCGGTGCTCGATGACCTCCTGGGTGTCGTCCGAGCCGCGGCCGCGGGCCAGCAGCCGGCGGATCAGCTCGTCGCGCCCCACGTCGAGGTAGGCCGCGATCTGCACGGCGACCCCCAGCTTGCTGGCGGTCTCGTAGGCGATCTCGGCCTGCTCGACCGTGCGGGGGAAGCCGTCGAGCACGTAGCCGCCCTTGGCGCTCGCCTCGACGATCGGCTTGCGCAGCATGTCCAGCACCATCTCGTCCGGCACCAGGTCGCCGCGCGAGACGTACTTCTGCACCTGCTCGCCGAACGCCGTGTGCTCGGTGACGTGCTGGCGCAGCAGGTCGCCGCTCGAGATGTGCGCGATCCCGAAGTGCTCGGCGAGGCGCACTGCCTGGGTGCCCTTGCCGGAGCCGGGCGCACCGATCAGCAGCAGGCGCATCGCGCTCCTCCGGTCGCAGGGGCCGCCACCACGGGGCAGCGTGTCGGGCAGCCCGCATCCTGCCACCTAGGGTGTCCGGCGTGAGCCAGGCGTCCATGGAGAGCATGTGGGCCGACCTCGTGCCGGTCGGGCGGGACGGCGCGACCGGCGGCTACCGACGGCACGCGTGGGAACCGGCCGACCTCGCGTGCCGCGAGTGGTTCGCCGCCGAGGCCGAGCGCCGCGGGCTCGACCTGACCGTCGACCGCAACGGCAACCAGTGGGCGTGGTGGGGCGACCCGGACGCCGCGGGCCCGGGCGTGGTCACCGGCAGCCACCTCGACTCGGTGCCCGACGGCGGCGCCTTCGACGGCCCCCTCGGCGTGGTCGGCGGGTTCGCCGCGGTCGACCTGCTGCGCGAGCGCGGGCACGTCCCGGGGCGGCCGCTCGGGGTCGTCAGCTTCACCGACGAGGAGGGCGCCCGGTTCGGCATCGCCTGCGCCGGCTCGCGGCTGCTGACCGGCGCGCTGGAGCCGGACCAGGCCCGCGGCCTGGCCGACCGCGACGGCACGACCCTCGCCGAGGCCATGCGCGCCGCCGGGCACGACCCGGCCCACCTCGGCCGGGACGACGAGACGCTGCGCCGCGTCGGCACGCTGGTCGAGCTGCACGTCGAGCAGGGCGTCGACCTGGTGGACCGCGGCGCGGCGGTCGGGGTCGCCCACAGCATCTGGCCGCACGGCCGGTGGCGCCTCGACCTGGCCGGCGAGGCCAACCACGCGGGCACCACCCGGCTGGTGGACCGCGACGACCCGATGCTCCGGCTGGCCGCGGCGGTGCTGCGCGCCCGCGAGGCCGCTGCCGAGCGCGGCACGGTCGCGACCATCGGACGGGTCGAGGTGCACCCCAACGGCACCAACGCGATCCCGTC
Organism: uncultured Actinomycetota bacterium; assembly: GCA_963771345.1. Lineage (GTDB taxonomy): Bacteria > Actinomycetota > Actinomycetes > JACCUZ01 > JACCUZ01 > CAVYTH01. The sequence goes on from CAVYTH010000008.1 coordinate 39,944, forward strand.
CCGGGTGCGTGCCTGGCTGGACGCTCGCGGGGCGGACGAGGCCGAGGTGCGGGCCGTGGTCGCAGCGGTGGCCGCCGCCGCCGGCACGGACGCCGTCGTCGAGTCCTGGTCGCCGGAGGTGGAGTTCTCCGGCGTACTCCGGGACCGGCTCGCCGGGCTGCTCGGCGGCGCGCCGGTGCTGCCGACCGCAGCCGGGCACGACGCCGGGATCCTCGCCGGCGCGGGCGTCGAGGCCGCGATGCTGTTCGTCCGCAACCCGACCGGGGTCAGCCACTCCCCGACCGAGTACGCCGAGCCCGACGACTGCCGGGCCGGGGTCGAGGCGCTGGCCACCGTCCTGGCCGACCTGACCGGCGCGCAGTCGTGACGACGTACCGCGCCGACCTCGCCTGGCTGCCGCCCGGGCGGCTGGCCCGGGACGTGACCATCACCGTCGAGGACGGCCGCATCGCGGAGGTCACCGAGGGCCAGCCGAGCAGCGGGGCCGAGCACCTGCCCGGGCTGGTGCTGCCGGGGCTGGCCAACGCCCACTCGCACGCGTTCCACCGGGCGCTGCGCGGCCGCACCCAGCGCGGCACCGGCGGCCAGGGCTCGTTCTGGACCTGGCGCGAGCAGATGTACGCGATCGCCGGCCGGCTCGACCCCGACTCCTACCTGACGCTGGCGCGGGCGGCGTACGGCGAGATGGTGCTTGCCGGGGTGACGGCCGTCGGCGAGTTCCACTACCTGCACCACGCGCCCGGCGGCGCGCGCTACGACGACCCGAACGCGATGGGGCACGCGCTGGTGCAGGCGGCCGGCGAGGCCGGGCTGCGCATCACGCTGCTCGACACCTGCTACCTCAGCGGCGGCATCGGTGAGCCGCTGTCCGGCGTGCAGGAGCGCTTCGGCGACGGCGACGCCGACGGCTGGGCGACGCGCGCGCAAGCCCTGCACGAGCGCGTACGACGGCCGCCCCGACGTGCTGGTCGGCGCTGCGGCGCACTCGGTGCGGGCCGTGCCGGCCGACCAGCTCGGCACGGTCGCCGCGTGGGCCGCCGCGGCCGAGGCGCCGCTGCACGTGCACGTCTCCGAGCAGCGCAAGGAGAACGACGCCTGCCTGTCGGCGTACGGCGTGACCCCGACCCGGCTGCTGCACGACCGCGGACTGCTCGGCCCACGCACCACCGCCGTGCACGCGACCCACCTCACCGACGACGACATCGAGCTGCTCGGCACCTCCGGCACGTCGGTCTGCATGTGCCCGACGACCGAGCGCGACCTGGCCGACGGCGTGGGCCCGGCCGGCCGGGTGCGGGAGGCCGGCTCGCCCGTCACCCTCGGCTCGGACAGCCACGCGGTCGTCGACCTGCTCGAGGAGGCCCGCGCCGTCGAGCTGGACGAGCGACTCGCCTCGCAGCAGCGCGGGCACTGGTCGGCCGCCGCGCTGCTGGACGCGGCGACCCGCGCCGGGCACGCGTCGCTCGGCCGGCCGGACGCCGGGGTGATCGACACCGGCGCGGTCGCCGACCTGGTCGCCGTCCGGCTGGACTCGGTCCGCACCGCGGGCGGGGCGGACACCGACGCCGTCGAGCGGGTCGTCTTCGCCGCCACCGCCGCGGACGTCACCGACGTCGTCGTCGCCGGTCGCCGGGTGGTGGCTGCCGGCGAGCACCTGCTGCTCGGTGACGTCGGTGCCCTGCTCGACCGAGCCGTGGCGCCGCTGCTGTGACGGCGCCGACGATCCGCCCGGCCCGGCCGGACGACACCGCGGCCGTCTACTCCATCTGCCTGCGCACCAGCGCCGACGGCGACGACGCGACCGGCCGGTACGCTCGAACCCGACCTGCTCGGCCACATCTGGGCCGGCCCGTACCTCGCCCTCGAGCCGCAGCACGCGCTGGTGCTCGAGGACGAGGAGGGTGTTGCCGGGTACACGCTCGGCGCGGTCGACAGCCGGGCCTTCGAGCAGCTGTGCGCCGAGCGTTGGTGGCCGTCGCTGCGGCCGCGGATCAAGGACCCGCTGGGCGGACCGGCGAGCTGGTCGCCGGACCAGCGCCTCGCCCACCTCGTGCACCACCCGCCGATCGCCCCCGACCCGGTGGTCGCGCGCTACCCGTCGCACCTGCACATCGACCTGCTGCCGCGCGGGCAGGGCCAGGGGCACGGCCGGCTGCTCATCGAGTCGCTTGCTGGACCTGCTGCGCGCCGAGGGTTCCGGCGGGGTGCACCTGGGCGTCTCGGCGACCAACCTGCGCGCCCAGGGCTTCTACCGAGCACTCGGGTTCGTCGAGCTGCAGGCGGCGGGCCAACGACGGTCTTCATGGGCCGCGACATCTCCCCCGGCGACCAGGTGTAGCGGGGCGCGACAGTCAGGTCGCCCGACCCCGGATGGGTACGACGGCAGCCATGTCCCGCGCTGCGGCCAGCTCCGGCGCCGCGACGTGCACCGGGTACACGTGGCGCTCGACGAGCAGCGCCAGCAGCTGGTCGCCGGGCATCGGCCGGGCGATCAGGTAGCCCTGCCCGTAGTGGCAGCCGTGCGCCCGCACCAGGGCGAGCTGCTCGAGGGTCTCGATGCCCTCCGCGATGCAGGTCATGTCGAGCACGTCCGCCATCGCGACGACCGAGGCGACCAGCGCATTGGTGCGCGGCTCGAGCGGCGCCGCCTGCACGAACTCCTGGTCGATCTTCACGATGTTCGCGTCGAACCGGCGCAGGTAGCGCAGCGACGAGTAGCCGGTGCCGAAGTCGTCGACCGCCACCGTGATTCCGGCCGCGCGCAGCGCGGTCACGGTCTCGGCAACGGCGTCGATGTCGTCGACCAGCGCCTCCTCGGTCACCTCCAGGGCCAGCGGGACTTTCCCCAGCCCGCGGGCCGCGGCGCGGCTGATGAGCGAGTCGACCAGTCCCGGGTCGGTGAGCTGCCGCGGCGAGACGTTGACGCCCACCGGGATCGGCGTACCACAGGTCGCCCGCCAGCCGGCGATGTCGTCGAGCGCGGTGTCGATCACGAAGTCGCCCAGGGCACCGACACTGCCCACCCGCTCGGCGAGCGGGATGAACGTCCCGGGGCTGATCTCGCCGAACCGCGGGTGCCACCAGCGCAGCAGCGCCTCGGCCGCCACGATCTCGCCGGACCCGAGGTCGACGATCGGCTGGTAGACCACCCGGAACTGCGCGAGGTCCGGGGTGCTGACCTCCTCGCGGATCCGGATGGTCGCGGTGGCGCCGGCGCGGGCCGCCCCGGTGAGAACCGCCACCGGCGCGACCTGCTTGCCCTTGTTGCCCTTCGCCTCGTACATCGCGACGTCGGCGTGTGCCAGCAGGTGCGAGGCGTCACCGGTGCGGGCACCGCCGGTCGGCCGCTCGTCCACCACCACGCCGACGCTCGGCCGCACCGAGAACCGCCGGCTGCCGACCCGGACCGGCTCGGCGAACGCCGCCGCCACCGTCGCACCGAGCTGGTGCCCGCCGTCGGTCGACGCCGGCACGAACGCCGCGAACTCGTCGCCACCGAGCCGGGCGACCAGCCCGATCGGGACGGCCTGGCGGAGCCGCCCGGCGGTGTGCCGCAGCACCTCGTCGCCGGTGTCGTGGCCGTGCGTGTCGTTGAGGTCCTTGAAGTCGTTGAGGTCCAGCAGTGCGACCGCCACCGGGTGGCTGGCCGGATCGCGCAACGCGGCGTCGAGCTGGTCGACGAAGGCCACCCGGTTGGCCAACCCGGTGAGCGGGTCGGTGCAGGCCAGCCGCTGCGCCACGCGCTCGCGCCGGGCCAGCCGCTCCACCAGCCGGCTGGTCTCGCGGGTGCTGGCGACGTGCCGCACCACGACCGCGACGCCGACGAGCAGCACCGGCCCCAGCTGGGCGGGCGTGATCCCCACACCGCTCGCGAGCTCCGCGGCCCCGACCACCAGCGCGAGGACGAGCGGCGCGTACGGCGCGATGACGACGAGCAGGCCACGGGTCTCGGCGAGGTCCGCGTCGGCCGGGCGGTCCTCGGCCTGCAGGGCCGGGCGCGCGCCCAGCACCGCGGCCTCGAGCAGGACCAGCAGGCCGATCAGGTTGACCGCCGCCACCCAGGAGGTCGGCTGGTACCAGCCGCCAAACGCGGCGACCGAGAAGGCCACGTCGCCGGCTCCCAACAGCGCCATCCCGACGCTGGCGCGCAGCATGAACGGCCGGGCAGCGCTGCCCACCCGGGGCAGTGCCGACAGCATCACGGCGATGACGAACGCGGGGACCAGCGGGTAGGCAAGGGTGGCCAGCCGGGCCCACGACCCAAGGTCGTCGCCGACCCCGCGCGGCTCGATCAGCAGCGCGACGGTCAGGAACCAGAGCGCGCCCGCGGCCACGGCGCCATCACCGAGAGCGCGCAGCCAGCCTTCCCGCCGGTCGCTCCGCCGGGAAATCAGCAGCGTGCCGGCGACGGCCAGCGGCGCGTACGACAGGTAGATCCAGTCGGCCAGCCAGCCGGTCGGCGACGGGCGACCCGTGACCACCGAGTAGGCCGCCGAGGTGAGTCCGGAGACCGCGCCCACGAGCAGTGCCGCCGCGAAGAGCCGGCGTGGTGTCGCCATCGCGTCGCGGTGCCGGTCGGGCAGCGACCAGCAGCACCGCCGCGGCGGTGACCGCCGTTGCGGCCCGCACCAGGTACGACGCCGTGGCCGAGGTCATCAGCGCCGCGAGAGGACCACGCCGACGCCGCGGACCAGCCACGGCAGGGTGCGGGACGTCACCGCCCCCGTCAGTTCCGACACCCGATCCCCATCGGCCGGAACACGCGGGAGCCTGAGCGCAGGCCACGGCCTCGATCGGGCGGGAATCGGACGGCGCCTGTCAGGGGCATGGTGCAGACTGACTCCTGACGACGGGTGGGCAACGGGAGGGTGACGCGGTGAGCAAGCGGGGCTGGGTCCTGTTCGTGGCCATGGGCGTGATCTGGGGCGTGCCGTACCTCCTGATCAAGATCGCCGTCGACGAGCTCACGCCGAGCACCCTGGTCCTCGCACGCTGCGTGCTGGCCACCCTCGTGCTGCTCCCGATCGCCCTCTCCCGGGGCCGGCTCGGGGCGGTCATGGCCTCGTGGAAGCCGCTGGTCGCCTTCGCGGTGATCGAGATCATGGTGCCCTGGCTGCTGCTGGGCGTCGCCGAGCAGCGGATCTCCAGCTCGTTGACCGGGCTGCTCATCGCGTCGGTGCCGTTGGTCGGCGCCGTGCTCGCCGTCGCCACTCGCCTGGACGACCGGCTGGACGGCCGGCGTCTCGCCGGACTGCTGCTGGGCTTCGCCGGCGTAGCCGCGCTGGTCGGCTTCGAGATCGGCGGCGGCGACCTCGGCGCCGTGGCGGCACTGGCCGTGGTGGCCATCTGCTACGCCACGGGCCCGCTGATCCTGTCCCGGTGGCTGTCCCACCTGCCGGGCATCGGCGTCATCACCGCCTCGCTGGCCATCACCGCGATCGCCTACCTGCCGGTGGGGGTCGCGCAGGCGCCTTCGTCCTGGCCATCGGCCGACGTCGTGCTGTCGGTCGTCGGGCTCGCGGTCGTGTGCACCGCGGTGGCCTTCCTCGTCTTCTTCGCGCTGATCGCCGAGGTCGGCCCGACCCGCTCGACCGTCATCACCTACGTCAACCCGGCGGTCGCGGTCCTGCTCGGCGTCACGATCCTCGACGAGGACTTCACCGTGGCGACGGCCTTCGGCTTCGTCACTGATCCTCGCCGGGTCGGTGCTCGCGACCCGGCGCTCCCCCGCGCCAGCCGTCCCCGGCCCGCGCACCGGCACGACGGTGGCTGCCGACACCGGGGTCTGCACGGTCGCCGAGCCCTGAGCCGTACTACCCGCCGGACTTGCGCCGGAACTGCCGCTTGGTGACGTCGTTCTGCGACGGTCCGACGCCGTGCCCGCCGAGGTGGTCCTCGCCCTGCCCGGCCTTGTCGCGCGCCTTCTTGGCCTCCAGGGCCTCCCGCATCTTCTTCTGTACGTCGTTCTCGGCCGGGGCCTTCTTCTTGTCGGTCACGAGCTCACCTGTCCCTTCGTCGCAGCCATCCTGGCAAAACGCCCATAGCGCCCGCCTCCCGGTTTCCCCGGCTCAGCCGGCGAGGTGGGCGACGACACCGTCGGCGAGCCCTCGCGCATAGCGGGACCGGCAGGACGACGATGTCATGCACCGCGCGTCGCGCGCATTGCGCATGTTGCCGAGCTCGACCATCACGGTCGGTACGTCGGCGGCGTTGAGCGTGCCCAGGTCCCGCCGGACGTCGAGCCCGTCGCCGCCGTACGCCGTCGAGACCGGGAAGCCGGCACCCACCAGCCCGGCGCGGACGCGCAGCGCGAGGGCCCGCGAGCGCCCCACGATGTCGTCGGTCCAGCCGGCCAGCTGGCCGGGGCGGATCACGAAGAAGCCGTGCGTCGAGGCTGCGGCGCCGTCGCCGTGCAGCGAGATCTCGAGGTCCGCCCCGACCTGCAGCGCCGAACCGGCCGCGGGCGCCGACGCACGGCCCCCAGTCGGCGAGGCTGTTGGTGGTGCGGGTCATCCGGACCGTCGCGCCGAGCGCCTCGAGCCGCCGTGCCAGCGCCCGGGACACCCGCCAGGTGAAGGTGGCCTCGGGGAACCCGCCGTTCGTCGCGGTGCCGGTCGTGTTGCACGCCTTCCACAGCCCCACCCAGACCTGCCGGTTGATCTGGCTCGGGTGCCGGGAGTTGCCGAGCTGGTGCCCCGGGTCGAGGGCGATCGTGCGACCGGCCAGCGGCAACGGCTTGGTGGCCGAGCGTCCGGCCGGCGCGGCCGGGGCGGCCGCCAGCAGCAGCGGCACGGCGAGCAGGACGGCCGTCAGGGACAGCCCGGCGGACCTCACCCGGGCAGCCTGTCACGACCTGGCGTGGCCGCTGTCGGTGCGCTGCGGGATGCTCGCCGACATGCCCGCCCGCCATCCCACCGAGGTCGTGCTCGAGGTCGTCGACCGCAAGGCCTTCGCCTCCGCTGTCGACGTGGCCCGGCTGGTGCCGCAGCGGACGGACGCCCGAGGCTGCGTTGGAGGCCCTGGCGGAGTACGCCGGGCGCTACGCCGTCGTCGCCCGGCTCGCCCGGGTGCGGTTCAGCACCGCGGCCGGCGACACGCTCTCCGTCGTCGAGCAGCTGCCGGGCGACGCCACCACGGCCTTCGGCGCGCCCTCGGTGGTCACCTCGACCGACCGCCGGAGCCTGACCGCCGCCGAGGCGGACCGGCAGGTCCGGCTGCTCCGCGCAGGCTGGCAGGAGCTCGACCGGCTGGCCGTCGAGGCGCCCGAGGAGCTGCGCAAGGGTCCGCGCGGCGGTGGCCGCGACCGCGACAAGGTCGTCGACCACGTGATCGAGGCCGAGCGGAACTACGCCCGCACCATCGGCGTACGGCATCCACCGTTCCACGGCGACCCGCGCGCGCTGGAGAGCTGCCGGGCCGAGATCGAGCAGGTTCTCCGCGCGGCGCGCACCGGAGAACCGGCGCCAAAATGGACAGCACGGTACTTTCTGCGACGAGCGGCTTGGCACGTCCTCGACCACGTCTGGGAGATCGAGGACAAGTCCGGGCCAGACCGGGAGCCCACGATGACCGCGACCGCCGCCACCCGACGTGCGCTGGCGGGTCTGGCCGCGCTGACTCTCGCGACCACCCTCGCCGGGACGGCGACCGGCCCGGCCGAAGCGGCTGCCGGCGCCTTCCCGGACAAGAACCGGATCGACCCGGCGTCCGTGCCGACCGGCCCCGCCCCGACGACGCTGCACACCGAGGGTCGGTCGATCATCGACGGCGGCGACACCGTGGACACCACGCTCCCCGGCCGGCTGCAGATCCTCGGGCGGTTCGGGTCCAGCTACATCGTCCACACCCGCAACGACGATGACGGCACGCAGGCGCTGTGGCGGGTGCGCAAGGACGGGTCCGCGCTCCGGTTGCGCGATCTGGACGACCGCACCGGCGAGGAGATCCGGCTCGGCTCGTACGGCAACCGGATCGCCTACACCGAGGAGCTCGCGGGTCGCCCGTTCCGGACCCGGGTGTTCGTCCTGCGCTCCGGCGACGGCAGCGTGGTCGACTCGCGGTTGCTCCGCGGCCACGTCGAGGTGGTCGACTTCGCGGCGAAGGTGCTGCTCACCGGGATCCAGCCGAAGCGAACCGTGTGGTACCTCGCGAACCGCGATGAGATCACCGTGCGACGCGGCCTCGAGCTGCTGTCCGCCGACATCGGGCTCAAGCGGGCAGTCGTGAAGGTGAAGGACCTGGTCAACGGCTGGGACGGCGTCTGCCTGGTCTACGCACCGCTGTCGCGGCCGAGGCAGCAGCTGTGGCGCAGCTGCACCGACCGGCCGCTGTCGTTCTCCCCCGACGGCACCCGGATGGTGACGACCTTCATCGGCTCGGACGGGCCCGGCACCGGCAAGCTGCAGGTCCGGGTCGCCGAGACCAACAAGGTCCTCGCGACCCTGCGCACCGGCGGGTTCTTCGTGCAGCCCTACTGGGAGGGCAACCGGTCGTTCCTCGTCCACACCTGGAACAAGGGCAAGGCGGCCATCCTCCGGGTCAGCAAGGACGGCACCGTCGAGCGGGTGTCGCCGGTCGTGTCCGAGGACGTCGGCGAGGACAACCTGCAGTGGAGCTTCCCGCCCTCCTGAGTCTCGATAACCGGGCTGCGGGACGACTGGCCGGCTGACACCCTGATCTCTCGTGCCCGACGGATCCGAGGACGCCGACCCGCAGCCGCCGAAGCCGCGGCCGACCTTCCGGGCCCGAGTAGCCGGGCTGCGGGTCGACGTCACGCCGCTGCGTACCTCGCGCGACTTCCGGCTGCTGTTCTGGGCCGGCACGGTCTTCTACCTCGGCGGCATGGTCAGCTACGTCGCGCTGCCGTACCAGATCTACCAGCTGACCGGCTCGAACTTCGCGGTCGGTGCGATGGGCCTGGTCGAGCTGGTGCCGCTGGTCGTGTTCGGCCTGTACGGCGGCGCCCTGGCCGACCACGTCGACCGGCGCACGATGCTCGTCCTCACGGCCTTCGCCCAGGTCGCGCTGACTGCCGGGCTGCTCGCCAACTCGCTGCTGCCCGACCCGCAGGTGTGGGTCATCTACGTCATCGGTGCACTGATGTCGGTCGCCCAGTCGCTGCAGCGGCCGAGCCGCGAGGCGCTGATCCCGCGGACCGTCCGGCACGACGAGCTGTCCGCGGCGGTGGCGGTGTCGTCGCTCGGCATGCAGATCGGCACCCTGCTCGGCCCGGCGCTGGGCGGCCTGCTCGTCGGGACCGTCGGCGTCGCATGGGCGTACGGCGTCGACGTGGCCGGTCTGATGATCGCCACCACGCTGTTCCTGGTGATGCGCCGCTATCCGCCCAGCGACAAGAGCACGCCGCCGAGCCTCGCGGGGATCGTCGAGGGCATCCGCTACGCCGTACGCCGGAAGGACCTGCTCGGCACCTACGTCATCGACATGACCGCGATGTTCCTCGCCTACCCGATCGTGCTGTTCCCGGCGCTCGCGCAGGACGTGTTCGACCAGCCGAAGACACTCGGCCTGCTCTACACCGCCGAGAGCGTCGGCACCCTGATCGCGACGCTGACCAGCGGCTGGACCAGCCGGTTCCACCACCACGGCCGGGCGGTCGTGGTCGCGTCCATGTGCTGGGGCGGAGCCATCGCGTTCGCCGGCCTCGCACCCTCGGTGTGGATCGCGCTGGTGTTCCTCGGCTTCGCCGGCGCCGCAGACATGATCAGCGGCATCTTCCGGAGCACGATCTGGCACCAGACCATCCCGGACGAGAAGCGCGGCCGGCTGGCCGGCATCGAGATGCTGTCGTACTCGGTCGGCCCGCTCGGCGGTCAGGCCCGCAGCGGGCTGGTGGCCGACGCGACCTCGGTGCGCGCCTCGATCGTCAGCGGCGGCGTCCTGTGCGTGATCGGTGTCGCCGCCACGGCGGCCTGGCTCAAGGACTTCTGGCGCTACGACTCGCAGACCGACGAGCACGCGGTCCGCGAGCGCGCCCTGCGCGCCGACAACCCCGCGCCGCCGACGACTGACCCAGCCGCACGGCAGCGCCCCGCACGACCAAGGCGACGCTCGGATGTACCGGTCCGGCGGCAGCCCGGCCGGCGTTCGCCGCCGTACCGGCGCGAATGATCTTGGGGCGCGGTCGGGTGGCAAAGACCCGCACGCTCGGGCTGCGAGGCTTAGCGTGTCGGGCAACGGGAGAGAGGTCCTCGTGACCGACATCGCATCCTCCCCGTCGCCCGCGTTGACCGGACAACGGGTCACTCTGCTTCCGCGCGCCGGCGGCCGGGCCTGGACCGGCACGGTGCAGAGCTGGGATGCGGCCGAGGAGAACGTGGTGGCCCGCATCGACGCCTCGACCGACGCGGTCAGCACCCTGGACCACCTTGCGCGCACCGGGCTGCCGGGTCACGCTGCCTCCCGACTCCCTCGGCGCGCAGCGCACGGTGACCGCCGTCGACGTCTCCAGCGGCGGGGTGCGGGTGCCTGTCGACGCGGCCGGCTGGACGTACGAGGACCCGCTCGACCTGGTGCTGCACCTGCCGGGCACGCAGTCCGTCCTCGTCGTCGGCCGGCTGTTGCGGCTGGACCCGGCGTCCGGCTCGGCCGTCCTGAGCTCAGCCGTCCTGAGCCTGGACGACCTGGCCGACGACGTCGCGGCCGCCATCGACCGCTACGCCCTCAACGAGCTCCCGTCCCCCCGCCTCCCGCCCGCCGGATAGCGGACCGCACCGGTCAGTCGTGGCGGAAGCCGCCGAGGAACCGGCGGAAGACCCCACCCGCCCGGGGCAGCGGGGCCGCCGGCGCCGGCGCGGTCGCCTTCCGGGTCGCGATCGGCTTGTCGTAGTCGGTGCGCACGATCGCATCGATCACCTGGTCGTCATCGAAGTCCTCGGACCCCTCGATGACCGGGACGAAGCCCACCAGCATGCCGTCGCGCATCACCTGCGCCTCGAGGCCGAGGGTGCCGTCGCTGTCCCACACCGCGGTCCGCCCGCCGGGCAGGCGCACCGCGATGCCGAACTGGTACACGCCCGCCTTCTCCATCCGCGCGTCGATGCCGCGCTCGCGCAAGGCGTCGACGACCCGGTGGGCCCGCTGCTCGTCCATCCCCTGAGCCTACGAGTCGCTGGAGTTGGCCCAGAGGTTGATGCCTGCGTCGACCGCATGCTGGTCGATGCGGGCCAGCTCGTCGTCGCTGAACGACAGGTTGTCCAGCGCCGCCAGGTTGTCGTCGAGCTGGGCCACGCTGCTGGCGCCGATGAGCACCGACGTCACCCGGTCGTCGCGCAGCAGCCAGGCCAGCGCGAGCTGCGCCAGCGACTGGCCGCGCTCCTGCGCGAGGTCGTTGAGGGCCCGCACGTGGGTCAGGCTCTCGTCGCTGAGCAGCTCCGGGTCCAGCGACTTGCCCTGCGCCGCCCGCGAGCCCTCCGGGATCCCGTTCAGGTAGCGGTCGGTGAGCATGCCCTGGGCCAGCGGCGAGAACGCGATGCAGCCGACGCCCTCGTCGCCGAGGACGTCGAGCAGCCCACCCTCGACCCAGCGGTTGAGCATCGAGTACGACGGCTGGTGGATGAGCAGCGGCGTCCCGAGCTCGCGCAGGATGCCGGCTGCCTCGACAGTGCGCTCCGGTGAGTACGACGAGATGCCGGCGTACGTCGCCCGGCCGGAGCGCACCGCGGTGTCGAGGGCGCCCATCGTCTCCTCGAGCGGGGTGTGCGGGTCGAGGCGGTGCGAGTAGAAGATGTCGACGTGGTCGAGGCCCATCCGGGCCAGTGACTGGTCGAGGCTGCCCAGCAGGTACTTGCGCGAGCCGCCGTCGCCGTACGGCCCGGGCCACATGTCGTACCCGGCCTTGGTCGAGATGACGAGCTCGTCGCGGTAGGGGGCGAGGTCCTCGCGGAAGACCCGGCCGAAGTTGGTCTCGGCGGCGCCGTACGGCGGGCCGTAGTTGTTCGCCAGGTCGAAGTGCGTGACGCCCCGGTCGAAGGCCCGGCGCAGGATCGCCCGCTGCGACTCCAGCGACTTGTCGTCGCCGAAGTTGTGCCAGAGCCCGAGCGAGACGGCGGGCAGCACCAGCCCGCTGCGGCCGCAGCGGCGGTAGGGCAGGGCCTCGTAGCGGTCGGCGGCGGGCAGGTAGGCCGGTTCGGTCGTCATGGTCCGAGTCTTCCACCAGGTCAAGCGGGTGCCCGAACAGGTCGATGGGAAGCAGTGACCGGGCACCGAGCTGTGGGCGCGATGGACCACGCCCAGCTCCTCAAGCAGCTCGAGCACCGGCAGCGCGTGCTCACCGAGATGGTGCGCGTGCAGCGCTCGCTGGCCCGGCGCGCGCCGCTGCAGGAGAAGCTCGACCTGGTGACCGCGGCCGTGGCCCGGGTCCTCGCGGTGGAGCTGGTGGCGATCCGGCTGGTCGACCCGCTCAACACCGACGAGCTCGTCATCTTCTCCGGGGCCGGCCTCGACCCCGACAGCCCGGACCGCAGCCCGGTCTCCGGGTCCGGCGTCGGCGGTGCGGCGTTCCGCACGAACGACATCGTCGTCGTCACCGACTACGCCGAGCACCCGGTGGGGATGGCGGCGTACCAGAAGCCGGGTGGCGTCCAGGCCGCGATGGCCGCACCGGTCCAGGAGTTCGGCCGGGCCGTCGGCAGCATCGTCGCCGCGAGCACGGTGCCGGGCCGGCGGTTCGACGAGACCGACCGCGGAGACCCTGCGCGCCTTCGCCGACCAGGCGAGCATCGCGCTCACCGAGCAGCACCTGTACCTGGCGATGCAGCAGGGGTACGTCGACCCGCTGACCGGCCTGGCGAACCGGGTCCGCCTGCACGAGCAGCTGACGGCGTCCCTCGAGCTGGACACCGGCACCGGCGCCGGCCCCGCGGTGCTGTTCATCGACCTCGACGGCTTCAAGCTCGTCAACGACGCGCTCGGCCACGGGCTCGGCGACGAGCTGTTGGTGAAGGTGGCCGAGCGGCTGCGCAACGCCGTGGCCGCGCCGGCCATGGTCGCCCGGTTCGGCGGCGACGAGTTCACCGTCCTGGTGCCGTCGGTGACGGCGCTGACGGCGGCCACCGACGTCGCACGCGGGGTGCTGGCGAGCCTCGAGGCGCCGTTCGACGTGTCCGGCCACGAGGTGTCCGTCTCGGCCAGCGTCGGCATCGCGTGGGACCGGCGGCGCCCGGGGTCGGCCGTCGACGCCGCCATGGACATGCTGCGCTGCGCGGACACCGCGATGTACCGGGCCAAGTCGGCCGGCCGCGGGCAGTTCGCGGTGTTCGAGGAGCGGATGCACGACGAGCTGGTCCGGGCGATCGCCCGCGAGCGCCTGCTGCGCCGGGCGGTCGAGCGCGACGAGCTCACCGCCTACTTCCAGCCGGTCGTCGACCTGGTCACCGGGGAGACGGTCGGAGCCGAGGCACTGGTCCGCTGGGACCGCGACGGCGAGCTCGTGCCGCCGGCCAGCTTCATCTCGGTGGCCGAGGAGACCGGCCTGATCGTCCCGATCGGCCGTCAGGTGATGAGCCGCGCGCTCGAGGTGGTGCGCGACTGGCGAGCAGCTGGGCACGACGGGCTGACGATGAGCGTGAACCTGTCGGTCCGCGAGCTGGAGTCGCCGACCCTGGTGGCCGACGTGTCGGAGGCGCTCGAGCGGGCCGGCGTACCGGCGTCCGCCCTGGTCGTGGAGCTCACCGAGAGCGCCCTGATGCGTGACGTGCGGGTGATGACCGAGCGGCTGGTCGAGCTGCGGGCGATCGGCGTCCAGATCGCCATCGACGACTTCGGCACCGGCTACTCGTCACTCGCCCGGCTGCGCTGGCTGCCGATCGACATCCTCAAGATCGACCGGTCCTTCGTGGAGCTCGTCGACACCGACGAGCAGAGCGCCTCGGTCCTGCGGGCCGTCCTTGGCCTGGCCGCCGCGCTCGACCTCGAGGTCGTGGTCGAGGGGGTGGAGCGGGAGGGGCAGCGCGAGGTGCTCGTCGCGCTCGGCGCCCGCACCGCGCAGGGCTACCTGTTCTCCCCCGCCGTCCCCGCGCCGGCCTTCCCAGGGCTGCTCCCGGGCGCTCGGGTCGTGGCCGGCCTCGGACTGTCCTAGCAACTTCCGGGGGGAACGCGTCAGGTGAAGGCACGTCGTACGGCATGATGGACGGTCGCGCCGGAAGGGGGCCCGCCACCCGTGAGTCAGGACGAAGTCGTCCTCGAGCAGAGCTACGTCGACCGGCTGTACGCGCGCCTGGACGTCCTCCGTGCCCGGGTCGCCGCCGAGCTGGCCAGCGTGCGGCGCAGCGGGCCCAGCGGCACCCACCAGAACCGCTCGGAGCGCGACTCCTTCGCCGGCCTGCACGAGCAGCGGCTGTCCCAGCTGGAGGCCGTCGAGGACCGGCTGGCGTTCGGCCGGGTCGACCTGCGCGACGGCACCCGCCGCTACATCGGGCGCCTCGGCCTCTCCGACGACGAGCAGACCCAGCTGCTCGTCGACTGGCGGGCACCCGCCGCCCGCGAGTTCTACCAGGCGACCGCCGCCTCCCCCGGTGACGTCGTACGCCGGCGGCACCTCGCGACCCGCGGCCGCAGCGTCACCGGCGTCGAGGACGAGGCGCTCGACCTGGACTCGATGGACCAGACGCAGCGCAGCTCGCTGACCGGCGAGGGTGCGCTGCTGGCCGCGGTCGGCGCGCACCGGACCGGCCGGATGGGCGACATCGTCGCGACCATCCAGGCCGAGCAGGACCAGGTGATCCGCAGCGAGCTGGCCGGCCCGCTGGTCGTGCAGGGCGGGCCGGGCACCGGGAAGACGGCCGTCGCGCTGCACCGGGCGGCGTACCTGCTCTACACCCACCGCGAGCGGCTGGACCGCAGCGGCGTGCTCATCGTCGGCCCGAACCCGCTGTTCCTGCGCTACATCGAGCAGGTGCTGCCGTCGCTGGGCGAGACCGGCGTCGTGCTCTCGACGGCCGCCGAGCTCTACCCGGGTGTCACCGGCGGGCACGAGCCGCGCGCCGACGTCGCCGCGCTCAAGGGCGACCTGCGGATGGCGGCCGTCCTGGCTCGCGCGGTGCGGGCCCGCCAGCGGGTGCCGGACGGTCCTCGGGTGCTGGCCGTGGGCAGCCAGCGGCTCACCCTGACGCCGGCGGACGTCGCCGCGGCCCGGGCCCGGGCCCGCCGCAGCCGCAAGCCGCACAACAGCGCCCGCGAGAGCGTTCCTGCGTGACCTGCTCGACGTGCTGGCCGGCCGGCTGGCCGGCGCGATCGGCACCACGCTGACCAGCGACAACCGCGAGGGCCTGCAGGACGACCTGCGCGACTCCCGCGACGTCCGCCGCGAGCTGAACCTGGCCTGGATGCCGGTCACCCCGGAGCGGCTGCTGGCCGAGCTGCTGTCCGACCCCGACCGGCTGGCCGCCGCGGCGCCGGACCTGTCCGCGCAGGAGCGGGCCATGCTGCTGCGGGACCGGGGCGCGCCATGGACGGTCGCCGACGTTCCGCTGCTGGACGAGCTGGCCGAGCTGGTCGGCGACATCACCACCGCCAGCGACCGCGCCGCCGAGGCGGCCGCCCGCGTGCAGCGCGCCGAGGACGTCGCCAACGCGCAGGCCGCCCTGCAGAACGTCGACACGATGATCCGGCCCAAGGCCGAGCAGATCGCCGACCGGTTCGCCGAGAGCGGGCCGGTCCTCACGGTCGCCGAGCGGGCCTGGTCCGACCGCAGCTGGGCCTACGGGCACCTCGTCGTCGACGAGGCGCAGGAGCACTCGCCGATGATGTGGCGGCTGCTGATGCGGCGCTGCCCCAGCCGGTCGATGACCCTCGTCGGCGACGTCGCCCAGGTCGGGTCGGCGGCCGGCGCGTCGTCCTGGGGCGAGGTGCTGGACCGCTACGTGCCGGGCCGCTGGCGGATCGACCGAGCTCACCGTCAACTACCGCACGCCCGCGCAGGTGATGCGGCTCGCGTCCGACATGCTCGCGGCCGCCGGCATCGAGGCGCCGACACCCGACTCGGTCCGCGAGGGCGACTGGAAGCCGGTGGCGCAGGAGATCCGCCGCGGCGACACGGCGGCGGTCGCCGACGCCGTCCGGGCCGAGCTGGAGCTGCTCGGCGAGGGGCGGCTCGTGGTCGTGACGGTGCTCGGCGCCGAGGAAGCGTTGCGCGCCGCGCTGGCCGCCGCCCTGCCCGGCGGGCACGGTCGGCGAGGGCAGCGGGACGCTGGACCGTCCGGTGTCGGTGCTCGCCGTGGTCGACGTCAAGGGCCTGGAGTTCGACTCGGTGCTCCTCGTGGAGCCGGGCGACATCCTGCGCGGCTCCGCCCGCGGCGCCAACGACCTGTACGTCGCCCTGACCCGCCCGACGCAGCGGCTCCGGGTCCTGCACTCCGACCCGCTGCCCCCCGGCCTGACCGACCTCGCGACCGCCTGACGGCAGCACCGGCTAGCGGCGGCGGACGACCAGGACGGCCGAGTCGACCTGCGGCGGCGGCTGGAACGCGCGGCGCGGCAGCGCGCCGCCCTGCGGACAGCCGGTAGCGACGCGCGCCGCGCGCGATGGCCGCCGTACGTCCCGCCGTCCACCGGCGTACGACGTGCCGCGGCAGCACCAGGTCCGCGCCGGCGAGCTGCGACCCCGGCGCGAGCAGCGACCGGAGGACGGCGCTGGACATCGCGTACGGCGGGTTGGCGACCACCCGGAACGGGCGGTGCGGCCACCGGAAGTCCCCGATGTCGCACTGCACCACAGACACCGGCTGGCCGGCGAAGCGCGAACGCAAGCGGTCCGCACGCCGCGGGTGCAGCTCGACCGCGAGCACTCGCGCACCGGCGTCGACCAGAGCGGCGGTCAGCGCTCCCTCGCCGGCCCCGAGGTCGACTACCAGCTGGTGCGGCCGCACCCCGGCGTCGTCGACGACCCGCGCGGCCCAGTCATCACGGAGCGGGTACCAGCCCCAGGCCCGCCGGGACCGTTCCCGGGCGGCCACGGCGGACCATCACGAAGCAGCAGACCATGCGCGGGACGGTACGTCCGGCGCGAGCGGGCAACGCAATTTCAGGGGGCGTTCCCTGGGCATCGGCCGATGAGTTTGGCTGTGATCCACGGTCTGTTCTGCCAGGCCCCGATCTCTCGACTGCTTCGAACAGGAGACCCGCGTGAAGCTGCTTCTCACGTCCGCCGGCGTCACGAACGCCAGCATCCAGGCCGCCTGGTCGACCTCCTGGGCAAGCCGATCGCCGACTCCCACGCCCTCTGCATCCCGACTGCGCAGTACGGGCACCCCGACGGTCACTCCTGCAGAAGGCATGGCGCTTCATCAGCGGTCAGTCCGCCGCTGCCCATGTGCGACCTGGGGTGGAAGTCCGTGGGAGTGCTGGAGCTCACCGCGCTGCCCAGCATCGACGAGAGAACGTTGGGTCCCGTGGGTCCGGGAGACCGACGTGCTGCTGGTGAGTGGCGGCGACGCCCTGTACCTGTGCCACTGGATGCGGGAGTCCGGGTTGGCGGACCTCCTGCCCTCGCTGAGCGAGAAGGTCTGGGTGGGGCTGAGCGCCGGGAGCATGGTGCTGACGCCGCGCATCGGGGCGGACTTCGTCGAGTGGAAGCCACCTACCGGTGGTGACGAGACCCTGGGCGGTCGTCGACTTCTCGATCTGCCCTCATGTGAACCCCGAGGGCACGCCGGGCAACACCATGGCCGAAGCAGAGAGCTGGGCGGCCGAGATCGCCGGGCCGGCGTATGCGATCGACGACGAGACCGCGATCCGCGTGATCGACGGCACCGTCGACGTCGTCTCCGAGGGGCACTGGCGGCAGTTCCCCTAGGACCGCTCAGAGATCGGTGAGCGGGACCTCCGGGTCGGTCGAGCCGGTCGACGTCGACCTTCCGGCCGGTGAGCACGAGGCCCTCCAACGCCTCGGTCACGTCCCAGACGTTGACGTTCATGCCGGCGAGCACCGTGTCGCCGGCGAGCCAGAACGCGATGTACTCCCCGCCGTCGCGGTCACCGCGGAAGACGACCCGGTCGTAGCCGCCCGGCTCGGCGTAGCCGGTGTACTCCATGCCGAGGTCGTACTGGTCGCTGAAGAAGTACGGCGGCCGGTCGAACTCGACGTCCTGGCCGAGCATCGACTTCGCGGCGGTCGCCCCTTGCCGCCGGGCGTTGGCCCAGTGCTCGACGCGGATGTGCTTGCCGAGCTTCGGGTGGTAGGCGTTGGCCACGTCGCCCGCGGCGTAGACCCGCGGGTCGGCGGTGCGCAGGTGCGCGTCGACGGTGATGCCGTTGTCGACGTCGAGCCCGGCGTCGCGGGCCAGGCCGTCGTTCGGCAGGATCCCGACGCCGACCAGCACCAGGTCGGCGTCGACGACACTGTCGTCGGCCAGCCGGACGCCGGTGACCGCCCCCTGCTTGCCGATCAGCTCGGCCACCTGCACGCCGAGGCGCAGGTCGACGCCGTGGCCGCGGTGCAGGTCGGCGAACATCGTCGCGACCTCGGTGCCGAGGACCCGGAGCAACGGCAGCTCGGCGGCCTCCAGCAGGGTGACCTCGAGCCCGGCCGCGCGGGCTGCCGCCGCCGTCTCCAGCCCGATCCAGCCGGCCCCGATGATCGCGACCCGGCTGGCCGTGCCGAAGGCGGCCTTGATGGCCTCGCTGTCCTCCAGCCGGCGCAGGTAGCGGACCCCGTCGAGGTCGGCGCCGGGCAGCGGGAGCCGGCGGGGCACCGACCCGGTGGTCAGCAGCACCGCGTCGTAGCCGAGCCGCTCGCCGCCGGCGAGGACGACCTCCTGTGCGGCCCGGTCGAGCCCGGTGACCTCGGTCTGCAGCCGCAGGTCGACGTCGTGCTCGGCGTACCAGCCCTCGGGGTGGACGAACACCTTCTCCCGCTCGGACTTCCCCTGCAGGAACTCCTTGGACAGCGGCGGCCGCTCGTAGGGCCGGACGGCCTCGTCGCCGATCAGGGTGAGGGTGCCGTCGTACCCCTCGTCGCGCAGCGCCTGCGCCGCCTTGGCGCCGGCCAGGCTGGCACCGACGATCACGAAGCCCCGGTCGCCGGTCATGACGCCACCTCCGCTGCCCCGTGACCGGCGCCCGCGGGTTCGCCGCGGAGCGCGAGCGCGAAGAACTCGGCGCGGGAGGCGGCGTTCGCGCGGAGCTCACCGTGCAGCGCGGAGGTGACGGTCGTCGAGCCGGCCGCCTGGACGCCGCGGACGGTCATGCACAGGTGCTCGGCCTCGACCACGACCCCGACCCCGCGCGGGGAGAGCTGGGTGTGCAGCCAGTCGGCGACCTGCTGGGTCAGCCGCTCCTGCACCTGCGGGCGCCGGGCGAAGTGCTCGACCACCCGGGCCAGCTTGGACAGGCCGAGGATCCGCTCGCCGGGGAGGTAGCCGACGTGCGCGACGCCGACGAACGGCAGCAGGTGGTGCTCGCAGACCGACAGCACCGGCAGCGAGCGGGCCACGACCAGCTCGTCGTAGCCCTCGTCGTTCGGGAACGTCGTCGAGGTCGAACGGGCGCGGCCGGAACATCTCGGCGTACGCCCGGGCCATCCGTCCCGGCGTCCCGCGCAGGCCCTCGCCGTCGAGCTCGATCCCCAGCGCGGCGAGGAAGTCGCCGGCCGCGGCCTCGGCGGCCACCAGGTCGACGTCCCCGGGCTCGTGGCCGACACGCAGCGGGACCAGGACACCTGGGGACATCGGTTGCCTCCACCTCTAAGGGACAGTAACGTTGACGTTAGAGCCCCGGCCGACATCGGTCAATCCCGGAGCCCGGAGAGGCGGATCCCGTGGCGGACGACTTCGCGGAGCAGGTCGCCGGCGTCGCCGCGCTGGCCGAGCCGGTGCGTCGCGACCTGTACCGGTTCGTGGTCGCGCAGGCCGACCCGGTCAGCCGCGACCAGGCCGGCGAGGGCGTCGGCGTCCCCCGGCACACGGCGAAGTTCCACCTCGACAAGCTGGTCGAGGAGGGCCTGCTCGACACCGAGTTCCGCCGGCTCGGCGACCGGCAGGGCCCGGGGGCCGGGCGGCCGACCAAGCTCTACCGGCGGTCCGCCCGCGAGGTGTCGGTGACCGTCCCCGAGCGGCGCTACGACCTGGCCGGCGAGCTGCTCGCGTCGGCGGTCGAGGAGTCGGCCCGGGAAGGTACGCCGGTGCTCAGCTCGCTGCACCGCGTCGCTGCGGCGCTGGGCGCGCGGCTCGGCGACCAGGCCCGCGCGGCAGCCGGGCCGCGGCCTGGTCGCGACCAGCTGGTCGGCGCCACCTGCGACGTCCTGGCGAGCCACGGCTACGAGCCGCGGGCCGAGGGCCGCACCGTGACGCTGGCCAACTGCCCGTTCCACGCCCTGGCCCGCGACCACACCGAGCTGGTCTGCGACATGAACCTCGCCCTGGTCTCCGCCGTGGCCCGCAACGGCGCCGACGCGCGGCTGTCCGCGCGGCTCGAGCCGGCGGACGGCCGCTGCTGCGTCGTGCTCGACGTGCACTAGAGCCGTCGACAGCGGCGCTAGCTCGGCCGCTTGATCCGATCGCGTGCCGTCTGGACCGGCCGGGCCAGCGCCGGCGCCATGACGCGGTCCGGGGTCGGCCAGCTGCGCCGCAGCTCGGCCCGGGCCTCACCGTCCACGTCGCGCAGCAGCTGGTCGATGTGCGAGGTGAGCTGGCCGTGCAGCGGCCACTCGTCGCGCGCCACCCGGTCCTCGTGCTTCAGCAGCCCCGCCATCCGGTGCCGGTCGGACCAGGCGGCGGCCAGCGCCTCGCGCAGCCGCTCGTCGTCCGGCCCGGGCCCGACCACCTCCGAACCCACCAGGGACCCGTAGGACTCGACCGCGTCGGCGACGTCGCAGAGCAGGTCCGAGAGCGCCTCGCGGACGTCGGCGCCGTAGACCGTCTCCTCCCCCTCGCCGTGCACCAGGTCGGCCAGCGCCCGGCAGACGCCGCGCAACGACACGGCGACCCGCTCCATCGCGTCCAGCCCGGACCGCAGGCTGCGGCCGGCGTGCGGCCGGCTGATCGCGCGCGGGTTGTAGCGCAGGCTGGACTCGGCGGCGGCCAGCGCGCGGTCGGCGCGCAGGATGTCGCGGCCGAGCCCGCGGGCTGCGTCCAGCCAGGCCGTCGGTCTGCTCGACGGTGTACTCCTCGCGGACCTCCGCGGCGACCTGGCGCATCACCCCGGCCTCGATCCGCGCCAGCTCCTCGACGGCGTCGCTGGCCGGCCGGACGTACAGCGGCGGCGCGACCACCGAGCCCACGACGATGCCGACCACCGCACCGATCACCGTCTCGGCGATCCGGCCCTCCACCGCCGTGTCCGCGCCGCCGACGGCCAGGATGAGCATCGCGCTGATCGGCACCTCGACGATGTCGTCACCGAGCCGGAACAGCCGCCCGACGACCAGCGAGACGGCGATCGCCAGCCCCAGGCTCCACCAGGTCAGCGGGACCAGCGGCTGACAGCGCGGCGGCGACGAGCACGCCGAGGACCACCGCCGCGACCCGCCGCATGCCCGCGGCGCAGCGTGTCGTACAAGCGTCAGCTGGACGACGAGCAGCGCGGTCAGCGGCGCGAGGACCGGATGCGGGTTGTCGGAGAGCGGGATCGCCACGAGGTACGCCGCCACGGCCGCGACCGTGGACTTGAACGTGCGGACCCCGCGCAGCCGCACGCGACCGCTGCGGGCCACCAGGAACGAGGGCCATCGCACCCCGGAACTGTGCCTGCCCCGCTACCAGTCCAAACCCTGCGCGGCCAGCGCGGCCTCGGTCTCCAGCCGCTCGAGGGGCCGCAGCGGCGCGTGCTCCGGCGCCGGGCACGTCCAGCGTCCGGGCCGCCGACAGCAGCACCCAGTCGTAGGCCAGCGCGGCTGCGGTCAGCCGGGCCATCTTGGCCGGCTGGTCCTGCACGTGGCACCGCTCCAGCTCGGCGGCCAGGCGGCGCAGGTCGGCGGCGAGCTGCTCGACGCTGACGTTGTCGGCCTGCGGCCGGGCCGGCCGGACCCGCCGCCACACGGCGCCGACGCCTCGCTCGAACCAGCCGAGGTGGCCCAGGAGCGCAGCCGTGGCGACGACCGACACCGCCATCCCGATGATCAGCCAGGCCACGTCGCCCACCTCCGGTACGCCCAGTGTGCGCCGGAAACCCGCTCGCGCACCAGAGTGCGCCCTAGACTCGGCACGATCCGGGCGGGAGATCGATGACGATCACGCAGGAGGAGTCGACGGGACACCCGTCTGCTGCCCTACGTCCCCGGCTCGTGTCGTCGACTGGCGGCCCACGCGGCGACGACGACCGGCACATGCGGGTCGAGGGCAGTCTCGCCTTCGTCGACATCTCCGGCTTCACCACGCTGACCGAGCGGCTGGCCCGCAAGGGCAAGGTCGGCGCCGAGGAGATGAGCGACATCCTCAGCGCGACCTTCGCGGGCCTGCTCACCGAGGCCCGCGCCGACGGCGCCGACCTGGTCAAGTGGGGCGGCGACGCCGTGCTGCTGCTGTTCCAGGGGCCCGACCACGCGCTCCGGGCCGCCCGTGCGGCGCACCGGATGCGCGCCGACGCTGCGCACGATCGGCCGGCTGCCCGACCACGTCGGGCACGGTCGACGCTGCGGATGTCGGTCGGCATCCACAGCGGTGAGTTCGACTTCTTCCTCGTCGGCGACCCCGACGATCCACCGCGAGCTGCTCATCAGCGGTCCGGGCGCCAGCGTCACCGCGGAGATGGAGGCGGCCGCCGCGGCCGGCCAGATCGGGCTCAGCGCCGCCACGGCCGCACTGCTGCCCGCCGCGGCTGCTCGGCGCGCCGCTGGCGCGGCGGGCTGGCTGCTGCGCTCCCAGCCCCGGCCCTGGAGGACATCCCGGCGGTCGCCCCGGCAGGCGACGCGGCATCGACCCGGCGAACGTGCTGCCCGCCGCCGATCCGCGCCCACCTGCTCGAGCGGCGCCGGCGAGCCCGAGCACCGCCTGATCGCCGTCGCCTTCGTGCAGTTCTCGGGCACCGACGAGCTGCTGCACGGCCGAGGGCCCGAGGCGCTCGCCGACGCCCTCGACGACGTCGTGCGCAACGTGCAGTCGGCGTGCGCCGACCACGACGTCACGTTCTTCGAGACCGACATCAACCGCGACGGCGGCAAGATCATGCTCACCGCCGGCGCGCCGCGCAGCGCCGACCACGACGAGGAGCGGATGCTCCGCGTCGCCCGGCAGGTGCTCGACCGCGCCGGCCGGCTGCCGCTGCGGATCGGCATCAACCGCGGCCACGTGTTCGCCGGCGACTTCGGGCCCGACGTTCCGGCGGACGTACTCGGTCAAGGGCGACGCGATCAACCTCGCCGCCCGGGTGATGGGGCAAGGCCAGACCCGGGCAGGCTGCTGGCCACCCTGGACGGTCGTGGACGCGCTCGCAGACGGTGTTCCGCACGACCCGGCTGGCCGCCGTTCCTGGTCAAGGGCAAGTCGACGCCCGTCCGGGCCGCTCGGATCGGCGAGGCTCTCGGCGCCCGCCGCGAGGAGCGCGTGGCCGTGCCGCTCATCGGGCGCGAGCCCGAGATGGCCGTGCTTCGCGGTGCGCTGGACGACGTCCGCGCGAGGCACGGCCGGCTGGTCGAGGTCGTCGGGGAGCCGGGCATCGGCAAGTCGCGGCTGGTCGAGGAGCTGCTCGCCGGCAGCCGAC
Organism: uncultured Actinomycetota bacterium; assembly: GCA_963771345.1. Taxonomy (GTDB): domain Bacteria; phylum Actinomycetota; class Actinomycetes; order JACCUZ01; family JACCUZ01; genus CAVYTH01. Next base: position 63,593 of record CAVYTH010000008.1, read on the forward strand.
GACGTGCTCGTGGCACGCGCCACCGCCGAGGAGTACGAGTCGTCGACGGCGTACTTCCCGTTCCGCCGGCTGCTGCGCGACGTCGCTGGGCGTCCCGGCGGACGCACGCGCCGGACGAGGTGGCCCGCCGGCTGGTCGACCGGGTCGTCGGCCAATGCGCCGCACCTGCGTGCGTGGCTGCCCCTGCTCGGGATCCCGATGGACGTCGAGCTCGAGCCCGACCCGGGCCACCCGGGAGCTCGACGAGCAGTTCCGCAAGGACCGGCTCGAGGACGTCGTCAGCGACTTCCTGTCCTGGGTGCTGCCCACGCGCGACCGTGCTCGTGTTCGAGGACGCGCACCTGATGGACGACGCGTCCGCCGACCTGTTGCACGACGGCTGGCGGCCGAGCTCGACAGCTGCCCGTGGCTGCTGCTGGTCACCCGCCGCGACCAGGAGGGCGGGTTCGTGCCGCGAGCCCGGTCCGGCCGTGGTCACCGTGCGTCCGCGGTCCGCTGACGGCGGACGCGGCGCTGCAGCTCGTGCAGACGGCCCTGGAGGACCACCCGCTCCCCCGGCAGGCGCTCGACACGCTGGCCGCGCGCAGCGGCGGCAACCCGATGTTCCTCGAGGCGCTGGTCCGAGAGGCCGGCCGGTCGAGGTCGGTGGCCGACCTGCCGGAGTCGGTCGAGGGGCTGGTCACCAGCCAGATCGACCGCCTCGACCCGGCCGACCGCACGGTGCTGCGCTACGCCGCCGTCCTCGGCACCGTGGTCGACGAGGAGGCGCTGCTCCGCCTGCTCGACGGCCACGCGGAGCGCGCCCCGCGACGGCAGCCTGGACCGGCTGTCCGGCTTCCTGCTGCGCGAGGGCCCTGACCTGCTGCGGTTCCGGCACACGTTGATGCGCGACGTGGCCTACGAGGGGCTGCCCTTCAGCCGACGGCGGCTGCTGCACGAGCAGGTCGGCCAGGCGATCGAGGCCTCCGCGTCCACTCCCGAGCGCGCAGTGCGAGCTGCTGTCGCTGCACTTCTTCCACGCCGGCCGCTACGACGAGGCCTGGACCTACTCGGTGCTCGCCGGCGAGCGGGCGCTGGCCAAGTACGCCAACGGCGAGGCCATCGACTTCTTCGAGCGGGCCGTGGAGGCGGCTCGCCGCGACGGCCGGATCCCGCCGCCTGAGGTCGGCCAGGTGCTCGAGCAGCTGGGCGACGTGCGCGACCTGGCCGGCTTGCCCGGGGGGCCGGCCGACGCGTTCCGGCTGGCCCGCCGCCACGTCCGGTCGCGACCAGGTGGCCACCGCCAACCTCATGTACAAGGAGGCCCGCACCTACCAGCGGATCGGCAAGGTGCCGCAGTCGCTGCGCATCATCACCCGGGCGATGTCATCGCTGGACGGGCTGTCCAGCCCGTCGGCGCGCAGCGCCCGGTCGATGCTGGCCACGCCGCTACTCGTGGGGCCGGCTCACCCAGGGCCGGCACGCCGACGCGCTGCGCTGGGCCACCCTGGCGGCCCGGCAGGCCGAGGACGCCGCCGACAAGGCGACGCTGGCGCATGCCTACACCGGGCTGAACGTGGCGCACGTCTACGCCGGCAAGCCGGAGGACGTGCCCTACGGCCGGCTGGCGCTGCTGGCCTACGAGGAGCTCGGCGACCTGGCCGGCCAGGGGCACAGCGCCAACAACCTCGGCATGCAGGCCCTGGGCGAGGGCCGCTGGCCGGACGCGCTCGAGCTGTTCGAGCGGGCCGGCCGCAGCTTCCGCCGGATCGGCGACGAGGCCAACCAGGCCAACGCCGTCTACAACGTGGCCGACGTGCTGGTCCGGCAGGGCCGGCTGGCCGAGGCCGAGCCGCTGCTTGGCCGACGCCCTCCGCATCGCGCGCGCGGTCGAGGACGAGGAGCTGGTGGCGCTGGTGCTGCGCGAGCACGCCCGCACCGTCGCGGCAGAAGGACGGTACGAAGAGGCGCTGGCCCAGCTGGATGGCGCGCTGGAGCGGTTCGGCGCCCTCGGGTCCACCACCGACGTCACGGCGGTGCGGGTCGTGCAGGGCGAGACGCTGCTGCTGGCCGGCCGCACCGAGAACGCCCTCGCTGCACTGGACCAGGCCGGGGACGCCGCCGCGACACTTCGCCCCGACCGCGCCGTGGAGCGGGTACGAGGCTTCGTGCTGCTGGCCGCCGGCCGCGACGACGAGGCGCGAGCCGCGTTCGACGCCGCGGCTGTCGAGTCCGAGAGTCCCGACGACGTTCGTGAGGCGGGCTTCGCCCATCTCGGGCTGGCCCAGCTGGCCGGCACCCCGGACGAGGAGCAGCAGCACCTGGCCCGGAGCCGCGCGCTGCTGGAGCCGCTCGGGGTGACGGTGACCGCGACCTGGCCGGCTCGGCGCTAGCTCGCCGGACCAGCCGACGGCCGGCCGGCCGTCGGTTGGACGCTGTGTGCTAGCAGCAGCTACCCCGCGCGTCCCGGGCGAACAGCACCCACAGGTGGGTGTCCCCCGCGTTGTCCCGGGTGCTCTGGACGTAGTCGACGCAGGCGTACGGTCCGGTGGCCGAGTCCGGGTCCGGCGCGACACCCTTGGCCGCACAGGCCGGCACGGGGACGAGGGTGTCGTTGCCCCCGACGGCGAAGCTCGGGACGTTGCGCTTGATCGAGCCGTTGCCGCAGAACTTCTTGTCGCAGTCGAGGATCAGCACTGCCGGCTGCGTTGCCGAGTAGCCGCTCAGGTCGGCGAGCAGCTCGACGACGAAGCTGGCCGCCGGGCAGTTGGTGTAGCTCGCGTCGCAGACGCCGGTGCCCACCACGATCGGGCTGGTCCCGCTCGGGCCGGCGCCCAGCGGCAGGAACACCGTGGCGCAGAACGGGTTGGCCTCGGTGACTTCGGCGCACGCGCTGCCGTTCCTGCCCACCTGCTTGGTGTAGCCCGTGGCGGTCGACGGGACCTGCTCCAGGGAGGTGAGGACGTCGAACGCAGGCGACGATGTCACGGCGGAGATCGCGTTCTTCCCTTTCGAGCTGGGCACCGAGACGGTCACCGTCACCTTGTTGCCTGCTGCCGTAAAGGGCGCCGACTGCAGGACGACGGACTGAGCCGTCGCGCCCACCGTCGTGGTGCTGCCGCCGCCGACTCCTCCGCTCGTCGCCAGCTTGATGTCGGTGGCCTTGCCGAACGAGGTCGGGAGCCCGTCGCCGTCGAAGAACTTGACCTCGACCGTCACCGCGCGGCCGATCGCGGTGAGCACCGTGGGTGCCGAGCCGGTCGTGCCGGCCGGAGCGGCGACGTCCCCCTGCACCGGGCCTACCGTGATGGCGGCGACCGCGGTGTTGGCGGCGTTCGCAGTGCCGGTGAGCACGGGGTTCAGCGCCAGGGCGGAGAGCGCAGCCCCCGCTGCGAGCAGGCCGAGAGTGCGGCGGGACGGTGCGGACAGGAGGGGTCGTCGCGCCATGTCAGTGTTCCGTTCTCGAGACCGGTGTCGGTCGAGCATGGATGGCACTGACTCGCGCGTCAACAGCGGGTCAAGGCCTCGGGAGCCATCGTCACCGGGTGATCAGCACCGGTCACCGCGAGTGCTCCACAAGGCCTGCGCAAGCACCGGATAACCCCTGCTAACGGGGCGTTCGGTGATCATCCCGGGCGGTCCCTCCCACACCGGACCTGCAACCGGGTGCGGCTCTTGCCAGTCGTGATCACGGGGCAGCAGAGTGACTTCTGCGGCAACAGAGCCGTAGGAGGCGGTGGGCTGTGCCGGGGATCGAGCCGTGCCGGGGCGGGTGCCGGCGTCTCGGGTGCTGCTGGTCGCGTGCTTCGGGGCGTTCCTGGCGTTCCTCGACGCCACGATCGTCAATGTCGCCTTCCCCTCGATCCGCGACTCCTTCCCCGAGTCCTCGATCGGCGCGCTGTCCTGGGTGCTCAACGCCTACAACATCGTCTTCGCCGCCTTCCTCATCGTCTGCGGCCGGCTCACCGACCTGCTGGGTCGACGACGCGCGTTCGTCGGCGGCATCGCGGCTCTTCACCGTCGCCTCGGCGCTGTGCGCGGCGGCGCCCTCGCTCGAGCTCCTGGTCGCCGCCCGCGTCGTGCAGGCGCTCGGGCGCGGCGCTGCTGGTGCCGGCGTCGCTGGCCCTCGTCGTGGAGGCGTTCCCCGGCGCCGCGACGGGCGCACGCCATCGGGCTCTGGGGCGCCACGGCCGCCGTCGCCGCCGGGCTCGGCCCGCCGATCGGCGGCGCACTGGTCGAGCTGGGCGGGTGGCGCTGGGCGTTCCTGGTCAACATCCCGTTCGGCGTCGTGGCACTCGTCGTGGCGCGCCGCCAGCTCGTCGAGAGCCGCGCGCCGGGCCGTCGCACGATGCCCGACCTGGCCGGCGCCGCCGTGCTCGCCGCCGCCCTGGCTGCGCTGAACCTCGGGATCGTGAAGGGCGGCGACTGGGGCTGGAGCAGCCCGGCCGTCCTCGGCTGCTTCGCCGCGGCCGCGCTGCTGACCGCCCTGTTCGTGGCTCAGCTCCCGCCGTCACCGGTCGCCGCTGCTCGACCCCGCGCTGCTGCGGATCCGGTCGTTCAGCCTGGCCGGCGTCGCCACCGTGCTGGCCGGGCTCGGCTTCTACGCCTACCTCCTGACGAACATCCTGTGGCTGCAGTACGTGTGGGGGTACGACGTGCTGCGGGCCGGCCTGGCGCTGGTGCCGGGAGCGCTCGTCGCGGCGGTCGTGGCCGCCCTGCTCGGCCCCCGGCCGAACGTCACGGCTACCGGCCGTTCGTCGTGCCCGGTGCCCTGGTGTGGGCCGGCGCCTACCTCTGGTACCACGAGCAGGTGGGCCTCGAGCCGGCGTTCTGGTCCGAGTGGCTGCCCGGCCAGGTCCTCAGCGGCATCGGCGTCGGGGCCACCCTTCCGCTGCTGGGCAGCGCGGCGCTGGCCGCGGTGCCGGGCGGCCGGTACGCGACCGCGTCCGCCGTCGTGTCCAGCGCTCGGCAGCTCGGCGGGGTGCTCGGCATCGCGCTGCCTCGTGGTGATCGTCGGGAACCCCACACCGGCGACTGCCCCGACCGTGCTGCGCGACGGCTGGCTGCTCTCGGTCGCGCGCGTTCCTCGCGGTCGCGGTCCTCGCCCTGCCCTGGGCCGGCTCACGACCACGTCGTCCGACGAAGGGGCGGACGACGACGGCGAGGCCGTCGTGCACATCCCGGACCGGGCCGGGCAGACCGGGACGCCGGGTGCAGGTCCGTGGCACTGTCCGACCTGCCGCTGCTGGGCGGCCTGCCGGACGGCCGCCCGGGAACGGCTCGAGGCCGCCACCCGGCTGGTCCCGGTGCCCGCGGGCGAGTGGCTGATCCGCGAGGGGGACCCGCCGGGTCCGGCCTACGTGGTGCGTAGCGGCCGGCTCGAGGTCGAGGTCGGCGGGCGGCTGGTGCGCGAGCTCGGTCCCGGTGACGTGCTCGGCGAGCTGGCGCTGCTGACCGGCGAGCGCCGCTCGGCCGGGGTCCGGGCCCGCCGGGACTCGCACGTCGCTCGAGGTGCCCCGCGCGGCGTTCACCGCCCTGCTCGACACCGACCCTGCTGCGGCCGGCGTCGTCCTCACCCAGGTCGCCGATCGACTGCGCACGGCCGGCGGCGCCAGCACGGCCGGCCGGGTTCCGGCGGCCCCGAAGGTGATCGCCGTCATCGGCCTGCACGCCGGCAGCGAGGCGTCGACGGTGGCCGACGTGCTGGTGACCCGGATGCGGGAGCACCTCTCGGTGGTGGTGCCCGGCGTGGTCGACGCGGCCGGGTTGGAGCGCGCGGAGCAGGACGGCGACCGGGTCGTCCTCGTCGCCGCCGGCGGCGCCCCGAGCGGCAGCCCGGAGCAGCACTGGCAGGACTTCTGCCTGCGCCAGTCCGACGCGGTCGTGCTCGTCGCCCGCGCGGACCAGCGGCCCTGCACGCCGGCCACCGCCCCGTCCCGGCAGCCGGACCTGGTGCTGGTGGGCACCGCTCCCCCGCCCCCGCTGCGGGCGAGTGGGTGGCCACCACCGACGCCTGGGCGCTGACCCTCGCCGACGCCGCCACCAACCCGGCGCTGCGCGCGCTCGGCGACCGGCTGGCCGGCCGGTCGCTGGGACTGGTGCTCGCGGGGGGCGGTGCCCGCGCCTTCGCCCATGTCGGGGTGATCCGCGAGCTCGAGGAGTCCGGGCTGCACGTCGACCGGGTCGCCGGCAGCAGCATCGGAGCCATCGTGGCCGCAGTGCACGCCACCGGGGCGACCGGCGACGAGCTCGAGCTCCGCTGCTACGCCGAGTTCGTCCGCCGTCAGCCCGTTCAGCGACTGGACTCTGCCGAGGCACTCGTTGGCCCGAGGCAAGCGCAAGCACGCCGGCCTGGTCCGCGTTCTCGGTGCCGACACCGTGCTCGAGGGACTGCCTCGCCATCTGCAAGCGGTGAGCACCGACCTGATCAGCCGGGCGCGCCACGTGCACCGTCGCGGGAACCTCGTGTGCGCCGCCTCGGCGTCGGCGCAGCTGCCGGTGCTGCTGCCGCCGATGCCCGACGGGGAGCGGTTGCTCGTCGACGGAGGTGTCCTCGACAACCTGCCCGTGGACCTGCTCACCGAGCGCGCCGACGGACCGGTCGTGGCCGTGAACATCTCCATGGGCGGCGGTGGTGGACCGCGCGCCGGCGGACCGGGCCGCCGCGGGTGCCGGCACTCGGCGAGACGCTGCTTCGGACCATGATGATCGGCAGCGCCGGTGCAGTGGCCGCTGCTCGCGAGAGCGGCGCGTTCGTCGTGACGCCCGCCACCATGGGCGTGGGCCTGCTGGAGTTCCACCAGTTCGACCGCATGGTGCGGGCCGGACGGCTCGCCGCGCGGGCACTGCTGGAGCAGGCCGGGCCGGATCTCGGCGGCCGCGTGCTTCGCGACGCCGGGCCGGGCATCGCCGACCCGGCGTCTCCGGATGTCCGGGACGACGAGCCGGACGGCGTCGTCCCGCCGCCGCGGACGCCCCCCGCTCTGATCCGGTGAGCGAGTCGGTCCGGACGGCGCTGACCGCGGTGCGCCGCCCGACCATGCGCCGCGCCCTGCTCGCGTTCCTGGCCTTCTCGGTCGCGGAGTGGGCGGTCTGGCTCGCGCTGCTGATCTGGGCGTACGACCGGTCCGGGGTCGGCGGTGCGGCCGTGGTCTCCGTCGTCCAGCTGGTGCCCGCGGTCGTGGTGGCTCCCCTGGCTGCCTCGCTGGGCGACCGGATGCCACGCGGGCGGGCGCTCGCCCTGGGGTACCTCGCTGCAGGCGGTGAGCATGGTGGTGACGGCTGCCGCACTGGCAGCCGACCTGTCGCTCGGTGTCGTCGCCACCTGCGGAGCGCTGGTCACCTGTGCCGTGACGATGACGCGGCCGGTGCACAACGCCGTGCTGCCCTCCCTTGCCAGGACGCCGGGCGAGCTGATGGCCGGCAACGCCGCCTCCACCACCGCGGAGGGCATCGGGGCGTTCCTCGGCCCGTTGAGCTGCGGCCTGCTCATCGTCTTCGGCGGAGCGCAGACGGTGTTCGCTGTCTTCGGGTTGATCCTGCTCGGCGCGGCTGCGCTCGTGGTCGCGCTGCCGGCCGGCCGGCCGGGCCGTCGCCGAACCCGACCGAAGGCGGGGCCGGCTCGCTGGAACAGGCGATGGAAGGCGTCCGCGAGCTGCGTCGCGACCCGCCCGCAGCGGTCCTGGTCGCGATGGTGGCGGGTCAGTTCATCGTCGTCGGGGCCATGGACATCCTGGTGATCATGGTGGCCCTGGAGGTCCTCGGGACCGGCGGCTCGGGACCGGGAGTGCTCGCCAGCGCCCTGGGGGTCGGCGAGCGTGCTCGGGGCACTGTGCACCGTGGTGCTGGTCGGCCGGCGGCGACTCACGCCGGCGTTGGCGGGCGGCCTGCTCGTGACCGGCGTCCCGCTGGCGCTGCTCCCGCTCGGCGCGGTGCCGGCGACAGCCGCGCTCCTGCTGGCGCTGTCCGGGGCCGGCAAGAGCTTCTTCGACGTGGCGGCAAAGACGCTGCTCCAGCGGGCCGTGCGCGACGAGGTGCTGGCCCGGGTGTTCGGGGTGCAGGAGTCGGCGATGACGGCCGCGATCGCTGTCGGTGCCGCCCTGGCACCGCTGGCCGTGGCCGCCTTCGGGCTGTCCGGAGCATTGGTGCTCGTCGGCGCGCTGCTCCCCGTCGCGGGCGCGCTGAGCTGGCGGTGGCTGCGTCGGCTGGACAGCACTGCTGCGCAGCCGGGTCCGCACCTCGGCGCTGCTGCGAGCGGTGCCGTCGCTGCGGCTCGCGTCGCAGGGCGTGCTCGAGGGACTCAGCCGGGCCGCCCGCGAGCTCCCGCTGCCGGCCGGGGGGTCGGCGGTGCGCGAGGGTGACGCCGGCGACCTGTTCTACGTGGTCGCCGAGGGATGGGTGGTGGTGTCGCAGCAAGGCCGTGAGCTGCGACGGCTCGGCCCGGGCGACAGCTTCGGCGAGATCGCCCTGCTGCGCGACCTGCCGCGGACCGCGACCGTCGAGGCCACCGAGCCGGCCATGCTGGTGACCCTCGCTCGCGAGGACTTCCTGCGCGTGGTCGGCAGCAGCGCCAGCTCACGCACCGCTGCGGACGCCGTCGCCGACGACTATCTCCGCGGCGACCGTCGCGGCGCTCTGCCGGCGGGCTGAGGCCTGACGCTCAGATGTCGATCGACATCCCCTCGCGCCCGACCACGACGGTCATCTCCGGTGCCATGCCCGGTGCCCACTCTGCGATCTCGTCGAGCGCGTCGTCGGTGCGGGCCGGCGAGTGGTGGAGCAGCACGAGCTGGCGCGCACCGCAGGTCTGGGCAAGACGACGGCGTCCTGCACGGTCGAGTGACCGTAGTCGACGGCGACCGGCCGCTCGCCCTCGAGGAACTGCGCGTCGTGGAGCAGCACGTCGACGCCCTGCAGCATGGCCATCAGCTCGGCCGAGGTCCCGGCCATCGGCGCGTGGTCGGGCAGGTAGGCGAACGAGCCGTGGTCGTCGTCGACCCGCAGCCCGAATGTCCGGCCACCCTTGTGCTGGACGTCGACGGCGACGACGTCGAAGCCCTCGATCCGGTGCCGGCCCTCGGACATGGCGTGGAACGCCCAGCGACCCTGCAGCCCTTCGGGCGTGATCGGGAACGCCGGCGGTGCGAACGACTGCGCAAGCAGGTCCCGGCCGGAGCGACCGTCCTGCGCCGGGAGGTGCAGGTCGACCCGTGCCGTCCTCACGGTCACCGGCCGCGAAGAACGGCACGCCCTGCATGTGGTCCCAGTGCAGGTGGCTCAGCACGATGGAGCCGTCGAACGCCGCCCCGCCGAGCATGGCGGTCAGCGACCGCAACCCGGTGCCGGCGTCCAGTATCAGGGTCGGAGTGGCGAACGGGTCGGCGCGCACCGCGAGGCAGGAGGTGTGCCCGCCGTAGCGGACATGGTTCGCGCCGGGCGCGCCGGTCGAACCGCGCACCCCGAGCAACTCGATCCTCATCGGCGGACACCCACGGCCGGAAGGTAGCAGTGCGCGAGCCGGGACACCGGACAAAGCGGATCAGCCTTCCCGACGCCGCTCGCACGGCCTACGGTGACCGCTCGGGAACCGACTCTCGGGAGATCGGCGGCTGGGGCATGAGTCGTTCCAAGACGGGCGGGGTGATGGCGCCGCTGCGCCATCGCGACTTCCGCCTGCTGATGGCGGCCTTCGCCGCCAGCGCCGCCGGGTCGTGGGCGTACAACGTGGGCCTCGCCGTGTTCGTCTACGACCAGACGCACTCGGCCGCGTGGGTGGGCGCCGCGACCATCGGCCGGTTCGTGCCGTCGCTGTTGTTCGGCGCGTACGGCGGAGTGCTGGCCGAGCGGTTCGAGCGGGTCCGCCTGATGGCGTCGCTCGACTGGTTCTGCGCCGCCTGGATGACCCTGCTCACCGTCGTGGCCGCCCTCGAGGGGCCGGTGCTGCTGGCCATCGTCCTGGCCGGCCTCACGTCGCTGACCGGCATGGTCTACGAGCCGGCCGTCGCCGCCATCACGCCGGAGACGGTGCCGGAGAACGACCTGGCGGCCGCCAACACGTTGCGCAACACCGTCGACAACGTGGCCATCGTCGCGGGGCCGGCCATCGGCGGGCTGCTGCTCGCGTTCGGCCCGGTGTGGCTGGCGTTCGCGGTGAACGCGCTGACCTTCGTGTGGTCGGCGCTGATCGTGGCCCGGATGCGCGTCCGCAGCCGACCCGTCGACGTCACCGAGGGCGGCACCGCCGGCCCGCTGAAGCAGATGTCGGTGGGCTTCAGCGCTATCGCGTCATCGACGACCGCGACGCTGCTGGTGGCCTACAGCGTGATCGCCAGCTTCGTCTACGGCGTCGACACGGTGCAGTTCGTCGTGCTGTCCGAGCAGCAGCTGGGAACCGGCGCCAGCGGCTACGGCTACCTGCTGGCCGGCCTGGGTGTCGGCGGCATCGCGGCGGCCGGGCTCGTCAACCGACTGGCCGCCCGGCAACGGCTGGGCCCGGTCATCCTCGCGGGCATGGCCCTCTACTGCCTGCCGACCCTGCTGTTCCTCGTGGTGGACCAGCCGGCCGCAGCCTTTGCGATCCAGGTGCTCCGCGGTGCCGGCACGCTGGTGGTCGACGTCCTCGCCATCACCGCCCTGCAGCGCTCGTTGCCGGGTGACGTGCTGGCCCGGGTCTTCGGCGCCTTCTTCACGCTGGTGCTGCTGGCCATCTCGCTCGGCGCGCTGGTCACGCCGTACATCATCACCGAGGCGGGGCTGGACGCCAGCCTCTGGTTCGCCGGGGCGCTGCTGCCCGCGCTCTGCCTGCTCGGCCTGCCGTGGCTGCACCGGATGGATGCGGCGAACCTCGCGCAGGCCGCCGCGCTCGAGCCACGCGTCGAGGCCCTGGCCCGGACCGGCATCTTCGCCGAGGCGCCCCGCCCGGTGCTCGAGCAGCTCGCCCGGGCAGCCACCGATGTCGAGGTCCCGGCCGGGACGGTGGTCATCCGCGAAGGCGACGAGGCGGACGCTCTGTACCTGCTGCTCGACGGCACGATGGCCGTCGCAGCGCGCGGCGACTCGGGCGAGGAGCACGGGCTGCCGGCGATGGGCCCGGGCACCGTGTTCGGCGAGATCGGCCTGCTCGAGCGCATCCCACGGACCGCGACGGTGACCAGCACGGCACCCAGCACGATGCTGCGGATCGACGGCCCGGCGTTCTTGGAGGCCCTGGTCGACGCGCCCGCCTCGACCGCGATGCTCGAGGGCGCCCGCAGCCGACTGGCCCGCACCCACCCGGGTCGCTGGGCGGTCGGCGGTGCAGGGGCGCACCGAGCCTCAGCCCCGGAGCCGGACCAGACCCTCCTGGACGGCGGTGGCGACCAGCCGGCCGTCCTCGGTGAAGAGCCGCCCGGTCGCGAACCCACGGCCCCCTGACGCGCTCGGCGAGACCTGGTCGTAGAGCAGCCACTCGTCGGCGCGCAGCGGCCGGTGGAACCACATCGCGTGGTCCAGCGACGCCGGCTGCAGCCGAGGGTCGCCGATGTAGGTGCCGTGCGGGATCACGCTGGCCGACAGCAGGGTGAGGTCGGAGGCGTAGGCGAGCACGGCGGCGTGCAGCACCGGGTCGTCGCCGATCGGCCCGGACGCCTTGAGCCAGACCCGGGCGATGGCCGGCCGGTCGGCGTCCTGCAAGGCACCGCCCTTGCGCGAGTCGCCGGCGTACCGGACGTCGAGCGACGCCCACTCGCGGTCCCAGTCGTCGCGCGGCCGGCCGGTGAGGCCGGCGAGCACGTCGCCCAGCTCGGGGCACTCGGCGGGGCCGACGACGTCGGGCATCGGGTCCTGGTGGTCCAGGCCCTCCTCGGGCACCTGCAGCGAGGCCGACATGTAGAAGATCGGCTTCCCGTGCTGACGGGCGACCACCCGCCGGGTGCTGAACGACCGGCCGTCCGTGGTGCGCTCGACGTCGTACAGGATCGGCACCTTGGTGTCGCCCGGCCGCAGGAAGTAGGCGTGCAGGGAGTGCACCACCCGGTCCGGGTCGGCCGTGCGCGCCGCCGCGACCAGCGCCTGGCTGGCCACCTGGCCGCCGAACACCCGCTGCAGGGAGGTCTCGGGCTGCCGGCCGCGGAACAGCCCGACCTCGATGGTCTCGAGGTCGAGCAGGTCCAGCAGCTCGTCGATGGAGGAGGGCATGGCGCCATCGTGGCAGCCGTTAGCGTGGGGCGGGTGATCCGGTTCGCCCTGCAGCCTCGCTGGCTGCCCTGGCACCTGCTGCTGGTCGCGGTCCTGGTCTCGTTCACCTGGCTCGGCGGGTGGCAGCTGTCGGCCTTCGAGGACAAGGACGGCGGCGCTGCCCCGGAGACCCGGGCCACCGCGCCGCTCGACCGGCTCACGGTGCCCGGCGGCCGGCTCGGCTGCCGACGACCTCGGTCGTCGGGTCCGGGTCGAGGGCGGCTACGACGACGGCCGCACCCTTCTGGTGCCGGGCCGGGAGGAGCCGGGCGGGAGCCGTCGCGGCTACCTCGTCGTCTCCCCGCTCGTGACGGCGACCGGCGTCCTGCCGGTGGTGCGCGGCTGGGTCGACGAGCCGGGCTCGCCGGCCGCCGCGCCACCCAAGGGGACGGTGCGCGTCGCCGGGCTGCTCCAGCGCTCCGAGAGCGGGCCGCCGCCCGGCACGCCGGCCGTCCGTTCAGGCTTGCTGCCGTACGTCGCGACCGTCACCCTGCTCGACGCGCTGCCCTACCAGCCGGCCGAGCTGTACGACGGCTACCTCGCGCTGCGCTCCGAGGCGCCCGCCCCGGCCGTCGCACCGGTGCCGGTCGAGGCGCAGGCCGCCGAGCGCGACGGCGTCGGCCGCTGGCGCAACCTGGCGTACGCGCTGCAGTGGTGGGTGTTCGCCGGGGCCGCGGTGTTCTTCTGGTGGCTGGTGCTCAGGCGGGCGGCGCTGGAGCAGCGGGAGCCGGATCCTGCTCCCGACGAAGGTCCGCCACCACTCGTCGCTCCGCGACGAACGACATGAACGGCACCGTGCCGGCGAGCAGCACCAGCAGGGTCTTGAGCACCTTCCAGCGCAGCTGGTAGGCCAGCTGGAACGCGGTGACGACGTACAGGATGTAGAGCCAGCCGTGCGCGGTCCAGAGGATCCCGGCCGGGCCCTCGCCGACGTACCAGGGCCAGAAGCTGAGGCCGAGGAGGCAGCCGAGGACCAGCACCACGCCCGTCACGTAGGCCATCACGCGGAAGCGGGTCAGGGCTCCAGAAGTCACGCTGTCGAGCCTAACCAGGCGGTCACACGCCGTAGGCGCTGCCCTCGGCGCTGTCCGTCGGAGCGGGGACCGGCGGCCCGCCATCGGGGCCGGGGCCGTCCATCCGGTGCCGGAAGACGCCCGGACCGCCGAGCGCGTCCAGGTCGGCCACGTGCAGGGCGGTCGCCTTGCCGCCCTTCTGCTCCGCCACGACCATGACGTCGGCGCCGTTCTTGATGCCGCTGACGCCGTCCCGCGTCGCGCCGACGCCGGTGTCCGAGGTGATCGCGTAGGTCTGGCTGAACCCGTCCTCGCTGCGCACGGTGATGGACGTGTCGCTGACCTTGCTGGCCGTCCCGCGCTGGGTCAGCATCGTCCGGTAGCCGCCGTCGCCGTCCGGCACGACGAAGCTGCCGTGCAGCGCGCCGCCCGGGCCGCCCAGCAGGTGGTGGCCGAGCCGTCCGCCGGGCCGCCGCGCCGGCCGTCCTTGTCCGCCCGTCGCTCGTCATCACTGGGGGTCGGCGTGCTGCTGGCGGCAGCCAGCGCGGCCTCGCCGTCCGAGCCGCCGCGGGCCAGCGCCGCGCCGGTCGCGCCGGCCGCGGCGAGGGCGAGCGCGACCACCGCGGCGGTGAGCAGGCCACGGCGCAGCCCCGAGGACGGCGGCCGGTCGTTGTCGATCGAGTCGCTGTCGATGGCGTCGACCTGCTCGGTGCGGGACGGATCGGTCGGCGTCATCGCGAACTCGCTTTCACTGCTGTCAGACGGCATGGACGTCAGACGGGCCGGTGGACGTCCTCATCGTGCTCGGTCAACCTGTGGCCAGCCTGTGAGCTGCCTGCGGATTCGTGCTGCGGCAGCTCGACGAGGAACCGGCTGCCCTCGCCCGGCGCGGACTGCACGCCCACCCGGCCGCCGTGAGCAGCGACCAGCGCCGCCACGATCGAGAGGCCCAGACCGCTGCCACCTGCCGCCCTGGTGCGCGACGGGTCGGCCCGGTAGAAGCGCTCGAACACCTGCGCGCGGTCCTCCTCGGTCATCCCCGGACCGTGGTCGGTGACCGCGAGCAGCACCCGCTGCGCACCGTCGGGCTCGGCAGCCGTGACCTCGAGGGTCACCTGCACCGGCGTACCGGCCGGGGTGTGGGTGACCGCGTTGGTGACCAGGTTGGTGACCACCTGGCGGAGCCGGCTCTCGTCACCGAGCACGACCGGCGCGCCGTCGCCGAGCAGCTCGAGCTCGATCGGTCCGGTCCGGGGCCAGCACCCGGGCGTCGTGCACGGCGTCACCGGCGACCTCCAGCAGGTCGACCGGCTCGTGCTCGAGCGGCCGCTGCTGGTCGAGCCGGGCCAGCAGCAGCAGGTCCTCGACGAGCAGGCCCATCCGGGCGGCCTCGTCCTCGACCCGGCGCATCACCCGGTCCAGGCTCTGCGGGTCGGGCACGGCGCCCTGGCGGTAGAGCTCGGCGAAGCCGCGGATCGACGTCAGCGGGGTGCGCAGCTCGTGGCTGGCGTCGGCGACGAACCGCCGCATCCGTTCCTCGGACGCGAGCGCCGAGCTCTCGGACGCCTCACGGGCGCGGAACGCCGACTCGATCTGGCCGAGCATCGCGTTGAAGGCCAGCGAGAGCCGGCCGACCTCGGTGCGCGCGTCGCTCTCCGGCACCCGCCGGCTCAGGTCGCCGGCCGCGATCTCGGCCGCGGTCTGCTCGACCTGCTCCAGCGGGCCGCAGCGAGGTGCGGACGACGACGTAGGCGAGCCCGCCGAGCAGGGTCAGGACGGCCGGCGCCGACCAGCAGCTCGACGAGCACCAGCCGGCGGGTCGTGTCCTGGACGTCGTCGAGCGAGATCCCTCGCAGGTAGAGCGCCGGGACCGGCTGCCCGGTCGCGCTGTCCCGGGCGACGGTGCGACGGACCACGACCCGCCACTCGTTGCCGTCCGGCCCGGCGACCGTGAACGGCGGCCGGCCGGCGGCGCGGACGATGTCGGCCGCCTCGAGGTCGGGCGGGACGGCGTCGTTGGTCGTCCGCTCGTTGGGCGAGGCCACCGAGCCCTGCAGGGTGGCGAGCGCGAAGTACTCGTCGCGGCTGGTGTCGAACGGGTTGTCGTCCTCGCTCGGCCCCTGCTGCTGCGGCGGCCGGTCGGCCAGCCGCTCGAGGTCCTGGTCGACCTGGTCGACGAGGTAGCCGCGCAGCTGCGCGGTGACGACGGCGCCGGTGACCGTGAGGCCGACGGCGGCGAGCAGCGACCAGGGCGACGACCAGCGTCACCCGCAGCGGGGTCCGCTGCAGGAGTGCCTGGGCCGGGTTTCCTGTCACCCGCGCGGCATCCGCAGGACGTACCCGACGCCGCGCAGCGTGTGCAGCAGGCGGGGCTCGGTCGTGTCGACCTTGCGGCGCAGGTAGGAGACGTAGGACTCGACGACGTTCGCCTCGCCGCCGAAGTCGTAGTGCCACACGTGGTCGAGGATCTGCGACTTGGACAGCACCCGGCCGGCGTTCTGCATGAAGTAGCGCAGCAGCTTGAACTCGGTGGGCGAGAGCGCGACCAGGGTGCCGTCCTTCCACACCTCGTGGGTGTCGTCGTCCAGCTCGATGTCGGCGAAGGTCAGCCGGGCCTGGTCCGCGCCGGGGGTGCCGCGGCCCGACGTACGCCGGAGGACGGCCCTGATCCGCGCCACGATCTCCTCGAGGCTGAACGGCTTGGTGACGTAGTCGTCGCCGCCGACGGTCAGCCCGGTCACCTTGTCCTCGGTCGCGTCCCGCGCGGTGAGGAAGAGCACCGGCGACATGGTGCCCTCGCCGCGCATCCGCCGGACCACGGCGAAGCCGTCCATGTCCGGCATCATCACGTCGAGCACGACGAGGTCGGGTCGCAGCCGACGGGCCTCGGTCAGCGCGTCCCGGCCGTTGGTCGCGGTGGCGACCTCGAAGCCGGCGAACCGCAGGCTGGTCGCGAGCAGCTCGAGGATGTTCGGCTCGTCGTCGACGACGAGCAGCCGGGCCTCGGGCGGGGTGTCGGCGGTGCGGTCGCTGGTCACTCGGCGTCCCTGTGTCGTCAGCGGGGTGGTCGTAAGCGAGGAGGTCGTCGGCGCGCTCATGCCGCGATCGTCGGCGCGCAGGCTGCCCCGTGCCTGCGCAGTGGCTGTGAGGTTCCTGTGAACGGGGTCACGCGGACAGGCTAAGCCGTTCGACCGGCACGAGTGGCCGTTCGCAGGCTACGACGAGGCTCGAACCGAGCCGATCCTTTAGGTATGCACCTCGCGCCCGTCATCCCGCTCAACAGCTACTGGATGGACCTCCCAGGAGCCGCCGCCCACGTGGGCGTGCAGCTGGCCGACGTGGTGGCAGCCGTCTCCCGCCGCGAGATGCGCTCCGTGAACGACCACCTCGGCAACCCCGAGGTGTGGATGGTGCACATGCGCGACGTCGAGAACTGGGCCGAGAGGCGCGCCCAGCTCGCGAGCTGACCTGCCCGCTCGCAGCGGTGCACTGCCCGCCTCGCGTGGGGTAGGCAGGACGGCATGACGAAGCTGACACAGACCCGAACCCTGGGCTCCGGCTCTGCCGCCCTCACCGTCTCGGCCGTCGGGCTGGGCTGCATGGGCATGAGCGAGTTCTACGGGACCACCGACGAGGCCCAGTCGACCCAGACCATCCAGCGCGCCCTCGACCTCGGCGTGACCTTCCTCGACACCGCCGACATGTACGGCCCGTTCACGAACGAGCTGCTGGTCGGCAAGGCGATCGCCGGCCGCCGGGACGAGGTCCAGCTGGCCACCAAGTTCGGCAACGAGCGCGGCGAGGACGGCAGCCGGATCGGCATCAACGGCAGCCCCGACTACGTCCGCAAGGCCTGCGACGCGTCGCTGCAGCGGCTCGGCGTCGACCACATCGACCTCTACTACCAGCACCGCATCGACCGCTCCACGCCGATCGAGGAGACGTGGGGCGCCCTGGCCGAGCTGGTCACGGCCGGCAAGGTGCGCCACCTCGGGATCTCCGAGGCGTCGCCGGCGACGATCCGCGCGGCGCACGCCGTGCACCCGATCACGGCGCTGCAGACCGAGTGGTCGCTGTGGACCCGCGACGTGGAGGAGAACGACGTGCTCGCCACGGTCCGCGAGCTCGGCATCGGGTTCGTGCCGTACTCCCCCATCGGGCGCGGCTTCCTCTCCGGCGAGATCCGCAGCCTCGACGACCTCGCGCCCGACGACTTCCGGCGGCAGAACCCGAGGTTCCAGGGCGAGAACTTCGTCACGAACCTCGAGCTGGTCGACAAGGTCCGCGAGATCGCCGCCGAGAAGGGCGTGACCGCCACCCAGCTGGCCCTGGCCTGGGTGCTCGCGCAGGGCGAGGACGTCGTACCGATCCCCGGCACGAAGCGGGTGCACGTACCTGGAGGAGAACGCCGCGGCGGCCGACGTGGAGCTCGCCAAGGAGGACCTGGCCCGGCTCGACGAGGTGGCGCCGGTGGGCGTCACCGCCGGCGACCGCTACCCCGACATGTCGAGCATCGACCGGTAGAACGACGAAGGCCCCTCCATGCATGAGATGGAGGGGCCTCGCCGGTCCTGCTGCCCTGCGGTCATCGATCGCTCGACGTCCACCGGCCTTGCCGGACTGCTCCGCGTCGTACCTGCCCCGATCGCTCGGGACCGGCACGGCGTGGAACGGGTGCTCCTCGCGGTCCGCCAGTCCCGATCGCTCGGGTCCAGCTCCTACGTGGAGCGGGTGCCTCTCGCGGTCCGCTCGTCCCGATCGCTCGGGTCCAGCTCCTACGTGAGGCTGCCTCTCGCGGTCCGCCAGTCCCGATCGCTCGGGTCCAGCTCCTTCGAGAAGCGCGCTCCTCGCGGTCTTCCGGTCCCGATTGCTCGAGTCCAGCTCCTTCGAGAAGCGTTGCCCCGCCGACGTCTCCTCGATCGCTCGAGACTCGCCTGCACAGGACTGCCCCACCTCGCCGTGCCCTGATTGCTCAGGACATGTCGTCGTGGGACGGATGTCCGTGGTGCGACCTGGCGATTGCTCGCCCGTCCACTCCTCGGAACCCACCACCGTTGCTCGAGAACCCGCCGCTGACTGTGGTCTCCCACCGCCTGCCCGCGTCCCGGAAGTTTCCCTCCGAGTCGGTCCCCGTTCCCGGTGACAAGGAGATGTCTAGTGGGCTGGAAGCAACCCCCACAAGGGCTTTCCCGCAAGGATTTCGACGACTTTTCCGGTCCACAGGACAGTCCACAGCCGGGCACTGGTTGTCCCCCGAAAACCACGCGTTGTCCACCGCGTCATCCACCGGTGCATCCACAGGCCGCCGGCACCTGTCCAGCATCCGGACACCGTTCAGAGCGCCCGACACCGAGTGGACGCCACGACACAGACACGCCGGCAACCCGGTGCGTCGGCGTCCGCAGGATCTTCAGGCGGCGAGGTAGGGGCAGTGGCGGCAGCCGCGGCCGCAGCAGGTGCCGCGGTCGGCCAGGAAGCCGGCGGTGAGGACGAACAGCCCGCTGACCGGGTCGAGGTAGCCCGCGTCCCCGGCGGCCAGCGCCGCCGCGTGCGCCGCGAGCACGTCGGCACGCCGCGGCGTGTCCGCCGGCAGCCGGGACGGGTGCGGCTCGGTCAGGGCGCGCGGCGCCAGCGGGTCGGCCACCGAGCCAGCGTAGGCGGGATGACACAGTGGACGGCGATGAGCACCGCCGCGACGAGCCGCCCGACGGCCCCTGCCACCTGCGCCGCTCGCGCCGCGCGCGCGACCGCAGCCAGCGCGGCACTGGTCATCCTGCTGGCCCTGACCGGCTGCTCCTCGGGCTCCGACGCCGCCCCGCGCAGCGCGGCCTCCGGGTCCCCCGACGCCTCGGCGTCCTCCCCCGCATCGCCGACCGTCGACCCGGACGCGCCGACCGGCTGGGGCCCGACCGAGGGCGAGCTGGCCCAGGCCCGCGACACCGTCGCCGCGATGACACCGGCCGAGCGGGCCAGCACCGTGCTGATGCCGGGCTTCTGGGGCTACGACGCCCAGGAGCCGAGCGCGGCCGAGGCGCAGCGCAACCAGCTGATGCACGGCGTCGACTCGGCCGACGAGGCGCTGGCCGCCTCGCCCTTCGGCGGCGTCTTCCTCCGGCCGGAGGTCATCGACACCGCCGACCAGATCGACCGGCTGGCCGGCCAGCTGCACGAGGTCGGCGACCAGCCCGACGGGCTCCCGCTGCTGGTGTCCATCGACCAGGAGGGCGGCGTCGTCCAGCGCCTCAAGGTCGGCGTCGACACGGTCCCGTCGGCGGCGTCGGTCGGCGCGAACGGCGACCCGGCGTACGCCCGGCAGGTCGCGCGGGACAACGGCCGGACCCTGCGCCGCCTGGGCGTGACGATGGTGATGGCCCCGGTCGCCGACGTCGACCCGGACGGCAGCTCGGTGATGGGCTCCCGCACCTACTCCCCGGACCGCGACGTGGCGGCCGAGATGGTCACCGCGACCGTCCAGGGCTACCTCGACGCCGGCATCATCCCGGCGGTCAAGCACTTCCCCGGCCTCGGCACGGTCACCGGCGACAGCCACCACTCGCTGCCCGAGCAGGGCAAGTCGCTGGCCAAGCTGCGCCGCACCGACCTGGTGCCGTTCGAGGCCGCGATCAAGGCCGGCGCGCCGGTGATCATGACCGGCCACGTCGCCGTCGACGCCATCGAGCCGGGGATGCCGGCCTCGATCAGCGCCGGCGTCGTGCAGGGGCTGCTGCGCGACGACCCTCGGCTTCCAGGGAGTCACGGTCACCGACTCGCAGGGGATGGGCCCGATCAACGGCCCGTACAACTCGGCCGAGGGCGCCGTGCGGTCGCTGCTCGCCGGCAACGACCTGGTGCTCAACTCGCCGTACCCGCGGAAGGCCCGGCAGGGCGGTCCAGCAGGCGGTGACCACCGGCCGGCTGCCCGCCGAGCGGCTCGCCGAGGCCGCGGCGCGGGTGCTGGCGCTGCGGGCCTACCAGCAGCGCATCTCCTCAGCCGGCTGAGCCGTCGCTCGGTCCCGCGCGGGACGAGGTCGACCAGCTCGAGGTGCTTGGCCGACAGCCCGTCGCCGCTGGAGACGCCGCGCAGCCGCCGGCCGACCCACGGCGCCAGGTAGCGGCGGACCCAGCGGACGTCGGCGAGCACGTCGGCCCGCTTGCCGGGCCGGACGCCGGGCGGCAGCGGCTCCCGCCACCAGCCGGGCGCGCCGCCGAGCAGGTCCGGGTCGGTGACGCCGAGGGTCTCCAGGACGGCGGCCGCGACCCGGGCGTGGCCGGCCGACGCCAGGTGCAGCCGGTCCTCGTGCCACAGCCGCCGGTCCTGCAGCGCCGGCTCGGTGCCGACGTCGACGACCAGTGCCCCGGTGCGCTCCGCCGTCCGGCGTACGCCGACGTTGAACCGGGCGAACCGCTCCGCCAGCCGGGCCGCGGTCCGGCCGGTCCCCCCGGCCCGCTCGATCACCGTGAACAGCAGCACCTGGACGCCGGCGTCCGCGAGCCGGCCGACCGCTGCGTCGTAGCGCGAGACGACCGCGGCCACGTCCCGGCGCGGCCGCAGCACGTCGTTCGGGCCGGCGTGGAAGGACACCAGGTCGGCGCCGAGCTCGAGGGCCACCGGCAGCTGCGCGTCGACGACCTCGTCGAGCAGCCTTGCCGCGGACGGCCAGGTTGGCGTAGCGCAGGCCGCCCTCGTGGGTGGCCAGCGCGGCGGCGACCCGGTCGGCCCAGCCGAGGTGCCGACCGTCCGGCCCGAGGTCGTCCTCGAGGCCTTCGGTGAACGAGTCGCCGAGGGCGACGAAGGTCCGGTGCTCCACGGTCGTATCGTGCCCGACCATGCAGGAGGATCCGACAGTCGTACCCGACACCAAGGACTGGACCTGGGTGCTGAGCCGCCCGTGCCCCCAGTGCGGCCTCGAGGCGGGAGCCGTGGCCGGCGCCGACATCGGCGCGATGACCCGGGCCAACGCGGCGGCCTGGCAGCAGGTGCTGCAGCGCCCGGACGTGCGCGACCGCCCGGCGCCCGGCGTGTGGTCGCCGCTGGAGTACGCGTGCCACGTCCGCGACGTCTACCTGCTCTTCGACCGCCGGCTCGCGCAGATGCTGGCCGAGGACGACCCCCGGTGGGCGAACTGGGACCAGGACGAGACCGCGGTGCGCGAGAGGTACGGCGAGCAGGAGCCGGCGACCGTCGCCGCCGAGCTGGCCGACGCCGCGGAGGTCGTCGCCGCCCGGTTCGACTCGGTGCACGGGCCGCAGTGGGACCGCACCGCCCGGCGCAGCGACGGCGCGTCGTTCACGACCCTGACCTTCGGGCGCTACTTCGTGCACGACTGGGTGCACCACCTGCACGACGTCGGGGCGGACCGGCCGTGACCGAGCACCACCACGACCACGAGCCGCACGACGACCACGCGCACGACGACCACGGGCACGACGCACGACCACGGCACGACCACGACGCGCCGAGCGGGCTGCTCGACCGGCTGCGCCACCTGGTCGCGCCGCACAGCCACGACGCGTCGGTGGCGATGGACTCCGAGCTCGAGGCCAGCCAGCGCGGCATGCGGGCGCTGCTGCTGTCGTTCCTCGCGCTGACCGTCACCGCGGCCCTGCAGGCCGTCATCGTCGTCATCAGCGGCTCGGTCGCGCTGCTGGTCGACACCATCCACAACTTCGCCGACGCGCTGACGGCGCTGCCCATCGCGGTCGCCTTCACGCTGGGCCGCCGCGCCGCGAACCGCCGCTACACCTACGGGTACGGGCGCGCCGAGGACCTCGCCGGCATCGTCGTCGTCCTGGTCATCGCCGGCTCCGCGGTCTTCGCCGCCTACGAGGCGATGCGGCGGCTCGCCGACCCGCGCGAGCTCGACCACCTGGGCCTGCTCGCCGCCGCCGGCGTGATCGGCTTCCTCGGCAACGAGGCGGTCGCGCGGTACCGGATCACCGTCGGCCGGCAGATCGGCTCGGCCGCGCTGGTCGCCGACGGCCTGCACGCCCGCACCGACGGCTTCACCTCGCTCGGCGTGGTGCTCAGCGCCGGCGGCCGCGTGGGCCGGCGTCGAGCAGGCCGACGCGATCATCGGGCTGGTCATCACGCTCGCCGTGCTCGCCGTCCTGCGTGATGCCGCGCGCGACGTCTACCGCCGGCTGATGGACGCCGTCGACCCGGCGCTGGTCGACCTGGTCGAGGCCACCGCGCGCGGCACCGACGGCGTGCCGCGACGTCGGCGACGTGCGGATCCGCTGGATCGGCCACCGGCTGCGGGCCGAGCTGGAGATCGTCGTCGACGACACGATCAGCGTCGTCGAGGCGCACCGGATCGCCGAGTCCGCCGAGCACCGCCTGCTGCACGACGTACCCCGGCTGCACGCCGCGCTGGTGCACGCCGACCCGGCCGGCCACACCCACGACCTGACCGGCCACCACCGCGAGGGCGGCGCCGAGACCCGGCAGCGGCTGATCTCTGGCACTCTCGGAGGGTGCTGATCACCAACCACGTCCTGTCCGGTGCGGTGATCGGCGCGGTCGCGCCGGACGTCGGGCAGGCCGCCACGCTCGGCTTCCTGTCCCACTTCGTGCTCGACGGGCTGCCGCACTTCGGCGTCGACGACGAGCACCTGCTCAAGATCGCGGTCCCCGACGGGCTGATCGGGCTGGCGGCGGTGGCGACCATCGCGCGCGCCACCCCGCGGGACCGGCTGCTGCCGGTGCTGGCCGGCATCTTCGGCGCCTGCCTGCCGGACCTCGACAAGCCGGGCCAGGTGTTCTTCGGCCGCTCGCCGTTCCCCCGGTGGTTCGACGCGGCGCACGCGCGGATCCAGGACGAGGAGGTGCACCGGTTCACCATGGAGCTCGCCTCGGCGGCGGTGTTCAGCGTCGCCCTGGTCGCGCTGCTGCCCCGCCGGCCCCGCGCGCGATGAGTTTCCCGGCCCGGCGCGGTCAGTACGAGAGGAAGCACCCGCACTGCTGAAGGAGAGGCCTGCCATGCAGAAGATCACCCCGTACCTGTGGTTCGACACCGAGGCCGAAGAGGCCGCCGAGTTCTACGTCTCGCTGTTCGGTGACTCGAAGATCCTCGAGGTCACCCACTACGGCGAGGCCGGGCCACGGCCGGCGGGCATGGTGCTGACCGTGTCGTTCATGCTCGAGGGCCAGGAGTACACGGCGCTCAACGGCGGCCCGGAGTTCCCGTTCACCGAGGCCGTGTCCTTCTCGGTCGACTGCGAGGACCAGGAGGAGGTCGACCGGCTGTGGTCGCGGCTGCTCGAGGGCGGCGGCGTCGAGAGCCAGTGCGGCTGGCTCAAGGACCGGTTCGGCCTGTCCTGGCAGATCATCCCCAACGCCCTGCCGCGGCTGCTGAACGACCCGGACCCGGCGCGGGCCCAGCGCGCGATGGCGGCCATGCTGCAGATGGGCAAGATCGACGTCGCGGCCCTGGAGAAGGCGGCCGACGGGGGCTGACCAGCAGGCAGGCTCAGGACCGGCGGGCGTCGTCCCGGCGGGCGGTGAGGAACGCGCGCTCGGCGTCGTTGTCGGCCAGGGCCAGCGCGTCGTCGTACGCCGATGCCGCCTCCGCCTGCCGGCCCAGCCGGCGCAGCAGGTCGGCCCGGGTCGCCGGCAGGTAGCGGTAGCCCGCGAGCCGGCCCTCGGCGGCCAGCCGGTCCACCTCGGCGAGCCCGGCCTCCGGCCCGGCGACCTCGGCCAGCGCGACCGCGCGGTTGAGCGCGACGACCGGCGACGGCCACTCGCGCAGCAGCGCGTCGTAGAGCCGCACGACGCGGTCCCACCTCGGTCTCGGCGTACGACGGCGCCAGCGCGTGCTCGGCGGCGATGGCGGCCTGCACGCCGAAGCGCCCGACCCGGCTGTGGTGCAGGTCGCGGACCAGGGCCAGCCCCTCGAGCACCTCGACGCGGTCCCAGCGGTCCCGGTCCTGGTCGGCGAGCAGCACCAGCCGGCCGGCGTCGTCCTGCCGGGTCGCGCGGCGCGAGTCGGTGAGCAGCATCAGCGCCAGCAGGCCGCGCACCTCGGGCTCGTCGGGCATCAGGCCGCGCAGCAGCCGGCCCAGCTCGAGCGCCCGCTCGACCAGGTCGCTGCGCACCAGGACGTCGCCGCTCGGCGCGGTGTGGCCGGTGGTGAACACCAGGTGCACCACGGTGAGCACCGCGTCCAGCCGCTCCGGCAGCTCGGCGGTGCCCGGCACCCGGTAGGGGATGCGCGGCGGCCGCGATCTTCTTCTTCGCCCGGGTCACCCGGGCCGCCATCGTCGCCTCCGGCACCAGGAAGGCGCCGGCGATCTCGGCGGTGGTCAGGCCGCAGAGCAGCCGCAGGGTCAGCGCCACCTGGGCCTCCCGCGCCAGCGCCGGGTGGCAGCAGGTGAAGACCAGCCGCAGCCGCTCGTCCGCGATCACGTCGTCGTCCCCGTCGAGCAGGCTCTCGTCGGCGCCGGCGGCCACCGCCGGCTCGACGAGCAGCGGCAGCTTGCGGCGCAGCGTCTGCTCGCGGCGCAGCACGTCGAGGGCGCGCCGGCGGGCGGCCGTGGTGAGCCAGGCGCCGGGCGAGCGCGGCACGCCCTGCAGGCGCCAGGCGTCCAGCGCCGCGCCGTACGCGTCCTGGACGCACTCCTCGGCGAGGTCGATGCTGCCGGCGACGCGCACCGTCGCGGCGAGCACGAAGCCCCACTCGCGACGGTGCGCGTCGGCGACCGCGGCCTGGACGTCGGCCGGGTCCCGGCTCCGGTCACATCCCGGAAGTGTCCATGATCGGCCGCACCTCGACGCCGCCGACGCCGGCCGGGCACGAGCTTCGCGATCGCCAGCGCGTGGTCGAGGTCGTTGCGCCTCGATCAGGTAGTAGCCGCCGAGCGCCTCCTTGGTCTCGGCGAACGGGCCGTCGGTCACCACGTCGCCGCGGATCGCTGGTGGCGGTCGCGGTCGGCTGCAGCGCCTCGCCGCCGAGCATCTTGCCGCCCAGCTCGACGACCTGCTCGGAGAACCGGCCGTGCGCCTCCATCGGCCTGCCTCCCAGCTCCGGCGTCGGGTTGCCAGCCGGCTCGTCCTCGTAGATCAGGATCAGGTACTGGCTCATCGTTGCTCTCCTCACCCGGCCGCGGACGGCCCTCGGCTGACTCTGACACCCCCACGACGATCGGCGCAGCCCCCGATCGACACTCGTCCGGATCCACACCGGATCGGCACAGAAATGCGACAGATCCGTGTGGATCACCGATTAGTCTGGTCGGCCGGATGGCAGGCCGCGCGCGACGCTCGAGGACCGACTCACCGGATCGCCTCGCGCGACGGGAGTCCGGGCGCGCCGCGCTGCTCCCGATCCGCTACCCGGACCTGCCGGTCGCCGAGCGCCGCGACGAGATCGCCGCCGCGATCCGCGACCACCAGGTCGTCATCGTCGCGGGCGAGACCGGCTCGGGCAAGACCACCCAGCTGCCGAAGATCTGCCTCGAGCTCGGCCGCGGCGTCGCCGGGCTGATCGGCCACACCCAGCCGCGCCGGATCGCCGCCCGCACCGTCGCCGAGCGGATCGCCGAGGAGCTCGGCGTCGAGCTCGGCGACGCCGTCGGCTACACGGTGCGGTTCACCGACCAGGTCGGCGACGGACACGCTGGTCCAAGCTGATGACCGACGGCATCCTGCTCGCCGAGATCCAGCGCGACCGCGAGCTGCTGCGCTACGACACGATCATCATCGACGAGGCGCACGAGCGCAGCCTCAACATCGACTTCCTCCTCGGCTACCTCAAGCAGCTGCTGCCCCGCCGGCCCGACCTCAAGGTGATCATCACCTCGGCGACGATCGACCCGCGCGGTTCGCCGAGCACTTCGGCGACGCGCCGGTCGTCGAGGTGTCGGGCCGCACCTACCCGGTCGAGGTGCGCTACCGGCCGGTCATCGACCCGGACGACGGCGGAGCCGGACGAGGACCGCGACCAGACCAGCGCGATCTGCGACGCGGTCGACGAGCTGATGCGCGAGGGCCCGGGCGACATCCTGGTGTTCCTCTCCGGCGAGCGGGAGATCCGCGACACCGCCGACGCGCTGCGCCAGCACCTCGCGCGCAGCGCGAGCAGGTCGAGGTGCTGCCGCTGTACGCGCGGCTGTCCGCCGCCGAGCAGCACCGGGTGTTCGCGCCGCACCGACGGCCGCCGGGTCGTGCTGGCCACCAACGTCGCCGAGACCTCGCTGACCGTGCCCGGCATCCGGTACGTCGTCGACCCCGGCACGGCGCGGATCTCCCGCTACAGCCACCGGCTCAAGGTGCAGCGGCTGCCGATCGAGGCGGTCTCCAGGCCAGCGCCAACCAGCGGGCCGGGCCGGTGCGGCCGACGTCGCGACGGCATCTGCATCCGGCTGTACTCCGAGGAGGACTTCCTCGCGCCGGCCGGAGTTCACCGAGCCGGAGATCCTGCGCACCAACCTGGCGTCGGTCATCCTGCAGATGACCGCGCTCGGGCTCGGCGACATCGCGCGCGTTCCCGTTCGTCGAGCCGCCGGACCGCCGCCAGGTGCAAGGACGGCGTCGCGCTGCTCGAGGAGCTCGGCGCGCTCGACCCGCGGGAGCCGGACGTGCACAAGCGGCTCACGCCGCTCGGCCGCAAGCTGGCCCGGCTGCCGGTCGACCCGCGGCTCGGCCGGATGGTGCTCGAGGCCGACCGCAACGGCTGCGTGCGCGAGGTGCTGGTCATCGCCGCCGCGCTGTCGATCCAGGACCCGCGCGAGCGGCCGCCGGACCAGCAGCAGGCCGCCGACGAGACGCACCGCCGGTTCGCCGACGACCGGTCGGACTTCCTCGCCTACCTCAACCTGTGGCGCTACCTGCAGGAGCAGCAGAAGGCGCTGTCCGCCAGCGCGTTCCGGCGGATGTGCCGCACCGAGTTCCTGAACTACCTGCGGGTCCGCGAGTGGCAGGACCTGGTCGGCCAGCTGCGCCAGGTCGCCCGGTCGCTCGGCATCAGCACCACCGGCGAGCTCTCGCAGCCCGGCGACGACCCGCAGCCGGTGCACACCGTCGCTGCTGGCCGGCCTGCTCTCGCACATCGGCCTGCGGGACCCGGACAAGCGCGAGTACCTCGGCGCGCGCGGCGCCCGGTTCGCGCTCTGGCCCGGGCTCGGCGCTGTTCAAGAAGCCGCCGCGCTGGGTGATGGCCGCCGAGCTGGTCGAGACCTCCCGGCTGTGGGGCCGCGACCTCGGCCGGATCGAGCCGGAGTGGGTCGAGCCGCTGGCCGCGCACCTGGTCAAGCGCACCTACAGCGAGCCGCACTGGCGGCGAAGCAGGGCGCGGTGATGGCGCTACGAGAAGGTCACGCTGTACGGCGTGCCGCTCGTCGCCGGCCGCAAGGTCGACTACGGCCGGATCGACCCGGAGCTGTCCCGCGAGCTGTTCATCCGGCACGCGCTGGTCAGGGCGACTGGCGCACCCACCACCCGTTCTTCCACGAGAACCAGGCGCTGCTCGAGGAGGTCGAGGAGCTCGAGCACCGGGCCCGGCGCCGCGACATCCTGGTCGACGACGAGACGCTCGTTCGACTTCTACGACGAGCGGGTGCCGGCCGACGTCGTCTCGGCCCGGCACTTCGACGCGTGGTGGAAGAAGGCGCGCCGCGAGCAGCCCGACCTGCTCACCTTCGACCCGGCGATGCTGGTGCGCGACGACGCCGACGCGGTCGAGCACGGACGACTACCCGGACACCTGGCGCGCAGGGCGACCTCGCGCTGCCGCTGACGCTACCAGTTCGAGCCGGGCACCGAGGCCGACGGCGTGACCGTCCACGTCCCGCTGGCCGTGCTCAACCAGGCTGGCCGCCGACGGCTTCGACTGGCAGGTGCCCGGCCTGCGCGAGCGACCTGGTCACCGCGCTGATCCGGTCGCTGCCCAAGGCGCTGCGCCGCAACTTCGTGCCGGCGCCGGACAGCGCCGCCGCCGCGCTGCGGCAGATCGGCCCCGCGATCCGCGACGAGCCGTTCGCGGACGCGCTGGCCCGCGAGCTGCGCGCAGCGACCGGCGTCACCGTGCCGCGCGACGCGTGGGACCTCGGCGAAGGTCCCCGACCACCTGCGCGATGACCTTCCGGGTCGAGGACGACGGCGCCGTGGTCGCCGAGGGCAAGGACCTCGCGGCCCTGCGCGAGCAGCTCGCGCCGACGGTGCGCCGGACGGTCGCGGCGGCCGCCGCCGAGGTCGAGCGCACCGGCCTGACGTCCTGGACGTTCGGCGAGCTGCCGCGAGACCTTCGCCCGCACCGTCGACGGCCGCACCGTGCAGGGCTTCCCCGCGCTGGTCGACGAGGGCAGCAGCGTCGCGCTGCGGGTGCTCGGGTCGGAGCGCGAGGCGCAGGCGGCGACCTGGGCCGGCGTACGCCGGCTGCTCGCCCTGACGGTGCCCTCGCCGCTGAAGGGCGTGGTGGGGCGGCTGGACAACGCGAGCAAGCTGGCGCTGGGCCACAACCCGAACGGCTCGGTGCCGGCGCTGCTGGACGACTGCGTCACGGCGGCCCTGGACGCGCTGCTCGCCCGGCACGGCGGGCCGCCCCGGGACGCCGACGGCTTCGAGCGGCTGCGGGCAGCGGTCCGCGCCGAGCTGCCCGAGACGACGTACGACGTCGTCGTCGGCGTGGCGCGGATCCTGGCCCTGACCCACGAGCTGTCGGCCCGGGTCTCCGGGACGGCGCCGCCCGCGGTGCTGCCGGCCTGGCTCGACGTCCGGGCCCAGCTGGCCCGGCTGGTGCACCCCGGGTTCGTGACGGCCACCGGCGTGGACCGGCTGCCGCACCTGCTGCGCTACCTCACGGCGGTGCAGCGCCGGCTCGACGCGCTGCCCGGCTCGGCAGTCCGCGACCGCGAGCAGTCGGCCCGGGTCGAGCACGTCGAGCAGGAGCACGCGGCCTGGCTGGCCGGACTGCGGCCGGAGCAGCGCGACGACCCGGACGTGCGCGCGGTGCGCTGGATGCTCGAGGAGCTGCGCGTCAGCCTGTTCGCCCAGCAGCTCGGCACGCCCTACCCGGTGTCGGAGAAGCGGATCTACCGCGCCATGGACGCCGCAGACTCCTGAGCCCGGCCGGCGACATGGATCACCCGCCGGTCCCAGGCCACCGGCTCACGTGCGTCGAGGTCGACCTGGGCATCGCGCTCGCGACGTCTCGATGCTCTCGTCGTCGACGGCGTCCAGACCCCGGGCTCCGTGGAACCGCTCGAGGTCGAGGATGCCCTCGCGCTTGGCCACGATCGTCGGCACCAGTGCCTGGCCGGCGACGTTGACCGCCGTACGGCCCATGTCGAGCACCGGGTCGATCGCGAGCAGCAGGCCGACGCCCTCCAGCGGCAGGCCGAGCGTCGACAGCGTGAGGGTGAGCATCACGGTCGCGCCGGTCATGCCGGCGGTCGCCGCGGAGCCGACGACGGACACGAAGGCGATGAGCAGGTAGTCGGTGACACCGAGGTCGATGCCGAAGAACTGCGCCACGAAGATGGCCGCCAGGGCCGGGTAGATCGCCGCGCAGCCGTCCATCTTGGTGGTGGCGCCGAGCGGCACCGCGAACGACGCGTAGGAACGCGGGACGCCGAGGTTGCGCTCGGTCACCCGCTCGGTCAGCGGCATGGTGCCGACCGACGACCGCGACACGAAGGCGAGCTGGATGGCGGGCCAGGCACCGCTGAAGAACTTCGCCGGCGACAGCCCGTGGATGCGCAGCAGCGCCGGGTAGAACACGCCGATGACGAGCGCCAGCCCGGCGTACACCGCGGCGACGAAGACACCGAGCGAGCCGATCGCGTCCCAGCCGTAGGTCGCCACCGCGGCGCCCAGCAGGCCGACCGTGCCGATCGGGGCGAGCCGGATGACCCACCAGAGGATCTTCTGGACGACGGCGAGCAGGGAGCGTACGACGACGAGGAACGGCTCGGCCGGCGCGCCGACCTTGAGCACGGCGACGCCGATGGCGATGCTCACGACGACGAGCTGCAGCACGTTGAACGACAGCGCGGTGTCGACGACCCCGTCGGCCAGCGACGACTCGGCCTGCAGGCCGAAGACGTTGCCCGGGACGATGCCCTCCAGGAAGTCCAGCCAGGAACCGCTGTGGCCCGGGTCGGCCGCGGCGTCGCGGGACACCGACGTGTGCAGGCCCGGGTCGGTGACCAGGCCGAGCGCGATGCCGATGCCCACCGACACGAGTGCGGTGATCGCGAACCACAGCAGCGTCTGGCCGGCCAGCCGGGCAGCGTTGGTCACCTGGCGGAGGTTGGCGATGCTCGCCACCACCGCGAGGAAGACCAGCGGCGGCACCAGGGCCTTGAGCAGGGTGACGAAGGTGTCGCCGATGGTCTCGAGCGTGACGGTCAGCCAGCCGGTCTCACCTCCGACACCGGAACCGGCGTTCCGGGCGATCAGCCCGAGCACGACTCCGAGCACGAGGCCGATCAGGATCTGGACGCCGAAAGGCGTCCGCTTCGCAGCGCGCAGCACGAGAACTCTCCAGGGGTGCGGGATCGTTACTCCGGAGCGAACGTCTGATTCGCCCGGTTTCATCCAGTTCTACCCGAGTTGTGTTAACTGCGTGATCATGGAATCCGGGCGCTGACCGTGCGGCGGTGTTCATGATCACCGGAGGTAGCGTGGCCCGATGCCCAGCCCCGACGACGGCCGCCGCTGGAGTGCTCTGAGCCACCTCGAGTGCCCGCGCTGCGGCGCCACCCACGACGCCACCGTGCGCCAGGGCGTGTGTCCCGCCTGCGGGTCACCGCTGCTGGCCTGCTACGACCTGGCCGCGGTGACGACGCCCCGGGACGAGATCGCCGCGCCGGCCGCCGGACCTGTGGCGCTACCACGAGCTGCTGCCGGTCTCCGGGCCCTGAGCACGTGGTCACCCTCGGCGAGGGGATGACCCCGCTGCTGCCCGCACCGGTGCTGGGCGCCGAGATCGGCGTGCCCCGCCTGCTCGTCAAGGACGAGGGCAGCCTGCCGACGGCGTCCTTCAAGGCCCGGGGCGCAGCCGTCGGTGTGTCCCGCGCCCGCGAGCTCGGGGCGACCCGCCTGGCGATGCCGACCAACGGCAACGCCGGCGCCGCGTGGGCGGCCTACGCGGCCCGGGCCGGACTGCACCTGCTGGTCGGGATGCCGGTGGGTGCGCCGACCATCACCCGCGCCGAGTGCGTGGTCGCCGGCGCCGACCTGCGGCTGGTCGACGGGCTGATCTCCGACGCGGGACGGCTCGTGGCGCAGGCGCTGGCAGCGTCGCCCGACGACTGGTTCGACGTGGCGACGCTCAAGGAGCCGTACCGCATCGAGGGCAAGAAGACGATGGGCTTCGAGATCGCCGAGCAGCTCGGCTGGCGGATGCCCGACGTGGTGGTCTACCCGACCGGTGGCGGCGTCGGCCTGATCGGCATCTTCAAGGCGCTGACCGAGCTCGTCGAGCTCGGCTGGGTGCAGGGCCCGCTGCCGCGGCTGGTGAGCGTCCAGTCGACCGGCTGCGCGCCGATCGTGCGCGCCTTCGAGGCCGGCGAGCGGGAGTCCGAGCCGTGGCAGGACGCCATGACGGCCGCCTTCGGCATCAACGTGCCCAAGGCGCTGGGTGACTTCCTGGTGCTCGAGGCGATCGCTGCCACCGGCGGTACGGCGGTCGCGGTCGACGACGACGCGCTGCTGGCCGACGTCGCGCTCGCCGGCCGGCTCGAGGGGATGTTCCTCTGCCCCGAGGGCGCGGCCACCGTGACGGCGGTCCGCCGGCTGCGCGAGGAAGGGTGGCTGGCTGCCGACGACGAGGTCGTGCTGCTCAACACCGGCGCCGGCGTGATCTACCCGGAGACCGTCTCGGTCGACGTCTCGACGGTCGGCCGGGACGGACCGATCCGGCCTACGGCCGGCGTCAGCTGACGTCGAGCGGCTCGGTCTTGCGCGGCATCAGCCACAGCACACCGAAGAGCACCAGCGCCGTCGCGATGACGCCGACGAACACGTGGTGCGTCGCGTCGAACAGGGCGGACCTCAGGAACTCGGTCACCGGCCCCGGTGCGGCGTCACCGTCGAGCACCAGCCGCTCGGCCTCGGACCGCTCGGGGAGCTGGCCGGCGACACTGTTCGGCGGGTTCGCGAACCGGTCGGCCAGCGTCGCGTTGACGATGGCGCCGAACACGGCGACGCCCGACGGCGCTGCCCAGGTTGCGGCAGAACAGGTTCGTGCCGGTCACCACGCCACGCCGCTGCCAGTCGACCACCGACTGGACGGCGACGATCGTCGGCGCCGAGCTCAGGCCGAACCCGACGCCGATGACGAAGGTGGCGCCCGCGACCGCCAGCACCGGGGAGGACTCGGTGAGCATCGCGACCAGCACGGCGCCGAGCACCACGATCGCCGCGCCGATCAGCGCCGTGTCGCGGAAGCCGATCCGCAGGTAGAGCCGGCCGGACAGCCCGGCCGCGATCGGCCAGCCGACCGTCATCGCGGCCAGCGCGAAGCCGGCCACCAGCGCGCCGGTGCCCAGGACGCCCTGGACGTACGTCGGCACGTAGGACACCAGACCGATCAGCGCCACCCCGATGGCCACCGCCGCCAGGTTGCCGCCGATGAGCACGCGGCGGGTGAACACCCACAGCGGCAGCACCGGTTCGGGCGCCCGGCGCTCGACGAGCACGAACGCGGCCAGCGCGACCGCGCTGCCGATGAAGATCGCGAAGCTCAGCGGCGAGCCCCAGTCCCACGCGACGCCGCCCTCGAGCAGCCCGAGGATCAGCAGCGAGAACCCGGCGGTGAGCAGGACGGACCCGGCGATGTCGAGCTGGTGCTGGGTCTTCGCCACCTGCTCGTGGAAGTGCCGCCACAGCATCCAGGCGGCGACGCCACCGAGCGGGATGTTGATGAAGAAGATCCACCGCCAGCTCAGGTACTCCGAGAACACCCCGCCGAGGGTCGGGCCCGACGACCGAGGCCGCGCCCCACACGCTGGCGACGTAGCCCTGCACCCGGGCCCGCTCCTCCACGGAGTACAGGTCGCCGACGACGGTGACCGTCATCGGCAGCACCGCACCGGCGCCGATGCCCTGGATCGCCCGGGCGACGATCAGGGCCGGCATGCTCCACGCGATGCCGCACAGGACCGAGCCGGCCACGAACACCGCGATGCCGAAGAACAGCACCGGTCGCCGCCCGACGACGTCGGCCAGCTTGCCGTACAGCGGCACCGTCACGGCCTGCGTCAGCAGGTAGATGGAGAACAGCCAGGGGAACTGCGTGAAGCCACCCAGGTCGCGGACGATCGAGGGCACGGCCGTCGCGATGATCGTCGCGTCGAGCGCGACCAGCGACGTCGACAGCATCAACGCGATGAGGACAGGGCCCGCGCTCGGACCGGAGGCCGACGGCGGACGGCTTGTCTGTGGTGGTCATCTCTGGTGCCAACCCACCGGACCCAAGATCCCTTCCCCATGCGGCAGGATGGCCAGGACATGACGCTCGCCGACCGGGTTCCCGCCGCCCCCGACCCGGACTCGCTGTTCGACTCGTTCGCCGAGTGGGCCGGCGAGGAGGGCCTGGACCTCTACCCGGCGCAGACCGAGGCGCTGATCGAGCTGGTCTCGGGCAACAACGTCGTGCTGGCGACGCCCACCGGCTCCGGGAAGAGCCTGGTGGCGACCGGCGCGCTGTACGCCGCGCTCGCGCAGGGCCGCCGCGGCGTGTGGACCGCGCCCGATCAAGGCACTCGTGTCGGAGAAGTTCTTCGCGCTGTGCGCGACCTTCGGTGCGCAGAACGTCGGCATGCTCACCGGCGACGCGGCGGTGAACCCCGGGGCGCCGATCATCACCGCGACCGCCGAGGTCATCGCCAACCAGGCGCTGCGCGAGGGCCCGGACGCCGACCTCGGGCTCGTCGTGATGGACGAGTTCCACTACTACGCCGACCCGGACCGCGGCTGGGCCTGGCAGGTGCCGCTGCTCGAGCTGACCCGGGCGCAGTTCCTGCTGATGTCGGCCACCCTGGGCGACGTCACCCGGTTCCGGGACGACCTCACCCGGCGTACCGGCCGGTCGACCGCCGTCGTCGCCACCGGCGACCGCCCGGTGCCGCTGCACTACTACTACGCCCGTACGCCGGTGCACGAGACGCTCGAGGAGCTGCTGAACACCGGCCAGGCGCCGGTGTACGTCGTGCACCCGACGCAGGCCGCTGCCCTCGAACGCGCGCAGGCGCTCACCAGCGTCAACGTCGCGACCCGCGGGCAGCGCGACGAGATCGCCGAGGCCGTCGGCGGCTTCCGGTTCTCCGCCGGGTTCGGCAAGACGCTGTCCCGGCTGGTCCGGCACGGCATCGGCGTGCACCACGCCGGGATGCTGCCGCGCTACCGCCGGCTGGTCGAGACCCTCGCGCAGGCCGGGCTGCTCAAGGTCGTGTGCGGCACCGACACCCTCGGCGTCGGCATCAACGTGCCGATCCGCACGGTGCTGGTGACGTCGCTGTCGAAGTACGACGGCGTGCGGGTGCGGCACCTCAGCGCCCGCGAGTTCCACCAGGTCGCCGGCCGCGCCGGAAGGGCCGGCTTCGACACCGCCGGCACCGTCGTCGTGCAGGCGCCGGACCACGACGTGGAGAACGAGCGGCTGCGTCGCAAGGCCGGCGACGACGAGAAGAAGCTGAAGCGGATCGTGAAGAAGAAGGCGCCCGACGGCTTCGTGTCCTGGGGCGAGCCGACCTTCGAGCGGCTGGTGCACGCCGAGCCCGGAGCCGCTGACGTCGAGCTTCCGGGTGACGCACGCGATGCTGCTGAACGTCATCGCCCGACCGGGCAACCCCTACCTCGCGATGCGCCACCTGCTCGAGGACAACGACGAGCCGCGGGCCGCGCAGCTGCGGCACATCAAGCACGCGATCGCGATCTACCGCGCCCTGCTGGCCGGCGGCGTCGTGGAGCGCATCGACCCGCCGCTGCCCGACGGCCGCGCGGCCGCGCTGACCGTCGACCTCCAGCCGGACTTCGCACTCAACCAGCCGCTGTCGACGTTCGCGGTGGCGGCGCTGGAGCTGCTCGACCGCGACTCCCCGACGTACCCGCTGGACGTGCTGTCCGTCCTCGAGTCGACGCTCGAGGACCCGCGCCAGGTGCTGTCCGCGCAGCGCAGCAAGGCGCGCGGCGAGGCGGTGGCCGCGATGAAGGCCGAGGGCATCGAGTACGACGAGCGGATGGAGCTGCTCGAGGAGGTCACCTACCCGCAGCCGCTGGCCGAGCTGCTGGGTCACGCGTACGACTCGTACTGCAAGGGACATCCGTGGGTCGCCGACCACGAGCTGAAGCCCAAGTCGGTGGCGCGCGACATGTCGGAACGCGCGATGACCTTCACCGAGTACGTCGGCTTCTACGGGCTCGCGCGCTCGGAGGGTCTCGTGCTGCGCTACCTCGCCGACTCGTTCAAGGCGCTGCGGCAGACGGTGCCCGAGGTGATGCGCACCGAGGAGCTGCAGGACCTCACCGAGTGGCTCGGCGAGCTGGTCCGCCAGGTCGACTCGTCACTGCTCGACGAGTGGGAGCGGCTCACGTCGCCGGACGCCGTGGACCCAGCCGCGCTGGTGCGCGACGAGAAGCCGCCCGGCGGTCACCGACGAACGTCCGGGCCTTCCGGGTGCTGGTGCGCAACGCGATGTTCCGCCGCGTCGAGCTCGCGGCGTTGCGCCGCCACGACCTGCTCGGCGAGCTGGACGCCGAGGCCGGCTTCGACGCCGAGGCGTGGACGGACGCGATGGCCGGCTACTGGGACGGACCACGACGCGCTGCAGACCGGGGCCGACGCGCGCGGTCCCGCGCTGATCGTCATCACCGAGGAGCCCGGCGTGTGGCGGGTGCGGCAGATCTTCGACGACCCGGCCGGCGACCACGACTGGGGCATCAGCGCGGACGTCGACCTGGCCGCCTCGGACGACGCCGGTGCCGCAGTGGTCACGGTCACCGGCGTCGACCGGTTGGACTGCTCGAGCTCGGGTCAGCAGCCGAGAGCGTTCGGCGGCCCCGAAGGGCTGAAGCAGGAGTCGACGCCGACGCCGCCGCGGATCGAGTCGACGTCCGGCCCGCCCTTGATGACATCCGCGCCGGCGCCACCGGACAGCGTGTCGATGCCGCCGTTGCCCGAGATCTTGTCGTTGCCGTAGCCGCCGAAGAAGGTCTCGGCGCCGTCGGTGCCGGTGCGGTCGGAGATGTCGTCGTTGCCGAGGTTGCCGCGGGCGGTGTCGTTGCCGAACATGCCCTCGATCCTGTCGTCGCCGGAGCCGCCGACCATCAGGTCGTCGTCCTGCCGGCCGAAGATGGCGTCGTTCCTCGGAGCCGCCGTAGACGCTGTCGTTGCCCCAGCCGCCGTACACCGACATCGCGACCGGCTGCCGCCGCGCACGACGTCGGTGCCGTTGTTGCCCTCGAGCCGCTCGCTGACGGTGGTGATGGCCGGGTCGTCGGCCGGTACGCCCACGTTGTCGCCGCCGAGGACCTCGTCGTCGCCGTCGTCGCCGTGGATCCAGTCGATGCCGCCCTGGCCGTCGATGCGGTCGTTGCCGTCACCGCCGTGCACCTCGTCGCGGCCGATCACCACGGCCTCGGCGCCCGGCTTGTCGAACTGCAGGGAGTTGTCACCGGCGCAGATCAGGTCGTCGCCGGCGAGCCCGTCGATGGTGTCGCCGCCGCCGAGGCCGACGATGACGTCGGCCAGCGGGGTGCCGGTGAGCGTGTCGGCCCGGTCGGTGCCGATGATCGTGGCGACCTTGCCGAAGCAGGTCGGGACCGGGGACGTGGGGGTCGCGCTGGGGGTCGCGCGCGGCGTACCGGTCGTCGTGGCCGTGCCGGACGGAGTCGTCGCGGCGGCGCCGGTCGTGGCGCCGCCGAGGAACACCGCGCCGGTGCCGAGCAGGGCCGCGGCGCCGGTCGCCAGCAGCGTGGTGCGCAGAGGGGCGGAGGACTGTCGAGTTCTCAAGGTGGTGCTTCCCGTCGGTGTGGAGGCAGGTACGTCGACAAGGACGCACCGGAGATCATCCGGGTTCGGACGAGATCACCCTAAATCGGATAATTCACCGCTCGCGCGTGGCACCCCAGCCGTGCCAGCGCTCGACCTCGACCAGCGCGGTCACCCGGCCGCGGTCCCGCGTGGGGTAGGCACGGCCGCGGTAGTGCTGGGACAGCCGGTCGATGTCGGCCAGCCCCTCGTCGTCGTACATCTCGACGACCGCGCCGATCAGGCTGACGTGGGTGTACCAGTCACCGTCCTTGAGAACGGTGATGCTGACCCGCGGGTCGCGGCGCAGGTGGTCGAGCCGCTTGCGGCCCTCGTCCATGTTGACCAGCACCCGGTCGCCCTCCATCAGGTACCAGGTGGCCACCGACACCGGCTGGCCGTCCGCGCGCACGGTGGTGATGACAGCCGGGTTCGGCGCGGCGAGCAGGTCGCGGACCGGGTCAGGGAACGGCAGCCGCGCCATCAGAGGAAGCGGACCGGGTCGAACTCGTCGATCGGGATGATCCGGACCCGGGGCAGGACGCCGGTGAAGCAGCGGACCTCGTCCTCGAGGTCGTAGATGCGCAGCCCCTGGGCGGACAGCTCGGCGAACTGCAGGTTGACGAACTCCCGGAACCCCAGCAGGCCGACCCGCCGGCCGCCGCCGAGCAGGGCCGTCACCTGGGGCAGGAAGTCGCCGTCGTGGCTGGCGAGCAGCACGTCGCCGGGGCGGTCCTGCAGCGCCTCCAGGGTGCGCTGGATCGCGATGTCGACGACCTTCTGCCCGGGGTCGCCGGACAGCGGCACCGGGCGGTACTGCATCGCGAGCAGCGCCTGCACGAACGGCATCGGGATGTGGCCCGAGGTGGCGTTGAGGAAGAACAGCGCCTTGACCGGCTGGCCCCACTCGCTCTCGGCGAAGTCGCGGACCTTCTCCCAGCGCGGCCGCTCGTCGGGGTTGGGGCGTCGGTTGAGCACGCTCATGCCCAGGGTGGCGTCGATGTTCTCGCCGTCCACGACGAGGTACGTCGTGCCGGGGACCGGCTCGGTCACGCTGTCCGTCATGCCCGGAGCCTAGGGCCCGGCGGATCCAGCCGGGCTCAGGCGCCGAGGGCGCGCCACACGGCCGGCCCGGCGACGCCGTTCGGCGTTCCAGCCGCGGGACCGCTTCAGGGCCGAGACCCGGCCCTTGGTGATGTCGCCGAACACGCCGGTGCGGTACTTCGGCTTCATCCGCAGCGCGGTCTGCAGCGCCTTGACGGCCACGCCCTTGCTGCCCTTGCGCAGCGTGGTGTGCATGAACTTCGTGATCCCGGAGCGGCACGGGACGGTGATGACCTGCCCGACCCGGATGACGTCGCTCGTCAGGCCGCTGGCCGACTTGATGGCCGCGACGGTCGAGCCCCACTTCGCCGCGATCGCGCTCAGCGAGTCACCCTCGCGCACCCGGTAGCCGAAGCTGGCCGGGAACGACCGGGCCGACACCGGCTGCGTCGTCGGCGGCGGGACGGTCGGCGCGTCGGCGTTCCGCACCGCCGCCCAGGTGGCCGGGGTCGTGGTGGCGGTGACCGGCAGCCCGTGCGCCGACTGGAACTTGCTCAGCGCCGTGTACGTGATCGGCCCGAAGTACCCGGTGACCGGGCTGACCTTGAGCAGCCGCTGCAGCTGGACGACGTACGCGCCCTCCGCCTCCTTGGCCAGCAACGGCGTGCCCGTCAGCGACATCGCGCTGACCGGCGTGGGGCACTCCGTCGAGCGCGGTGCCGACCACACCGGGGCCGGGTCGCCCTCGACCGCGACGCAGGGGCCGTAGTCGACGGCACCGAAGTTGCCGGTCCAGAACGACGTGCGCTTGGTGGCGCCGTTCCAGGCCAGCGAGATGTGGATGTGCCCGGCGTGCGCCTCGCCGCCGCCGTAGCTGCGCCAGCCCTCGGACGCGCGGTAGGCGCTCCAGATCCGGCCGTTCCAGATGACGTACATGACGCCGAGCCGGCGGGCGTTCAGCGCGGCCATGCCGCTCGGCCCGGGCGCGAGCAGCCAGGCCAGGAACTGCTTGGCGATCGCCTTCTCGGCGGGCACGGCGGCATTGAGACCCCAGTCCCAGGCCCGGCCCTCCTTGTGCTCGCTGAGGGCGCCGATCTCGCACGCGCGGGTGATGCCGAGGTCGCGGCCGCCGTAGGTGCCCATCAGCAGCGAGCGCAGGGCGTCGGTGCCGGGCTTGACGACGGGGTCGCAGGAGACCTGCGGGAGGTACGGCGTGAAGCCCTCGGGCGTCGGCGGGGCCGGCTGCCCGACCGGGTCGGGCACCGCGGCCTGCGCGGCACCGGTGCCCAGCGCCCCCAGCAGGAGCGCCCCCGCGAGGGTGGCGACGACGGTGCTGGCGATGCGGTGGACCCACGGCACGGTGGACGACTCCCCTGGTCGGTGCTGGCCGGTACTGGATCATGGTCGGCCGTCCCAGGCGTCTCCTGAACCCCACTTGTCCCAATAATGGTCAAGTTTTGGTCATGGAACCGGTGGGTCGCCTTGCTTCCGGCCCCCCGAGGTGCCTACCGCACGGGTTGCCTAGGCTCTCCCGCCATGGCGGGATTCGGGGCGGCGACCACGCTCGAGGCGCTCGGTGACGGCCGGTACGGCGGGTCGCTCGACCCCGACTGGCAGGTCGCGGGCCGGCTCAACGGCGGCTACCTGCTGGCGCTGGCCGGCCGGGCCGCGCTGACCGAGCTCGGCGACGCGTTCCCGCACCCGCTGGTCGCCAGCGCCCACTACCTCGCGGCACCGGAGGTCGGCCCGGCCGAGCTGACGGTGCACGTGCTGCGGCGCGGCCGCCGGACGGCGCAGACCCGGGTGTCGCTGGCCACCACGGCCGGTCCGTGCGTGGAGGCCCTGGTCACCTGCGGGCAGCTCGATCCTGCGGAGCCGTTCTTCGACGGCGTGCCCGCCCCGCAGCTGCCGCCCCAGGCCGACTGCCCCCGGCTGCCCGTCGAGGCGCCTGGGTTCACGGTGCCGCTGATGGCGGTGGTCGCCGAGCGCCTGGACCCGGCGACGATGGCCTGGGCGGTCGGGAGGCCGAGCGGGCGCGGCGAGCTGCGCGGCTACGTCCGGTTCGACGACGGGCAGGAGCCGGACCCGGTCGCGCTGCTCGCGATCGTCGACGCGCTGCCGCCGGCGACGTTCGACCTCGGCGTGACCGGCTGGGTGCCGACCCTCGGCCTGACCTGCCACGTGCGCGCCACGCCGGCGCCGGGCCCGCTCGTCGTACGCCAGCGGGCCCGGCTGGTCAGCGGCGGCCGGGTCGACGAGGAGTGCGACGTCTGGGACGCGACCGGCCGGCTGGTGGCGACCGGGCACCAGCTCGCCGGCGTACGACACCCGTGAGCGACGACAACGCCGCGACCCTGCGCACCTACGAGCAGGCGGCGCAGCTCTACCGCGAGCGGTCCGGCCGCACCACCTTGGACGACGGCCTGGTCGACCTCGTCACGGCCCACGCGCCCGACGGTGCCCGGGTGCTCGAGATCGGCAGCGGACCGGGATTCGACGCCGCCGTGCTCGAGGACCGCGGCTTCCGGGTGCGCCGCACCGACGCGACCGCCGCCTTCGTCGAGATGCTGCGGGCGCAGGGTCACCATGCCGACCTGCTCGACGTACGCACCGACGACATCGGCGGCCCGTACGACGTCGTGTTCGCCCAGGCGGTGCTGCTGCACATCGACCGGGCCGAGCTCCCCCGGGTGCTGGCCCGGCTGTCGGCCGCGGTGCGGCCGGGTGGGCTGCTCGCGATCAGCCTCAAGGAGGGCGACGGCGAGGCGTGGAGCAACCACAAGGTCGAGCTGCCGCGGCACTTCGTCTTCTGGCGCGAGGAGCCGCTGCGCGCCGCGCTGTCCGGAGCCGGCTGGGAGCCGGTCGTCGTCGAGCACGTTGCTACCCCGGGCCCGTGGCTGGTGAGCCTGTCCCGCCGCTGGGCTGACTAGCTGCCGCGGCATAGCCGACTCGACCGCGCCCATGGCTACGCGCCCTGCGGACCTGCCGCAATCAGTTGCGGCAGGTCGACAAGGCGTCAGGCGGCCTGGCGCTCCGGCTCGTCGAGGGGCCACCCGTCGGCGGTCGCGGCGCTCCAGCCCGAACGAGATGGCCAGCACGCCGATGCCGGCGGCGGACAGTGCGGCCCCGACGACGGCGGGTGCGGTGTAGCCGAGACCGGCCGCGATCACCAGGCCGCCGAGCCAGGCGCCGAGCGCGTTGGCGACGTTGAGCGCCGAGTGGTTCATCGTCGCGGCGAGCGCCTTGCCGTCGCCGGACACGTCGAGCAGCCGCGCCGTGAGCGCCGGCAGGCTCGCCGAGGAGGCGAACGCGATCAGGAGCAGCGTGAGGGCGGCCGGCACCACGGCGTGCGCGGTCATCGTGAAGGCGAGCTGGATGACCAGCGTCGCCGCCGGTGCCAGGACGAGCGTCTTGCGCACCGACCAGTCGGCCAGCCGACCGCCGAGCAGCGTGCCCAGGGTCATCCCGACGCCGAACAGCGCCAGCGCGATCGGCACGCCCGCCTCGGCGAAGCCGGACACCTCGGTCAGCGTCGGCGCGACGTAGGTGTACACCGCGAAGAAGCCGCCGAAGCCCACGGCACCGACCAGCAGGGTCAGCCAGACCTGCGGCAGCCGCAGCGCCGACAGCTCCTGGCGAGGGCTGGCGCCGTCATGGGCCAGCACCCGCGGCACGAGCAGCTCGATCGCCACCAGGGTGAGCACCCCGATCACGACGACGGTGGCGTACGTGCTGCGCCAGCCCAGCCACTGCCCGAGCAGCGTCGTGAGCGGGACGCCGACCACGTTGGCCACGGTGAGGCCCATCATCGTCATCGCGACCGCGCGCGCCCGCCGGTGCCGAGGCACCAGCGAGGAGGCGAGCACCGCGCCGATGCCGAAGTAGGCGCCGTGCGGGAAGCCACTGGCGAACCGCGCCACCACCAGCGA
This sequence comes from uncultured Actinomycetota bacterium, assembly GCA_963771345.1. GTDB lineage: Bacteria > Actinomycetota > Actinomycetes > JACCUZ01 > JACCUZ01 > CAVYTH01. The sequence goes on from CAVYTH010000008.1 coordinate 105,740, forward strand.
CTCGAACGTCGGCGCCATGGCGGACGCGAGGTTGGCGACGGTCAGCGCGGCCATCAGCACCAGGAGCAGTCCCTTGCGCGGCAGCCGCGCACCGAGGATCGCGAAGGTGGGAGCGCCGATCACGACACCCAGGGCGTACGCCGTGATGGCGTGCCCGGCCTGCGGGATCGAGACGCCGAGGTCGCCGGCGATGTCCGGCAGGACGCCCATGCTGGCGAACTCCGTCGTGCCGATCGCGAACCCGCCGAGGGCCAGCGCGAGCAGGCTGACCCAGACCGGGACGTCCCGGCGGTGCACCCGGTTGGTGGGGCTGGGGTCGGCGGGGGTTCCGGCGCGCGGCACGGCCGCGAGCTGGCGCGAGGGCATGGCGTGGACTTTCTGATCTGGACCGGGCAGGACGGGCGCCACGTCGGGACGCGCCAGAGCCAGCGTGCGGCACTGGGGTTACACCCAGGTGCAATCACGTGACGGGCAGGTTGCATTCCCGCCTAGGGTTCTCAGGTGCTCGGAGACCTCGTCACAGTGCCTGCCGCCGACCGCCTCGACCTGCTCGCCGCACCCGTGGCCGCCGCCCTGGCCCGGCCCGGCATGCCGGAGCTGTTCGTCGCCGAGATCGACCCGGAGGTCGCCGACACCGCGGCGTTCTGCGAGCGCTACCAGGTCCCGCTCGACGTCTCGGCCAACTGCGTCGTGGTCGCCGGCCGCCGCGGCGGAGAGACCCGGCTGGCTGCCTGCATGGTGCTGGCCACCACCCGGGCCGACGTGAACGGCGTCGGTCCGGCGTCGGCTCGACACCCGCAAGGCCTCCTTCGCGGCCATGGACGTCGCGGTCGCCGAGACCGGCATGGAGTACGGCGGCATCACGCCGGTCGGGCTGCCCGACGGCTGGCCGGTGCTGGTCGACACGGCCGTCGCTGCGACGGCGTACGTCGTCATCGGGTCAGGGCTGCGGCGCTCGAAGCTCGTCGTGGCGGGAGCCGACCTGCTCGCGCTGCCCGGGGCCGAGGTCCTCCAGCTGGCCCAGTAAATCGCTGGTGGTGTCGGCGCTGGCTCGCTAGGTTCCGTCCCATGGCCCACGAACTCGACTTCCTCGACCACCTCCGCCGCGAGTCGGCCCGCTTCGCCGAGGCGCTGCAGGACGCGCCGCCGGACGCGCGGGTGCCCACCTGCCCCGACTGGGACGCCGACGACCTGCTCTGGCACCTCGGCGGCGTGCAGTGGTTCTGGGGGCAGGTGGTCGCCCAGCGGGTGACCGACGGCGAGAAGGCCGACAAGCTCGACGCCCGGCGAGCGGCCGGCCGGCCGCGAGGGGCTGCTGGCGTTCTACAACGGGGCGAGCGCCGACCTGCGGCGCCACCTGGCCGAAGTCGACGCCGAGACGACGGTCTGGACCTGGTCGGACGACCAGTCGGCCGGCTTCATCCGGCGGCGGCAGGCGCACGAGGCGTTGGTGCACCGGCTGGACGCCGAGCTCACCGCCGGGAACCGGACCCCGTTCGACCCCGCGCTCGCGGCCGACGGCGTCGACGAGGCACTGCGCGTGATGTACGGCGGCTGCCCGCCGTGGGGCACGATCACGCCCGACGGCGGGCCGCACCCTGCGGCTGCGCGCGACCGACACCGGAGACACCTGGCTGGTCACCCTCGCCCGGTTCACCGGCACCGATCCCCAGGGCACGACCTACGACGAGCCCGACATCTTCATCGCCGCCAGCGACCCGGGGAGCGACGCGGCCGCGACCGTGACCGGCTCTGCCGAGGACCTCGACTGCTGGCTCTGGCGCCGGCCGCCCACGGCCGATCTCGACCGCGCCGGTGACGTCACGGTCATCGAGACCTTCGAGTCGACGATCGGCGGCGGCATCCAGTAGCCGCCACCGGTGCAACCGGCGCACCCGCCCGGCGGTCATCTCTGTCGAGGTGAGAAAGGTGCGAGCGCAGGAGGCATGGCTGACGCGGGTGCTGCGCGCGCTCGGCCGGGACGTCGCCGGCGTCACGCCGGAGTCGTGCGAGGTGGTGCGGCACCGCGGTGAGCAGCCGGGCTTCTGGCGACGGCTGCGCGATCAGATCTGGCCGGGGTAGAAGCCGTGCCTGCTGAGCGGGCCGACCAGCTCGCGCTCCTCGTAGGCGAAGTGCGACAGCAGGGCACTGGACAGTGCCTCGACCGCCGCGTCCACCGCCGTGAGGTCGTCCGGGCTTCTGCACCAGGTCGACCAGCGACCGGTCGACCGCCTCCAGCAGCTCGTGGATGACGACGTGCTCGTCGCTCAGCCGGGCGATGACCGCGGCGAGCCCGTCGCCCTGCGCCGCGAGGTGCGGGAAGACCGCCGCGTCCTCCATCGAGTGGTGCTGGGTGAGGGCGAGGCAGTACGTCTGGCAGACCGATCCGAGCACCCAGGTGTTGGCCCGCACGGCCATCTCGTTCAGCGCCGACCTCGCCGACCCCGCGTCGCGGTTGCCGTCACGGACCTGCTCGAGGACGTCGCGCAGCTGGGTCAGCTCGGCCCGGTAGTGGTCGTGCACCTCGACGAGGTGCTGGCCCGCGGCGGCACCGCGCACCGACAGCGGAGCGTCGTCGGCCGTCGACTCCGCTGACGGACGGGTCGACTCGTCCCAGGGCGGCGCCACTCAGGCGTCGAGGCGCAGCGGGAGGTCGAACAGCGGGTAGATGGCCTCCACGTCGAGGAAGAACATGATCCCGGTGATCTGGCCGCCCTCGACCTCGAGCACCTGCAGCGACCACGGCGGAGTGGCCGCCCTTCGGGTCCGGCTTGTACTGCGCGAACGCCGGAGCACCGTTGGCCGAGGTCGCAACCAGCCGCGAGCCCTCGCAGGCAGCTCCCTGCCCGAGGCACCACTTCGTGATGTCCTCGTGGGTCTGCAGCCACAGCTCGTACGGCGGCATCGACCAGGTCGCGTCCTCGGTGAGCAGCGAGGTGAGCGCCGTCATGTCGTAGCGCTCGAACGCGTCGACGTAGCGGGCCAGCAGCTCGCGCTGCTCCTCGTCCAGCGGCTTCGGCGGCTCGCCCTGGCTGGCGACGTCGGCGTCCGCCAGCGTCGCGCGGGCCCGCTGCAGCGCGCTGTTGACCGACGCGACGGTGGTGTCGAGCAGCTCGGCCACCTCGGCGGCCGGCCACTGCAGCACCTCGCGCAGGATCAGGACGGCGCGCTGCTTCGGCGGCAGGTGCTGCAGGGCGGCGACGAACGCGAGCCGGACCGTCTCGCGCAGCTCGGCGACCTCGGCCGGGTCGCTGGCGGCCGGCACGACCCGGGCGTCGGGGACCGGCTGCAGCCACGCGACCTCGGGCAGCGGCGGGCCGAGGGTGGAGTCGGCCGACTGGCGCCGGACCCATGTCCATCGGCAGGGCACGCTTCTGCCGGCCGTCCAGCGAGTCGAAGCAGACGTTGGTGGCGATCCGGTAGAGCCAGGAGCGCAGCGAGGACACGGCCCTCGAACCGGTCGAGGGCCTTCCAGGCCCGGACCATGGTGTCCTGCACCGCGTCCTCGGCCTCGAACGCCGAGCCGAGCATCCGGTAGCAGTAGGCCGTGAGCTCGATCCGGTGCGCCTCGAGCTGCTCGAGACCCTCGGCAGGGGCAGTGGCTGCGCGGCCAGCGGCGAGATCGGTCATGACGGCACCTCTCCGACGTACGGCGTGGCCGGGGGCGGTCCCGGGCACCCGCCCACCCTAGGCCGGGCCACGGACAGTCCGCCGAGGCGATTGCGCCGCTCAACCGGTGTCGACGTGCTCGCTCACCCAGTCGGCCAACGGGCGGACCTCCCGCCAGGTCCCGCGCACCCGCTCCAGCGCCGCGGCGTCCGCCAGCCAGTCCGGCGCGCCGAACCGGCGGCTGACCATCAGCGACCGGCAGCGCAGCAGGTCCAGGCGCGGGTGGTCGGCCGGGTAGCCGCGCGGCCGGGTCTTGAGCTCGTCCCCGTTGACGTCGAAGCCGCTCCCCCGCAGCGTCGCCATGATCACTGCCAGCGCCTCGCCCGCAGCCGGCTCGTCGACCGCCTGCCGGTACCGCTCGACCTGGCCCGGCTCGTGGGCCCGCCAGCCGCCGCCGGCCAGCAGTCCGTCGGCGTCCAGCTGCAGGTAGTACCCGACACCCAAGGTCTCCCCGACGAACGCGCCCTGGTGGGTCTTGTACGGCGTCTTGTCCTTGCTGAACCGGGTGTCGCGGTGCGGCCGGAACAGCTTCCCGGCGCCGAACTCGTCCTCGAGCTCGCCGAGCAGCGAGAGCATCGGGTCGCGGACCTCGGACTCGTACACCGCCTTGTGCTGCGTCCAGTACTCCCGGCTGTTGTCGGCCTCGAGCCCGGCGTACAGCTCGAGCGCCCGGTCGGAGAACCCCTGGAAGCTCGTCACGCCGCCCACTCTGGCACGCTGCCGTCATGACCAAGGCTGACGCTTTCCCGGACCCGTACGCACTCCTCGACCCGGTCCCGTCGTTCGACGTGCGCAGCGACGACGTCACCGACGGCGGCGAGCTGCCGCCTGCCCAGCGCTCCGGCGCGATGGGCGTGCCCGGCGGCGAGGACGTGTCGCCGCAGCTGTCCTGGTCGGGCTTCCCCGAGGGCACCCAGAGCTTCGCGGTGACCGTCTACGACCCGTGCGCACCGACCGCCAGCGGCTTCTGGCACTGGGCCGTCGCCGACCTCCCCGCCGACGTCACCGAGCTGCCCGCGGGCGCCGGCACCGAGGGCAACCCGCTCCCCGGTTCCGCGGTCATGCTGCGCAACGACGCAGGCATTCGCGGGTACGTCGGCGCAGCACCGCCGCCCGGCCACGGCGAGCACCGCTACTACGTCGTCGTCCATGCCGTCGACGTTGCCGAGCCTCGACGTGCCCGCGGACGCGTCACCGGCGTACCTCGGCTTCAACCTGTCGATGCACACGCTTGGCCCGCGCGGTCCTGGTCGGCCGGTTCGGCCACTAGTCAGGCGTTCAGCTGCCGGTCCAGGAAGGCAACCGTGCGGCGCATCGAGCGCGGCCACTGCGGGCCGAAGGCGTGCTCCTCGCCCTGATAGGTGAGCAGCCGGGCGTTGACCCCGGCCGCCTCGAGCGCGCGCAGCGAGGTGCGGCTCCAGCGGTACGGACAGCTGTCGTCCGAGGTGCCGTGGTGGATCAGCAGCGGCTCGGTGATCTGGTCGAAGAAGGTCCGCGGGCTGACGTCCCGCCAGAAGTCCGGGTTGCGCTCCGGCGACCCGTGCTCGCGGATGATGTCGGACGCCACGTCGCCCCGTTCCGGCCGGGTCCACCGGTTGAAGTTGTCCACCGTGTTCGAGCTGACCGGGGCGAAGGCGACGGCGGCATCGACCAGGCCCGGCTGCGCGACCAGCGCGTTGTAGACGACGCCGCCGCCCATCGAGCGGCCGAGGAAGCCGACCCGTTCCCCGTCGAGGTAGGGCAGCTTCGACCGGCGTACGGCATGCACGGCGTTGATGGCGTCGACGGTGTAGCCGAGCCGCAGTGACTGCTCGGCCCGCGGCGCCGGGTCCGAGCCGGCGTGCCCGCGGTAGTCGATGTGCAGGGCGACGTAGCCCTCGCGCGCCAGGTAGTCCTGCTCGCGCATCAGGCCCTGGCCGGTGTTGTAGATGGCGGGGTCGATGTAGCCGTGCAGCAGCACCAGCACCGGGAACGGTCCCTTGCCGCGCGGGACGTTCATGATCCCCGAGATCCGCAGGTCGCCGCTGCGGTAGGTGACGGCATAGCGGGTGTAGTCGCCGGTGCGCAGCAGCACCTGACGGGTGCGCAGCGCCCGGCCGTCGTACTCCTTGGCCATCAACGCCTGCAGCGACACCGGGTTGACCGGCTCGGCGGGTGCCGAGCTCGACGGCGACTCGGACGGCGACGCGCGACGCCGTCGCTGTCGGGGACACCGACGCGCTCGAGGTCGTCGGAGCGGGCGAGCCCGAGCTCACCCGCCTCGTCGCTGCCCGCAGTGCAGCCGACGAGCACGACGAGGCTGGCCACGTCAAGCCGAGGGTCAGCCGACGGTCGGCGCGGTCAACCCGGAACAGGACGCACCCCTCTCTTCGTCGGCGGGCCGACCTGCCCGCCGATACGAGGGACGGTATGCCGCGACGCCGCCGACAGCCAGGCCCGACGCGGATCAGCCGCCCGAGCTCTTCCGGTCGTCCTCGACGCTGTCGGTGTCCCGGCTGGCGTCCGGCTCGACCTGGGGGTCGTCCGCGTCCGGCACAGCGCCCTCCAGCCGGTCCTCGAGGAGGGGGTCGACCCGTGTCGTCGCTGCGATCGGGGTCTGGCTCACCGGCGCCGGCCGGCGGCGGGATGTTCGGGTTCGACGTGGTCATGGCGTGCTCCTTTCGAGGCCGGCTGTCCCCCGCGGACAGTCCCGGTCGGGAGCCATCTGCCCTCTGCGAAGCCGTCCATGCGGCCGGCCCGGCGCCGTGATCAGGGGCGCCCGCCCTGGCGACGCCACGGCCCGGTGATCGCGTACACGTGGCCGGGGTTGAACAGGTTGGCGAACAGCGTCCGCTTGTCGGCGGAGAAGTTCGGCCCGGTCATCTCGCCGCTGCCGTCCCCGACCTCGTTGCGGGCCAGGAAGTAGGTGTGCCCGTCCTCGGTGGCGCCGACCAGGTGCTGCCGGCCCTCACCGTCCTCGGCGAGGATCACGCCGCCGTACGGCGACACCGCGATGTTGTCCGGCCCGTCGGGGTTCGTGTTCTGGTCGGCCGGCGTGTACGCGAACCGCAGCCGGAGCGTGATGGTGCGCGACAGCGGGTCGTAGAACCACACCTGGCCGTCGTGCTGGACCTGGCTCCCGTCGTCGGTACGCGCGAACGACGCGACGAAGTAGGCGCCACCGTCGCCCCACCACGCGCCTTCGAGCTTGCGGCTGCGGGTGATGTCGCCGCCCGGCTGGCTGGACCACGTCGTGTTGTCCCAGGTGCCGTTGAACTGGCGGCGGACCCAGAGCGGTGAGCCGTCGCGGTCGGGCACCGTCACCCACTCGACGGCGTACGTGGTGCCCGGCTCGGTCGCGACGCAGAGGTCCGGGACGAGCGCGCCGGACGCGGTGCGTGCCTTGAGCGCAGCGAGCGTCCCCGCGTCCGGACCCAGCTTGCGGAGCGAGCCCTTGCCCAGCGGCAGCGCCGAGTCCGGCGGGGTCCACCGGTAGAAGAGGCCGTGCGGGTTGGCGGCGTCCTCGGTCTCGTAGATGTGGCCGGTGTCCGGGTCGACCGCCACGGCCTCGTGCTCGAAGCGGCCGAGCGCGCGGATCGGCTGCGGGTCGCGGTTGGCCTCCCGGTCGTACGGGTCGACCTCGAAGACGAAGCCGTGCGGCTTGGTGGCGCCGACCGGCTCGAAGGTCTCCTCGCAGGTCAGCCAGGTGTTCCACGGCGTCTTGCCGCCGGCGCAGTTCGTGCTGCTGCCCGACAGGCTGACGTACTCGCGCACCCGGCGGCCGTGCTTGTCGACCTCGATGGTCGTCGTCCCGGCGTTGACACCGGGGTCGTAGACGAAGCCCGGGACCATGCGGCACGCCGTGGGTGAAGCTGCCGGGCTCGCGGATCTCGTGGTTCGCGACCACCACGCTGCCGTCACCGCCGCGCCGGACGAAGCTGGCCGTGCCGTCGTAGTAGTCCGGGCTCGAGCTGGCCGGTCTCCAGCTGGGTCACCCCGGACTCGGCGACCACGGTGTAGTGGAAACCCTTCGGCAGCGACAGCCGGCCGGCCGGGTCCGGGCGCAGTGGCCCGTAGCCGTCGAAGCCGGGCAGCCGGCTTCGCGGGGCCGTGCTCGGCCCCGCTGGCCCTCGCGATCGGGCCCAGCGAGCCGGCCAGCGCCAGCCCGAGAGTGCTGGCCGCCCCGGTGCCCAGGAAGGTGCGGCGGGACAGGCCCTCCGCAGTGGTGTCGTCGGTGTCCATGTCAGCCCCGTTCCCTCGTCGGCCAGGTTCCAAGCGACGACCATGGCCCGGATCGCCGGGCTCGCGCAAGAGTGCTCCGCTCAGTGTCGGCCGGCGGCCGAGGAAGGCGACCAGCCGGTCGCTCGGCCCGGCCGGTGCGGTCAGCCGCACCGCCGTCGCCGAACCGCACCGGGCGGTCCTGGTCGCAGACGAGCACCCGGCCGAGGCCGAGCAGCTCCTCGGCCAGCGCCGCGGGCACCGGCCGGGGCGAACCGCACGCCTGCGCCACGTCCCAGCCGTGCACGGCGACCTCCAACGCGCCGGTGGCGGCGACGATCCCGGCGCCGAGCGACCGGTCGGCGATGGTGACGTCCGGCGGCTGGCGGGCGCCGGCCCAGGCACCGACCAGCTGGCAGGCGCGGTTGCGCAGGCTGGCGACCGGGTCGAGCTCCGGGTCGCCGTAGTCGGCGTGCGGGCTCGCGGCCTCGATCAGGTCGAGGTGCCCGAACGTGATGGCCTCGTGCAGCGTGCGCAGCGACTCGTTCATGTGCCGCAGCAGGCAGCGCAGGTCCCAGTCGGCGCACGGCGTCGGGTTGGCCATGTCGTCGGGCGTCACCAGCACCAGGCTGCCGAGCGTGTACCCCATGGCGCGCTCGAGCAGCGCGACGTCACGGCTGAGCGCCGCCGTACCGTCCCGGACGTTCATCGCCCGGCGGTCGCCAGGACCGTCAGTCAACGGCGGGCAGGGTGGTGGGCAGGCCGAAGGTCGGGAACAGGGACAGGTCGAAGAACGCGGTGACGTGCGAGATGCCGGTGGCCGACATCGTCATGACCTGCAGCTGGAAGGCGTTCCAGGTGCCGTCGTCGCCGAGCCGGTAGACGGCGTACGCCGGCTGGCCGTTCGCCCGCGTCGGGCGCAGGAGCAGCTCCCCCGGTCCGGCCGGGCAGTTGATCTCGATGAGCCGGCCGATCACCGCGGCGCCCTGGTACCACGAGCTGTACGGCGGCATCTCCCAGACGGCGTCGGCGGTGAACGCGGCGACGATGGCCGGGATGTCCTTCGTCCTCCAGGGCGCGCGCGTAGCGGTCGAGCAGCGCGCGCTGCTGCGGGTCGGTGGGCTCGACCAGCTCGTCCTCGGTCAGGCCGGCGGCGTCGAGCTGCGCGCGGGCGCGCTGCAGGCTGCTGTTGACGGAGGCGACCGTCGTGTCCAGCATCTCGGCGACCTCCGCCGCGCGCAGGCGCAGCACCTCGCGCAGGACCAGCACCGCGCGCTGGCGCGGCGGCAGGTGCTGCAGCGCGGCGATCAGCGCGAGCCGGACGCTGGCCCGGTCGGTCACGACCGTCGCCGGGTCGTTGGCGGCGCCGACCATCGCGTCGGGCACCGGCTCCAGCCAGAGGATCTCGCCGTCCGCGAGCAGCTTGTCCTGCGGGTCCGCGCTGGGGGCGCCGAGGCCGGTCGGGAGCGGCCGCCGGTTGCGGCTGTCCAGGGCGGTGAGGCAGACGTTGGTGGCGATCCGGTAGAGCCAGGTCCGCAGCGAGGACCGGCCCTCGAAGCCGTGGTACGAGCGCCAGGCGCGCAGATAGGTCTCCTGCACGAGGTCCTCGGCGTCGTGCACGGAGCCGAGCATCCGGTAGCAGTGCGCGAGCAGCTCCCGGCGGTAGGGGGCGGTGACCTGCGAGGAAGTCCTCGTCGGCTCGCTGGTCGATCATTCCGTGCCTCCTGCGTCGGCGACGTCCGTCACAGGTCAAGACCGGGGGCCGGGCGCGAACTCATCGGTCGTACGGCGATGACTTGGCCGTGCCGGCCCCGGTCGGTACGGGTGTCGCCACCGATCCGCCACCCGAGGAGCCGCCCGATGCGCATGATCTTCGTCAACCTGCCGGTCAAGGACCTGGCCGCCTCGAAGGCGTTCTTCAGCGCGCTCGGTTTCGAGTTCAACGCGGAGTTCTCCGACGACAAGGCCGCCTGCATGGTCGTCGACACCAACATCTTCGTGATGCTGCTCGTGGAGGAGCGGTTCCGGGACTTCATCAACGGCGACCTGGTCGACGCCACCTCGGCGACCGAGGTGATGACCGGCCTGTCCGCGGACAGCCGTGCTCAGGTCGACGACCTCCTGGCGAAGGCGATCGCCGCGGGTGGCAAGCCGTGGCAGCCGGTGGTCGACGACGGCCCGATGTACGGCGGCAGCTTCCAGGACCTGGACGGGCACGTCTGGGAGCTCATGCACATGGACGTCGCCTAGCACCGGCGCGTGACGTGGCCCCCGGTGACCGCACCGGGGGCCACCACCCGCATCAGCGGACTGATCTTCACCGTGCGAGCGTCGGAGTCCATGACCCCGCAGGCGTAGCCGCAGCCGAAGAGGTCGGCCTCGACGAACGCCTGCCCCTTCTTGAACACCCTGGACCCGGGTGAAGCGAGCACGGTGACCCTGAGCTGTTGCGGCGAACCCGTGCAGGTGATCTCCCGATGGCGGGATCCGGAGACCACGCTGCTCCCGGACCGCTGGGTCAGCGACACGTCCAGGCTGGCGAATGCCCCGGGGGGGCACGTCACCTGGACCGGCACGGACACCGCGGCGCCGCGGGCCTCGAGGATCAGCGGCGGCTGCACCTCGACGTCCCAGGTCTGCGGGTTCGACAGGTAGGCGACCGCGGAGGCCGCCGGCACCAGCGCCGCGATGAGGGCGCCGAGCAGCACGGCTAGGACCGCGGTCCTGCTTCTGGACTTGGATCTGGTCATGTCAGGTCACCTCTCCGTGGGGTCGCCGAGCCGGTCGGCCCGGCGAGGATCTGCGGCGCGGGCTCGGTGAGGAGTCCGAGCAGAGCCGCGAAGACGAGTGGCACCACCGGCACGTGCCAGACGAAGTCGAAACCGCCGTGCACCGCAACGGCGGCCGTCGCGGCGGCGACGGCGGCAGGCAACGTCGTGGCCCCGTCGCGGCGGATCGCGCGGCGAACGAGAAGGCCGGAACCCACCAGGACACCAGCAGCAGGGTCAGTCCGACGAAGCCGAGCTCGACCAGAACCTGGAGGTACTCGTCGTGGACGTACTGCATGGTCTGGGTCGCTCCGCCCTCGCTGCTCCAGCGGACCCATCCGTCGCCCGGTCCGACGCCGACGACCGGATGCTCGTGGACGATGCGGACGGCGGCCTCGGTGGCGTCGACCCGGGCCGGGGAGCTTGGCGTGCGCACGCATCAGCGCGACCTCGCCCGTCGCGCGGTGGACGGCTCCGGTTCGAGCGAGAAGCAGCACACCGACCGCGAGAGCCGTGCTCACCAGGAGCAGGCGCTGCCGCGACGGGCTCCACCGGCCGAGGGCTACGGCCACGGTGATTCCGGCCGGGAGCGCCATGATCGGAACCAGCTGATGCGGTGCCGACGCGAGCGGCATCGCCACGAGCAACCCGCCGAAAGCGACACCGGCGCCGGTCGCAGGGGCCAGGCCGGCCGACACGACGCGGCGCGCACCGAGGAACGCACACAGCACGATGAGCCCGGCGACGAGAGCCAGCATGCCGGCGCGGCTGAGGGTTGCCACTGCCCCGAGGAGCAGCATGGCGGTGACGGCCGACCGGCGAGGGTCACGCGGCCGGTCGATCAGCCGACCAAGGGCCACCAGGAAGCATCGGGACGAGAATCGCAGCCGTCGCATTGGCATAGGTCAACGTGGACGCCGCCCGCCAGACTCCGTCGTTGGGCAGCGCCCAGGGAGTCCGGTGCCACACCACACCGACCCAGCCGAGGGTCGCCACCATCACACCTGCGCCCAGCAGACCGGTCAGCAGGAGGTCCCTGGCGGCGACTCCTTGCCGGCGGATGACCAGGAGCACGGCCGCGAACGCAGCGAGCAGCACGGCCATCCCGATCCCCGAGCCGGGGTGGTCGGTCAGCAGCCCTCGCAACAGCGACCAACCCGCGAGCACGACCGCGGCTGTTGCAGGCACGAGCCGGAGGTCGGCGCGGCTCGGGCGTACCGCAACCAGCGCCACCACGAACGACACGGCGACGGCGAGGAACAACGGGACACGGCCGGCGGCGTAGAAACCGCCTTGTGCCAGCAGCCCTGAGGCGAGACCTCCGAGGAGCACCACCGCCGGGACGATCGACGGTTGCTCGAGAACACTCCCCGTCGCAACGTGAGGGGTCCGGAGCGTTGTCGGTGCAGCGCTGTTTCTGCCCATGGCAAACCCACCCGTTCGGCCGTGCCCACGTCCGCGGGTCCTGCATCGAGTTCGTCGAGAGCGACGACGTGCGGCCCGCGAGGTGCCGTCAACGACCCGAGGAATGTCCTCGGCAACGGAAGGTTCACCGCAATGCGACCGGACTCGCGGACCGGCCGCCGAATTGCGGACGAAGCCGGTCATCCGTCGACGTGCGACGTCAGGTTTTACCCGGGCTTGGCGGTGACCCCGAGCTGCGGCAGCACCGACGTACCGAACGCGTCGATGAACGCGTCCTGCTCACGACCGACATGGTGCAGGTAGACCTCGTCGAAGCCGAGCTCCACCAGCTCGTTCAGCCAGGCGGCGTGCTGGCCCAGGTCGCTGGACACGAGCACCGACTCGCGCACGCTGTCGGGCTGCACGTGCTCGCTGACCGCGTCGAAGTGCTCCTGGTGGTCGAGGTCCCAGCAGATCGGCGGCGGGAAGACGTTGCTGCGCCACTGGTCGTGCGCGACGGCCAGCGCCGTGTCCTCGTCGGGGTCCCAGGAGAGGTGCACCTGCAGGTGGGTCCGGCCGCGGCCGCCGGCTTCCCGGTACGCCGACAGCATCTGCCGCAGGTGGTCGTGCGGCTGGTTGATGGTGATGAGCCCGTCGGCCCAGCCGGCCACCCACCGGGCGGTCTCGACGCTGACCGCCGGCCCGACGAGCAGCGGCGGCTCGGCGGGCAGCGTCCAGAGCCGGGCCCGGTCGACGCGGACCAGTCCGTCGTGGCTGACCTCCTCGCCGCGGTGCAGGGCGCGGATCACGTCGACGCACTCCTGCAGCCGGGCGGTGCGGACGTCCTTGCGCGGCCAGGCGTCGCCGGTGATGTGCTCGTTGGACGCCTCTCCGGTCCCGAGCGCGGCCCAGAACCGGCCGGGGAACATCGAGGCCAGGGTCGCTGACGCCTGCGCGATGATCGCCGGGTGGTAGCGCTGACCCGGGGCGTTGACGACCCCGAAGGGCAGCGACGTCGTCGCCAGTGCGGCGCCGAGCCAGGACCAGGCGAACCCGCTCTCGCCCTGGCGCGCGCTCCACGGCGAGAAGTGGTCGGAGCACATGGCGGCGGTGAAGCCGGCCTGCTCGGCCGCCTGCACCGCCGTCAGGAGCTTTCCCGGCGGCACCTGTTCGTGAGAGGCGTGGAACCCGACAACAGTCATGCCCCACGGTGCCCCGAAGGGACCGCGGCCACACCGCCAGGCGTCAGGTGGTGCGGCTGACGCCGGGCCACCACGGCCGTCAGCAGCAGGGCCCCGACGATCGAGCCGATCAGGCCGCTGGGTCGCAGCGCCAGCCCGTCGCCGAACAGCAGGCTCAGCAGCAGCCCGCCGACGAACGACCCGACCAGGCCGAGGAGCAGCACGCGGCCCCAGTCGTCCGGGCGGCTCCGCTTGTTGACGATCATGTCGGCGACCCAACCTGCGGCCAGCCCGAGCACGACGATGGCAAGGATCAGCATCCGACTCTCCTCATGTCCGATCGAGCTCGGCCCGCAGCTGCTGGATCATGGCCTTCTCGCCCTCGCTGACCTGCACGGCGCGGAAGCCCATGAAGCCGCCTTCCTTCGCGGCGTCGGCGGCGGCCTGGGCGGTGGCGACGAGCCACTCCCGGAACGCCGCGGACTCCTCGGCGGTCGCCTTGGACCGCACGATGCCGGAGACCTCACGGAGCTCGGCGAGCACCTGGAGCCCCGGCTGCGACTGCTTGTCGACCTTGAAGCCGGAGAGCGGGTTCTCCTTCTTCTGCGTCATGGCCTGCAGCTCGAGGGCGACCTCGGCGAGCAGCTGCTCGCGGCTGGGCGGGCTGGTGGCCGAGCGCAGCGTGGCCATCGTCTCCTTGCCCAGCTCGAACGGGCCGCCGGGATCGGCGAGCGAGACGGCCATCCCGGCGACGAACGGCGCGCGCCGCACTCGGACCCACTCCTCGTCGGTGAACGCGTCCTTCGTCGTCACAGCCGCTCCTCTCCACGACGCCCAGGCGGACCGTCGTACGCCCTGACGCTACGGGGCCGACGCGGCTACCGGCCTCGTTCACCGCGGATGAGCACAGCCGTGACCGGAGGGCCGTCGCTCAGCCCCACGTGACCTTGGCCAGGTGACCGTCGTTGTCCAGCAGCAGGTTCACCCGGTCCGGCGAGAAGTCCATGGTCATCGCCTCTCCCGGCCGGAGGACCCGCACCGGACGGCCCTGCGAGGCAGCCAGGCTCAGCGCGTCCTCGAGGGAGAGGTCGGCAAAGTGCTCGATCCACTCCGGCTCGCCCGTCATTCGGCCACCGTAGCGGGGCCCGATCGGCGCTCCGGATCGGTACGTCGGGGGGATGGCGGCGACCCGGCAAGAGCCATACGCTGCGCAACCAGTTCGGTGCCGGAGAACCAGGTGGCCGAGCGGCACTCGCGTCGCTGTCCGCCCGAGCCAGGAGCACAGGCGCATGACCGAGCCTTCCGCCCACGACCCGGAGGCCGTCCGGGTCGGCCGGCTCTTCGCGGACCTCATGCTGACCCTCGCGGAGGACGGCGTCCGCGGCGCGGAGGCGGTCGCGCTCACGGCCCCGCTCTCGGCGGCTCTGCAGACCATCGACCTCACGGCCGAGCCGGCGCAGCCGCCGCGGCTCTGTCCGGAGACGCACCGTCGCCGGGCTCACGATGGTCTGCGGCCTGCTGGCCGACCAGCTGGTGGCCGAGCGTCGGGCCCGCGGGCAGGCGAGCTGCCTGGCGACGGTCTGGGGCGAGCTGCTCGCTGACCTGCAGTCCGCCGGCGCCGGCTGCGACTCGACGGGCTAGGCGCACCCCGGGTGCGGCCGTCTCGGCCAGTGGCGATTTTCCCATGGTTTCGTGAAGTCTCTGCGGCGGCAACCAGCGCAGGGTCTACTGCGATCGAGCGCTCTAGACCTCGGCGCGAGCCAGCCACCTGCGGTGGTGCCGCCACCACCGCGTGATGCAGGCGCGCGGCCCGGTCGAAAGGACGGAACCGCGTGAGCCCCCGGCAGGTCGCCCAGCCCGCGTCGCCGGAGCCTGCGCCGCCCTCGGCGCGCACCCTGGTCGAGCGCGGCCGGCTGCTGCGCCTGATGGAGTCCGGGACCAGCGGACCGATGACGCTGCTCAGCGCCCCGGCCGGCGCCGGGAAGACGACGCTGGTCGCGCAGTGGGCCGCCGCCCGGAACATGCAGGGCGTCGCGTGGGTCGACAACGACGACCTGACGGGGCACGACGACCACGCTCGCGGACCGGCTCGCAGGCGACGACTCGGCACGGCATCGGGCGGAGCCGGCAGCACCGGTGATCGTCGTCGTCGACCTCAGTGACCAGGACGACCTGGACTGGAGCGAGCGCTCGACCAGCTGCTGACCGCGACGGACGGGCTCGTCCGGCTGGTGGTGATGGCCCGGTCCGACCCGCTCCTGCCGCTGACGACGTACCGGAGCAAGGGGTGGCTCACCGAGATCCGGATGCCCGACCTGGCGTTCACCGCAGGTGAGGCGGCGGCACTGTTCAGGCGACGAGGGGCTGACGCTGACCCCGGCGACCGTCGACGCACTCACCGAGCGCACCCACGGCTGGGCGGCCGGGCTGCGGTTCGCGGCGATGTCGCTGTCCGGCCGTCCCGACCCGGAGTCGGCGGCCGCGCAGTTCCGCGGTGACCGCGGGACCGTTGCCGAGTACCTGCTCGCCGAGGTGCTGGGCCGGCAGTCCGCGGAGGCACGCAGCGCGCTGCTGCGGACCAGCGTGCTCGACGTCCTGCGCCCGGGGCTGGTCGACGAGCTCGGCGGCGAGCAGGTCGCCGAGCTGCTCCGCTCGATGGCCGAGGCCCGGGCGTTCGTCGACCCGGTGCCGACCAGCCCGGGGTCGTTCCGCTACCACGCACTGTTCCGCGAGCTGCTGCGCGCCCAGCTCGCCTACGAGCGGCCCGGCGAGGTCGCCGCGCTGCGCCGCCAGGCCGCCGAGTGGCTGGCGCAGGCACGGGCAGGTGGACGAGGCGGTTCGGCAGGCGGCCGCCGCGGAGGCCTGGCCGGACGCCTGCCGGTACGTCGTCGACGACCTGGCCATCGGCCGGCTGCTGCTGGACGGCGCGGGCGGCGTGATGGCCCAGGCGTTCGCGGACCTGCCGCCGGACACACCGGGGGCGGCGGCGGCCCTGCTCCGCGCCGCGATGGCCATGACCAGGTTCGACGTCGACGGCTGCGCCGAGCACGCGGCCGTGGCCCGCCAGCTGGTGAGCGCCGGGCACGGCCCCCAGTCCTGGCCGGAGCAGCTCGGTCTCGCGCTGCTCGAGCTGATCCTGGCGCGCAGCCGCGGAGACGTGGCGGCCGGGCTGACCGCGGCCGGCGCGATGGAGCAGGCGATCCGGGCCCAGGACCCGACCCGCGTCTCGATGCACCCGGAGCTCAACGCGCTGCTGCTGTCGAGCCGGGGCGCACTGCTGTTCGCCGGCTGGTCTGGCTGCACGAGGCGAGGCGCGGTGACCACCGCCGGCATCGCTGCGGCACGACCGGCAGGCTGCGAGCTGCCTCGGTACAACTGCCTCGGCCACCTGGCACTGATCCAGGTGCTGCACGGGCGAGCTGCGGGCCGCTACCGCGACTGCCGACCGCGCCATGGCTGCGCTGCGCGGGACCGATCTCGGCCTCGCCGACCGGACGCCGGCGCTGGAGGTGGCGCTCGCGTGGGTTCGGCTGGAGCACTACGACCTGGACGCCGCGCGCCACCACGCCGAGACGGGCCGAGCGGTCGGCCGGACTGGCGCTCGACCCGGGTCCGCGCGCCGTCCTGGCACTGGTGCAAGCCCGCCTGCTGCACGCCGAGCATCGGCCCGAGTCGGCGCGCGAGGTCGTCCGCCGGGCAGGTGCGGACCTGGCACCTGGCCCCGTGGCTGCGCGACCGGATGCGCTCCGAGGAGGCGGCTCTCGCCCTGGCCGACGGGCAGGTCGTCGAAGCCGAACGGCTGCTGGCGCAGCTGAGCGAGCCGGACGAGCCGGACACCTCGCTGACCCGGGCCCAGGCCGGACTGGTCGACGGCCGGCCCGAGACGACCGACCGGTCCCGAGCGGAGGTCCTGGCGACCGCCGCGCCGTTGCACATCCAGATCGCCGGCTGGCTGCTGGAGACCTCCCGGCTGCTGTCGCAGCAGGAACCGCAACGAGCCCAGGCCGCGCTGGCGCACTCGCTGCGGCTGGCCGAGCCGGAGACGCTGCGGCGGCCGTTCGTCGAGGCTCCCCCGCCGGTCCGCGACCTGCTGCAGCAGAACCACGCGCTGGTCGCGGAGCACCCGTGGATGCGCGTCCGGCCGGTCGGGGCCGAGCGTCGCGGCGGCCCCGGGAGCTCAGGAGCCGGCTCGCGGGTCCGATCCGCCGGTGCTCGTCGAGGTGCTGACCGCCAAGGAGCGCGAGGTCCTCGGCCTGCTGGCCCAGCTGCTGACCACGCAGGAGATCGCGGACACGATGTTCGTCTCGGTGAACACGGTGCGCACCCACGTGCGCAACATCATGCGGAAGCTCGCGGTCTCCCGGCGCAACGAGGCCGTGCGGCGCGCCCAGGCGCTGCAGCTGCTCCCGAAGCGGGACTCCTAGCCCGCCGCCGGCGTCGCGGACTCAGCGAGGCCCTCGAGGATCAGGTTGAGCCCGAACTCGAACTCGAGGCCGAAGTCGTAGCCGGGCTTGAGCACGTGCTCGACGGAGAACTCGACGAGGTGCGGGTAGTCGCCCGCGGCGAACAGGTGCATCATCCCCTCGGCGACCTCGGTCACGGTCTCCGGACCGTTGATCGGCAACGACGCCTCCGACAGCGCGAACCCGTAGACATAGCTGTCGATCAGGGCGAAGGCGTGCGCGGTGGCCTGCCACCGAGAACCCGGCGGTACGCAGGGTGGCGATGAACGCGTTGTGGTGTCGCAGCGTCCCGGCGCCCGGACTGGTGCGCGACTGGAGCAGCCAGATCGACCACGGGTGAGCTCCCAGGACCCGACGGAACGAGTCCGCTCGCCGGCGCATCTCGGTCCGCCAGTCGCCACCCGGCGTCGGCAGCTCGATCTCGGTGAACACGAGGTCGACGATGCCGTCGATGATGTCGTCCTTGTTCGCGACGTAGTGGTAGACCGACATCGGCTTGACGCCCAGCTTCTGGGCCAGCGAGCGGATCGTCAGGGACTCGAGTCCCCCGGCGTCGGCGATCGCCAGGGCGCCGGCGAGCACCCGTTCCCGGCTGAGCGGCACCCGCTCCTGGGCGCCACCACTGACTGACGTCACGAATCTCTCCTCCAGCCACTAGACCTTTCGTACTTAGTACTATACCGTCCTCGTACTAAGTACGAAAGGCGCGGCACGCCGAAGCACCTCATCGGGCCTCGCCGGGATCGACACCCGAATCCGGATCCACCACCCTCGAGGAGAACGCGATGTTGGTACGACTGGCTGACTGGTGCTACCGGCGGCGCCGCGCTCGTCGTCGCGCTGTGGATCGCGGCCCTGGTGGGCTCGTTCGCCCTCTCCAGCGCGTTCGGTGGGGAGTTCCGGCAGGACTACCTGCAGCCCGGGTCGGAGTCGCAGGCCGCCTCGGACGACGCTCGAGGACCGCTTCCCGCAGCAGGCCGGCGACACCGTCCAGGTCGTGCTGCACGCCGACGACGGCGTCAGCTCGCCCGGCGTACAGGCCAGGGCCGAGACGCTCCTCGCCGACGTCGCCGCGAGCGCCCACGTCGTCGGCGTGGTCAGCCCGTTCACCGACGACGGGAGCCCGCCAGATCTCGGCGGACGGCACGACGGCGTACGCCGAGGTCGCGCTGGACAAGAAGGACAACGAGTTCACCGCGGCGAGGCCAAGACGCTGGTCGAGCCGATCCTGGCCGCCGGCGACGACACCCTGCAGGTGGAGGTCGGCGGCGCGGTCGCCGCGCTGTCCCAGACCGCCCCGGTCGGCGTCGGAGGGCATCGGGCTCGTCGCCGCGGCCGTCATCCTGCTGATCACCTTCGGGTCCGCGGTGGCGATGGGACTGCCGCTGC
This sequence comes from uncultured Actinomycetota bacterium, assembly GCA_963771345.1. GTDB lineage: Bacteria > Actinomycetota > Actinomycetes > JACCUZ01 > JACCUZ01 > CAVYTH01. The sequence continues at coordinate 124,811 of CAVYTH010000008.1, forward strand.
TCACCGCGCTGTTCGGTCTCGGGATCGCGATGGCGCTCGGGATCGCTGCTGATGCGGGTGGTCGACGTCCCGGAGTGGGGCCCGCCGACCGCCGCGATGGTCGGCATCGGCGTCGGCATCGACTACGCCCTGTTCATCGTCACCCGGTTCCGCAGCAGCCTCGCCGAGGGCCAGGATCCGCACCGCGCCACCCTGACGGCGATCGCGACCGCCGGTCGCGCCGTGCTGTTCGCCGGCCTCACCGTCGTCGCGTCGATGCTCGGCATCCTGCTGATGGGTCAGCCGGCCATGACCGGCTTCGCCTTCACCGTCGTGCTGACGCTGCTGGTCGTCATGGTCGCGTCGGTGACGCTGCTGCCGGCCCTGCTCGGCTTCGACGGGTCGCAACATCGAGCGACTGCACGTGCCGTTCGTGAGCCGGAACGTCCACGCGTACGACACGACGCGCTGGTACCGCTGGAGCCGCTTCATCCAGCGCCGGCCATGGGCGGCCGCGATCGGCGGGCTCGCCGTTCTGCTGGCGCTGGCGGCACCGTTCCTCGGCATGCGCTTCGGCTTCCCGGACGCGAAGAACGACCCGGCCGACTTCACGACCCGCCAGGCCTACGACCTGCTCGCGGACGGTTTCGGCCCGGGCTTCTCGGCGCCGATGGTGCTCACCGTCCAGGGCGAGTCGGGCGACGAGCTGCTCGCCGCTGCGGACGCTGTCGGCGACCGAGCTCGACCGAGGTCGGCGGCGTGGCGCTGCGTCTCCCCCGCACTCCTCAACCCCGCGGGCGACACCGCGCTGCTGCGGGTCGTGCCCACCACGTCGCCGCAGGACGAGGCGTCCGAGGACCTGGTCGACACGCTCCGCGACGACAGCATCCCCGCCGCCATCGCCGGCACCGGGCTGACCGTCGACGTCGGCGGGATCGTCGCGGCGAACCTCGACACGACCCGGGGCACCGCCGACCGGCTGCCGCTGTTCTTCGGCGGCGTGCTGCTGGTGTCGTTCGTGCTGCTGATGATGGTCTTCCGGTCGGTCCTGGTGCCGCTCAAGGCCGTGATCATGAACCTGCTGGCGAGCGCCGCCGCGTTCGGCGTGCTGGCGCTGGCTGTCAGCGGCGGTCCGCTCGGCGACCTGGTCGGGATCCCGGAGGCGACTCCGGTGCCGATCCAGCTGCCCATCGGGATCTTCGCGATCCTGTTCGGGCTCTCGATGGACTACGAGGTGTTCCTGCTGTCCCGGATCAGGGAGGAGTACGACCGGACCGGCAACAACTCGCTCGCCGTGGCCGACGGGCTGGCCAAGTCCGCCCGGGTCATCACCGCCGGTGCCGCGGTCATGGTCACCGTGTTCCTCTCCTTCGTGCTGGGCGACGTGGTGCTCGGGAAGATGTTCGGCATCGGCCTGGCGGCGGCGATCCTCATCGACGCCACCATCGTCCGGATGGTGCTCGTGCCGGCGACGATGGAGCTGCTCGGCGACCGCAACTGGTGGCTGCCCGCCTGGCTCGACCGGCTGCTCCCGAACATCCACGTCGAGGGCCACGAGGTCACCGACGCCGAGCGTCGACACCGAGGTCGATGTCGACCTGGTCAGCCAGCGCACCGCCGAGGACCTGCGCCCCACGGCCGGGGTCTAGCGCCGCGATGCCCACCGGAGCCCCAGCCTCGTCGAGGCTGGGGCTCCGCCGGTCCTGGCCCGAAGTGGCACGTGAACTACACCTTGACACGTAACAAAGCAGGGAAGACCCTGGTGACATGCAGGAACTCGACCCGCCCCGACACGGATTCGCCCCGCTGGCGCTCGGCTATGCCGTCTTGGCGCTCCTCCTGGTCCTCGGCCTCGGCCTCGGCTAGTCGCCGCACGAGAGGACGCACCGATTGTTCGGGTGGACCGGGATCTTGCTCGTCACGGGTCTGAGTGCGGCGGGCTTCCGGCTGGGCACCTCGCTCCCCAACGCCACGGCGCTCGACCCACTTCTCCTCGCTGGCATGGGCTTCGTCCTCGGCGTCCTGATCACCGCGGCCCTGCTCGCCGACCCCGTCGGCTAGCCGCCCACCGACGTACTCACGTATTTGACTCGCGGCGACGGCCGTTGCGCGCTTTCCTGAGCGAGTGACGCTTACCTGGCTCGACCGCGACAACCTCGACACCCGCGACGTGGCGGGTGCTGTCGCTGTCCTGGAGGCCACTCGCCGGGTCGACACCCCGCGGTGGCCGATCACGACGACCCGGGCGTTCACGGCAGGCGTGACCTACGGCTGGGACGGCGACCGGGACGAGGTCGCGCTCCAGCGCGACAAGACCGGCCGCCCGGTGGCGCTGCTGCGCTACGGCCTCCCCTCGTGGGACAACACCCACCTCGGTTTCCTCGACGTCCAGGTCGACCCGCGCGACCGCCGGCAGGGCATCGGTCGCGCCCTGTTCCAGGCCGGGGTCGAGCGGCTCCGTGCGGAGGGCCGCACGATGGTCCTCGCCGAGTCCGGGGACGTCGAGGCGTCGGTTGCCTTCGCCGCGGCTGTCGGACTCGAACGAGCCCAGGACGTCGTGCAGCGATGGCAGGACCTGACGGCCCTCGACTGGCGCGGACTGGACTCGGCGTACGCCGATGCGGAGGCGCACGCCGTCGGCTACGAGCTCGTCCCGCTGGCCGGTCCGGTGCCCGAGTCGATGCAGTCGGCGGTCTGTGACATCACGGCAGCGATCAACGATGCACCGCTCGACGACCTGGACGTCGAGGACGAGTCCTTCACGCCCGAGCGGCTGCGTGCGTTCGAGCACATGCAGGACCTGCTCGGGCGACGGATCTACCGGCTCTTCGCTCGCGAGACCGCCACCGGTGTGCTGGCCGGGGTCACGGTCGTCGCCGTCGAGTCCGAGCAGCCGTGGGTCGCCGAGCAGTACGACACCAGCGTCGCGGCCGCGCACCGCGGGCATCGGCTCGGCGTACTGCTGAAGGTCGGCATGCTGCGCTGGCTGCGTGAGCAGGAGCCCCAGCTGCGCGAGATCCAGACCTGGAACGCCACGTCGAACGCGCACATGATCGCCGTGAACGAGCAGCTCGGCTACCAGGTGATGATGTCCGGGGTCGAGTGGCAGCTGCACATCTGAGAACGGGAGACCCGCCCGTGGATGCCGTCGCGCTCGCCCGACGAGTTCGACCTCGGCGGCGCACCGAGGCTGTCGGACGGTCCGGTGGCCCGCGGCAAGCAGGGCGTCGTGTGGCGGCTGGACACGACGGACGGCAGCTGGGCGGTGAAGGTGCCGTTCGAGCGGTCCGACGAGGACGAGGTGCGGGCGTCGACGCTGTTCCAGGAGGCGGCCTACGCCGCCGGCGTGCCGACGCCGCGAGTCCGGCGTACGACGGAAGGATCCGTGTTCGCCACCATCGGCGGCGGCCAGGCCAGGGTCTACGAGTGGGTGGACCTGGGTGCCCCCGACCCGCGCCTGGACCCCGCGGTCGTCGGCGCAGTCGTGGCCGCGATCCACCAGGTGGCGAGCAGCGGCGGTGGCACACCGGACCCGTGGTACGTCGACCCGGTCGGTGCCGATCGATGGGACCAGCTGGTCGAGCAGCTGCGAGAAGCGGGAGCGCCGTTCGCCGGCCGGCTGGCCGAGCTGCGCGACGAGCTGGTCGCGCTGGAGTCCTGGATCGAGCCGCCCGAGACGTTGCGGACCTGTCACCGCGACCTGTGGGCCGACAACGTCCTGCCGACGGCGGACGGCGGGGTGTGCGTCATCGACTGGGAGAACAGCGGGCCGGCGGATCCGAGCCAGGAGCTCGGGTGCGTGCTCTTCGAGTTCGCCCGCGGCGACGCTGGCCGGGCCCGCGCGCTCGCCAGCGCCTACCGGGAGGCCGGCGGGCCGGGGACGGTCAGCCGGCGCGGACACTTCTCGATGCTCATCGCGCAGCTCGGGCACATCACCGAGATAGCTGCCACGGACTGGCTGGAGCCCAACCCGCGCTCCCCCGACCGAGCAGCCGCCACCGCGTGGATCAGCGAGGTCCTCGACGAACCGCACACCCGGGAGCTGCTCGACTCCCTACTTCACTCGATCCGGTAGCGCGCTGATCAGCCGGTCCAGCTCGTCGTCGGTGTTGTAGTAGTGCACCGAGGCGCGGACCAGGTCGGGCAGGCCACGGTGCTGCAGGTCGAGCCGGGCGTACTCGACGAGCGAGACGCTCACGTTCACGCCCTGCGCGGCCAGGCGACGCTGGACGTCCTCGGCAGCGACCCCGTCGACGGTGAAGGTGACGATGCCGCAGCGGCGTACGCCCTGGTCGTGGACCGTCACTCCGTCCACTGCCGTCAGCTGCTGGCGCAGCCGCTCTGCGAGGGCGGTGACGCGGGCCTGGATCGGTTCCAGGCCCCAGGACAGGGCGTAGTCCACGGCGACTCCGAGCCCGATCTTGGCCGCGTAGTTGGTCTCCCAGTTCTCGAACCGGCGCGCGTCGGGCCGCACCTCGTAGCGGTCGGGCGCGGTCCAGGTGGCTGCGTGCAGGTCGAGGAACGGCGGCTCGAGCTGGTCGATCAGCTCGCGGCGGACGTAGAGGAAGCCGGTTCCTCGAGGGCCGCGCAGGAACTTGCGTCCGGTGGCCGTGAGGATGTCGCAGCCGATGGCCCCGACGTCGACCGGCAGCTGCCCGACCGACTGGCAGGCGTCGAGCAGGAACGGCACACCCGCCTCCTGGGTGGCGGCGCCGATCTCCTCGGCGGGGTTGACCAGGCCGCCCTGCGTCGGCACGTGGGTGATCGCGACGAGCTTGACGGTGCCGTTGCCGTCACCGAGCCGCCGACGGAGGTCGCTGACCGAGACCTGGCCGGACTCGTCGTCGTCGACGACCTCGATCACGGCGCCGGTGCGGGCGGCGACCTGGAGGAAGGCGATGACGTTGCTGGCGTACTCGGCCCGCGCGGTCAGGATCCGGTCGCCCGGGGCGAAGGTCATCCCGTAGAAGGCCATGTCCCATGCGCGGGTGGCGTTCTCGATGACGGCGATCTCGTCGGGTCGGGCGCCGATCAGCTCGGCGATGGCGGCGTAGGTCCGCTCGACCTGGTCGGCTGCGGCCGCTGCGGCCTCGTACCCACCCATCTCGGCCTCGCGGCGCAGGTGCGCGATCACCGCGTCGGTGACCTGGACCGGCGGGAGTGCCGCACCGGCGTTGTTCAGGTGCGCGACCTTCTCGGTGCCCGGGGTGTCGCGGCGCGCCCGCTCGACGTCGAGGTCCACCGCTGCAACGTAGCGGGCGACAGTGGCACGCTGTCGGTATGGCGCGGGTGGCGTCCGCTGACATCGTCGGCCGCGAGGAGGAGCTCGCGCGGCTGGAGACAGCCGCGAGCCACGCGAGGGACGCGCACGGGGCGTGCCTTCTCGTCACCGGCGAGCCGGGCGCGGGCAAGACGAACCTCGTCGCGACTGCCGCGGCTAGGTGGCGTGCCCGCGGCGCACTCGTGCTCGAGGGGACCTGCGAGCCGTTCGCCGCAGACGAACTGGCGTACGGGCCGTTCGTCCAGGCCTGGTCGCACGTCGACGCTGACGACAGCGGCGGGTTCGCCGCGCTTCTCGTCGAGCTCGCCGGCCTCGGCGAGCTGCCCGCCGACGTCGCTCGCTCGTGGCTCTTCGACCGGGTGGCACGACAGCTCGATACCTGGGGCCGGAGCCGGCCGGTGGTCGTCGTGGTGGAGGACATGCACTGGGCGGACCGCTCCACGCTGGCGCTGCTCCGCTTCCTCGCGCGTCCTGCCCGGCAGCGTCCACGGCTCATCGTCGCGACCGCCCGTAGCGACGGTGCGGACCAGCTCGGCGCGGCCGACGACCTGACCGACCTGTTGGTGTCCGGCCACGTCGAGCGCCTCGCCCTCGCCCCGTTGTCGGCGGCCGACACCGGTGCGCTCGTCCGGAGCGTCCTGCCCGATGCCGACGACGAGACGGTGGTGGCCGCGCTCGTCACCCGGTCCGGTGGCAACCCCTACCTGGCTACCGAGCTGGCACTCGCCGCCTCCCAGGGCCTGGACGACCTGCCGTCGACGTTGCAGCGCGTCCTGTCGCAGCGGATCACCGCCCACGGCGACGACGCCGAGCTGGCGCTGGCGACGGTGGCCGTCGGCGGGGACGCGCCGGGCGAGGTCCTGGATGCGGCGCTGGCGACCGTCCTCACGCACGACAGTGCCCCTCTCGTCAGCGAGCTGCTCCGATCGGCGTTGCTGGTTCCCCGGGCGGATGGCGGTGGCGTCCGGTTGCGTCACGCCGCGCTCGGGGAGGTGGCGCTGGCGAACCTCACCCCGTCACGGCTGCGAGCCGTCCACCACGCGCTGGCCCTCGCCTGGGACGGCGATCCGGCGGCGGCGCGGCACTGGGAGCAGAGCGGAGATCTCGAGCGGGCACTGCGCGACTGGCTCGCGGGCGGACGAGCCGCCAGCAGCATCGGCGCCTACAGCGCCGCGGCGAGCGCCTACGCGCACGTCCTCGACCTCTCTGCCCGGACGGACTTGCCCCGCGACGTCTCCCAGCAGGTCCTCACGGTCGAGGCCGCCGAGGCGATGCACCGCGCGGGCGACGACGAGAGTGCTGTGCAGGCCGTGCGAGCGGCCCTGGCATCGGAGACCGCCCTGGACGTCGCTGCGCGGCTCGCCCTGCTCGACCAGCTGCAGAGCTGCCTGTTCGCGGCGGGCCACGCGCCCGAGGCGTTCAGCGTCATCACCGAGGCCGCAGCCCTCGCCGACGTCCTCGCGCCTTCCCGCGAGAGCGCGCGGATCGTCGCCGCCGACGGTTCCCGCCTGATGTTCCGGGGCGAGTACGCCGAGGGGGCCGCCCGCAGCGCGCTTGCTGCCGGCTGGGCGCAGGAGGCTGGCGCGCACGACGTCCTCGCCTATGCGCTCGGGACGCAGGGGGTGTGCCGCGCGGCCACGGTCCAGGTGGAAGAAGGTCTGGCGTTGCTCGCCGAGGCCCGCCGGCTGGCGTCCTCGTCGGCGAACGTCGCGGTCGAGGCCCGGACGGCGATCAACCACTGCTACGTGCTCGCCAACATCAGCCGGTACGCCGAGTGCGTCCAGGTCGGGCGGGAGGCCATCGCGCGCCTGGCGACTCGCTCGCTCGCCCACACCCTCGGCGCCCCGCTGTACTACAACGTGGTCGTCGGCCTGGTGGCGCTCGGTCGGTGGGACGAGGCGCTTGCCTACTGCGAGGAGGCCGAGACCGCCCCGGTGTCGGCGACTACCGTTCGCTTCCTCGCTCTCTCCCGCGCCCGCATCGCGGTGCTGCGTGGCCTACCGGACGTGGCGGGCTCAGCACTCGCCGTCGCCCGCCACGACCGGCCACTCGGCCAGCCCGCGTTCGAGCTCGAGCACGCTGTGGTGAGTGTGCTTCTCCTGCGCCTCCAGCGCCGCGACCGCGAAGCCCTGGCGTTGGCCCGCGACACCGTGCGCAGCTGTCCCAGCGGCATCGACCGGTTGCGGCTGTGCGCGGAGGCGTTGTCCGCCCTCGCCGACCTGGTGACCGCGGGCGGACGGGTCCGCCGCGTCGACGACCCGCGTGCCATCCGCGACGAGCTGCTCGCCACGGCGAGCGAAGGCTCGTCGGACTGGAGCGACACGTCGCCCGAGGCCACCACCCTGCGCACGGTCTGTCTCGCGGAGGGCGAGCGGGTGGACGGGCCGAGCGTCGAGCACTGGCGGGCGATCGCCGAGGCCTGGCCCGACCTCGGACTCGTGCACGACTTCGCCTACGCGAACCTGCGGCTGGCCGAAGGGCTCCTGGCATCCCGGTCGGTCAGCCCCGCCGCTGCGGCGCTGGGCACCGGATATGAGGCCGCGCGGCAGCTCGGGGCCGCCCCGTTGGTCGCGAAGCTCGCAGCCGTCGCGCGGCGCGGCCGCCTGCCGCTGCCGGAGCCGGAGCCGGTCGACGAGACCTCGGCCGGCACGTCGCGTCACGACCCACGCCTGGACGCGTTGACCCGGCGCGAGCGCGAGGTGCTCGACCTGGTCGGCACCGGGCTGACCAACCGGCAGATCGCCCGCCGCCTTGGCATCAGCGAGCGGACGGCCGCAGTCCACGTGTCGAACCTGATCGCGAAGCTCGGCGTCGGCAACCGCGTCGAGGCCGCCGGGGTCCTGCATCCCGACGTACGCACATCTGACTAGTCCGCCTGCGCCGAGCCGCGGCTCTTCTCCTCTGTCACACCACGGCGCCACGTCGGCGCCACCCGGGCCTGAACGGCCCGGTGTCACGGAGGAGGACTCCATGTTGAAGAAGCACCGCATCACCGCCCTGCTCGGCAGCGTCGGCCTCGCCACCGGATTCATGGCGACCGTGCCGATCGCGTCCGCATCGGCGACGGCGAACTGCAGGGTCACGGTGACGCAGATCCAGGCCTGGGAGCTGCAGGACGGCGACGGGCAGGACGAGATCAGGTTCGAGCTGGGCGACGACACGTACGGCACGCACAACTTCACCCAGGGCATGTACCGCAACGTCTCGTTGGGTAGCCCTCGCCCGTACGAGGTGACGTCGGGCTCGAGCGTGCACTTCGAGATCTGGGACCGGGACTACCCGGCGACCACGACCATCGGCTCGGGCTCGCTGAGCTGCGTCGACGGCCCGCACGAGCGCGACTTCACCCTGAACGGTGGCGGCTACACCCTCTGGTACACGACGTCGCACTGACGCCCAGCAGCGACGGGCCCGGGTCTCTTGCCGACCCGGGCCCGTCGTGCAACGTTCCATCTATCCGCTCACCCAACCCGGGGGACACTCCATGGCCACCTCATCGGAACCGACCATCAACCGCTTCGCCCTTTTCCTCGACGAGCTCAGCTACACGCTGCCGGAGGGGGCTGACCTGGACGCCGTCGCGCTGCAGGTCGGCAACGCGATGCGCGACGGCAAGGTCATCAAAGTCAACATCGAGCGACTCAACGGCGATGTCGTCGGGGCGTTCGTCAACCCTTCGCGGGCGCGCGCCGCGTTCGTCGCCAAGAAGGACATCGGCGTCGGCACGCCGGGGCACTGAGGCTCGGCAGTAGGCAGCGGGCGGCCATGCGTCAGGCCCCTTGACGCTCTCGGGGCCTGGCGCGAAGATCCAAAGTGTCCGGGAGGGGACATGCCAGGAGTCGGCACCCACACGACGATCATCCAGCGGCTCGCGAGGGAAGCGAGGGACGACCCGGCGGCCCAGGACGTCCGCACGTTCCTCACCGATCCGGACCTGAACGGGGACTGGGCCACCTACTCCAGCGACGATGCGCTGCAGTCGCGGTACGCCGTCCTGGGTTCGATGGGTCCGGACATCCTTTACGCAATGCTCGACTACGGCGGCCAGATCCAGGATCTCGAGGACACGGTCCTGAAGATCGCCGGGACGTTCCGGTGCGCAGGGCGGAGCTCTCATCCCAGCTGAACAACCTTGTCGACAGCGCCCTGAACGACTTCACCGAGGACGTGTGGGAGGACATCCAGACCGCGTTCTCGAGGGTCTCGGGGATCCTGACCCAGGGCGCGGGTGAGTCATCGGTGCACGCTGGTGCCGGATCGGCCCGATCACCTGCGCACAGGCCCGCTGCGGCAATCGACCCTCAGGCGGGCCGATGCAACCCAGGCATGCGGGAGCCCCCTGCCTCACTCGAGGCAGAGGGCTCCGCGCACCGTCAATTCCTTGCGACCGGATCACGGACATTGCTGACCGAAGTCGCGACATTGCTGACCGATGCAGCACTGCCAATTCCTGACCGTTCACATCGTGTGAACCATCAGGTTTCAAGAGCCTTGGCCCATAAAGGGTCTCCGATGGCCCTGGAACAAGCATTCCCCGGTTCCCGGCTGGCGTTGTCACCATTGCGCAGTGGTGACTTCGCCCACTGCGACGCCGACTCTCCCTCGATCGCCGAGGGCCAAAGTACCCGCTCCTGAGCGGCGGAGCTAACCCCCGCTGCCCCTTTTTCCCGCGCCACCTGGCTGCGGAGTCGCACGCCGTCCGCCGCCGGGGTCGCCTCGCGCAGCGCCACCAATGTGTGCGACTCCGCGGGTGCCGCCGCGGCGGCACCCTCCGCGCCGGCTAGCTGTAGTGCCCCGTCAGCCCGGTGGGATGGCGGTCCACTGGGCGGTTGGAAGAGGTTGGTGGGGTCATAGCGGGCCTTGATCGTGCGGAGGCGTGGCAGGTTGCTGCCGTAGTACGCCTCGGCGGGCTCGGCGAGGTCTCGGTCGGGGAAGGCGGGGAAGACCCCGCCCGATCCCCACGGGTGCACGGTCTCCCACGACCGCCGCACGAACGCGTGGGCGGCGGCCTTGGCCTGGGCGGGCGCGTCGGGGTGGACAGTGGCCGAGTGCTTGAGCTGGAACATCTCGTCACGGTGGACGAAGGCGGTCGTGTCGGCGGCGACCCGGTTGTAGGCCCCGCCCCAGGGCATGAAGTCGAGCCGCGCTCCTCCCCGACGACCCGGTCCCGGGTGAGGCCCTCGAGCAGCGTCGCCACCGTGCCGGTCGGGAGGCGTTGGCGGAAGAACTCGGACCGGGTGACCAGCCAGGGGTGGATCTCGGCGGGGGTGTCGAGGTCGTGGAACGTCGTCCCGGGAGGAGGCAGCTGTGCCCAGAGCTGCCGGGTCCGGGCGAAGGGCAGGACCTCGGTCCAGCGCCAGGCTGGTTCGGCTCCGACCCGGTCTCGGAGGTCGTCGATGACTTGGGACCCGTCGGTGTCGCCTTCCTGGAGGCACCGTAGATGTTGACGGTGGGTGGCTGCGCCGGGTCGCCGGTCGCGATCAGCTTGAGGCTGGCGGCGAGCTCGTCTGGCCCCGACGGCGCCCAGGTCTGCCAGGCCTCCACGACGTCCGAGGGCCTCGTCGAAGTCCCAGGCGAGGTGGAAATCGAGGGCGTGCGGCGCGGGAACAGGACGAAAGACGAACGACGTCACCACGCCGAAGCTGGCGGCGCCGGCCCCACGCAGCGCCCAGAAGAGGTCCGCCTCATGGCTTTCGTCGCAAGTGACGACGGTGCCGTCGGCCAGCACGATCTGGGCCGAGACCATCCGGTCGGACGTGAGTCCGTAGCGGCGACCGAGCACGCCGAGGCCCCCGCCCAGCGCCAACCCGGCGATCCCGACGGTGGGGCAGGTCCCGGCGGGAAGCGCACGGCCGTCCGGCTGGAGGCGGTCGTAGACCGCACCCAGGCGGGCGCCGGCACCGACCGTGACCAGGTCGCCGTCCGGTGAGACGGGGTCCATCGGGGTGACGTCGAGCACGACACCGGGGCTGGACGAGTGGCCGGCAAAGCAGTGGCCGCCGCTGCGCACGGCGAACGGCAGGTCGTGCTGGCGCAGGAACGACAGCGTCGTCGCCACGTCCGCCGGCGACGTGCAGCGGACCGCCGCTCGGGGACGAACGGCGTGGAACCGGGCGTTGAACGTGGTCGGCTCGGGGTCGGGGACGACGCGGCCGTCGATGGCGGCCTGCAACCGGTGCCAACCGGGACTCGGCATTACCACAATTGGAAGGTACCGGGCCCTCGAAGGCACCCCTAACCGAGCGTTCCGCAGGGCTACGCAAGGTCTGGCGGGGGATCCATCGTTCAGTCTGCCCAAATGGGTGGTGGAATCGGGGCGACCGATCCACGAAAGGGAGCTCGTTATGGGTACACCCACCATCGCCGCTGTCGTCTTCCCGGCCCGCGAGTTTGAGGCCGGCGTGAGCGCGTGGACGTCGGTGTTCGGCACCGGCCCCGCCTTCTCTAGCAGCGGTCAGCGACCGCGCCCGGTGAAGCCGACTTCGCGGTGTTCAAGACGCCGGACATCGAGATCGGGTTGACGTCCTTGCCCTGGGTCGATGAGCCGCTCGTCTTCCTCGACACCGGCGACATCGAGCAGGCCCGACAGGAGCTGATCGACGCCGGCGCCACCGGGCTCGGTGAGGTCGCCGACGGTTCACTCGCCGAGCTCGGCAGCGCTCCCATCACCAATGGAAGCGCTGAGACGGGTGTCGTTGATGTCCCCGGCGCCAGGCTCGCCGTCGTCCGGCTCGCCAACGGGAACCTCCTCGGCCTTCGTCAGTCGATGCCCGTCCGCCCCTGGTGACCTGCGGCGGGAGCAGCTGACCTCGCCGCCAGCGGTCTGCTGGGGGGTCGCCGCGCTGGTCAGGCCGCGTGCCGCGGCATGACGTCGGCCGGACGTCACCTGGCCGGGCGCGACGAGAAGGGGCAACAGGACGAGGGCGACGAACGCCTCCGCGGGTCCGGGAGGGCCGGAACTACTTGCAGCCGGTAGGCAGGTGATTGATTCACAGGCCGGTCCCGTCGTAGACAGAGCCCGCTCAAGGCGGGCCCGCAGATCGGCATGAGCGCTTCAGAAACGATCGTTGGTGCCGCTTCCGCGCGCTGGCGTCAGCCGCCAGCGCGCCGAAGAACTGGCACTACCGAGTGTTTCCGACGTTCGTACGGGTTCGTCGGGGCTGATGTCCTACCGGGAGACGACCATGCGGGACGGGGATGCGCTGGGAAGGTGTCCCGGACAGTAGAGCTGTCAAGGCGCTCCGGCGGCGAGCGCGGCTTCTAGCGCGGCGAGGGTCGAGGCGCGGTCCAGGGGTTCCGCGGTCGTTTCCCACTGCTGTACCTCCTCGATGGCCCGGTCCGCCCAAGCAGCCTCTGCGCGAGCGGTCTCGAGGACGAGCCTCGCTGCGAGGACGTTGACGTGCGTTCGGTCGGGGAACGGCTCGTCTCCGTGGAGATACGGGCGGAAGATCGCCGCGACGGCGTTCCAGCGCGCGGTCGCGTGGTCACGGAACTGGAGGAGCTGTTCGAGTAGCTGCTCCGTCGAGCCGTTGGTCGCGAACAGGAGTTTGACGATGGACTCCGACTCCCATCGCGGCTCTGACGCTGCTGTCTCGAGCCAGCCAGCGAGGGCCCGCTTGCCGGCCGGGGTGATGGTGTAGACGGTGCGTCGGCGCTTGCCCCGCGGTTCGGCGGTCGCCGAGGCGAAGCCGTGCGCGACCAGCTTCTTGGGCTCGGCGTAGAGGTTGCTCTCCGCGCGCGGCCAGACGAAGCGCAGGTCCCGTTGCATCTGCCTGGCCAGCTCGTACGTCGACCAAGGTTGGATTGCCAGCAACCCGAGCAGCGCGTACGAGGTCGTGGTGAGCTCTGGACCGGTCCTTGACATTTGCTCCTCCGCGGAGTAAGTCTTACTCCTATGTGAAGTATATCTCGGCTAAGGGATGCCTCGGGTGTGGACACGACCATGCTGACCGCTCACGACGTGCTCGTCCGGGATGCGGCCGGGACCGATGCAGACGCCATTGCCGCCATCGGGACCGAGGCGATGCCGGCGCAGTACGCGGGCCTGGTGGACCCGGCCGCCGTCGCCGCCGTTGTCAGTCAGACCTACGAGCCTTCGGCGGTCACCGCATGCATCAACCGTTGCCAGAGGGCCTCGGACGCGGACTTCCTGGTGGCGGAGCGGTCGGGCCAGGTCGTCGGGTTCCTGCACTTCGACTCCTTCGGGCCCGAACCCGAGCTTCATCGGCTCTACCTCGACCGCGGCATCGTGGAGCCGGCATCGGGGCACTGCTGATGAACGCGTTGCACGCTCGACTTCCAGCGGAGCTCGCGTACATGCTTCTCGTGGTCGCCGGCAACGACCGTGCCGTGCGCTTCTACGAACGCCACGGCCTCCATGTCTCGCGCCTCGTTGACGGTCTCGCCTACTACAGCGAACGGATGGGCGTTGTCTTTCCCCCCGGAACTCGTCCCGTCGGTCTCGTCTTGATGCGCCGGAATGTCACGGGCCAACATGGTTGACAAACGAGCCCTCCTCGCCGTCACGGTCGCCGCTTCGGCTGCCTTCCTGACGAGCGGCTGCACCGGAAGCGAGAGCGATGGGCCGCCTCGGTCATCGTCGGAGTCGCAGCCGACTGACGCCGCCACCACCGAGGCCGCAGATGAGGTCGTCGAGACCCTGGAAGACATCGACATCGGCGGGCGCGAACTGTTCATGCGCTGCTGGGGGGAGCGGCCCCGGTGAGCCCACCATTCTCCTGCTGTCGGGGCTCGGGCCGGACACGTCGTCCTGGGCGCTGATGGCCCCTGACTTCGCCAGCGACGGCCACCACCTTTGCGCCTACGACCGGCTGGGGGTGGGCGTAGCGACCCGCCGCCGGAGGCCCGTCGCACCACCAAGGACCAGGTCGACGACCTGGTGGCACTCCTGGACTTGGCCGACCTGACGGAGCCGGTCGTGCTGGTCGCCCACTCGCTGGGCTCGCTGCCCGCCGTCGGCCTGGTGGACCGTGCTCCGCAGCGGGTCGCCGGGGTGGTACTCGTCGACCCGTGGTCGCCGCGGGTGGCCGCCGCCCAGCGCGCTGCGCTTCCTGCGAAGAAGGCCGACGAGATACCGGAGCTGGCCGAGGATCGGAGGATCGTCAGCGACTACGTCTACGACCCGGCTCAGAACCGCGAGCACCTCCTGCTTGCCGAGGAGGACGAGGATGCGGTGAGGCTGTTCGCGGCTCCCGGACCGCTCTTCGGGGACCTCCCCGTCGTCGTGCTGACCAGGCCACCGCCGCCCTACCTCCCCGGCCTCCCCCGGCGTTACCACCGAACGTACGTTGCCGCCCTCGAGGCAGGGGCGCGGGAGTTCGCTGCCGAGTCGACGCGCGGCTCGCTCATCACGGTCGAGGACACCGGTCACAACATCCAAGAGGACCGCCCGGAGGTCGTCGTGGACGCGATCCTCGATGTCCTTGCCGGATAGTCCACACCTCGAGCGCAACCGCTTGCCGGGCCACGTCGCGGGTGCGAGCGCGCGGTAGCCCGCGATGCGCCCATCCTCGAGTCGTTCCGCTCACCGGCATGCGCGGACGCAGATGTGCTCGTCATCCGGTTCCAAGCGAGTCGCAGGCCAAGACCGCGCCGCCACCGGGCCTAGGTGATGGCCGTGCCTGCGATGTGGGTGTTGAACGGGAGGAACGGCGAGCGGTTCCGGGTAGTGGCAGAGGTCGACGCTAGAGAACCCGGCGGACTGGATCACGCTCGCCAAATCTCGTTCGCAGGAACAGCCTTCGAAGATCCAAGCCCAGGGCCGGCGCAGGATCCGTTGCGTCCAGCGTGTGGGCGTGCCGCGCTTCGCCGCGACATGCTCGGCGAAGCTGAACCGCCCTCCAGGCCGCAGAACGCGGCGGATCTCAGCGAGCACGACATCGGGGTCGCGGACACTGCACAGGACCAGGCTGGAGATGACGGCATCGGAGCTGGCGTCGGGCAAGTCGATCCGTTCGCGCCCAACGCTGCGGATCTCCAGTTCCACCCCGCTCGCACGTGCTGCCCGCCTGAGCCGGGTGTGCATGTACGGGTTGGGTTCGATCGCGATCAGGCGGGCGTCGGCCGGAAGGTAGCGCACGTTTGCGCCCACCCCCGGGCCC
>CAVYTH010000009.1:0-64256 GCA_963771345.1 uncultured Actinomycetota bacterium
CGGAGGTCCAGCCAGGCCACCGGAGCGTCTGGCCGACCGTGACCGGAGACATCTTCGAGTTCAGTTTCCCAGCCGCGCTGCTGCAGATGTGGGCCACATTCCTGGCCGAGCGCGCCGGACTGCTGGGCGACCGGTTCGGCACAGCGACCCCGCACGAGGCCCTCGCCGCGCACCGGGTGTTCGCGGCTGCTCTGCGGTCGCACGAGACCGGACGGAGCGAGCGGGTCGCCGGCTGACCACCCGCGACCAGCGGGGACTGCGTCAGCCGGCGGCGAGGGCGTCGACGTCGCGCCGGTGCGGCACGGCTGGCACCGCGCCTCGACGACCCACGGACAGCGCTGCTGCTGCGTTCGCCCGTGCCAGGGCGACCGGCACCAGCAGCCCGTCGGCTAGGGCCGCGGCCAGGTATCCAGCGAAGGAGTCGCCCGCTGCTGTGGTGTCGACGACGTTGACGGAGCGGCCTGGTTCGTGGTGGCGTGCTCCGGCTCGGTCCCGGTACAGCGCCCCGCGGGGCCCGAGCGTGACCAGGACGGCCGGCACTCGGTCCAGCAGCCGGTCCAGATCGCGGTCCACGGTGTCTGCAGCGCCCCCTCGGTCATCTCGCGGCGACCCAGCCCACGACGTGTCGGCCGCAAGCGCCCGAGCCTCGCCCTCGTTGATGAGCAGCAGGTCGATGCTGTCGCACAGGCGATCGTCCAGGGGCGACTGGGGCGCGGCGTTGAGGACGACCGTCGTGCCGGCCGCGCGAGCCAGTCCGGCCGCTTCGGTGACCGTCGGCAGCGGGATCTCCAGCTGCATGAGGAGCACCTGCGCCGCGGCGACCGCAGCCCGCTCAGACTTCCCGAGCCCGGTCAGTTCGGCGTTCGCGCCGGGGTCGACGACGATGGCGTTCTCGCCGGCCGCATCGACGATCACCACAGCGAGGCCGGTTCTGCCGTGCGTCGTCCGGACCAAAGCCTCGATGCCGTCAGCGGCGAGGATCCGCAGCAGCTCCGCACCCTCCGGGTCCGTCCCGACCGCCCCGACGAAACGGGTGCGGGCGCCGGCCCGGGCCGCTGCGACCGCCTGGTTCAGGCCCTTGCCACCCGGACCGCTCAGTCGTGTCGCCCCGAGCACGGTCTCCCCGGCCTTCGGCAACTCGGGTACCCGTAGGGCGATGTCGACGTTGGCACTTCCGAGCACCGTCACTCCGGATCGAATGGGCATACCGGAACGCTACGACTCCAGGACGGTGCCGCACCCCACCCGGCGAGGCAGCTCCAGGATCGGCAAAGTGCGTGCGTGGCAGCTACCAGGCATTTACCGGAGCGACGACACCCGTGCGGCGGCGGTGGGGTGGGCCGCTTGGGTCTGGCGGCCGCAGGCGCGAGTGGCCCCGGCGGGGCCTGTCCCGCTCGCCCGCCTGACCGATTTGCCCGATGTCCGTGCCAGCAACTCCCGGCCGAACCCGACCAAGCCCCGCGACACACTTCGTTCGCGGCGAGCCCTCGAAGCAACCTTTCCCGGGACCCACGACAGCTCGGCAGCCGTGAGGAAGAGCTGCGGCCGCGCGATCCGGCGCGCTGAACTGGCACTACCCATCGGTCTGGGTCCGGCGAGCCTCCGGATCGTGCGGCGAAGAGGGCCTGCCGCGACCAGCAGCATCCGCGGGCAGCGGGGTCGGGTCGCCTGCGGTGAACGGGACTTGCTGACGTGTCCGTTGTCCGGCCGGACCTCGTCTTTGCAGTCCTGGGACGATTCAGCGCACCTTTTGCGCCTTCAAGCCGTGCTGGTTGATGGCTGCGAGGAAGGCCCGGCCGGCAGCCTCCACCACGTCCGTGGACGACGCCGTAACCGCTACCCGGCGGCCCGGCATCTCTACCTCGAGCTCGACTTCGCCGACGGCCTCGCTTCCTGGGCCGACCGAGTATGCGCGGAACGCGACTACCCGCGCCGCCACCCCTGTGGCCCGTGAGATCGAGTCGCAGACGGCGTCGATAAGCCCATTACCGGACCCCTCGGCGTGCATTTGCTTGCCTTGGCGGGTCAGCTGCACGCTGGCTCGCGGCCCGTCCTGCGATCCCCCGGCGTAAGTGATCGCGTCGAACTGCCAGCTGGTCGATAGTTCGGTCATGCGGTGCTCCTGGCTCGAGCGGAGCGTCGGCTCGGTGCACGGCAGCATAGGGCGCCTTGGATCGGCCCGGGAGCCCCCAACCTCTGAGGGAGGCTCCGGCCGGTCTGGTAACCAGAATCCGCGAGTGCGATCCATATGGATCCAGCGTTCCGCATTCGACCGGTGGCAGCGCCGGGGTGACTCACATGGCGTCGAGCTCGGCTGGGTCGAGATACACCCCGTGCCGGAGCACCGCCGCCGGGGTCACAGCGCGGGCCGCAGCCTGCACTTCCTTATCGGGCTCAACATCCCACGGGTCGTCCAACGTTCAGCGCGGATCGTCAAGCCATTCAGGCCGTGGGAGACCGCCCTGGGTCAACGTCAGATCGACCACGGCCGCCAGGAGCGCGTCGTAGCGCCGGTCACCAGTTGTCGAGGGCCGTATCACCGTCATAGCGGCCGCCAGGACCGGGTCAGCGCGGTGCAGCTCCGCGGCGAACTGGAGGATTTCGCGGTAGGCGCTGCGTTGGTCTCCGCCGACCAGGTGCGCGTAGACCTCGTGGCGGCGAGACCGGCCGGGCGCGGAGACGGGCCGCGATCAGTGTCGGCAGGCTCCTCAGGGTCGCGGATCCCGAACACATTGCCGTGCCCTGCGGCGTTCCGTAGGTGACGGACCATCTCCAGGATGGGGGCCCGGTCAAAGTAGTCCTCAGCAGCGAGGCGATCACCAAGCATGATCAAGGCGCTGACGAGAAACGCACGATCCAGCTCTTCGGCAAGGACTAAGTCTGTTCGCGCTGCTTCGACGTGGTGCACCTTCGTATGCGAGAGACGTTCCGTCCTTTCGCTTAACCAGTCCTTCCGGTGGCCCGCCTGGTGCGTGGGAGGGCGGTGCGAGACTGAGACTGCGGTTGTCACGGATGAGGCCCATCGCGGCGTCGTGGACGTACAGCCCGCAGGTCAGGCGGCGTGCGAGTTGGCCCACCTCCGCAGCGCTCATCCCGGACAGTCTGCCGAACGCTCACCGCGGGCGACGCCACGGGTGGAGCCGCCAGGTGCAAGCTGTTGCCGTCGGTCTTCGGACACCAGCTATGGGCTCACGGCTCCCAGGTCGGCAGTGGCCGTCCTCCGACGGGTGTGATCTTCGTCGTGCACACCCTCATCCCCGGCAGCAGAAACCTATTGAGCTGCTCGAAGTCGTCGGCCTCCACGATGAGATAGATCGTGTGCTCCATGAAGGCGCCGTACATGGCGACGAGCGTCACCTCTGACACGCTTGCGTCGTGCAGGGAGCCGGATCCCCCGCGGCCGTAGGGGCAGTTCTCCGGAGTGTGTACTTGCTCTACGTGGAAGAGCACGGTGAGTCCTCTCTGTCGCGGTTGGCCGGATCGAGCATCCCACCTGGGTGACGACGAGATCAGCGCCACGGCATCAGGCGCCACGTGCAATCTGTGGACGTCGGTCCTCGGACACCATGTCTCAGGGCCCTGGCCTGCGGAAACGCCGGTCAGGGCCTTCTGCTTCGCGCTGTGGACCGCGGCGCGGGCGGGGGCGACGCCCGTAGCGCCGCCCCCGCCTCAGCTCACTCCTTGCCGCAGTCGAACTTCGCCACGCCGGCGGCCATCTGGATCCCGCCGAGCACGTGGGAGAGCAGCCGCGGCTCATCCCAGTAGTCGCCCTTGTGGCCGAGCGCCGTGTAGAAGGACCGGCCGCCGTCGTAGGGCTGGCACCAGGCGATCGGGTGGTCGCCCATCGGCGCGGAGCCGCCCGGAACGCTGTAGCCGCGCGGGTCGTACGTGCTCTCGTCGACCGAGAGCAGCACGTGAACGGTGCTGCGCGGATTGGTCCGGAAGTTGTACCACTCCTCCTCGCGCGTCCAGGTGCGGCCGAGCCCCGCGTCGCCGCGCTGTGCCGGTCCTCGACGTTCATCGTCGCCGTCTGGAACTGCTGGTTCACGCCGGGCACCCCTGGGTGGTCGCGGAAGTACGCGCCGACCAACCCGCCGTACCACGCCCAGTCGTACTCGGTGTCGGACGCCGAGTGGATGCCGGCGTAGCCGCCGCCGGCCTGGATGTAGCGCTCGAACGCCGCCTGCTGCGTGTCGTTCAGGACGTCACCGGTGGTGCACAGGAAGATCACCACGTCGTAGTCGGCGAGGTTGGCGTCGGTGAACAGCGCCGGGTTCTCCGTCGCGTCGACCTCGAACCCGCGCTGCACGGCCATCTGCGCGATCGCCACCGTTGCCTGCGGGATGCACTCGGTGTGCCTGAACGCGGCAGTCCGGGAGAAGATGAGCGCATTGAACCGCTTGTTCGTGGGCGGCGCGGCTCGGTCGCCCTTGCCGTCCGGGCTGTCGGCGATCGCCGGGGCGAGTGGGACGAGCAGCACGGCGACGAACGCTGCCGCCAGGAACCCGATGACCCCGCGCCTGTAGGAAGCCTTCATGTGACCCTCCTTCGGTGGATGAGGATGGTCGACATGACCCGCATTCACGCCGAATGTCCCGACGCTAACCCACAGTTTCGAGACCGTGAAGACCGTGGTGGCCGGAAAGGCGCGGCCTCCCGCGGCACCGCGGAAGCGCGGGGCCCTGCCGATTCAGCGCGCGCGAGCGGGTGGTCGGCCAGCTCCTTGAGGCGTCGCGCGCACGGAGGCGGGCAGCCTCTGATCCGACCAGGTACCGCCAACGTGGGTGACGACCTGGCCCGCTGCCCGACCACGCTGCAGGATCTTGCGGACCCGCCGCTTGTCGGCGACCCGACGGACCGTCACCTCGATCACGGCAGCTGTCGTCGTGGTCACGGCAGTCCAGACGATCGCTCGCCGCCAGGACGTCTCGGGGTCGCTGGGGATCGGTCGCTTGCGGCCGGCGACCCGCTCGTAGGCGATGCCGAGGCCGGCTCTGGCCACCCAGACCGCCCCGGCAGCCACAAGCGGGGCGAGCAGGTGAAGCAGTGGGTGCGCGCGGCCGCCGTACTCGACGTCGGTGCCGCCATCGGCTACCCCAACCATCAGCGCGCCTCCTTGGTGATGCAGCGCCTCAGTGGTCGCCGAAGGTCTCCAGCAGGACCTTCCGCTCGTCATCGGTGAGGTTCGTGTCGATCAGCTTCATGTGGTGCCGTGGAACCGCTCGCCCACCCGGTCCAGGTCGCCCTGCTCGGTTACCAGGAAGAGCGCCGACGTCCCCTCCGTGATCTCGGCGCGGATCGTCTCCAGCTGATCCTTGGTGATGCCTACGCCCTCGGTGGCTTTCGCCACCCCGCCGATGGCGGCGCCTGCGGCGGCGCCGATCAGGGGGATGAAGAAGAGCGCGCCGAAGAGCAGCCCCCACAGGGCTCCCCACCCGCCGCCGCGCTTGACCGCGTCGTGGCTGTGCTTCGTCTCGGGGCGCCTCGCCCCGGTCGGCCAGGACACCACCGCATGATCGAGGATCTTGATCAGGCCTTCGCCGGCCACGTGCTCAAGCTGCGAGGCAGCGTGACCGGCGCCATCCGGGGTGTCGAACTTCCAAACCGTGAAAGCGGTCATCTCGTCCTCCCGCAGCGAGCAGTAGGACGACCGTCGTGCCCGCGTGCGGTCGACGCATCACCCGTGCTGGATGAGGTCGACCGGCTGCGGTCAGGCGCTGGCGCGAAGCTTCTTGCCGCGCAGCAGGGCGAGGCGCTCGGCCAGGATGACCTCGAGCTCCGGGATCGACCGCCGCTCGAGCACGTGCTGCCACGGCGTCTTCGGGACGGGCTTGCCGTGCCGGGCCGCGTGCCCGGCCGCGGACAGCGCCTGGGCGGAGACCTCGGGGTCGAGCCCGTCGGCGACGGCGTCCTGCCGGCAGCTGCCGCAGTCCCACACGGCCGGTACGTCGGTGACCTCGGCCGAGAACGGCACCTCGGTCTGGTGCTGGTCAGCGCAGACGTAGCGCACCCGCTGCACCTGTGCGGTGCTCGGCCCGTCACCGTTCTCGTAGCTGATCGAGCCCATGTTCGATCCGACGATCCTGCCCTTGCCTGCCATGCTCGTCCTCTCCAAGACTGCCCGCCCACGCACGCTGGGCCGGCGACGGTCACCGGCTGAGCTGGGGGGTCGCGACGGGGACCAGCCCAGGGCCGATCACGCTCATCGCACCATCAGTGTAGCGCTACGCGCGGGTTCAGCCGACCGCGCCGCACCCAGGGGGCCGGTGATCCGGCCAGGCTCAGGGTGCCAGGCGGAAGGGCGGGTACTCGTCGGTGACCAGGACGAGGGCGTACCCGACGACCCGGTTGTGCCAGCGAGTCACGCCCTCCACGTAGTCGAAGAGGCCGCGCGGGTAGCGACCGGTGAACAAGATCGCGAACCAGGCCGCGACGACCACGAAGAACGCGCCGACGTACAGGGCAAAGAGGACGAAGTAGTGCGGGATCGCGAGGAACCACTTCACCAGCGGCATCCAGCGGTTCAGGCCCTCCTTGGCGTCCGGGTAGGGGAAGTCCAGATGCACCGACTGCTGCTCGTCGGTCGAGGGGTAGCGGTCGTCGGTCAGCGCGACGTACAGGCCGACGCGGTTGGCGAAGCGCAGCAGCTCGAGGTTCCAGTCGAACCACCAGCGCGGGTACTTCTGCCGGAACACGATCATCAGCGCCGGCGGGACGAACAACAGCCCGGTGCCGCCGACGACGATGACGGTGGTGCCCGAGCTGCTCCCTGCGTCGTCGCCACTCTGGTAGCCGACGATGGCGCCGATGACGATCGCGATCGGGATGACCGCGAAGAGCCGGAAGGCCGTGCTGACGCGGTTGAGCTCGCGATCCGGGTAGTCGACGGAGAACTGCACCGGGTAGTCGTTCATCTCATCACTCCTGTCGAGGCGGCGAGGAACAACAACCGACGAGCGTAGTGAACCCGCGACGTCCTGCGCCCGTCCTCGTCCGCAACTCCCCACGACTTCTGATGCAGCCGGAGGCACACCATGAAGAACAACCCGAGCCCGGCCGGCATGTTCGCCGCCGGTGTCGTCGTCGCCCTGGTGCTCACGGGTGGTGGTGTGGCCTACGCGGCCAACGGTGGAGCGCTGATCATCGGCAAGGCGAACGTCGGCAGCAAGGTCACCCAGCTGACCGCCAACGGCACCCCGCTCAAGCTGAAGTCGCGCAACAGTGCCCCGCTGGCGGTCAACAACAGCCGGAAGGTCACCAACCTGAACGCCGACAAGCTCGACGGGGTGGACTTCAGCACCGGCACGACGCAGGTGCGCGCCGGGTCGGGCGCCTACGTGGACGTCAACGCCGACGGTGTCAACGACGCCTTCATCGCCGTCGCCGAGTGCCCTCGGGGATCGCTGCTGACCGGGGGTGGCGCCGACGACTTCACCGACGGGTACAAGGTCGTGGACTCCCCCACCGACGACGGCGTTGCCTGGATCGCGGCGGTGGTGGGCGACACGGGCGCCTCGCTGCCGGACGACCTGTTGGCCTTCGCGCTCTGCTACGACCCGATGGGCGGGCCGAGCGGCACCACCTTCAAGTCGACTGGCTCTGGCCAGGTCAAGCTCACCGCCCAGGACAAGGCCGACCTGCTCCGCGCCGCTGCCGCCAAGTCGCGCTGAGCGGACCCCTCCGGGGCTTGCCTGCGCAACCTGCCAGCGAGAGCATGATCCCGGCAGATCACCTGCAGATCAGCTGGGGGGAGCACGTCGATGCCGTCATCCAGCCCGCCGAACATCGTCCTCGTCCTCACCGACGACCAGCGGACCGGCTCGATGAAGCGGATGCCGGCCGTCTGGTCGCTCATCCGCCGACGGGGTGTGCGCTACCCGAACGCGATGGCGCCCACGTCGCTGTGCTGCCCGTCGCGAGCCAGCATCCTGACCGGCCTCTACGCGCACCACACCCGGGTCTACAGCAACGGCCTGCCGGACGGCGGCTGGCAGCGGTTCCACGAACGGGGCCTGGAGGAACGCACCCTCGCCGTGGCACTGCACGACGTCGGCTACGAGACCGGCATGTTCGGCAAGTACCTCAACGGAAGCTTCCCCACGGAGGCGGCTGCTGGCTACACGCCACCGGGCTGGGACCGGATGGTCACCTTCACCACCAAGCCCGGCTACTTCGACTACCGGCTCAACGACGGCTCCCAGCACGGATCGAGACCCAAGGACTACTCGACCGACGTGCTCGGCGCACATGCGGTCGACTTCATCCGTGACACGCCCGCCGACAAGCCGCTCTTCACGTACTTCGCTCCGGTCGGGCCGCACCGTCCGTTCAGCCCGGCGCCACGCCACTCCGGAGCCTGGGCCGGGAGGCTGCCGCCCCACAAGGGCCGATCAGTGACCGCGAGCGTCAAGAACAAGCCGCCCTGGATCCGCAACCGCCGCCGCGTCCCGCAGAAGACGATCGACGCCCAGATCGCCTCGGCGCAAGAGGCGCTGATGTCGATCGACGAGGCTGTGAAGGACCTCGTGCAGGCCCTCACCGACACCGGCCGGATCGGCAACACGATGTTCATCTTCATGAGCGACAACGGGCTGATGGCCGGCGAGCACCACCTCAACCCGTGGAAGAACGTGCCGTACCGCTGGTCCACCTCGGTCCCGATGACGATCCGTTGGGACGGTCATCTGCCGGCGAACCGGACCGACCGCCGGCTCGCCCTCAACATCGACGTGGCCACCACGATCGCCGATGCGGCGTCCGCCACGATGTCCACCGACGGGCTGAGCCTGCTGCGGAGCCGGACCCGCTCGGGGTTCCCGCTCGAGGGCGGCCCCTGGCGCCGCTTCGACAGCCTGCCGAAGCATCCGGCCTACTGCGGCTGGCGGACGAAGAACTGGATGTACACCCAGTACGCGACCGGGGAGCAGGAGCTCTTCCACTACCGGGACGACCGCCACGAGCTGCGCAACCTGAGCGACGAGCCGGCCCATCGCGCCCGACTGAAGGAGATGCGGGCGGCCGCGAAGGCCGCCTGCAAGCCGGTGCCGCCCAACTTCAGCTGGCCGCGGCAGGGAAAGTGACCGCTCCGGCTGTTCGCTGACCGTCGACCCACGCCGCGACGCAGCATCGTTGTGACAGGCTCACTCGGGTGGGACGCCTCGACGACGTGGACCTGACCCTCCGGCTGTCCCGGAAGGAGGAGGCCAAAGAGCTGGCCGAGCAGCAGGAACGGCTGCTCCGGCTGCGACTCGCGCTCGGCGGCCAGATCGGCGGGCAGATCGGTCCGCCGCTGTGCGTGGTCTTCGAGGGCTGGGACGCGTCCGGCAAGGGCGGCGCGATCAAGCGGCTGGTCGACCACCTCGACCCGCGCCACGTCCGGGTCTCGCAGTTCGCCGCGCCGACGTACGACGAGAAGCGGCACCACTTCCTCTGGCGGTTCTGGCCGCGGCTGCCCGGCTGGGGCGGGATGGCCGTGCTGGACCGGTCCTGGTACGGCCGGGTGCTGGTCGAGCGGGTCGAGGGGTTCGCCACCGACGAGCAGTGGCAGCGGGCGTACGACGAGATCGTCGAGTTCGAGCGCACCCTGGTCGCCGAGGGCATGATCCTGGTGAAGTTCTGGATGCACCTCTCCCCCGAGGAGCAGCTGCGGCGGTTCGACCGCCGCAAGGACGACCCGCTGAAGTCCTGGAAGCTCACCGACGAGGACTGGCGCAACCGCGAGAAGCACGAGCAGTACGTCGCACGCGGTCGAGGACATGCTGGAGCGCACCGACCACCCCGACGGCGCCGTGGTACGTCGTCCCCGCGGAGGACAAGCGCTACGCCCGGGTCGCCGTCGTCCGGACGGTCTGCGAGGCGATCGAGCGGGCGACCCTCAACCCACCGGCTCCGGCCAGCTGAAGCCCGGCGGGGCCGGCGAGCAGCGCTCGCGGGTCGTCGCCCGCATCTGCTCGACGACCCAGGCGTACGCCGGGTCGGCGACCCGGTTCTGGGTCTCGTAGTAGTCGAGCCGTGGTCGTAGAGCTCCTCGACCCCGCCTGCCCAGTGCACGAACAGGTACCGGTCGGACCGCAGCCCGCAGTACGCCGGGTGCGGCACCGAGCCGTCCATCGGCCGCCACTGCCGGCCCTCGAGCAGCAGCTCGGTGCGCTCGACGGTCCCCGAAGAGGTTGAGCCCGCTCGTCTTCATCGTCGCGCCGGTGGCGCGCGCGATCGTCGTCGTCACGTCGATGTTGGCCACCAGCCGGTCGTCGACGAAGTTGGCGGGGGCGTGGCCGTCCCACCGGATGATGAGCGGCACGTCGGTGGCGAAGCGGTAGGGCATGTTCTTGCCGACCGTGTGGTGGTCGCCGATCATCAGCCCGTTGTCGCTCATGAAGACCAGCAGCGTGTTGTCCAACCGTCCGGTCTGCCGCAGCGCGCGCAGGATCCCCGCCACGGCCTCGTCGACCGCGAGCAGCTGCTCCTGCTGGCGGGTCCGGATGCGGTCGATCCTCTTCTGGTCGACCCGCGGACGAGTGCTGAGGAACGACGGCTTGTCGCTCGCGTCGTCCGTCACGGACGGCGGGTGGTACGACGGCACCTTGTGCGCCAGCGTGTAGAGGTGCCGCCGGGCCGGCCGGTAGGGCTTGTGCGGCGCGTACGGCGTGAACATCAGGAACAGCGGCTTGTCGTCATCGGTCCGGCGCACGAACCGTGCGGCTCGCGCGCCGAGCACGTCGGTCGAGTAGTCCTTCGACGCCCACCGGTGCCGGCTGCCGTCGGTCAGGCGATAGTCGTAGTAGCTGCCGGTTGCCGTCGCGAACGTCAGGAACGTGTCCCAGCCGGGCGGGACGTGGCCGGACCGGAACCCGAGCTCGTTCTGCGCATAGCCGTTGGCGTACTTGCCGAACAGGCCGGTCCGGTAGCCGCGGTCGTGCAGGGCCTTGGCCAGCGTCCGGTTCTCGTTGCCGTTGTCGTGGAACGCCCGCCACCCGCCGTGCGGCGGCGTGTTGCCCCAGACACCGGTCTCGTGCGCGAACAGCCCGGTCGCCAACGACGACCGCGACGGGCAGCAGGTCGCCGTCGGGGTGACGGTCCGGGGGTACCGAACGCCCTGTGCCCGCAGCTGCTTGCGCACCGTCGGCATCCGGCTGATGGTGTCCGGCCGCTGGTCGTCGGTGAGGATCAGGACGACGTCGGGCGGTCGTGCGCGCTCGCCCGACCGCACCACCGGCCCGTCGACCGAGACCTGAGGCGTGAGGAGCAGGACGGGCACCTCTGCGCCGCCGTCCGCCGCTCTGGACACCGACGACTACGCCTGCACAGAGACTGACTGCCAAGGCCCAACGAAGCCGCCTGCCCATCGCTCCCCCATGCCGCAACACCCGTTTCCGGGCAGGCCGAAGACGCAGTCCCCGCAGAACGCGGGCATCTCGTCGGATTGCAGCAAGGACGCGAGTGGGGGGCCTGCGGTTCGCAGGTCAGCCCTCGTCGTCCTCCTCGATCACATGCACGGCTGCCTCTTCGGCCCCGGCTGCGCCACCGTCGATGCCGACGTCGGAGGCGACGGCGTCGGACTCCTCGTCGACGTGCGCTCCCTCGTCAGGGGCGACGAGGCGACCGGACCGGGCGGTCGGCCGTGTGGTCGTCGTCGCGCGGGCTGTCCTCGTCGGTCCACTCGTCGTCCGTGGCGGCTTCCGGCTCCTCCTCGGCGAGCAGCTGGTCCAGGCTCTCGCCCCGCCGCTCCTCCTCGGCCGTGGTGCCGAACCGGGTCGCCCCCCGGTAGCCCTCACCGGCGTCGATCCCGGTGTCCAGGACGTCGGCCGTGAGGTCGTCGCCGTCGAGGGAGTCGGACGGCTCGAGGACCCCGTCGTCCTCGGCCGGCTCGTCGCCGTACGACGTGTCCGGCTGGTCGGTCATGCCTGCTCACCACTTCCGCTCGAGACTCGGGACCCGGGTCGGCACCAGTCAACACCGGCGGTGCTCGACGGTCGCGCGGCTAGGGTCGCGACGTGGGCATGTTGAAGTCCGTCGGCGTGGTGCTGCATCCCTCCCGGGCACCGGAGCAGGCGATCGCCGTCCTGATGGACTGGGCCGCCGGTCACGAGCTGCCGGTCCTCGGCCTGGTCGAGGAGGTCGGCCGGATCGACTGCGCGGCCCTGCCGGTCGCGGACTCCGAGCTGGCGCAGCGGTCGTCGCTGCTGGTGTCGCTGGGCGGCGACGGCACGATGCTGCGGACCATGCGACTCGCGCACCGGGCTCGAACGCCGGTGCTCGGGGTGAACAACGGCCGCCTGGGCTTCCTGGCCGAGGTCGACCTGGACGACCTGCCCGGCGCGCTGTCGGCCATCGACAGACGTGACTTCACGTTCGAGGCCCGCGCCAGCGTCACCTGCCGGCTCGCCGACCGGGAGACGGTGGCGTACAACGACGTCGCTCTGGTCCGGATCCCCGGTGACGGCGTCGCCGCGGTCGAGGTCGTCGTCGACGACGAGCCGTTCGTGCGGTACGCCGCGGACGCGGTGGTCGTCGCGACCCCGACCGGGTCCACGGCGTACAGCTTCTCGGCCGGCGGCCCGGTGGTCTCGCCGAGGGTCGAGGGACTGCTGGTGATCCCCGCCGCCCCGCACTCGGTGTTCAACCGGGCCCTGATGCTGCACCACGACGAGAAGCTGGTTCTCCGCGTGCTCGGGTCCAGCGGCCGGCTCGCCGTCGAGGTCGACGGCGAGGTGGCCGGGCACGTCGGGCCGGGCGACGAGATCCCGTTCCACGTCGACGCCACGGCCGGGAAGGTGGTCCGGCTCGGCCGGACCACCTTCTACGAGCGGGCCCGCCGGAAGCTGCAGGTCTCCGGCAGCGCCGAGGCCTTCTGAGCATCGCTCCTCGGCAGCCCTACGGCGCGGTCACCGCCCAGGTGCCCTCGGACCAGAAGACCATTCGGTGCCCGCGGCCGCCAGCCGGAGCATCTCGGCGCGGTCGCTGATCTTCGCGCGGGCCCGGCCCTGCGCCTCGCCGCGGCGCGCCTCGGCCCGGGCGATCGCCAGCCAGCCGTCCCAGGTGACGACCTGGACGCCACGGTCCGCGAGCAGCTGGGGCAGCGCGTCGGGGTCGCGGACCGGAGCAGGTGTCAGGGACGGTACGTCGGCCAGCAGGGTGCGGACCGTCTCGCGGGCGTCGTGCTTGTTGGTGCCGATGACCCCGGTCGGCCCGCGTTTCGCCCAGCCGGCGACGTAGGTGCCCACCTCCGGGACGCCGCCGCGATGCACCCGTCCCGCCTCGTGCGGCACGACTCCCGCCGCGTCGTCGAACGGCAGCCCGGGAACCGGCAGGCTGCGGTAGCCGACCGCCCGGACCACCAGCTGGGCCGGGAGCTCCTGCTCCTGCCCGGTGCCGGCCAACGTGCCGTCCGGCGCGAAGCGGGTGCGCTCGATGCGCACGCCGGCGACCCGGTCGTCGCCGGTGATCGCCACCGGACGGCTGAAGAAGTGCAGGTGCACGCGGCGGGACCGCCCGGCCGGCGCCTGCCCGGCCCAGCGCCGCAGGACGTCGAGGTTGCGCCGGGCCGCAGCAGAGGACTGCAGGTCGGCCTCGCTGCACGTCGTCCGGCTCGAGGTCCGCCGGGTCGACGACGACGTCGGCATCGGCAAGCTCGCCCAGCTCGCGCAGCTCACGGGTCGTGAACCGGGCCTGGGCCGGCCCGCGCCGGGCGACCAGGTGCACCTCCTCGACCTGGCTCTCGGCGAAGGCGGCCAGCACGTGGTCGGGCACGTCGGTCGCGGCGAGCTCGGCCGGCGTACGGGCCAGCATCCGGGCCACGTCGCCGGCGACGTTTCCCGCCCCGACCACGACGGCCTGCCGGGCGTCCAGCCGGAACGCGTCGGGCGGCGTGTCCGGGCTGCCGGCGTACCAGGCGACAAAGGACGTCGCCGACACGCTGCCGGTGAGCTCCTCCCCCGGGATCGACAACCGGCGGTCGACGGCCGCGCCGGTGGCGACCAGGACCGCGTCGTAGTGGTCGCGCAGCTCGGCCACCGTCAGGTCGGTGCCGACCCGGACGTTGCCGAGGAACCGCACCTGCGGCTGCTCGAGGACGGCTGCCAGGGTGCCGGCGATGGACTGGGTGACCGGGTGGTCGGGGGCTACGCCGTACCGGACCAGCCCGAACGGCGTCGGGAGGCTGTCGAGGACGTCGACCCGGACGTCGCCGGCGTACCTCGTGAGCGCCTCGGCGGCGTACACCCCGGCCGGGCCCGAACCCACCACAGCGACGCTCAGCACCGCTCCACCCTGGCAGAACCGCTCGTACCGCCGCCTCAGGGCCCGAAGTGATCTTCGACATGGTGGATCAGACCCCCCTCCGGGCCTCAACCACCCGCGGAAACGCACCGATGCACTTCCAGACAGACAGGGGAGACCGGCCGGTGACCCAGCCCAGCACGTCCGCACGACCCGCGATGGCAGAAACCGTCGCCTGGGTCTACTGCGCGCTGGGCGCTGCCATGGTGGTGGCGCTCGTCGCGCTGCGCGACACCGAGCTCGCGGCTGCCCCGGTGGCCGTGATGGGGCTCGGAGCGGCCATCGCTGCCGCCGTCGGCTCGGTGCGCAACCGGCCCCAGGTCGCCACCCCGTGGCGGCTGTTCTCGCTGGCCTGCATGGCCTTCATCGTGGGCGCCGTCCTGCGTCAGGTCCTCGCCGACAGCCCGATCAGCGCGCTGGCCGATGTCGCCACCCTGTCCGGCTACGCCGCCACCTTGTCCGCATTCATCTGCCTGCTCCGCTGCCGGCAGTCTTCCGATCGCGCCGTTCACGAGCTGGTGGACGGCGCCATCGTGTCTGGTAGCGGTCGAGCGCCGTGGCGCTCGCGACCCTCACCCTGCCCACCGCCCAGGAAGTGGGCATGTCGTGGTTCGCTGTGGTGCAGGGCGCCTACCCGGTCATCGACGCAGTGATGATCTTCGTGGCGATCCTGCTGTCCTGGACCTCGGCGAGCCGGGTGACCTCGTTCTGGCTGCTCGGCCTGTCCGTGACCTTCATCCTGATCGGGGACGTCGGCTACGCGCAGCATCGCCACCCAGGGCGAGACGGTCGGCTCCCCCCTGCTCGACCTCCCGTTCGTGGTCGCCTTCACCTTCTTCGGCGCGGCGGCCCTGCACCCCTCGATGCGCTCCCTGTCCGCCGTCCAGCAACGCCCGGTGCAGGCCTGGTCGCGGGGCCGGGTCGGCCTGCTGGTCGCCGATGCTGGTCGCGCCCGCGGTGATCGCGGTCGACTGACGACGGGCAGGTCTCGACGTGGATCGGCGCGGTGGCCGGCGCGCTGGTGACCGTGCTGCTGCTGGTGCGGGCCGTCACCGCCGTGCAGGACCACGCCCATGCGCAGGAAGGCCTGCGCTACCAGGCCACTCACGACCCGCTCACCCGACTGGTGAACCGGCCCCGTCTGGTCCAGCTGGTCGACGAGCTGCTCCAGCGCGCCCACGAGCGAAGGCGACCGGGTCGACGTGCTGTTCCTGGACCTCGACTCCTTCAAGCTCGTGAACGACACCTGGGGCCACCAGACGGGCGACCGGGTGCTGCGGCTGGCGGCCCAGCGGCTGCTGTCGGTCACCAGCCCGACCGACGTGGTCGCGCGGATCGGCGGCGACGAGTTCGCCGTGGCCCGGTACGTCGGCAAGGACGGCATCGGCACCGGCGAGGATGCTCGCCGCCGACGTCATCGACGCGTTCCGCCAGCCGCTGCCCAGCGAGGACGCCCTGGTCACCACGGTCTCCATCGGGCTGTCCGGGTCGGGCCGGCACCCCGAGCCGGCCGGCCGGTCCAGCGCCGAGAGCCTGCTCCGCGACGCCGACACCGCGATGTACCGCGCCAAGGCTGCCGGCCGCAGCCGCTGCATGCCGTTCGACCCCTCGATGCACGACTCGGTGCGGCACCGGGTGGAGACCGAGCTGGCGCTGCGCTACGCGCTGGAGCGCGACGAGCTGCTGCTGCACTACCAGCCCATCGTCAACGTCCAGACCGGCGAGGTGGTGGGCGCCGAGGCGCTGCTGCGCTGGGCGCACCCGAGCCTCGGGCTGGTCTCACCGCTCGACTTCATCCCGATCGCCGAGGAGACCGGGCTCATCGTCGAGATCGGCGAGTGGGTCGTCTCCGAGGCGCTGCAGGAGGCCGCGAAGTGGCGCGCGCTGCGCACCGAGGTCGGCCTGCCGGACCTCTGGGTCTCGGTCAACGTCTCCGCCCGGCAGCTGCGTGACGACTCGCTGGTCGACCACGTCGAGGCCGAGCTGGCCCGCCACGGGGTGCCCGCCCGGATGCTCGTCCTGGAGATCACCGAGTCGGCGATGATGTCCGACCAGGACGTCGCGTCCTCGCTGCTGCACCGGCTGCGCGACCTCGGCCTGACCCTGGCCGTCGACGACTTCGGCACCGGCTACTCGTCGCTCGGTCACCTGCGCCGCTTCCCGGTGTCCAAGGTGAAGATCGACCGGACCTTCGTCGCGGGCATCGAGCACGACGCCGACGACGCCGAGATCGTCCGGGCCGTGGTCGCGATGTCCCTGGCGATGCGGCTGCGACGTCGTCGCCGAGGGCATCGAGACCGAGGGTCAGCGCGTCCTGCTGCAGCACGCTCGGCGTCCAGCTCGGACAGGGCTGGCACTTCGGCCGGCCGATGCCGGCCGACGCGTGCGCCTTCGTGCTGCCTCAGCCCGCCCGCGTGAAGTCGTAGCCCACGTAGGTCTGCGCGTCCAGGTCGGTCATCTCGACCGACGGGGCCCAGGTGGAGGCCAGCCAGCGGATCGCCCGCGGCAGGTGCAACCGGTCCTTGTTGTAGCGTGCAGACGTCGATGACGGCGAGTCCCTCGACCATCGAGACCGGCTCGGTCATGGCCCGCACCAGGTCGCCGAAGACGCCGGTGCCGTGGCTGTCCGGGTGCACCCCGAGGAAGCCGATGTAGTAGACGAGCCCGGCCGCGTAGCGCTCCGGCCAGCGGTGGGCGAAGTACTCCGGTGACACCAGCGGCATCGACTGCAGCTTGTTGGTCATCGTGCTCAGGCCCTGCAGGGAGCCGTCGGCGCCCCAGAGCAGGAACTTGTCGACGTCGGGGTCGGCCATCACGGCGTCGAACTCGTCGCGGTACATGACGTGCCGCTGGACGGCCAGGTACCGGAGCTCGTCGAAGGACTGGAAGTACAGCTGCCAGGCCTGCTCGCGGCAGCTCACCGTCGACGACGGTGCGGATCTCGACAGCGGTGGAGCGTTCGACGACGGTGGGAGTCTTCACGATCGTGGGGGTGTCGACGACCGGGCGGGTCTTGACGACCGTGCAGGTCTCCCTTGACCGTGTGGCTCTCTACAACCGACATCTATGCGTCCTTTCGTCGAACCGGTGATCTTGGACGCGACGCTATGGACCGCTGTGTCCGGCCGTGGGGCACATTGCCAACCCATGGGGTCAAGATCACCCGTTCGGCCCATCAAGATCGAGTGGTCAGGCTTCCGACGGCGGGTCGACCACCTGGACGCGGACCGAGCGGAAGCGCGCCGGCGTCGTG
The DNA here is from genome assembly GCA_963771345.1 of uncultured Actinomycetota bacterium. GTDB lineage: Bacteria > Actinomycetota > Actinomycetes > JACCUZ01 > JACCUZ01 > CAVYTH01. The sequence continues at coordinate 17,531 of CAVYTH010000009.1, forward strand.
TCGAGGACTGCGCGCCTGGGGTCCGGCACGTCGAGAAGCGGCGGAACCACCAGTGGTCGCAAGGCGGCCAGCCGCGGGTCGGCGAGCACGGCCTCGACGGACTTGCGGTCGCCGCCCAGCACGACGGCGTCCAACGACCGCGGCGACGGGAGCCAGCTGCGCGACCGCCACGTCGGCGGCCGCCGCGAGGGCGACCCGGACCTGTCCCTCCCGACGGCGGGCGAACCGTTGCTGCGACCAGCCGCCGGCGGAGCTGCGGCCATGGACCTGCCGGCTGCCGACTTTCGACGACACCAGCCGGTCGCCGTCGAACACCCCGGCCGCGTGGCCGCCCAGGCGCACCAGCAGGACGCCCACCCGGCGCGGCCGCAGGACGTGGGCGGCCAGCCCACCGTCCGGCGGCAGCGTCGTCGACGACGAGCGGCGGGAACGGGACGGTCAGCCGCGCCACCGCCCCGTCGGCCGCCGTGACGACGACCTCCTCGGGGCCGGCAACGGTGACGACCTCGCCGTGCCGCTCGGCGAACCGCTCCAGCCAGCCGGTGACTCGCTCCGCGCCGACGTCGACCCACCGGCCGCCCGCCACTTCCTGCCTCGCCACGAGCCCATGCTCCCCTAGCCTCGTCGGCGAGGTGAGGAGGCGACCGTGGACGACGAGGTCAGCGAGCTGCGGCTGGTGGTCACGACCCCGGACTACGACGCCGCCCTGGCGTTCTACCGGGACACCCTCGGACTGCGCGAGCAGGCGGCGTTCTCCTCCCCCGACGGCCGGGTCACGATCCTGGCCGCCGGCCGGGCCACCCTCGAGCTGACCGACCCCAGCAACGCCGCGTTCATCGACGAGGTCGAGGTCGGCCGGCGCGTCGCGGGCCCGATCCGGGTGGCCTTCGAGGTCAGCGACACGGCAGCCATGACCGACCGGCTGGCCCGCGCCGGCGCACAGGTCGTGGCGCCACCGACCCGGACGCCCTGGTCGACCGTGAACGCCCGGCTGGACGGGCCGGGCGGGCTGCACCTCACCTTGTTCGGCGACCCGCCGGGCGAGCCCGAGCGCCGCGGCGAGGCCGAGATCATGGTCGGCCGGGTCGGCGCACCCGACCGGATCGATGCGCCGGTGCTGCTGGCCGAGGCCGACCCGTCCTGGCCAGACCTCGCCGCCTCGCTCATCGCTGACATCGAGGGCGTGCTCGGCGACGAGGTCCTGCTGCTCGAGCACGCCGGCTCGACCTCGATCCCGGAGCTCGCCGCGAAGCCGGTCATCGACCTGGTGCTCGCCGCTGCGCGACCCCACCGACGAGGAGTCGTACGTCGGCGCGCTCGAGCAGCTCGGCTACCAGCTGCGGGTCCGGGAGCCGGAGTTCGACGAGCACCGGATGCTCAAGCTGACCGAGCCCTCGGTCAACCTGCACGTCTTCGGCCTCGGCTCCCGCGAGATCGACCGGATGCTCAGCTTCCGCGACCACCTGCGCGCCGACGCCGACGACCGCGAGCTCTACGAGCGCACCAAGCGCGGCCTGGCCCGGCAGACCTGGGAGTTCGTGCAGCAGTACGCCGACGCGAAGTCGGCCGTGGTGGAGCAGATCGTCGCCCGGGCCGAGCGACGCGGCCCGACCTCGCTGCTCGGCACCTACGTCGTCCGCGCAGACGACGCTGTCGCCGACCGGCGCCGAGCTCGCCGAGCAGCTCGGCGTGCCCTGCCTTGCGGTCGCGGCAGTGGCTGAGGCCGCGGCAGCCGCGCGGCTCGCCGCTGTCGACCGCCGCCGCGCAGGCGGTGACGCTCGCGATGGCCGCCGCGGCGCCGGCCGCCGTGATCGTCGGCCGGTGGGACGACGACGTGCTCGCCGCCGCCCTGCCCGGGCGGCTGATCGACGTACCCGACCTGCCCGGTCCGGCGGACGTGGAACGGACGGCGCGCGCCGTCCGCCAGCTCGCGCGTCAGCGGCGGCGGTAGTGCAGGCCGAGCGCGCCGTCCGGCAGCGTCGTCGACGACACGAGGTCCCAGGCGCCGGACACGCCGTCCGGCAGCAGCCGCAGCCCACCGCCGAGGAGCACCGGTACGACGTCGAGCCGGATGTCGTCCACCAGGTCGGCGGCCAGCAGCGACTGGATCAGCGTTGCGCTGTTGAGCACCAGGATGTCGCGGCCGGGCTCGGCCTTCAGCGTCGCGACCGCTTCGCCGGCGTCCCGGAAGACCCGGGTGGTCTCCCAGGACGCCTCCGACTCCGGGAGGGTCGTCGACACGACGCCCTTCTCGACCGTGTTCAGCCAATGGCCGATGTCGCGGGTGCGCGGGTCGGTCGCCGGGTCCTCGGTGATGCCGGGCCACACGCTGTGGAACCCGACGTAGTTGGTGCGGCCCATCAGCGCCGTGCTGCAGCCGCGCCAGATGCCCTCGAAGTGCTCGAGCGTCTCGGGCCGCATCGCGTGCTCGTGCAGCCAGCTGTCGTGCTCGGGGCCACCGGGTCCGCTGGAGTAGCCGTCGAGGGAGATGGTGCACCAGGTCATTACTCGTCGTTCGCTCATGACTGTTCCGACCCGCTCTGTCCCGAGAACTCATCGCCGGAGTCGCCGTTCGCCTCCGGTGTCGAACGAGTCGCCGGTGCGGTCCAGGTGCGTCGCGACCAGCACGCACGGCGGCACGGCGACGAGCACGACCAGCCACGGCACCGGCAGCCCCAGCGGCACGAGTGCGGCGGCGCCGAGGGTTGCCGCCGTGGCCAGCGCGATGGGGACGACGCTGCGCCGGTAGCCCTCGCCGAGCGGAGCGTGCAGCAGCCACACCACGACCAGGTACACGGCCACCGGCAGCGCGATGGCGAGACCGACCAGACCGTCCGGTGCGGCCACGTGGTGGCTGACCTCCTCGACCGCCACCTCCAGACCGGCCCCGAGCGCGGCCAGCGCGGCGAACACCCCGAAGTGGCCGTAGCCCCACCAGAACGCCCAGCTCGCGGCGTCGCGCGAGCCCGGCGCCGGCCTCCTTGAGGAAGTACATCCACCACAGGGCGAACAGCAGGCACCAGGCCGCCGCCGCCGACCAGCAGCAGGTCGAAGTCCCAGCCGGTGTCCTCGACCACCACCTGCAGTGCGACGTTGGCGGCGAGGACGCACTCCCCCAGCACGATGATCGTGAACAGCCCGTACCGCTCGGCGATGTGGTGCGGGTGCCACGGCGTCATGCCGGCCCGCTCGGCCCACAGCGGCACGGCGAGCTCGGCCACGACCAGCACGAAGAACGCCGCGAGGGCGAGGTCGTGCGGGAGCAGCAGCCGCAGCAGCCAGCAGACCTGGACCAGCCCGATCCCGACGACGTACCGGATCGCGGTCTGCCGGTGCTCCGGGTCGCTGTGCGCGGCGCGGGCCCACTGGCCGATCATCGCCACCCGCATCACGACGTAGCCGATCGTGCCGGTGACGAAGTCCTGCGACTCGAACGCGTCGTGGATGCCGGCCGCGAAGACCAGGACGCCGGCCATCTGCAGCAGGGTCAGCAGGCGGTAGGGCACGTCGTCGGTGTCGTACGCCGAGGCGAACCAGGTGAAGTTCATCCAGGCCCACCAGATCGCGAAGAACACCATCAGGTAGCTGAGCAGCGAGTCGGCGGCGTGGTCGTCGGCGATGCCGTGGGCCAGCTCGGCGGCGACCTGCGGCCACCGCCACGACGAAGGTCAGGTCGAAGAGCAGCTCGAGCGGGGTGGACGCCCGGTGCTCCTCGTCGACCGCGCGGCCCTGCATCCGCGACCGCATCCGCACGCGGGGCAGCTGCGGCGCCGAGGTCATGCCCGGCACGCTAGCCACCGGCCCGCCCGGCGGTCAATGGTCAGTCCTTGACCTAGCCGGATCAAGGCCCTAGCCTTGCCGAATGTTCGTGCTCACCGTGGACCAGCGACACAGCCGGCGCACCGTCGACCGGGTCGAGGCGCTGCTGCGCGACCTCGCGGCCCGCTCCCCCGAGCTGGAGCGGCCCTTCGAGCGGACTGCCGGTGACGAGGTGCAGGCCGTGCTCGCCCGTCCCGAGGTCGTGGTGGAGCTCGCCATGCTGCTGGTGCGGGACCGGGCCTGGTGGGTCGGCATCGGCATCGGGACGGTCGACGAGCCGTTGCCGGCGAGCACCCGCGCCGGGTCCGGGCCCGCGTTCAACTCCGCCCGGGCGGCGGTGACGGCCGCCAAGAACCGCTCGACCGGCCTGGCCGTCGTCGGCGCCGACGAGGCCTCCGCCCGCCGGGCCCAGACCGCCCTGGACCTGGTCGCCACCCTGCTGCAACGCCGCACCGACCGGGGCGTCGAGGCGGCTGCGCTGGCCCGGCAGGGCCTCACCCAGCTCGAGGCCGCCCAGCGGCTCGGCGTCAGCAAGCAGGCCGTGTCCCAGCGCCTGCAGGCCGCCGACTGGCACCTGGAGGCACCCGGCCGCGAGCTGGCGACGTACCTGCTGTCCGAGGCCGATGACAGAGTGGGGCGATCGTGACGACTCTCGCCCTGCTGCTCCTGCTGCTGTCCGCCCTGGCCCCGCTGCTCGACCGTCCGCTGCGCCGGGTCGTGGTCGACCCGTCCTGCCGGTGGCGGCGCTGGCCGCCGTGCTGCTCGCGGCCGCTGCTGCCACGGCGGCAGCCGCGGACGACAGCGACGGGCTGGCAGCGCGCAGCCGCCGCGGTGCTCGGCGTCCTCGTCGCGGTGACTGCGGGCAGCCACGTCGTCCGCGCGGTCTTCCGGCTGACCCGGCGCGAGTACCGGCTGGTCCGCGCCGGCCGGCCAGCGCGTGAGCCGGTTGAGGCGGCACCGGCCGCACCGACGGCACCGGCGGCCGGCGGCACCGGCGAGATGGAGCTGGAGGCGCCCGGCTCGGTGCTCAAGGGCGGCGCCTGGATCGGCTATCTCGAGCGCGGCGCCGTCGCGGGCACCCTGCTGGCGGGCTTCCCCGAAGGGCTCGCCCTGGTGCTCGCGGTCAAGGGCGTCGGCCGCTACTCCGAGCTGCGCGACTCCGGCCGCGCGGGCGGTCTCGGGTCGGACGCGCCGGAGGAGTTCATCATCGGCACGCTGGCGAGCCTGCTCTGGGCGGCCGCCGCGGCCGGCACGGCGACGCTGCTCCGCTGACCCGCTTACCGCGATCCGGCGGTACCTCTACTACGGTGTCCGTCATGCGCATCTTGATGATCGGCGGCACCCGCTTCATCGGCCGGCACGTGGTCGAGGCGGCCCTGGCCGGCGGCCACGACGTCACCCTGTTCCACCGCGGCCGCACCGGGGCCGACCTGTTCCCGGACGTCGAGCACCGGCTGGGCGACCGGGACACCGACCTCTCGGAGCTCGGCGAACGGCGAGTGGGACGCGACCGTCGACACCTGCGCCTACTTCCCGCGGCAGGTGCAGTCGCTGGCCGACGCCCTCGGCGGCCGCGGCGGTCACCACCTGCTGGTGTCCAGCGTCTCGGCGTACGCCGCGCCGGACGGACCGGGCATCACCGAGGACGCGCCGCTCGCGGAGCTCGACGACCCGGACGTCCAGGAGGTCACCAACGAGACGTACGGCGGCCTCAAGGTGCTGTGCGAGCGCGCCGCGGTCGACCGGCACGGTCCGGACACGCTGCTCATCCGGCCGACGTACGTCGTCGGGCCGGACGACTACACCTGGCGCTTCCCGTGGTGGGTCGCGCGGCTGGCCCGCGGCGGCGAGGTGCTGGTCCCCGGCCCGAAGGACGCTCCGGCCCAGGTCATCGACGTACGCGACATGGGCTCCTGGATGGTGTCGCTGCTGGACCAGGGCGCATCCGGTGCGTTCCACGCCGTGAGCCCGTCGGCGGAGTTCACCTGGCAGCAGCAGGTCGAGGCGATCGCCGACGCGGTCGCGCCGGCCGGGACCACGCTCACCTGGGTCGACAGCGAGTTCGTCCTGGCGGCCGGGCTGCCCGAGGGCGACCTGCCGCTGTGGAGCGGTGACGACCCCGAGGTGTGGAGCATGGCCGCGGACCCGGCCAAGGCCTACGGCACCGGGCTGTCGCCGCGGCCGCTGGCCGACACGGTCCGCGACACGCTGGCGTGGATCGGGACGGTCGAGCAGCCGGCCGACGCCGGCCTCGCCCCGGCCCGCGAGCAGGAGCTGCTCGCCGCCTGGCACGCCCGCAGCCTGACGCCGGCGAGTCGGCTCAGGACTCGGTGTACATCACGATGCCGAGGCACATCTCGTCCGAGGTGCCCTCGCCCCACATCACGTAGCGCGGCTGCTCGTTCTCCAGCTCGGGGATCATGCCGCGCAGCTCGGCGTCGTGCTTGCAGGTGACGCGCAGCGTGTCGCCGGCCCGCACCTGGGCCGGCTTCTTCAGCGCGGTCGCGCCCTGGTTGTCGAAGTCCCAGACCGGCCGCTTGAGCAGGGTCCGCTCCCGCGATCCGCCGGGGTCGAGGGTGACGCTGATCGACCGGCCGAGCAGGTGCATGTGGCCGGCGACCGCCCGCACCTCCATGTCGTGCTCGACCCGGCGGTCGCAGTGCTGGGTCCGGCCGGCCCGGGGCTCGGTGAAGCTGCCGTCGCAGAGCAGCTGAAGGCCCGCGACCGTGCGGCCGGCGTTGTCCCCGAACCGGCGGACCAGGTCGTTGACCGCGACGGTCCGGTCGCACAGCGCGCCGGACTCATCCGGCAGGCAGGGCAGCTCGACCGGCGCGACCAGCAGCATCGTCTGCAGCGCCTCGAGGTCGGCGCCGGGCTTGGCCAGCCGGAGCCGCACCGCGGTCTTGTCCGGCTCGGTGCCCTCGCGCAGGTTGTAGTGGACCTGCAGGATGACCCGGCTGCCCTTGGCGACGAACTTGCCGGTGCCCTTGCCGAAGACCGCCTCCCCGCCGCCGGGCGCCCAGGCGGCGAGCCACGGCGCCGAGTCCAGCGCCCGCACAGCCGTCGTCGTCCGGTTGGGCAGCGCGGTGCCGCCGAAGCAGGTCCAGCCGCGGCCGGCGGTCTGCGCGTCGTGCGCCTCCGCCTGGGCCACCTGGTCGGGGGCGACCGTGAACAGGATCGCGTGGTGGACGACGTCGGGGTTGCCCGGCAGCACGTCGCTGCCGGTGACGAAGGTGTCGGCCGCCAGGTGCGGGTCGAGCAGGAAGCAGTGGTAGTCGTCCTTGCCGCCGGACGGCGCGGACGGCGTGTACGGACCGCCGGGCACCTCGAGGGTCTGGAACCGCTCGCCCGCGCGCAGCGGCACCGGCTGGCGGCGCCTCGACCGGCTCGTCGTGGTCGTCGTCCACCTCCTCCGGCGACGCGGATGGTGCCGGCGACTTCTGCACCGCCGCGGCCGAGTCGGGCGGCTGGTCCCCGGACGCCGAGCAGCCCGGCACGAGCAGGACGACCGCCGCCAGCAGCGCCGGCGCCGCCCAGCGAGAACGACCCATCGGCCGGAGCCTAGGCGGACCGGACGCGCCGCGAGGGCTTCCCGGCCGGTCCGGTGGGTAAGCCCCTCTGGTCCGGTCCCCCACCTGGAGGCCGCCATGAGCTCGCCGCCGAAGCCCGCAGCACCGCCAGCACCGCCAGCACGCGCCGAAGGGCACGCCCGCCAGGCCGCCAACAGCGCCGTGGCTGGACCGGGCGGCCCGGCTCGGGTTCGTCGCCAAGGGCCTGGTCTACGCGCTGATCGGCGTACTCGACCTTGCAGGTGGCCTTCGGCGACTCGGAGCAGACCGACCAGAACGGCGCGCTGCAGAGCATCGCCGAGAAGCCGGGCGGGAGCATCGTGCTCTGGCTGATGGTGCTCGGCTTCCTGGCGTACGCCGGCTGGCGGTTCAGCGAGGCGGCCTGGGGCCGGCGCGACGAGACCGACGAGAAGAAGCGCACGGCCAAGCGGCTCGGGCTCGGCGGCGAACGGGCTGGTCTACCTCGCCTTCGCGGTGCTGGCGTTCCGCACCGTCACGCACTCCTCGTCCTCGAGCAGCACCGCCGACGATCACGGCCAAGGTGCTCGAGTGGCCGGGCGGCCAGGTCCTGGTCGTGATCGCCGGGCTGGTCGTCATCGCGATCGCGATCGGCCCTGACCTGGCGCGGCCTGAAGACCGACTTCGAGAAGCACCTCAACACCGCGAGCATGAGCCGCACCACGTTCACCGCCGTACGCCGGCTCGGGCAGGTCGGCTACATCGCCCGCGGCGTCGTGTTCCTGCTCGTCGGCATCCTGGTCATCAAGGCCGCGATCGACCACGAGCCCGGGCAAGGCCGCGGGCTTCGACGTCGCGCTGAAGAGCCTGGCGGGGGCGCCGTTCGGTCAGGTTCCTGCTGGTGGCTCGCCGGCCTCGGCCTGGTCTGCTTCGGCGCCTACTGCGTCGCCGAGGCGCGCTACCGCCGGCTCTGACAGCTCCGGCGCCGAGCGCGTAGAACGCGACCGCGGCGGCCGCCGCGACGTTGAGCGAGTCGACGCCGGCCGCCATCGGGATCCGCACCCGCAGGTCGGCTGAGCGCCAGCGCCGGCGTCCGACAGCCCGGCGCCCTCGGCGCCGAGCATCAGCGCGGTCGCGCGGTCGACGCTCGGGCGGGCAGCTCGTCGAGCGAGGTCGCGTCGGCGTCGGGGGTCAGCGCGAGGACGGTGAACCCGAGGTCGCGTACGTCGGCCAGCGCCGCCGGCCACGGAGTCAGCCGGGCCCACGGCACGGCGAAGACGGCGCCCATCGAGACCTTGACCGACCGCCGGTAGAGCGGGTCGGCGCAGCGCGGGTCGAGCAGCACCGCGTCGACACCGAGCCCGGCTGCGCTACGGAAGACCGCGCCGATGTTGGTGTGGTCGTTGACGTCCTCGAGCACCACCAGCCGGCGCGCGCCGGCCGCGCAGCTCGAGCGGCGTCGGGCAGCGGCCGTGCGCGCCATCGCGGCCAGCGCACCGCGGTGCACGGAGTAGCCCGTGACCTGCTCGAGCGACGGCCGGCTCGGCGAGGTAGACCGGGGCGTCGACCTGCTCGACGACGTCGGCCATCGCCGGCAGCCACTTCTCCTCGAGCAGCATCGAGCGCATCGCGTAGCCCGCGTCCAGCGCCCGCCGGATGACCTTCTCGCCCTCGGCGATGAACAGGCCCTCGGCCGGCTCGCGGCGGCGCCGCAGCGCGACGTCGGTCAGGCCGACGTAGTCGCCCAGCCGTTCGTCGTCGGCGGCGGTGACCCGGCGTACGGTCCCCATCAGCCCCACCAGTCGAACACGATCGCGACGATGGCGACCACGCCGACCACCACGACGAGCGCGCGCAGCCACGGCGCCGGCACCCGGCGGCCGACCGACGCGCCGACCTGTCCCCCGACGATCGCGCCGAGGGCGATCAGCCCGGCGGCGAGCCACGCGACGTCGGTGACCGCGATGAACACGAGAGCCGCGACCAGGTTCACCAGGCCGGCCAGGACGTTCTTCGCGGCGTTGATGCGCTGCAGGTCCTCGTCGAGCAGCAGACCCATGACGGCAATCAGCAGCACACCCTGCGCCGCGCCGAAGTAGCCCCCGTAGATGCCCGCGCCGAGCACACCGGCGTACAGCAGCCAGCCGCCGTGGTGTCGTTCCGTCCGGCCGCGCCGGGCGAGCCAGCCGGACAGCCGCGGCTGGAGCGACGACGAGGACACAGGCCAGACCGATCAGGACGGGTACGACGGCCTGGAACGCGTCGGCCGGCAGCACCAGCAGCGCAGCCGCCCCCAGGACGGCACCGATCACCGACGCCGAGCCGAGCCGGAGCAGGCGCGAGCGCTGGCCGGTCAGCTCCGCGCGGTAGCCGAACGCGCCGCTCGCCGAGCCGGGCACCAGGCCCACCGTGTTGCTGACGTTGGCGAGGACCGGCGGGTAGCCCACGGCGAGGAGCACCGGGAAGGTGATCAGGGTCCCGGAGCCGACCACGGTGTTGATCGTGCCTGCGGCGAGCCCGGCCAGCGCCACCGCCAGCATCTCCCACCCGGTCACGGCCGCTGCTCAGCGACGCGGGCGTGGCTCACCCGGCGACCCTATGCGAGCGCTCCGGTCAAGCCGCGGCGGCTCGGCGCCGACGTAGCAAGGGTGACCCGCCCGCGCCGCTTGGCCGTGCTGGTGGCCGGCGTCGTGCTGCTCGCCGGCCTGCCGGCCGCCTCGGCACGCGCCGGGCTGTCCGTGCGGTCCGAGTCCGCGGCCGATGCGCAGGCCGAGGCCCAGGCCGCCGCCGACCGGGTCGCGGCCATGCAACCCGGCGTGGAGCGGGCGCTGCGCGCCTACGACCGGGCGCTGGCCGACCTCGCCAGCGGCGTCACCCGCACGATCAGCGCCCAGCAGGCTGCCGACCAGGCCGCTGTGCTGTCTGCGGGCGACCGCCGGGCGGCGCACTCCCGGGTCCGCGCCCTCTACATGGCCGGCGGCTCGACGGCGCTGATGGCCAGCGTGTTCGGAGCGACCGACGCCACCGATGCGCTGCGCCGGGTCGCGTACGTGCAGCGGCTGGTGCAGTCCGGCGCGGCCGTCGCGGCGACGAGCGCCGAGCCAGACCGACGGCCCTGCGCGCCCGGGCCGACGCCCTGCAGCTAGCGGCCGAGGCCAGCACCACCACGGCGTCAGACGTGCAGCGCCGGTACGAGGAGATGGTCGCCGCGCTGGCGCAGGCGAACGCCGAGCTGGCCCAGCTCAGTCGAGCGGGCCCGCAGGCTCGCGGCGGCCGAGGCGGCAGCGGCCCGGATCTCGGCGCTGAACGCAGCCGTCGCCGCATCGGGTGAGGCGCGGGTCGCCACCGCCCGCGCCAGCGACGTCGTGCCTGCCGACTTCCAGCGGCTGTACGTCGCCGCGGCGAAGACCTGCCGGGGCATGTCCTGGACGCTGCTCGCGGCGATCGGGCAGGTCGAGACCGGGCACGGCGCGACCACGGCGTCGTCGTACGCCGGTGCGCAGGGCCCGATGCAGTTCATGCCGGCCACCTTCGCGATGTACGGCGTCGACGGGGACGGCGACGGCGACCGCGACATCTCCGACCCGGCGGACGCGGTGTTCAGCGCGGCGCACTACCTCTGCTCGAACGGGGCGGGCCGCAGCGCCGAGGCGACGGCGCGCGCGATCTGGCACTACAACCACGCCGACTGGTACGTCGCCCTGGTGCTGAAGCTGGCCGGCCAGTACGCCGAACGCGACGGCGGCTGACCGGCGTACCGGCTGCTCGCCGGATCAGTCGTGTCAGACCGGTCGGATCGGCGGCGTGCTGTCGCCGCCGCCGCTGCCGCCGAGCATCGCCGCCGATGCCCTTGAGCGCCTCGCCGAGCTCGCTCGGGACGATCCAGACCTTGTTGGCGTCGCCCTGGGCGATCTTCGGCAGCACCTGGAGGTACTGGTAGGCCAGCAGCTTCTGGTCCGGGTTGCCGGCGTGGATGGCGTCGAAGACCTTCTGGATGGCCTGCGCCTCGCCGTCGGCGCGCAGCACCGCGGCCTGCGCGTCACCCTCGGCCTTGAGGATCGACGCCTGCCGCTCGCCCTCGGCGGTGAGGATCTGCGACTGCTTGAAGCCCTCCGCGGTGAGGATCGTGGCGCGCTTCTCGCGGTCGGCGCGCATCTGCTTCTCCATCGAGTCCTGGATGGAGGTGGGCGGGTCGATGGCCTTGATCTCGACCCGGTTGACGCGGATGCCCCACTTGCCGGTGGCCTCGTCGAGCACGCCGCGCAGCGCGGCGTTGATGTGGTCGCGGGAGGTCAGGGTCTCCTCCAGGTTCAGGTTGCCGACCACGTTGCGCAGGGTCGTGACGGTGAGCTGCTCGACGCCCTGGATGTAGTTGGCGATCTCGTAGGTCGCGGCCTTGGCGTCGGTGACCTGGAAGTAGATGACCGTGTCGATGCCGACGACCAGGTTGTCGGCGGTGATGACCGGCTGCGGCGGGAACGAGACGACCTGCTCGCGCAGGTCGATCAGCGGCCGGAGCCGGTCGATGAACGGCACCAGGATCGACAGGCCCGGCGTCAGGGTGCGGGAGTAGCGGCCGAGCCGCTCGACCACGCCGGCCCGGGCCTGCGGCACGATCCGCACGGTCTTGGCCAGCGCGATGAGCACCATCAGCAGCAGGATTGCCGCGACGGCGACGAGCGACGATCGAGTCCGACTCCATCTAGATCTCCGATTCGTAGACGATGGCGGTGGCGCCGTCGATCTGCACGATCTCGACGTGGCGACCCGCCTCGATGCTGGCCGTCGGGTCGTAGGCGCGGGCCGACCACACCTCGCCCTTGAGCTTGATCCGGCCGTTCTGCGCCGTCGACCGGCTCGAGGACCAGACCGCGCTCGCCGATCAGCGCGGCGGTGCCGGTGCGGATCGCGTGCGGGGTGCGCAGGTGGCGCAGCGCCACCGGCCGGACGACGGCGAGCATCGCCACCGACACGACGAGGGCGACGAGCACCTGCACGACGACCTGGTCGGTGACCAGCGCGGTGATGGCCCCGGCGAACGCGCCGGCCGCGAGCATCGCGAAGACCAGGTCGAGGGTCGTCACCTCGACGATGCCGAGCACGACCGCGAGCCGATCCACGCGACCCAGTCGTAGTCCCCGATGCCGTCCACGTCGCCATCCTATTGAGCGGCCACTTGTCACCCCGCCCAACGCACCGTTCCCCGCCCGCGTTCCACCCGTTCTGCCGAGGGTCAGCCCCCGCCGCCTTGGCCGCAGTTGACCACGTATGGCAGGCGAGTCGGTACTTTGCGAGGCGCAGGTGCCTCGCAAAGTACTCATACGCCTGCCATACGTGGTCGACGGCAGAGGCGTCAGACGGCGCGGGCGGTCCAGCGGTCGGCGGTGCGGCCGAGCTCGAGGGCCAGGCCGAAGGTCTCGGCGAGGGCGGTCGCGGTGAGGGTGGTCTCGATCGGGCCGGCGGCGACGACCCGGCCGCCGCGCAGCAGCAGGACGTGGGTGAAGCCGGGCGGGATCTCCTCGACGTGGTGGGTGACCAGCACCAGGGCGGGAGCGTCCTCGTCGGCGGCGATCAGGCCGAGCCGGCGGACCAGGTCCTCGCGGCCGCCGAGGTCGAGCCCGGCGGCGGGCTCGTCGAGCAGCATCAGCTCGGGGTCGGTCATCAGCGCGCGGGCGATCTGCACCCGCTTGCGCTCGCCCTCGGACAGCGTGCCGAACCGCCGCTCGGCGCAGCTGGGCCACGCCGAGCGCGGCCAGCAGCTCGTCGGCCCGCGCGGAGTCCATCTGCTCGTAGTTCTCGCGCCAGCGCCCGACCACGGCGTACGACGCGGTGAGCACGACGTCGCGGACCGTCTCCCGGGCGGGCAGCCGCTCGGCCAGCGCCGCGCTCGACAGCCCGATCCGGGGCCGCAGCTCGAAGACGTCGACCGCGCCGAGGGTCTCGCCGAGGACCGACGCGGTGCCCCGGCTCGGGTGCAGGTTGGCCGACGGCGAGCTGCAGCAGCGTGGTCTTGCCGGCGCCGTTGGGACCGAGCACCACCCAGCGCTCGCCCTCGGCGATCTCCCAGTCCACCCGGTCGACCAGGGTCGCCCCCTCGCGCAGGACGCTCACCTGCGAGAAGTGCAGCACGTCGGACATGCGGCCCAACCTATCCAGCGGCCGGCGACCTACCCTGACCGGCGTGCGGGAGCTGTCGAACGCGGGCCGGCTGGCGGCATGGGGCAGCGCCGCCCTGTCCGGCGCGGTCAGCCCGGACGAGGCGGCCGACGAGGTGCGCGGTCGCCGCGACCCCGGGCACCGGGTGGTCGGCCTGCCGGGCGAGGCCGACGACGTGAACCTGCCCTACGCGCTCGCGCGGCTGCGGTCGCTCGGCGCCACCGGACTGCGGCTGGTGCTCCCCCGCCCCGGCGACGTGTCCGGGCTGCCCGGGCCGCCGGCGTTCAACGAGCGCGCGGTCGGCCGCGGCGAGGCGGTGCTGACCGTCGGCGGTCCGCCGCTCGGCCTGCTCGACGAGACCGGCGGCACCTGGTCGGTGCACCCGGTCGAGCTCGACCTGCGCACTCCCCTGACGCTGCCCGACGCCTCGCGCGCGCTGAACGGCGTGATGCGCGAGGCCGCGGCCGTGCTCGCCCGGCTCGACGTCGCGCGGTGGGAGCCGGCCGCGGCCGAGGTGCTCGCGGCCCGGTCCCGGTCGGTGCGACCCGTCCTCCCGCTGTCGGCGGACCCGAACGCCCACCCGGTCCTCGAGCAGGCGCTGCGCATCTCGGCGATCGTCGAGCTGGCCCGCGTCCGGCGACGGCGCGGCGGTCAGTGCCAGCGAGGCGGCCGCCCGGTCGGCGGTGCTGCGCGACCTCGACGACGCCGCCCGCCGCGCCGTCGAGGCCGCTTGCAGCCCCCCTCCCGTCTGACGGTGTCCCGTCAGGGCCGCGCCTCGTAGACCAGGTTGAGCAGCGTCTCGTGCACCCGGCGGAACCGGGTGAAGCCCGCGTCGGTCACGACCTGCCGGATCGCCGCCTCGCCGGCCTGCGCGCCGAGCGCGTAGCCACCGGACTGGGACATCGCGTTCGGCACGCAGAGGAAGGTCGAGAAGCCGTAGTAGACCCGGCCGAGCGGGTTGAGGTTCTCCTCGACCGTGTCGCCCGCCTTCGGCTCGACGATCAGCCAGGTGCCGTCGGGAGCCAGGGTGGACCTGATCCGCCGGGCCGCGCCGAGCGGGTCGCCCATGTCGTGCAGGCAGTCGAAGGTCGCGACGAGGTCGACGTCGTGCTCGTCGGTGCTCTGCGCCGCGGCGACCTCGAACCGCACCCGGTCGCTGACGCCGGCCTCGGCGGCGCGCTTGCGGGCCTCCTCGATCGAGCCCTCGTGGTAGTCGCTGCCGACGAACGTCGAGGCCGGGAACGCCTGCGCGAGCAGCACCGTCGAGGCGCCGTGCCCGCAGCCGAGGTCGACGACCCGGGCACCCGGCGTTGAGCTTGTCGACGACGCCGTCCAGCGCCGGGAGCCACTCGGGCACCAGGTGCATCAGGTAGCCCGGCCGGAAGAACCGCTCGCAGCCGGAGAAGACCATGTCGTCGTGCTCGTGCCAGCCGATGCCGTCGCCGGTCCGGAACGCCTCGACGACCCGCGGCGTCGCGCGCAGTGAGCCGAGCGCGAGCTCGAACGCACCCGGCAGGTAGATCGGGCCGTCCGGGTCGGTCAGCGCGAACGCCTGCTCCTCGGTCAGCGAGTACGTCGCCGCCTCCGCGTCGTACGTGACGTAGCCGCCGGCGGCCTGGCCGCGCAGCCACTCCTCGACGTACCGCGGGTCGGTGCCGGTGGCCTCGGCCAGCTCGGCCGGGCGCTGCGGACCGGCGGCCAGGGCCCGGTAGAGCCCCAGCCGGTCGCCGACCACGACGTTGCCGGCGGCCATCGTCGCCCCCAGGTCGCCGGCGAACTTGCCGACGAACTCCATCAGTGTGCCCTCGTTCATGTCCGTCTCCTCGCTCGTGCCGACGCCCTCCTGCGCGGCGTCCCCACCGTCGGCGCCGGTGTTGCAACGCCGTTGCAAGATCGCGGCGGAGGGTTGCCACAGGCCCGGAACCGGGCTGGACTGGGCAAGGCGGCGGGAGGGAGACGGTCGTGCGCGCACTCGAGCCGGAGGTGCAGGGGTACGTCGAGCAGGACGGCGTGAAGATCGGCTACGAGGTCTTCTCGGCCGACAAGGGCGACAGCGGTGCCGCCACCGTGGTCTTCGTGCCGATCGACCTGATCGCGCACGGCCGGGCGTGGAAGGCGCAGGTCCCCTACCTGGCACGGACCTGCCAGGTGGTCACGATCGACTCGCCCGGCAACGGTCGCTCCGACCGGACGACCGATCCGGCGGCGTACGACCAGCTGCAGATGGTGGCCGACACCATCGCGGTGCTCGACGCCGTCGGGGTCGAGCGCGCGGTGCTCGTCGGCATCTGCTCCAGCGCCTGGGAGGCGCTGCTCGTCGCGGCGCTGCACCCCGACCGGGTGCTCGCCGTCGCGGCCATCGGTCCGTGGGCCCCCAACGTCGCCCCGCACGCGCACAAGGCGGAAGCCATCGCCCGGTTCGACGAGGAGCGGCCCGACGACGAGGGCTGGGCGAAGCTCAACCGGCACTACTGGCGGCGCGACTGGCCGGGCTTCGCGGACTTCTTCTTCGGCGAGATCTGCTCCGAGCCGCACTCGACCAAGCTGATCGAGGACATGGTCGGGTTCGCGTGCGAGTCCTCCGCCGAGGCGCAGATCGCCGCGGTCGACGGTGCGCCGTACCCCGCGGACCCGGACGAGGGCGAGGCACTGCTGCGGACGATCACCTGCCCGGTGCTCGTCGTGCACGGCACCGAGGACCAGTGCATGCCGCTCGCCCGGGGCGAGCGGATCGCCGAGCTGACCGGTGCGCGGCTGGTCAGGCTCGAAGGCGCCGGCCACCTCCCGCAGGGCCGCGACCCGGTGCGCGGTCAACCTGCTGCTGAAGGAGCTCGTCGACTCGGTGTCCGCGCCGCAACCGCAGGCGCAGCGCTGGACCCGGGCGATGGACCGGCGTCCCCGGGTGCTCTACCTGTCGTCGCCGATCGGGCTCGGCCATGCGCGCCGCGACCTGGCCATCGTGCGGGCGCTGCGCGAGCGGCGGCCGGACGTCGTGGTCGACTGGCTCACCCAGGAGCCGGTGGCCGGCTTCCTGCGGGCGCAGGGCGAGCAGGTGCACCCGGCGTCGGCGCACCTGGCCAGCGAGAGCGGTCACATCGAGAGCCAGGCCGGCGAGCACGACCTGCACGCCTTCCAGGCGATCCGCACGATGGACGAGGTGCTGGTCGCGAACTTCATGGTGTTCCACGACCTGGTCACCGAGGAGCACCACGACCTGTGGGTGGGCGACGAGGCCTGGGACCTCGACCACTTCCTGCACGAGAACCCGGAGCTCAAGCGGGCGCCGTTCGCCTGGCTGACCGACTTCGTCGGCTGGCTGCCGATGCCCGACGGCGGCGCGCGCGAGGCGGCGCTGACGTCGGACTACAACGCCGAGATGGTCGAGCACATCGCGCGCTACCCGCGGCTGCGCGACACCGCGCTGTTCGTCGGCGAGCCGGACGACGTCGTGCCCGACTCGCTGGGGCCGGGCCTGCCGGGCATCCGGGAGTGGACCGAGGAGCACTTCGAGTTCACCGGCTACGTCACCGGCTTCGACCCGGCCGAGGTCGCCGACCGGGCGCGGCTGCGGGAGCGCCTCGGCTACGGCGACGAGCCGGTCTGCGTCGTCGCGGTCGGCGGGTCGGGCGTCGGCGAGCACCTGCTGCGCCGGGTCGCCGAGGCGTACGACGAGGCCGCCGAGCAGGTGCCCGGGCTGCGGATGGTCCTGGTCGCCGGGCCGCGCATCGACCCCGGCTCGCTGCCCCGCCGGCCGGAGATCGACGTCCTCGGCTTCGTGCCCGACCTGCACCACCACCTGGCGGCCTGCGACGTCGCCGTCGTGCAAGGCGGGCTCACCACCACGATGGAGCTGGTGGCGACCGGCCGGCCGTTCCTCTACGTCCCGCTGCAGAACCACTTCGAGCAGAACTTCCACGTGGCGCACCGGCTGGACCGGCACCACGCGGGCCGGCGGCTCGACTGGTCGCAGACCCGGCCCGAGGTCATCGCGCGGCACTGGCCGAGGAGATCGCCCGGACGCCGGACTACCGCCCGGTCGGCGACGGACGGGGCGGCCCGGGCGGCCGAGCGGCTGGCCGCCTTGATCTAGCGCCGGGCGGCTAGCGCCGAGCCGGCCGGGGTGTAGCCGCGCGCGGCGTCGTGCAGCCGTCCCCACTGGTCCGGCCGGGTCGCGGCCAGCAGCGGCGCGACGACGGTGGCCGCCTCGTCGTCGCGCCCCGCGGCGCGCAGCGCCTCGGCGACGCTGAGGTACGCGTCGGCGCCGAGGACCCACGCCTGGCCGGCCGGTGCCGCGATGGCGGCGAGCTGGGCCAGCGCGCTCGACAGCAAGGCCGGGTCGCCGGTGGCCGCCGCGAGCGGCGCGAGGGTCAGCAGCTGGTACGCCTCCGCGCCGTGGTCGTGCACCGAGTCCCACGCCGGCCCGCGCCACCACCGCCGCCGCGTCCGCGCGGCCGGCCGCGAGCAGACTCGCGGCGTACAGCCCGGAGGCCGCCGCGAACCACCAGGGATGGTCCAGTGTCGCGGCCTCCTCGACCGCGGCTCGGCCGTCGGCCAGGGCCACATCGAGCTCGCCGCCGAGCCGCGCCATCCAGCCGCGGTGCGCCAGGAAGAACGGCGCGTACGCCGGGTAGCCGACCTCCCGGCCGGCTGCGATGGCGACGTCGACCCGACGCCGGGCCT
Organism: uncultured Actinomycetota bacterium; assembly: GCA_963771345.1. Taxonomy (GTDB): domain Bacteria; phylum Actinomycetota; class Actinomycetes; order JACCUZ01; family JACCUZ01; genus CAVYTH01. Next base: position 35,713 of record CAVYTH010000009.1, read on the forward strand.
CGTCGGCGTCCCCGGCGGCCAGCGCGACGAACGACGACTCGAACAGGCACCACTGCAGCACCAGGCCGTCGCCCAGCCGCCGGGCGAGCGGAGTCAGCTCGTCGAGGACGGCAGCCAGCGGTGCGGTGTCGCCGAGGTAGGCGTGCACCGTCTTGAGGCCGTCGAGCCCGGCGACCAGCGCGGCCGGGTCGCCCGAGGCCCGGCCGGCCGCCAACGCCCGGCGCGCGAAGCCGAGCGCCTCGTCGAACCGGAGACTGCTGGTGGCCAGCACCGAGAGCCGGGCACCGAGCTCGGCCTCCGCGGTCCGGTCGCCGAGCTCGGCGGCCAGCCGAAGCCCGGACCGGAGGAAGCCGCCCCAGGACTCCGAGGGGTGGTGCAGCGCGACGGGGACGTCACCGCCCCGGGCCCGCAGCGCCGCCATCTCGAGCCGCCGGTCGCCGGTCTCGCGCGCCGTGGCCAGGGCCGCGTCCAGGTCGAGCAGGGCGTCGGCGTACTCGGTCAGGGCATCCAGGGCGGCGGCCCGCGCGAGCAGGACGCGGACACGATGTCCGGTGCCGGCACCTGCTCGGCCGCGGCGAGCGCCCGGTCCAGCAGGGCCACCGCGTCGCCGGCCGCGGCCCGGACGGTGGCCGCCTGGCCGGCCAGCAGCCAGCCCCGCGCGGCGCGTGCCCAGTCGTCCACGGCCTCGGCGTGCGGCGCCATCGCCTCCGGGTCGTGCGCCAGCAGGTCGGCGGCGCGGCGGTGGTGGGCCCGCCGCAGCGGGTCGGCGAGCGCGGCGTACACGACCTCCTGCACGAGGTCGCCGGCGAACTCGTAGCCGAGCTCGCGGCGCTCCAGCAGCGCCGCCGGCACCAGCGCCTCGCACCGCCGGACCGCGACCAGCTCGCTGACCTCGAGCAGCCCGGCCAGCAGGACCGGGTCGACCTGCGTCCCGAGGACGGCGGCCGCCTGCATCGTCTCGACCGCGTCCTCGCCGGCCCGGTCGACCCGCGCCAGGATCGCGTCGGCGAGCGTCTGCGGGACGCCGGAGTCCCCCGCGGCCAGCGCCCGCAGCATCTCGACGACGCTGAACGCGTGCCCGCGGGTGCGGGTCATCAGGTCGGCGGCCCGCTCGGCCTGCCCGGCGGCCGCGGCCATCGCCTGCACGGCCGACGCCGGCAGCCGGTCCAGCGCGACGACGCGGGTGGTGTCGTCCCCGGCCGGCGCCGCGGCGGCCGGGCCTTCGCCGGTGCGGCTCGCGGCGGCGATCAGCACCCGGGCCTGCACGCACCGCGAGGCGCCGCGGCAGGTGGTCGAGCAGCTCGACGGTCGCGAGGCCGGCGTCCTGCAGGTCGTCGAGGAGCAGCAGCACCGGGCGGGACCGGCCGAGCCGGTCGAGGACGTGCGCGACCGCCTCGAAGACGGCCCGGCGCTCGGCCTGCGCGGGGCGCGCCGCGGTGCGCGGCGCCCCCGCGCGGGCCGCCGCGGGGAACACCGCAGCGAGCTCCGGCAGCAGGCCCAGCCACTCGTCGACATGACCCTCGAGGATGGCCGCCAGCTCGGCGGGCGCCAGGCCGGTCAGGGTCGAGCGCAGCGCGTCGGCGACCGGCTGGAGCAGCAGCGAGCGCTCGGACGCATGGCACCGGGCGGCGAGCACGACGCCGCCGGTGGACATCGACGACCGCAGTCAGCGCCGAGAGCAGCGCGGACTTCCCGATGCCGCCCGGGCCGGTGACGACGACCAGCCCCGGGGCGCCGGACACCGCGCGCGACCACGCGTCGCCCAGCACGGCGAGCTCCTCGGCCCGCCCGAGCAGCGCGCCCGCCGGCCGATGTAGTCGCCGACGCGGGAGCCGGCCGCCCGCCGGCGTCGGGTCCGCCCCCGGCGGCGGCAGCCCGCGCAGCAGCGCCAGGTGCAGGTCCCGGGTCTCGCGCGCCGGGTCGACGCCGAGCTCGCGGCGCAGGACCTTCGCCAGCTCGGCGTGCACCGCCAGCGCCCGGGCGGTGTCGCCCGCGGCGGCGTGCGCCCGCATCAGGTCGCGGGCGGCGCTCTCGTCCAGCGGGTCGGCCTCGACGGCGGCGGCTGCGAGCCCCTCGGCCAGCGCGTGCCCGCCGGTCCGCCCGGCCGCCTCGACCGCCAGGTGGGTGGCCGCGCGCCGGAGCAGCCGCACCTCGGTGCGCACCGGCGCCGCCCAGTCGTCGTCGACCGTCGGCCGCGACGTCGTCCAGCCCGCTCGACCGGCCGAGCAGGCCCAGCGCGCGCTCGGCCGCCGCCAGGGCGAGTCCCGGCTCGCCGGACGCCGCGCGCCGGGACGCCTCGTCGACCAGCCCGGCCGCGACGTCGAGGTCGGTGGTCCACGGCCGCGCCGGGCAGCAGGCCGTACGCCGCCCGGGACCCGCTCACGACGCCGGGACCGAGCACGCCGCGCAGCCGGCTGACGAGGGTCGCCACGTTCGCGGCAGCGCCGTCCGGCGGCTCGCCGGCCCAGAGCACCTCGGCGATCCGGTCGGTCGGGACCAGCCGGCCGCGCTCGGCGGCGAGCAGCGCGAGCAGCAGCCGCCCCTTCCGGCTGGCCAGCGCGCGCCCGCCCACCACCGCACCGTCGACCTCGGCAGCCAGCTCACCGCAGAGCCGGACCAGCACAGGCCGGCCAGGCTCGGGCGTCACAGCAGCGTGCGGTAGAGGTCGAGGGTCCGGGTGGCGACCGCCGGCCAGGAGAAGGCCTCCACCGCGCGCCGCCGACCGGCCATGCCCCATCTCGCGGGCCCGCGCGGGGTCGGCCAGCACCTGCGACAGGGCGTCGGCCAGGTCGGCCTCGAACCGGGACGGGTCGAGCGGCGTCCCGCTGCCGTCGGAGACCTGCTCGATCGGCACCAGCAGCCCGGTCTCGCCGTCGGCGACGACCTCCGGGATGCCGCCGGTCGCGGTCGCCACCACCGGCACCTCGCAGGCCATCGCCTCGAGGTTCACGATGCCCATCGGCTCGTAGACCGAGGGGCAGGCGAAGACCGTGGCGTGGGTGAGGATCTGGATGACGTCCGGCTTGGGCAGCATCTCCTGGATCCAGAAGACGCCGTCGCGGTCCCGGCGCAGCTCCTCGACCAGCACGGTCACCTCGGCGAGGATCTCGTCGGTGTCCGGCGCGCCGGCGCAGAGCACGATCTGCGCCGACGGGTCGAGGGCCATCATGGCGCGCAGCAGGTGCGGCAGGCCCTTCTGCCGGGTGATCCGGCCGACGAACACGACCGACGGGCGGTCGGGGTCGATGCCGTGCCGGGCGAGCACGTCGGTGCCGCGGTCGGGCTGGTACTCCTCGGTGTCGATGCCGTTGTGCAGCACGTGCACCCGGTCCGGCTCGACGCCCGGGTAGCAGCGCAGGACGTCGTCGCGCATCCCGGCCGACACGGCGATGACGGCGTCCGCGGTCTCGACCGCCGTGCGCTCGGACCAGGACGAGAGCGCGTAGCCGCCGCCGAGCTGCTCGGCCTTCCACGGCCGCAGCGGCTCGAGGCTGTGCGCGCTCATGACGTGCGGCACGTCGTAGAGCAGCTTGGCCAGGTGCCCGGCGAGGTTGGCGTACCAGGTGTGCGAGTGCACCAGGTCGGCCCCGTCGCAGCCGGCGACCATCGACAGGTCGGTGCCCAGCGTGCGCAGCGCCGGGTTGGCGCCGGCCAGGGCCTCCGGCACGGCGTACGCCGTCACGCCCGGCTCGTCGCGCGGTGCCCCCATGCAGTGCACCCGGACGTCGACCAGCCGGCGCAGCTCACGGGCGAGGTACTCGACGTGGACGCCGGCGCCCCCGTAGACCTCGGGCGGGTATTCACGGGTGAGCAGGTCGACGCGCATGGACGGATTCTGGCCCGTCGCGGCCCGCAGGGATAGCGTGCGCCCATGCCGGATCGGATCCTGTCCATCGTGCTCGCCGGCGGCGAGGGCAAGCGCCTGATGCCGCTGACCGCCGACCGGGCCAAGCCCGCCGTGCCGTTCGGCGGGCATCTACCGGCTCATCGACTTCGTGCTGTCGAACCTGGTCAACGGCGGCTACCGGAAGATCGTGGTGCTCACGCAGTACAAGAGCCACAGCCTCGACCGGCACGTCGCCGGCACCTGGCGGCTGTCGACGATGCTCGGCAACTACATCGCGCCGGTCCCGGCGCAGCAGCGGCTCGGCCCGCGGTGGTTCGCCGGGTCGGCCGACGCGATCTACCAGAGCCTCAACCTGATCGGCGACGAGCGGCCGAGCCACGTCATCGTCTTCGGCGCCGACCACATCTACCGGATGGACCCGAGCCAGATGGTGGCCCAGCACATCGAGTCCGGCGCCGGCGTGACGGTGGCCGGCGATCCGGCAGCCGATCGAGCTCGCCGACCAGTTCGGCGTCATCGAGACCGCCAACGACCGGCGGCTGATCGCCGCCTTCCGCGAGAAGCCCACCGACGCCGTCGGCCTGGCCGACGACCCCGAGCAGGTCTACGCCTCGATGGGCAACTACGTCTTCTCCACCGACGTACTGATCGACGCGCTGCGCAAGGACGCGCTCGACCCGAGCAGCAAGCACGACATGGGCGGCAACATCATCCCGATGCTGGTCGCCACCGGCGAGGCGCAGGTCTACGACTTCCGCGACAACGACGTACCCGGCTCCACGTCGCGCGACAAGGACTACTGGCGCGACGTCGGGACCCTGGACGCCTTCTACGACGCGCACTCCGACCTGATCGCCGTCCACCCGGTGTTCAACCTCTACAACAACGACTGGCCGATCTACACCTCGCACGAGCCGCTGCCGCCGGCCAAGTTCGTGCACGACGAGGCCGGCCGCGTCGGCCACGCGGTCAACTCGTTCGTCTCCAGCGGCGCCGTGGTCTCCGGCGCCCGGGTCGACCTGTCGGTGCTCTCCCCCTGGGTCACGGTGCACTCCTGGGCCGAGGTGACCGGCAGCGTGCTGATGAACAACGTGATCGTCGAGCGCAACGCGATCGTCCGCAACGCGATCATCGACAAGAACGTCATCGTGCCCGAGGGCGCGCGGGTCGGCGTCGACCACGAGGAGGACAAGGCCCGCGGCTTCGTCGTCTCCGAGGGCGGCATCACCGTCGTCGGCAAGGGTCAGCGGGTCTCCTAGCCCCGATGGTCAGCCCCCCCGCAGCCGGCGCGCTGCTCGTCACCGTGACCGGCCACGACCGCCCGGGCGTCACGTCGAGCCTGTTCGACGCCCTGACCGGCATCGACGCCACGGTCGTCGACGTCGAGCAGGTCGTGATCCGCGGCCGCCTGGTCCTCGGCGTGCTGCTGCGGACCGGCCGGGTGCCGGAGCTGAAGGTCCGGCAGGCCCTGGAGGCCGCGCTGACCCCGCTCGGCATGGAGGTCGAGGTGCAGGCCGGCCCGGCCGACGACGGCCCCGCCCGGCGCGGCCGCAGCCACGTCACCGTCCTGGGCCACCCGCTGCAGCCGGCCGCGCTCGGCGCCATCGCCGGCTGCATCGCCGACTACGGCGGCAACATCGACCGGATCGTGCGCATCGCGCGCTACCCGGTGACGGCCGTGCAGCTCGAGGTGTCCGGCGCCGACCCGGTCCTGCTCCGCCAGCAGCTCGCGCTCACCGCGGCCGCGGTCGGCGTCGACGTGGCCGTCGAGCGCTCCGGGCTGCACCGCCGGGCCAAGCGGCTGGTGGTGATGGACGTCGACTCGACCCTGGTGCAGGGCGAGGTCATCGAGATGCTCGGCCAGCACGCCGGCCGGGCCGCGGAGGTCGGCGAGCTCACCGACGCCGCCATGCGCGGGGAGCTCGACTTCGCCGAGTCGCTGCGGGCCCGGGTGCGGCTGCTCGCCGGGCTGGACGCGGCGGTCCTCGACGACGTACGCCGGGACCTGGAGCTCGCCCGCGGCGCCCGCACCTTCGTCCGCACCCTCAAGCGCCTCGACTACCGGATCGCCATCGTCAGCGGCGGCTTCACCCAGGTCACCGACTCCCTGGTGGCCGAGCTCGGCATCGACTACTCGGCGGCGAACACCCTGGAGATCGTCGACGGCCGGCTCACCGGCGAGCTGCTCGGCCCGCTGGTCGACCGGGCCGGCAAGGCCGAGGCGCTGGAGCGGTTCGCCCGGGAGGCCGGCGTCCCGGTGTCCCAGACGGTCGCGATCGGCGACGGCGCCAACGACCTGGACATGCTGGCCCGGGCCGGCCTCGGGCATCGCGTACAACGCGAAGCCGGTGGTGCGGGTGGCCGCCGACGCCGCCCTGAACGTGCCCTACCTCGACGCGATCCTGTTCCTGCTCGGCATCTCCCGCGAGGAGATCGAGGACGCCGACGCGGCCGAGGGCCTGCAGGTCGTCACGCCGCCGACCTGACCGGCGGGCCGTCCCGCTGCTAGCGGGGCGGCTCCCACAGCTCGACCAGCCGGCCCTTGCCCCCGGTCAGCTCGACCAGCGCCACCGCACCGGGGCGCATCCCGTGCAGGTCGCCGGTCAGCGCCATCACCACCTGCTCCAGCGTCGGGTTGTGCCCGACGACGATGCGCACCGGCAGGTCGTCGGACGGCGATGTGCTCGAGCACCTCGCGGGCCCCGGCCAGGTAGAGGCCGCGGTCGACGGAGACCTCGTCGGCCTCGGGCAGCGCCGGCGCCATGCCGGCCCAGGTCTGCTGCGCCCGGGTCGCGGACGACACCCAGGCGTGGTCGACCCGGTCCAGCCGGCCGGCCAGCCACTGCCCGGCCGCGGTGGCGGCGGCCAGACCCCGGCTGGTCAGCCGCCGGTCGTGGTCGGCGCCCTCCTCGCCGCTCTCGGCCTTGCCGTGCCGGACGACGACGAGCAGCTGCGACGCGCTATCCATACGCCCATCGTGCCCTGGGAGGCGCCGCCCTCTACGCTCGGGCTCGTGCCCCAGCGACCGGTGAGCCCCGTCCCGGCCGGAACGCTCTGCGTCATCGGCGGCGGCGAGGACCGCACCGGCTCGCGCGTGGTCCTGCGCGAGTTCATCCGGCTCTCCGGCGGCGACGGCGCCCGGATCGCCGTCGTGGCCACCGCGTCGTCGCTCGGCGACGAGATCCTCGACGAGCTACGAGCGCGGCGTTCCTGGCCCTCGGCGCCGGCAGCGTCGTCCGGCTGCGCCCGTCGAGCCGCGCCGAGGCCGACGACGCCGACCTCGCGGCCGAGCTCGGCCGACGTCGACGCCGTGTTCATGACCGGCGGCAACCAGCTCAAGCTGACCCAGATCGTCGGCGGCACCGCGGTTCGCCGACGCGGTGCGGTCGGCGTACCAGCGAGGTGCCCTCGTCGGCGGCACGTCGGCGGGCGCGAGCGCCGTCAGCGAGCACATGATCGCCTTCGGCGACGAGTCGGACACCCCGCGGCAGGGCGTCACCGCGTCGGCCGCCGGCCTCGGCCTGCTGCCGGACGTGGTCGTCGACCAGCACTTCGCGCAGCGCAACCGCTACGGCCGGCTGCTGTCGCTGGTCGGCCGCTCGCCGCGGCTGCTCGGCCTCGGCGTCGACGAGGACACCGCGGCCGTCGATCCGCGGCGGGCGCCTGCTCGAGGTCGTCGGCTCCGGCTGCGTCTTCGTCGCCGACGGCTCCAGGCGGTCAGCGACGCGCACATCGCCGAGCTCGGCGCGCCGCTGCTGGTGTCCGGCGTCGTGGTGCACACCCTGCCCGTCGGGTGCCCGGTTCGACCTGCCGCAGCGCCGGCTGGTCGACTTCCATCGAGGAGCACCTGGCCCACCAGATCAAGCAGCCAGACCGAGGAGGACGACGCCGCAGATGAGCAGCCCGCAGCCCGACCTCGCGATCCTGCAGACCGCGGGTCTACCGCGGGCCGAACCTGTGGTCGTACGAGCCGGCGATGCACCTCGTCGTCGACCTCGGCTCGCTGGAGGACCATCCCACCAACACGATCCCCGGCTTCGTCGACGGCCTGGTCGAGGCGCTGCCGGGCCTGGCCCGGCACTCGTGCTCGCGCGGCCACCGCGGCGGCTTCCTCGAGCGGCTCAAGGAGGGCACCTGGCTCGGCCACGTCGCCGAGCACACCGCGCTGCAGCTGCAGCAGGAGGCCGGCCACGACATCCGGCGCGGCAAGACCCGCGGCACCGGCGTCCGCGGTCAGTACAACGTCATCTACGGGTACGTCGACGAGCAGGTCGGCCTGGCGGCCGGGCACGCTGGCCGTCCGGCTGGTCAACCACCTCGTCCAGGCCGACCCGGAGTTCGACTTCGACGCCGAGCTGGAGCGGTTCCTGCTGCAGGCCGAGCGCACCGCGTTCGGCCCGTCGACCCAGGCGATCCTCGACGAGGCGGTCTCCCGCGACATCCCGTGGCTGCGGCTCAACGAGCACTCGCTGGTGCAGCTCGGCCAGGGCGTCCACCAGCAGCGGATCCGCGCGACGATGACGTCGAACACCTCGGCGCTGGCCGTCGACATCGCCGGCGACAAGGAGCTGACGACGCCGGCTGCTCGGCCGCCGCCGGCCTGCCGGTGCCGCGGTCGGAGTCGGTGCGCACCGCCGAGCAGGCCGTGCGCGTCGCCGACCGGATCGGCTACCCGGTCGTCGTGCAAGCCGCTGGACGGCAACCACGGCCGCGGCGTGGTGCTCGACCTCAAGGACGCCGACGAGGTGCGCGCGGCCTTCCCGATCGCCAAGGAGGAGTCCCGGCGCGGCTGGGTCGTCGTCGAGTCGTTCATCACCGGCAAGGACTACCGGGTGCTGGTCATCGGCGGCCGGATGGTCGCGCTCGCCGAGCGGGTGCCGGCGCACGTCATCGGCGACGGCGTGCACACCGTCCGCGAGCTGGTCGACGAGACCAACGCCGACCCGCGACGCGGCGTCGGCCACGAGAAGGTGCTGACCCGCATCAAGGTCGACGACGCCGCGGTCGAGCTGGTCACGCGAGCAGGGCTTCGCGATGGACGCACGTGCCGCCCGAGGGCACGATGGTCAAGCTCACCCTGACCGGCAACATGTCGACCGGCGGCATCTCGATCGACCGCACCCTCGAGGCGCACCCCGACAACGTCGAGATCGCCGAGGAGGCCGCCCGGGTCGTCGGCCTCGACGTCGCCGGCATCGACTTCATCTCCCCCGACATCGCCGAGCCGGTGCGCGAGACCGGCGGCGCGATCTGCGAGGTCAACGCGGCGCCCGGGCTTCCGGATGCACACCCACCCGACCATCGGCGACGCCCAGTTCGTGGCGAAGCCGGTCGTCGACTCGCTGTTCCCGCCCGGCTCGCCCAGCCGGATCCCGATCGTCGCCGTGACCGGCACCAACGGCAAGACGACGACCGCGCGGATGATCGCGCACGTCTTCAAGGGCATGGGCCGCAAGGTCGGCATGACCTCGACCGACGGCATCGTGATCGACGAGCGGCTGGTGATCCGCGCCGACGCGTCCGGGCCGAAGTCGGCCCGGATGGTGCTGCAGAACCCGCGCGTCGACTTCGCGGTCTTCGAGGTGGCCCGCGGCGGCATCCTGCGCGAGGGCCTGGGCTACCAGCGCAACGACGTCGCGGTGGTGCTCAACGTCGCGCCCGACCACCTCGGGATGCGCGGCATCGACACCCTCGAGCAGCTGGCCGAGGTCAAGCAGGTCGTCGTCGAGGCCGTGCCCCGCGACGGCTTCGCCGTGCTCAACGCCGACGACGAGCTGGTGCGCCGGGATGCGCCGCCGGTGCTCGGGCGAGGTGGTGTGGTTCTCGATGGCCGAGGCCGGCAGCGAGACGTGCGAGATCGGTCGACGACCACTGCCGCCGCGGCGGCCGCGCCGTCGTCCTCGAGCGCGGCGACCTCGGCGAGATGATCGTGATCCGGCACGGCCGGCGCGTCGATGCAGCTCGCGTGGACCCACCTGCTGCCCGCGACCTTCGGCGGCAGGGCGAAGATGAACGTGCAGAACGCGCATGGCGGCAGCCGGCTGCGGCGTTCGCCGCCGGCGCGCACCTGCACGACATCCGGCAGGGCCTGCGCACGTTCACGCACGTCCTACTACCTGTCGCCCGGCCGGCTGAACCAGATCGAGGTCGGCGGCGCCACCGTGATCGTCGACTACTGCCACAACGCGCCCGGCATGCGGCTGCTCGGCGACTTCGTCGAGCAGCTGGCCGACAGCGCGCCGAGGCAGACCTCCGAGCTGGCCAAGCCCGCAGCGGATCGGCGTGGTCGCGACCGCGGGTGACCGGCGCGACGAGGACATGCGCGAGCTCGGCGCTCGATCGCGGCCGAGCACTTCGACGTGCTCGTCGTCCGCGAGGACGTGGCCCTGCGCGGCCGCGAGCGCGGCGACGTCGCCGGCCTGGTCGCCGACGGTGCCCGGGCCCGGATGGCCGAGGGCGCGCGCTGCAAGCAGGTCGAGATCGTCCTCGAGGAGATCCCCGCCGTGCACCAGGCGATGGCGCGGGCCAACCCCGGCGACCTCGTCGTGCTCTGCGTCGACAAGCACGGCGCCGTGCTCGCCGAGCTCGGAGACGATGTCGCACCAGGCCCAGGCCGGCGCGCACGTCGACGAGGCCGTCGGCGACCCGGACACGCCGTCCCCGCGCACCGGGGCAGGACAGACCCGCAGCAGTGACCGGCCGGCGGTTCCTCGTCCTGCACGGCTGGGAGAACCACCGCCCGGCCGGAGCACTGGGAGTGGTGGCTCGATCGACGGCTGCGGGCCCGCGGCGAGCAGGTGCTCTACCCGCAGCTGCCGTCGCCGGACCACCCGGTGCTCGACGACTGGCTCGAGGCCTTCACGCGCCGAGTGGCGGCAGATGGGCGACGGCGAGCGGGTCGTCGTCGCGCACTCGCTGGGCGTGCCTGCTGTGGCTGCACGCTGCCGCTCGTGGCCTGGTCGACCCGCCGGCCGACCGGGTGCTGCTGGTGGCGCCGCCGAGCCCGCTGTCACCGCCGGCGATCCCGGCCATCGCCGGGTTCGTCGCGCCGGTGGACCCCGCGTCGGTCCGGTCGGCCAGCCGGACCGCCGTCCGGCTGGTGGCCTCGGACGCCGACGTGTACAGCACCGAGGGCACCGCACACGCGCTGTACGGCGGGCCCCTCGGGCTGGACAGCGACGTCCTGCCCGGTGCCGGGCACCTGACGATCGAGGACGGGTACGGGCCGTGGCCGGCCGTGCTGGCCTGGGCGCTGGACCCGGCAACGCGCATCACCTGACGCCGTCCGACTGTTCTCGCCGCGCGTGCTGGTGCCGCGCGCCGCGCGGTGTTCTGATGACCCGGTGAGCGACGTGCTGGCGCAGGGACCGGACCGGCCGCCGCGCCGTCCGTGGCTGCGCTCCGTCGCGGGCGTCACCGTGGTGGCGGCGGTGGCGTTCGTCGCCGTACGCGCCGACCGAGCCGGCGACTCGGCGACGCCACCCCGTCGACGCCTAGCGCCAGCGCGACGGTCGATCCGGCACCGGAGCCGGCACCGGTCGACGGCCAGCAGCCCTGGCCGACCGCGGTGGCCGCCTGCGGCGGCTCGACCGAGCTGCCGCTGCTCTCGACCGCACCGCTGCGCGGGAAGACCGGCCTCACGGTCCTCGTCGGCGGCGCCGGCCTGCGCGCGGTCGACCTCGACACCGGCCGGGTCCGGCCGTACGCCGGGGTCGGCCGGGACGCGCTGGTCCTGCAGCTGGCTGCCGCGGCCGGCCAGGTGCACGCACTGCGCACGACCTGCACGGCGATCCAGGCAGCTGGGCACCGGAGCGGTCCTGCGGGTGGACGTCGCCGGCCGGTCGGCGTCGACCGTCCTGCCGGGCGGCACCGACACCCTGCTGACGGCCCCGGACGCGACCTGGGCGCTGCGGTACGCCGGCAACCCGACCGGACGGCAGCTCGTCCTGCGACCGCTGGACGGCAGCGACAAGGTCCGGCTGCCGATGGGGTTCGACGTCGCCATGGCCACCCGGCAGGAGTTCCTCGGCGCCCTGCTGCGTCCCGGTGCACCCGCGCCGGACGGCGGCTTCGAGCTGGCGGCGGTGTCGCGCGGCGACCCGCCGCAGGTCCGCACGCTGGGCACCGGCGTGCTGCTGGCGGCGACCGAACGGTTCCGCGTCACGGCGGGAGTGGGCTGCGGCCTGACCGGGCGGTGCGTGCTCACCCGGGTCGACACGGCAGGCGGGTCGCTGCGGCGCTACCCGCTGCCGGCCGGCCGGGCACCGACGTCGCCGGCGGTGGTCAGCCCGGACGGTCGGCGGCTGGTGGTCCAGGTGTCCCGGACGGAGCCGGACCTGCGCTTCGGCGTCGGGCACCCCGGCGGTCCCTCCGACCTGGCGGTGCTCGACCTGCGCAGCGGGGAGCTCACCGTCGTACCCGGTATCGAGCTGGCACCGAAGACGCAGGCCGGCCTTGCCTTCGACGGCCGCGGCCGGTGGCTGGTGATCGCCGTCGACGAGGGTCCCCGGGTCCGGCTGCTGGTCTGGCGGCCGGGGATGTCGCGGCCGATGGTCTCGAAGGCCCGGCTGCCCGGCGCGGTCTACACGGTGCCGGTCCTGGTGCTGGACGCCGAGACCTGACCAGCAGGTCCGCAACAGGCTGACCAGGCGGGCGGCCTGGGTTACGGTCAGGAACCATGGCGCAGCCACTCGTCCTCCGGCCCAGTCGGTCGGCTTCTGCCGGTCCGCCGACGGGACGCGGATCGCGTACGCCCGGTACGGGCAGGGACCGCCGCTGGTCGTGTCCACCTGCTGGCTCAGCCACCTCGAGTACGACCTGCAGAGCCCGGTGTGGAAGCACTTCGTCGCACGGCCTCGGCCGAGGTGTCCGCCAGCGTCCGGTACGACGAGCGCGGCTTCGGGCTCTCCGACTGGGACGTCACCGACTACTCCTTCGAGAAGCGGCTGCAGGACCTGGAGGCCGTGGTGGACGCGGCCGGCCTGGACCGGTTCGCGCTGCTGGGGATGTCCCAGGGCGGCCCGGTGGCGGTCGCCTACGCGCAGCGGCACCCGGAGCGGGTGACCCGGCTGGCGCTGCTCGGCAGCTACGTCGCGACCGTCGGCGACGGCTCCGAGGAGTCCATCCAGCTCGAGGAGACCTTCACCAAGATGATCCAGGTCGGCTGGGCCCGCCCGGAGGGCCGGTTCCGCCGGGTGTTCACCGATGCGCTGATGCCGGGTGCCACGCCGGAGCAGATGACCTGGATCGACGAGCTGATGCGCCGGTCGACGACCACCGAGAATGCGGTCGCGTTCCGCCAGGCCCGGATGGACGTCGACGTCTCGGACCTGCTGCCGCTGGTCGACGTACCGACCCTGGTGATGCACTCCCGGGGCGACCAGATCAACCCGCTCGAGGGCGGTCGGCGGCTCGCGGCCGAGATCCCCGGCGCGCAGCTGGTCACCCTGGAGACCAACAACCACGTGCTGCTGGACGGCGAGCCCGCGACCGACGTGTGCTTCGCGGAGCTCGCGGCCTTCCTCGAGCCGGACGCCGACGCGCTGTCGGCCGCCGTACCCCGCCAAGGGGCTGGAGCCGCCCGGGGTCGCACCGTCGGACACCGCCCTGCTGGACCGGCTGACCGCGCGCGAGCGCGAGGTGCTCGACCAGGTCGCCGCCGGCCGGGACAACCGGGAGATCGCTGACGAGCTCACGCTGAGCGTCCGCACCGTCGAGCGGCACCTGCAGACGATCTACCGCAAGCTGGACCTGACCGGGTCCGCTCAGCGCACGGCGGCCGCCGCGCTGGCCCTGGGCGCCGACGACTACGCGCGTGCCGCCGTGACCCGCGTCTGACCTTCGGGCAGTTACGCGTCTGCACCCTGTCGGGGCACCTTCCGGATCCCTAACGTCGATGGAAACACCGACCGCAAGATCTGAAAGGAACACTGACGTGACCACGACGAACGACATCACCGAGGCCGACCGCGCGCTCAAGGCCAAGCACCGCGCCATGTGGGCTCTCGGCGACTACCCCGAGCTGGCCTCCGACCTCATCTGGAGCCTGGGCCCGACCCTGGTCCAGGCCAGCGGGGTCCAACCCGGTGAACGGGTGCTGGACGTTGCCGCCGGATCGGGCAACGTCGCCATCCCGGCCGCGGAGGCCGGCGCCTCGGTGGTGGCCTCCGACCTCACCCCCGAGCTCTTCGACACCGGCCGGAAGCTCGGCCGCCGAGCGTGGCGTCGAGATCGAGTGGGAGCAGGGCGACGCCGAGAACCTGCCGTACCCGGACGCCTCCTTCGACACGGTGCTGTCCTGCGTCGGCGTGATGTTCGCGCCGCACCACCAGGCCGGCGCCGACGAGCTGGTCCGGGTCACCCGGCCGGGCGGCACCATCGGGCTGCTCAGCTGGACACCGGAGGGCTTCATCGGCCAGATGTTCGCGACCATGAAGCCGTACGCGCCGCCGCCCCCGCCCGGCGCGCAGCCGCCACCGCTGTGGGGCTCCGAGGAGCACGTCCGCGCCCTGCTCGGCGACCGGGTCACCGAGGTCTCGGCCTCTCGAAGCACCGTGACGATCGACCACTTCCGCACGCCCGCGGACTTCCGCGACTACTTCAAGTCGCACTACGGGCCGACGATCGCGGTCTACAGCTTCATCGCCGACGACCCCGAGAAGGTCGCCGCCCTGGACCGCGAGCTCGAGGCACTCGCAGCCCGCTACGACCGAGGCGACGACAGCACGGTCGTCGACTGGGAGTACCTGCTGCTCACCTGCGAGCGCACCGCCTGACGCACCGCCGTTCGACCACGTATGGCAGGCGTGTGGGTACTTTGCGAGGCACCTGCGCCTGGCAAAGTACTCGTTCGCCTGCCATACGTGGTCAACTGCGACCGGCGCGGCGGCCGGGGGCTAGCGGCCGGGGACGTCGTGCGCCATGTCATAGCCGTAGTCGCCGCCCGTGTCGGGGGTCTGGGTGGCGACGTACACGCTGGCGTGCGCGGGTGGGTGCGCAGCGCCCCCGAGGTCCACTCGTGGGCCAGGTCGTACTCCAGGTCCTCGCCCGGATCCGCGGCCCCAGGCCTGCTCGGCTCGCTCACGGCTGCCTCCGTACTTCCGCCGGCTGCCCCACCCTGACCCCTCGCGCGGCGTCTTGCCAAGGGCGGTCAGCCGGATTGCGCGGCCAGCACCTTGTCGCGCACCTCGTCCGGGCCGTCGAGGGTGGCGCCGGACGACCGCAGCCAGCCGTCGATCTCGGTGCGCTCGGCGTGGCACATCACGCCGACGACGTCGCCCGGGCTGCGACTCGTCGAGCAGCGCCTGCAGCGCCGGCCAGCTCGGTCGGGTGGACCGGGACGTCGGTGCACCCCGACCGGCGGCCGCGCCCTCGCGGAGCAGCGCGGCCAGCTCGTCGGCCTCCCGGCCGCGCAGGTAGTGCTCCTTGTGCGCGATCACCACCTGGTCGGTGCCGCGGGCAGCGAGCTCGCCGACACCGCGGATGATCTCGTCGGTGCGGTCCCCCGGCGCTGCCCAGCACCAGCCGCACCGCGCCGCCGGGCGCCCGCAGCCCGGCGAGCACCTCGACCAGCGCAGCCACGCCGGCCTCGTTGTGGGCCAGGTCGACCACGACGGTGACGCCGCCCAGGTCGTAGACGTTCATCCGGCCGGGGTTGTCGTCCGGCCCGGGGCGGAACGACCGCAAGCCCGTCGACGACCGCCGCGCGCGGCAGCCCCACGCCGAGGCCGGCACCGACCGCGGCCAGCGCGTTCTCGACGTTGACGTGCGACAGCCCGGCCAGCGTCATCGGGACGTCGACGACGGCCACCAGCGCGTCGGGCTCGGCGCGCGGCTCGAGGACGGTGATCGCGCCGTCGAGCAGGGTGACCGCCCGGCCGCCCTCGTTGAGCACCGTGCGCAGCGACGGCGAGTCGGGGTCGCGGGAGAACACGCAGACCCGCGCGTCGACCGCCAGCCGCATCGCGAAGGTCCGCGGGTCGTCGCCGTTGAGCACGACCCAGCCGTCGCTGCCGGGTGACCCGGGTGATGACCGCCTTGACCTCGGCGAGCTGGTCGACCGTGTCGACGCCCTGCAGCCCGAGGTGGTCGGCGCTGACGTTGGTGACGACCGACACGTCGTTGTGCGCGACGCCGAGGCCGCGCAGCAGGATGCCGCCGCGCGCGGTCTCGGTGACGGCGAGCTGCACCCGCGGGTCGTCCAGCACCTGGCCGGCGCCGCTCGGGCCGGAGTAGTCGCCCGGCCTCGACCAGCTCGCCGTCGACGTAGACGCCGTCGGTGGACGACCAGCCGACGACCAGGCCGGCGCAGCGGCCCATCCGGGCGACCATCCGCGACGTCGTCGTCTTGCCGTTGGTGCCGGTGACGGCGACGACCGGGACGTGCGGGCGCCGCGGCGTCGGCGGCGTCGCCGAGGCCGGAGCCGCGCACGTAGCTCGGCCGCGGCGCGCCAGCACCGAGGTCGAGGTCGGCGCGCCGGGCAGGGCGTCGAGCACGCCCGCCACGGCGTGACCGAGCGCCTCGGCGCGGCCCCGGTGCCGCCACGGGTACGCGACCACCAGCCGGTGCAGGTCGGCGGTCGGGCGGCTGCGGACGGCGAGGCGGGTCGTCCCGGCCTCGTGCGCGACCCGGCGCACGACCGTGGCGACGACGCGCATCGGCGAAGCGCTGCCGCAGCCCGGTGCCGGCCGCGCCCGGCCGCGCCGCCGCGCAGGCCGAGCTGCACGCGCCGACGGCCCGCGGCGTCGGCGTCGTCGAGCTCGAGCAGCGTGGTGATGTCGAGGGTCAGCTTGACCGCCGGCGCGCGGGAAGTAGAGGTTCGCGCCCTCGAGCACCCGCAGCTCGACCAGCGACGGTCGGCGCCCAGCCATCGGTGGTCATCGCCGCGCCTTGCTCAGGCGCCCATGGCGTGCACGCCGCCGTCGACGTGCACGATCTCCCCCGTGGTCGCGCGGGAACCAGTCCGACAGCAGCGCGACGCAGCCGCGCGCGGCCGGCTCGAAGTCGGTGATGTCCCAGGTCAGCGGCGCGCGGCGTCGACCAGACGCCTCGAACTCCTCGAAGCCCGGGGATCGACTTGGCGGCCGTCGTCTTGCAGCGGCCCGGCCGCGACCAGGTTGACCCGGACGTTGTCGCGGCCCGAGGTCGCGCGCCAGGTAGCGCGCCGTCGACTCGAAGGCGGCCTTGGCCACGCCCATCCAGTCGTACTTGGGCCACGCCACCGTCGCGTCGAAGGTCAGGCCGACGACCGACACCGCCGTTCGGCATCAGCGGCTGCGCGCCGACGGCGAGCGCCTTCAGCGAGTACGCCGAGATCTGCACCGCGGTCGCGACGTCGGCCCACTCGGTGTTGAGGAAGTTGCCGCCGAGCGCCGCCTCCGGCGCGAAGCCGATCGAGTGCAGCACGCCGTCGAGGCCGTCGACGTGCTCGCGCACCCGGTCGGCCAGCGCGTCGAAGTCCTCGGCGTTGCTGGCGTCGAGCTCGATCACCGGCGGCGGCGCTGGGCAGCCGCTTGGCGATCGTCTGGGTGATGCGCATCGTGCGGCCGAAGGACGTCAGCACGACCTCGGCGCCCTCCTCCTGCGCGATCCGCGCGACGTGGAAGGCGATGGAGGAGTCCATCAGCACCCCGGTGACGAGGATGCGCTTGCCGTCGAGCATGCCCATTCAGCTCTCCATCTCAGTGACCCATGCCCAGGCCGCCGTCGACCGGGACGACCGCGCCGGTGATGTACGCCGCGTCGTCGCTCGCGAGGAACCGCACGACGCGCGCGACCTCGTCGACCGAGCAGAACCGGCCGAGCGGGATCTGGCTCTGGTACGTCTTCTGCAGGTCCTCGGGGAGCTCCGCGGTCATGTCGGTCTCGACGAAGCCGGGTGCGACCACGTTGGAGGTGATGCCGCGCGACCCGAGCTCGCGGGCCAGCGACCGGGCCAGCCCGACCAGGCCGGCCTTGGACGCGGCGTAGTTGGTCTGCCCGGCCGACCCGAGCAGCCCGACGACCGAGGAGATGAAGACGACCCGGCCGCGGCGCAGCCGCAGCATCCCCTTGGACGCCCGCTTCGCCACCCGCCACGAGCCGGCGAGGTTGGTGTCGACGACGGTCGCGAAGTCCTCCTCGGACATCCGCATGATCAGCTGGTCGCGGGTGATGCCGGCGTTGGCGACGAGCACCTCGACCGGGCCCTGCTCGGCCTCGACCTCGGCGAAGGCGGCGTCCACCGACGCCGGGTCGGTGACGTCGCACCGGACGCCGAGCAGGCCCTCGGGCGGCTCGCCGGACCGGTAGGTGACCGCGACCCGGTCGCCCGCGGCCGCGAAGGCCCGGGCGATGGCCAGCCCGATGCCGCGGTTGCCGCCGGTGACCAGCACCGAGCGTGCGGCCGCGGTCGGGCGCCGTCGGTCGCGTGCGGATCAGCAGGGTGCTCAGTCACGGGCGCGACGGTATCGGTCTACCGCCGGGTACCCCAACCGGGCGTCTCGCGCGGGCAGGTGCGGCCGTAATTCGCTGGAAACAGCGCGTTAGGGTCTGCGGGATGCGCGCGATCCAGGTCAGCCGGTTCGGGGGTCCGGAGGTCCTCGAGCTCGTCGACCTGCCCGCGCCCGAGCCGCGCGGCGCCCTGGTCCTGCTCGACGTCGACGCCGCGGGCGTCAACTACGCCGACACCCACCAGGCGGCGGACGACTACCTGGCGCCGCAGAAGGTCCCGTTCGTCCCAGGCGCCGAGGTGGTCGGCCGCACCGACGACGGGCCGCCGGGTCGTGGCGCTGCTCGGCAACGGCGGCTACGCCGAGCAGGCGCTCGCGCACCCGGCGACCACCTTCGCGCTCCCGGACTGGCGTCGACGACACGACCGCGCTGGCCCTGGTGCTGCAGGGCACCACGGCCTGGCACCTGCTGCGCACGAGCGCCCCTGCACGCCCGGCGAGACGGTCGTCGTGCACGCGGCCGCCGGCGGCGTGGGCTGCCTCGCGGTGCAGCTGGCCCGCGAGATGGGCGCCGGCCGGGTCATCGCCACGGCGTCCCGCGCCGAGAAGCGCGACCTGGCCCGCGAGCTCGGCGCCGACGTCGCGCTCGACCCCGGGTCGGCGACCGGAGACTCCCGACCTGCGTGACGCTCTGCTCGACGCCAACGACGGGCAAGCCGGTCGACGTCGTGCTCGAGATGACCGGCGGCAGGGTGTTCGACGCCTCGCTGCGCGGCACTGGCCCCGTTCGGCCGGCTGGTCGACCTACGGCATGGCCTCGCGCAGTGCCGCCGACGCCGGTCGCGCCGGCCGCGCTGATGGCGACCTCGCGGGCCGTCGTCGGCTTCTGGCTGGTGCACGCCCTCCGGCTCCCGGGCGGGCTGCGCCCGGCGATGGAGGAGCTGCTCGCCCTGCACACGGCCGGCCGGCTGCGGGCGCTCGACGGCGGCCGCTACCCGCTGGAGAGCGCCCGGCAGGCGCACACGAGGATCGCCGTCCCGGCGTACGCACGGGAAGCTCGTGCTCGACTGCACCGACGCTCTCGCCCTGACCGACGCGCCGACCGCACGACGACCGCCCCACGCCACGGAGACGACCAGTGCCCGCGAGATCGACGAGGCCTTCACCGACCTGCCGCTGCGGCGGCTGGCCGACGCCGCGCTGAGCCGGGCCCGCGCGCTGGGCGCCGAGCACGCCGACTTCCGGGTCGAGCGGATCCAGCGACTCAGCACCTGAGCCTGCGCGACGCGCGGCTCGACGGCAGCAGGGACGGCGAGGACCTCGGGTTCGCGGTGCGGGTGCGTGCACGACGGGACGTGGGGCTTCGCCTCGCGACGTCGACCTGACGCCGGAGGCCGCCGAGCGGATCGCCGAGCAGGCGGTCGAGGTGGCCAAGGTGAGCCGGCCGCTGTCGACCGAGCGGGTCGAGCTGGCCGACGAGCCGGCGCACGGCGACGTCACCTGGGTGTCGCCCTACGAGATCGACCCGTTCAGCGTCCCGGACTCGCGAGAAGGTCTCGCTGCTCGCCGACTGGAGCGCCGGGCTGCTCGCGCACGACATCGTCGCCCACGCCGACGCGTCGGTGCACTGCCGTGCTGGAGAACAAGTTCTACGCCGACCTGGCCGGCACCATGACCACCCAGCAGCGGGTGCGCATCAACGTGCAGCTCGAGGCCGTCGGCATCGACAAGGAGTCCGGCCGGTTCGACACCATGCGCACCCTCGCGCCGCCGGTCGGCCGCGGCTGGGAGTACCTCACCGGCACCGGCGTACGACTGGGCCGCCGAGCTCGACGGAGCTGCCCGAGCACCTGGCCGAGAAGCTGCGGGCGCCGTCGGTCGAGGCCGGCGACTACGACCTGGTCATCGACCCGTCCAACCTGTTGCTCACCATCCACGAGTCGATCGGGCACGCGACCGAGCTGGACCGGGCGCTGGGCTACGAGGCCAACTACGCGGGCACCTCGTTCGCGACCTTCGACCAGCTCGGCGACGCTGCAGTACGGCTCCGCGGTCATGAACGTCACCGGTGACCGCACCGCCGAGCACGGGCTGGCCTCCATCGGCTACGACGACGAGGGCGTGGCCGGGCAGCAGTGGGACATCGTCAAGGACGGCGTGCTGGTCGGCTACCAGCTCGACCGGCCGATGGCGCGGCTGAAGGACCTCGGCCGCTCCAACGGCTGCGCCTTCGCCGACTCCCCCGGGCACGTGCCGATGCAGCGGATGGCCAACGTGTCGCTGCAGCCGGCCGACGACGGCCCGTCGACCGAGGAGCTGATCGCGCGGGTCGACCGCGGCATCTACGTCGTCGGCGACAAGAGCTGGTCGATCGACATGCAGCGCTACAACTTCCAGTTCACCGGGCAGCGGTTCTTCCAGATCGAGAACGGCAGGCTGGCCGGCCAGCTGCGCGACGTCGCCTACCAGGCGACGACCACCGACTTCTGGGGGTCGATGGAGGCGGTCGGCGGGCCGCAGACCTACGTCCTCGGCGGCGCGTTCAACTGCGGCAAGGGCCAGCCGGGGCAGGTGGCCGCCGTCAGCCACGGCTGCCCCTCGACACTGTTCCGCGGCGTGCGGATCCTCAACACCCAGGCGGAGGCCGGCCGATGAGCACCACGACCACCAGCGTGACGGCCGCAGGAGGTCGTCGAGCGGCGCTCTCGAGCTCTCCGCGGCCGACGGCTGCGTCGTCGATCGCCGAGGAGTCCAGCGAGGCCAACCTGCGCTGGGCGGCGAACACCCTGACCACCAACGGCGTGATGCGCGGCCGGAAGCTGACCGTCATCGCGACCGTCGGCGGCAGCGAGGGCACGGCGACCGGCGTCGTCGTCGCGCAGCAACGTCGGCCTCGACGAGGTCGAGGCCCTGGTCCGGGCCGCCGAGGAGGCGGCCCGCGACGGCCGTCCCGCCGAGGACGCCCGGCCGCTGATCACGCCCGAGCAGGTGCCGCAGTCCGGGCAGGGCTGGACCGAGGCGCCGGCCGAGACCTCGATCGGCGTCTTCAGCGACGCTGGCCCCGACGCTCGGCGAGGTGTTCGCTCGACGCGCGGGCTGCCGGCCGCGAGCTGTTCGGCTTCGCCGAGCACCAGCTGTCGACACGACGTACCTCGGGCACCTCGACCGGCCTGCGGGTGCGGCACGCCCAGCCGACCGGACGCATCGAGGTCACCGGCAAGACCGCCGACTGGTCGCGCTCGTCCTGGGTCGGGCAGAGCACCCGCGACTTCACCGACATCGACATGACCGCGGTCGACGCCGAGCTGACCCGGCGGCTCGCGCTGGGCGCAAGCGCCGGGTCGACCTCGACGCCGGCCGCTACGAGACGCTGCTGCCGCCGAGCGCGGTGGCCGACCTGCTGGTCTACCTCTACTGGACGGCGGTCGCCCGCGACGCCGACGACGGCCGGACCGTCTTCAGCCGCCAGGGCGGCGGCACCCGGGTCGGCGAGCGGCTGGCCGACGCGCCGCTGCGGATGTGGAGCGACCCGCGCCGCCAGGGCATCGAGTGCGACCCGGTCGTCGTTCGCGACGTCGTCCGGCTGCGTCGCAGTCGGTCTTCGACAACGGCCTGCCGCTCGTCGACGACCGACTGGATCGCCGACGGCGAGCTGAAGGCGCTGATCCGACCCGGCACTCGGCCGAGCTGACCGGGCTGCCGTTCACCCCGGCGTCGACAACCTGCTGATGGCCTCCGGCGACGCGACGCGCGGGCTCGACGAGATGGTCGCCGACACCGTCGCGCGGCCTGCTGCTCACCTGCCTCTGGTACATCCGCGAGGTCGACCCGCAGACCCTGCTGCTCACCGGGCTGACCCGCGACGGCGTCTACCTCGTCGAGGGCGGCGAGGTCGTCGCCGAGGTCAACAACTTCCGGTTCAACGAGAGCCCGGTCGACCTGCTCGGCCGGCTGGCCGAGGTCGGGCTGACCGAGCGGACCCTGGCCCGGGAGTTCGGCGACTACTTCACCCGGACGGCGATGCCGGCCTGGCGGGTCGCGGACTTCAACATGTCCTCGGTCAGCAAGGCGTCCTGAGGCTCTGACCTGCGCGTTTGTCGCCGACCACCTCCTCGGTCCGCACACAGTCCGCAAGAGCGGCGTCGAGGATGGTCGCGGGCGCGGTCGTCGTCGCCGGGCCAGAAGTGCGCGTAGACACCCAGGGTGACCGCGGCGCTGGCGTGGCCGAGGATCATCTGCACCTGCTTGACCGACGCTCCCCCGGCGATCAGCGCGCTCGCCGCGTAGTGGCGCAGGTCGTGGGTCTTGTCGCGACGGGGGACGCGAGCACGATCCGGCCCGGGTACTCATGACGAGGGATCACCCGAAGGGACGCGGTGCTATCGCTCCTCCACCTTCAGGAGGTCGAGGTTGCGGAACGTCGGCGGCGCGTCGCTCAGAGACTGCATCCGCTCAGCGAACTCGGCCGTGGCCGGGTCCTCGTTGTTCTTCATCGCGGCCTCGTAGGAGGGGAACTCGACGACAGTGACGATGGTCCCCGCGTTGTCGCGGTCAGCGCAGACCAGGACGCGACTCGGTCCCATGTCAGGGAACCGCTGACGCCACTCCTCGTTGAAAGCCATCATCTCGTCGAGCTTGGACGTCTTGGTTTCGATGATCTGAACGAATCCGGCCATGAAGCCCTCCCAGGGCATGCGTCCGGCGATTCCGGCATCTGTTTGCAACCTGCTCTGGGACGCCGTTGTCGTCAAGGCGCCTGGTCGATAGGCCGGGGCAATCACAGAGCGCCCTATGCCCGGGTGGGCCGCCGGCGGTTCGCCTCGGACTTGGCCCGGCACAAGGAGGTCACCTGATCAGGCTGCCACTGCCATCGGCCACGGCAGCCCTGTCACCCACAGACCGCGCACTCAAGGCGATGTCCGGAATGATCGATGGAGCGGCATTTCAACACTCTCCGAGAGGACTCCCGCCTTGAACCCCAACCCGGTCTACGCCCAGCACCTTGCCGCGACCAAGAAGCTGAAGAACGCGCGGAAGAACCAGATCGGCGGCTGGGTGTTCTTCGGCCTCGGCGCCCTCGCGACGCTCGCCGGCATGATCACCGGCCAGTTCCGCCTCTTGTGGCTCCTGATGGGCGTTGTCGGCCTCCTTTTCGCCCTCGACAGCGGTCGACGGATGACCGAACTGAAGGCGGCTGTCGCCACTGCCGGCCATGGCGTCGCACAGGCGCAGTCCCCCAGCGATTCACCGGTCAGCCGCGGCCAGTTCGGCGGACCCAGAGCAGCTGCGCAAGTGGTCGACCGCTGCGGCTGCCGCGTGACCTGAACCGGTCGTCATTCGGCGGGTACGCCCGCACGTGGCAGTTGCTGCATTCGACACCATGAGCCTCGGTCGCCCTGACCCATCCGTGCGGGGCGGTCGCCCCGCACATCGCGCGACGTCGCCCGCTGGGGCCGCGGTCGGCGCGGAGGCGATGCCGGACAACTGTCGGGTGCTGCGCTGCGCGCACATCGCACCACCACCCGTCGAGGAGCGTCATGGTTCGACGAGCCCGGCGCGGATGGCGTAGCGGGTCAGCTCGGTGCGGTCGCGCATGCCCAGCTTGGCCAGGATGTTGGCCCGGTGCCGTTCGACGGTCTTGACGCTGATCGTCAGGGCGCTCGGCGATCTCCTTGGACGAGTGGCCCTCGGCGATCAGCTTGAGCACCTCGTCCTCGCGCGGGGTCAGCACGTGCTGCCGGGCACCCGCTCGCCGCGCCGGGCGCGCTCGCAGGTAGTCCCGGATCAGCGCGGTCACCGCGCCGGGGTAGAGGAACGGCTCACCGCGCATCGCGGCGCGGCAGGCCTCGACCAGGTCCTGGTCGGCCACCGACTTGAGCACGTAGCCGGAGCGCCGGCCTTCAGCGCCTCGAAGAAGTACTGCTCGTTGTCGTACATCGACAGCATGAGGATCCGCGGGGCACGGCGTGCGGCGGGACAGCTCCCGGGCGGCCTGCAGACCGGTCATCCGCGGCATCGCGACGTCGAGGATCGGCCAGGTCGATCTCCTGGCGTGCGGGCCATCGCGACCGCCTCGGCGCCGTCGCCGGCCTCGGCGACCACCGTCAGGTCGGGCTCGTTGTCCAGGATCAGCCGGACGCCGCGGCGGACCAGCGCGTGGTCGTCGGCCAGCAGGATCCGGGTCGGGACCGGCGCCGCTCACGACGTCGCCGCCGAGGCCGTCACCGGGACGACCAGGCGCACCTCGGTCCCGCCGCCCGTCGCGCGGCCCGATCGTCGAGCTGCGCCCCGACCAGCATGGCCCGCTCGCGCATCCCGCGGATGCCGGCGCCCTCGGCCGCGCCCTGCAGGCCGCGGCCGTCGTCGGCGATCCGCAGCGCCACCCCGTCGCCCTGCCTGGTCAGGGACAGCTCCACCAGGTCGGCGTCGGCGTGCCGGGCGGCGTTGGTCAGGCGCCTCCTGAGCGACCCGGTAGATGACCAGCTCGGCCTCCCGGCTGAGCGCCGGCAGGTCCGGCTCGATACCCGCGGCGGACCGGCACGCCGCTGTGCGGCCGAGAAGTCGGTGGCCAGCGCGGCCAGCGCGCTGAGCAGCCCCAGGTCCTCGAGCACACCCGGGCGGAGCCGGCGGGCGACCCGGCGTACCTCGTCGAGGCTCGACCGTGCGGTCTCCTGCACCGCGCGCAGCTCGTCGGCGAGGTCGGCGGGCGCCCGGTCCGCGGCGCGCTTGAGCCCGAGCAGGACCGCCGTCAGGCTCTGCCCGACCTCGTCGTGCAGCTCCTGGGCGATCCGGTGCCGCTCGGCCTCCTGCGCCTGCGAGCGCGTGCGCCGATGCTCGCGCCCCGCTCGGCCTCGAGCCGCGTCGAGCATCGCGTTGAAGCTGTGACCAGTCGCGACACGGCGCCGTTGCCGGTCTCCGGCAGCCGCTGCCCGGGGTGGAGCAGGTCGACGCTCTCCATCAGGCGCATCAGCCGGTCCAGCGGCGCCAGGCTGGTCCGCAGCAGCAGCGCGTTCGTCAGCAGGATCACGACCAGGCCGACGGCCAGCACGACGGCCTCCGAGGCCAGCACCCGCGACGACACCGTCGCCGGGGACAGCGCCAAGCGCCGCCGTCCCGACGAGGAAGACGAGGCCGTTGATCAGGCAGACCCGCCAGAACAGCGGCATGCTCATCGCGGACTTCACACCGACAGCGTCACGCACCGTCGGGAAGCCTGTCCACGCGATCCGGGTCAATGGGGCCTGGACCCCACACCGGACCACGACCTGCGCATGCACCGAGTGAGGTACCCATCCGGCCGGAACTGGGGGGCAGCACGGATAGCGCGTGCCGGGCACCGCACGAGATCGTGATGACGCGGCGGAACGGCGGGCACGACGCTCCCTCTCACGGAGCTCACGCCGACAGCAGCCCGTCGTTCCCGCCGCGCCAGACCCGGAGGTGGTCACCGTGACGCTGCCGGACCTCCCGCCGTCGATGACCACACCCGCCGCGACAGTCGGCCCCGACACCACGACGACCCTGGTCGTGATCGCCGCCCTGGTGCTCCTGCTGCTGGGCGTCGCGTCGGTGCGGGTCGTCGCCGCGCACGAGCGGGCCGTCGTCCTGCGGTGGGGCCGCGTCGTCCGGGTCCGCGGCCCAGGGCTGGTGGTGGTGCTGCCCGGCGTCGAGCGCGCGGTCCGGGTGTCGCTGCGGGCCTCCCGCCTCGACCCCTTGGTGGTGCGGGCCGTCACGCGGGACGGCGTCGCCGTCCGGGTGTGGGCCAGAGCCCTGTGCCGCGTGGTCGAACCGGCGCGATCGACCGTGTCCGCCGAGGACCCGATGCGACGCGCAGCCGAGGCCGTGGAGGCCGGCATCCGCCGCGAGGTCGCCGACACCGACCTGGCGTCCCTGCTGACCACGGGAACACCGCAGGGGACCTGCATGCAGCAGCACATCGCGCGATTGACCGCTGACTGGGGAGTGGAGGTTCTGGAGATCGAGACCACCGACGTCGAGCTGCGAGCGGTCCGCGGACCTGCTGGGTTGGGCCCAACGCTGGGCCGCCCGGACCGACAAGGACGTCGGGCGCGCCCGCACCGGATGACGAACCGCCCCGACCCATCGCACCTATCGCAGGACGGAGGACATGGGCCACGCCAGCGACCTCGTCGTACTCGGAGGGGCGCTAGTCGCGGCAGCCGTCCTCGGCCGCGCGGACGGCGGATCGGGCTACCCACCATCCCGCTGTTCATGTTGGCCGGCATCGTCTTCGGCCCGCACACGCCGGGTGTCGCCCTGGTGGACAACCCCGGCGACCTCGACGCGCTACGCCGGCGTCGGCCTGGTCTTCCTGCTCTTCTACCTGGGTCTCGAGTTCAACATCGACGATGTCGTCTCTCGGGGCGCCCTCCGCCTGCTCGCGGCCGGACCATCTACCTGGTCCTCAACGTCGGCGGCGGCGTCGTCTTCGGCTCGCCCTGGGCTGGGGATGGCGCGAAGCGATCGTGCTGGCCGGCATCATGGGCATCTCGTCGTCGGCGATCGCCACGAAGATCCTCGTCGAGCTCGGCGCGACTCAGCCGGCCGGAGAGCCGGCTGATCCTCGGCATCATCGTCATCGAGGACGTGTTCCTCGCGGTTTACCTGGCCGCGCCTGCAGCCGGTGCTCGGCGGCGCCGACACCGTGGTGGCCGCGCCGTCGACATCGGGACCGCGCTGGCCTTCCTGGCTCGCGCTGGCCGCCTCGCCATGCTGGGCAGCCGGTTGCTCAGCGCCCTCGTCCCCGAGCACGACGACGAGTTGCTCGTCGTCACCTTCGCCGGACTGGCGCTGCTCACCGCCGGCACCGCCCAACACCTCGGCGTCTCCGACGCGATCGGCGCGTTCATGATCGGCCTCGCACTCGGCACGACACGATCGGCGCCCAGGATCCGCCGCCTCGTGCACCCGCTGCGCGACACATTCGCTGCCGTGCTGTTCGTTGCGTTCGGCCTGTCCATCGACCCCGCCGACTTGGCCACCGTCGCCATCCCGTCTCGCGATCGCCGTCGCGGTCACCGTGGCGCTCAACCTGGCCGCGGGGCTCGTCGCTGCTCGGCTGCACTCCCTCGACACCGGCGCCGGCCTGACGATGGGCGTCACGGTTCTCGCCCGCGGCGAGTTCGCCCTCGTCCTCGCCGCCATGGCCGCCGGCGCACAGCTCGATGCCCGCCTCGCCCCGTTCGTCGCCGGCTACGTCCTGGTCCTCGCGACAGTCAGTCCACTGGCCGCAGCCCACGCCGCCACACTCGTCCAGCTCATCAGAGGAACGCGAGCCGAACCGAGTACCAGCCACCGCGCGCAGCCGTTGCCACACCCGAAGCGCAGGACGACAACCGCTCACCTGTCGACGGGCCGGGTAGTCCCTCGGCCAAGAGATGCACTCACGACTCCATGGCGCCGAACCGCAGCCCCCGGCCATCGTGACAACACTGTGGGCGTCCCCGCCCACGACTTCGGCTGGACGGAGAAGCGGCATGCACATCGACCGCCACTCGCTCCTGACCTTTCTGCGGACTCGCGACAACGAGGCCGACAGCACGTCAGGTGGAAGAGGCGCTGCCCTCGGAGATCGACACCGAGCGTGACCGCGAGCTGCTCAAGAGGTGTGGCATCAATCCCAACGTCCTGGAGGCCATGGCCGGCCGCGATCCGGAGCTCGGGGTCCGCCGCGGAACGATGTGAGCAAGGTCGGGCGATCAAGGCGTCCTAGCGTCGCGGGTTGGGCTAGACCGTTCGACGGGTGCGGGGTGGCCGTTCCGGGGCTACGCGGACGCTCGAGCGGTCCGATATTTCGGGTATGCCTCGCTCACGTCGTCCCACTCAACGGCTACTGGCTGGACCTCCCGCAGAAGCCGCTGCGCACGTCGGTGTGCACGTCGCCGACCTGATGGCCGCCGTCTGCCGTCGCGAGCTCCACTCGACGAACGACCACCTCGACAACGCTGCGACCTGGATGGTGCGCACGCTCGAGGTCGAGGCGTGGGCCGAGCGGCGCAGCCAGCTCGCCGGCTAACGTACCTTGTCGGTCGCAGCATTCCAGCTCCACCTCGGGCAGAACTCGGGTATCATCCGGAGGTTCTGCTCATGGTCGACGTCGTTGCTGCTGTCGACCACCGGGGCCCCGTAGGGCCACCTCCGATCCGTGAGCACGGGGACCGGCACCAGCTGCCGGCAATCCTTTGAACCGGTGGGCATCCAGCACGCGGTGCCCCAATTCGTCTCAGCCGTCGAGTCGTGTCGGGCC
>CAVYTH010000010.1:0-293783 GCA_963771345.1 uncultured Actinomycetota bacterium
GACCGGTGCGTACGCCGTGGCGCGGCCGTTCGCGGCGGCCCGGGTGCCACCCGACCTGGTGACGTGGCCGGGTGCTGGTCAGCGCGGCGGCGATCGCTCCTGCGCTGGCCGGCGGCTGGTGGCTGCTGCTGGCGGCGGCCGTGGTGGTGCTGGCGGGGCTGCTCGACAACGTCGACGGCGCGGTCGCGGTGCTGACCGGCCGGGCCACCGCGCGGGGCGAGGTGCTCGACGCGGTCGCCGACCGGGTGGGCGACCTGCTGTTCCTCGGCGTGCTGCTCGCCGCCGGGGCGCCGCTGCCGGTCTGCGCCGCCGGCGGTGCGCTGATGCTGCTGCAGGAGTACCTGCGGGCCCGGGCGGCCGCCGCCGGGATGACCGAGGTGGGCGTGGTCACCGTCTGGGAGCGGCCGACCCGGGTGATCGTCACGGCAGCGTTCCTGGCCAGCGCCGCGGTGCTCGGCAGCCCGTGGCCGACGCTCGGCGGCGTGGGCCTGGGTGGGGCTCGGCGTCGTCGGGCTCGGCCAGCTCGCGCTCGTCGTACGCCGCCGGCTGGGCTGAGGGTCAGGCCGGGCCGACCAGCTCGGCGACGATCGCGGCCGACAGGCCGACCAGCGGCAGCCCGCCGCCGGGGTGCGACGACCCGCCGACGAGGAACAGCCCCGGCACCGGCGAGGCGTTCGCCGGCCGCAGGAACGCCGCGCGGGCGCCGTTGGACGACGTGCCGTAGATCGCGCCGCCGGGGGAGCGGGTGCCCCGCTCGAGGTCGGCCGGCGTACGGACCTCCCGCCACAGCACCCGGTCGCGCACGTCGAGCCCGCGCGCGGCCAGCACGTCGAGCACCCGGTCGGCGTACGTCGCCGCGAGGCCCGGCCGCGTCCCAGTCGACGCGCCCCGGTGCCGGTGCCGTGCCGCGGCGCGTTGACCAGCACGAACCAGGCCTCCGAGTCGTCGTCCGGCCGCAGCGCCGGGTCGTCGGGCGCGCTGACGTAGACCGTCGGGTCGTCGACCGGCCGCGCGTCGCCGGCCGAAGACCGCGTCGAACTCGTCGTCGTAGGGCCGCCGTCCGGGAACAGCACCGTGTGGTGGGCGAGCCCGGGTGTGCGGCCGCGCAGCGCCAGCAGCAGCACGAAGCCGGACAGCGACGGCGTCGCGCGGTGCAGCCGGCGCGGGCGCGGCCGGCGACCGACCTGGGCAGCAGGTCGTCGTACAGGTGCGTCGCGTCGGCGTTGGCGACCACGACGTCCGCCTCGAGCCGCTCGCCGTCGGCGAGCACCGACGCCGCGCGGCCCGGCCGCCCTCGACGA
The DNA here is from genome assembly GCA_963771345.1 of uncultured Actinomycetota bacterium. Lineage (GTDB taxonomy): Bacteria > Actinomycetota > Actinomycetes > JACCUZ01 > JACCUZ01 > CAVYTH01. The sequence goes on from CAVYTH010000010.1 coordinate 1,302, forward strand.
CGCACCGACACGACGTCGGCGCCGGTGCGCACCGGGCACCGCGCAGCACCGCGCGCTCGTGCACCGCCTCGCCGAGCCGGCGCAGCCCACCGCGCACGTACCAGCGCACCGAAGGTCTGCTCGACGTACGGCACGACGGACAGCGCCGCCGGTGCCCGTCGCGGGTCGGAGCCGGTGTAGGTCGCGTAGCGGTCGAGGAACATCCGCAGCCGCGGGTCGCGCAGGTGGCTGCGGCCCAGCCCGCGCAGCGTCTGCCACGGCGCGACCGTGCGCACGTCGGACGTACGCCGGGCCAGGCGCAGCAGGTCGCGCGCACCGCCCAGCGGCGACTCGAGGAACGGCTCGCGGGTCACCTGCCAGACGCCGGTGCGCGCGGTCGAGCAGCCGGTCCCAGTCGGCGCCGGCGCCGTCGCCGAGCGCGTCGTCCAGCGCCACCCGGAGTCGCGCGCGGGAGGCGTTGGGCACGTCCAGCCAGGTGACGTCGTGGCCGTCGTCCGCGGCGAAGCGGTAGCGCGCACCGGGTCGACCGGGATCAGGTCGACACTGTCCTCGAGCGGCTTGCCGGTCGTGATGAACAGGTCCCGGTAGACCGCCGGCAGGGTGAGGAGGGACGGCCCGGTGTCGAAGGTGAACCCGTCCCGGCTGAACGTCCCGAGCTTGCCGCCCCAGGTGTGCGCCTGCTCACACACGACGACGTCGTGGCCGAGGGTCGCCAGGCGTGCGGCCACGCTCAGCCCGGCCATGCCGGCACCCACCACCACGACCCGCGTCACGCGGCGACCCTACGAAAAGCCGCACCGGGGCCAATCCGGACGGGTGCCCCGTGGAGAACCCCTGTCATGACCGACCCGGCGGACGACCAGCGCAGGAGGCCCCTCCTCGGGGCTCTCGCCGGTCTGCTCGCCGCCCTCGCGGCGCTGGCTGCCGCCGAGCTGGCCGCGGTCCTGGTCCGTCCCGAGGCCTCGCCGGTGGTCGCGGTCGGCGGCAGCGTCATCGACGCGACGCCGACCCCGCTCAAGGAGTTCGCGATCCGCGAGTTCGGCACCAACGACAAGCCGGTGCTGATCGGCTCGATCCTCGTCGTGCTCGTGCTGCTGTCCCTCGTCACCGGCGCGCTCGCGGTGCGCTGGCGCGCGGTCGGCCTGGCCGGCGTCGCGGTGCTCGGTCTGGTCGGTGCCGCCGCGGCGGCCACCCGGCCGGCCGCCGAGCCGCTGGACCCGTTCCCGTCCTTGCTCGGCGCGGTCGTCGGCGCGATGGCGCTCATCGTGCTGCTGCGCGCGATCGACAGCTCGCCGGACGCCACCGCCGACTCGTCTCGTCGCCAGCTGCTGGTGACCGCGCTCTGGGTCTCCGCTGCTGCGGTCGCCGCCGGCACGGTCGGTCGCCTGGTGAACAGCGGCCGCGGCGACGTCGCCGCGGCCCGCGCCGCCGTCAAGCTGCCGGCGCCGAGCAGCAGCGCCTCGCCGCTGCCGCCCGGCACCGAGCTGAAGGTCAAGGACCTCAGCACCTTCACCACGCCCAACAAGGACTTCTACCGCGTCGACACCGCACTGGTCGTGCCGCGGGTCGACCCGGACAGCTGGTCGCTGAAGGTGCACGGCATGGTCGACAAGGAGATCGAGCTCGACTTCGCGCAGCTGCTCGCCCGTGACCTGGTCGAGCGCGACATCACCCTGACCTGCGTCTCGAACGAGGTCGGCGGCCCGTACGCCGGCAACGCGCGCTGGCTCGGCGCCCCGCTGGCCGACCTGCTCGAGGAGGCCGGCGTCGACCCGCGGGCCGACATGATCCTGTCCACCTCGACCGACGGCATGACCATCGGCACCCCGACCGCGGTGGTCATGGACGGCCGCGACGCTCTGCTCGCTGTCGGCATGAACGGCGAGCCGCTGCCGGCCGAGCACGGGTTCCCGGTGCGGATGGTCGTGCCCGGCCTCTACGGCTACGTCTCGGCGACCAAGTGGCTGACCGACCTCGAGCTCACCCGGTTCGACGAGGCGACGCCGTACTGGACCGAGCGCGGCTGGGCGAAGAAGGCGCCGATCCGCACCATGTCGCGGATCGACACACCTCGGCCGTTCGGCAAGCTGAAGCCGGGCAAGGTCGCCGTCGCAGGTGTCGCGTGGGCGCAGCACCGCGGCGTCGACAAGGTCGAGGTCCGGGTCGACGGCGGCGCCTGGCAGACCGCCCGGCTGGCCGACGTACCGTCCATCGACACCTGGCGGCAGTGGGTCTGGCAGTGGGACGCGACACCCGGCAGCCACACCCTCGAGGTCCGGGCCACCGACCGCGCCGGCGGCACCCAGCCCGAGAAGCGCCGACAACCTTTCCCGTCCGGCGCGACCGGATGGCACTCGACCGCAGTGACGGTCGCCTGACCCCTTGCTCGACCTCGTAACCCGCCCTGCAGCGGGTGCGAAGCCACACCCAACCGACAGGAGCTCCACCATGCATGTCCGTTCCCCCCGATCCATCGCCCTCGCGGCAGCCGGCCTGATGCTCGCCGTGCCCGCCCTCGCCGCGTGCGGCGGCGACGACGACGCCGCCACGCGCCGGCTCGGACTCCAGCAGCAGCGCGCCGGAGAGCTCGCCGATGGAGAGCGAGAGCACCGAGATGACCGGCGACGAGCCGTTCGGTCCCGGCTGCGCGGACGTCCCGGCCGACGGTGCCGGCAGCTTCGACGGCATGGCAGCAGAGCCCGTCGCCACCGCCGCGTCCAGCAACCCGCTGCTCTCGACGCTCGTCACCGCCGTCGGCGAGGCCGGCCTGGTCGACACGCTGAACAGTGCCGAGGACATCACCGTGTTCGCGCCGAGCAACGACGCGTTCGCGGCGATGGACCAGGCCACGATGGACAAGGCGATGAAGGACCCGAAGGGTCTGCTGTCGACCGTCCTGACCTACCACGTGGTCGAGGGCAAGCTCGCCCCGGCTGACCTCGCGGGCACCCACAAGACCCTGCAGGGCGGCGAGGTCACGGTCGAGGGCAGCGGCGAGGACTTCACCGTCGACGGCAACGCCAAGGTCGTCTGCGGCAACGTGCAGACCTCCAACGCCACCGTCTACATCATCGACCAGGTCCTGATGCCGGCGATGTGACCCACCAGCACCATCACGCGGGCCCCGGTCATGACGACCGGGGCCTGCGTGCGTCGTGCGGCGGCCGCTGCTCAGCCCAGCGGGTCGACCCGCGACCGCAGCACGCAGAACTCGTTGCCCTCCGGGTCGGCCATCACCACCCAGTCGACGTCGCCCTGCCCGATGTCGGCCAGGGTGGCGCCGAGCGCGAGGATCCGCTGCACCTCGGCGTCCTGGTCGCGGTCGGTGGGGTTCACGTCGAGATGCAGCCGGTTCTTCGTCTTCGGCGGGTCGGGCGTGCGGGTGACGCAGCACTGTCGGGCCGGAGCCGTCCGGCCCCTGCAGCTTCGGGCCGTCCGCGGTGCCGACGACGTCGTAGCCGAGCACGGCGGCCCAGAAGGCGCCGAGCCGCTCCGGGTCGTGGCAGTCGATGACGATCTCGGTGAGCCGGCAGGCCATGCGCGTTCCTCTCGGTCGTCAGCGGTTGGCAAGAGCGAGGACGTCGTCGACCTGGCCGCGGGCGATCTCGACGTCGGGCGCGGGGAAGAGCCCGATGCTGTGCACGCCGGCCGTCCTCGAGCGCGCCGACGTGCGCGGCGGCGTCGTCCAGCGTGCCGATCGGCCCGATCTCGGCCCACCAGTCGTCCGGCATGGTGGCCAGCCCGTCGACGCCCTTGGCGGCGTGCAGCGCGCACGAGCTCGTCGAAGAACGGCAGCGCCCGCAGGCCCGGTGACGGGCTGGTCGAGGATCTCGTCGAGCAGCGGGGCGACGATGCGGTGAGCGGTCTCCGCGGTCGGGCGTGATGCACATCGTCGAGAACACGGCGAGGTGGAAGCCGTCCGGGTGACCGGCCTGCTCGAGCGCCAGCCGGGCGTACGCCGGCCTGGCCGGCCCGGCGAGCACGACACCGCCGGCGACCCGGCCGGCCAGCGCGATCGACTTCGGGCCCTCGCAGCCGGCCAGGATCGGCGGCGGTTCGGCCGGCGGCTGGTCGAGCGCGACGTCGTCGAGGTGCACCTCGCGGCCGTCGAAGGTGACCCGCTCGCCCGCGAGCAGCCGGGTGACGACCGTGATGACCTCCTCGAGCGTCGTCAGCGGCGACGGCGTACGCGCGCCCATCTGCCCCATCCACGACTGCACGCCGTGGCCGATGCCGGGCAGCACGCCGCCCGGGTGCCAGCCGGCACAGCGTCGAGATCTCCATCGCGGTGATGGCCGCGGTTGCGCGCGACGGCGGGCAGGATGCCGATGCCGACCTGCAGCCGTTCGGTCACCGCCAGCGCCGCGGCCGGCCAGCGGCGGGGCCGCCGTGTAGAAGCAGTCCTCGATGACCCAGAGCTGGTCGGCGCCGCCCTCGTCCAGCTCGCGGGCGACCTCGGGACGAACGGCGGTGGGAACGTGCGGTCGAAGCACATCCCGACGGCGGCGCGTGTGGTCATGCCCGGACGCTATCGGCGTGCGGCGACAGGGCGGCCGCGGGCGGTCAGCGTGCCGGCGCGGTGCCGGCGCAGCGACGTCGCGACCAGCCAGCCGAACGCCGCCGACCGACACCGGGTGGGCGAGGCGTCCGGCCAGACCCGCGCCCCGACCCGGCGGGCCGACGAGCACCCGCCCGGTCGACGCCGGCGGCGTAGCCCGACGAGGCCGGCCCGCGACCCGCGCAGCGCCGCGAGCGGCGGCACGACGTACGCCAGCGCCGAGCACCCGCGACCACCGCGACGGCGCCGGCCGGGGAGCCGAACGCCGACCACAGCGACTTCGCGTAGCCCTCGCGCAGCGTCGGCCACCCGTCGTACATCCGGCAGGTCGCGAGCTCGCGTGCCGTCGACCACCGCGCCGCGCCCGCCGGCTGCGCTTGACCGCGCGCAGCAGCGCGACGTCCTCGAGCATCTCGGCGCGCACCGCCGCGTGCCCGCCCGCGCGCCGGTAGGCCGCCGCGTCGACCACGAGCAGCTGGCCGTTCGCCGCGGCCAGCGACTCGCCGCGGCGACCGCTCGGCCACCCGCAGCGGCAGCGTCGTGAGCCACGACCACTGCAGCAGCGGCTGCACCAGCCGCTCGGCCGCGGTGACGGCGACCTGCCGCGGGTACGGCGACACCAGGTCCAGCGCCGCTCCACCGCAGCAGCGCGACCGAGGCCGCGACCGCGTGCGGCGCGAGCACGACGTCGGCGTCGACGAAGACCAGCACCGTCGCGCCGTGCGCGGCGTCGGCGAGCTGCTGGCAGGCCCACGGCTTGCCCCACCAGCCGTCGGGCAGCGGCGCGCCGTCGAGCAGCTGCACCCGCGGGTCGTCACCGGCGACCCGGCGCACGACGTCGGCGGTGCCGTCGGTCGAGCCGTCGTCGAGCACCAGCACCCGCAGGTCGCGCACGCCGGTCTGCGCCAGCACCGACCGCAGGCACGGCTCGACCCGCGCGGCCTCGTCGCGCACGGGCAGCAGCACCGCCACCGGCTCGGCGACCGGCGGCGGGTCGGCCGGTGGCCGGCGCAGCCGGTGCAGGTTCCACGCGGCGTGCACGGCGCCGGCGACGGCGAGCGCCGGCGCCGAGCCGCACGACCGCGCGGGTCAGGGCCGCGACTGCCACAGCGACCAGACGTAGGGCAGCACCAGCAGCCCGAACAGCACGCCGCCGACCAGCGCGACCGACCCGGTGCCGAACCAGAACACGTTGCCCAGCGACGTAGCCGAGCCAGGTCCAGACCAGCAGCACGGCCGGCACCGTCTCGTCGGCCGGCCGGTGCGGGTCGTCGCGGGGCAGCACGGCGACGAGGACGAGCATCATCAGCGCGCCGACGAGCAGCCAGCCGGCGTAGTTGGTCAGCGGGATGCCGGGTACGCCGGGCAGGCCGGGCGTCCGGGTCGGCCCAGGTCCAGTGCCCGTCGCCGACCATCTGCGGGTCGAGGAACACGTCCCAGGCGACCAGCCCGAAGGCGCCGACCAGCACGACCCAGCGCCGGGTCAGCCGCCGGGCGGCCAGCAGCACGGGGTAGGCCATCATCGTCCAGGCCAGCGGCACGACCAGCGGCACGTCGAGCACCTCGGGGCCGAGCGTGCCGGCGTACGCGTAGTCGCCGAACGGCAGCCCGGTGCGCACCCCGACCGCCTCGGCCAGCAGCCCGCCGCCGGCGGTGACGACGACCAGGCCGAGCGCCCAGCCGACGCCGCGGTGCACCAGCGCGTGCAGCACGCAGGTCGCGGCGAAAGACACCACAGTGGCGACGGTGACGCGGTGCAGCCACGCCCGTCGACCAGCGGGTAGGCGATCTGCGAGCCCGACTGTGGTGCCGCAGCAGCAGCCAGGGCAGGCCGACGCCGCACGCCGGAGGGCTGCCGGCGGCTGCTGCGCACGCCGTAGCGCGATGGAGCTCATCGCCACTCGCCGCCGCTGGGCCAGCACGACGCCGCGCCGCGGTGCGGCCGGACGCGCCGAACACCCCGCCGCCCGGATGGGTCGACGCGCCGGTGAGGAACAGGCCGCGCACCGGCGTACGGTAGCCCGCCAGCTCGGGCAGCGGCCGGTACGCGAACATCGAGTCCAGCCCCATCTCGACGTGCATGACGTTGCCGCGGCGCAGGCCCAGCTCGCGCTCGAGGTCCAGCGGCGTCTGCACGTGCATGTGCTCGATGCTGCTCGGCGAAGCCGGGTGCGGCCTTCTCGACCTGCGCGACGATCTTGTCCGCCTCGCGGTCGCGGATGTCGTCCCACTGCTCGCCGGTCGACAGCTCGTAGGGGTGCCACTGCGCCCACGCGCTGATGTTGTGCTTGCCCTCGGGCGCGATCGTCGGGTCGAGCGCGCTGAACGTCATCAGCAGCACGGCCGGCTCGGTCGGCGTGCGGCCCGCGGTGAACTCGCCGTGCGCGGCGCGCAGGTGGGTGCGGCTCGGCGCGAGCAGCTGCATCGCGGAGTACGGCGACGCGCCCGCCGCCGACGGATAGCGCGGCAGGTCGTTGGTGCCCAGCCGCACCACCATGCCGATGCCGTTGCCGACCCGGACCGCGGTGGTCGCGCGGTCGAGCAGCGCCTGGTCGCCGAGCAGCTCGAGGGTGGTGAGCACGTGGCAGCCGGCGACGACGGCGCGGGCAGCCGAGGTGCTCGCCGGACGACGTCGTGACGCCGGTGACCCGGTCGCCGGACCGGGTGATCGCGGCCGCGCCGTCGCCGAGGCGCACCGATGCCGCCGAGCCGGCGCAGCCGCTCGGCCAGCGCCACGGTCAGCGCGCCGGAGCCGCCGACTGCACGGCCGGGCGGCATCCGGTGCATCAGCGCGTTCCAGCCGACCAGGTCGGCGGTGGCGACCTCGTGCCCCGGCGGCCCGGACTGCGCGCCGAGCCAGGCCGAGTGCGGTCTTGAGCCGCTCGTCGGCGAAGTGCTCGTCGAGCAGCTGGTCGGCCGGCTGCAGGAACTGGCGCGACATCTCCAGCCCGCCGACGTCGGTGGCCTTGCCGGCGCCCCACAGGTGACGGCCGAGCCGGCCGGCGGTCGGCACGTCCTGGAAGGCGGCGAACACCGCCTCGTTGCGCGCGCCCCAGTCGGTGACGAACGCGCGGTAGGCGTCGGCGTCGCGGTCGCCGCACATCGCCGCGATCGACGCGCAGGTGGCGTCGAGGTCGACCGAGAAGGTCAGCGCCTGCTGGTCGTCGGCCGGTCCGAACGGCGCGAAGCCCCACGGGTCCATGTCGAGGTAGCGCAGACCGCACTCGGCAAGCCGCAGGTCCTCGACGATGCCGGTGTGCCGGATCATGATGTGCGCGCTCGACCCGCGGTCGACGGCGTAGCCGGGCCAGCGCTCGACCGTGGAGACCGCGCCGCCGAGCACGGTGTCGCGCTCGACCACCTCGACGTCCAGTCCCTCGCGGGCCAGGTAGCAGGCGGCGACCAGCGCGTTGTGGCCGCTGCCGACCACGACGACGTCCCGGGTTGCCACCCGCCGGAGTCTAGGTCGGCGTCAGGGTTCCACCCGCGCGGTCTCGTCGCCGGCAGTGTTGATCGCCTGCGCCAGGGTCAGGCGGTCCGGCCGGTGCCCGCTGGTGTCGACGAACGCCGGCACCTCGTCGTCCGCGACGGGACGTCGGTGACGTCGCCGTTGCGCCAGTGCAGCCGGACGAAGCCGGTGCCCGGCGGCGCGACCCCCGCGACGCTGCTGTACCGCGCGTCCTCCGCGATGAGCAGCTGGAGCTTGCTGGGGTCGATCGTGGCGCAGGCCTCGTCGAACGGGTTCCACTCCAGGACGAAGACCGGGGGCGGCTCCAAGCCACGCGTGGTGAGACGGCACGCTGACCTGCCGTCGGTGCGCACCTGCACCGGCTGGTGGCTGCTGGTCGACACGACCACCCGGCCGAGCGGACGCGGCACCGAGTCGGACAGGTGGTAGTCGGCAGGGATCCGGTCCTCGATCACCGAGCCCTCGTGGAGCAGCCGCAGCCGGGTGGCACTCGTCGGTGACGGAAGCCGCAACATGGCAAGGCCGCCGTCGAGGCCGACCAGCCAGGGCCGGATGTCCTTGCCGGGCAGGCTTGTCGTGATCTCGACGGTGTCGGCCTCGGTCCCGCGGGGCAGCGACGACGACCAGTGACGAGTCGTTCCCGTCCCCGTCGCGGGCCGGCTGGGCGATCAGGTCGCCCGGCCGGTAAGTCGCTCGGGTGCCCGCGAGGAGCCGATCGCCGTGCACCGTGACGGTCTGGACGAACGTGAAGCGAGCGCCCTCCAACTGGCTCCGTGAGGACGAGCACGGTCTCGCCCGAGCGAGGAAGTGTCGCGGTTGCCAGGAGCTCTGCGTGGCCCAGCGCGAAGTCCTGCATGGCCTTCCGGACCACGGCGTCGCTCACCGGCACCTGGATCAGCTCGGGCCGCGGCCCGGTCGCCGCATCGGTCACGGTGGGGCTGCTGGTCGGACTGGCCGGGGCGCTGTCCGGCCGGCCGCCGGTGCCGAGCGAGATGCCGGCGATCACGCGACCACGGAGGCAGCCGCTGCTACCGCGGCGCCGGTGCGCAGCCGGCGGGCCCGGTGCGCCGCCGCCGTACGCCGAAGGGTCGCGCCGCCCTGCCGCCACGCGCTCGCGTCGCCCGCGCGGTCGTGCAGCTCGTCGTGCAGCCGTCGCTCGAGATCGGTGCTCATCGTTCCTCCTCGGCCAGCCGGACCCGCAGGGACCGCAGCGCCTTGGCCCGCTGGCTCTTCACCGTGCCGACGGTGCAGCCGAGGACGTCGGCGGTGTCGGCGTCGGTGAGGTCCTCGTAGTAGGCCAGCACCATCACCGCGCGCTGCCGCGGCGGCAGGGACAGCACCGCCTGCCACAGCTCGTCGTCGCGGTCCGGCTCGGACTCCTGCGTGCTCGTCTCCGGCGGCTCGGCGACCAGCCGCTCGCCGGCCGTCCGGGTGCGGGCGGCCCGCCACCGGCTGACCGACGTCGTCACCAGGACCCGACGCGCGTACGCCAGCGGGTGCTCGGCCGCCCGGACCCGTGACCACCGCGACCAGACCCGCAGCAGCGCGTCCTGCAGCAGGTCCTCGGCGGCGCGCTGGTCGCCGGTCAGCAGGTACGCCGTGCGCAGCAGCCGGCTGCCGGACCCGGCGACGAACGCGTCGAACTCGGCGGCGTGGTCGGCACGGCCGTGCGCCACGACGTCCGGGAGGTCGCGCCCCCCGACCATCTCGTCCACCCCCGGCGTCTCCACACCCTTGGTGACGCGCCGGGGCCGGTCCCCGGGTGCCCTCGCGGCTCACGGAGTTTCGCGCTCAGCGCGCCGGGCGCGGCGCCGGGCCCTCGCCCGCCGGATGCGTGACATCAGCAGCACGACCAGGGTCACGCCGAAGATCAGCAGCACGGCGGCGACGGCCGCCGCCACCCACGGCGCCGCCAGCAGCAGCGCGATCACCCCGGCGACCGAGAAGTCCTCGAGCAGGCTGACCACGATGTTCGAGGCCGGCTCGGGCGAGGTGTTCACCGCCAGCCGGACCCCGGACTTGACGCCGTGCGATGCCAGGGCGGTCACCCCGCCGGTCGCCGCGAGCAGGGCCGACTCGAGGCTCGCGGCGTCACCGCTCGCCAGCAGGCCGATGGCCGCGCCGACGGTCGGGCGGATCACGGTGTGCACGGCGTCCCAGGCCGAGTCCAGCCAGGGCACCTTGTCGGCGACGAACTCGAGCAGGAACATCACCGCGGCCGCGATCAGTACGTCGGTGCGCTGGAGTCCCTCAGGGACGCCGTCCAGCCCCGCGTACTTGCCGAGCAGCCCCAGCAGCAGCACGGTCGCGTAGGCGTTCACGCCGCTGGCCCAGCCGGAGGTGAAGACCATCGGCAGCAGGCTCTCCAGGCCGGTCACGGCTCGCGTCCGTCGAACGTGCCGTCCACGTGCAGCACCGCGAACCGGGCGAACAGCTCCTCGGCGTACCAACCGAGCTCGGCGGTGCGCCGGACCGCCTCGACGTGCGGCGCCCGGCGGTGCGCGAACGCGGTGACCGCGTCGGGGGAGTCCCAGAGGCTGAAGGTGCCCTGCAGCCCGACCGGCGCCTCACCGATGCCGACCGCCAGCCGGAGCCCGTCGACCCGGTGCAGGTCGGCGGAGACCGGCGGCACGGAGCGCCAGAAGGTCAGGGCGCGCCGCGGCACGATCCGGGCCCGGGTCACGGCGGCCACCGGGCCGGCGTACGACCGGTCGGGGCTGGGGTCGCCGAACGGCTGCCGGCGCGACCACGAGCCGCGGCTGGCCAGCGGCCGCAGGTCGACCCGCAGCCGCTCGGTCGCGATCCGGCCCCAGGCCCGGGCGACCGGCCCGGACTCGAAGGCCGCCGCGGCCGTGGCCGAGTCCCAGCAGCCCAGCACGCCCCAGTGGTTACGGTCCGCGTCTCGGATAGTGAACGTGCGGCCGGCGCCGGTGCCGAGCAGCTTCGCGAACCGCAGGCCCGGCGTACGGCGCAGCGGCCCCCGGTCACGGGCCATCCGTAGCAGCGCTGCGGGGACCCGCCGGTCCGGGACCCGCCAGAGGTGCAAAGTCACCAGATCGGGCGCCGGATCCACGGTCGACACCCTACGGAGGGTCAAGGAGGGTGGCGCGGACGCCGAACTGGGTAAGGAAGCCTCGACACCCGCCGGGCTCCCTCGCCCGGCGGTCGCCTATGGAGAAGTTCACGCTGTGACGACGATGACCGACCACGCGCCGGCCGCCCACCCGGGCCGCGCCCGTGCCGCCAAGTGGCTGATGGCCGCCGGCCTTCTGATCGCCCTCGGTGTGTCCGTCTGGAGCATGGACCGGGTGCCACAACGCCTCCTGGGAGCCGGCCCTGATCGGGCTGCTGCCCTGGATCGTCGGCAAGTACATCCTCTGCCCGCTGCGCTGGCACGCGCTGTCCTGCAGCGGCCGCAACCGCCGCTGGCACCTGCGGGTCTACGCCGAGTCCGAGCTGCTGGGGCTCGCGTCCCCGGCGCACGTCGGCGCCGACATCTGGCGCATGCACCGGCTGCAGCGCAACGGCATGAACCGCCCGTCGGCCGTCGCCGAGGTCGCGCTGGACCGGCTGGTCGGCGCGCTCGGTCTCACCGCGTTCGTCCTGATCTCCGGGGCGACGCTGCCGAAGCGGGTGCTGGTGGCCGGCGTCGTGCTGGCTCTCGTCGTGCTCGTCATCGCACTTGTCGTACGCCGGGTGCGCCCCGGCCTGCTCGCCGGCCGTCCGATGCCGCCGCTGCCCGTCCTGCTCCGCGGCATCGCGATCTCGATGGCCTACCAGCTCGACGATCATGGGCATGCTGATCGGCACCGTGGCCGCGATGGGCGAGCAGGTGCACCCGCTGGCGCTGCTCGGTGTCTTCGGTGCCAGCCAGGTGGCCGGCATCCTGCCCGGCGTCAACGGCGCCAGCCCCCGCGAGGGCGCACTGGTCGTCGGGCTCGCCTCGGTCGGCGTGACCTGGCAGGCCGCGCTGGGTGCCGTGGCGCTCACGGCGGTGCTGGCCTGGGTGCCGGCACTGCTGATCGGCGGCGCCGCGTTCGCCGTACGCAAGCTGCGACCCGCCACCGCCGTCTAGGGTCCGGGGCGTGACCGCGCCCGCCGACCCGCGACGCATGCTCGCGATCGCGCACCGCTCCGGCAACACCGTCGCCGGGCTGCGCGAGGCCTTGGCCGCCGGCGTCGACCTGGTCGAGGCCGATGTGCACGCGTACCGCGGCCGGCTCGAGGTGCGGCACCTGCGCTCGATGGGCGGGCTGCCGTTCCTGTGGGACAAGGAGGGTGTGGTGCGGCGGCGGCCGCACCACCGGATCGTGCTGGCCGACCTGATCGAGGCACTCGGCGACGACCACCGGCTGATGATCGACCTCAAGGGCGTGCACCCCCGGCTGGCGCCGAAGGTGGCGCAGCTGCTGCGCGAGTCGTCGCCCACGCACTCGCTCAGCGTCTGCACCAAGAGCTGGTGGATGCTCGACGCGTTCGACGTGCCGGTGAAGCGGGTGCTGTCCGCCGCCACTCAACGGGGGATGCGGCGACTGCGGGCCCGGGTCGCCGCCGGCCCGGTGGACGGCGTCTCGGTGCGGCTGTCGCTGCTGAACCCGCAGGTCGTCGACGAGCTGCACCGCGGCACCGACCTGGTGATGGCCTGGCCGGTCGACACCCCGAGGCTGCTGGCCGAGGCCCGCCGGGTCGGCGCCGACGCGGTCATCAGCAAGGACCTCGACCTGCTCAAGGGGCTGGTGGCAGACCGCTAGAGTCCGGTTCATCGAGCGTGGAAGAGGGCGTGCCGGCAGTGGAGTGGTATTTCGTTTACCCCATGCTCGTCCTCATCTTGGTCCTGATGGCGCTGATCGTGATCGCGCTCGTTGTCATCCCCGTCGTGCTGGTGGTACGCCGTCGGCACGACGACGAGCTCGAGGTCGTTCCGGTCGGCTCGGACGGCCGACCCGTGGGGAGGACCGATGTCGAAGACAGCTAGCGCCGGCGCGGGTGGCGGGGGCGCTGTCTACGGCCTCGGGTTCTTCGGAGCGCTCGTCTACTACTGGAAGACCGCGGACGGGTTCCTGGACCACATCTGGGCCATCGGGCAGGCGTTCCTGTGGCCTGCGTTCGTCATCTACGACCTGCTCCAGCACCTCGAACTCCTGACGGCCGCACCCGCGCCCCGCCCCCTGTTCAGCTCTCGCAGGTGAAGCGCACCTCCACGGCGCAGCTGTCGATGCCGGGGCCGCCCTCGCCGATGTCGACGCCGTCCTGGCCGTCCAGCCGGTCGGTGCCCTCGCGGCCGTTGAGCAGGTCGTCGTTGCCGCCGCCGAGCAGCACGTTGTCGCCGGCGTCCCCACGCAGGTCGTCGGGGAACTCCGAGCCCACGACGTTCTCCATCAGCACGACGGTGTCCGGTCCCATGCCCTCGGCGAAGCCGCCGCGCAGGTCGACGAGCACCGGCCGGGTCGCGTCGGTGTAGTCGGCCGTGTCGATGCCGGCGCCGCCGTCGAGGGCGTCCGCACGCGCGCCGCCGCGCAGGATGTCGTCGCCGTCGAGGCCGACGAGCTGGTCCAGCCCTTCGCCGCCGACCAGGAGGTTGGGCGCTGCACTGCCGAAGATGGCGTCGCCGAAGCGGGTGCCCACGACGTTCTCCATCGTGGTCACGGTGTCGTCCGCTGCACCGGTCGCCGTGCCCGCGACCAGGTCGACCTCGATCGGCTCGCTGGCGGTGGCGTAGTCGACGGTGTCCGAGCCGGCGCCGCCGTCGAGCGCGTCGTCGTCAGGCGAGCCGGCCAGCAGGTCGTCGCCGTCACCGGCGCCCACGGTGTCGTTGCCCTCGCCCGGCCAGACGATGTCGTTGCCGCTGTCGGCATTGACGGTGTCGTCGCCGCGCTCGGCGCGCAGGAAGTCGTCGCCCGGTCCGCCGCCGAGGGTGTCGTCGCCGAGCCCGCCGGTCAGCATGTTCGGGCCGGCGTCGCCGACGAGGACGTCGTCGTGGATGGTGCCGCGCACGTTCTCGACCTGGGTGATCGTGTCGCTGCCCTGCCCGGTCGCCGTTCCGGCGGCCAGGTCGACCGTCACGGCCACCGGCGAGTAGTTGAACTGCGCCTCGTCGATGCCGTCGCCGCCGATGAATCGGTCGTTGCCCGGGCTTCCCTCGAGCTCGTCCTCGCCGGCCCGGCCGTCGACCAGGTCGTCGCCGACGCTGCCGTTGAGCTCGTTGGCCTCGGCGTCACCGGAGATCACGTCGTTGCCCGCTGAGCCGATGACGTCCTCGACCCGCAGCAGCGTGTCGTTGCCCTCGCCGGTGGCGGTACCGGCCGCGAGGTCGACGACCACCGCGACGTCGGAGCTGGTGTAGTCGACCTCGTCGCGGTAGTCGTCCTGGATCCCGGGCCGGCCGCCGTCGAGCACGTCGTTGCCGAGGCCACCGGCGAGGGAGTCGACCCGGTCGGGGACGCTGTCGTTGTCCCCGCCGCGCAGCACGTCGTCGCCGGCCAGGCCGCGGAGCACGTCCTGCCCGCCGATGCCCTCGAGGACGTTCGCCGACAGGTCGCCGGTCAGGACGTCGTCACCTTCGGACCCGGTCGCGTTCTCGATCGCGAGCAGGGTGTCGGTGCCCGTGTTGGTGCTGCGGGCCGTGCCGCTCACCAGGCTGACGACCGCCTGGTAGGTCATGGTCATGTCGATGGTGTCGGAACCCGCCCCGCCGTCGTGCCGGTCGTCGCCCTCACCGGCGAAGAACCGGTCGTTCCCGCCGAGTCCCTGCTCGAGGTCGGCTCCGGCGCCGGAGAAGAAGGTGTTCGGCCCCGCACTGCCCACGAGTACGTCGGCGTGCGCGCTGTCGACGTACGCGCCCTCGATCGAACGGAGCCGGTCGTTGCCCTGCCCGCGTGCGGTGCCGGCACCGAGGTCGACCTTGATGTTTCCCTTGGCCCGCCGGTGCTTCCAGAGCGCCACGGTGTCCTGCCCGGGTCCGCCGGCGATGTCGTCGTCGGAGTGGACGGCGTCCGCGCGCCGCGCCTGCGCGTCGCCGGTGAGGGCGTCGTCGCCGTTGCCGCCGGACAGCCGGTCGGCACCCTTGCCACCGTCGAGCGAGTCGTTGCCGGCGTTGCCGAACACCCGGTCACGGCCGTCGCTGCCCGAACAGCACGTCGCGCCCACCGCCGCCGCACACGACGTCGTTGCCGCCGCCACCGTCGATGAAGTCGGACCCGCCGCGGCCGGCGATGACGTCGCGTCCCGCCGTGCCCTGCAGGCTGTCGCCGCCGTTCGTCCCGACGATCGTCGCCCGCAGCCCGCCGCAGGTCGTGGCAGCCCAGGCGGACGGAGCGAGCACAACGGTTGCGGCTCCGAGGACCATCGCTGTGGTTGCGGTCAGCAGGACGCGGCCAGGCCGCTTGAGCTGAGGTCCCATGGCACTGTCTCCGTTCGTCCGGTGATGCAAGGACGCGCGGCGGGGCCCGAGGTTCGTTCGGGATGGTGGTTGCTGTCCGCGGAGGGAGCGTCAGTCGGCGCCGACGTCGGCGGGGGTGCCGCCGGTGATGCGGACCAGCTCGGCGTACGTCGTGGGGAAGACGCTGTGCGGGTGGCCGGCGGCGGCCCACACCACGTCGTAGCGCTCCAGCGCGGTGTCGACCAGGGTGCGCAGCGGCTCGGGGTGCCCGACCGGGGCGACGCCGCCGATGGCGAAGCCGGTGTGCGTCGCGGACGAAGTCGGGGGTGGCCCGGTCGACCGAGGTGGCGCCGACCAGGCCGGCGACCTTCCCGGTGTCGACCTTGTGGCCGCCGGAGGAGAGCACGAGCAGGGGAGCGCCGTCGGCGTCGAAGACCAGTGAGTTCGCGATCTGGGCGACCTCGACGCCGAGCTGCTCGGCGGCCTGGACGGCGGTGCGGGCCGAGCTGTCGAGCTCGGTGACCGCGCCGTCGGCGCCGAGCTCGGCCAGCCGGGCGGTGACCCGGGCGACGCTGGGATGGGTGGGCACGCAGCGAGGCTAACTGCCCTGTGGAAGGGCTTGACGCGGTGTCCGAGGGAGGGGCTACTGTAGGACGTGTTCGAACACATGTTCGATACGGGTGGACCGCCCGGCACCGTGGACTCGACCCCCGCGGTGCCGGGTCGGGCCAGCACTTCAGGAGGCGGGATGAGCCGGCGGTACGACGACCCGGTCGAGGTGCGGCGTCACGACGACGACCCGGCCGAGTTCCTCTGGCGGGGCCGGTTCTACGCGGTGCGCGAGGTGCTCGCGCGCTGGGTGGAGACCGGTGCCTGGTGGCAGCGGCCGGACGGTGCCGCCACCACCGGGGAGGCGGGGCCGGGCACCGGGGAGGCGGGGCCGGGCATCGCCACCCTCGACGGCGAGCGGGAGATCTGGCGGGTGGAGGCCAGCCGCGGCCGGGCCGCCGGCTCGGGCATCTACGACCTGTGCTTCGACTGGACGGCGGGCGGCTGGACCTTGCTGCGCGCCCAGGACTGAGAGGTGGCTGCGATGACGACATCCGACCGCACCGACAGCCAGACCCGCGCTGGCAGCCAGACCCGCACCGAGGCGCTGGCCACCCTGCAGCGCCGGCCGCCGGTCGGTGCCGCCGCCCGCGACCTGCTCGGCACCGCCCGCCACGACCTGGCCAACGCGATGGGCACCACGGTCGCGACCGAGCGCTACGCCGCGGCCCACCT
The DNA here is from genome assembly GCA_963771345.1 of uncultured Actinomycetota bacterium. Lineage (GTDB taxonomy): Bacteria > Actinomycetota > Actinomycetes > JACCUZ01 > JACCUZ01 > CAVYTH01. Next base: position 17,991 of record CAVYTH010000010.1, read on the forward strand.
CGCGGCGCTGCGCACTGCCGCCGCGGTGCTCGCGGTGCGCACCAAGCCGACGGCCACCAAGCGGCCGCGCAACGTGTGGTCGATGCTGCCGCAGGTCGCTCCCGAGCTCACCGAGTGGGCGGCGTTCTTCGCCGGCGGGGCGAGCAAGCGGGCCGCGGCCGAGGCCGGCCTGTCCCGGGCGGTCACCCCGCGCGAGGCCGACGACCTGCTGCGCGACGCGCAGACCTTCCTCGCCCTGGTCGAGACCACCCTCGGCCTGGCCCACCAGCCGGTGATCCCGCACCTCGCCGCGCTGGCCTCCCGCGCCAGCTGAGCAGCACCGTCCCACCCGAGCCACCGCAGCAGCATCCGCACCGTCACACCCGAAGCACCGAGACCCCCGGATCCGAGCGACCCCGCATGCCACCCGTCACCGGCGACCCCTTCGTCCACCTGCACGTGGCCTCGGGCTACTCGCTGCGCTACGGCGCCTCGCACCCGCACGTCCTGGTCGAGCGCGCGGCCGAGCACGGCATGGACACCCTCGCGCTGACCGACCGGGACGGCGTGTACGGCGCGGTGAAGTTCGCCCGGGCGGCGTGTCGGCGGGCATCCGGCCGGTCCTCGGTGTCGACCTCGCGCTCGAGCCCACCGGGCTGCTGTCGCCGCCGACGATGGTGCACCCGTCGCTGCGGGTCCGCAGCGGAGCCAGCCGGCAGCAACCCGCGAAGGGCGGGGCGACGGTCGACCCGCGGCACCCGCGGGTCACCCTGCTGGCCCGCGACAAGGCCGGCTGGGCGGCGCTGTGCCGGCTGGTGTCGGCCACCCACCTGCGCGGCGAGCGCGGGAAGCCGGTGAGCACCCTCGACCTGGTCGCCGAGCACGTCCGGGCCGCGGCCGATGCGGGCGGCGGCCTGCTGGTGCTGCTCGGTCCCGGCTCGGAGGTCGGCCGGGCGCTCACCGCCCGCCGTCCGGACCTGGCCCGGGTGGTGCTGGCCCGCTGGCGCGAGGTCGTCGACCGCACCGACCTGCTGCTCGAGGTCGTCTCGCACCGCGGCCCGGACGACCAGCCACGGGCCGCCCGGATGCTCGGCCTGGCCGCCGAGGAGCAGCTGACCGCGGTGCTCACCAACGCGGTCCGCTACGCCGACCGGTCCGACGCGCCGACCGTCGACGTGCTCGACGCGTCCCGCCGGCTGGTGGCGCTGGACCCGCGCCACCTCGACCGGGTCAACGCCGAGGGCTACCTCAAGTCCGGCAAGGAGATGCCCGCGGTCGCCGAGGAGGTCGCCACCGCCGCCGGGCTCGACGCAGCGGGCGGCCCGGCGGCTGCTCGCCGCCACCCGCCGGGTCGCCGACCGGTGCGCCGTCGACCCGCGGGCCGACCTCGGCATGGGCGAGGTGCACTTCCCCGAGCTCGACGTCCTCGGTGCGATCGAGGCGCCGGGGGAGGACCCGGTGCGGGTGGCGCAGCAGGTGCTGCGGGAGCGCTGCGAGGCCGGGCTCGGCCGGCGGGCGATGTCCGCGACCCCGCGAGGTCCGGCGGCCGGCTCGACGACGAGCTGCGGGATGATCGAGCAGCTCGGCTACCCGTCGTACTTCCTCACCGTCGCCGACGTCGTCGACCTGATCCGCGGCATGGGGGTGCGGGTCGCGGCCCGCGGGTCCGGCGCCGGCAGCCTGGTCAACTACCTGCTCGGCATCTCCGGCGTCGACCCGATCCGGCACGGCCTGCTGATGGAGCGGTTCCTCTCGCCGCTGCGGGAGGCGCTGCCCGACATCGACATCGACGTCGAGTCCGCCCGGCGTACCGAGGTCTACGAGCAGATCCTCGAGCGCTTCGGCGGCGAGCGGGTCGCCTGCGTCTCGATGATGGACACCTACCGGGTGCGGCACGCGATCCGCGACGTCGGTGCCGCGCTCGGCATGCCGCCCGGCGAGATCGACCCGATCGCCAAGGCGTTCCCGCACATCCGGGCCCGCGACGTGCGCGACGCGCTGCGCGAGCTGCCCGAGCTGCGGGCCTCGCGGCTTGGCGGGCAGCCAGCTCGACCTGCTGTTCCGGCTGGTCGGCGCGGCTGGACGGGCTGCCGCGGCACGTCGCGCTGCACCCGTGCGGCGTGCTGCTCTCCGACACCACGCTGCTCGACCGCACCCCGGTCGAGGCGAGCTGGCTGGGCTTCCCGATGAGCCAGTTCGACAAGGACGACGTCGAGGAGCTCGGCCTGCTCAAGCTCGACGTGCTCGGCATCCGGATGCAGTCGGCGATGGCCTACGCGGTCGACGAGATCGCTCGGCTGGGTACGACGGCGGGGTACCGATCGACCTCGACGACCAGACCCAGGTGCCGCTGGACGACCCGGCCACCTTCGAGCTGATCCAGTCGACCCGCACCCTGGGCTGTTCCAGATCGAGTCGCCGGGGCAGCGCGAGCTGGTCGGCAAGTTCGGGCCGGAGACGTTCGACGACCTGATCATCGACATCTCGCTGTTCCGGCCCGGCCCGGTCAAGAGCGACATGGTCACCCCGTTCCTCAAGGCCCGGCAGGGCTGGGCCGAGCCCGAGTACCTGCACGAGGACCTGCGCTACGCCCTCGAGGAGACCTGCGGCGTCGTCGTCTTCCACGAGCAGGTGCTGCAGATCATCTCGACGTTCACCGGGTGCACCCTGGCCGAGGCCGACGAGGCCCGCCGCGCGCTCGGCACCCCGACGGGCAGCCCGAGGTCGAGGTCTGGCTGCGCCCGCGCGCCTACGCCCGCGGCTACGACGTCGCCACCGTCGACAAGGTCTGGGAGGTGCTCAAGGCGTTCGCGTCGTTCGGGTTCTGCAAGGCGCACGCCGCGGCGTTCGCGCTGCCGACCTACCAGTCGGCCTGGCTCAAGGCCCACCACCCGGCCGCGTTCCTCGCCGGGGTGCTCACCCACGACCCGGGCATGTACCCGAAGCGGCTGATCCTCGACGACGCCCGCCAGTTCGGCATCGCGGTGCTGCCGCTGGACGTCAACGCCTCCGACGCGACGTACCGGGTCGAGCGGGTCGGAGCAGGTGGACGAGCGTGGCACGACGACGAGCGCGCCGGCCGTCGGGTGGAAGCGCGCCGCGGGCTACGGCATCCGGCTCGCGCTGTCCGAGGTCAAGGGCATCTCCGAGGCCGAGGTCGCGCGGGTCGTCGCCGGCCGGCCCTACGGCTCGCTGGCCGACTTCTACAGCGGGCCGGGGTCGCCCGGCCGGTCGTCGAGCGGCTGGTGATCGCCGGCGCGCTTCGACGCGCTGTACGCGCTCGGCTCGATGGTCACCGGACCGTCCGGCCGGCAGGGCCGGCTCACCCGCCGCGACCTGCTGCTGCAGGTCGGCGAGCTCGACCGGTGGACCCGCACCGTGGCGCGCAGCCACGCGCTCGGGCCGGCCGGTCCCGTCGTACGCCGGCCACCACCCGGCCCGGCGGCCGCACCGACATCGCGGTGGCCGCCGCCAGCGGCGAGTCCCTCACCACGGTGCAGCGCCCGGACGTGCGCACCGCTCGCGGCCCGCCAGTCGCAGGCCGCCCGGCCGGTCGGTGGCCTCGCCGGTGCAGCTCGCCCTCGACCTCGGCGACGCCCCCCGGTCGGTCGAGCCCAGCGGGCTGCCGGAGATGACCGGCGCCGAGCGGGTGCGCGCCGAGCTGGAGGTGCTCGGTCTCGACGCGAGCCGGCACGTCGTCGACTTCTACGAGCCGTTCCTCGCCGCGCTGCGGGTGACCCGGGCACCGGACCTGGTGCGCAGCCGCAGCCAGGCCGAGGTGCTGGTCGCCGGGGTGAAGGTCGCCACCCAGACGCCGCCGATCCGGTCCGGCAAGCGGGTCGTGTTCGTCACCCTCGACGACGCCCGCGGCCCGATCGACGCGACGTTCTTCGAGGACGCCCAGGGCCCCTACGCCGCGACGCTGTTCCACTCGTGGCTGCTGGTGATCCGCGGCCACGTCCGGCGCACCGGGCCGCGCGGGGTCTCGATGCGGGCCACCGGCTGCTGGGAGCTGACCGATGCTGCACGAGCGCGTGGCTCGCCGGCGGTCTCGACGCGGTCGCGGCGCTGATGGCCGCAGACCGGCCCGGTCACCGAGCCGCTCGGTCGCCGGCGCGGCCGAGAGCCGCTCGACCCGGCCGGTGATGACCAGGCCACCCGACCGGCGGCAGCTCCGAGGTCTACGAGCCGCGCGAGGTCGGAAAGGCCGGGTCGGCCGGTGGCATGGGCCGGCCGCGCCGGGTGCTGGTGCACCCGAGCGGGTTCCGCCAGTCGCCGTACGCCGACCTCAAGCCGCCCGGCGACGACACCAAGACAGCCGCCCGCAAGGAAGGCGCGAAGGCGCCGCGCAAGCTCTGGCACTCCAGTCCGGGCAGCTCGGGTGGATAGCCTGACCGCATGCCCACGCCGCTGTCGCACTCGCCTCGCACCGCGGTGGTGTGGGACGTGCTGCGCGAGGTGCTCCGACGGCCGGCTCCCGCCGGCCTCGACGTCCTGGACGTCGGCGGCGGCACCGGCGGGTTCGCCGTCCCGCTCGCCGAGCTCGGCCACCGGGTCACCGTCGTCGACCCCAGCCCGGACGCGCTGGCCGCGCTGCAGCGCCGGGCCGGCGAGGCCGGCGTCGAGGTGCGCGCGGTGCAGGGCGACGCCGCCGGGCTGCTCGAGGTCGTCGAGCCGGGCAGCGCCGACCTGGTGCTCTGCCACGGCGTGCTCGAGCACGTCGACGACCTCGCGCCTGCCGTCGCCGCCCTCGTCGCCGTGCTGCGCCCCGGCGGCACCCTCAGCCTGCTCGTCGCCTCCCGCAACGCGGTCGTGCTCGCCCGGGCGGTCGCCGGCCGGTTCGCCGAGGCGCAGCACGCCCTCGACGACCCGGACGGCCGCTGGGGCCCGGCGACCCGATGCCCCGCCGGTTCACCGAGCCGGGGCTGCTCGACCTGCTCGGCGGCGGCCGGCCTGCGGGTCGAGCGAGGTGCACGGCGTCCGCACCGTCGCCGACCTCGTCCCGGGCGCCTCGTCGACTCCGAGCCCGGCGCGGCCGACGCCCTGGTCGCGCTCGAGACGGCCACCGCGCGACCTGCCGGACTTCCGGGCCGTCGCGACCCAGCTGCACGTCCGCGCGACCGCGCGAGGCCTGAGCCTGGCCGGCCGCGACGCGCACTGAGGCGTCGCCATCCGATGAGCCGCAGCCAGCAGCTGGACCGACCCGGCCCGCCGTCCGGCCCGCCCGGCGACGACACCGGCTGCACCGTCCTGCACGTCGACATGGACGCGTTCTACGCCTCGGTCGAGCTGATCGGCCGGCCCGAGCTGCGCGGCACGCCGGTGATCGTCGGCGGCGGCGTCGCGCGGCGTGGTGCTCTCCGCGACCTACGAGGCCCGCCGGTACGGCGTCCACTCCGCGATGCCGATGAGCCGGGCCCGGCGGCTGTGCCCGCAGGCCACCGTGGTCCACCCCAGCCACGGGCTGTACTCCACGGTGTCCGCCGGCGTGATGGAGATCTTCCGCTCGGTCACGCCGCTGGTCGAGCCGCTGTCGCTGGACGAGGCGTTCCTCGACGTGGCCGGCGCGGTCCGCCGGCTCGGCCGGCCCGGCCGAGATCGGCCAGCTGATCCGCGACCGGGTGGCCGACGAGCAGGGCATCACCTGCTCGGTCGGCGTGGCGAGCACGCAAGTTCGTCGCCAAGCTCGCCTCGACCCGCTGCAAGCCCGACGGCCTGCTCGTCGTCCCGGCCGCCGGCGTGGTGGCCTTCCTGCACCCGCTGCCGGTCGGCGCGCTGTGGGGGGTGGGGGAGAAGACCGAGGAGGAGCTGACCCGGCTCGGCCTGCGCACCGTCGGCGACATCGCGAACACCCCGGTGCAGACCCTGGTGCGGGCGCTCGGCCAGGCCTCCGGCGTCGCACCTGCACGCCCTGTCGTGGGGCCGGGACGACCGCCGGGTCGTGCCGCACGAGCCGGACAAGAGCATCGGCGCCGAGGAGACCTTCGCCCGCGACGTCGACGACCCCGATGTCGTACGCCGGGAGCTGCTGCGGCTGGCGGAGAAGACCGCGGGCCGGATGCGGGCGGGCCGGGCTGGCCGGGCGCACGGTCAGCATCAAGGTCCGGTTCGCCGACTTCACCACGATCACCCGGGCCCGGACGCTGCCCGAGGCCACCGACGTCGCCGCCGGTCCTCTACGCCACCGCCCGGCAGCTCTACGAGGCGCTCGGCCTCGACCGGGCCCGGCTGCGCCTGGTCGGCGTCCGGGTGGAGGGGCTCATCGAGTCCGAGCACGCCCCCCGCCAGCTGCAGCTCGGCGACCGGGCCTCCGGCCGGCGCGAGGTCGAGCAGGCCGCCGACCGGGCGGTCCGCCGGTTCGGCTCCGGGCGTGGTCCGGCCGGGCAGCCTGGTCGATCCGGGACGGCCGTCCGACGACTCCTGAGGACACCTCGGGGTGATTCGTGCCGGTCGTCCACATCACGGTCCGGGCAACGGGTTTCGCCGTCCGGGTTTCATCACGCCGTTCGGGCGCATATCCTTCAGGTGCGCACGGTGGCCTCGACGACCGTGTGCATCGCTGGTGCACAGGGTCACAAGGAGGAGTCCGTGCCGCTCTCCGAGCACGAGCAGCGACTGCTCGAGCAGATGGAGCGGGCGCTCTATGCCGAGGACCCGAAGTTCGCGTCCTCGCTGCGCGGCAAGGATCCCCGCAGCAACTTCCGCCGCCGGGTCCTGCTCGCCGGCATCGGCTTCGTCGTCGGCGTCGTCCTGCTGATGACCGGCCTGGTCACCCAGGTGATCCTGGTCAGCCTGGTCGGCTTCCTGCTGATGCTCGCCAGCGCGTTCTTCGCCGTCACGAGCTACCGCGCGGTGACCACCGCCGCCCAGCTCGGCGTGGTCGACCCCACCGGCGTCCGGCGCCCGCCGCACACCGCCAGCAGCGGCGGCGGCAGCGGCCGGCGCCAGCGCAGCGCCTCCGGCCCCGGGTTCATGGCCCGGATGGAAGAGCGCTGGAACCGCCGCCGCGACGAGAACGGCCGCTAGCCGCACCTCACACGGCGGCTAGTGCTCGCTCGGTCCGGCCTGACCGCTTGCTCAGGTGCGGCGCAGCCGCAGCCGGGTGGTGACCGCACTCACCGCGTTGTCGATGGCGTCCAGGCCGTCGGCCAGCCGCTCCGAGGCGCCGCCGCGACCGCACTGGTCGAGCGCGGCAGCAGCCGGGCCCGCCACCGGCCCCAGCGGCTCGAGCCGTCGGACAGCGCGGCGCGCACCGTGTCGACGTCGGCGCGCAGGTCTCCGACCGGGGTCATCTCCGGGGCGTAGCGGGCCCGCTCGGTCGCCGCCGCCAGCCGGTGCAGCGCCTCGGCCGGCTCGCCGACCAGGTGCCGCTCCTCGGCGAGCCGGACCGCGCCGCGTCGCGGCGGGTCGCTGCGGTCCCAGTCGTAGCCGTAGTCGACCAGGGTGTCCTGCAGGTCGGCCCACGCGGCCAGCGCGGCAGCCGTCGGGGTGTCCGCGTCGCTCCAGCGCCGGCGGCGTACCAGCAGCCGCGTCACGCTCGGGACGGCGAGCAGCAGCAGCAGCCCCACGCCGATGACGAACGGCAGGACCGGGACCCGCACCGGACCCGCGCCGATGCCACCGCCGGTGCCCGGGTTGAGGCCTTCCTGGTTGATGTCCTCGCGCGGCCGGTTCTCGCTGCCGCCGAGGCCGGTGGACGGGTCGGAGCTGGACGACGCGTCCGGGCTCGGGCCGCCGCTGGGTGTGCCGGAGCCCGGGGCCACCCGGGCCCACGGCGGCGGAGCGGACGCCGGCCCGGCCGGGGTCGGCTCGAACGCCACCCAGCCGGCGCCCTGGAAGTACAGCTCGGGCCAGGCGTGCGCGTCGTTCAGCCCGACCACCTGGTAGCCCTGCGCCGTTGGCGCTGCCGGCCGCGAACCCGACGGCGACCCGGGCCGGGATGTCGAGCATCCGGGCCATCACGGCCATCGTCGAGGCGAACTGCACGCAGTAGCCGCGCCGCGTCTCCAGGAAGCCGAGGATCGCCTGCTCGCCGGTCCCGTCGGTGACCGAGGAGTCCAGCGTCTGCGAGTAGGTGAACTCGCTCCGGTCGCGCAGCCAGTTCTGCAGCGCGAGCGCGCGGTCGTAGCTCGTCGGCTGGCCCTCGGTCACCTGCTGCCGCGATCTGCCGCGACCTCGGGGGAGAAGTCGCGCGGCAGCTGCAGGTAGCGGGCCACCGACCGCGGGTACTTCGGCGCCTCGCGCAGCTGTTCCGGCGTGGGGCGGACCGACAGCGCCTGCACCCGGTACTCGAGCTGCTGCGTCGAGCTGTTCTCGCCGAACACGTTGAACGTCGAGTTGTCGTAGAGCCAGGTGCCGTCGATGTCGTTGACCTTCTTCGCCGGGTACGGCAGCGGCAGCCAGGTCTGGGCCAGGTCGAAGACCTCGATCCGGTAGTTGCGGTTGCTGGTCGTCACCGACGCGCCGAGTCCGGGCGGCCGGGTCAGGCCGTCCTCGACGTCGTTGTCGTCGCGGGACACCTCGAGCTCGCTGGGCTGCCACACGTCCCCGGTGAACTCGTCGGCCGCCGACCAGCCGCAGGTACGTCGGCGTGCCGGCGTACCGGATGACCGGGGTGTTCTCGCCCTGCCGCAGGTTCTCGCCCAGCTTGAGGATCGGGTTGATCACCTCGATCTTGTCGCCCCCGCCGCCGTTGCCGAAGCCGCCGCTGCCGAAGCCGAACGAGCCGGCCGACACGTCGGGCAGCACGGCGGGTACGACGAGCGCGAGGCCGAGCGCGGTCGCCCCGACCCGCCGGCCGACCTGGCTCAGCGGCGTGGTCTCGACCTCGGGCCGGTAGTTCTCCCGGGCCGCCGGTGTAGCGCATCGGGCGGCCCCACCGGCTGACCCGCTCGCGCGACTCGGCCAGCAGCAGGGTGAGGAAGCGCGATGCCGGCCACCGCGAACGCGACCCAGTTGACGCCCTCGGGCGCGATGGCGGTCGGCACGGTGTAGAGGACGAGCAGCGGCAGCCCGGCCAGCGCGGCGCGGCGGAACGTGACGGCCAGGGTGTCGACGGCGAGCGCGATCAGGCCGACCCCGGCCACGGTGATGAGCTCGATGCCCGGGGAGACGCCGATCGGGGCGCTGTAGCGGTTGATGTCGTCCTGGCCGTTGGCACGCGAGCTCGCCGAGGCGGTCGATCGAGCCGGTCCACGGCACGATCCCGAACAGCGCCTCGTCCATGCCGTAGCGCACCAGCAGGTACAGCAGCGAGCGCGACCAGGCCGCCGAGCGGGACGGTCGCGCGGGACGCCGACATCCGCCGGGCCACCTCGCAGCCGACGCCGACGAGGACGCACGCCGAACACCGTCGGGAAGAACCAGCCGCCGGACAGGAACACCGGCCCGAGGCAGACCGCGGCGGTGATGGTGGCGAACGCGGCCGCGACCGGCATCCGGATCGAGCCGGCGATCATCGTCAGGACCTCCCCGACGCCGCGAGGGTGCGGGCCCAGGCGGACCCGTGGCGGCCGGCGTCGGCCCACAGGTCGGGCAGCCCGGCGCCGGCCGATGGCCCGCAGGACCCGCCAGCCGGAGGCGCGCAGCAGCTCGATCGAGCCGTCCAGCTCGGCGGCCGACTGCCGCGAGCGGGACGGGATCAGGTTCCACGACGCGGTGTCCAGCACGATCGCCACCGCGGCGGTCGAGCCGTGCCGGAGCCGGGCCAGCAGCCGGGTCTCCTCCAGGTCGAGCGCGCCGAGCACCGCGACGAGCAGTCCGTCGCCGCCGCCGCGGCGCAGCGCCGCTCCCGAGTCGCGCAGGCTGGTGTTGTTGGACAGCTGGATGACCGCGAGCGCGTCGAGCAGCGCGCCCTCGAAGTCGCTGCCGACCCCGCTCGGGTCGTGCGCCGCGCTGGCCACCTGCGCGCCGGTGTCGGTGAGCAGCCGCACGTGGTAGCCGTGCCGCACCAGGTGCACGCCGACCGACGCGGCCGCGGCGACGCCCCACTCGAACGACGACCCCGGGCCCTCGCCGCCGTGCGCGGAGGACCGGGAGTCGAGCAGCAGCGTGCAGCGGGCCTGCCAGGGCTGCTCCTCGCGGCGGACCATCAGCTTGTCCAGCCGCGCGGTGGAGCGCCAGTGCACCCGGCGCAGGTCGTCGCCGTGCCGGTACTCGCGGATGCCGGCGTCGTCCTCGCCGGCGCTGGCCAGCGACCGGGACCGGCTCTCGCCGCTGCCCGTCCACTCGCCGGAGAGCGCGACGGCCGGCAGCTGCTGCACCGGCGGGGTGACGACCAGGGTGTCGCGGCCGCTGAACGACCGCTGCAGCTCGCACATCCCGAACGGGTCGGTCAGCCGGATCGTCAGCGGGCCCAGGGTGTAGCGGCCGCGGACGTCGGAGCGCACCGCGTAGGTGACCTCGCGCCGGCCGCGCGGCTCGACCCGGTCGAGCACGAACCGCGGCCGCGACCCGAGCACGTAGGGCACCTTGTCCTCGACGAGCAGCAGCCCGGTCGGCAGCCGGGAGATGTTGTCCAGCCGCAGCGTCACCGACGTCTCCTGGCCGGCGGCGGTGCGGGCCGAGCCCAGCCGGCGGCGGGAGGACAGCCGGTAGCGGGTCCGGGCGACCACCAGCGCGCTCACCAGCGGCAGCGCGAGCAGCAGGATCGCCACCCGCAGCAGGTCCTTCTGCGAGGTCGCGATGGAGGCGACCAGGACGGCGAGCCCGGCGGCGACGAAGGAGCGTCCGCGGGTGGTCAGGCCCTGGAGCGCGTCGCGCACTAGACGGAGCTCCGCCGGCTGCGGGCCTCGTCGGGCAGCGGCACCGAGGCCACGATGTCGATGACGATGTCCTCGGTCGAGCGCCGGCCGATCTGCGCCTCGGCGGTCGGCAGCAGCCGGTGCGCGAGCACCGCGACGGCGAGGTCCTGGACGTCGTCGGGCAGCACGTAGTCGCGGTCGTCGAGCGCGGCGGCCGCCCGGGCGGCGCGGATCAGGTGCAGCGTCGCGCGCGGCGAGGCGCCGAGCCGGAGCTCGGGGGAGTTGCGGGTGGCGAGCACCAGGTCGACGGCGTACCGGCGTACCTGGTCGGAGACGTGGACGCCGCGCACGGTCTGATCAGCTCGGCGATCTCGGTGGCGTCGGCGACCGGCGGTCAGGTCGTCCAGCGGCGAGCTCGGCCGTGGGTGTCGAGCATCTGCGAGCTCGGCCTGCTCGTTCGGGTAGCCCATCGACAGCCGCGCCATGAACCGGTCGCGCTGCGCCTCGGGGAGGGGGTAGGTGCCCTCCATCTCGATCGGGTTCTGCGTCGCGACCACCATGAACGGCAGGGCCAGCTCGTAGGTCTCGCCGTCGACGGTGACCTGGCGCTCCTCCATGCACTCCAGCAGCGCCGACTGGGTCTTCGGCGAGGCCCGGTTGATCTCGTCGCCGACGACGATGTTGGCGAAGATCGCGCCCGGCTTGAACTCGAACTCGCGGCGCTCCTGGTTGTAGATCGAGACGCCGGTGATGTCGCTGGGCAGCAGGTCGGGCGTGAACTGGATCCGCCGCACCGAGCAGTCGACCGACCGGGCCAGCGCCTTGGCCAGCATCGTCTTGCCGACGCCGGGGACGTCCTCGATGAGCAGGTGACCCTCGGCGAGCAGCACGGTGATCGCGAGCCGCACGATGTCGCGCTTGCCCTCGATCACGCTCTCCACCGCCCGGCGGATCCGCGTCGTGGTGTCGGACAGCGCCGCCAGGCCGGCCTTGTCGGGCCGGCCGATCTTGCGCCGGTCGGCTCTCTGCCGTGCTCTCGGTCGTCTCGCCCACGGTCAACGGGTCCTCCTCGTGCTCACCTGCCACGGACCGCTGTGATGGGCGACCCCGGTTTCTGCCGGGAGTCTGGCATCCAGACCGGGCTGCTCGGTAAGCCTGGTGATAACGATCTCCTTACGCTCGCCGCCATCAGGTGCGGTGAACGCCCGCCGCGACCACGAGGGCGGTCACGGCAGCCGCCAGGCCGGCGAGGACCAACGGAACTGAGGGTACGACGTCCTGGGCCGCCGTGACGGCGACAACGGCACCTGCCCCGAGCGCGAGCAGCGGTACGCCGAGCCGCCGGCGCCATGGCCCGCGCGCCACGACCACGGTGTCGACCGAGCCGGCCGCGGCCTCCTCCCGGGCCGCCCAGCGCAGCGACCAGCGCGACGACCAGCGCGGCAGCCGCCAGAGTCTGCAGCGGCCGGACCGTCGAGTCGTCGTCCAGGGCGCCGGCCAGCAGGACGGCTGCGGTCGTGACGAGCACCGCGAGCGTGCCCACCAGCCGCCAGCGCAGGACGGCCGCGGCGACGCAGGCGAGGACGGTCGCGCCGGCCATCACCAGGACGGGGCGGCTGGGGTCGGACGGCACCGCCACGGCGGCCGCGGCGCTGCCGGTGAGCACCACCGCGCAGCGCCGGCCGAGGTCGAGCAGCACCGCGCTGCCGAGGAGGCGGCTCATCGCGCCGCCCGCGGCCGGGCGGCCCGCATCGCGTGCAGCAGGCCACCGGTCAGCTCGGCGTCGCCGTCCCAGTCGAGCACCGGCACGCCGACGTTCGCCAGCTCGACGCGCAGCGCCTCCCGCTGCAGCCGCCAGGTGCGCACGGCCAGCGCGGCCGCCGGCGCCCGGCGGGGCACCTCGGGCTCCGCGTTGAGGACGTCGATCACCAAGGGGGAGAACCCGCGCTCGCGCATGTGCCGGACGGCCTCCAGCGGACCGTCGTCCAGCAGCGGGGTGAGCAGGGCCACGAACGCGCGGCGCGGCAGCAGCCCGCGGGGGAGGTGGCCGATGCTGTACTCGACCACCCCGGCGTCCAGGTCGGTCTGGACCCGGCGCACCGACATCAGCGCCTCGCTGACCCGGTAGAGCTGCCGCGGCCCGGTGGCGGGCACCAGCCAGTGCAGCGGCCCGCCGAAGGTCACCAGCCCCACCCGGTCGTGGGACCGCAGGTAGGTCTGGGCCAGTCCGGTCGCGGCCCGCACCGTGAGGTCCAGGCTGGACCGGCCCGGCTCGCCCGCGTCGACGGCCGTGTCGAGCACCAGGACGAGGTCGAACGCGCGCTCGGCGGCGTACTGCCGGACGTACAGGTCGCCGTGCCGGGCCGACACCCGCCAGTCGACGTCGCGCTGCCGGTCGCCGGCGGCGTAGGGACGGACGCCGGCGAACTCGATGCCGGAGCCGATCGCGCGCCCGGTGTGCTCGCCCAGCGGCGCGGCCAGGTCGAGCGGCGCGACGGCGCGAGCCAGGGCCGCGGCCGCGGGGTAGACGACCAGCTCGCCCACCGGGACCGACGGCCCGCGCGACGTAGGAGCCGCCGCCCGCGGTGACCCGCAGCCGGAGCGGGCCGACCACGTGGCGGCCCCAGCGGCTCGGCACCAGCGTCCACCGGGACTCGGTCGTCGCGCCGTCCTGCTGTCGGCCCTCGAACCGCACCTCGGTCCACTGCGGGAGCATCGGGTCGGCCGTCACGCGGTCAGCGCCGTCGGCCCGCACCGTCAGGACGAGCTCGACCTCGTCGCCCTCGACGCAGCGCTCGGGGGACAGGGTGACGGTGACGTCCACGGTCGCCGGTGCGACCGATCGTGGCGTCAGGGCGAGCAGGACAAGAGGTACGACGGCGAGCACCAGCAGCTCGCCGTGAGCCGTCACGACCGCCCCCGCGACGGCCAGGCCCGCGACCATCGCCAGCCGCCGCAGCCGCGGGGTCGGGACGGAAGTCGAGGGCGATCCGCTGCTCGGCCATCGTCAGTGCGGTACGTCGACGGTGTCGAGCAGGTCGGTGACGACGTCGGACGAGGTGACCCGACGCACCCACAGCTCGGGCCGCAGGCTGATCCGGTGGGCCAGCGCCGGCACCGCGACCGCCTTGACGTCCTCCGGGCGTCACGAAGTCGCGGCGCTCCAGGATGGCCTGGCCGCGGGCCATGGCGACCAGGGCGAGACCGCCGCGCGGGCTCGCGCCGACGGTCACGTGCGGGTGCGTGCGCGAGGCGTGCACCAGCTCGACGACGTAGCGCAGCACCGACGCCTCGACCTGCACCAGCTCCAGCGACTCGCGCATCGCGAGCACCGTCTCGGCGTCCACGACGGGCGACAGCGGCGGCGGCGCCCACCCGTGACGGAGCCGGCGCTGCAGCAGCTCCTGCTCGTCGTCCATGCCGAGGTAGCCCAGCGACACCCGGATCAGGAACCGGTCGAGCTGCGCCTCGGGCAACGCGTAGGTGCCCTCGTACTCGATCGGGTTGTCGGTCGCAAGCACGATGAACGGCTGCGGCAGCGGGCGGGTCTCGCCGTCGCTGGACACCTGCTCCTCGGCCATCGCCTCGAGCAGTGCGGCCTGCGTCTTGGGCGGCGTCCGGTTGATCTCGTCGGCCAGCAGCAGCTGGGTGAACACCGGCCCGGGCCGGAAGTCGAAGGTGCTCGTGCCCGGGTCGTACACCGAGATGCCGGTGATGTCCGCCGGCAGCAGGTCAGGGGTGAACTGCACCCGCCGGAAGGACAGCCCGAGCGCCTCGGAGAAGCAGCGCGCCATCATCGTCTTGCCGAGGCCGGGCACGTCCTCGAGCAGCACGTGCCCGCGGCCGAGCACCCCGAGCAGGACCAGCTCGAGGCCGCGCCGCCGACCCACGACCGCCTTCTCGATCTCGTCGATCACCCCGGCCGCGAGATGAGCGGTCTCGGACGGCGTCAAGGCCTTGCTCACAGGTTCTCCAGTCGGTCGACGATGCGGGTCAGGGTGGCCTGGTCGACGCCCGGCGGCTGGCCCTGCCGAGACACCTCGCGGTCCGGGTCGAGCCAGTGCCAGACGTCGTCACCGACCAGCCGGCGGGCGGCGTCCGGGTCGGTCGCGAGGTCGATGCGGTGCCGGTCGGCGAGGCGGGTCGTGAGCACCCGGACCAGCAGCGGCCGGGTCACCAGGTCGTAGTGCCGCGGCGAGACGTCGGCCCAGGACAGTGCCTCGGCGACCTGGCGGTAGGAACGGAACGGCGCGTTGTCGACCGGCGGGCCGGGCCGGTGCCGGCGGTGCGGCTCCGGCGCGGCCGGCACCCGGGACAGCGCTATCGCGGCGGCGGCCACCGCGATCACCGACAACGACACGACCAGGCCGGCGGCACCGAAGCCGCCGACCCCGATCGCCACCGCGACGGCCGCGGCGCCGAGGCCGGCGCGGAGGGCGCGCGGCGGACGACGTCCCCGGCTCGTCCAGCTCGTCAGCCACGGCGGGCCGTCAGCTCGCTGCGCACCTCGGCGAGGCACTCCCGGGCGGTGGTCCGGGCCTGCTCGCCGATCGGGTGCTGGCTGAAGCGTGCCTCGCGGAACAGCTCGGTGAGGGTGTGGGCCGGGGTGCCGCTCACCAGGCCGGCGCCGACCGCGTGGTCGAGCAGCTCGCCCGCGGTGTCCGACGGGCGCGGGCCGCGGCCGCGGCGGGCCAGCCCCTGGGACAGCTGCCGGGCCATCGCGGCGTACGCCGCCAGCACCGCCTCCCGCGGGTCGGCCGGGCCGCGCAGCTCGACGTCCGCCGCGTCGACGGCGGCCACCAGGCGCTCGACCTCGGCGCGCTGCTCGTCCTCCGGGCCGGCCTCGGCGTCGGCGGCGGCCCGGCGCCCCGCGAGCCAGCGGGAGCCGACCGCCACCACCAGCAGCACGGTGCCGGTGAGCAGCAGGATCTGCCAGGTCGACCCGGTGTCGGGCGGGTCGGTCTGGCCCGGCTGGAGCGCCTCGTCGTTGATCCGGCCAGGGGGGTTCCGTTTGCTCTGTCCCGCCTGACCGAGCGAGTCGACGATGAACCAGACCAGGCCGAGCACGGCGAGCACCAGGATCAGCCCGAGGCCGCGCAGCGTCCACGGGAACGGCTCGCCCTCGGGCTCGGTCTCGTCGTCCTTGCCCCACTGCCGCCGGCGGCGGCGGATGCGACGCAGGAGGCGGCGCAGCGCCGCGACCACGGCGAGCAGCAGCACGGTGCCGAACAGGACCCGGGCCCACTGCACCTCGACCGGGTCGGCCAGCTCGGACCAGTCCAGCCCCTGCCGGGCCTGCAGCGCGAGCGCGGCGACGGCCAGCAGCGCGACCACGGCGAGGACCCGTGGCACCAGGTCTGGCCCGCGACCTCCCATGGCCGCCATCCAACCAGCCGCGTCTACCCGGCCAGCGCGGGTGCGCGGCCGGGTCGCCGGCGCACTCGGGTCGGCGGGGGAGCCGCGATCAACCAAAGGGAGGAGATGTGGCCGGAACTGGTTGACGGTGGAGTGAAGTGGAGTACTGTGGTGCGCAGTGGGGGAGAGTCCGGCAGGTGGGTGTGGGGAGGCGGGTCGATGTGGCGCAGTCCGATGACGGCGAGCGCTCCGCTCCGCCCGTCGCTGCCGTGCCGCCGTTCCTCGGCACCCACCACCCCCGGCTGGACGACAAGGGCCGGCTCTTCCTGCCGGCCAAGTTCCGCGAGCGGCTCGCCGGCGGCCTGGTGATCACCCCCGGCCAGGAGCGCTGCCTCTACGTCTTCCCGGACGCCGAGTTCGCCCAGCTCTTCGAGCGGATCCGGCAGGCGCCGGTCACCAGCAAGCGGGCCCGCGACTACCAGCGGATGTTCCTGGCCCGCGCCTCCGACGAGACGCCGGACAAGCAGGGCCGGGTGACCGTCCCGCCGGACCTGCGCACGTACGCCGGGCTGACCAAGGAGTGCGTCGTGGTCGGCGCCGGCAGCCGCGTCGAGGTCTGGGACGCCGGGTCCTGGGACACCTACGCCGCCGAGCAGGAGCCGGCCTTCGCCGACCTCTCCGAGGAGGTGCTGCCGGGCCTCATCTGACCGCTGATCTTCCGAAGCCTTCCGCGTCGTGCGAGGTCTCCACCCGCTCAGGTCAGCACCTGGCGCCCCTTCCCCGGCGCCAGGCATTGACCGGCACAGACCGCCGAGCGGTTGGAGACCTGGCCCGACGAGAACCCACCCGCCAGCCGCACCACCCGACAACCACAGAGCCGCAGCAGCACCGCACACGTTCCATGAAGGGTCGAGATGGACACGCCAGCGACGAGAGTCGAGCCCGCTCCGGGCTCGCTCGCCGTGGAGATTCGCCACAGCGCCATGCTGCTCGGCGGCGCCCTGGGCCTGATGGGGTCATTCGCGCTGCTGCTCCTGCTGCTCACGACCCGGCTGGGCAGCTGACCCCGGTGTCCTCCGCCATGGGATCCGGCCGGGGGCACGTGCCGGTCCTGCTGGGGCGCACCCTCGAGCTGCTCGCGCCGGCCGTCGAGGCGCCCGGCGCCGTCGTCGTGGACGCCACCCTCGGGCTGGGCGGCCACAGCGCGGCGCTGCTCGAGCGGTTCGGCGCCCTCCGGCTGGTCGGGCTCGACCGCGACCCGCAGGCGCTGGCGATCGCCGGCGACCGGCTCGCGCCGTTCGGCGACCGCGCCACCCTGGTGCACGCCGTCTACGACGAGCTCGCCGGCGGTGCTCGCCCGGCTCGGCACCCCGCGGGTGCAGGGCGTGCTGTTCGACCTCGGGGTCTCGTCGCTGCAGCTCGACGAGGCCGCCCGCGGCTTCGCCTACGCCCAGGACGCGCCGCTGGACATGCGGATGGACCAGAGCCGGGGCGTCACCGCGGCCGAGGTCGTCAACACCTACCCGGCCGACCGAGCTGGCCCGGGTGCTCCGGGAGTACGGCGAGGAGCGGTTCGCCCGCCGGATCGCCGACGCGGTGGTCCGCGAGCGGGCCCGCGAGCCGTTCACCGGCACCGCGCGGCTGGCCGAGCTGGTGCGCTCGTCGATCCCGGCGGCCACCCGGCGTACCGGCGGGCACCCCGCCAAGCGCACCTTCCAGGCGCTGCGCATCGAGGTCAACGGCGAGCTCGACGCGCTCGACCGCGCGCTGCCTGCCGCCGTCGCCGCGCTGGCCGTCGGCGGCCGCGATCGTCGTGCTGTCCTACCAGTCGCTGGAGGACCGGATGGTCAAGCGCACGCTGGTCGCCGGCGCCACCAGCACCGCACCGCACGGACCTGCCGGTGGTGCCGCCCGAGCACGAGCCGGTCCTGCGGCTGCTCACCCGCGGCGCCGAGACGGCCGGCGAGGACGAGGTGGCCGAGAACCCGCGCGCCGCCTCGGTCCGGCTGCGCGCCGCCGAGCGGCTGCGGGACGCGGCATGAGCACTCGCTGCTCGCGACCGCGGCCCCGAGACCGCCTCGGCCGCACGGCCGCTCGTCCGGCTCCCGCCGGGAAGGTCGCCGGCCGCCGTCCGCTCCGGCTCGTCCCGCCGCTGCGCACCGGCGCGCCGCGCGCGCCGTTCGTCCTCCTGCTCGGCACACTGCTCACCGGGGGGCTCGCGGGGCTGCTGTTCCTGCACACCGCCCTCGCGGAGGACTCCTTCCGGCTGCACGACCTGAAGGACCGCTCGGCCGTGCTCGCCGACCGCGAGCAGGCGCTCGAGCAGCAGGTCGCGGTGGAGGCCTCCCCGAAGCGGCTGTCGGCCAGGGCGGAGGCGCTGGGCATGGTGCGGAGCGAGAACCCGGCGTTCATCCGGCTCTCCGACGGCAAGGTCCTCGGCAAGCCGAAGGCCGGCGTCGCGCCCGCCGCCGCCACCCGCCGCCGAGCCCCGCATCCTCCACCGATCCGTCGCCGTCGCCCGTCGGCGTCGGGCTCACCGTCCGCCGTCGGCCAGCGGCCGGTGACCGCTCGGTGACCAGACCTCCCGCGCCGGCCGCCTCCCCCCGGGCACCGGCCGCCCGCCGGTCGCCGGCCGGCTTCGGCCGGCCGGCGACCGTCCCGCGGCGCGACGACCGTCCGCGTCGCGCGCACCGCAGAACCGGCACCCGCGGCACGTCGCCGCCGCGCCCGCCGCGCCGGCTGCGGCTGGCCGACCCGGGCCGTCGGCTGCGCGGCGGTGTCGTCGTCCTGGCGTTCGTGCTGTCGCTGTTCGGCGCCCGGCTGGTGCAGCTGCAGGGCCTGGACGCGCCGACGTACGCCGCCGAGGCCGAGCAGGGCCGGCTGCGCACCGTCAGCCTCCCGGCCGCCCGCGGCACCATCACCGACCGCAACGGCGTGGCGCTCGCGACCACCGTGGCCGCCGTCAACATCACCGCCGACCAGACCAAGGTCGTCGACCCCGCCGCCACGGCCCGCGCGCTCGCGCCGGTGCTCAAGATGCGATGCCGCCGAGCTGCAGGCCAAGCTGACCGGCGACGCCCGGTTCGTCTACGTCGCCAAGACCGTCGACTCCGGCGGTCTGGCGGAAGGTTCGCGAGCTCGACCACCCTGATCCCGACATCGAGGGGCTGCCCGGCATCTACGCCGAGCAGACCAGCAAGCGGGTCTACCCGGCCGGCCAGGTCGGGGCGAACGTCGTCGGCTTCGTCGGCGCCGAGGGCAAGGGCCTCGGCGGGATCGAGTACGCGCTCGACTCGACCGCTGGCCGGCCGGGACGGGACGGCGACCTACGAGCTGAGCGCCGGTGGCCGGCGGATCCCGAGCGGCGTCGACACCGAGCGCGACGCGGTGCCCGGCACCGACGTACGGCTGACCATCGACCGCGACATCCAGTACGTCGCGCAGCAGGCGATCGCCAAGGCGGTCGCCTCGACGCGGTCGCAGAGCGGCACCGTCATCGTCTACCGGCCCGCGACCGGTGACCTGCTCGCCGTGGCGACCGCGCCGACCTTCGACCCGAACAAGCCGGGCGCCTCGCCGGCCGAGGACCGCGGCAACCGCCCGCTGACCGAGGCGTACGAGCCCGGCAGCACCGGCAAGGTCATCACCGCCTCGGCCCTGATCGAGGAGGGCGTGATCCGCCCGACCACGCCGATCACGGTGCCCAACCGGCTGACCCGGGCGGACAAGACGTTCAAGGACTTCGAGGACCACCCGGTGCAGCACCTGACGTACGCCGGGACGATCGCCAAGTCCAGCAACATCGGCACGATCCTGCGCCGCCGAGCGGCTCGGAGACCTCAAGAAGCTGTACCCGTACCTCAAGAAGTTCGGCATCGGGGAGCCGACCGGGCTCGGCCTGCCGGGCGAGGCGTCCGGCGAGCTGCTCAAGCCGGGCGACTGGTCGGCGACCAGCGGCTACACGATGACCTTCGGGCAGGGCTACTCGGTCAACACCGTGCAGATGGCGTCGGTGATCGCGACCATCGCGAACGACGGCGTGCGGGTCGCGCCGCGGCTGGTCGCGGCGACGACCGGGCCGGACGGCTCGCGTGCGCCAGACGCCGGAGGGCAAGCGCACCCGCGTCGTGAGCCCGCAGACCGCGCGCACCGTCCGGCCGATGATGGAGTCGGTGACCCGGGAGGGCGGCACCGCGCCGCTCGCCGCGATCCCCGGCTACCGGGTGGGCGGCAAGACCGGCACCGCGCAGCGGTTCGACCCGTCGTGCGGCTGCTACAGCGGCTACACGATGTCGTTCATCGGGCTGGCGCCGGTCGACGACCCGGGCGTCGTCGTCGCCGTCACCCTGCAGGCACCGAAGTCCGCCCTCGGTGGCGGCGTCAACGCCGGCCCCGTCTTCAAGCAGGT
Organism: uncultured Actinomycetota bacterium; assembly: GCA_963771345.1. Classification (GTDB taxonomy): domain Bacteria; phylum Actinomycetota; class Actinomycetes; order JACCUZ01; family JACCUZ01; genus CAVYTH01. The sequence continues at coordinate 38,475 of CAVYTH010000010.1, forward strand.
CGTGTCGTTCGCGCTGGAGACGTTGCGGATCGCGCCGACGGGCAGCCGCGTCGCCCAGGCTCCGGCTCACCACGCGCTGACCGCTAGCGTGTCTCCCCGTGCTCAGCCCGCCCGGACCGACCTCCCTGCGACCGTCCGGGCTCCCGGCGCGCAGCCTGGCCGACGTGGCCGCCCGGCTTGCGAGCGATGTCCGCGGTGCTGGGTCCCGCGACCTCGACGCACCGGTCGTCACCGGCGTTGTGCTCGACTCCCGCGGCGTCCGGCCGGTGACCTGTACGCGGCGCCTGCCGGGTCGCGGCGCGCACGGCGCGGACTTCGCCGCCGCCGCTGCCGCCGCCGGTGCCGTGGCCTGCCTGACCGACGAGGCCGGCGCCGACCGGTCGATGGCGGCCGGGCTGCCGACGTACGTCGTGCCGTCGCCGCGGGCCGTGCTCGGCGGGCTGGCCGCCTGGGTCTACGGCGAGCCGGCGCGCGACCTGACGCTGATCGGCGTCACCGGCACCAACGGCAAGACCACGACGGCGTACCTGCTCGACGCGGCGCTGCGGGCGGCCGGCTACAGCACCGGGCTGGTCGGCACGATCGAGACCCGCATCGGCGACGAGGTGCTGCCGAGCGTGCGGACCACGCCGGAGGCGACCGACCTGCAGGCCCTGCTCGCGGTGATGCGCGAGCGAGGGTGTCCGCGCGGTCGCGATGGAGGTGTCCAGCCACGCGCTGGCGATGGGCCGGGTCGACGGCACGACGTTCGACGTGGCGGTGTTCACCAACCTCAGCCAGGACCACCTCGACTTCCACGCCGACCTCGAGGAGTACTTCGCGGCCAAGGCGACGCTGTTCACGCCGGAGCGGTCGCGGCTCGGCGTGGTCAACGTCGACGACGCGTACGGCCAGCGGCTCGTCGGGCTCGCCGGTGTCCCGGTCGTCACGGTCTCGCCGTCCGGCGGCGCGGCCGACTGGCGGGCCGAGGACGTCGACCTGGGCCCGCTGGGCAGCAGCTTCGTGCTGGCCGGACCGGACGGCGTGCGGCTGCCCTGCGCGACCTCGCTGGCCGGCGACTTCAACGTCGCGAACGCCGCGCTCGCCGTGGTCGCCCTCGTGCAGGCCGGGCTGGACCCGGAGCAGGCGGCGGTCGGGGTCGCGTCGTGCACCGGCGTGCCCGGCCGGATGGAGCGGGTCGCCGCCGGCAGCGGCGGACCGCTCGCGCTCGTCGACTACGCGCACAGCCCGGACGCGCTGGAGCGGCTGCTCGTGACCGCGCGCGGGCTGGTCGCCGAACGGCGGCCGGCTCGTCGTCGTCATCGGGTGCGGCGGCGACCGCGACCAGCAGCAAGCGCCCGCGCGATGGGCGCGATCGCGGCGCGCGGCGCCGACGTCGTCGTGCTCACCAGCGACAACCCGCGCTCGGAGGACCCGATGGACATCATCACGGCGATCCGCCGGCGGTGCCGAGGACGCGCTCGCCGACGGTGCCCACGCCTGGGTCGCCGTCGAGCCGGACCGGCGCGCGGCCATCGCCGTGGCGGCGTCGCTGGCCGGCCCGGGCGACGTCGTCGTCGTGGCGGGCAAGGGCCACGAGCAGGGCCAGGAGGTGGCCGGCGTCGTGCACCCGTTCGACGACCGGGTCGTGCTCGCCGAGGTCCTGCGGGCGGCCTTCCCGTGAGCGAGATGTCACTGAGCGAGATGTCGTTGGCACAGGTGGCCGAAGCGGTCGGCGGCACCGTGGGCGGGGACGCCGGCACGGTCGTCGACCGCGCGCTGGCAACCGCGACTCCCGCGCCGTGAAGCCCGGCGGGCTGTACGTCGCCATCGTCGGCGAGCGGGTGGACGGGCACGAGTTCGTCGCGGCCGCTGTCGCCGCCGGTGCTGCCGCGGCGCTGGTCGCGCGGCCGGTGCCGGAGCCGCACGTGCTGGTGCGACGACCCGGTCGCCGCGCTGGGCCGGCTGGCGCGGACCGTGGTCGACGGCCTGCTCGCCGGCGGGCTGGTCGTCGTCGGCGTCACCGGGTCGTCCGGCAAGACCAGCACCAAGGACCTGCTGGCGGCGGTGCTCGAGCCGCTCGGGCCCGACGGTCGCGCCGGTCGGGTCGTTCAACACCGAGGTCGGCGTCCCGCTGACCGCGCTGGGTGCCGAGCCGGCGACCCGGTTCCTGGTCGTCGAGATGGGCGCCCGCGGGGTCGGCCACATCGCCTAGCTGTGCCGGATCACGCCGCCGCAGATCGGCGTGGTGCTCAACGTCGGCGCCGCGCACGCCGGGGAGTTCGGCTCGCCGGAGGCGACGGCCCGGGCCAAGAGCGAGCTGGTCGAGGCGCTGCCCGACGCGGCCGCCGGGGGAGTCGCGGTGCTGAACGCGGACGACCCGCTGGTGGCCGCGATGGCAGGGGTGACGTCCGCCCGGGTGGTGCGGTTCGGCCTCGCGGCGGACGCCGACGTCCGGGCCGAGCAGGTCCGGCTGGACGGTGCCGGCCGGCCGACGTTCCTGCTGCGCGCCGGCGACCGGGAGCCGGCCGAGGTCACCCTGCCGCTGCACGGTGCGCACCACGTCTCCAACGCGCTGGCCGCGGCCGCCGTCGCCCTCGAGCTGGGTGCCACCCCGGCCGAGCTGGCTGCCGCGCTGGGCACCGCCGTGCCGCGCAGCCGCTGGCGGATGGAGGTCGTCGAGCGCGCCGACGGGGTCACCGTCGTCAACGACGCCTACAACGCGAACCCCGACTCGGTGCGCGCCGCGCTGGCCGCGCTGGCCGCGATGGCGGGCGGGCGGCGGACCTGGGCGGTGCTCGGCGAGATGCTCGAGCTCGGCGCGGCGTCCACCGCCGAGCACGAGCAGGTGGGCAGACTGGCCCGCAGGTCGGGCGTCTCGCGCCTGGTCGTCGTGGGCGAGGGTGCCCGGGCGATGCACACCGGTGCGCTCGCCGAGGGCGCAGTCGACGGAGAGGGGAGCAGGGTGGTGGCCGACGTGGCCGCTGCCCTCGAGCTGCTCACCGCCGAGCTGCAGCCGGGCGACGTCGTGCTGGTCAAGGCGTCCCGCAGCAGCGGCCTGGAGCAGGTCGCTGCCGGGCTGCTCGGGGAGGCCGCCCCGTGAGACAGGTCCTGCTGGCCGCGTCCTTCGGCCTGATCGTCACGCTGTTCGGCACCCCGGTCGCGATCCGGCTGCTGATCCGCCAGGGCTACGGCCAGCTGATCCGCGACGACGGCCCGACGTCCCACCACACCAAGCGCGGTACGCCGACCATGGGCGGCGCCGTCATCATCTTCGGCGCCCTGCTCGGCTACTTCATGGCGCACCTGATCACCTGGCGGGACCTGACGGTGTCCGGCCTGCTCGTGCTCTGGCTGATGACCGGGCTCGGGCTTCGTCGGCTTCCTCGACGACTACATCAAGGTGGCCAAGCAGCGCAGCCTCGGGCTGCGCGCCTGGGCCAAGCTGGCCGGGCAGATGATCGTGGCCGTCTCGTTCGCGGTGGTGGCGCTGCGGTTCCCGGACCCGAACGGGTTCACCCCGGCGTCCACCGAGATCTCGTTCATCCGGGACACCGGTGTGGTGCTGGGCAGCGTCGGGTTCGTGGTCTGGGCGTACATCATGATCGCCGGCACCTCCAACGGCGTGAACCTCGCGGACGGCCTGGACGGGCTGGCCACCGGCACCTCGGTGATGGTGTTCGCGTCCTACGTGCTGATCGGCATCTGGCAGTTCGGCAACGCCTGCCCCGGGGCGGCCGGCAAGTGCTACGAGGCCCGAGATCCGCTCGACCTGGCCGTCGTGGCGGCGGCGGTGATGGGTGCCTGCTTCGGGTTCCTGTGGTGGAACGCGTCGCCGGCGAAGATCTTCATGGGCGACACCGGCTCGCTGGCCCTCGGCGGGGCGCTGGCCGGGCTGGCGATCCTCAGCCGCACCGAGCTGCTGCTCGTGCTGGTGGGCGGGCTGTTCGTGCTGATCGCGCTCTCGGTCATCGTGCAGGTCGGCTTCTTCAAGCTCACCGGCAAACGGGTGTTCCGGATGGCGCCGCTGCAGCACCACTTCGAGCTGGTCGGCTGGGGCGAGGTCACCATCGTCATCCGGTTCTGGATCATCGCCGGGCTGCTGGTCGCTCTCGGCCTCGGTGTGTTCTACGCCGAGTGGGTCTCGGGGGCGTGAACCTCGACGGGACCCGGGTCTGCGTGGCGGGCCTGGGCGTGACGGGGCCGTCCGCGGCCCGGGCGCTCGCCGCCCGCGGGGCCAGGGTCGTGGCGGTCGACGCGCGCGACGGCGAACGGGAGCACGCGCTCGCCACCGAGCTGCGCGGTCTCGGCGTCGAGGTCGTGCTCGGGGCTGCCGACCAGCTGCCCGACGGCGTCGAGCTCGTCGTCACCTCACCCGGCTGGCGGCCGAGCCAGCCGCTGCTCGCGGCCGCCGCCGAGCGCGGGGTGCCGATCTGGGGCGACATCGAGCTGGCCTGGCGGCTGCGGCCGGCGGGGCAGCCGTGGCTCGGCGTGACCGGGACCAACGGCAAGACGACCACGGTGCTGATGCTGGCGGCGATCCTGGGCGCGGCGGGGCACCGGGCGGTCGCCGCGGGCAACGTCGGGCTGCCGGTGCTGGACGCCGTGCTGGCCGACCCGCCGTACGACGTCCTGGCCGTCGAGCTGTCGAGCTTCCAGCTGCACTGGACGTCGACGGTCGCCCTGCACGCCGGGGCCGTGCTCAACCTGGCGCCGGACCACCTCGACTGGCACGGCTCGATGGAGCAGTACGCCGCCGACAAGGCGCTCGTCTGGCGCGGCGGCGCGGTCGCGGTCGTGAACGCCGACGACCCTGCCGTCGTCGAGCTCGCGGCCGCGCACCGGCCCAGCGGCTCGAGCGGCTCCAGCGGCCAGACCGTCGGCTTCACCCTCGGCGAGCCCGGCCCCTGCCAGCTCGGCGTCGTTGCCGGCGACGGCACCCTGCTCGAGTCCCCCTGTAGCCCTGATAGCGGCACCGCTAGCAGCGCCAGCCCTGAGAGCGGCACCGCTAGCAGGGCTACAAGGGGCGGGGAGACGCACCACCCGGGCGTCGTGCTGGCGGCGGTCGACGACGTCCGGCCGCCGGCGCCGCACAACGTGGCCAACGCGCTCGCGGCGGCCGCGCTGGCCCGCAGCCTCGACCACGCCGGCCTGCTGCGGGTGCCGCCGGACGCCGTCCGCGCCGGGCTTGCGCGCCGTCGACCCGGGCGCCCACCGCATCGCGCACGTCGCGACCGTCGACGACGTGGCGTACGTCGACGACTCCAAGGCGACCAACGCGCACGCCGCGGCCGCGTCGCTGCAGTCGTTCCCGCACGTCGTCTGGGTGGCCGGCGGGCTGGCCAAGGGCGGCCGGTTCGACGAGCTGGTCGCGGGGTCCGTCGAGCGGCTGCGCGGCGCCGTCCTGATCGGCCAGGACCGCGCGCTGGTCGCCGAGGCACTGGCGCGACACGCGCCCGAGATCCCGGTCGTCGAGGTCGTGGCAACGGACACTGGGGCGATGGACGACGTCGTGCGCGCCGCCGCGGCCCTCGCCCGCCCGGGCGACACCGTGCTGCTGGCGCCTGCCTGCGCGTCGATGGACATGTTCCGCGACTACGCCGAGCGCGGCGACGCCTTCGCTGCCGCGGCGCGCCGGCTCCCCGGCGCACGGCCGGCCTCGTGACGACGTACGCCCCGAGCCCAGGTCTGCGCGCCCCGGGCGAGAAGGAGGCCGCCGAGCAGCCCCGGCCGACCGAACCCCCCGTCTCGCTGCTGCACCGCCCGGCGACGCCGTACTACCTGCTGCTCGGCGCCAGCACCCTGCTGCTGGTGCTCGGCCTGGTGATGGTCTTCTCGGCCTCCAGCGTCGTCGCGTTCGCCTTCCTCGGCTCGTCGATGGCGATCGTCAGCAAGCAGGCGATGTGGGTCGTGATCGGGCTGCCGCTGATGTGGTGCGCCTCGCGGCTGCCGGTGCGGGCCTGGCGGATGGTGGCCTACCTGGGCCTCGCGACGTCGATCGCCTTGCTGGTGCTCGTCGTCGTCGCGGGCACCGAGGTCAACGGCAACAAGAACTGGCTGGACTTCGGCGGACCGTTCCGCATCCAGCCCTCCGAGCTGGCGAAGCTCTCGCTGGTGATCTGGGGCGCCGACCTGCTCGCCCGCAAGGAGCGGCTGCTCGGCCAGTGGAAGCACCTGCTGGTGCCGATGCTGCCGGTCGGCGGGCTGATCCTCGTCCTCGTCCTGCTCGGTGGCGACCTCGGCACGGCGATCATCATCGCCGCGGTCCTCGGGGCACTCCTGTGGGTCGCCGGGGCGCCGGCCCGCCTCTACGCGCTGGCCTCGATCCCGGCCGTGATGGTCGTCGCGTGGATGGTCAACACCCGGTCGACCCGGATGTCGCGCATCACCGTCTGGCTGCACCCCGACCAGGCCGACCCGCTGGGCAACGGCCTGCAGGCCCTGCACGGCAAGTTCGCCCTCGCGTCCGGCGGCTGGTGGGGCGTCGGCCTCGGCGGGTCCAAGGAGAAGTGGGGCGCGCTGCCCGAGGCGCACACCGACTTCATCTTCGCCATCATCGGCGAGGAGCTCGGCCTGGTCGGGACCCTCGCGGTGCTGGCCCTGTTCGGGGTCATCGGCTACGCCGGGCTGCGCGTTGCGCTCGACGCCACCGAGCCGTTCGTCCGCTACGCCGCCGCCGGCGTCACCGCGTGGGTGCTGGTGCAGGGCCTGGTGAACATGGGTGCGGTGCTCGGGCTGCTGCCGATCACCGGGGTCCCGCTGCCGCTGGTCTCGTACGGCGGGTCGGCGCTGCTGCCCACCATGCTCGGGCTCGGCATGCTGCTGTCCTTCGCCCGGGTGCGCACGACCGGCCGGCGGCGCGGGCTGCTGCGGCGGCTGGGCCGGTCCGGCAAGGACCACCGGGTGGCGAGGTAACGGTGCACGTCGTCATCGCCGGGGGTGGGTCCGCCGGCCACATCGAGCCTGCCCTGGCCTTCGCCGACGCGCTGCGCCGCCGCGACCCGTCGGTCGAGGTCACCGCGCTGGGCACCGAGCGCGGGCTGGACACCCGGATCATCCCTGCCCGCGGCTACGACCTGGTGCTCATCCCGCCGGTGCCGATCCCGCGCCGCCCCGGCAAGGACGTGCTCGCCGTCCCCGGCCGGCTGCGGGCCGCCGTCGCGGCCGCTGCCGCAGTGCTGCGGGACCGGCACGCCGACGTCCTCGTCGGGTTCGGCGGCTTCGTGTCCGGGCCGGCGTACCTCGCCGCCCGGCGGCTGCACGTGCCGATCGTGGTGCACGAGGCCAACCCGCGGCCCGGCTGGGCCAACCGGCTCGGCGCGCGGCTGACGCCGTACGTCGCCATGAGCTTCCCCGGCACGCCGATCGCGCACGGCCGGCACGTCGGGCTGCCGATCCGGCGCAGCATCGCGACCCTCGACCGGGCCGCCACCCGCGCCGAGGCGCGCCGCACCTTCGGGCTGGACGCCGACCGCCCGACCCTGCTGGTGACCGGCGGCTCGCAGGGTGCCCAGCGGCTCAACGACGCGGCCTCCGGCGCGGCGAAGCACCTGCGCGCGGCCGGGGCCCAGGTGCTGCACGCCACCGGCACGGCGCACACGGTGATGGTCGCCGAGGGGGAGCCGCCGTACGTCGTGCTGCCCTACCTGGACCGGATGGAGCTCGGCTACGCCGCCGCCGACCTCGTGCTCTGCCGCGCGGGAGCCAACACGGTCGTCGAGCTGACCGCGGTCGGGCTGCCGGCGGCGTACGTCCCGCTGCCGATCGGCAACGGCGAGCAGGAGCTGATCGCCCGTCCGGTGGTCGAGGCCGGCGGCGGCCTGCTCGTCGACGACCCGCAGTGCACCGCCGGCTGGGTGCGCGACACGCTGACCCCGCTGCTCACCGACGCCGACCGGTTGGCCACCATGGGTCGGGCGGCCGCGAGCAGCGGCCGGCCGGACGCCGACGAGCGGATGGTCGACCTGGCACTCGAGGCGGCCGCATCCGGCGCCCGGAGACGCGGAGGGAGACGGTGGTGAGCACGGCCGACGGCACGGTCGCCGAGCTTCCCGTCCCCGCCGAGGAGCTCGGCCGGGTGCACTTCATCGGGATCGGCGGCGCCGGCATGTCCGGCATCGCGCGGATCATGCTGGCCCGCGGGCTGCCGGTCAGCGGCAGCGACGCCAAGGACTCGGTGTCGCTCTCGGCCCTGCGCGCCCTCGGCGCGACCGTGCACGTCGGCCACGACGCCGCGAACGTCGGCGAGGTCGACACCGTCGTCGTCTCGACCGCGATCCGGGAGAACAACCCCGAGCTGGTCGAGGCTCGCCGCCGCGGGCTGACGGTGGTGCACCGGGCCGGCGCGCTCGCCTCGGTGATGGTCGGGCGGCGCGCCGTCGCGGTGGCCGGCACCCACGGCAAGACCACGACGACCTCGTTGCTGACGGTCGCGATCCAGCACTGCGGCGCCGACCCGTCGTTCGCCATCGGCGGCAACCTCAACGAGTCCGGCGCCAACGCCCACAACGGCTCCGGCGACGTCTTCGTCGCCGAGGCGGACGAGAGCGACGGCTCGTTCCTGCTGTACTCGCCGACCGCGGCCGTCGTCACCAACGTCGAGCCGGACCACCTCGACCACTACGGCACCGCCGAGGCCGTCGAGAAGGCGTTCGACGACTTCGCCCGGCGGGTGGAGCCGGGCGGGTTCCTCGTCGTCTGCGCCGACGACCCGGGCGCGGTGCGGCTGGCCGCGTCGGCCCGCGAGGCCGGCATCGACGTCCGCACCTACGGCGTCGACCCGGGCGCGGACCTGCGGATGGTCGACCTGGTGACCCGCGGCCTCGGCAGCTCGTTCGAGGCTGTGCTGCTCGGCCGGCGGGTCGGCCGGGTCGAGCTGCGGCTTCCCGGCCGGCACAACGCCCTCAACGCCGCGGCGGCGCTGGCGGTCGGCGTCGGTCTCGGCTTCCCCGTCGAGCGGCTGCGCGAGGGGCTGGCCAGCTTCACCGGCACCCGGCGCCGGTTCGAGCACAAGGGAACCGTCAACGGGGTCCGGGTCTTCGACAGCTACGCCCACCACCCGACCGAGCTGACCGCCGACCTGGTGGCGGCCCGCGAGGTCGTCGAGGGTGGCCGGGTCGTCGTCGTCTTCCAGCCGCACCTGTTCAGCCGGACCCAGGCGTTCGCCGCCGCGTTCGGGACCGCCCTCGGCCTCGCCGACGAGGTCGTCGTGATGGACGTGTACGCCGCCCGCGAGGACCCGGTGCCCGGCGTCACCGGAGCGATCGTCGCGGCCGCAGTGCCGCTGCCACCGGCCCAGGTCGTGTTCGAGCCGTCCTGGTCCGCGGTCGCCGGCCACCTGGCCCGGCGGGCGCGCCCCGGTGACGTGGTGCTCACCTGCGGCGCCGGCGACGTGACGATGATCGGGCCCGAGGTGCTGTCCCGGCTGGCGGGCGACCCCTCATGAGCGTCACGACCGAGCTCGGCGGCCGGCTCGCTGCCCGCGGGCGGGCCAAGCGCCGCACCCGGCTGACGATCACCCTGACGGTGACCGCGCTGCTCGGGCTGCTCGGCCTGGCCGGTTGGCTGCTGCTCGGCACCTCCGTGCTCGGCGTCCGCGACGTCGAGGTCAGCGGGACCTCCCGGCTGGACCCGGCCGAGATCCGCCAGCTGGCCGCCATCGAGCCCGGCACGCCGCTGGCCACGCTGGACACCGGCTCGGTCGCCGACCGCGTGCTGCGGCTGCCCGCCGTGCGCACCGTCGACGTGCAGCGCAGCTGGCCGCGCGGGGTCACCATCGAGGTGACCGAGCGGACGGCGGCAGCGGTGCAGCTGCGGGGCCAGGCGTACGTCCTCGTCGACCGCGACGGCGTCGCGTTCGCGCCGGTCGACCGGCGCCCCCGCGGGCTGCCGCTGGTCAGCGCCCCCTCGGACGCCGGGCCGCCGGCGCTGCGGGCCGCTCTCGGCGTCCTCGGCCAGCTGTCGCCGTCGGTGCGCGACCAGGTGCGCCAGGTCCGGGCCACCAGCCGGGACCGGGTCGAGGTCGCGCTGACCCGCGGCCGGGTCGTGGTGTGGGGGAGCACCGAGCGGGGCGAGCGCAAGGCCGCCGTGCTCGCCGTGCTGATCGACCGGAAGGCCCGGGTGTACGACGTCAGCGCCCCGGACACGCCCACCACCCGGAAGTGACTGTCGAGCTGCCGCAAGCTCTTGCGGCAGCTCGACAGCGGCTGGTGAGCGCGGCCGGCGCCGCGCGGAAACCCGGCCCGGCGTGTCGGGGCCTCGGTCGTTGAACCAGGCCTACCTCGCACCTAGCGTCCTGCATCAACCTCAGTGGTTGACATAACTATAACGCTCAACTTGAGGGTGAGGGTTCCGGGACCTCCGGGGTCGTCAGGGTCTGGCTCGGCGAATCAGAGAAGAGGCACCGACGTGGCAGCACCGCAGAACTACCTCGCGGTCATCAAGGTCGTCGGCATCGGCGGCGGCGGCGTGAACGCGGTCAACCGGATGATCGAGGTCGGCCTCAAGGGCGTCGAGTTCATCGCGATCAACACCGACGCGCAGGCGCTGCTGATGTCGGACGCCGACGTCAAGCTCGACGTCGGCCGCGAGCTCACCCGGGGCCTCGGCGCAGGCGCCAACCCGGAGGTCGGCCGCAAGGCCGCCGAGGACCACACCGAGGAGATCGAGGAGGTCCTCAAGGGGGCCGACATGGTCTTCGTCACCGCCGGCGAGGGCGGCGGCACCGGCACCGGCGGCGCGCCGGTCGTCGCGCGCATCGCCCGCTCGCTCGGCGCGCTGACCATCGGCGTCGTCACCCGCCCGTTCGGCTTCGAGGGGCGCCGTCGCGCCAACTCGGCCGAGACCGGCATCGACGAGCTGCGCGACGAGGTCGACACCCTCATCGTCATCCCGAACGACCGGCTGCTCTCGATCTCCGACCGCGGCATCTCGATGCTGGACGCCTTCAAGTCCGCCGACCAGGTGCTGCTGCAGGGCGTCTCCGGCATCACCGACCTGATCACGACCCCGGGCCTGATCAACCTCGACTTCGCCGACGTGAAGTCGGTGATGTCCGGCGCCGGCTCGGCGCTGATGGGCATCGGCTCCTCCCGCGGCGACAGCCGGGCGGTCGAGGCGGCCGAGATGGCGATCTCGTCGCCGCTGCTCGAGGCGTCCATCGACGGCGCGCACGGCGTGCTGCTCTCGATCTCCGGCGGGTCGGACCTCGGCCTGTTCGAGATCAACGAGGCAGCCCAGCTGGTCGCCGAGGCGGCGCACACCGAGGCCAACATCATCTTCGGCGCCGTCATCGACGACGCGCTCGGCGACGAGGTCCGGGTGACGGTCATCGCGGCCGGCTTCGACGGCGGTACGCCGAGGAAGACCGTGCCGATGCCGGCCCGCAAGGGCGAGACGCCGGAGTACGTGCACTCGTCGACGCCGACGACTGCCGAGGTGTCGAGCGACGCGACGCCGGCCGGCGAGCACCGGGTCCCGGAGCCGGCGATGGCCGGCAGCCGCACCGACCGGTCGATCGACCTCCAGCGCGAGCCGGCGCACACCGCCCGACCGGCGCGCACCATCGTGTTCGACGACGCGGACGACCTCGACATCCCCGACTTCCTGAAGTAAGGACGTCGACCGCGCTCACTAGGCTCGCGGCCATGCTGCTGCGGACCGGGTCGATCGCCGCCGCGCCGTTCGTCGTCACCGACCGGCACGGCGGCGTGAGCGCGCCGCCGTACGACGAGCTCGACCTCGGCGACCACGTCGGCGACGACCCCGGCGCAGTCGCGGAGAACCGTCGGCGCCTGGCGGCGGCGCTCGATGTGGGAGTACGGCGGCTCGTCTTCTCCCGCCAGGTGCACGGCCGCGACGTGCACGTCGTCGAGGGCCCGCAGGTGCCGGGCGAGGAGTTGCCGGCTGCTGACGGCCTGGTCACCCGGCACTCGGGCCTCGGCCTAGTCGTGCTGGTGGCCGACTGCGTCCCGGTGCTGCTGGCCGCGCGGCACTCCGACGTCGTCGCCGTGGCGCACGCCGGCCGGCGCGGCGTCGAGTCGGGAGTCGTCGCGGCCACCATCGCGGCGATGTCGGCACTCGGCGCCAAGCCGGAGGACGTCGCGGCGGTCGTCGGTCCGTCGGTGTGCGGCGGCTGCTACGAGGTGCCGCAGGAGATGGCCGACCAGGTGGTCGCCGCGCAGCCGGCGACCCGGGCGACGAGCAGCGCGGGCCGGCCGGCCCTCGACCTGCGCGCGGGCGTCGTCGCGCAGCTGCTCGACGCGGGCGTCCGCACCATCGAGGCCGACCCGTGGTGCACCGCGGAGTCGCCGGACCTCTACTCCTACCGCCGCGACGGCGTCACCGGCCGGTTCGCCGGCGTGGTGCTGTCGTGACGGAGGTCGACCAGGCCACCCGGCGGGCCGAGCTGGCCACCCGACTCGAGCAGCTCGAGGAGCGGATCGCTGCGGCCTGCCGCGCCGCCGGCCGCGACCGGGCCGAGCTCACCCTGGTCGCGGTCACCAAGACGTTCCCGGCGTCCGACGTCGGTCACCTGCACGCCCTCGGGGTGCGCGACGTCGGCGAGAACCGCGCTGCTGACGCCGCGGCCAAGGCCGAGGCCTGCGAGGCGGCCGGCCTGACCGACCTGGTGTGGCACTTCGTCGGCCAGGTGCAGACCAACAAGGCGGCAGTGGTCGCCGGCTGCAGCGACGTCGTCCACTCGGTCGACCGGCCGCGGCTGGTGTCGGCGCTCGACCGGGCAGCGGCCGCGGCCGGTCGTCGCCTCGGCGTCGCTGGTGCAGGTGGACCTCGCCGGTGCCGAGGGCCGCGGCGGCGCGAGCCCGGCCGACGTCCCTGCGCTGGCCGACGCGATCGCCGCGGCCGACGCCCTCGACCTGCTCGGCGCGATGGCCGTGGCGCCGCTGGGTGCCGACCCGGACGCCGCCTTCGCGCGACTGGCCGAGGTCGCCGAAAGCCTGCGTCGGACCCACCCGACGGCGACCGTGCTGTCGGCCGGGATGAGCGACGACCTGGAGGCCGCGATAAAGCACGGCGCGACACACCTGCGCGTCGGCACCGCGTTGCTCGGTTCGCGCCCACTGCTCGGGTAGCGTCGTCGACAGGTCGAACCAGGGGGTTCGTCCTACCCCGAGCGGAGGGCAGTCAGGCATGGCCGGCGCGATGCGTAAAGCGATGGTCTACCTCGGCCTCGTCGAGGAGGACGACCGGTACGACTACGACGAGTACGACCAGTACGACGACGGCACCGATCCGAACGACGACCGCCGCAACGGCGTCACGTCGCACCGCACCGCCGGGGCCACGGCCCTGCGCGAGGAGCGGCACGGCGCGGTCGCCACGATGCCCGATCGTCGTCCGTCGGCGAGCGCGTCGTCGCGCGCCTTCGACCGCATCACGACGATCCACCCGCGCACCTACAACGAGGCCAAGCAGATCGGCGAGAGCTTCCGCGAGAGCACGCCGGTCATCATGAACCTGTCGGACATGGACGACTCCGACGCCAAGCGCCTCGTCGACTTCGCGGCCGGTCTCGTCTTCGGTCTCCGCGGCACGATCGAGCGGGTCACGAACAAGGTCTTCCTGCTGTCCCCGGCCGACGTCACCGTCACCGCCGAGGACAAGGCGCGGATGGCTGAGAGCGGCTTTTTCAACCAGAGCTAGGCTGACCCGGTGGAACAGGCGCGACGAGTCGAGGTGCACCCGCGGTGACACGTGGGCCCGTCGGCAGCCTTCTGTACATCGTGCTGTGGCTTTTCTTCGTCCTGCTCATCGCCCGGCTGGTGCTCGACTACATCCAGATGTTCGCGCGCTCCTGGCGGCCGAGCGGGCCGCTGCTCGTCATCGCCGAGGTGATCTACACCATCACCGACCCGCCGCTGAAGGCGTTACGCCGTGTGATCCCACCGTTGCGGATCGGATCGGTGTCGCTGGACCTGTCCTTCCTGGTGCTGGTCGTGCTGGTCCAGATCGCGATCTACCTGACACTGTTCATCCCGTTCTGACAGGCTCCCGACGATCTTCCCGCGCGCCGCGGTTCGACCCGGTGCGGGTGATGGGGGATGATTTCCGTCAGCACGACGCAGGACCCGAACGACTGACGACTAGCGAGGAGACTCGACGCCATGCCGCTGACCCCTGAGGACGTGGCCAACAAGCAGTTCACGAGTACCCGGCTCAAGCCTGGCTACGACGAGACCGAGGTCGACGAGTTCCTCGACGAGGTAGAGGCCGAGCTCACCCGGCTCTACCGCGAGAACGACGAGCTGCGCTCGAAGCTTGCTGCCGCCGGCAGCGGTGCGCCCGCGCCGGCCAGCCCAGGCAGCCGCCCCCGCGGCTCCTGCGGCCCCCGCAGAGCCGGACCCGGCCGTGGCTCGCGAGAACGAGGAGCTCAAGGCCCGGCTCGCCGCGGCGCAGCGCCAGCTCGCCGAGGCCACCAACCGGCCGGCCGCCCAGGCCCCCGCCGCACCGGCTGCTCCGGCGGCGGCACCGAGCGCACCGTCCGAGACCGCGACCGGCATCCTGGCGCTGGCCCAGCGGACCGCGGACGAGCACATCGCCGAGGCGCGCACCCAGGCCGACCGGATCGTCGGCGAGGCCCGCACCCGCGCCGAGCAGCTCAAGCGGGAGGGCGAGGACAAGCACCGGCAGATGATCGGGTCCCTCGAGACCGAGCGCTCCGCCCTGGAGCGTGAGGTCGAGAAGCTGCGTTCCTTCGAGCGCGAGTACCGCAGCCGGCTCAAGTCCTACCTGGAGGGGCAGCTGCGCGAGCTCGACGGTCGCGGCAGCGAGGCACCGGCCGGCCAGGCACGCGCCCGCAGCCCAGGGGCAGTCCGCCCCGCAGGGCCAGCAGCCCGGTTCGCCGGCTCCGGCCCAGGGCGCACCGGCCCGCAGCCCGTTCGCCCCCGGCGCGCCGGTCGGCGAGCAGTCGCCGAGCGGTCCGCCGCAGCAGCCGCAGGGCTTCAGTGGCGGCGACGGCGAGCACCGCGGCTGACGCACGCACCGAACAGCACGACGCCGGCGGGTCCCTCGAGGGACTCGCCGGCGTCGTCGTTCGTGCGGGGCGGTGCTCGACCGGCTGCGGTCAGCTCCCGGTGCTGGCCAGGCGGCGGAACGGGTCGCGGGGCGGCGGTGCCGGCAGCGTGATCCGGTTGCCGTCAGCGGCCAGGCCACCGAGCTCGAGGACCCTGGACATGACGGTCAGCGTGCTGACGCCGGCGTCCACGCCGGCCTGGGTGACCATCACCCGGTAGATCGTCACGTAGTGCTTGGCGGGGGTGTCGTAGCTCCAGTCCACCGACCCGAGGTGCACGGCGGTGCCGTGCGTGCCGTTGGGGCCGTTGAAGGGGCCGTCCCAGACCTGGATGCCGGCGGGGCCGGCCGAGAAGCAGCCACCCAGCCCGACGTCCTGCCGGGCTGCGACAGCGAGCAGCTCACGCGACTCGCGCTCGGCGAGCACGAGGGAGGGGCGAACGTGGCTCGCCAGCGCAGGCACGGCGATGACGCCGTCCTTGAGCTTGAGCCCGTTCACGGTCGGTCCACCCAGCGGTACGACGTGCAGTGGCACGGCAGACCTCCGATGCCCTCGTGGCGGGGCCGCCGATGCGGGAGTGCGTCGGCGGCTGTTCCAGCCGTCCAGACCTGTATCGGTCGCCGGAGTACCTGTCCTTCACTACTCCAGGGGGGTGAATCACCGTAACGCCACGTCTGCACGCGTGAAACAGCCATTCGGCTGACCCAGCAGTGACCGAACCTTTACCGGATCACTGAGCCGAACGGGTGACGGTGAAGGCCAGGCCGAGGTCCTCGTCGGTGTGCACGGGCCCTGTTCCGGGGCCTTCGTCGAAGCTGGTGGCCAGCACCTCCGCGGCGACCAGCGTCGCCGTGCTCCCGCAGCGCCTCGGCCAGCTCGCCGGACGCCTGCCACCGCAGCTCGATCCGGTCGGTGACCTCCAGGCCGGAGGACTTGCGGGCCTCCTGGACCAGCCGGACCACCTCGCGGGCGAGGCCGGCCCGGCGCAGCTCGGGGGTGAGCTCGAGGTCGAGCGCGACCGTCTCGCCGCCGTCGGTGGCCACCGCCCAGCCCTCGCGCGGGCGTCTCGGTGAGGAGCACCTCGTCGGCGGTCGACCTCGACGTCCTCGCCGTCGACCAGCGACGGTCGCCCGGCCGCTCGCCCGCAGTGCGGCCGCCAGCTCGCCGGCGTCGGCCGCGGCGATCGCGGCGGCGACCGTCGGGGTCCGCTTGCCGAACCGCTTGCCGAGCGCGCGGAAGTTGGCCTTGGCGGTGCGGTCGACCAGCTCGCCGGCCGAGCTCGTCGAAGCCGTGCACGTTGAGCTCGTCGGCGATCTGCGGCGCAGCTCGTCGGGCAGCTCGGCCCAGCCCGGCCGCCCCGACCAGCGCGCGGCCCAGCGGCTGGCGGTTGCGCACCTTCGAGCTCGGCCGCGGGCCGCCCGGCCCAGCTCGACGAGCCGGCGGACCAGCGCGACCTGCCCGGCCAGCGCGTCGTCGATCAGCGCGCCGTCGACCGTCGGCCAGGCGGCCAGGTGCACCGAGTCCGGCGCGTCCGGCGACGACCGGGCGGACGACGTCCTGCCAGACCCGCTCGGTGACGAACGGCACGAGCGGCGCCAGCAGCAGGGTGACGACGTCGCAGGCACTCGTGCAGGGTCGCCAGCGCCGCCGGGTCGCCGTCCCAGAAGCGGCGGCGGGAGCGGCGGACGTACCAGTTGGACAGGTCGTCGACGAAGTCGGCGAGCAGCCGCCCGGCCCGCTGGGTGTCGAAGGCCTCGTAGGCCGCGGTCGACGTCGCTGGACCAGCCGGTGCGTCTCGGAGAGCAGCCAGCGGTCGAGCACCGGCCGGTCGGCCACCGGCGGGCGCGGCCTGCTCCAGCGGCGACCAGTCGTTGGCGTCGGCGTAGAGCGTGTGGAACGACGCGGTGTTCCAGTAGGTCAGCAGCATCTTGCGGACGATCTCCTGCAGCGCGCTGTGCCCGACCCGGCGCTGCAGCCACGGCGACCCGACCGCGGCCATGAACCAGCGCACCGCGTCGGCGCCGTGCTGCGTCCATCAGCGGGATCGGCTGCAGGATGTTGCCCAGGTGCTTGGACATCTTGCGGCCGTCCTCGGCCAGGATGTGGCCCGAGGCAGAGCACGTTCTCGTACGACGACTGGTCGAACACGAGCGTGCCGACCGCCATCAGCGTGTAGAACCAGCCGCGGGTCTGGTCGATCGCCTCGCAGATGAACTGCGCCGGGTAGGCGCTGCTCGAACTGCTCCTCCGAGCCCTCGACGTGCGGGTAGCCCCACTGGGCGAACGGCATCGAGCCGGAGTCGTACCAGGCGTCGATGACCTCGGGGACCCGGCGCATCGTGCCGTCGCCGCCGCAGCGTCGGTGCAGGCGAAGGTGACGTCGTCGACGTACGGCCGGTGCGGGTCGAGGTCGGAGAGGTCCTGCCCGGCCAGCTCGCCGAGCTCGGCCAGCGAGCCGACGCAGACCAGGTGCGTCGGTCCTCGGCTCGCAGCGCCAGATCGGCAGCGGCGTGCCCCAGTAGCGGCTGCGGGACAGCGCCCAGTCGATGTTGTTGTTCAGCCAGTCGCCGTACCGGCCGTACTTGATCGTGTCGGGGTACCAGTTGGTCTTCTCGTTCTCGCGCGAGCAGCGCGTCCTTGACTGCGGTGGTGCGGATGTACCAGGACGGCTGCGCGTAGTAGAGCAGCGCGCGTGTGGCAGCGCCAGCAGTGCGGGTAGCGTGCTCGTACGGCACGTGCCGGAACAGCAGGCCGCGCTCGTCCAGGTCCGCGACCAGCGTCTCGTCGGCGTGCTTGAAGAACTGCGCCGCCGACCAGCCGGACGTCGTCCTCGAAGTGGCCGTCGGGCCGGACCGGGTTGACCACCGGCAGGCCGTACGCCCGGCAGACCGCGAGGTCGTCGGCGCCGAACGCGGGGGACTGGTGCACCAGCCCGGTGCCGTCCTCGGTGGTGACGTAGTCGGCGAGCACGACGAAGTGCGCCGTGCTCGCCCGTCCGGCCAGTCGACCAGGTCGAACGGCCGCTGGTAGGTCCAGCGCTCCATCTCGCGGCCGGTGAACCGGTCCGTGCACCGTCCAGCCCTCGCCGAGCGCCTGCTCGACCAGCGGCTCGGCGACGACCAGCGTCTCGGTGCCGTCGGTCGCGGCGACGTAGGTGACGTCGGGGTGGACGGCGACGGCGGTGTTGGAGACCAGGGTCCACGGCGTGGTGGTCCAGACCAGCAGCGCCGCCGTGCCGGCGTAGCGGGCCGGAGGTCAGCGGGAACCGGACGTAGACCGACGGGTCGACGACGGTCTCGTAGCCCTGCGGCCAGCTCGTGGTCGGACAGGCCGGTGCCGCAGCGCGGGCAGTACGGCGCGACCCGGTAGTCCTCGACCAGCAGGCCCTTGTCGAAGATCTGCTTGAGCGACCACCAGACGCTCTCGACGTACTCCGGGTCCATCGTCCGGTAGGCCTCGTCAGTGTCGACCCAGTAGCCCATCCGCGTCGGTCATCGTCCTCGAACGCGTCGACGTGCCGCAGCACCGACTCGCGGCACGGGCGTTGAACTCGGCGATGCCGTACGCCTCGATGTCGTCCTTGCCGGAGAAGCCCGAGCTCCTTCTCGACGGCGAGCTCGACCGGCAGGCCGTGGCAGTCCCAGCCGGCCTTGCGGCCGACGTGGTAGCCCTGCATGGTCCGGAAGCGCGGGAAGACGTCCTTGAAGACGCGGGCCTCGATGTGGTGGGCGCCGGGCATGCCGTTGGCGGTCGGCGGGCCCTCGTAGAACGTCCACGGCTCGCCGTCCGGCGGTCTGCTCGAGGCTCGCGGCGAAGGTGTCGTTCTCGTGCCAGAACGCCGAGCACGTCGCGCTCCAGCGCGGGCAGGTCGACCTGCGGCGGGACCGGGCGGTAGCGGGACGGCTCTCGGTCTTGCTGCGGCACGGCTGGGCGCTCCCTCGGCTGGTGTCGATCCTGCCGAAGGGACGAGGCCTGGGTGCGGCCCCGCGGTACCACCCTCCTTGGCCGCCTAGCGGCGACCCGCTCGGTTGCGCCCTGCTGCCGGTTCTAGTCGCCTCACTGCTGGGTCGCAGCGGGCTTTCTTCCGTCGGCTCGGGGGTGATGGCCCCGTCGACACCTGCAGGTACGTCGGCAACTCTACCGACGGGGCGCAACCGAGATCGGTCGGCGCGGTGCGGAGTGGGTCAGGTGCGGTGCGCCCGGAGGCGTGCGACCCGACTCTTGCGGCGGTTGTTGTCGGTCAGGTTGGTGACCATCTGCTGGGCGAGTGCGGTGCTGAACATGGTGGGCTCCTGGGCTGCGGTGGTGGTCGTGCGAACAGCTCTGAACCTAGGAGCGCTCCGAGGCGCCGACCACGGGGCAAGCACCACACTTGAGGGGGGCTGGCACCACCCCGCTTAGGGTCGAGGCGATGCGTGGGACCGGCAGGGGAGTGCGGCGAGCGGCTGGTGTGCTGCTCGCGCTCGCTGCTGTGCCTCGCCGGGTGCTCGGAGGGCGGCCCGGGCAGCGGGGACGGCGACGGCCGGCCGTCGCCAGCGGCCGAGCCGCGGGTCTACGTGGCCGTGGGCGCGAGCGAGACCGTGGGCGTCGGCGCCGACGACCCGGCCACCGAGGCCTGGCCGCGGGTGCTGCGCGACACCACCTTTCCCAGCGCCGAGCTGGTCGACGTCGGGGTGTCCGGGGCGACCGTCCGGGACGCGCTGGCGACGCCAGCTGAAGCCGGCGCTGGCCGCCCGCCCGGACCTGGTGACGGTCTGGCTGGCGGTCAACGACGCGCTCTCGCTGGTGCCGGTCACCGACTACGAGACCCAGCTCGGCCGCCTGGTCCACGCCCTGCGCCGCGGCGGCCGGACCGAGGTGCTGGTCGGCAACATGCCGGCGCTGGACCAGCTGCCGGCGTACCGCGCCTGCCTGCCCGGCTCCCAGGTCAGCGGGGTCGACTGCGTGCTGCCGCTGGTGCCCAGCCCGGCCCAGGTGCGGCGGACGGTGGCCGAGTTCAACGCCGCGATCGCCCGGGTCGTCGAGCGGGAGGGCGCCGTCGCGGTCGACCTGTCCCAGCAGGACGACCTCGCCGGGCTGACCAGCGACGACGGCTTCCACCCGAGCACCGAGGGGCACCGGGAGGTCGCGCAGGACCTTCGCCGCGGCGCTCGACGGGGACTGAGCCGCAGGTCAGGGCGGTGCCGGGCGGCGCGCCCATTTGTCCCGGGCCCGAGCGCCACCTATCCTTCCGCAGACCAATCGTGACCTTGATCACGAGCGTCAGGGCAGGCGAGGGAGCCGAGATGGCCGACCAAGGCACGGGTTCGACGCGGATCCGCGGGCGGGTGCGCGGGGTCGTCGCCGCCGCTCGCGACGCCGTCCGTCGCCGTACGTCGGCGCCGGTGACCGACGCTGCCCCCCGCCAGGCCGGCACGCTCGCGGCCAGCGCCACGAAGAAGAAGACGTCCACCAAGAAGGTCGCGCCGGCCACCAGGACGGCGAAGAAGTCCACCGCGAAGAAGGCTGCCGCGAAGAAGGTGGCGCCCGCGAAGAAGACCGCCACGAAGACGACGGCCAAGAAGACGACCGCGAAGAAGGCCCCCGCGAAGAAGGCGGCGGCCAAGAAGGCCGCGCCGGCCAAGAAGGCCGCGCCCGCGAAGAAGGCGGCCGCGAAGAAGACGCACCGGCGAAGAAGGCCGCGCCGGCCAAGAAGGCGGCCGGCGAAGAAGGCCCCCGCCAAGAAGGCCGTCGCGAAGAAGACGACGGCGAAGAAGGCCGCGCCGGCCAAGAAGGCGGCTGCGAAGAAGGCGCCCGCCAAGAAGGCGGTCGCGAAGAAGACCCCGGCGAAGAAGGCCGCGCCGGTCAAGAAGGCCGCGGCGACGAAGGCACCCGCCAAGAAGGCGCCGGCGCCAAGGCGCCCGCGAAGAAGGCGCCGCGACGAAGGCGCCGGCGGCCAAGGCGCCCGCCAAGACCACCGCACCCAAGGCCGCCGCGGCCGCGGCTCCGGCGGCGGCACGCCGGCCAAGGCCGCCGCGCCGAAGCGGTCCGGGGGCAAGGGCGCCCAGCGCGAACCGGTCATCCGCACGCCGCAGTCCGAGGTGTCGGCCGCCCGCAAGGCGCCCGGCCCCACCACCTCCCCGGCCGAGCCGCACGCCCTGGTCGTCCGCGCCGACGAGGAGCCCTGGACCAAGGCTGAGCTCGGTGAGGTGCGCTCGGAGCTGCGCGACGAGGTCAAGCGGCTGCGGGACGAGCTCGACCTGGCCGAGCACGAGATCGACGACATGCTGCGCGACTCCGGCGACGGCGCCGGTGACGACGCCGCGGACGCGGGGAGCAAGACCTTCGAGCGCGAGCACGAGATGTCACTCGCCAACAACACCCGTGACATGCTGGTGCAGGCGGAGCGCGCGCTGGCCCGCATCGACAACGGCTCCTACGGCATCTGTGAGAACTGTGGCAACCCCATCGGCAAGGCGCGTCTGCAAGTGTTCCCGCGGGCGACGTTGTGCATGACGTGCAAGCAGCGGGAGGAACGCCGCTGAGCGAGGGCTCCGACCCCGCCGGCGGACGGACCCGGCTGCCGTTGCTCCTGGCGGTGGCCGGAGCGGTGCTCCTGGCCGACCTCGTCAGCAAGGTCCTGGCCGTGCGCGAGCTCGGCGACCGCGACCCGGTGGAGCTCCTCGGCGGCGCTGCTGACGCTGCGCCTGGTGCGCAACCCGGGCGCCGCGTTCGGCCTCGCGCAGGGGCTCACCGTCGCGTTCACCGTGGTGGCGGCGGTCGTGGTCGTCGTCATCCTGCGGCTGTCCCGGCGGCTGCGCAGCACCCCGTGGGCCGTCGCGCTGGGGCTGGTCCTCGGCGGTGCCGTCGGCAACCTGGTCGACCGGGTCTTCCGGGAACCCGGTCCCGGCCGGGGCCACGTCGTCGACTTCCTCGAGCTGCCGCGCTGGCCGGTGTTCAACCTGGCGGACTCCGCGATCGTGACGGCGGCCGTGCTGATGGTGCTGCTCTCGGCCCGCGGCCTGAACTACGACGGCACCCGGGTGGGCGACGCGGGGGACTCCGGCGAGGCACCGCCCGAACCACCGTCTGACCCGCCGGCCGAACCGCCGAAAAACTCGAGGTAACCGAACGGCCCCCCCGGGAGTCCTGTGGTGGTGTGAAGTGCGGGAAGCCAGGGATCACCAGCCACATCGGGCATATCGGTACATTGCGGACAGTCGCGCGTGTGACGCTGCTCGAGCGGCCGGTTACGCTGCGGAGGCCCGCGGTCGATCTCGGCGTCCCGTCACGCGGCGCGTGAACCGGAGCGAGGGAGGGGGAGCATGACCTCGGTCGTGCCTGAGCGCGCTGCTGCTGCGCCGCATCGAGGTCGTGCCGTCGCGCGGTCAGCGCGGACGCACGGTCCCCGCCGACACCCGGTGGCTTCGCCGGCTGGGTCGCCGTCTGTGGATCTTGGACTCCACCCTGGTCGTCCTGACCGTGTCGCGGTGCTCGTCGTGCGGTTCACGACCCTGTCGACTCGCTTCGGCAGGGAGCCGTCGCGCATCGCGTTCCCGGAGTCGTGGGGCGACGTTCGCCTGTCGTCGTACCTGGTGGTGGGACCGGCACTGGTCATCGCGTGGGGCGCGATGCTGCGGGCGACCCGCGCCTACGACGCGCGCGTCCTCGGGGTGGGCGGCGAGGAGTATCGCCGAGTCGCACGCGCAAGCGTGTACTTCTGGGGCCTGGTCGCCATCGCCAGCTACATGACGCAGTTCGAGCTGTCCCGTTTCGTGCTGGGCTTCGCGTTCCTCATCGGCACCTTCCTGCTGCTCCTCGGTCGCTGGACGGCGCGCAAGATCCTGCATCGGGCGCGCAGGCGATCGACCACCTGGTCGCACCGGGTGCTCGCCGTGGGTGGTCGTGACGAGGTCGACGCCCTGGTCGCCGAGCTGGAGCGTGAGCCGTATGCCGGGCTGAAGGTGGTCGGCGCGTGCGTCCCGCCCAGCGAGGCGGCGCGAGATCTCGGTCCCGGTCGTGGGCTCGTTGACCAGCGTCCCCGAGGCCGTGGCCCGGCTCGGCGTCGACACCGTCGCGGTCACCGCCTCGCGCGGCCTGACCAGCGGCGTCCTCAAGCGGCTCGGCTGGGAGCTCGAGGGTGCGGGAGTGGACCTGGTCGTCGCCCCGGCGCTCACCGACATCGCCGGCCCAAGGGTGCATGTGCGACCGGTCGCCGGTCTGCAGCTGCTGTACGTCGAGCAGCCGGAGTTCACCGGGCCGACGTGGGCGATGAAGGAGATCTTTGACCGGGCGGTAGCAGGCCTGTGCCTTTGCCTGCTGGCTCCGGTCCTCGCCTTGGTTGCCCTGGCTGTGCGGCTCAGCAGCCAGGGCCCGGTGATCTTCCGCCAGGTCCGGGTGGGCCGCGACGGCGAGGTCTTCACGGTCTACAAGTTCCGCACCATGGTGGTCGACGCCGAGACCCACCTCGAGGCCCTCTGGGAGCTCAGCGAGGGCAACGGCGTCCTGTTCAAGATGCAAGGACGACCCGCGGGTCACCACGGTCGGTCGCTTCCTGCGCCGGCTCAGCCTCGACGAGCTGCCCCAGCTGTGGAACGTGCTCGTCGGCAGCATGAGCCTGGTCGGCCCCCGCCCGCGCGCTGCCCAACGAGGCCGAGCGCTACGGCCGGTCCACCGCGCGCCGCCTGCTCGTCAAGCCGGGCATCACCGGCCTGTGGCAGGTCAGCGGCCGCTCCGACCTCTCCTGGGAGGACAGCGTCCGGCTGGACCTCTACTACGTGGAGAACTGGTCGTTCGCGGGCGACATCCAGATCCTCTGGAAGACCGTCTCGGCCGTCGTGCGCGGCCAGGGCGCCTACTGACCGGTCGGGAGCAGTCGCGACGTCAGCGATACTGCTGGGGTGACTGAAGCAGCCCCGGACCGCCGGACCCTGCCGGTGCCCGACGGGCTGGCGGGTGAACGGCTGGACGCCGCCCTCGCGCGGCTGTTCGGCCTGTCCCGCACCCGGGCCGCCGAGCTGGTCGGTGCCGGGGACGTGCTGGTCGACGGCAGCCCCGCGATGAAGTCCGACCGCGTGCACGCCGGCGCCTGGCTGGACGTCACCGTCCCCGCACCGCCGGGCGCGCCCCAGATCGTGGCCGAGCCGGTGCCCGGCATGCTGGTGGTGCACGACGACGACGACCTCGTCGTGGTCGACAAGCCGGTGGGCGTCGCGGCCCACCCGAGCCCCGGCTGGAGCGGGCCGACCGTGGTCGGCGGGCTCGCCGGAGCGGGCTACCGGATCTCCACCAGCGGCGCGGCCGAGCGCCAGGGCGTCGTGCACCGGCTGGACGTCGGCACCAGCGGGCTGATGGTGGTCGCCAAGTCCGAGCGGGCGTACACCCAGCTCAAGCGCGCCTTCAAGGAGCGCACCGTCGAGAAGATCTACCACGCGCTCGTCCAGGGCCACCCGGACCCGTTCCAGGGCACGGTCGACGCGCCGATCGACCGGCACCCGACCCACGACTACCGCTGGGCGGTCGTGGCCAACGGGAAGCCGAGCATCACCCACTACGAGACCCTCGAGGCCCACCGCGCGGCCACCCTGCTCGAGATCACCCTCGAGACCGGCCGCACCCACCAGATCCGGGTGCACATGGCGGCGCTGCGCCACCCCTGCGTCGGCGACCTCACCTACGGCGCCGACCCCACGCTGGCCGCCCGGCTCGGGCTGAGCCGGCAGTGGCTGCACGCCCGGCGGCTCGCGTTCGAGCACCCGGGCACCGGCGAGCGCCTGGAGCTGACCAGCGAGTACCCCGAGGACCTGGCGGCCTCCCTGGAGCAGCTGAGAGCCGAGGCGTGAGGACGGTCCGGCTCGCGGCCGGACCGGCCGAGGTCGCTGCCGCCTACGCCGTCCGTACCGAGGTGTTCGTCGGCGAGCAGGGCGTGCCACCGGACCTCGAGCTCGACGACCTGGACGACACCGCCGACCACTTCGTCGCGTACGACGGCGAGCGGGTCGTCGGGGCCGGCCGCCTGGTGGTCGAGCCGGCCGGCTTCGAGGGCTGCGACCCCGGCCTGGGCCCGGTGGGCCACCTGGGGCGGCTGGCGGTCCGGGCCGAGACCCGGGGGACCGGGCTCGGACTCGACCTGGTCGCGGCCGTGGAGAACCAGGCCCGCGAGCGCGGGCTGCGGGTGATGGTGCTGTCGGCGCAGACCCACGCGCTCGGCTTCTACGAGCGGCTCGGCTACGCGGCGTACGGCCCGGTGTTCGACGACGCCGGGCTGCCGCACCGCTGGATGCGCCGCCCCCTCTGACGGGGCCGCCGCGCGCCGCCGCCGGCCAGCCAGGCTGCGGTCAGGGGTTCCGACAGCGCGACATTCTGTGACAAATTGTGAGGAGGCCGTAACGTCGAGTGCTGTACAACGTTCTACTGTGCGTACATGCCCGCCAACACAGCGTCAGCTGTGCCGGTCGAGGGACGGGGAGAGATGACACTGAGCCCGAGCCGCCTGGTGCGTGTTCTCGTCGTGGTCGTCGCCGTGGAGTGCATCGTCGCGCTGGTCGCGCGCAGCACCAGCGCCTGGCAGATCTTCAACGACCAGGGTCGCCCGGTCGACTACCTGGCCACCGCCGGCCTGGTGTGGGTGATCGTGCTCGCCGTGTCGGCGCTGCTGGTGAGCCGCACGGTGCGGGACCTGGACGAGCGGGTCACCACCCAGGACGCCCACCTCGCGGCCACGGCGGGCCCGCGTCAGCGGCTGTCCGGCATCGCGCACCGCACCGAGCGGCTGCTCGCCGAACCGACGAGCCTGCGGGTCGCGCTGCAGCCGATCGTGGACCTCGAGACCGGCAGGTGGGTGGCGGTCGAGGCACTGGCCCGCTTCCCGGACAACCGGCCGCCGGACCAGTGGTTCACCGAGGCGCACGAGGCGGGCATCGGGATCCCGCTGGAGCGGCTGGCCCTCGAGCGCGCGCTCGAGACGCTGCCGTTCCTACCGCCGGGCATCACCCTCTCGGTCAACGCGTCGCCAGTGATGGTGCTCGACCACGGCCTGGTCGAGCTGCTGGACGCCTCGGGCGTGGCGCGGGAACGACTGGTCGCGGAGGTCACCGAGCATGCGGCGGTGTCGGGCTACGAGGAGATCCGGGCGGCGCTGCTGCCGCACCGGGAGCACGGCCTGAAGCTGGCGGTCGACGACACCGGCGCGGGCTACTCGTCGTTCGCCCATGTGCTGCGGCTGCGGCCCGACATCATCAAGCTGGACCGGTCGCTGCTCGCCGACATCGACCACGACGCCGCCCGGCGCGCGTTCGTCACCGCGATCGTGCTGATGGCCCTCGAGCTCGACGCGACGGTGACCGCGGAGGGCGTCGAGACCGCGGCCGAGCTGGACACGCTGCGCAGTCTCGGCGTCGACACCGTCCAGGGCTACCTGCTGGCCCGCCCGAGCAGCGACCCGCGGGTCTGGGCCAGCTGGTCGAAGCGTGACTGGCTGGCGCACATGGGGGTGACCGGACGAGCTGCGGCGGACCCCGGGGTGACGAACCTGATCTACGGTGGAGGGCGGACCTGACCGAAGGAGTTGCGTGCGCCCCTCCCGTGCCGTCCTCGCTGCCAGCCTCGCCGTTCCGGCGATGCTGCTCGGCGTGGCCGTCGTCCCGGGCGACGCCTCGGCCTTCTCATCGCCGCATGCGGCGCCGCCGAACCCCGCGCCCCGACACGGGCTGCTGACGGCCGGCGAGTCCACCGCGCTGACGCTGGCCGCCACCCCCGAGGTGGTCGCCACCGGCCGCCCCGCCAGCCTGACCGGCCGGCTGATCGACCCGGCCACCGGGATCGGCCTCAGTGGCGCCCCGGTGCGCGTCGAGGCTGCGGCGGCCGACGGCTCCTGGGCCGAGGTCGCGGTGCTCAGCACGGACGTCGCCGGGAGGGTCACCGCTGAGCTGGCGCCCACCGCCACGACCGTCTACCGGCTGCACTACGCCGACGCGGCCACCACGGGCGACCCGGGCGCCACGCGGGAGTCGGTGAGCACCGCTGCCCGGGTGACGGTGCGCACGCTGACCGCCGGCCTGACGGACGACGCGGTGCGGGTCGGTCGCCCGGCGGAGGTGCGCGGGGTGCTCGCCGCCGCCCCCGGCTCGCCGCTGCGCCTGGAGGTGCATCGGGACGGCGCCTGGCGGCCGGTCGGCCGGAAACGCACCGCGGCCGACGGCTCGTACACGTTCCGGGTGACCCCCACCGAGCCCGGGTCCGCGCGCTACCGGGTGGTCCGGGACGCCGGCCCCGGCGGGTCGCCGTCCACCGCCGCCGTCGGGGTGCTCGACGCCTACCGCCTGCACACCTACAGCGTCACGACCCGCGGCCGGGTGCGCGCCGACCTGGCCGTCCTCCGGGCCACTCTTGCCGAGACGTACGCCGACCCGCAGGGCTGGCTGCGCAGCCATCACCGGTTCCGTGAGATCCCGCGCGGCGGGGACTTCACCGTGGTGCTCTCGCAGCCCGAGTACCTGCCGGCGTTCTCGTGGGAGTGCTCCACGATGTACAGCTGCCGGGCCGGGCGCTACGTCGTCCTCAACGACAACCGCTGGCGGCACGGCTCGCCGCACTTCCCGGCCGACCTGGAGACCTACCGGCGGATGCTGGTCAACCATGAGACCGGGCACTGGCTCGGCCGGGGGCACGCCTACTGCCCGCAGCAAGGGAGCGCCGGCGCCGGTGATGCAGCAGCAGTCCAAGGGCATGCAGGGCTGCCGGCCGAACCCGTGGCCGCTGCCGCGGGAGATCGACGCCGTGCCGTGACGCCGACCCGGCCAGGCGCCCGCGCGCTGGGCGTCGCGCTCGTCGCCGTGCTCGCGGCGACCCTGCTGGGCTCCGGCCCGGCCGCGGCCGCGGCGCCGCCCACACCGGGCAGCCGCCTGACCGGCGGCGACATCTCCTGGCCGAACTGCCCGAAGGGCATGGGCATCCCGTCGCGGCGCAGCCCGGGCAACCCGCTGCCGCTGGCCTCGGCGTCGTTCGTGGTCGTCGGGCTGACCAACGGTCCCGGCTGGTACCCGAACCCGTGCCTGGCCGACCACGTGGCCTGGGCAAAGGCCCGCGGCCTGTGGACGTCGGCGTACTCGATGACGACGTTCCCCACCGCCGCCCAGCTCCGGACGTACGGCGGCAGCGGACCGTGGGTGGCGACCACGCGGGCGGCGCGGCTGCGCAACGCCGGCTACGCCCAGGCGGTCTTCAACGTGGCGTCGATGCAGACCGCCGCCCTGGACGTGCCGTTCGTCTGGGTCGACGTCGAGCCGTACCCGACGCACCCGTGGTCGCGCAGCGTGCTCGCCAACCGGCAGGTCGTGCGCGGCGTCGTGCGGGCCTACGAGGACGCGGGGTACCGGGTCGGCTTCTACTCGTACGACGGCGGCTGGCGGGCCGTGGTCGGCGGGTGGCGCAAGCCGGCGTACCCGGCCTGGGTGCCGGTCGGGCCGGTGGCGCGCGGGCTGTCGGTGGCGACCGCCCGGTGCGCGCGGCCGAGCTTCTCCGGCGGGCCGGTGCTGCTGGCGCAGTGGGTGCAGGACGCCCGGGACCGCGACGTGACGTGCGTGCGGCTGACCGGACTCGCGCCGCGGCCGCACCCGCTGACCGCGCTGCTCGGCGCGTCGTGGGGCCCGGGTGCCTCGGGTCCGGCGGTGGCGACCCTGCAGCGCGGCCTGAACATGCGGCCCGCGCACGTGACCGGACGCTTCGACGCGCAGACCCGGCGGGTGGTGCTGGCGTTCCAGGAGAGCCGGGCGTTCCCGATGACCGGGGTGGCCACCGACCTCGAGCTGCGCGCGCTGGGCGCCGGCAGCACCCTGCCCGGCCGCCCGAACCAGATGGCCCGCTACTTCACCCCGTACTGACCCGAGTCCCCGCCGTTACCCCCCCGCCCCGCGCAAGATCGTTTGCGACGCGTGGGCCGCCGGACCGCCGGTGCGACCGGCGTGTCGGACCGCCACACGTCGCAAACGACACGAGCCGGCCGGTTCGGTGCGCGCCGCCGGCTCAGTCGGCTGGCAGGCCCAGCTGTCCTTGCTGCGGTCCCGGCCCACGTCCACGCCGACGTGCCGCCGTCAGCCGGGCCACGAGCGACGGCCGGTGCGAGCCAGAGGTCCAGCGCGGTGCGATCGGGTGACCTCGAGGTTGAGTTGCTCGAGGGCCTCCTCGCGCACGTTGTCGGCCGTGTGTTGCTGCAGGTCCCGGTGGTGCCCGCCGTCGTACTCGCCCACGGTTGCCGCCTCGGGGTCCAGCAGGTCGACGCGCGCGACGGGCCGGCCGTCTCGGTCTCACGACGATCGGGTTGACCAGCGGCACCGGCAGGCCGGCCTCGACGACCCAGACGTAGCGAAACCGGCTCTCCGGACCCGACTCGGCTCGGCCGTCGACCAGCGGCACCGCGATCCGCGCCTGCGGGACGCCCTTGAAGCCCGACCATCCGGTTGAGTGCCTCGGCCAGGCGCTCCCGGGTCGTCAGCCCGGCCCGGACGGCAGCGTCAGCGGCGACCAGGCCTTCCTCCGCACCGAAGAAGCGCATCACGTCCAGGCAGCTGCGTTCGGCTGTCGTGGCGAGCGCGCCGTCGTGCTCGACGATGTCGACAGCCATCAGCGTGCTGCGATCGACGGCCAGGCCTGTGCGCGCAGCGTCCCACCGGCCCGGTGCAGACCGGGACAGCACGAGCGTCGAGCCACCGGGGCCGGTGCGTCCGTCGAGTGCCGTCACGCCCAGCCAGGCCAGGGCCGCCCAGCCGCCGAGCGGCACGTCGCACGGCACCAGGCGCCGCGCAGCAGCCAGCCGGACGCCGGTGTCGCTGGACGTGAGCAGCGCCCGGTCCAAGCTCCGCACGGACGGACGGACCTCGGGGCGAGCACGGCGGCCGTACCACCGATCGCTGGCTCGAGCAGCCGGCCGAGAACGCCCAGGAGGCGCTGAGCGCGCAGCCGCATCGTGGTCGGCACGGCAGTGGACTCGCTCGGCGCCGGCGTACTGGCAACGGACTCGACGGCTCTGCGCGCGGACGCCCTGGAGCGCACGTGCCGGAGTGCTGCAGCTTCTGCGAGCGTGACGGATCATCTGGGCACGCCGCGGTCGAGCCTCCGCGTGGTCGCGGGCCGCCGGAGCGGCACACGATCTTGATCCCGAGGCGACACGCCGAGGGTGCTGGAGGTACGCCGGGGCGAGGCCGGATCTGTCGGCCGCGCGGACCTAGACTCGGGCCCGTTCACCCCTGAGCTCGGCAACACCCGGAGGCACCTCCCAGCATGGGATCCAGCGACTCGTTCGTGCACCTGCACACGCACACCGAGTACTCCATGCTCGACGGCGCCGCCCGGCTGGACGACCTGTTCGCCGCCGCCAGCAAGATGGCCATGCCGGCCCTGGCGATGACCGACCACGGCAACGTCTTCGGCGCCTACGACTTCTGGAAGAAGGCCACCGCCGCCGGGGTCAAGCCGATCATCGGCGTCGAGGCCTACGTCACGCCGCGCACCCACCGCGGCGACCGCACCCGGGTCAAGTGGGGCCAGGGCGGCGGGGACGACGTGTCCGGCGGTGGCGCGTTCACCCACATGACGCTGCTGGCCGAGACCACCGCCGGCATGCACAACCTGTTCCGCCTCAACAGCCGGGCCAGCCTCGAGGGCTTCTTCTACAAGCCCCGGATGGACCGCGAGCTGCTGCAGACCTACGCGAGCGGGCTGATCGCCACCACCGGCTGCCCGTCCGGCGAGGTGCAGACCTTCCTGCGGCTCGGCCAGTACGACGAGGCGCGCGCGGCTGCGGCGGAGTTCCGCGACATCTTCGGGGCCGGCAACTACTACCTCGAGCTGATGGAGCACGGCCTGGAGATCGAGTCCCGGGTCCGCGCCGACCTGCTCCGGCTGGCCAAGGACCTCGACCTGCCGCTCGTCGCCACCAACGACCTGCACTACACGAACAAGGAGGACGCGCCGGCCCACGAGGTGCTGCTGTGCGTCCAGTCCGGCTCGACGATGGCCGACCCCAAGCGGTTCAAGCTCGAGGGCGACGACTACTACCTGAAGTCGCCGGAGGAGATGCGCCGGGTGTGGCGCGAGCTGCCCGAGGCCTGCGACAACACGCTGCTGATCGCCGAGCGCTGCAACGTGTCCTTCGCCGAGGGCGAGGGCCGCTACATGCCGCGGTTCCCGTGCCCGCCGGGGGAGTCCGAGCAGTCCTGGTTCGTCAAGGAGGTCGAGCTCGGGCTGGCCCGGCGCTACCCGGGCGGCGTCAGCGACGAGGTCCGCAGCCGCGCGGAGTACGAGACCGAGGTCATCTGCAGCAAGGGCTACGCCGGCTACTTCCTGGTGGTCTGCCGACTTCATCAACTGGGCCAAGGACAACGGCATCCGGGTCGGCCCCGGCCGTGGCTCCGGAGCGGGCGCCATGACGGCGTACGCCATGGGGATCACCGATCTCGACCCGCTCGTGCACGGCCTGATCTTCGAGCGGTTCCTCAACCCCGAGCGCATGTCGATGCCCGACTTCGACGTCGACTTCGACGAGCGCCGCCGCGGCGAGGTGATCCGCTACGTCACCGAGAAGTACGGCGACGACCGGGTGGCGCAGATCGTCACCTACGGCACCATCAAGGCCAAGCAGGCGATGAAGGACTCCGCGCGGGTCCTCGGCTACCCGTACGCGCTCGGCGACCAGCTCACCAAGCTGATGCCCGCGGCCGTCATGGGCAAGGACATCCCGCTGGGCGGCATCTTCGACCCGACCCACAAGCGCTACTCCGAGGGCGGCGAGTTCCGCGCCCGCTACGAGTCCGACCCGGACGCGAAGCGGGTGGTCGACACCGCGCGCGGGCTGGAGAACCTCAAGCGCCAGTGGGGCGTGCACGCCGCGGGCGTGATCATGTCCAGCGAGCCGCTGCTCGACGTCGTCCCGATCATGAAGCGGGAGCAGGACGGGCAGATCATCACCCAGTTCGACTACCCGAGCTGCGAGGCGCTCGGCCTGGTCAAGATGGACTTCCTCGGCCTGCGCAACCTGACGATCCTCGACGACGCGCTGAGCAACGTCGAGGCCAACCGCGGCGAGACCATCGACCTGGACGCGCTGAGCAAGACCCTCGACGACCCGGCGACCTACGCGCTGCTGTCCCGCGGCGACACCCTCGGTGTCTTCCAGTTCGACGGCAGCCCGATGCGCGCCCTGCTGCGGCTGATGCGGCCGGACAGCTTCGAGGACATCTCCGCCGTCGGCGCGCTCTACCGGCCGGGCCCGATGGGCGCCGGCTCGCACACGAAGTACGCACTGCGCAAGAACGGCCAGGAGCCGATCACGCCGATCCACCCCGAGCTGGAGAAGCCGCTCGAGGAGGTGCTCGGTGCGACGTACGGCCTGATCGTCTACCAGGAGCAGGTCATCCTGATCGCGCAGCAGCTGGCCGGCTACACGCTGGGCAAGGCCGACCTGCTGCGCAAGGCGATGGGCAAGAAGAAGCGCGAGGTGCTGGACGCCGAGTTCGTCGGCTTCTCGGCCGGCATGACGGCCAACGGCTACTCGATGGCGGCCATCAAGACGCTCTGGGACATCCTGGTCCCGTTCTCCGACTACGCGTTCAACAAGGCGCACAGCGCGGCGTACGGCCTGGTGTCGTACTGGACCGCCTACCTCAAGGCGAACTACCCGGCCGAGTACATGGCGGCACTGCTGACCAGCGTGCGTGACGACAAGGACAAGTCGGCGCTGTACCTCAACGAGTGCCGCCGGATGGGCATCAAGGTGCTGCCACCGGACGTCAACGAGTCGGACGCCAACTACACCCCGCGGGGCACCGACATCCGGTTCGGCCTGTCCGCGATCCGCAACGTCGGCGACAACGTCGTCGCCTCGCTGGCGGTCGACCCGCGAGGCGAAGGGCCGGTTCACCGACTTCTACGACTTCCTGAAGAAGGTCGACCCGGTCGTCTGCAACAAGAAGACCGTCGAGTCGCTGATCAAGGCCGGCGCGTTCGACTCGCTCGGCGACCCGCGCCGCGGCCTGCTCAACGTGCACGCCGAGGCCATCGACTCGTTCATGGCCACCAAGCGCAACGAGGCGCACGGCCAGTTCGACCTGTTCAGCGCAGCTGACGATGGTCTCAGTGGCGGCGACGGTGACACCCCGGGCGACGACTCGCTCGCGGTGATCCCGCCGGTGCCGATCGGCGAGTGGGACAAGAGCGTCCTGCTCCAGTACGAGCGGGAGATGCTCGGGCTCTACGTCTCCGACCACCCGCTGTTCGGGGTCGAGCACGTGCTGGCCTCGGCGACGGACTGCACGATCGCCACGCTCACCGGGTCCGACGACCGGGCGGACGGCTCGCACGTCACGATCGGCGGCCTGGTCAGCGGCCTGCAGCGCAAGGTCACCAAGAAGGGCGACGTCTGGGCGATCGCCACCATCGAGGACCTCGAGGGTGCGATCGAGGTGATGTTCTTCCCGCAGACCTACAACCTGTTCGCGACGTCCCTGGCCGAGGACGCGATCGTCCTGGTCAAGGGCCGGCTGGACCGGCGCGACGACGTGCCCAAGCTGATTGCCATGGAGCTCTCGCTGCCCGACCTCTCCGAGGGGCCGCGCGGGCCGGTGGTGATCTCGCTGCCGGTGGTGCGCTGCACCCCGCCGGTGGTCGAGCGGCTCAAGGAGGTGCTCGCCACCCATCCCGGGGCCACCGAGGTGCACCTGCGGCTGCAGGCGGCCTCGCGCACCACCGTGCTGCGGATCGACGACGGCCTGCGGGTCAACCCGAGCCCGGCGCTGATGGGTGACCTCAAGGCGCTGCTCGGCCCCGCCTGCCTGGGCTGACACACGACCGAGCATGCAGTCATCCGTTCGGCCCTGGTCCGTCCGGTCAGCACGTCCTCGCCCACACGGACGGAAGATCGCGACATTGTGCGCATCGGGCGACAGATCGCTGCGCTGCTTTCCGGAAGAACACGAAGAGCGCCTGTTCACTCGCGTTGAGTCATGTCATCGTTCCGCAGGTCGCTACGAGAAGTAACGACATCGTTACGATTCGTAACAGGGGAGGGAACCATGACACGCAACATTCACGTGTTCCGCATCGCGTCAGCTCTCGGCAGCATCGGCGCGCTCGTCGCCGTGGTCGGCGCCGGCACGAAGTGGGGGAACTGAGATGGGCACCGTCTCCGGGGCTGGTCGGGAGACCTGCCAGAACGCCGAGCCCGGTCGCAAGTGGGGATGCTGACCGAACCGGCTCTTGAGCCCGTGGCTGCTCCGGCGGCCACGGGCTCGCGGCGTTCGCCGTACATCAACATGCTGGTCGGGTTCGTTCTGGCCAGTGGGGTCGCCTGCCTCGTCCTCACCCTGGTCGTGCAGGTCCCCATGTCGTGGGCCGGTGTCGGCCCGCAGTGCTACCTGCTCGCCCTGATGCTCTTCGTCGGCGAGCTGCGGGCCATCCCGGTTCCGCGCGGGGACGACACCACCGACCAGCTCACGGTGTCCTCGACCTTCGCCACCGCGCTGGTGCTGATCGGCCCGCTCGGTCTCGCCCTGGTTGTGCAGGCGATCGCGGTCGCGGTCAGCGACCGAGTCAGTGGCCTGCCCCGTCGGGTGATGCTGTTCAACATCGGCCAGTACCTGCTGACCCTCTCGGCCACCCGGATCGCGTTCTGCCTGGCCACCGATCATGACCTCTTCAGCCTCAGCACCTCGTTCCATGCCAAGGACATCCCGGCGGCGCTGCTCGCCAGCGCGGTCTACTTCTGCGTCAACAACGGTCTCGTCGCCACCGTCGTGGCCCTCGACGGCGGGGTCCCGATCCTGCGAGGTGCTCGGCGAGGACGTCCGCTTCCAGCTCGCTACCTCGAGCATCCTGCTCGGGCTGGCGCCCGTGGCAGCCCACGTCGGCACCTTCTCGGTCTTCATGCTTCCGCTGCTCGTGCTGCCGATCTTGGGCGTGCACAGCAACGCCCGGATGTCGCTGCGCCGCCAGCACGAGGCGATGCACGACTCGCTCACCGACCTGCCCAACCGCGAGCTGCTGCGCCGACGCGCGCAGAAGGCGCTCGCCAGCGCGGACGCGACGCACCCGGTGGCGGTGATGCTCATCGACCTGGACCACTTCAAGGAGATCAACGACACGATGGGGCACCACGTCGGTGACATGGTGATCCGCGAGGTGGCCAAGCGCCTGACCGACATCGCGGGTGAGCACGTCACGGTGGCCAGGCTCGGCGGCGACGAGTTCGCCGTCCTCCTCGCCGACATCGAGGGTCGAGAGAGCGCGGGCCAGGTGGCGGCCGACCTCTCCGTACGGCTGCGGGAGCCGGTGGTGGTCGACAGCGTGCGACTCGGGGTCCAGGCCAGCGTCGGCATCGCGATCGCTCCCGAGGACGCCGACTCGTTCGAGACGCTGCTCAAGCGTGCGGACATCGCGCTCTACCGGGCCAAGTCCAACCGCGGCGAGATCCAGACCTACCGGCCCGAGATCGACGGCTACACCATCGAGCGCCTGGCGCTGCTCGGTGACCTGCACAGTGCGGTGGACAACGACGAGTTCATCCTCGCTCTTCCAACCGCAGGTGTGCACCCGAACGGGAGACGTCCTCTCCGTCGAGGCTCTCAGCCGCTGGCTGCACCCCCGGCACGGCCTGGTGAGCCCGGACGTGTTCATTCCGCTCGCCGAGAACAGCGGACTGATCGGCCGGCTGAGCCGCTGGGGGATCGAGGAAGCCGTCGCCACGTTGCGCCGGCTGCGTGACCAGGGTCACGACGTGTCGATGGCCGTCAACGTCTCCGCCCGGCTGCTCACCGACCTCGACCTGCCGGTCTTCGTGGCCGACGTGCTCGAGCGCCATGGCGTCCCGGCGACCCGGCTGACCGTGGAGGTCACCGAGAGCACGATCATGGCCGACCCGAAGCGGGCCCTCGAGGTGCTCGGCCGACTGCGCGCGACTCGGTGTCAGCCTGGCGATCGACGACTACGGCACCGGCTACTCCTCGCTGTCCTACCTGCGCCGCATCGAGGCAGACGAGCTGAAGATCGACAAGTCGTTCGTGCTGCAGATGGGTCTCGACGACAACAGCGCGATCATCGTGCGCTCCACGATCGAGCTGGGGCACAGCCTGGGGCTCACCGTCACCGCCGAGGGAGTCGAGGACCGCGCCACCTCCGAGACCCTCGAGCGGCTCGGCTGCGACCGGGTCCAGGGCTTCTTCCACAGCCAGCCGCTGGCCGCCAGCGGGATCGAGGCGTGGCTCAACGCGCGTCGTCTGGCCTCGACCAAGCGGCTGGTCGAGCAGCTCGGTGGCGCTCTGTGATCATCCCGGTGCTCGGCCTGCTCGCGGTGCTGTCTCCGGTGCTCGCCGGCGGCTCGACTGCGCCGGCTGGCCGACCTGCGGTTCCGCGGCACCTGGATCCTGGTGACCGCGCTGGTCGCGCAGGTGGTGGCCATCGAGGTGGTTCCCGGCGCAAACCACGAGGTGCTTTCCGCCGTGCACCTTGCGACGTACGTCGCCGCCGGCTGGTACGTCGTACTCAACCGGAGGATTCCCGGGCTCTGGATCGTGGCAGTGGGGGCGGCCAGCAACGGCGTCGCCATCGCGGCGAACGGCGGCACACTGCCGGCGTCCCGGACCGCGCTGGACACTGCCGGGATTCACCTCGAGCCCGGCGAGTTCCTCAACTCGGGGGTGCTGGAGCATCCGCACCTGGGCTTCCTCGGGGACGTCTTCGCGATCCCCGCCGGCTTCCCGCTGGCGAACGTGTTCTCGGTCGGCGACGTGCTGATCGTCCTCGGCGTCGCCTGGGGTTCCCATCGGGTGTGCGGCTCGCGTCTGGTCAAGCCGTGGAGCGGCTCTGAGACGGCTACCGCGGCTACCCTCGACACGACGCCGGCACCGGCAGCCGACTCCCTTGGGGCAGCGACATGAGCAACGACCAGCCGCCGTACGACCGGGAGGAGCTGGC
Source organism: uncultured Actinomycetota bacterium (assembly GCA_963771345.1). Taxonomy (GTDB): domain Bacteria; phylum Actinomycetota; class Actinomycetes; order JACCUZ01; family JACCUZ01; genus CAVYTH01. Next base: position 75,424 of record CAVYTH010000010.1, read on the forward strand.
GCGCCGCCCCCGACGTCCTCGCCACCACGCCCGAGGACGCACCGGCTCGTCGCGCGCCCTGGGCAGTCGTCATCGGCGCCGCAGCGCTCGTGCTGGCGCTCGTCGGCGGCGTGACCTACGCGGTCGGCTCGCTGTCCGGTGGCGGTGACCAGCCGGCCGACGCGCTGCCGGCCGGGGCGTTCGCCGCCGTGAGCTTCGACCTCGACCCGTCGGCGGGCCAGAAGCTCGACGCGTTCCGGTTCGTGCGCAAGTTCCCGGCGCTGCGCGAGAAGGTGCCGCTGGACGGCGACCTGCGCGCAGGTGCTGTTCGAGGCGCTGGCCCCCGAGGTCGGCTGGGACGACGTCGACTACGAGCCGGACGTCGAGCCGTGGCTGGGCAAGCGGCTCGCCTTCGCGGCGTACCCGCCGGTGAAGGACCCTACCGACGACCACCCGACGCCGACCGGCGGTTCTGGCGCTGCAGGTGACCGACGGGGACAAGGCGCGAGGTGGGACTGAAACGGCTGGTGGCCGCCGTGCCGGCAACCGATGGCGGCTCGCCGACGGTCGGCTGGGCGTTCTCCGGCGACTACGTGCTGATCACCGAGACCGACGCCGAGGCCGAGGCCATGGTGCGCAAGGCCGAGAAGTCATCTCTCGCCGACACCGGGCCGTACGCCGACGACGTGGCAGCCGCGGGTGACGGGGTTGCCGTCGTCTGGGCCGACATGGCAGCGGCGGCCAAGTCGATGGGCGAGACCACGATCATGCCGCTGGGCCCGGCCGGCGGGGTGCTGGGCGGGGCGGCCGGGACGACCGGACGCACGACGCTGGTGGCCAGGTTCGACGGGCCGGACGTCTTCGAGGTCGTCGGCCGGGTCACCGGCGCGAAGGCCGCGGGCTGGGCGACCCACCCGGTCACCGGTCTCGAGGAGCTGCCCGAGTCGAGCGCGGTCGCGCTCGGCCTGGCCGACGGCGACGAGCTGGTGCCGCGCGCCTACGCGGCGATGCGCAAGAACCTCGGCGAGCAGGGTCCCGCCCTCGACGAAGGCATCGCGAGCCTCGAGGACGAGTTCGGCATCCAGATGCCCGACGACCTCGCGGTCCTGCTCGGCGACAACCTGGTGGCGGCCCTGGACGGCGAGCGCTCGGACGGGGTCGAGGTCGGCGCCCGGGTGACCACCGACGTGGCGGCCGCGCAGGCCGTGCTGGACAAGCTCGAGCCGGCCCTCGGGTTCGCGGGCGGCGACCTGCCGGTGCGCCGCGAGGTCGGCGGCGACCTGATCGTCGCCTCCAGCGACCGCCAGGCCGACCGGCTCAGCGAGTCTGGCACCCTGGGCGACGTGCCCGCCTTCCGCCAAGCGATGCCCGACCTGGACGACGCGAGCTTCGCGCTCTGGGTCGACCCGGTGACGGTGTTCGAGGCGCTCTTCGGTGGCGACGGCGCGGTCGACGAGAACCTCGAGCCGATCGACGGACTGGGCGTCACGGTGAGCAGCCCGGACGACGACACGGCGACCTACCGGCTCCGGCTGGTGGCCCACTGACCACCGACGGACGCCGCGAGCTCCGCACAGCCGCCCTCGTGGTCGGCTGGTCGGCGCTCGCGGGACTGCCGGTCGGCCTGGTGTGGTGGCTGGTGGCGCCGCTGCCCCGGATCGCCAAGCGCGCCGACGGCCTGTATCGCGCCGGTGGCGAGGGCAACGAGGCGGCGATCGCCGCGGACGGCTGGTTCGCCGTGCTCGCCGTCGTCGCGGGGGTCGTCACCGCGCTGGTGGTCTACCGTGATGAGCCGGCCGGGCCGGGTCGCCGCCGCTGATCGGCCTCGCGGTCGGCGGACTGCTGGGCGCCGTCGTCGCGTGGCGCTTCGGGGTGCTGCTGGGCCCGGGGGACATCAACTCCACGGCCCGTGGGCTCGAGGTCGGCGCGCGGTTCGACGGGCCGCTCGACGTCTCGGCCCTGGGCGTCCTGCTCGCCTGGCCGCTGGCTGCGGTCATCACCTACTTCGCCGTCTCGGCCGGCTCCGAGGCCGGTGACCCGCTGGCCGGGCGGGACGACGGCAGCAGCAGCGACGGCAGCAGTGCCGACGGCGGCAGTGCCGACGGCGTCAGCCCGACCGGCGGATGGCAGCAGTCCGAGCCCCGGTGACCCGCAGCAGGTCGGCCGGCGCCAGCCGCACCTGCAGGCCGCGCCGCCCGGCCGACACGTAGACCGCGGGCAGCGCGAGCACCGAGTCGTCGACGACGACCGGCAGCCGGCTGCGCTGGCCGATCGGGCTGATCCCCCCGACGACGTAGCCGGTGGCGCGCTCGGCGTCCGCGGGCTCGGCCATCGCGGCCTTCTTGCCGCCCATCGCGGCGGCCAGCCCCTTGAGGTCGAGCGTGCCGCTCACCGGCACCACGGCGGTCACCAGCCGGCCGTCGACCCGGGCGACGAGCGTCTTGAAGACCTCGTCGTGCGACAGGCCGAGGGCGTCGGCGGCCTCCCCGCCGTACGACGGTGCGCCGGCCGCGTGCTCGTACGGGAACAGCGCGACTGCCACCCCGGCCTTCGCCAGGGCCACCGTCGCGGGAGTCCCGCCGCCGCGAGCGGCCGCGGGGCTCAGTTGGGGCTCGCGGGGACGCGGGTCAGCTCCACCGCCGGGAGCGACGGGAGCAGGCCGATCAGGGTCGACTCCCGGCGCAGCAAGCGCCAGCTCGGCGCGCAGCCGGGAGGCCGTGTCCGGCGCCTCGAGCAGCCGCTGCCGGTCGGTGAGGTCCAGGACCGTGCCCGCGGCGACGGCGTACGACAGGGCGCGCGCGTCGTCCGTGGGCTCGTCGTCGGCGATCCCGAGCGCCTCGCGGTAGTCGGCGTACGCCGCCGCGACCCGGGCTGCGAGTCCGGTGCCGGGGTCGCCGTCGGGCTCGCCGAGCATCTCCACGTCGCCCTGCAGGTAGGGCCGGCTGTCGTCCACCGCGAGCAGCCGGAACCGCTGCGACCCGGAGGTCACGACGTCGAACCTGCCGTCGTCGTACGGCTCGACCCGGCGGAGGCGGGCGACGCAGCCGATCCGGTGCAGCGCCCGGATGCTGTCGGCGCCGACCTCCCGGCCCTCGCGGATCGCGACGACGCCGAACGCGCGGGACTCGTGCGGCCCGACCAGCAGGTCGCGGACCAGCTGCCGGTAGCGCTCCTCGAAGATGTGCAGCGGCAGCAGCACGCCCGGGAACAGCACGGTGCCCAGCGGGAACAGCGGCAGCCGGGTCACAGCCGCCGAGCCTACGACCGCCGCCCGCACCAGCACTGGTGATCATGCGCAAATGGTGCGCGCCAGGTGCGCATGATCACCGCGGGTCGGCGTTCGGGGGGTGGACGGGCGGCCGGGGCGGGGCGGGGCGTTCGTAGACTTCGCCGGTGATCTCCCGAGTGGACCTGCGCGGCGCCCAGCCCGGCGACTCCTACCGGGACGTGCTGCCGCGCGCCGCGATGGACGTCGAGGTGGCCCTCGACGTGGTGCGCCCGATCTGCGAGGACGTCCGGCTGCGCGGGGCGGCCGCGGTGCGCGAGTGGAGCCACCGCCTGGACGGCGTCGACGCCGAGACGACGCGGGTGCCGGCCGAGGCGCTGGCGGCCGCGCTCGACGCCCTCGACCCCGCCGTGCGCGCCGCGCTCGAGGAGGCCGCCCGCCGGGCCCGCGCCGTGCACGAGGCGCAGCGGCGCTCGGACGCCGACGTCGAGGTGTCGCCGGGTGGCCGCGTCACCGAGAAGTGGGTCCCGGTACGCCGGGTCGGCCTCTACGTCCCCGGCGGCCTGGTCGCCTACCCGTCGTCGCGTCGTGATGGACGTCGTGCCCGCCCAGGTCGCCGGCGTCGGGTCGCTCGCGGTGGCCAGCCCGCCGCAGAAGGACAACGACGGGCTGCCGCACCCGGTGATCCTCGCGGCCTGCGCGCTGCTCGGCATCGACGAGGTGCACGCCGTCGGCGGCGCCCAGGCGGTCGCGATGTTCGCCTACGGCACCGACGCGTGCCGGCCCACCGACGTCGTCATGGGCCCGGGCAACGTGTACGTCGCGTCGGCCAAGCGGCTGCTGCGCGGCGTGGTCGGCATCGACTCCGAGGCCGGCCCGACCGAGATCGCCATCCTGGCCGACGACACCGCCGACCCGCGGTTCGTCGCCGCCGACCTGGTCGCGCAGGCCGAGCACGACGCCAACGCGTCCTGCCTGCTCGTCACGCCGGACGAGGCGCTGCTCGACAAGGTCGACGCCGAGCTGGCGCTGCAGGTGCCGGCCACCCGGCACCGCGACCGGGTCGAGACCGCGCTGCGCTCGCAGTCGGCGTACGTGCTGGTCGACGACCTCGAGCAGGGCCTCACCGTCGTCGACGAGTGGGCGGCCGAGCACCTCGAGATCGTCACCCGCGACGCCCGGTCGTGGGCCGACCGGGTCACCAACGCCGGTGCGGTGTTCGTCGGCCCGTGGTCGCCGGTCTCCCTCGGCGACTACCTCGCGGGCTCCAACCACGTCCTGCCGACCGGCGGCACGGCGCGGCACACCGGCGGCCTGTCGGTGCAGTCGTTCCTGCGCAGCGTGCACGTCGTCGAGTACTCCCGCGACGCGCTGGCCGAGGTCGCGCCGCACATCGACGCGCTCGGTGGTGCCGAGGACCTCGCCGCCCACGTCGACGCCGTCCGCGCCCGCGTCCCGCGGTGAGCGCACAGGTGCCGTCATGACCGAGGTCGCCCGGCTGCTGCGCGCCGACCTGCAGGGCCGGACGCCGTACGGCGCGCCGCAGCTCGACGTCGCGGTGCGGCTGAACACCAACGAGAACCCGCACCCGCCCTCGCCCGAGCTGGTCGCTGAGCTGTCGGCGGCCGTCGGCGAGGCCGCCCGGGCGATGAACCGCTACCCGGACCGCGACGCCGTCGAGCTGCGCACCGACCTCGCCGCCTACCTGACCCGCACCACCGGGCACCCGCTCGACGTCGAGCAGGTGTGGGCGGCCAACGGGTCGAACGAGATCCTCCAGCAGCTGCTGCAGGCCTTCGGCGGCAACGGCCGCACGGCGCTCGGCTTCGACCCGACGTACTCGATGCACCGGCTGATCTCCGAGGGCACCGCGACCCGGTGGCTCCCGATGGAGCGGCTGGCCGGGTTCCGGCTGGAGCCGGAGCAGGCGTCGCTGGTGGTGCGCGAGCACGCGCCGGACGTCGTGTTCCTCTGCTCCCCGAACAACCCGACCGGCACCGCGCTCGACCTCGACGTGATCGAGGCGGTGTACGACGCGGCGCGCGGGCTGGTGGTCGTCGACGAGGCGTACGCCGAGTTCTCGAGCCGCCCGTCGGCCATCGGCCTGCTGCCCGGGCGGGAACGGCTGGTCGTGACCCGCACGATGAGCAAGGCGTTCGCGTTCGCGGCGGCCCGGCTCGGCTACCTCGCCGCGGACCCTGCGGTCGTGCAGGCCCTGCAGCTCGTCCGGCTGCCGTACCACCTCTCGGTCCTCACCCAGGCCGCTGCGCGCGCCGCGCTCGCCCGGGCCGACGAGCTGCTCGCGCTCGGTGGCCGCGGTCGTCGAGCAGCGGGACCGGCTGCTGCGCGAGATCCGGGCGCTGGACCTCGAGGCGATCGACTCGGACGCGAACTTCGTGCTGTTCGGCGAGTTCGGCGACCAGGCGGCGACCTGGCAGGCTCTGCTGGACCGCGGCGTGCTGGTGCGCGACGTGGGGCTCCCTGGCTGGCTGCGGGTGACCGCCGGCACCGAGGAGGAGACGAGTGCGTTCCTCGACGCGCTCCGCGACGGAATGGGAGAGGTGTCACCGTGACCCGGTTCGCCAAGGTCGAGCGCGAGACCAAGGAGTCGCACGTGCTCGTCGAGCTCGAGCTGGACGGCTCGGGCAGCACCGAGGTCGACACGGGGGTGCCGTTCTTCGACCACATGCTCGCCCAGCTGGGCAAGCACAGCGGCCTCGACCTCGTCGTCCGCACCCGCGGCGACCTCGAGGTCGACGCGCACCACACCGTCGAGGACACCGCGATCGCGGTCGGGCAGGCGCTGCGCGAGGCGCTCGGCGACAAGGCCGGCATCCGCCGGTTCGGCGACGCGCTGGTGCCGCTGGACGAGACGCTGGTGCAGGCCGCGGTCGACCTGTCCGGCCGGCCGTACCTCGTGCACACCGAGCCCGAGATCGTCGAGCTGATCGGCACCTACGACACGACGCTGACCCGGCACATCTGGGAGTCGTTCACCGCGTCCGCGCAGGTCTGCCTGCACGTCCGGGTGCTCGCCGGGCGCAACGCGCACCACGTCGTGGAGGCACAGTTCAAGGCGGTGGCCCGGGCGCTGCGCGACGCCGTCGCCCTGGACCCGCGCGGCTCCGGCGTCCCGTCGACCAAGGGCTCGCTGTAGCCGTCTCGGTCCAGCGCGACCCGGACCGCGCGTCCGGCTTCCTGCTGACGACCGACGGCACGCCGCAGTCGCACGTCGACCTCGACGACCCGACGTACCTCTCGTTCGAGTACGTCCGGCGGATGGGCCACGTCGTCGACCTCGTCGCGGAGCCGGGCAGCCCGCTCACCGTGGTGCACCTGGGCGCCGGCGCGCTCACCCTGGCCCGCTACGTCGCCGCCACCCGGCCGGGCTCCCGGCAGCGGGCGGTGGAGCTGTCCGACGAGGTGGCCGCGATCGTGCGGCAGGAGCTGCCGCTGGCGCGCGGCGTGAAGGTCCCGGTGCAGGTGGCGGACGCCCGCGAGGCACTGAGCCGGATGCGCGACGCCTCTGCCGACCTCGTGGTGCTCGACGTGTTCGGCGCAGCCCGGACGCCTGCGCACCTGACGTCCGTCGAGATGCTCGCCGAGGTACGCCGGGTGCTCGCGCCGGGTGGCGTGCTGGTGACCAACGTCGCCGACGGGCCGGGGCTGCCGTTCGCCCGGGGCCAGCTGGCGACGTACCTGTCGGCGTTCGCCCACGTCGTCGCGATGGCCGAGCCGAGCATCTGGCGCGGACGCCGGTTCGGCAACGTCGTGCTCGCTGCCTCGGACCGGCCGCTGCCGGTGCCCGCGCTGGTCCGTCGCTGCGCCGGCGACCCGGTGCCGGCCCGGGTCGTGTTCGGCGCCGAGCTCGCCCGCGCCACCGGGGGAGCGGCCGTCGTGACCGACGCCACCGCGGTCGACTCACCGGCCCCGCCGCCGGAGGTCTTCGGCCGTGGCTAACCTCGGACGCGTGACCAGCCCGACCGTCGTCGTCCTCGACCACGGGTCCGGCAACCTGCGTTCCGCCGAGCGCGCCCTGGCCCGGGCCGGTGCCGACGTCACGGTCACCGCCGACCCGCGCGCCGCCGCGGAGGCCGACGGGCTCGTGGTGCCGGGCGTCGGGGCGTTCGCGAGCTGCATGGCGGGGCTGCGGGCGGTGAGCGGCCCGCAGCTGATCGACCGCGGCTCGCCGGCGGCCGGCCGGTGCTCGGCATCTGCGTCGGCATGCAGGTGCTCTTCGACAGCGGTGACGAGCACGGCGAGGTCACCGAGGGCTGCGGCGAGTGGCCCGGCACCGTCGAGCGGCTCAAGGCCGACGTCCTGCCGCACATGGGCTGGAACACCGTGCGCGCACCCGCCGGCAGCCGCCTGTTCGCCGGGCTGGACGGCGAGCGGTTCTACTTCGTGCACTCCTACGCCGTACGCCGGTGGGTGCTGCCCGAGTCCGACGTCGTGACGGCACCCGTGGTGACCTGGGCCGAGCACGGCGAGCCGTTCGTCGCGGCGGTCGAGAACGGGCCGCTGTCGGCCACCCAGTTCCACCCGGAGAAGTCCGGCGACGCCGGCGCCGCCCTGCTGCGCAGCTGGGTGCAATCGCTGTGAGCCGGGAACGGGCGAAGCGGCGCGAGGAGCGGGAGCAGCAGCTGGCCCGCGACCGCGCAGCCCGCGAACGCCGGGAGGCGCGGGTCGCGCGCCGTCGCAGCAAGGCGCAGGCGCTGCGCAGCCGGCTGCCGAAGCGGGTGCGCTACCGCGGGCAACAGGGGCTGCTGGCCCGCCGTCGGCGTACCCAGAACGCCGTGATCCTGCTGCTCTTCCTCGCCGTGCAGGCGATCGTCTGGCTGGTGTTCGCCGACCCGTGGGCCAGCGCCGCAGCCGCGGTGCTCTCGCTGTTCGCCGTGCCCGTCCTCGTCACCCTGACCCTCGACCGGAGGTCCTCACCTGTGACCAGCACCGCCACCGACCGACTGGTGCTCCTGCCCGCCGTCGACGTCGCCGACGGGCAGGCGGTGCGACTCGTGCAGGGCGCAGCCGGCACCGAGACGGCGTACGGCGAGCCGCTGGCGGCTGCGCTCGCCTGGCAGGAGGCCGGGGCGGCGTGGGTGCACCTCGTCGACCTGGACGCCGCGTTCGGCCGCGGCGAGAACCGCGAGCTGCTCGCCGAGGTCGTCGGCCGGCTCGACGTCGAGGTCGAGCTGTCCGGCGGCATCCGCGACGACGAGTCGCTCGACGCGGCGCTCGCGACGGGCTGCGCGCGGGTCAACATCGGCACCGCCGCTCTCGAGGACCCGGAGTGGTGCGCGTCGGCGATCGCGCGGCACGGTGAGCGGGTCGCGGTCGGGCTGGACGTGCGCGGCACGACGCTCGCCGCCCGCGGCTGGACGCAGGAGGGCGGCGAGCTGTTCGAGGTGCTGGCCCGGCTGGACCGGGACGGCTGCGCGCGCTACGTCGTCACCGACGTCGGCCGCGACGGCACCATGACCGGGCCCGAACCTCGAGCTGCTGCGCGACGTGTGCGCGGCAACCGACCGGCCGGTGGTCGCGAGCGGCGGCGTGTCGTCGCTGGCCGACCTGCGCGCCATCGCGACGCTGGTGCCGCTCGGCGTCGAGGGCGCGATCGTCGGCAAGGCGTTGTACGCCGGGGCGTTCAGCCTCCAGGATGCGTTGGCGGAGGTGTCGACATGACGGCACGACGGAAGATCTCCAGCGGTGCGCCCTGGGAGTCCGTGGTCGGTTACTCGCGCGCGGTCGCGGCCGGGGACAACATCTGGGTCACCGGCTGCACGTCGATCGTCGACGGCGAGGTCGTGCACGACGGCGACCCGTACGAGCAGACGGCACAGGCGATCCGCAACGTGCGAGTGGGCGCTGGACCAGCTCGGCTCGTCGCTGGAGGACGTCGTCCGCACCCGCATCTTCGTCACCGACATCTCCCGCTGGGAGGAGTACGGCCGCGCGCACGGCGAGGCGTTCGGCGAGGTGATGCCGGCGACCTCGATGGTGCAGGTGTCGGCGCTGATCGACCCGCGGATGATGGTCGAGGTCGAGGCGGTCGCCTACAGGCCGGGTTCTGGGTGGTGAGCGGCCTCGCCGTCCGGGTCATCCCGTGCCTGGACGTCGACGCCGGCCGGGTCGTCAAGGGCGTCAACTTCACCGACCTGCGCGACGCGGGCGACCCGGTCGAGATGGCCCAGGTGTACGACGCCGAAGGGCGCCGACGAGCTGACCTTCCTCGACATCACCGCGTCCTCCGGCGCCCGCGAGACGACGTACGACGTGGTGCGTCGGACCGCCGAGCAGGTGTTCATCCCGCTCACCGTCGGCGGCGGGGTGCGCACCGCGGAGGACGTCGACCGGCTGCTGCGCGCGGGTGCGGACAAGGTCGGCGTGAACACCGCGGCGATCGAGCGGCCCGACGTGATCGCGGAGATCTCGCGGCGGTTCGGCTCGCAGGTGCTGGTGCTGTCCGTCGACGCACGGCGCAGCTGCCGACCAGCCGAGCGGGTTCGAGGTGACGACGCACGGCGGCCGGCAGGCGGCGGGGCTGGACGCGATCGCCTGGGCAGCGCAGGCAGCACGGCTCGGCGCCGGCGAGATCCTGCTCAACTCGATGGACGCCGACGGCACCAAGGCCGGCTTCGACCTGGAGCTGATCGCGGCGGTGCGGGCGGTCGTCGACGTGCCGCTGGTCGCCAGCGGCGGCGCCGGCGCGGTCGAGCACTTCGCGCCGGCCGTCGAGGCGGGTGCGGACGCCGTGCTCGCGGCCAGCGTCTTCCACTTCGGCGAGCTGCGGGTCGGCGACGTGAAGGCCGGCCTGCGGACGCCGGCGTCACCGTGCGGTGAGGCAGCGTCGTCGAGCTCCGGGCCGCCGCGGCAGGTAGCGGGGCACGGTCGCGCGGTAGGCGGTCGTACTCGGCGCCCCACCGTCACAGCGAGCGCGCTTGCTCCTCGCGCACCATCTGGCGGTGCAGGCACCGCGCGACGACCGGAACGCCCGCGACGACCCAGACCGAGCCGCTGGCGACGCCGGCGCCGAGGTGGAGAAGCAACCAGCCCGACGTACATCGGGTGGCGGCGTGCCGCGTAAGGCCCGTCGGTCACGAGCCGACCAGGGTGCGCCAGCTCGACCTGACCGGCCGCCACCCACGACCGCAGCGACGACGCCTCCTCCGGCGACCATCAGCGGCCAGCCGACGAAGCTCGGTGCACGGACCTGGGACCCGGCAGCCGCCAGGCGGTACAGGTGGTGCGAGTGCCACTCCGGCACCGAGCCCGGCCAGGCTCGGCTCGGGCAGCGGCAGGTTGCTCATCCTGCGGCATCGTCTGGTCACCCCGGCCTCCCGGTCAGCCCCGCGCTTGCTCGATCCGTAGAAGTCTGACCGAGAGCAGGATCCGGGCGGGGAACAGCACGGCCGAGGAGCACGACTCGCTGGGCCAGCCCGGCCCAGTCGTGCAGCGGGGCGCCGTCGGGGATGGCTAGCACGCCCAGGGTGACGAAGCCCGACCAGGCCGAGCAACCCGGCGCAAGAGCGTCAGGGCGGCGATGCTCCGCCAGGCAGGATCGCGGCTCATCCGTCGCGACAGGACGACCAGTGCCCGCCGCGCTGCTGAGGAAGAACACGACCCCAGCGACGAAGTGACCGCCGGGGTCGTAGGTGGTGCCCGAGGCGTCCTCCCTCAACGGGAGGATCGCCGCGAGCAGCAGACCGATCCCGCTGGCGAAGAACAGCGCCGGTCCCGCCAGCCCCGCTCGGCTGGGCCGGATCCCACGATGTAGGCCCACCGCGAAGGCGAGCGTCAGCAGGCCGAAGACCACGAAGTTGGCCTGCTGGACCCAGCCGTGCGGTCCGGCCTCGAGGGCGCTGACGGGTTCGGCGATCGGGCTGTACTCGTCGCTGGCGAAACAGCTCCTGCGCCATGTAGGTGGCGGTGAACAGGACGGCCCGAGGATGCCTGCCCAGGCCGGCCATACCGCGTGGCCCGCCGGGCGACGTCGCGTCGTGTCGTTGGTTGCCGATTGTCGGCTGCGTGTCGTCTGCGGCATCACGCGTGACGGCACTGGCATGCACTGGGTCATGACGGCTGACGCTAGGAGCGGCTGCGGGATCCAGCCATCGGCAGTTCTCCCCATGAGTGAGTCCGTGCTGCATCGCGAACACTGCCGCTGCGGCGCGGGTGGACACGCCGATCTTGCCGTAGGCGTTCTGCACATGGCGGTCCGCGGTCTTCACAGAGATCCCGAGCGCCGAGCGATCTGCTTGGTCTGCAGCCTCGCGCTACCAGGCGACGACCTCGGCCTCGCGTTCGGTGAGACCGGCCGGCCGCTCGAACTGCGGGACCTGCTGGCCGGTAGCTCCAACACCGCGGCGACGGCGTCGGCGTCGAGCCGGCCGGCCGGGCTTCCTGGCTGAGGGCGTCGCGCGGCCTGCCGCGGCGAGAGCGCCTGCGCGATGCGGCCGCGGCTCGGTCATCGCGTGGTAGGCATCGGCGGCGGCCAGCAGGCGCGACGTCGGCTCCAGCGATGGCGGCGACGCGTCCGCGGTGATAGCCGGAACCGTCGAGCCGCTCGTGGTGAGCCGTGGCGACCGGCGCAAGGCGGACAGGAAAGGGGAGCGGCGAGGACGCGTTCCGAGTGGTAGGCGTGTAGCCGAACGCGCTCCCACTCGTCCGGTGTCAGTGGACCGGGCTTCTGCCAGATCGGGCCGGGACGGCGACCCGCCCGACGTCGTGGACGAGCGCTGCGCGGCGGAGGGCTGCCGAGCTCGTCCCGTCAGCCGCACGCTCCGCCGCCGGCGTGGCCAGCTCGGCACACCGGACGGAGTGACCGACGAGGTAGGGGGACACGAGGTCGGCGAAGTCGCCCATAGCCGCGAGCGCCCGGTCGATCGCCTCGTCCCCGAGCGATGCAGTCGGGGCCGGGCTCGCGCGGCGATGATCTCGTCCCAGGCCGGAGGGTTCGCGTCGAGCGCGAGGATCGCGCTGGCGTCGTCGGCGAGCTGGGTGGCGATCGCCGGATCGAACGCGTGCCCGGCTCGCTCGCGGACGATCCGAGCGGCGTGCTCGTCGCCGCCGACGAGCCGTTGGAACGCGGCGTCACGGGCCACATGGACGATGCGCAGCGGCAGCGGGATATCCTCGCCTGCGAACCCGGCAGGCTCGCCCTTGCCGTCCCAGCGCTCGGTGAGGTGGACGAACAGCCCGCGCACGGACGGCGGGCAGCCCGAGCCGGTCGGTGAGCATCTGCGCGACCTGGCAGAGGGCGGCGAGGTGGCTCCGGTGGGCGCTGAGTGCCGCGGGCAGCCGGCCGGCGGCCTGGAGCGCACGCACCGGCGGGGCGCGTCCGGGCGGGCCAGCGCACGCAGGATGCCCGCGATCATCTGCGCTCGGCTGCCGAACATGACCGGCGCGAAGTGTCTGTTGAGGGCTCCCTCGTCGAAGAGGTCGGCGGTGACCTCGGCGTCGGCGGTGCAGCCGACGTAGAACAGCAGGCAGGCGTAGTACGTCTGGGAGGCGGTCTCGGCGTCGACGCCCAGCCGGCCGGCCAGGCGCATCGGCGACAGCGGCATGAAGCGCGTGCTCTGCGCCGTCATCGGCCACCGCTACCTGCGGTTCCGCTACCCGGGCAGCCCGGACGGCTACTACCTGAAGTGCGCCCGGTGCGCGAAGGAGCGGGACGACTTCGCCGGTGGCGGCGGGATCGGCACCGGTGCCCTCGGCAACTGATCCGTGCCGCGAGACCGCGAGCTGCTAGACCGCGAGGTCGAAGGCGTCGAGCAGGGCGATCGCGGTCGGGTCGCCACCGATCTCGACCCGGGCGTGGTCGCGGCGGCCGAAGAGTCGCAGCAGCAGCTCCATCGGCTCGCCGGAGATCGTCACGGTGGAGTCGCCGGTCGCCGGCACGAGCGGCTCGGCCTTGGGCTTGTCGGTGCGGTGCAGCTCGACCCCGCAGGCGAGGCCGCGGAAGGCGATCGGTGCGCGGCCGGCGAGGGCCTTCCAGAGCGTGTCCTGCACCCGCGGCGGCAGGTCCCGCGGCTCCCAGCCGGGTGTTGCCCGGCGTACGTCCTCGTGGTGGACGGCGTACTCCGTGGTGTTGAAGAACGTGTCGGCGCCGGGGAGGGAGAACGGCGAGAGGCGACCGGGGCCGGTCCGGACCAGCTCGACCAGCTCGGCGTACGGGCGCTCGGCGTAGGAGTCCTGGACCGAGGCGGTCCAGCCGGCGAAGGCGCTGATGGCGATGCCTGGCGTCGTGTCCGGGCGGCGCTCGCGCACCACGAGGTGGGCGGCGAGGTCGTTGGTCGTCCAGTCGCCGCAGAGAGTCGGGGCGTCGGGGCCGACGGTGTCGAGCAGGTCGGCGAGGGCGGCGCGCTCGGTGCGGGCGAGTGATGTCACTGGCTGATCGTAGGGTGGTGCGGTGACCGGCAAGGACGACACCCTGCGGCGCGGGTTCGCCTTGCTGGGCCGGGCGATCCGCCACGAGCCGTACATCTTCGCGATCGCCGTGGGCGGCAGCGCGGTCTACGGCGTGATGACCGTGGCCTCCGCGTGGGTGCTCGGGCGGATCGTCGACGAGGTCGTGGAGCCGGCGTTCCGGACGGGCGAGACGACGACGGCGGCGCTGGCTGCGGCGGGGCTCGCCATCGTGGGTGTCTCGCTGCTCAAGGCCGCCGGCATCGTGGCGCGGCGGCTCGGCGCGGGGATCATGCAGTACCGGCTGCAGGCGACGTACCGGCGGGCGGTGACCAAGCAGTACCTCCGGCTGCCGCTGTCCTGGCACCAGCGGCACCCGACGGGGCAGCTGCTGTCCAACGCGAACGCCGACGTCGAGGCCGTGTGGTTCCCGATCGCGCCGCTGCCGATGGCGGTGGGCGTGCTGGTGATGCTGTTCGTGGCCGGCGTCGCGCTGGTGCTCACCGACCCGGTGCTCTCGCTGGTCGGGTTCACGATCTTCCCGGCGATCTTCATCCTCAACGTGGTGTACCAACGCCGGCTCTCGCCGCTGGCGACCCATGCGCAGCAGCTCCGCGCGGAGGTCAGCGGCGTGGCGCACGAGTCGTTCGACGGCGCCCTCGTGGTCAAGACGCTGGGGCGCGAGCCGCAGGAGACCGAGCGGTTCCAGGCCGCGGCGAACGAGCTGCGCGACGCGCAGGTGCGGGTCGGGCAGGTGCGCGGGATGTTCGACCCGGTCCTCGAGGCGCTGCCGAACCTCGGCGTCCTCGCGGTGCTGCTGGTCGGCGGGTACCGGGTCGAAGCCGGGGACATCAACGCCGGGCAGCTGGTGCAGGTGGCGTACCTGTTCACCCTGCTGGCGTTCCCGGTGCGGGCGATCGGCTGGGTGCTGGGCGAGCTGCCCCGCTCGGTCGTCGGCTGGGACCGGGTGTCGCACGTGCTGGAGGCGACGGGCGGGCTCGCGTACGGAGCGGTGGACCTGGTGGACGTCGACGACGCCGGCCTCGCTCGACGTACGCGGCGTGGACTTCGCGTACGACGACGCGCCCGTGCTGCACGACGTGTCGTTCTCGGTCGACGCCGGCCGGACGATCGCGGTCGTCGGGCCGACCGGGTCGGGCAAGTCGACGCTGACGACGCTGCTGGTGCGGCTGGTCGACCCGGCGAGCGGCGAGGTGGTGCTCGACGGCATCGACCTGCGGGCGGTGGCGCGCGGGGGAGTCGCGGGGGCGGCGGCGGTGGTGCCGCAGCAGACGTTCCTGTTCGACGACACGGTGCGCGGCAACGTGACGCTGGGGCTGGACCTGCCGGACTCCGAGGTGCGCCGGGCGCTGGTCGTGGCCCAGGCGGACCGGTTCGTCGACGCGCTGCCGGCCGGGCTGGACACCCGGATCGGCGAGCGCGGCATGACGCTGTCCGGCGGGCAGCGCCAGCGGCTCGCGCTGGCGCGGGCGATCGTGCGCTCGCCGCGGTTGTTGGTGATGGACGACGCGACGTCGTCGGTCGACGCGCGGGTCGAGGCGGCGATCCTGGCCGGCCTGCGGTCGACCGGTGGCGCGGAGGGCGCCCCGACGGTCGTCGTGGTGGCGTACCGCAAGGCGACGATCTCGCTGGCCGACGAGGTCGTGTACGTCGAGCACGGCCGCGTCGTCGACCGGGGCACGCACCTCGAGCTGCAGGCGCGGTGCCCTGGCTACCGGTCGCTCATCACCGCCTACGAGCGGGAGGACGCCGAGCGGGCAGCCCTCGCCGCCGACGAAGAGGCCTCCGAGCCGGTCGCCTGACGGCGCGCTCGGCCATCGCGCACGTGCGGCCGCACGGTGCGCCCTCGCGAGCGACGCACGGCCCTGCACCGCCCGGCTGCGCGTCGCCTGGCGGTCACGCCGTCGTGTCCACCGCGCCCGCTACCGCGCGGCGTCGCGTGGCCGGCTCAGGGACCTCCCTGGTCACGCTGACCTCGGCGCCCCGCCTGTGGACACGCGCTCGGCTGCGTCCGGCCTGTCCGGTTATGCTCCCCTGCCATGCGCGCGCCGACGGGGACGTTGCTGCGAGCCGGGGTGGCCATCATCCTGGGCCTCGCCGTCGTGTCGTGCACGGACGAACCTGAGCCCGGCACCATCAAGTCGCCGAGTCCCACGCCGTCGTCGTCCTCGGCCTCGCCGACGCCCAGCACCCCCGAGGCGCAGATCGAGGCAGCCGTCCGCGCCTACTACGCCGAGCTCACCCGCGCGCGCGCAGACCGGTGACACGAGCAAGCTGCGGACGATGACGACGACGGGATGTCCGTGCTACCGCGCCGTTCGGGGTGATCGAAGCAGAACCGGAGAGGCGGGACGAGTCACGCCGGACGCCGCGTTCGACGGTCGTGAGTCGTTCGAGTCCATGACGTGGAAGGCGACATCGGGCTGGCCGAGGTCGAACCCGTGATGCGCCATACGACGTGTCGTCGAACGGGAAGGTCATGTGATCATGGGCCGCAACGCGCGAGGACTTCGTCGACCTGTCGCTGGTGCAGCGAGTGAGTGGGAAGTGGATCATCGGCAACGAGTTCGACCTGGATGGACGCCTGATGCGACTGGTTCGCAGACTGCTTGGTGATCTCTGCGCTGGCCGTCGTGGTCGCTCCGCCGACCGTCGGCCAGCGGCAGAGCGACGCCTGCGGCGACGATCCATGGGACGACGCCCAGCCCAAGCACGAGGGTGACCAGGACGAGGGCACGGTCGTCACGACTGGGGTGCAGTTCCCGGGGGTCGATCGGGACAGCAAGCTGGGAAAGGCGACCTCGGACAACGCGACGTGCACCGACTGCGAGTGGACGGTGTCGCCGGCGTGCATCGCCAACGGTCCTGAGGACGACGCGCTGTGCCTGGGCGCGACGATGGGGTGCGAGGCGCCGGCGGTGCTGATGCGGGTGTACATGCGGCACGGCGGGCAGCCCTGGCAGCTGATCGACACGATCTGCCTCGGGCCGGGAGATCGGCCGACGTCGGTGGCCGATGTCGGCGAGCTCGTCCGCGAGCGGGTCGTCAACTACCTGCCGGACGCGGCACCCTCGTTCCAGCCCGCCCAGGGCGGCCTGGTGAACCTGCCGACGATCTTTGCGGCGGGGGAGCCCGGGTCGATCGAGACCGAGTCCTTCGACGTGCTCGGGTTCAGCGTGGTCGTCACGGCCACGGCGCGCTGGGAATGGAACTTCGAGGACGGCGTGACCAAGCCGTTCGACAAGCCCGGTGGCGCGTACCCGAACGACGACGTCGCCTACACCTACGGCGACCCCGGTGGTCGCGACGTCAGCGTGACGACGTACTGGGATGCGTCGTTCACCGTGGACGGTGAAGGGCCGTTCCAGGTGCCCGGCGCCGAGATCTCGAAGACCTCGGGGCCGATCACCGTGCCGGTCCGCGAGGCGAACTCCGAGCTCGTCGGCGGCTGACCGCGCAACGGGCGCGCGGCTGACCGGCCTGACCGGATCAGCCGCGGGTGGCGAAACCCTCGCCGACGGCCGCGGCGAGCTCCTTGTAGGCGTCGAGGGTCTCCTCGTCGAGCTCCTCGAGGTCGAGGATGCCGCCGGCCTCCAGGTGCGGGTCGTACGGGACGGTCACGACAGCGCGGCAGCGCGCAGCGAAGTGGTCCTCGAGCTGCATCACGTCGACGATGCCGCCGCCCGGGGCGGACCGACGAGATGACGACGACGGCGTCCTTCGCCAGCTGCTCCATGCCGTGGGCCTCGAGCCAGTCCAGCGTGGCGCTGGCGCTGCGGGCGCCGTCCAGGCTGGCCGAGCTCGACGACGACCAGCGAGGTCGCCAGGCCGAGGACGCCGCGCATGGCGTCGTGCAGCAGGCCGGTGCCGCAGTCGGTGAGGATGAGGTTGTAGTAGCGCTCGAGCGTGTCGACCGTGTCGCGGTAGTCCTGCTCGCTGAGCGCGGACGACGCACCCGGGTCGGCGTCGGAGGCGAGGACCTCGAGCCGGGTCACCGACTGCGAGGTGAACGCGCGTACGTCGCCGTACCTGGTCAGGCGGTCCCGCGCCTCCAGCAGGTGACGCACCGTAGCGCCGGACTGCCGCGGAACCCGCTCGATCAGGGTGCCGCGGTCGGGGTTGGCGTCCACGGCGATGACCCGGTCAGGTCGCAGCAGGGCGAACATCGCGCCGAGGGCGGCCGTGGTCGTCGTCTTGCCTACCCCGCCCTTCAGGCTGATCACCGCGAGCCGGTGGCAGCCGATCACCGGCGTCCGGGCCCTCGTGACCAGGTCGGCGCGACGGCGGTCGGCCGGTGACAGGCCGAGGTTGATCTTGCCGCCAGTGAGATTCAGCACCGCCTTGCGCCAGCCGCTCTGCGGCCGCGCCTTACGGGATCGCAGGATCGTCGCTGCGGTGAGCGACTCGGCCTGGTTGGTCGCGCTGCCCTGCGGGGACCGGCGGGATGTCGAAGACGGGCCGCTCGGCGGGCGGGGACCGGACGAAGACCGGCGGCGTGGGCCACTGCCTCGGTAGGTGAGCGGTTCGAAGGCAGCGGGGGCAGCCGCAGCGGAGCCGGCGCTGCGTGCCGGGACACGGTGGCGTCACGTGCCGCGTCGAACGAATCCCGGCTCGGCTCGGCCGGCGCTCCCACCCTCGCCTGCGGCCCGGTGAGGTCGACGACGAAGGACTCCGTCGCCGGTCCCAGGTCGTACGCCGGGATGTGCGCGGTCTCGCCGTTGACGCCCTCCGACTCGTCGTCGGTGAGCCACGAAGGCTCGGGTGCGTCGTGCCACCCGTCGAGGTCTTCGGCGAGCGCGGGATCGTGCGTGAAGAAGTCGTGGCGCCGCTCGGAAGATGCGTCCTGTCCGCTCATGGGCAACCAGACTAGCGATCGTTGCGCCGGGTTCGTCCCAGCGTGTACGGCGATGCCCCGCGCGCCACGCTCAGCATGAGCGTCTGAGGCGTACGGCAGAGTAGGGCCCGATATGGCCACAATCACAGACTCCGGGCGCCCTCAGCAGGGCGCCTGGGCCACGCTCAAGCGCGGGCTGGCTCTGTCGCCGGAGTTCCGTGCCGGGCTGCCCGTGACGCTGCTGCTCGCGTTCGGAGCCACGGTCGGCCGCGTGCTCGTGCCCATCGCGGTGCAGCAGACCATCGACGACGGCCTGATGGGACCGGACGGCGCCGACCTCGGCCGGGTCCGCAACGCGGTGCTGCTGGCCGCGCTGGCCACGATCCTCACCGCGTTCGCCGCGTACCGGCTGAACGTGCGGCTCTTCCGGACCACCGAGGGCGGCCTGGCGACCCTGCGGGTCCGCGCGTTCCGGCACGTGCACGACCTGTCGGTGCTCACGCAGAACGCCGAGCGCCGCGGCTCGCTGGTCTCCCGGGTCACCAGCGACGTCGACACGATCTCGACGTTCATGCAGTGGGGCGGGCTGCTGATGATCATCAGCTTCGGCCAGCTCGTCGTGGCGACCGTGCTGATGGCCATCTACTCCTGGCAGCTCACGCTGCTCGTCTGGATCTGCTTCCTGCCGCTGTTCCTGCTGCTCCGCACGTTCCAGCGGCGGGTCTCGGCGGCGTACGGGCTGGTCCGCGAGCGGGTCGGCGACATGCTGGGCGCCGTGTCCGAGTCGGTCGTCGGCGCCTCGACCGTGCGGGCCTACGCGATCGAGGACCGGACCGGCCGACGCATCGACGACGCCATCGAGCGGCACCGGTCGGCGGCGACCCGCGCCCAGGGCCTGGTCGCCCTCACCTTCTCCACCGGCGAGCTCGCGGCGGGTGTGGCCAACGCGGCCGTCGTCATCGTGGGCGTCAAGCTCGGCATCGGCGGCGAGCTGACGCTGGGTGAGCTGCTCGCGTTCCTGTTCCTGGTGACGCTGTTCGTCGGCCCGGTGCAGATCGGCACCGAGGTCCTCAACGAGGCGCAGAACGCGATCGCCGGCTGGCGGCGCGTGCTCGGTGTCCTGGACACGCCGGCCGACGTCGCCGACCCCGGCCCGGCGGGCAAGACCCTGCCGCGCGGCCCGATCAACGTGCGATTCGAGCACGTGTCGTTCGCCTACCCGGGCGGGCCCACGGTGCTGGACGACGTCGACGTGGTGCTGAGTCCGCGGTCCCGCGTCGCGGTCGTCGGCGAGACCGGGTCGGGCAAGACGACGTTCGCCAAGCTGCTCACCCGGCTGATGGATCCGGCCGACGGCCGGGTGCTCGTCGACGGCGTCGACCTCCGGGAGCTGTCGTTCGCGTCGCTGCGCTCACGGATCGTGATGGTGCCGCAGGACGGGTTCCTCTTCGAGGGCTCGATCGCGCGACAACGTGCGCTTCGGCCGGCCCGCATCGACCGACGCGGAGATCGAGCTCGCCTTCACCGAGCTCGGCCTGCTCGACTGGCTCGAAGGGCTGCCGCACGGGCTCGCCACCGACGTCGGGCAGCGCGGCGAGCAGCTGTCGGCGGGGGAGCGCCAGCTCGTGGCGCTGGCCCGCGCCTACCTGGTCGACCCCGATCTGCTCGTCCTCGACGAGGCCACCAGCTCGATCGACCCGGCGACCGAGGTCCGGCTGGCCCGCGCCCTCGAGGGCCTGACCCGCGGCCGCACCGGCGCTGACGATCGCGCACCGCCTCTCGACCGCCGAGGCCGCCGACGAGGTGCTGGTCTTCGACGCCGGCCGGGTCGTCGAGCGCGGCCGGCACCTCGACCTGGTGAACGCCGGCGGCGTCTACACGCGGCTGCACGCCTCGTGGGCGGCCCAGCAGCGCAGCTGACTCGGCGGTCACAATGTGCGGGTGACCGCGACCTCGCCACTGGACCCTGCCCTCGCGACCCGCGCTCAAGCGCGACGGCCAGGGCCTGGTGGCCGCCGTCGTGCAGCAGCACGGCACCGGCGAGGTGCTGATGGTCGGCTGGATGGACGACGAGGCGCTGCACCGGACACTCACGACCGGCCGCGCGACCTACTGGAGCCGCAGCCGCGGCGAGTACTGGCGCAAGGGCGACACGTCCGGGAACGTCCAGCACGTCCGCGAGGTGCGCCTCGACTGCGACGGCGACGCGCTGCTGGTCGTGGTCGACCAGGTCGGCGCGGCCTGCCACACCGGCGACCGCAGCTGCTTCGACGCGGACGTTCTGCTCGCGCAGACCTGAGCCGCGTGCGGCCGGCGCTGCCGTACCCAGCACAATGGCGGCCATGTCCGCTGCGCCCACGCCCGACCTCGCCGGCTTCCGCGAGCTGGCCGTCACCGCCGGGTGATCCCGGTGACCCGCCGGCTGCTCGCCGACGGCGAGACGCCGGTGGGCGTCTACCGCAAGCTCGCGGGCGGCCGCCCGGGCACCTTCCTGCTGGAGTCGGCCGAGCACGGCGGCGTCTGGTCGCGCTACTCGTTCGTCGGCGCGCGGTCGCACGCCACGCTGACCGAGCGCGACGGGCAGGCGCACTGGCTCGGCGAGCCGCCGGTCGGCGTGCCGACCGACGGCGACCCGCTCGACGCGCTGCGGGCGACCATCGAGGCCCTGCACACCGAGCGCCTGCCGGGCCTGCCGCCGCTGACCGGGGGACTGGTCGGCGTCATCGGGTACGACGCCGTACGCCGGCTGGAGCGGCTGCCCGACCTCACCACGGACGACCTGCACGTGCCCGAGCTCGCGATGATGCTCGCCACCGACCTGGCGGTCCTGGACCACGCCGACGGCTCGGTGCTGCTCATCGCCAACGCCATCAACTACGACGCCACCGACGCCCGGGTCGACTGGGCGTACGACGACGCGGTCGAGCGGCTCGACCGGATGACCCGCGAGCTGGCGCAGCCGGCGCCCGCCACGGTGGCCGACGTTCGAGCCCGAGCGAGCCGCAGTACGAGCGCGGCCGGAGCAGCGACGACTACCAGGCCGCGGTCGAGCGCGCCAAGGAGGAGATCCGGGCCGGCGAGGCGTTCCAGGTCGTGGTGAGCCAGCGGTTCGACGATGACCAGCGAGGCCGACCCGCTCGACGTCTACCGGGTGCTGCGCGCCACCAACCCGAGCCCGTACATGTACCTGCTGCGCTTCGACGGCTTCGACGTCGTCGGCTCCAGCCCGGAGGCGCTGGTCAAGGTCGCCGGCGGCCGGGCGATGATGCACCCGATCGCGGGCACCCGGTGGCGCGGCGCGACCCCCGAGGAGGACGCGGCGCTGGCCGCCGACCTGCTGGCCGACCCGAAGGAGCGCGCCGAGCACCTGATGCTCGTCGACCTCGGCCGCAACGACCTCGGCCGGGTGTGCGCGCCGGGCACGCGTCGAGGTCGTCGACTTCATGTCGGTCGAGCGGTACAGCCACGTCATGCACATCGTGTCCACCGTGGTCGGGCAGGTGGCCGAGGGCAGGACGGCGTACGACGTGCTCGCGGCCTGCTTCCCGGCGGGCACCCTGTCCGGCGCGCCCAAGCCGCGCGCCATGGAGATCATCGAGGAGCTCGAGCCGACCCGGCGCGGCGTGTACGGCGGCTGCGTCGGCTACCTCGACTTCGCCGGCGACGCGGACACCGCGATCGCGATCCGGACGGCGCTACCTGCGCGACGGCATCGCCTACGTCCAGGCCGGTGCCGGCATCGTCGCCGACTCCGACCCCGCCGCCGAGGACGACGAGTGCCGGAACAAGGCGATGGCGGTGCTGCGCGCGGTGGCGACGGCGCAGGCCCTGCGGCCAGCGACATGACACCGGGCCCGGCGACGTGACCCCGCGGCGCGAGATGACCCTCGCCCTGGGCCTGGTCGTCCTCGGCGCCGCGGTCGTGCTCGTCGGCGCCGGCCGGTCCGGCGACACCCCGCCGGGAGTGCCCGTCGCGCCGGACACGCCGTCCGGCACCAGCGCTGCCACCGCCCTCGCGCTCGTCGCCCTCGCCGGGGCGGGCGCCGCCCTGCTGGTGCGGCGCTGGGCCCGGACCGCCCTCGGTGTGGTGCTGCTCGGTGTGGCCGTCGCGACGGTCAGCGCCGGCCTGTCACCCACCCGCTGGGCCGCCCTGGTCGGCGGCGCCCTGATCGGCCTCGGCGCGCTGGCCATCGCCGTGCGCGCGCACCGCTGGCCGCAGCCGCGCCGGCGCTACGAGACCCCCACCCGCCGACCCACCGGCACCCCCCGGGACACCTGGGACGCGCTGGACCGCGGGGAGGACCCCACGGCCTGACCGGGCCTGGCACAATCTGCCGAGCACGACCCGGAACACGCACCAGACTCGCACCAGTCGAGCAGCGGAGGACGTCGCCATGTCGGCAAGCCACGGGAACACGCCGGCCGCCTGGACAGCGGTCAGCATCATGTTCGTCGGCTTCCTCATCAGCGGCATCGCGCTGCCGCTCGAGCTGGAGTGGCTCTTCTTCGTCGGCCTGGCCGTCGTGGTGCTCGGCGCCGTGGTGGGCAAGGTCATGTCGATGATGGGCATGGGCAGCACCGTGACCTACAAGGACGAGCGCGACCCGGAGTACGACGACCAGAGGGGGACCACGTGAGCGACTACGGCAACCCGGCCGACCCGAACAAGCCGGACCCGAACCAGCCGAACCAGCCGGACCCGAACCAGCCCGGCCAGGCCGACTGGAGCCAGCCGAGCCAGCCGCCCTGCAGGCCAGCCCCCGGCCGGCCAGGGCGACCAGGGCTACGGCGCACCAGCAGTACGGCCAGCAGCAGCCCTACGGCCAGCCGCAGTACGGCCAGCCGCAGTACGGCGCAGCCCTACGGCCAGCCCGCCGGCGCACCGCCGCAGAACTACCTGGTCTGGGCCATCCTCTCGACCCTGTTCTGCTGCCTGCCGCTGGGCATCGCGTCGATCGTCTTCGCCGCACAGGTCAACGGCAAGTACGCGGCCGGTGACCTCGCCGGCGCCCAGGAGTCGTCAGAGAAGGCGAAGAAGTTCGCGATCTGGTCGGCGATCGCCGGCGTCGTCGTGATCGGCCTCTACATCCTGTTCGTCGTCGTCGCCGCTGCCGGCTCGGACAGCTGAGCCGCACGTGGCGGTGAGCGCGTTGCCGGCCACCAGCACCGGAGGGGTCCGCGCCCTCTGGGCGCCCCTCGGACGCCGCCGGCCTCGCGCTCGCCGCCACGACGTACGTCGGGCTGGTCGACCCGAACGAGGCGGGCCACTACCCGACCTGCCCGTTCCTCGCCCTGACCGGCAGCTTCTGCCCGGGCTGCGGGTCGCTGCGTGCCGTGCACGCCCTGACCTCCGGCGACGTCGGGGCGGCGATCGGCCTCAACGTCCTGACGGTGGCCGGGGTCGTCGTCCTCGCCGGCCTCTGGGCCCGCTGGCTGCTGCGCCGCTGGCGGGGAGAGCCCCGCCGCGCCGTGGCCCCGGCCTGGACCCTGTACCTGCTGCTCGGAGTGATCGTCGTCTTCTGGGTGGTCCGCAACCTGGCCGTTGGCGAGGCCCTCGCTCCCTGACGGTTACGCTGGCTGCGATCGATGACCGCTCCGGCGGTCGCAGGACAGCGAGGGGACCCACCGCGTGAGCGTGCTCGACGACATCCTGGTCGACGTGCGTGCCGACCTCGCGGATCGGCAGGCCCGGGTCAGCCTCGACGACCTGAAGGCCCGCGCCGAGGGCCGCCCCGACTGCCGCAACCCGCTGCCGCTGCTGCGTGGGGAAGGCGTCGCCGTCATCGCCGAGGTGAAGCGCTCCAGCCCGTCCAAGGGCGCGCTCGCCGCGATCGCCGACCCGGCCGCCCTGGCCGCCGACTACGAGTCCGGCGGGGCCGCGGTCATCAGCGTGCTCACCGAGCGGCACCGGTTCGGCGGCAGCCTCGACGACCTGGTGGCCGTCCGGCGCGCCGTCGACGTCCCGGTGCTGCGCAAGGACTTCATCGTCTCGAGCTACCAGCTCTGGGAGGCGCGGGTCCACGGCGCCGACCTGGCCCTGCTCATCGTCGCCGCCCTCGAGCAGAACGCGCTCGTGTCGCTCGTCGAGCGCGCCCAGTCGCTCGGCCTCACCCCGCTCGTCGAGTGCCACACGGTCGACGAGGTCGGCCGCGCGGTCGACGCCGGCGCCGACGTCATCGGCATCAACGCCCGCGACCTGCGCACCCTGCAGGTCGAGCGCGGCATCTTCGCCGAGATCGCGCCGCACATCCCCGACCACGTCGTCCGGGTCGCGGAGTCCGGCGTCCGCGGACCGCACGACGTCATCGAGTACGCCCGCGCCGGCGCCGACGCCGTCCTGGTCGGCGAGTCGCTGGTCACCGGCCGCGACCCGCGATCGGCGGTGGCCGACCTGGTCGCCGCCGGTGCGCACCCCGCCCTCAAGCACGACCGGTGACGGACGGCGCACCGATGGGCGAGGAGACCGGGCGTCAGCACAGCGACGTCCCCGACGCGACCGGGCACTTCGGCCCGTACGGCGGCCGGTTCGTGCCCGAGGCGCTGGTTGCCGCGCTGGACGAGCTGACCGCGGCCTACGAGAAGGCCCGGCACGACGAGGCGTTCCAGGCCGAGCTGGCCGGCCTGCTGTCGTCGTACACCGGCCGGCCGAGCCCGGTCACCGACGCGCGCCGGTTCGCCGAGCACGCCGGCGGCGCCCGCGTCCTGCTCAAGCGCGAGGACCTCAACCACACCGGCTCGCACAAGATCAACAACGTGCTCGGCCAGGCCCTGCTCACCCGCGACATGGGCAAGACCCGCGTCATCGCCGAGACCGGCGCGGGCCAGCACGGCGTCGCCACGGCGACCGCGGCCGCCCTGCTCGGGCTCGAGTGCACGGTCTACATGGGCGCCGAGGACACCCGCCGGCAGGCGCTCAACGTCGCGCGGATGCGGCTGCTCGGCGCCGAGGTGATCGCCGTCGAGGCCGGCAGCAAGACCCTCAAGGACGCCATCAACGAGGCGATGCGCGACTGGGTCACCAACGTCGAGCGCACCCACTACATCCTCGGCACGGTCACCGGGCCGCACCCGTTCCCGGCGATGGTCCGCGACTTCCAGCGCATCATCGGCGACGAGGCGAAGCAGCAGGTGCTCGACCTCACCGGCGGGCTGCCCGACGCGGTCGTCGCCTGCGTCGGCGGCGGCTCCAACGCGATGGGCATCTTCGCCGCGTTCCTCGACGACGCCGACGTGCGGCTGTACGGCTTCGAGGCCGGCGGCGAGGGCATCGACAGCGGTCGGCACGCCGCCCGGATGGCCGGTGGCTCGCCCGGCGTCCTGCACGGCACCCGCACCTACGTCCTGCAGGACGAGATGGGCCAGACCGTGCCGTCGCACTCGGTGTCGGCCGGGCTCGACTACCCGGGCGTCGGGCCGCAGCACGCCTGGCTGCACGACACCGGCCGCGCGACGTACGCCCCGATCACCGACGTCGAGGCGATGGACGCGTTCGCGCTGCTCTGCCGGACCGAGGGCATCATCCCGGCCATCGAGAGCGCGCACGCCCTGGCCGGGGCGATGAAGGTCGGCCGCGAGCTCGGCCCCGACGCGACCCTGCTGGTGAACCTCTCCGGCCGCGGCGACAAGGACGTCGACACCGCGGCGAAGTGGTTCGCGGTCGTCACCGACGAGGAGATCGTCGAGTCGGCGACCGCGGTGGTCGAGCAGCCTCCGCAGGACGCGTCGGGGGAGGGCTGGTGACCGCGCCGGTGACCGGTCTCGACGAGGTGCTGGCGCGGACCCGCGCCGAGGGCCGCGCCGCGCTGGTCGGCTACCTCCCGGCCGGCTACCCGTCGGTGCAGGGCGCGATCGACGCGATGGTCGCCATGGTCCGCGGCGGCGTCGACATCGTCGAGGTCGGCCTGCCCTACTCCGACCCGCTGATGGACGGTCCCACCATCCAGCAGGCCGTCGAGGTCGCGCTGCGAGCGCGGCACCACCACCGACCACGTCGTCGAGACCGTGCGCGGCGTCGCCGCCACCGGTGCGCCGACGCTGGTGATGAGCTACTGGAACCCGATCGAGCGCTACGGCACGATGCGGTTCGCCGAGGCCCTCGCGGCGGCCGGCGGTGCCGGCGTCATCACGCCCGACCTCATCCCCGACGAGGCCGGCACCGAGCCCTCCGACTGGCTCGGCGCGACCGACGCGACCGGGCTCGAGCCGGGTGTTCCTCGTCGCGCCGTCCTCGACCGAGGAGCGCATCCGGTGGACCGCCGAGCACTGCCGGGGGTTCGTCTACGCCGCGTCCACGATGGGCGTCACCGGCACCCGCGGCACCGTGGGGGACGCCGCCGGGACGTTGGTACGCCGGGTGCGCGCCGTCACCGACGTGCCGGTCTGCGTCGGGCTCGGCGTCTCCAACGGCGACCAGGCGGCCGAGGTCGCCTCCTTCGCCGACGGCGTCATCGTCGGGTCGGCCTTCGTGCGCGCCATGCTCGACGCCGGCTCGCCCGCGGACGGCGTCGTCGCTGTCGAGAAGCTCGCCGTCGAGCTGGCCGAAGGCGTGCGGCGCGGCCGATGACCGCGACGGCTCACCGCTCTCGTCGCACTCGTCGCAGTCAGCGCCTCGCTCCTCGCGGGCTGCGCCGACGGCAACAGCAGCACCGGCGAGGTCACCGCCAACGGTGAGCAGGGCTGGCACGGCACCGCGGTCAGCGACGGCTACCCGCTGCCCGACGCAGACCTTCACCGACACCGAGGGCGAGACCGTGCAGGCCGCCGACCTCGCCACCGCCCCGGTGACGCTGGTGTTCTTCGGCTACACGCACTGCCCGGACATCTGCAACGTCGTGCTGGCCACCATCGCCTCGGCCCTGCGCGGTGCCGAGCCCGAGGTGCGCGACGACGTCCGGCTGCTGTTCGTCACGACCGACCCGGCCCGCGACACCCCGGACGTCGTCCGCACGCTACCTGGACCGCTTCGACCCGGCGTACGAGGGCCTGGTCGCCCCGGTCGGGACGGTCGAGCAGGCCGCCAAGGCGCTGTACATCAGCTACGAGAAGCCGGACGGCTCGCACGGCGGCAGCTACGAGGTCGACCACGGCACCTACACGACCGGCTTCGTCGACGGCGAGGCGCGCGTGGTGTGGTCGGCCGAGACCAGCGTCGCCGACCTGCGCGCCGACCTCACCCGGCTCGTCGGCATAGCCTGACGCCTGCGATGACTCCCTACTCGTTCCCCAGCCCGGCCGAGGGCGTCTGGCACCTCGGGCCGCTCCCGCTGCGCGCCTACGCGCTGTGCATCATCGCCGGCATCGTGCTGGCGGTGTGGCTCGGCGAGCGGCGCTGGGTCGCCCGCGGCGGCCGCGCCGGCGACGTCACCGAGATCGCGACCTGGATGGTGCCGTTCGGCATCATCGGCGGCCGGATCTACCACGTGATCACCACGCCGGACGCGTACTTCGGCACCGGCGGCCGGCCGTTGCACGCGCTCTACATCTGGGAGGGCGGGCTCGGCATCTGGGGCGCGATCGCCTTCGGCGGCGTGGGCGCCTGGATCGGCTGCCGCCGCCGCGGCATCCCGCTGCCGGCGTTCGCCGACGCGCTGGCGCCCGGCATCGTCCTCGCGCAGGCCGTCGGGCGGCTGGGCAACTACTTCAACCAGGAGCTGTTCGGCCGGCCCACCGACCTGCCCGTGGGCGCGTGACCATCGACGCCGCCCACCGCCCCGAGGGCTACCTCGACCAGGCGACCTACCACCCGACCTTCCTGTACGAGCTGCTCTGGAACGTCGGCGTCGCGGTGCTGGTCATCTGGGCCGACCGGCGGTTCCGGCTCGGGCACGGCCGGGCCTTCGCGCTGTACGTCGCCGCCTACACCGTCGGGCGGTTCTGGATCGAGGGCCTGCGGATCGACCCGGCGCACGACTTCCTCGGCCTGCGGATCAACGAGTGGACCAGCGTGCTGGTCTTCCTCGGGGCCGTCGCCTACTTCGTGATCAGCGCCCGCAGGCACCCCGGCCGCGAGACGCCCGAGGAGCTCGAGGCCCTCCGGCGCGACCACGCCCGGCGACGACGCTGACGACGCAGACGCCGAGGAGCCACCGGCCCCGCCCGCTGACGATCGGTCGAGGACGAGGTCCCGCGTTGACCGAGCGGCAGGCCCAGGAGCGCGCCGAGCGCGAGGCCCTGCGCATCTCGCACGAGCACTCCGACGTCACCGGCGGCTGGCTGCGGCCCGCGGTCTTCGGCGCCTCCGACGGCCTGGTGTCGAACTTCGCCCTCATCGCCGGCGTCAGCGGCGGCTCCGACGACAGCAAGGCGGTGCTGCTGGCCGGGCTGGCCGGCCTCGCCGCCGGAGCCTTCTCGATGGCCGCGGGGGAGTACATCTCGGTGCGCTCGCAGGCCGAGCAGGCGATGGCCGAGATCGAGCTCGAGCGCCGCGAGCTGGAGCGCAACCCGCGGGGCGAGGAGGTCGAGCTCGCC
This sequence comes from uncultured Actinomycetota bacterium, assembly GCA_963771345.1. Lineage (GTDB taxonomy): Bacteria > Actinomycetota > Actinomycetes > JACCUZ01 > JACCUZ01 > CAVYTH01. The sequence continues at coordinate 104,355 of CAVYTH010000010.1, forward strand.
CAGATGTACGTCGCCAAGGGGCTCGACCCGGAGCTCGCGCGCCAGGTGGCCCGCCAGCTGTCCCGCGACCCGCACCGCGTCCTCGGTGTGCACGTGCGCGAGGAGCTCGGCATCAGCGAGGACGACCTGCCCTCCGCCCGGCTGGCGGCCGGCTCGTCGTTCGCCTCCTTCGCGATCGGCGCCCTGCTCCCGGTCCTGCCCTACCTGTTCGGCGCGACCACGCTGTGGCCGTCGCTGCTGCTCACGCTGGCCGGCCTGTTCCTCTGCGGGGCCTTCGTCACCCGGCTGACCCCGCGGCCGTGGTGGTACGGCGGCCTGCGGCAGACGGCCGTCGGCGCGGTCGCGGCAGCGGTCACCTTCGGCGTCGGCTCGCTGGTCGGCTCCTCCGGCCTGACCTGACGCGACCTGACCTGACGCGACCTGGCCGACCCGGCGCGCGTGTCACACGCCGGCGTTTCACATGCCGGAAACACGTCACGCGTTTCCGGCGGCCCGACCGTTATGCTCGCCGGCGTACCGCAGGGCCAATGACGTCCCTCGGTCGATGACGGAACCGATCACCTGATCGGCCATCGACGAGGAAGGGACGGCCCGCAGTGCCTGCATACCCGTCCGGCACCGGACCTCTCGCGCAGGGCCTCTACGACCCGGCGTACGAGCACGACGCCTGCGGTGTCGCCTTCGTCGCGACCCTCTCCGGCGTCGCGACCCACGAGATCGTCGACCAGGCGCTGACCGCGCTGCGCAACCTGGACCACCGCGGCGCCTCCGGCGCCGAGCCGGACTCCGGCGACGGCGCGGGCATCCTGACCCAGGTCCCGGACGCGTTCCTGCGCGGCGTCACGCCGTTCCCGCTGCCCGACAGGGCGCGTACGCCGTCGGCACGCGCGTTCCTGCCGGACGACGACGCCGCGGAGGCAGCCGCCCGGGCGTCGGTCGAGGCGCTCGCCGCCGAGGAGGGCCTGCGGGTCCTCGGCTGGCGGGACGTGCCGACGACGCCGTCGCTGCTCGGCAGCACCGCGCGCGGCGTCATGCCGCGGTTCCGCCAGCTGTTCGTCAGCGCGTGCCGACGGCCGAGGCCTTCGGGATGCGCCTGGAGCGGATGGCGTTCTGCCTGCGCAAGCGGGCCGAGCGCGAGGCCGGCCTCTACTTCCCGTCGCTGTCGGCCCGGACCATGGTCTACAAGGGCATGCTCACGACCGCGCAGCTGGAGCCGTTCTTCCCCGACCTGTCCGACCGGCGGTTCGTCAGCGCGCTCGCGCTGGTGCACTCCCGGTTCTCGACCAACACGTTCCCGTCCTGGCCGCTGGCCCACCCGTACCGGCTCATCGCGCACAACGGCGAGATCAACACCATCCGGGGCAACCGGAACTGGATGCACGCCCGCGAGGCCTGCTGGCCAGCGACGTGATCCCCGGCGACATCTGCGCGGCTGCTTCCCGGTCTGCACGCCCGGGTGCGAGCGACTCGGCCAACTTCGACGAGGTGCTCGAGCTGCTGCACCTCGGCGGCCGGACGCTGCCGCACGCGGTGCTGATGATGATCCCGGAGGCGTGGGAGAACGACGCCGAGATGGACCCGGCCCGCAAGGCGTTCTACCAGTTCCACGCCGCCTGATGGAGCCGTGGGACGGCCCGGCCTGCGTCGCGTTCACCGACGGCACCCTGATCGGCGCGGTGCTCGACCGCAACGGCCTGCGGCCCGGCCGCTGGTGGGGCACCGAGGACGGGCTGGTCGTGCTGGCCAGCGAGGCCGGCGTGCTCGACCTCGACCCGGCGACCGTGGTGCGCAAGGGCCGGCTGCAGCCGGGCCGGATGTTCCTGGTCGACACCGACCGCGGCCGGATCGTCGACGACGACGAGATCAAGGCCGAGCTCGCCGCCGAGGCGCCGTACGACGAGTGGCTGCACGCCGGGCTGATCCACCTGGACGACCTGCCCGAGCGCGAGCACGTCGTCTACACCCACGCCAGCGTCACGCGCCGCCAGCAGACCTTCGGCTACACCGAGGAGGAGCTGCGGATCCTGCTCGCGCCGATGGCCCGGGCCGGCGCCGAGCCGCTCGGCTCGATGGGCACCGACACCCCGATCGCGGTGCTCTCGCAGCGGCCGCGGCTGCTCTTCGACTACTTCAGCCAGCTGTTCGCGCAGGTCACCAACCCGCCGCTGGACGCGATCCGCGAGGAGCTGGTCACCAGCCTCGGGACCGCGATCGGGCCGGAGCAGAACCTGCTCACCGCGACGCCGGCGCACTGCCGGCAGATCGTGCTGCCGTTCCCGGTCATCGACAACGACGAGCTGGCCAAGATCCTGCACATCGACGAGGACGGCGACCTGCCCGGCTTCGCGGCCGTCCGGGTCCGCGGCCTCTACCCGGTGGCCGGCGGCGGGACCGGCGCTGCACAACGCGCTCGACGAGATCTGCGCCGAGGTCTCCGAGGCGATCGAGGACGGCGTCCGCGTTCCTCGTGCTCTCCGACCGCGACTCCGACGCCGACCTGGCGCCGATCCCGTCGCTGCTGCTGACCGCCGCCGTGCACCAGCACCTGATCCGCGAGCAGACCCGCACCCAGGTCGCGCTGATCGTCGAGTCCGGCGACGGCCGCGAGGTGCACCACGTCGCGGTGCTGATCGGCTACGGCGCCGCCGCGGTCAACCCGTACCTGGCGTTCGAGACGGTCGAGGACCTCGCCGGCCCGCGGCCTGGTGCCCGTCGAGCCGGCGCAGGCGGTCCGCAACTTCGTCAAGGCGCTCGGCAAGGGCGTCCTGAAGGTGATGTCGAAGATGGGCATCTCGACGGTGGCGTCGTACTGCGGCGCGCAGGTCTTCGAGGCGGTCGGCCTCGACCACGAGCTGGTCGAGCGGTACTTCACCGGCACGTCGTCGAAGCTCGGCGGCATCGGGCTCGACATCCTCGCCGAGGAGGTCGCCGCGCCGGCACGCCGTGGCCTACCCGACCAACGGCGCCGGCCGCAGCCACCGCACGCTCGAGGTCGGCGGCGAGTACCAGTGGCGCCGCGAGGGCGAGCTGCACCTGTTCAACCCGGAGACGGTGTTCCTGCTCCAGCACGCCACCCGGGCCCGCCAGTACGACGTGTTCAAGCAGTACACCGCAAGCGTCGACGAGCAGTCCGAGCGGCTGATGACCCTGCGCGGGCTGTTCCGGTTCAAGGACGGCGAGCGGCCCGCCGGTGCCGATCGACGAGGTCGAGCCGGTCGAGAGATCGTCAAGCGGTTCGCCACCGGCGCGATGTCCTACGGCTCGATCTCGCCGGAGGCGCACGAGACGCTGGCCATCGCGATGAACCGGCTCGGCGGCAAGTCCAACACCGGCGAGGGCGGCGAGGACGTCGAGCGGCTGTACGACGAGCGCCGCTCCGCCGTCAAGCAGGTCGCCAGTGGCCGGTTCGGCGTGACCAGCGAGTACCTCGTCAACGCCGACGACCTGCAGATCAAGATGGCGCAGGGCGCGAAGCCCGGCGAGGGCGGGCAGCTGCCCGGCAACAAGGTGTAGCCGTGGATCGCCAAGACCCGGCACGCCACGCCGGGCGTCGGCCTGATCTCGCCGCCGCCGCACCACGACATCTACTCGATCGAGGACCTGGCCCAGCTCATCCACGACCTGAAGAACGTCAACACCGCGCGCGGGTGCACGTCAAGCTGGTCGCCGAGGTCGGCGTCGGCACGGTCGCGGCCGGGTGTGAGCAAGGCGCAGGCCGACGTCATCCTCATCTCCGGCCACGACGGCGGCACCGGCGCCTCGCCGCTGAACTCGCTCAAGCACGCCGGCACGCCGTGGGAGCTCGGCCTGGCCGAGACGCAGCAGACGCTGCTGCTCAACGGGCTGCGCGACCGGATCATGGTGCAGGTCGACGGCCAGCTCAAGACCGGCCGCGACGTCGTCATCGCCGCGCTGCTCGGCGCCGAGGAGTTCGGCTTCGCGACCGCGCCGCTGATCGTCAGCGGCTGCATCATGATGCGCGTCTGCCACCTCGACACCTGCCCGGTCGGCATCGCGACCCAGAACCCCGTGCTGCGCAAGAAGTTCACCGGCAAGCCGGAGTTCGTCGAGAACTTCTTCACCTTCCTCGCCGAGGAGGTGCGCGAGCACCTGGCCGCGCTGGGCTTCCGCAGCCTCGACGAGGCGATCGGGCAGGCCGAGCTGCTCGACACCACCCGCGCCGTCGACCACTGGAAGGCCCACGGCCTGGACCTCGCGCCGATGCTGCACGTGCCGGACCTGCCGGACGGCACGCCCCGCCGGCGTACGACGGTGCAGGACCACGGGCTGGAGAAGGCGCTGGACAACGAGCTGATCACGCAAGGCCGCCGACGCGCTGGAGCAACGGCCAGCCGGTCCGGTTCGCGGTGCCGGTGCGCAACGTCAACCGCAGCGTCGGCGCGATGCTCGGCGGCGAGGTCACCCGCCGGTACGGCGGCGCCGGGCCTGCCCGACGACACCATCGACATCACCCTGCACCGGCACCGCCGGGCAGTCGTTCGGCGCGTTCCTGCCGCGCGGCGTGACGCTGCGGCTGCTCGGCGACGCCAACGACTACGTCGGCAAGGGGCTGTCCGGCGGCCGGCATCATCGTCCGCCCGGCTCCCGGGCGCGTCGCTCGTGGCCGAGCGCAACGTCATCGCCGGCAACACCCTGCTCTACGGCGCGACCGGCGGCGAGGTGTTCCTGCGCGGCCTGGTCGGGGAGCGGTTCGCGGTGCGCAACTCCGGCGCCACCGCGGTCGTCGAGGGCGTCGGCGACCACGGCTGCGAGTACATGACCGGCGGCACGGTCGTGGTGCTCGGCGGCGTCGGGCGCAACTTCGCCGCCGGCATGTCCGGCGGCACGGCGTACGTGCTCGACCTGGACGAGGCGCGGGTCAACCGCGAGCTGGTCGACCTCGAGCCGCTCGACGCCGAGGACGCCGAGCTGCTGCGGGCCTGGTGCAGCGGCACGTCGAGGAGACCGGCTCGGCGGTCGGCGAGGCGCTGCTCGAGGACTGGCCGGCGTCGGCCGCCCGGTTCACCGCGGTGATGCCGCGCGACTACAAGCACGTCCTGCACCGCGCGGGCCCGGTCGCTGGAAGCGGGCTTCGCCGAGGACAGCGCCGAGACCCTGGACGCGATCATGGAGGCCGCCCGTGCCTGACCCGAAGGGCTTCCTCACTACGCCGCAGCGCGAGCTGCCGGCGCGCCGGCCGGTCGACGTGCGGATCATGGACTGGCGCGAGGTCTACGAGCCGCAGGACGCCGGCGAGCTGCAAGCGAGCAGGCCGGCCGCTGCATGGACTGCGGCATCCCGTTCTGCCACGACGGCTGCCCGCTGGGCAACCTGCATCCCGGAGTGGAACGACCTGGCCTGGCGGGACGACTGGCGAGCCGCGATCGAGCGGCTGCACGCGACCAACAACTTCCCGGAGTTCACCGGGCGGCTGTGCCCCGCGCCGTGCGAGGCGGCCTGCGTGCTGGGCATCAACAGCCGACCCGGTGACCATCAAGCAGGTCGAGGTCGCGATCATCGACCGCGCGTGGGACGAGGGCTGGGTGCAGCCGCAGCCGCCCGAGCGGCTCAGCCGGCAGGACCGTGGCCGTCGTCGGGTCCGGCCCGGCCGGGCTCGCCGCCGCGCAGCAGCTGACCCGGGCCGGGCACACCGTCGCCGTGCTCGAGCGCGACGACGCCATCGGCGGCCTGCTGCGCTACGGCATCCCCGAGTTCAAGATGGAGAAGCGGCACCTCGACCGGCGGCTGGAGCAGATGCGCGCCGAGGGCACCCGGTTCCGGACCGGCGTCGACGTCGGCGTGGACGTCACCGGCCGACGCGCTGCGGGCCCGGTACGACGCGGTGGTGCTCGCCGTCGGCGCGCACCGCCGCGCGCGACCTGCCGGTGCCCGGCCGCGAGCTCGGCGGCGTGCTCCAGGCGATGGAGTACCTGCCGCACGCCAACCGCGCGGCGCTCGACCCGGCGTACGTCGTGCCGGTCAGCGCGGCGGGCAAGCACGTCGTCATCATCGGCGGCGGCGACACCGGCGCCGACTGCCTCGGCACCGCGCACCGGCAGGGCGCCGCGTCGGTGACCCAGCTCGAGATCCTGCCCCGGCCCGCCGACGAGCGGCCGGCGACCAACCCGTGGCCGACCTGGCCGCTGATCTACCGGACGACCAGCGCGCACGAGGAGGGCGGCGAGCGGGTGTACGCCGTCAGCACGAACCGGTTCGTCGGCGACGCGGACGGTCAGGTCCAGCAGCTCGAGCTCGTCGAGGTCGACCATGGTCGAGGGCAGGTTCGAGCCGGTCGAGGGCTCGCGAGCGGACGATCCCGGCCGACCTGGTGCTGCTGGCGATGGGCTTCACCGGCCCCGAGCAGCCGGGCCTCGTCGAGCAGCTCGGCGTCGAGCTGGACCCGCGCGGCAACATCGCGCGGGACGCCACGTTCATGACGTCGGTGCCGGGCGTCTTCGTCGCCGGTGACGCCGGGCGCGGGCAGTCGCTGATCGTGTGGGCGATCGCCGAGGGCCGGGCGGCCGCCGCAGGCGTCGACGCCTGGTTGCGCGGCGAACCCTCGACGCTGCCCCGCCCGATCGCGCCCACTGCGCGCCCGGTGAGCGTCTGAGCGGTCACGGATGGCAGCTCCTCGGCCACGCTGAGCCACTGATCAAGTTGACCGGCGGATGGCGCCGCGTAGGGTGACGCGAATCACGTATTCCGGTCATCCCTCATGAAGGAGACATACCGTGCAATCCCGCAGACTTCTCGCCGGCGCCGCGGCCACCGCCGCTGTCCTGGTGACAGGTGTGCTGTCGAGCCCCGTCGGGGCCCAGGCCGACAACGCCACGTCCACACCGTCCGGAAAGGCCACTGACTACACCGTGCTCGTCGAGGCCGGGGCGAGCCAGGCCGACGCGGTCCAGGCCGTCAAGGCTGCCGGCGGCAAGGTGCTCCGCAGCAACGACGCGGTCGGCCTGCTTGCCGTGCGGGCGCCCAGCAAGGGCTTCGTCCTCGCGGTCAGCGAGTCCGATGCTGTCGTCGGTGCCTCGAAGGTGCAGACGATCGGGCACACGCCGGACGCGAAGGTGGTCAAGGACGACGTCGAGACCGAGGGCAGCCGCGCCACCGACCGTGGCATCGGGCTCGTCGAAGACGCAAGGGCGCCACCACCGCCGGGATGGACCCCCTGGACAGCAAGCTGTGGGGGCTGCGGATGGTGCGGTCGGACAGCGCCCGCACCGTGCAGGCCGGCGACAAGGGCGTGACGGTCGGCATCCTCGACTCGGGGCTGGACGCTCGTAACCCGGACCTCGCGCCGAACTTCGACGCGGCGCAGTCGCGGAACTTCGTCACCGACATCCCCGCCATCGACGGGGCGTGCGAGTTCAGCAGCTGCAAGGACCCGGTCGGCTGGGACGACTCCGGGCCACGGCACGCACGTGGCCGGCACGGTCGGCCGCCGCTGCCAACGGCACCGGGCTCTCCGGCGTCGCTCCGAACGTCACGCTGGTCGAGATCCGCGGCGGCCAGGACAGCGGCTACGTCTTCCTCGAGCCGGTGGTGAACGCGCTGACGTACGGCGCCGACATCGGCCTCGACGTCATCAACATGTCCTTCTACATCGACCCGTGGCTCTACAACTGCACCGCCAACCCGGCCGACTCGGCCGAGGACCAGGCCGAGCAGCGGATGATCATCGCCACGGTGAACCGGGCCCTCAACTACGCCGACGACAAGGGCGTGACCCTGGTCGGGTCGCTCGGCAACAACCACGAGGACCTCGGCAAGCCGCGCACCGACATCTCCAGCCCGGACTACCCGCCGGGCAGCGACGTACCACGCGGCCGATCGACAACAGCGACTGCGTCGACCTCCCGGTCGAGGGCCCGCACGTCATCGGTGTCTCGGCCCTCGGCCCGTCGGAGACCAAGGCCGACTACTCCAACTACGGCGTCGAGCAGATCTCGGTGTCCGCGCCCGGTGGCTGGTTCCGTGACGGCTTCGGCACCCCGTCGTACCGCGCGAACGAGAACCAGATCCTGTCGACGTACCCGGTGAACGTGCTGCAGGCTGCAGGGCCCGGTCGACGCGGCCGGCAACGTCACGCCGGCCGGTGTCGCCGCTCGGTGTGCAGAAGGACTGCCCGGCGGGGACCACGACGTACACGCAGTGCGGCTACTACGCCTACCTGCAGGGGACGTCGATGGCCTCGCCGCACGTGACCGGTGTCGCCGCGCTGATCGTCAGCCAGTTCGGCACACAAGGACGGCCGCAACGGCGGTCTGACCCTGAAGCCGAAGCAAGACCGAGCGGGTCCTCGATCGAACTCGGCAGCCGCTCACGCCTGCCCGACGCCTGCCGCTGCAGAACTACGTCCGACGAGGGCCGGTCGACGAGGAGTTCAACGCCCTGTGCGAGGGCACGACGGAGTTCAACGGCTTCTACGGCCACGGCATCGTCGACGCCTACTCGGCCGTCACCGGCAAGAAGAGCTAGACCGAAGTCCCATCACTCGGACCCGTCGCTCGCCGCACCCCCTGGGCGGCAATAGGCTCAGGGGGTGCGCCGCGCCAAGATTGTCTGCACCCTCGGCCCAGCGACCTCGAGCGAGGCGCAGATCAAGGCGCTCGTCGAGGCCGGCATGGACGTCGCCCGGCTGAACCTCTCCCACGGCGAGTACGCCGACCACGAGAAGGCCTACCTCAACGTCCGCAAGGCCTCCGACGAGACCAAGCGCGGGCGTCGCCATCCTGGTCGACCTGCAGGGGCCGAAGATCCGGCGTGGGGTCGTTCGCCTCCGGCCCGGTCATGCTCGTGAACGGCGCCGAGTTCGTCATCACCACCGAGGACGTGCCCGGTGACGTGCACGAGGTCGGGACGACGTACGACGGCCTGCCCGGCGACGTGCAGCCCGGCGACCGGCTGCTGATCGACGACGGCAAGGTGGCCCTCGAGTGCATCCGGGTCGACGGCCCGAAGGTCGTGACCAAGGTCGTCGAGGGCGGCCGGGTCTCCGACCACAAGGGCATCAACCTGCCCGGCGTCGCGGTCAGCGTCCCGGCGCTGTCCGAGAAGGACAAGGACGACCTGCGCTGGGCGCTGCACCTGCAGGCCGACCTCATCGCCCTGTCGTTCGTGCGCAGCGCCGCTGACGTGCTCGACGTGCGCAAGATCATGGACGAGGAGGGTGTGCGCCTGCCGGTGCTCGCGAAGATCGAGAAGCCGCAGGCCGTCGACAACCTGGCCGAGATCGTGGACGCCTTCGACGGCATCATGGTCGCCCGCGGTGACCTCGGCGTCGAGCTGCCGCTCGAGGACGTGCCGCTGGTGCAGACCCGCTCGATCGCGCTGGCCCGACGGGCCGCCAAGCCGGTCATCGTCGCCACCCAGATGCTCGAGTCGATGATCGAGACGTCGCGGCCGACCCGAGCGGAGGCCTCCGACGTCGCCAACGCGGTGCTGGACGGCACCGACGCGCTGATGCTGTCGGGCGAGACGAGTGTCGGGAAGTTCCCGATCGTCACCGTCGAGACGATGGCGCGCATCATCGTCAAGATGGAGGAGAACGCCCTCGACTCCATCCCGGCGCTCGGTGGCCTGCCGCGCACCAAGGGCGGCGCCATCACCCGGGCCGCGGCCGACGTGGGGGAGCTGCTCGGGGCCCGCTTCCTGGTCGCGTTCACCCAGAGCGGCGACTCCGCCCGCCGGCTGTCCCGGCTGCGCTCGCCGATCCCGTTGCTGGCGTTCACGCCGGAGCAGGCGGTCCGCAGCCAGCTGGCCCTGGTGTGGGGCGTCGAGACGTTCCTCACGCCGTACGTGAAGCACACCGACGAGATGGTGCGGCAGGTCGACCAGTCGCTGCTCGGCGCCGGCCGGGTGGCGCGCGGCGACCTCGTCATCATCGTCGCCGGCAGCCCGCCCGGCATCCCGGGCTCGACCAACGCGATGCGCGTGCACCGGATCGGTGACGCGACCTCGGAGGTCGTCGAGGGCTACGCGGTCCCCGAGACCGACTGACCCTGACCGACCGACTGACGTCAGGTCAGCAGCACGCCGGCGGTCCAGGTGCCCAGCATCAGCACCGCCGCGGTCAGCTCGACGAGGATGCCGATGCCGACGGCACGCAGCACCGCCCAGGTCGAGCGCCAGGCCGTCCGGGCATCCTGCAGCCGGACCAGCTCCGCGAGGAACACGGCGCCCACCCCGCCCACCACCACCCCGACGACCGGGATGAGGAACAGGCCGAGGACGGCCCCGGCCACCCCCAGCAGCAGCGTCGAGCGCGGCGCACCGGCGCCGGTGGCCGACCGGGCCGGCAGGGCGTACTTGACGACCGTCCCGACGACCAGCAGCAGGGTCAGCAGGACGCCCACCAGGATGCGACCTGCGCCGCCGCCGTCCAGCCACACCCAGGCCATCCCCGCTGCCCAGACGAGCACCAGGCCCGGCAGCACGGGCACCACGACCCCCACGATGCCCGACCAGCATGACGAGCGCGATCAGCAGCTCTCCGGCGGCAGGCACCCGCACAGGCTAGGCGTGGCCGCGCCGCGGCCAGCTCGTCGGCTTGGGCTCTTGTCGCCCCCCTGTGGCAGGGTGAGGTGATGTCCACGTTGCTCGAGCAGTACGACCACGCCGTGGCCGAGTTCGACTCCCGGGTCACGCAGATCCGCGACGACCAGTGGTCCGACCCCACCCCGTGCACCGACTGGGACGTCCGCGCCCTGGTGGCCCACCTGGTCGACGAGTGCCGGTGGGTCCCCTACCTGATCGACGGCGGCACGGTCGACGGGGCCGGCGACCGCTTCGCGGCCGACCCGCTGGGCGACGACCCGAAGGCCGACTGGGCCCGGGAGTCCGCCGCGGCGCGCGAGTCGGTCGAGGCCGAGGGTGCGCTGGACCACACGGTCACCGTCTCGTACGGCGAGATCAGCGCGCGTGACTACCTCTGGCAGCTGACCGTCGACCTGACCGTGCACGCCTGGGACCTGGCCCGCGGCATCGGTGCCGACGAGCAGCTCAACCACGAGCTGGTGCGGCGCATCCACGCCGAGACCGAGAAGGACACCGAGACGCTGGCGAAGAGCGGCCTGTTCGACCCGCCGGTGCACGTCCCCGCGCACGCCGACCTGCAGGCCCGGATGCTCGGCCTCTTCGGCCGCCGTACCTAGTCCCTCACTCGCGGTCTCACTCGGCCGTCACTCGCGACGGCGCGGGGGTGGACGGTTGTGGCCCGGTGGGTGCTCCTCGGGGCCGATGGTCTTGCCGGTCGACGGTTGGTACAGCTGGTACCGCCCGTCAGGCAGCCGGATGGCTTTCCAGCGACCTTCGTGCAGCAGCACGTGGTGGCCGTCGCAGGGGAGTGCTCCGTTGTCCACCGTGGTCGGTCCGCCGTCCTGGACGGCGACCAGGTGATGGGCGTCAGCCCAGCTGATGGGCCGGTCGCAGAACGGTGAGAAGCAGCGGTCGCCGTCGCGCGCGATGATCGCCCGGCGTTGGGCGGCGGTGAAGAACCGCCGCTGGGTGCCGGCCTCGACGACGGCGCCGTCCGGCCCGAGGGTCACGAAGGTGGCCAGCGAGTCACAACCCGCGCGCCGAGCAGTGGAGCCGGCGATCCGGCCGACCCAGGACAGCGTGCCGCCCGGCCCGGCGTGCTGACCACCAGGCCCGTCACCGTCCCGCAGTGTCGAGTCGTCGACGGTGACGATCAGGTGGGGGTGGCCACCGCCGCCGCGGCGGGGCGCGTCGGGGTCGGCCAGGTAGCGCCGGGCCAGCTCCGCCAGCGCGTCCAGGCGTCGACGGGCGGCGGTGCGGGTGTCGCGGGGGACCAGCGGCCCGGCGACGTCGAGAGCGGTGGCGATCAGCGAGCCGGTGACTTCGTCGGCCGTGCCGGTGAAGACCATCGACCCGTCGAGCGTCGGCGACAAAGTGATCCCGGCCCGCTCGTATCGTCGGAGCGCGGCCTCGTCGGCGCTGTCAGGGTCCAGCGCATGGGCGAAGGCGCGCATCACCGCGGCGGTGGCCCGTACGTCTGCGGTGCGGGCGGCGTGCAGCACCTCCGGCTCGATCAGGGCGACCGCGCCAGCCGGCGCATCGACCACGGCCCGGGCGATCACCTTGGCGTGCTCGCCGGACACCTCACCCGCACCCAACGCGGCGCGCACCTGGGGGAGGGCCCCGGAACGCAGCACCCGCGCAGTCCGAACGGTCGCGCTGGCCTCGCCCGGAGTCAGCCGTGTGGTCATCCGCAGCCACGCCCCCGCGGTGAGTGCCCCGTCCAGGGTGTAGCTGCCGCGGGCATCGACCTCGCCGACCGCTTCCATCAGGACCGCGTCCAGCCGGGCCTGCTCCCGGCGCACGGTGGCGGTCAGCTCGGTGAGCTCCTCGTGCGTCAGGTCCCGGACTCCGCCACCCGCCACCGTCTCGACCAACCCGTCGACGGCCTGGTGCACGGTGTCCAGGACATCGGACCGATTCGAATGCATGTTCGAAGTCTAGGGAAAGGCAGGGACACAACCTGAGGTCAGAAATCGAGTGTGGACAACGGATTCCGCCATCCACAGGCTGCTGGTCCGCCACCTCTGGCGATCACTCCAGGTGACTACTTCTGGCGCGGTGCGGAGCCCTGCGGTCCGGACGTCCGGTCGGTCAGCCAGCGCGGGCCAACGGTGGTGGCACCCAGCTGACTCACCCGGCCGCGCAGCTCGCGGTCGGCAGTCACCACGAGCCGCGGCCCGTCACCGGCCCGCGCGGTGGCCGCGACGATCTCGTCGTCGCCGCCGCCCGGTGCGGCCACCACCTCGACCCGCTCCGACGACGGCGTCGTCGGCCACCTCGCGCGCCGCGCCCTCGACCACCACGACGACCCGCGGCCACCATCGCGACAGACCCGCGGCGTCCAGCCCGTCCGGCAGCTCATCGCCCGGGACGCCGTCGCTCGCCAGCGTCGCGCAGCCGGCCACCAGCCGGCGCGCGGCTCCGGCCCGGTCGCGCCACCAGCCGTCCGGCCGCGACCCGACCACGTTGGCCGCGTCGACCACCACGGTGAGCGGCTGCAGCGCGTGCGCCAGCCGCGGCCAGGTGGCGGCGAAGCCGGGGTGCAGCGGCAGGTCCGTCAGCGCAGTCGTGGCGAACCAGCCCACGTCGATGCTCTCGCGGCCGGTCGGTCGCGTCTCCGCCGACCGGTCGGCGGCGGCGAGGACCGTCGTGTAGGCCCAGCCGCCGTGCGCGTCGTCGTACCGGCCGTGGACGTCGACGTCGGCGGGGTCCAGCCCGCCCTCCTCGCCGGCCTCGCGCATGGCGGCGGTGACCGCCGACTCGTCGCTGTGCCGGGCGCCGCCGAGCAGCCCCCAGGTGCCGCCGTGGTGGCTCCACGTCGCGCGGTGCTGCAGGAGCACCTCGTCGGAGCCACCGTCGACGCCGGGTCGGTGCAGCAGCAGCCCGGCGGCGCCGAACAGCCCCCAGTGCCGGTGGCCGAGGTCGCACTCCACCCAGCCGTCGCCGTCACCGCGCGCGTCCGGCCTCATCGCGGAGTGACGACGCCGGCCTCGGCCTGCCGCTCGTCGATCCAGTCGTCGATCCGCGCCCACCACGCGAACAGCCAGTCGACGCGCTCGTCCACGCCCTCCGGCACCTCGTCGGCCGGGACGACCCACCAGTGCATCTGGATCTCGCGGTCCATCGGCAGCTCGCGCCACACGTCGAGCACGGTGACCATGTGCTCGACGCCGGTGTGCGCGACGAACACGACGTCGGCGTCGCGGGCCTGGGTCAGCGCCGCCAGCACGCCACCGGGCTTCGGCGCCATCACGTGCCGCAGCTGCTCGGCCTTCTCGGCCTCGTCGATGTGGCCCTTGCGCCGCAGCCGCTCGATCGCCCGCTTCCGGCGGTGCGCCGTGAAGTTGCCGCCCTCCGGGAAGATGACGAACGCGTCGTTCTCGTCGAGGTCGCGGCTCAGCTCGCCGATCCGGTCCATCACGTCCTGGCCGTGGCTGACCCGGGTCCGGCCGGATGAAGCGGTTCGGCAGCCGGTTCAGGACGACGTCGATCGCGGGGTCCCACTGCAGGGTGTCCTTGAGCACGATCCGCGGCTCGCGGGCGTACCAGTTCAGCAGCGCGTGCACGACCAGGAACGAGTCGCCGGGGCCGGCGTGCCGGCTGAGGATGAGCAACGGACGGCCGTCGTACGTCGTCGGCGGCGGGCCCTCCACCGCGACCCGCACGTGCAGCACCCGCCGGGTCTCCCAGAACAGCACCTGCAGGAACCACTGCACGAGCACGTAGTGCGCCCGCTGGAACCACGGCGACCGGATCTTCCAGCCGAAGCCGCTGGCGACCCACAGGGCGAACAGCACGATCAGGCCCACCGACTCGAGCACGAGGTACAGCAGGGCCATCCAGATCAGCCGCAGCGCCCGCCAGCGGCCGGGGAGCACCGTCGCCAGCCCGACTCCGACCAGCAGCAGGATCGGCAGGCCGGTCACGGCGACCAGCGTCAGCAGGATCAGCGCGGGCGCCAGCACGATCCGGCGCACGAGCACAGGAGGCAGCATCACGGGCTCCGCTCGGGAGCCCGCTCCAGGTACTCCGCGGTCGCCCGGTGGGCGGCGGCGATGCGCTGCTCGACGGCGCGGAAGTCGCGGTAGCGCAGGGTGGACAGGTCGCCGTAGCGCGGCGGCTCGTCGGCGCCGGTCGGCAGCACGTGAACCCGCGCGTCCTCAGGCAGCGTCGCCATGTCGCGGGCGAACCGGTGCCGGCGCGCGATCTCGAACGCCACCGACGCGACCTCCCACGGCTTGGTCGGTGCCTGCAACGGCCGGTCGATCCGGCCGACCTGCAGCACGTACAGCGTGCGTGCCCCGAGAGTCAGCGCCCGCTCGACCGGGATGGAGTTGACCAGCCCGCCGTCGAGGTAGGTCTCGTCGCCGATCTGCACCGGCGGCAGTACGCCGGGCACCGCGCTGCTCGCGAGCACCGCGTCGACGACGCTGCCGGTGGTGAACCAGTGCTCGGCGGCCCGCTCGATGCTCGCGGCCACGCACTGGAACGGCACCGCCAGGTCCTCGATCAGCCCGTCGCCCAGGTGCTCGGTCAGCAGCGCGCGCAACGGCTCGTTCGGGTGCACCGACGTGCGGGCCCGGGCGAAGTGCCCGACCCGTTTCAGCGCGCCGCCGGAGTAGAGCCCGGTGTCGGCCAGGCTGAGCCACACCCCGCGCAGCCGTTCGACCGCACCGGGGCTCGGGTCTGCAGCGACCGCGGCGCCGTTGAGTGCGCCGACCGACGTACCGACGACGACGTCCGGTACGACGCCCGCCTCGAGCAGGGCCTGCAGCATCCCGACCTCGCCGGCGCCCAGCAGGCCGCCGCCACCGAGGACGAACGCGACCTGCGGCTGACCCATCAGCCGATCCTGCCACGCGCGTCCGAGCCGTCACCGGTGGCGAGAGTGAGCAGCCGGTCGAGGACGCGGTCGTCGCTGCGCAGCCCGTCGTGGCCGAGCTCGCTGGTCGCCCACCAGCGCAGGTTGCCGACGCGTGCCGCGGTCTCGGCCGAGAACGCGTGCTCGACGTACATGTCCTCGTGGTAGACCACCGCGGCGACCGGCACCTCGTTGCGCGCGAGTACGTCGAGGTCGTACAAGTCAGGCCAGCCGTCGTGAGCAGCCAGCAGGTCCGCGACCTCGGCGAGCGGCGCGACCGCGCGGTCCGCCCGCACCAGCGACGGCAGCACCATCTCGCCGGTCGGCAGCAGCGGACGCGCGTCCGGGCCGAACTCCGGGCAGCGACCCGGCCACCCTCGCCGCCGACCACTGCGACGCCGCGCGCTGGCAGTAGATGGACTCGTGCATCAGCGCGTACAGCGGCCGGTCGACGAACGTCGTGACGGACTCGACGCCGGCCAGGAAGTCGTCGGCCAGCTCGCCGCCGACCCACGCGCTCTCGAGCAGGTAGTGCAGCTTCTCCATGCCGTCCGAGTATGCCCAGGCCGAGGCCGAGCGACTGCAGGCGCGGCACGGTGAGCCGGTCGCCCGCCGGCAGCCGGACGTCGTGCGCCGCGAGGTGGTCGGCCAGCGCGTCGAGCCGGCCCGCGTCGTCGGGGTAGCGGTCGACCAGCCGCTCGTACCGCTGCCGCACCCGCTCGAAGGTCGCGCGGTAGACGTCGTCCGGACCGCGGTCCAGCGGCGGCAGCCCGCCGGCGATCAGGACCTTCTCCAGGCGACTCCGGCGCCAGCGACAGGTACGTCATGGCGACGAAGCCGCCGTAGCTCTGGCCGAGCAGCGACCACCGGCCGTCGTCGCCCACCAGCTCGCGGCGCAGCAGCTCGGCGTCGCGCACGATCGCGTCGGCCCGGAAGTGCGTGAGGTAGCGAGCCTGCGCTGCGGCGTCGCCGCGCCGGGCCAGCGTCTGCCGGGTCGCCGGCGTCGACCGGCCGGTGCCCCGCGAGTCGAGCAGCAGCACGCGGTGGTCGGCGAGCGCGCGGCCCAGCCAGCCGGACCGGTTCAGTCGGCCGGGTGGACCGCGCGCCCGGGCCGCCCTGCAGGAACACCAGCCACGGCAGGTCCTGGTCGCGCTTGCGCGGCGCGACGACCTCGCGGGCGAAGACCGTGAGGCGTTCGCCGTCGGGGTGCGGCGTGGTCGAGCGGCACCTCGACCTCGTGCTCGGTGAGCACCAGGCCGGGCAGCCGGGAAACGGTGCCGCGCATCCCCAGACCGTATGGCAGTCTGCGCGAAATGAAGATCGTCGTACGCCGGGTGACGGAGGACGACTGGCCGCTGCTGCGGGCGATCCGGCTCGAGATGCTCACCGACTCGCCGGACGCCTACCTCGAGCGGGTGGTCGACGCCGAGCCGCGCACCGAGGCGGAATGGCGGTTCCGCAGCAACCGCGGCTCGTCCGGCCCCACCGACCTGGCCCTGGCCGCGGAGGACCCCGACCAGCCGGACCGGTGGGTCGGCTACCTCGCGTGCTTCGTCGACAGCCCCGGGCAGGGACACGTCGTGAGCGTGTACGTCGCGCCGAGCCAGCGGGGCACCGGCCTCGCCGGCCAGCTGCTGGACGGCGTCATCGACTGGGCGCGCGGCGAGGCCGGCCTGGACCGGCTGCACCTGCACGTGCACGAGGACAACGCCCGGGCGCGGGCCTTCTACCGGCGCTACGGCTTCACCGAGACCGGCGGCTCCTTCCCGTACCACCTCGACCCCACGAAGTCCGAGCTCGAGATGGCCCTGCTGCTCGACTGACGGCCACGAAATGGTTGACTGCCGGGATGTTGCCGTGGCGAGCTGACCTGGCCGGACGTCTCGACGAGGGCGTCATCGACTCCGCGCTGTTGCGCGACAACCCGCTCGGGGACCCGCACGAGCGGCCGGTGTGGGTCTACCTGCCGCCGGGCTACGACGACAGCGACGAGCGGTACCCGAGCGTCTACGTCATCCAGGGCTACACCGGGCACGTGGCGATGTGGGCCAACCGCACGCCGTTCCGGCAGCCGTTCGTCGAGACCGCCGACCAGGTCTTCGCCGACGGGACCGCGCCGCCCTGCATCGTCGTGTACGTCGACGCATGGACGTCGTACGGCGGCTCGCAGTTCGTCGACTCGGCAGGCACCGGCAAGTACCACTCGTACCTGTGCGACGAGGTCGTGCCGTGGGTCGACGAGCGCTACCGCACCCTCGACGCGCCGGAGTCGCGGGCCATCAGCGGCAAGTCCAGCGGCGGCTACGGCGCGATGATCACGCCGATGCTCCGGCCGGACCTGTTCGGCGCGCTGGCCACCCACGCGGGCGACACGCTTGTACGAGTACTGCTACCTGCCGGAGTTCGCCCAGGCCGTGCGCTTCCTGCGCGCCGTACGACGGCGACATCTGGCGCTGGTGGGACGACTTCAAGTCCCGCCCCGCCTTCACCAAGAAGGAGGACGCTGCCCTGATCACCGCGCTCGGCTGCTCAGCCGCGTTCTCGCCGGGGGAGGACGGCCGACCGGTGCTGCCGTTCGACTCCCGCAGCGGCGCCGTGCTGCCCGAGGTCTGGGACCGGTGGCTGGAGTGGGACCCGGTCCGGATGGTCGACAGGTACGCCGACGCGCTGCGCGGCCTGCGCGCCGTGTGGATCGACGCCGGCACCGCCGACGACTACTACCTCGACCTCGGGTCCGAGGCGTTCCGCGACGGCCTGGCGCGCATCGGCGTACCGGACGACCGGGTGTTCTTCGAGCTGTTCGAGGCCACCCACGCCGGCATCGACTACCGCTACCCGCTGGCCCTGACCTGGCTCGCGCACCGGCTGGCGCGCTGACAGCCGGTCAGGCCGGGACGGGCACCGGCCCGGCTGCCCCCAGCAGCAGCCCGCGGCCGAGGGTGGCGCCGAGGGCGAGTGCCTCGGCGCGCCGGGCCGGGCTGTCGACGCCGAGCGCCATCACCTCGGCGCCGGCGTCGAGCCCGGCCTCGAGGAAGGCGGCCACCGCGGAACGGGACGTGCCGCCCGGCCGCGACAGGTCGACCTGCACGATGTCCGGCCGGACCAGCGCGACGGCCTGCAGCGCCGCCGGCTCGTCGGCGACGTCGGCGAGCACGAGCCTGCCAGCCCCAGCCGCGCATCTCGGTGACGGCCCGGCCGAGCAGCCCGAGGTCGACCAGCCCGTCGTCGTGGATCTCGGCGGCGACCTTCAGCTGGCGCCGGCCGCGCCCGAAGGCGATGGCGAGCCGCGGGGGACAGGCACCGAGGAAGGTCGGCGGCTCCGGCGTGAGGTGGATCGTCTCCTGCAGCCCCGCCTCGATCACCCGGTCGAAGACGTGGCAGCGGAACGCCCAGTCCAGCCGCTCGACCAGGCCCAGGCTGACCGCCTCGTGGAGCAGGGCGAGCGTGTCGGCGAGCTCGGTGCCGGGCTTGCCGCGTCCGGTGGCCTTCCAGCCGACGACCGCGTCGTCGGTGAGCCGGCGTACCGGCTGCAGGTCGGGGCCGAGCTGCGCGGGGTCGGCGATCAGCTCCTCGACGAGGACACGGGTAAGCCGGGTGCGGTCGAGCTCGTCGACCAGACGGGGGAGGGTCACGCCAGGCCATCGGGTCGCCAGGACCGGGACTTGAGGGGCCACCGGGTGTGACGGTCCGGTAACGTCCGTGACGCCGGGGGCTGTGAGTCGGCTGAGGCTGGAGGTCTGATGACGATCGTGGTGGGCTACGTGCCCCGTTCCGAGGGTCGCGCGGCGCTGCGCCGGGCGGCCGAGGAAGCGCGACTGCGCTCGACCAAGCTGATCGTGATCAACTCCAACCGCGGCGGCGGCCACCTCGACGAGGAGGACGCCGTCGAGCACGAGCGCGAGCTCGCCCAGGTCCGCGCGCAGCTCGACGCCGAGGGCATCGAGCACGAGGTCCGCCAGCTGGTCCGCGGGCTCGACCCGGCCGAGGACCTCATCGCGGTCGCCACCGAGACCGAGGCCGACTTCATCGTCATCGGCCTGCGCCGGCGGACCCCGGTCGGCAAGCTGATCCTCGGCTCGAACGCCCAGCGCATCCTGCTGGAGGCGCCGTGCCCGGTCCTCGCCGTCAAGGCGGAGGAGTAGGCGCGGTGGCTGCCGCGACCCCGCGGCCGATCGCCATCACCGGTGAGGCCGCCGCTGACGCCCTGCTCGACCGCGACCCGTTCGCGCTGCTGACCGGGATGCTGCTCGACCAGCAGTTCCCGATGGAGCGAGCCTTCGCCGGCCCGCAGAAGATCGCCGAGCGGCTCGGCGTCGACCGCCTGGAACCGGCGTCGATCGCCGGCCAGGACCCCGAGGAGTTCGCCGCCCTGTGCGCGACCCCGCCGGCGGTGCACCGCTACCCGGGCAGCATGGCGCGGCGGATCCGGGCGCTGGCCGCAGTCGATCGTCGAGGACTACGACGGCGACACCGCGAGCCTGTGGACCGGAGCCGACACCGGTGCCGAGCTGCTCCGCCGGCTGCAGGCGCTGCCCGGCTTCGGGGACACCAAGGCGCGGATCTTCCTCGCGCTGCTCGGCAAGCAGAAGGGCGTTCAGCCGCCGGGCTGGGAGGAGGCCGCGGGGGGCTACGCCGAGGCCGGCGCGCACCGCTCGGTGGCCGACGTCGTCGACGCGGCGAGCCTGGCCGAGGTGCGGGCGTACAAGCAGGCAGCAGAAACAGGCTGCTGAGACACGCTGACTGTGCGTAAACAGGCCCGCTGGCGGCCGGGCCCCGGATAACCTCGGACCCACCCCGAGAACCCGGCGGTGCGACGACCGCGCGACCGCGGGGAGGGGTGAACGCATGACGTCCGAGCTGACGCCCGACCCGATCTCGGGCAGCGAGCTGTCCTCCTCCGACACCGCCCTGCTCGAGACGCTGATCCTGCAGGCGCCGGTCGCGTTCGCCTTCTACGGCCCGGACCTGCGCTACCGGCGGATCAACCGGATGCTGGCCGACATCAACGGGCTGCCGATGGAGGACCACATCGGGCACCGGCCGGCCGAGCTGCTGGGCGAGCTGGGAGTCGCGGTCGAGCGACGCCTCCGGGAGGTCCTGGAGACCGGCGCGGTCGTCACCGAGGACATCTCCGTCGCCACGCCGGTGACCGGCGAGCTCCGGCACTACCAGTCCCAGTGGTTCCCCGCCCGCTCCAGCGAGGGCGCCGTGCTGGGCGTCGCGGTGCTCGTCTCCGACGTCACCGACCGCCGGCGGGCCGACGGAGGCGCTGCGCCGGAGCGTGGAGCGCACCGAGCAGCTCCAGCAGGCCACCGCCGCGCTGGCCGAGGCGCTCACCATCGCCGACGTACGCCGGGTGGTGGCCGAGACCGCGCCCGTCGCCACCGGCGCGCGGACCGCCGAGCTGATCCTGGCCGACGAGCCGCCGGTCCCGTCACCGACGGCCGGGCCCGGGTGCAGGTCGACCTCGCGGTGTCGGGCGGGCGGATCGGCTCGCTGCTGCTCGAGTACGACGACCCGGTGGCCGACCTGGACGACGCGTTCCTCGGGGCGCTGGCCGGCCAGTGCGCGATCGCGCTGGAGCGGGCCCGGCTGTACGAGCGGGAGCGGGCGACCGCCGTGACCCTGCAGCGCAGCCTGCTGCCGGACCGGCTGCCGGACGTCCCGGGCGTCGAGCTGGCCGCCCGGTTCCGCGCCGGCTCGGCCGAGGCCGACGTGGGCGGGGACTGGTACGACGTGTTCGGGCTGCCGGACGGCCGGCTGGTGCTCGTGGTCGGCGACGTCATGGGCAAGGGGGTGCGCGCCGCCGCCGGGATGGGCCGGCTGCGCTCCGCGCTGCGGGCGCTGGCGCACGCCAACCCGCTGCCCGAGGCGGTGCTGTCCGGCCTGGACAAGGTGTTCAGCGCGACCGAGGACGCCGACGAGATCGCGACGCTGGTCTACCTGCTGGTCAACCCGGTGGCGCGCCGGGCGGCGGTCGGGGGAGCGGGGCACCTGCCGCTGGTGCTGCGGCGGGCCGGTCAGGCGCCCGAGCTGGTCGACGCCGGGTCCGGGTCCACGCCGCTGGGCTGGCCGGAGCCGCGGGCCCAGCGCACCCTGGAGCTCGGCCCCGGCGACCTGCTGCTGGGCCTCACCGACGGCCTGGTCGAGCGGCGCGGCCACGACCTGGACGAGGGCCTCGCCCTGCTGCTCGAGGCGGTGGGTCGCGAGGAGGAGCCGCTGGACGCGCTGGTCGGGCGGGTCGACCGCGACCCTGCTGCCCGACACGCCCGGGCGGGACGACGCCACCGTGCTCGCCGTCCGGTTCTCCGTCTGACCTGGAACCACTTCCGGTGCCGTCAGGCGGGCGCCCGGCACGCCCGGATCTGCAAAGGCGGACCCTGCCGTGTCACAATGCTGTGTTGCGACGTCACGGCGCTCCCGGCCGGGCGGTGCCAACCAACCCAGACCCCCGCTCCGGGCTGCTGCACGCCCCGGAGTGCGACGAGAGGTAGTACGTGTCGGACACGGTTCGCCCGCTCCCGCCGGAGATCTCCGACCCTGCGGTGCAGGGTCTGCTCGAGCAGGGAAGGACCAGGGGTACGTCACCGCCGGTGACGTCCGGACCGCTTCGAGACCGCGGGCATCCCGATGTCCCGGATGAAGACGGTGCTCCGCAGCCTCAGTGACGAAGGAGTGACCGTGATGGTCGAGGCCGAGGCTCCCGACTGCCCCGCGCAAGAAGGTGGTCGCTGCGGCCACCGCCGCCAAGCGCGCCACCACGAAGAAGGTCGCCGCGCCGGCGAAGAAGGCCGCGCAAGCCGGCCGACAAGCCGGCCAGCAAGAGCGCCGCCGCGAAGACCGCCGCGGCCAAGGCGACCGGCAGCACCGCCCAGGCCGCCGAGAAGGCCGCCGCACCGGCGAAGAAGGCCGTCCAAGAAGACCGCGACCCCCGCGGGTGCTGCGAAGAAGGCCGCCGAGAACGGTGCCGCTCCGGCCGAGGGCGACGCCGTCGTCGCCGAGGGCGAGCCCGCCGAGCCTGCCGAGGGCGAGGAGGACCAGTCGTTCACCCTGTCCGACGAGGACGAGGAGGACGCGCCCGCCCAGCAGGTCGCGACCGCCGGCGCCACCGCCGACCCGGTCAAGGACTACCTCAAGCAGATCGGCAAGGTCGCCCTGCTCAACGCCGAGCAGGAGGTCGAGCTCGCCAAGCGCATCGAGGCCGGGCTGTTCGCCGAGGAGAAGCTCAACGGCGGCGAGAAGTTCGCGCCGAAGCTGAAGAAGGAGCTCGACTGGATCGCCGAGGACGGCCGGCGGGCGAAGAACCACCTGCTCGAGGCCAACCTGCGCCTCGTCGTGTCGCTGGCCAAGCGCTACACCGGTCGCGGCATGCTCTTCCTGGACCTGATCCAGGAGGGCAACCTCGGCCTGATCCGTGCGGTCGAGAAGTTCGACTACACCAAGGGCTACAAGTTCTCGACGTACGCCACCTGGTGGATCCGCCAGGCGATCACCCGCGCGATGGCCGACCAGGCCCGCACCATCCGCATCCCGGTGCACATGGTCGAGGTCATCAACAAGCTGGCCCGCGTCCAGCGCCAGATGCTGCAGGACCTCGGGCGCGAGCCCACCCCGGAGGAGCTCGCCAAGGAGCTCGACATGACCCCGGAGAAGGTCGTCGAGGTCCAGAAGTACGGCCGCGAGCCGATCTCCCTGCACACCCCGCTCGGCGAGGACGGCGACAGCGAGTTCGGCGACCTGATCGAGGACTCCGAGGCCGTCGTGCCCGGCCGACGCGGTGTCGTTCACGCTGCTGCAGGAGCAGCTGCACTCGGTGCTCGACACGCTGTCCGAGCGCGAGGCCGGCGTGGTCTCGATGCGGTTCGGCCTCACCGACGGCCAGCCCAAGACGCTGGACGAGATCGGCAAGGTCTACGGCGTCACCCGCGAGCGGATCCGCCAGATCGAGTCCAAGACGATGTCGAAGCTGCGTCACCCCTCGCGCTCCCAGGTGCTGCGCGACTACCTGGACTGAGGATTGGCCGTTCGGTGGTTCACCCAATGCGGTGGGCACAGCCCGAGTTGATCTAGTAGCCGCCGTCCGCGTCGCCTTCACCGGACGTGATCTGTGTACCGGACGGGGCAACCACCCACCAGCGACCGCCGGAGAGGTTCTCGCCCTGGCCGGTGGCCTGACCGGGTCCAGAGTCCGCTGCGTAGGTATAGACGGGCCATCCATTGACGGTCAGTTGTGTCGTGCCATCCGAGCGCTTGATGGTCGCCAGCTTTGCGGTGACGTCCGACGAGTGGCTGACCGTGCCGGATGCCTTGGCGGCCGGCCAATATTGCAGACAGGTGTCCGTGCAGTTGGACTTGCCGGGCGAGTCTGCGGCGAACGCATACAGCGTCTTGCCGTTGGAGGCCACCAGGACCTTCCCGAAGTCGGTCTTCCGGTGTGGACGCTTTGGCCTACGGCTCCCTGAGCGGCCTGGGTCGTCTCCGGCGAGTTGCTGGAACCGCTCGCGCTTCCGTAACCCGTCCCGCCACCGCACGCGGCAAGAAGGAGGCCGGCTGCGACCAGTCCCGCTGCCCCCGCGAGTGGGCGGCTTGCTCTCGAGATATGCATCGACATGACGTTCTCCTTGCTTGTTGTGCGGCGATGGAGTGCGTTGTCTGTGCATACGCAGCGACCCTGCTACCGGTTCATCCCTGACCTGCGCCCCCCAGGAGCGTATCTCCCTCGACCGTCAGCTCGCTTCGGCCAGCTGCCAGTGTGCTGGTGATAGACGAGGCCGCTGGACGGTGCTGAGGCCCCCGTCAGGTACACGCCGTCTGCGCCACACACGCATTCGAATTGCACGACGATGCCGCGGTCAGTATTCGTCATCGCGGTCATCTGGCGGGTCGACAGGAGGACCTCGTGATCGAGGTCCGGGCAGAAGATGCTGAACATCGAGAACTCCTTGATTCAGGGCGGCGGTAGCTCGCCGGGATTGCTTTCGCGGGCGTCGACCCGCTATTCGAAGGTCGCAGGAACGCTCGCTCGCACCCAGGGGGAGGGCACGTCAGTCCTCGCGTGATCGCCCCCCGCTGAACGGCGGATACCCGCCTGGACCACGAGAGGGAGCACCCACCTAGGCGCGAGCGAGCGCTCGTTCAGGACGGCGGAGCGAAGAACTCCAGGGCGATACCGTCCGGGTCACGGAACGCGAGCCCCGACCCGTAGTGAGCGTCGACGATCCCTCCGTGGCTGACCCCGAGCTCGTCCAGGCGGCTAACCCACTTCTCGAGCTCGCTGCGGCTGGCGCAGCTGAACGCCACGTGGTCCAGCCCAGGGCTGCGCTCGTCGAACGGCGTGCCGACCTCACCCTGGTGCTTGTGGAGGCCGAAGAGGTGACCTCCGCCGAGTGCGAACACCGTGTGGTGGAAGCTGCCGGCCTCGACGTCCTCGTCGAGTACCGGCGAGCTGCCGAAGAGCGCGGCGTACCAGGCGGTGCTGCGAGGCAGGTCGGTGACGGTCAGAGCGATGTGGGTGATTCCGGGGAACTGGGACATGCTGGTCTCCTTGTTGGTGGTGTCGCCTGATGTCGGCTTCGTCGTGCTGGTCATGACTGGTCGGCTCCGAGGTCGACAGCGATGTCGAGCAGTGCTCGGGCTGCGTCGTCGACGGTGACGCTGTCGTCGCCCTCGAACGTGTCGATCTCGAGCCGGTCGGTTGGCTCGCCGCCGGTGACGACGGTCTCGCCCGTCAGCCCGGTCACGTCGACCGCGCCGGCGTACGCCGCGACATCGACCCGGT
The DNA here is from genome assembly GCA_963771345.1 of uncultured Actinomycetota bacterium. Taxonomy (GTDB): domain Bacteria; phylum Actinomycetota; class Actinomycetes; order JACCUZ01; family JACCUZ01; genus CAVYTH01. The sequence continues at coordinate 129,536 of CAVYTH010000010.1, forward strand.
CCGGCCGGTCGGTGCCGTTCACGACGACGGTGTCGACCTTGGCGTCGCCGGTGCCGGCGGCCGAGGCGAGGTCGATGTCCGCGACGGTGAGAGCGGTGCCGCTGAGGTCGCCGATCGTCACGGCGTCGGCGCCACCGAGGGTGGCGAGGTCGAGCCGCTCGACGCCGTCGAGGTCCATCCGGATGGTGCCCGGGCTGCGCAGGAAGACCGCGCTCGTGCCGTCCGCCGTCAGGGACATCAGCTCGTCGCCGTTGGAGCCGTTGAAGGCCAACGTGTCCCGACCGAGGCCGCCGCTGATCGCGTCGTTGCCCTCTCCGGGGTTCCACGCTGCCGTGTCGTCGCCGGAGCCGAGCACCTCGGTGTCGGTGCCGACGCCGCCGTTGACGAAGTCGGCGCCGCGGCCGCCGTACACGAGGTCAGTGCCCGCTCCGCCCAGGAGGAAGTCCTCCCCGGAGCCACCCTGGAGGACGTCGTTCGCGGCGCCTCCGACGGCAGTGTCGTCGCCCGCTCCTGACCTGACCGTCAGCGGCACGTCGGCGAGCGACCCGCCGCTGAGTGTGCGGAAGTCGTCGTCACCGGCACGCAGGTACACCGACACCGAGTGGAAGGTGCGCGGGTCGAGGCGCTGGACGTGGTCGTGACCGAGGTCCACCACGACGGAGTCGAGCGCGGTGAAGTCGACGGTGATCCGGTCGGCGGCGTTCGTGCCGCTGATGACGAGCACGTCGTCGACGACCGCGGCGGAGGCTCGTGCCGGCGTCGCCTGTGCCGGGCCCGCCGAGACTGCCGCGACCAGGCCGATCAGGGTCGTGGCGGCCGCGGCCCGGCCGAACGACCTGTTGGTTCTGCTCTGCTCTTTCATTGTCTGCTCTTCTCGTGATCGTGCCGGCCGATGCCGACCTCTGCGGCTTCTACGGCGGCGTTCACGCACCGGTTCCGTCCGGGATCCGGTGCCGGATCCGGGCGAACCGAGCCGGACCCGGCTGCGTAAGCAGGGAATGAGACGCAGCGCGACCGCCACCGCCGCGACTCCCGCACACGCCGCGCAACCACGGAGGCCGCCGGTGAACGCTGGGCTAGCGTGACGACCGTGGCCTTGGACGACGCCGAGCTGGCGTCATGGTTCGCTTCAGGTGACGCGGACTCGGTCCGGGTCGTCTACCAGACCTACGGCCGGCTGGTGTTCGCGATCGCGTACAGGGTGCTCGGCGATACCGGCCTCGCGGAGGACGCCACCCAGCAGACGTTCGTGCAGGCGTGGCGTGCGGCGGGAAGCTACGACCCGAGCCGGGCGCTCGGGGCCTGGCTCACCACGATCGCGAAGCGGGTCGCCATCGATGTGCACCGGCGCGAGCGCCGGCACCGCAACCTCGACAACATCGACACCTCCGACAGCGCCTCGCTGGTCACGCTGCCGCCGTCGGCGGAGCAGATCCACGACGTGGCCGAGGTACGCCGGGCGGTGGACGAGCTGCCCACCACCGAACGCGACCTGATCCGGATGCAGCACTTCGACGAGCTCAGCCACGCGGAGATCGCCGACAAGCTCGGGATCCCGCTCGGCACGGTCAAGTCGCGGACATTCCGGGCGCACCGCCGGCTGGCGGGCATCCTGTCCGACCTGCGTGCCGAACCGGCAGACTCGGCACCCGCCGACCCGCGCGAAGGAGGCTCCGATGTCCGACGATGACCTGACGCCGGCTGAGCGCGCCGAGATCGAGCGGGTGCACGGCGTACTCGCGGACGCGGCGGTGTGGGCCGAGCCCCCGCTCGACCTCCAGGAGCGCGTGGTCGCCGCGATCGCCGAGGAGGCCGGCGCCGGCCGGCGTCTGCGACGGATCCGGTACTCCCTCATGGCCGTAGCCGCCGCGGTCGTCCTGGTGGCGGGCGTCACCGTCGGCTTGCAGGTGACCCGCGACGAACCAGTCCAGTACGCCGCGTCCCTGACGGGGACCCGGCTCGCGCCCGATGCAGCCGCGAACGTCACGCTGACCAAGACCGACAGCGGATGGAAGATCGAACTGCACGCCACCGGACTCCCGCGACGCACCGACGGAGAGTTCTACGAGGCGTGGCTGAAGAGCGACGCAGGCCTTCTCGTTCCGATCGGCACGTTCAACGAGGGCACCGACGTCACGCTCTGGTCCGGCGTAGGCCCGAGCACGTTTCCAACGCTGACCGTCACCAAGGAGGTCGCCGACGACAACCAGGCGTCATCGGGCCAAGTCGTGCTCATCGGTCAAGCGAACGAGTCCTGAGGGCTCCGTCAGGCCGACACCCGAGCGGGGGCTGGCGGGTGCAATCAGTCCAAGATAGTTCGCTGCACAGCGCTCGTGACCTGCACGATTGTCAAGCTCGGACGCATAGCGTTCAGGCGTCCTTAGTGCGCGACTACCTCGACTGAGGAGCACATCGCCGACAGTCCCGAATCCGGGGTCGTCGCTGGGCATGAGCGCGATGCCGTCGCGGGGGTCGTCGGCCGTCTCCCAGCCCAGGACGCCGGCCAGAAGGGCGCGCGACGGAGCGGGTCGTTCGCAGCCAAGCAGTGCTCACAGCTCCCGCAGAAGGCGGGTCACAACCGTTGTCACGCCGCCGGGGCGGTGCAAGAGTGATCACGCTTGGGGGCCTTCCCGGGAGGTGGACCAATGCGTCGATCGCTGGTCATTTCACTGGTCGCGGCGGTCGTTGCCGCACTCTGCTTCGGGCTCACCACCGCGTCAGCCGCGCCGGGCGGGGCGATCCGGATCGGCTGGACGCCTACACCGCAGTGGTCCAGGCCGCACAGCTACCCATGATCGCCGAGCAGGGCATCGACGTGAGCGGCCAGCGACAGGTCGCGAAAGGCATCGAGCTCGACATGGTCCTCGACCCGGCGCAGGCCGACCGGCTACGGGGCCAGGGGAGTCGACCTAAAGCTGACGCGGGTCAAGGGGGGCAAGACCGTCCGGGAGTTCGCGGCGGAACAGGCCGCCAACGGCTTCACCGTCTGGCGCTCGTACGACGAGCCCGGTGGCATCCGCGACCAGCTCTACGCCGCGGCGCGCAAGAACCCCCAGCTGGTGAAGCTCGAGGTCCTCGGCCACACCGGCCAGGGTCGCGAGATCATCGCGGTCAAGCTGACCCAGGGCGCGCAGGAGCAACCGGACGGCAGGCGTCCGGCCGTCCTCTACAGCTCCACCCAGCACGCGCGTGAATGGATCTCCACCGAGGTCAACCGGCGGTTGATGAACCACTACATCGACCAGTGGCGGGCCAACAACCGGCAAGTCCGCAAGCTTCTGCAGACGACCGAGCTCTGGTTCGTCCTCGTGGCCAACCCCGACGGCTACCAGTACACGTTCGAGCACGAGCGGCTGTGGCGGAAGAACCTCCGCGACAACAACGGAGACGGACAGACCCAGGTCGGCGACGGCGTCGACCCCAACCGCAACTTCCCCAACCACTGGGGCTACGACGAGGAGGGGTCGTCGGCGATCCAGTCCAGCGACACCTACCGTGGCCCGTCGCCGACGTCGGAGCCGGAGACCCAGGCCATGGTCGGACTGCTCGACCGGATCGGCTTCGCGTTCCAGGTCAACTGGCACTCCGCCGGGCAGTGGCTGCTCTACGCCGAGGGCTGGCAGACCGGCACACCTACCGCGGACGACCCCATCTACTACGCCATGTCCGGCAACTTGGACGACCCTGCCATCGCTGACTTCCACCCCGGCCTGAGCTCGGACGTCCTCTACGTCACCAACGGTGAGACCACGGACTACGCGCATGCTGTGACCGGCGCACTGGCGTGGACACCTGAGCTGTCCGAGGGGTGCGACGGATGTGGCTTCGTCTTCCCGGACGACCCGGCGCTGGTGGAAGCGGAGTTCCAGCGCAACCTGCCGTTCGCCAGCTCGGTGGCGAACTCGGCGGTCGACCCGGATGACCCGAAGACGGTCACCGGGATCACGACCAAGCCGTTCTACGTCGACAGCGAGGACCCCTACAAAGGCGGCAACCCGGGCGTCCACCTCAGCTTCACCAAGTCGTACGGCGACCCGCAGCCGGTCGCTGTGATCGCCAAGCGCAGCCTCGGCGCCGTGGAAGTGAAGTACCGCATCAACGGCGGCGCGGTGCAGACAGGGCCAGAACCAATGCCCGAGTGGGACGGCGGGTCGACGTACAACCCGGCGTCGGTCTACTACCACCAGCTGCGCGGCGAGGTGACCGGCACCGAGCCCGGCAACTCGGTCGAGGTCTGGTTCGAGGGCGGCGGTGAGCGGAGTGAGTCGTTCACCTACCAGGCCGTGTCCGAGAGTGGTGACCGCGTGCTCGTCGTGGCGGCCGAGGACTACACCGGCGCCTCGCCAGTGCAGGCCCCTGGCCCGCACTTCGTCGACACGTACACCGACGCCCTGGCCGCCGACGGGCAGCAGTCCGACGTCTACGACATCGACGCCGCCGGGCGGATCGCCCCGGACGCCCTCGGGGTGCTCAGCCACTACGACGCCGTCATCTGGGAGACCGGAAACGACCTGGTCACCCGCACCGCCGGCCGTGCTGGCGGCAATGCCGACCGGCTGGCACTCGACGAGCTCCTCGAGTTCCGCTCGTACATGAACGAGGGCGGCAAGGTTCTCCTCGCAGGTGACTCCGCCGGCCAGCAGTACACGATGGCGCAGCTTTACGACCCCAAGGGCGAGATCGCCTGCAACCCGCCTCCCGCAGGTATCGACCCCCGGCGCTGCCTGCCCTTGTTCGGCTCGTTCTTCGGTGGCGACACCACCAACGACGTGCTTCAGTACTACCTGGGTGGCTACGTGGCCGTGGCCAACGACGGTCACGTCAATGGCGCCGCGTTCGACTCGGTGGGCGTCGCCGACCCGTTCACGGGCCTCACGTGGGGTCTCGACGATCCCGTCTTCGCTGGTAACACGGTCCGGAGGTCGTCGTTCCTTGCCACCAGCGGCATCCTGCCGGTCGACCAGTACAAGCAGTTCGAGAGCTGGGCGTCGGCGAGGTACGACAAGCCGGGCGGGCCGTTCGACCCGCACGCCGGCGAGCAGTATGTCTACTCGCAGATCGCTGACGTCTCGTACAAGCGGCTCACCCGCGAGGTCGCCGTCCCGGCCGGTGGCGGGTCGATGACGTTCTGGACGTCGTACGACACCGAACCAGCGTGGGACCACCTGTTCGTGGAGGCCCGTACCGTAGGCGGGAACGACTGGACCACCCTTCCGGACGCCAACGGGCACACGACGACGTCGACCGGCCAGAGCTGCCCAGCGGGCTGGGTGACGCTGCATCCGCACCTCGCGCACTACCAGACGTTTGACGGCGTGGGTGCCTGCACGGCCACCGGCACCACCGGCGCCTGGAACGCGGCCAGCGGCAACTCGGCGGGTTGGCAGCAGTGGAGCGTCAACCTCTCGGCGTACGCCGGCAAGAACGTCGAGGTTTCCATCGCTTACGCCAGCGACTGGGCATCGCAGGGCATCGGTGTCTTCCTCGACGACATCACGCTCCCCGACGGGACGAGCACATCGTTCGAGGCCGGTCTGGACGGCTGGGCGATCACCGGACCGCCTGATGGCAGCGCACCCAACGTCAACAACTTCATCCGCACGGACGCGTCCGGCTTCCCGGTCGGCAACGCGATCTCCACGCCGCACTCGCTGCTGCTGGGGTTCGGGCTGGAGGGCGTCTCGACTGAGGCCGAACGCCACGCAGTGATGGGCCGGGCGCTCGATCACTTGCTGGAGTAGGAGAAGGCGGACATCCTCGCTGGTCATTGCCCGCCGGTGCAGGGTTGCTGCCCCTGCCGAGCTGCATCGCTTTGGCCAGCTCGCAGAGCGGAACTGAGCGCGGTGTCGAGGCTGACTGATCGTTCTCAGTCCAAGATGTTTCACCGCACAGCGCTCCTGAGCTGCACGTTCGTACTGCTCGGACGCACAACGTTCAGGCGTTCGTAGTGCGCGACTACCTGGACTGAGCACGGGCCCGAGCCGGCCGATCGCTGCCGGGCCGTGGAAACCAGCCGCCTAGTTGGGTCCGTTTCAGCGACGTCGACAAAGACACGTTGCACGGCGGCTTCGAAGACGACGCAGTCGGAAGCCCGGGAATCGAGTCGCGCGCTCTTGTGGAAGGTTTGGCAAAGGGCTGGTCACCACCCGCTCGGCCTATACGTCCGCAACAAGTTGCCGGTGCCTTCTGCTCTGAGCGCGGCCCGTACACCCCCCTGTGCGGAGACCGGCAGCAAGGGCCCCGCGCTCAACCCCCCGCGCGCGGGGCCTTGCCTCGTTCGGACACAACCCCCCATAGGCCGCCCGACGACGCTTTCTCGGCAGCCGAGGTGGCCGCCTTGAACCATCCGCACTCAGGGCGAAGTTCATAGCGCCGCCGGGGATCGCGGCTAGGCTCGCGACGGACTTGATCACTCGACAGGGGACCGCTATGGACGTCGGTGCAGACACGCTGCAGAAGGCGCTGCAGGTCAATCTCGATCCCCGCTGGTACGGCACCATCGCCGAGATCGGCGCGGGCCAGGAGGTGGCGCGCTGGTTCTTCCGGGCCGGCGGCGCAGCCGGCACGGTGGCCAAGTCGATGTCGGCGTACGACATGGCGGTGAGCGACGCCGTCTACGGCAAGGCCGACCGGTACGTCTCGATGGGCCGGCTGCAGGCCATGCTGGACCGCGAGTTCCAGCTCAACCTGGACCGGCTCAGCGACGAGCGTGGCGACGAGACCGCGTTCTTCGCCTTCGCCGACACGGTGGTCGCGCGCAGCTACCGGGGCGGCAACGAGTGCCACGGCTGGATGGGCGTGAAGTTCCAGTCGCACCCGCGCGACGAGGCCAGCCAGATCATCCTGCACGTGCGCATGCTCGACGCCGAGGCGGCGCTGCAGCAGGAGGCGCTCGGCGTCGTCGGCGTCAACCTGCTGCACGGTGCGTTCTTCCACCACCACGAGCCCGAGCGGCTCGTCGAGAGCCTGCTCGACCGGCTGACCACCGGCCGGATCGAGATCGACATGATCCAGCTCAAGGGCATCGAGTTCCGCGCCGTCGACAACCGGCTGATGGCACTCAAGCTGGTCCAGGTCGGCCTGAGCGGCGCTGCGATGTTCGGCCCGGACCGCGAGGTGCTGCAGCCCAGCGAGGTGCTGCGCAAGAAGGCGATCCTGGTCGAGCGGGGCAGCTTCCGCCCGCCGACCGTCGTGAACATCGACATGCTCGACTCGGCGCTGGTCAAGTTCGAGGCAGACCCGGACGTCGCCGCGCGCGACGTGCTGGTGCTCACCGAGCTGACGATGGCGAACCTGCGCGCCGGCGGGGACGATGTCGACCGTCGCGACTTCCTGGCCCGGGCCGACCTGCTCGCCGCGTGCGGCATGACCGTTCTCATCTCCGACTTCGACGCCTACCACCGGCTCGCGGCGTACCTGGGCTGGCGCACCGACGGTCGGATCGGGATGGTGATGGGCGTCCCCAGCCTGATCGACCTGTTCGACGAGAGCACGCACGCCGACCTGCCCGGCGGCATCCTGGAGAGCTTCGGCAGGCTGTTCAAGAACGACCTTCGGCTGTACGTCTACCCGATGCTGAGCGACGACCGGGTCACCACCGTCGACAACGTCGTGGTGGCCGAGGACCTGCAGCCGCTGTACGACTACCTGGCCGGGCGAGGCAGCTTCGTGCACCTCGACAGCTACAAGCCCGACTACCTGCCGATCCTCAGCCGCGACGTCCTGCAGCGGATCCCCACCGATGACACGACGTGGATGTCGATGGTGCCGCCGGAGGTGTGCGAGCTGATCACCAAGCGCGGCTTCTTCGGCTACCACCGGCCGGAGTCTTGACCGACTGAGGGGGAACCGCGACCGCGACGGGTGCGTCCTCGGGGTGTTCATTCGCAGGAAAGATCTACCTCGCCTTGATCCCGCAACGGACGTCTTCGGCTGATCGTGGCGAGGTAACGGGCCCATTGGGGGAGCCATGTCTGCTCGCCGCGTTGCTGTCGTCCTGTCCGTCTTCATCCTGGCGCTGACCGCTGTCCCGGTCGCCGCGCCGTACTCGACCGGGTACTCGGTGGATCCCGCTGCGGCAGAGGACGACCCCGGCGCCGCCGTCTTCCTCAACGAGATCCACTACGCCAACACCGGCGTGGACGCCGGTGAGTTCGTCGAGGTCGCCGGCCCGCCGGGGACCGATCTCACCGGCGTCGAGGTGGTCCTCTACGACGGCGAGACGGCACGGCGTACGACGGGTCGCAGCTCACCGACACCATCGGCGTCAACGGTGTGGTGGTCGTGGACTACCCGATCGAGGGGATCCAGGACGGCCCGGATGCTGTCGCACTGGTGAACGGTGCCACGGTCACTCAGTTCCTCTCCTGGGGCGGCGAGATCACGGCCACGGACGGCCCGGCTGCCGGGCTGACGAGCACGGACATCGGGTTCGTCGAGTCCGAGCAGACGTCGCCGGACTCCTCACTCCAGGTGACAGGCACCGGCAACAGGGCGGGCGCGTTCTCCTGGACCGGGCCGGCGGCCGGATCGCGAGGCGCACCCAACGAGGGGCAGACCCTGACCTCCGCGACACCGGACGACTCCGTGGTGCCGGGACTCGTCACCGACGAGTTCGAGCCTGGCGAGGTCGTGGAGACGATGGTCAAGCCCAGCGACCCGGCCAACGAGCTGCTCATCGAGGGGGAGTCGCTGGTGCCCAGCGCGGTCGGCACGATCGTCACCAACCAGGAGAGCACCGGTCTGCTCAGCTGGTCGGGCAACCGTCAGCTGCGGGTCAACGCCGTCGAGCCGTTCGACGCGACGACCGTCACCTTCCAGGTGCCTCGCAGTGGCCGCTACGTGATGTCCAGCGACATGACGTTCGGCGCCAACTTCGGAGTGGCTGCGATCGCCGTCGACGGGGTGCAGGTCGCCGAGTTCGACGGGTCCGGCTCCCGCAACCTGCTGCGCCGCCGCTTCCCGCTGGGCACCCAACAGCTGAGCGCGGGGGACCACACCCTGACGCTGACGGCCCTGCGCCCCGGGAGCGGTGGTCAGATGCGGATCGGTCTGGACCTGCTGCGGCTGCGCCTGCAGCCGGACGACGGCCGACTGGTCATGACGCCGTGGAACGGCGACAGCGTGGCGGGCAAGATCCCGGTCTACGGCTGGAGCACCGACCTGGCCGACACGGTGAGCCTGGAGGTGGACCGGCAGGACGTCATGGACTGGGAGGCGGTCGCCGACACCGCGACCCTGGTGTACGAGGGCGCCGGCATCGAGGCCGGCCCGAGCGGGGCGGACTTCGCGGACGGGATCTCGGTCCGGGGCCAGAAGACGATCCTGAACCACGACGTGTGGGGTGGAGACCCAGACGACGTTCGTGCTCGCCGGCTTCCAGATCTCCGGTGAGCTGCTCCACCCCGGCGACAACACCATCAGCTTCTTCACCGGGCAGGACCCGGCGCTGCCGCCCGGGGCGAACATGGACGACTTCGACGTCCGCAACATGAGGCTCGAGTTCCCCGACGGCACCGTCATCAAAGACCCGACCAAGCCGGACGGCACGATCTACCGGCTCGGCGACAACAACGCGGGTGCGGTGCCCGAACACTCCTGGACCTTCACGCTCCCACCGGCATCGCCGACCGGTCCGGCGTACACCCCGGCGCGGGGCTACGTCCTGGACACCCAGCTGCTCCGGGACGGGCCCCACACGGTCACGCTGACCGCCGAGGGCCCCGCCGGGACGCAAGAGCTCCGCCATCGCATCACCGTCGACAACGACCCGCCGGTGGTCAGTGAGCTGTCACCCGCGGACGGCTCGACCGTCAAGGGCCGCTTCGCCCTCAGGGCCAAGGTCACCGACGGACGCAACCATCGGGTCACCGTGGTCGCGACCCTCGACGGCACCGAGTTCAAGCTCGGCACCCAGCTGAACACAGACGACCTGACCGACGGGCCGCACGTCTTCAGCGTCACGGCGACCGACGCCGCCGGCAGCAGCGACTCGGAGACGTCCACGTTCACGACCGTCGGGGAGACGCCAGACGCGCCCCAGCTCGAAGGGCCGCAGGACGGCGCGACCGGCGTGTCGACCGACGCGCAGCTCAGCGTGCGGGCCAGCGACCCCGCGCAGGAGCCGCTCAAGGTGACGTTCCTCCGGGCGACCCCGGCCGGGCCTCCGGTGCTGGGCCGCGCGGGGACCACCACGGGCGAGGTTCCCTCACCGGCGACGGACAACGGCACGCCACTGGACCCGCGGGCGGTCGCCGAGTCCGACGACGTCTACGCCGAGTCGACGCCCACGACCGACACGCCCTACCAGCGCTACGACGTCCGGGTGACCAATGCTCCGGGCGCCAAGTTCGTGGACCTGAGCTGGGAGGGTCGGGTCGCGTCGGACCGGGAGGTCGCTCTCTCGGTGTGGGACAACCGCGCCGCGCGCTGGACCGAGATCGCGGCAGCCTGGGCACCGACGGCGCCGACACGACGCTCGTCGGCCGGACCGCCCTTGCGCCGGTGCTGGACCGGGACGTCGTCCACGTTCTCGTGGAGGCGCGGGACACCTTCGCCGAGATCCCGAGCACGCCGGACCGCGCGTTCGAGAACCCGGACAGCTATGACTTCTCGGTGGCCTGGATCACGGACACGCAGTACCTGGCCCAGGGCGGGTTGCGCGGTACCCCGCTGTTCGGGGAGACGTTCGATGCGATGACCCAGTGGGTGCGCGACAACGCCGCGCCACGCAAGATCGTCATACTCGGCGCACACCGGCGACGTCATCAACAACTGGCAGTCCACCAACACCGACACCGAACTGGCTAGGCAGGAGTTCGGCTACGCCAGCGGCAAGTTGAAGCTGCTGGACGACAACGGGATCCCCAACGGAGTGACCCCGGGCAACCACGACAACAAGACGGGGTCGAACAACGACCTCTTCAACGAGTTCTTCCCGCCGGCGCGCTACGACGCGGCCGAGGACATCGCGCCCACCGGCGACGACGGCGAGGGGTACTACGGCGGGCCGTGGCAGCCGGCGGACAACCACAACCACTACGACCTGATCGAGGCAGGCGGCCAGAAGCTGCTGTTCCTGTACCTGGGCTTCCTCGTCAAGCCGGAGGAGATCGCCTGGGCGAACCAGGTCCTGGCAGACCATCGCGACCGCAAGGCCATCGTGCTGACGCATTCGTACCTGCTCCCCAGCATGGCCGCTGACGGGCGTGGGGGCGACCTGACCCAGGTCGACGGCGAGGACATCTTCAACGAGGTGGTGCTCCCCAACGAGAACGTCTTCATGACCATGAGCGGCCACACCCACGGCGTCGGCATGAACATCAAGCGGGACGTCGGGGGCAAGGGACACACCGTGGTCGAGATGCTGGCCAACCACCAGTTCTTCGAGATCCAGGGACAACGCAGGGTGGGCCACCTTCGCCTGCTGCAGTTCGACCTGGAGGGCGGCCGGATCTCGGTCAACACGTACTCGCCGTACCTCAACGACTACAACGCCAACGAGTTCGACACCCAGCCGGGACGGGCCTACCTGGAGAGCGCGGACGAGTTCGTCGTGCCCGTGGACCTGGCGGGGCGCGAGACCGAGCTGCGCACCGACGCCATCGGCGTGGCCGTGCGCACGAACACCGTCATCGGTACGGTCTCGGTGGCATCGGGTGACGTGGCGCAGGTGACCTGGAATGGGCTGGCCGGCGGCACGAAGTACGGCTGGTACGCGCGGGCGACCGATGCCCAGGGCTTCTCCGCAGAGTCCACGGCGTTCACCTTCACCACGGCACCGCGGACCGTGGCGTCCCCCTCGACGTCGGGCAGCGCCCCGCCGGCGCCGTCGCCGCCGCCACCGGTCAGCGCCCCGCCGTCTCCGTCGGTCAGTCCCGTGCCATAGCTGGGAGTGTACCACGCTGACGTACCGCTGACACCAGGACCCGTCCCTGACCAGCCAGGGGCGGGTCGTGGTGTTGTCCCGGACGTATCTGGCGCTGTGTTCGTCTCTTGCCACGGGGTCGACCTCACGCGCAGGGTGGCTAAAGGCCGCTCGGCCGCGGGGCCGAGTAGGGAGGGAAAATCATGGGACGGATCTTCACGGAAAGCCGATATGCCTCCGTTGTCTCGACGGTGGCGCTGGTGCTCGCGCTGGGTAGCGGCACCGCCTACGCCGGGGTCCTGATCACGAGCCAGGACATCAAGAACGGCGGCGTCAAGCGCGTCGACATCCACAAGGGCGCGGTCAACTCGGCGAAGGTGGCGAACGGAACCCTCCTCAAGGGTGACTTCAAGGCGGGGCAGCTGCCCGCCGGGCCTGCTGGCCCGCAAGGCCCTGCGGGCCCCGCCGGCGGGCCACCCGCGGCGAAGTTCTTCGCTGCCGGCGATGCGGACGGTTCGGTGCAGCGCTCCAGCGGCGACGTCAGCGTCAACAAGTTCGGGACTGGGCTGTATCGCGTCACGTTCCCGGCCAGCGTCGAGGGTTGCGTGGCCGTCGCCTCGATCGGTGCGACCACAGGCGGGAACAACGTCCAGGTCGGCGGCGCGGGCGCCACCATCAACCCGGGGCTCGGCACCGGCGTGACGACCGTGCTCACCTCCAACGGCACGGCAACGGTGAACAAGCCCTGGGCCATCGCCGTCTTCTGCTAGCCGCAAATGCCCCCGCCCGGCGTCTGCCGGGCCGGGGCAGGGTTGGCGCCAGCGATGATGTCCGCGTGACGCAACACTCCTCATCACCGCGACTGCTGACACTGCACGCCCTGCGACTGAAGGGGATGGGAGACGCCGGCAAGGTCGCCCGGCGCTTCTCGCTGGACCCGGATGCCGTCTCGGACCTGTTGCTCGACTTCGAGGCGTACGGGTGGGTGCAGCAGGTCGAGTTCGCCGGCACCGGAGGGTGGGCGCTCACCGAAGCCGGGCGGGTCGAGAACGAACGCCAGCTGGCGGGGGAGCTGGCCGAGTCAGGATCGGCCGCTGCGGTCGCAGCGGCCCACTCGACGTTCCTGCCGTTGAACGCGCGCTTCCAGACCGCGGTCACGCAGTGGCAGATCCGGCCGCTGCCCGGCGATCCGATGGCCACCAACGACCACTCCGACTTCCGGTGGGACGACCGGGTCCTCGACGCGCTGGGCACTCTTGGGCGGCGGCTCGCACCGCTGTGCGGCGAGCTGACCAGCCACCTCGCGCGCTTCGACGGGTACGCCGACAGGTACGCCGCTGCGATGGCGCGGGTCGAGCGGGGCGAGCGGTCCTGGGTCGACGGGGTCGGACTCGACTCGTGCCACGTGGTCTGGTTCGAGCTCCACGAGGACCTGATCGCCACGCTCGGGCTCCAGCGGGGTCACGAGGTGTCGAGCTCGTCGGCAGGCTGACGTCACGCGCCGATGGCTCGCTGGGCGCGCGGGATCTTGCCCCGGGTGGTCAGCAGCCCCCAGAGGCCGCGGTCGGCCAGCCGGGCCCACTGCCGGGGCGTGCGCTCACCCAGCTCCCAGCTCAGCTGCCCGACGCCCCTCGCCCGCGAGTAGGCCAGCATCCGCTTGTCGACGAAGGAGATCCGGATGCAGACGAGCTCGAAGTCGTGGCGTCGCGCGGCCCGCACCATCGCCTTCGCCGACCGGCGCGAGTCCGGGTAGCCCTTCAGCCCGGCGCGGATGCCGTTGTCCCGCAGGACGTCCACGACTGCCGGGGTCACCTGGTAGACGAGCAGGACCGCACCGCGCTCGCGTCCCCGCCGGTCGATGGAGCGCACTGCTACCTCGACGCTGTGCAGGATCTCCGCATCCGTCGTGGCGATCAGGTTGCTCTTCAGGTCGACGTACCACTCGGTCAGCGGCACCGCCAGGAAGTCGTCCAGGGTGGCCACCCGCAGATCGCCGGCCAGGCGGCACCGCCGGATGCCCTCGAGGGTCTGCTGGTTCACGTCGCCGCAGTCGCCACCCATCGCTGCGTCGTGGGTCGCGACCAGATGGTCGTCCGCAGTGAGCATGAAGTCGGACTCCGCGAAGCAGGTCGGCGTGCTGGCCATCGCCTCGATGCTGTTTACCCGTCGTTCGGCGATGCGGACGCCGGCGTACGCGCCGACTGGAGGGGCAGGCGGGTCCGTCCCGGTGGACGTCGCCGAGCAGGACGTCGCCCAGCACGACGTTCCCCGAGGGCTCGTCGGCGACCCGCGCGACGCACGGACTGAGCATGGCCAGCGCGGTGAACGACGCGACGACGGCGAGCAGGCTGATCAACAGCCCGTGCGTCGCGTCCATGGCGGTGGGCGCTTCCGCTGGCATCCGAGCTGACCGCAATGTGCGCACGACAACCTGCCTGAGGCTCCGTCGAGGTCGCCGAGAAGAGACACAGCAGTGCCGTGTCGACGGCCTTCAGGCCGCCGATGTGGCTGGTCGGGTCCCCACCCTGGCGTGTCAACCGAGGACGCCCGCGACGTCTTCGGGGTTCGACTGCGACTGCTCTTTCCTCGTTGCAGCACAAGGGAAAACTGCGGTGAGCCAAACGCATTGCTCATTCGTCCTTGGCGCACAACGAACGTGCGGAGGACGGCATGCGGAAGGTCAGCGTGGTCGTCCCGGTGTACAACCCCGGGCGCTATCTCGACGACCTGCTCGCCTCGTTGGCCCGGCAGTCCATGCCCGCGGACGAGTTCGAAGTGGTGTTCGTCGACGACGGTTCGACCGACGGCACCCAGCTCCGGCTGGACGATCTCGCAGGGAGCTCGGCGAACGTGCAGGTCATCCACATCCCGAACTCGGGGTGGCCCGGTCGCCCTCGCAACGTCGGCATCGAGGCGGCAGAAGGCGAGTACGTGCAGTTCGTCGATCACGACGACGAGCTCGCGGACGAGGCCTTGCAGCGGATGTACGACTACGCGGTCGCCCACCGGTCCGACGTCGTGATCGGCAGGGAAGGTCGCCGGCGCAAGGTCTGGGGTGCCGGGCCGCTGTTCGCCACCGACCGGCCGAACGCGACGCTTGCAGGACGACCCGGCCCTGCTGCTGCTCCTGACGCCGCACAAGATGTTCCGCCGCGCTTTCCTGCTGGAGCAGGGCATCCGGTTCCTGGAGGGCCCTCGCTACCTGGAGGACCACGCGTTCGTCATGACGGCGTACTTCCGGGCCGAGGTGATCTCTGTCCTCGCCGGGTACACCTGCTACTTCTGGCACCGTCGTCGCGGCAGCGCCGGCCGCCGCCCGAAGGACTGGGGCCGGTACTTCGACAGCATGCGGGACGTGCTGGACGTGGTGGAGGAGCACACGACGCCCGGCGAGCTGCGCGACCGGCTGTTGTCGCACTGGTACCGGACCAAGGGGCTGCGACGGCTCGGCCCGAAGTTCATCGACCTCCCGGAGGCCGAGGCGCGCGCGTTCTTCCAGGGACTGCGCGCCCTGACCCTGGAGCGCTTCCCGCCACGGCTGGACTCACAGCGCCAGCTCGGCTCCCTGCGGCTGCGCGCCGCGCTGCTGCGGGCCGGCGCCTACGAGAAGACGCGCGAGCTGGCAGCGGTCGAGCGCGCGATGTACGTCACCGAGCACGTGGACGACCTGAGGGTCTCGCCGAACCGGCTGGAGCTGACCCTGACCGCGACGCTCCGGCACGGCGACGGTTCCGCGCTGCGGCTGGACCGGGCCGACGGGCTGTTCGTGCTCCCGCCGCCGGTGTCGCTGGCCGGGGATCGACGTACCGGCGTCGGCCCTGGGCGTCGTGCTCCGCCAGGAACGGATGACGCTGACGGTGTACGCGCGGCATCCCTCGACCGACCAGCGGTTCGCACTCCCGGGTCGCACGACCATCGTCGGCGTCCGCACCGACGGGCGGCTGCAGGTGAGCGTCACGGCGCACGTCTGGGTCGACCCGACCGTCGTCGAGGAAGGCGGGCCGATGCGGGCCGGCCAGTGGTGGCTCGAGGCCGAGCTCGGGTTCGCGGGATGGGTGGCCAGGAGCCCGATCCGGAGCCGCCGTATCTCAGCTAGGTTCGGCGATGCCGACGTGCGGCTCTCGGGCACCCGTCCAGTCATCCGGTCCTGGGCGCTCCGCCGCGCCGTCCGAGCGGGAAAGGGTCGCTAGTGCTGTCCTACCTGGAGCTGCTGAGCGAGCTGCACCGGGTGCTGCAGCCCCGGTCCTACCTCGAGGTCGGCGTGCGGCACGGGAAGAGCCTGGAGCTGGCGTCCTGCCCGGCCGTCGGCGTGGACCCGGTGCCCGAGCTGAAGGTCGAGCTCGGCCCGGCCGCCCGCGTCTGCCCGATGACGTCCGACGACTTCTTCGCGGCCGGTGACGGGCTCGACCACCTCCCTGGGCGCACGATCGACCTGGCCTTCATCGACGGCATGCACCTGGTCGAGTACGCCTATCGCGACGTCGTCAACGTCGAGCGGCACTGCGGGCCGGGCAGCGTCATCGTGATGGACGACATGCTGCCCCGCACCGAGCTGGAGGCCGCGCGGAACCGCCAGACCCGGGCCTGGACCGGCGATGTCTGGAAGGTGATGTCCGTGCTCGAGCAGCGGCGACCCGACCTGGTCCTGATCCCGGTGGCCGTCCGACCGACCGGGTTCCTGGTCGTGCTCTGCCCGGACCCGGAAGCCCCGTCGGGGGCCGTCGTCAGCCGCTCGGACATGCGGCGGCTCCGGAAAGACGCCGCGCCACCGGAGAGCGTGCTGGGGCGCACCGCGGCGGTCGACCCCGCCGAGCTGGTCGCCGCGCCGTTCTGGGAGACGGTCCGCGCGGCACGCACCGGAGCGGTCGACGCGGACACGGTGCGGCGCGAGGTGGTGGCGTGGCAGCCGCGGCCGCTCTCGCCGGAGCAGGTGGCCGAGAGCAAGGGATCGGCCCGCCGCCGCGGGTAGTCTGCGCCGACGTGCCTGGGTCCTCGTCCGTCCGCGCCGGGATCGTCACCCGGCTCCGGGCCGCGGGATGCGTCTTCGCCGAGGACGAGGCCGAGCTGCTCCTCGCTGCGGCCGGTACGCCGGACGACCTCGAGGCGATGGTCGACCGCCGGGCCGCCGGTGAGCCCCTCGAGCACGTCCTCGGCTGGGCCGAGTTCTGCGGCCGGCGCATCGCTGTCGAACCCGGCGTGTTCCGCCCCCGGCCGCGCAGCGAGTTCCTCGCCGCCCGGGCCGTCGCGCTCACCCGGCCCGGCGCCGTCGTGGTCGACCTGTGCTGCGGCACCGGCGCGGTCGGCGCGGTCGCTCGCCGCAGCGGTGGCGGGCGTCGAGCTGCACGCCGCCGACATCGACCCGGCAGCGGTGCGGTGCGCCCTCCGCAACGTCGGGCCCGCCGGCGGCCGGGTGTACGAGGGCGACCTCTACGACCCGCTGCCGGACGCGCTGCGCGGCCGGGTCGACGTCCTGGTGGCCAACGCGCCCTACGTCCCCACCGGGTCGATCGGGTTCCTGCCCGCCGAGGCGCGCCTGCACGAGCCACTCGCGTCCCTGGACGGCGGCGTGGACGGGCTCGACATCCTGCGGCGGGTGATCGCCGGAGCGCCCCCCTGGCTGGCACCGGGCGGCCACCTGCTGGTCGAGACCAGCGAGGCGCAGGCCGCGGAGACCGCCGGCGCGGTGGCGCGGGCGGGGCTGGCGCCGCAGGTGTGGCAGTCCGACGAGCACGGCGCCACGGTGGTCGCGGGCACATCGCCGTCCTAGCGCCCGGCCCGACCGGGGAGCCGACGAGGCAGGTGGAACGCCTCCCGAGGGGGGGTTCGGGAGGCGTTCCTGCCTCAGCCTGGGGCGGCATCCGCCGCCGCTACCCCCAGGCGTCAGGCCCCGAGTGGTGGATCACGACAGCCGGCACGCCACGTCGCGGAGCGGTGACGGGAAGGAGGTGGTCCTGCCCCACAACTCGTCCGGGACTGTCGCAGTCCACCGGGGTCTGGGGCGTGCTCCCAGTAGAGCACTCAGCGGCCGTCCTGGGAAGGCGCTGGTCTGGCGGGTGAGAAATCGCCGGTGCGCGCAGGACGGCACCGGCGGGCCGGGGGAGTCCCCCCACCAGCTCTCCCGACCCGCCGGGTGCTGACCACGGTGCCGCAGATCGGGGCCGGGGACCATCGCCTGTTCGACCGAATCGCACCCGGACGATCGGCTGGACACGGGCGCCGGACAGACCCCGCCGTCGGCGGTCGAGGCACGGCACGGCCGCTGAGGTAGCGTCCGTTTCAGCCACCCGCCGTGACGAAGAAGGACTACTCGTGGACGCCCTGCGCAGCCTGACCCGTGACGAGGCGCGAGCGCGCGCCGACCTGCTGGCCGTCGATCGCTACGACGTCACGATCGACCTGACCGACCTCGCCGAGGGCGACGCTTTCCGCGCGGTCTCGACGGTGACCTTCTCCTGCCGTACGCCGGGAGCGGCCAGCTTCGTCGACTGTGCCGCCGAGGTCGTGCGCGCCACCCTGAACGGCACCGAGCTGCCGGCGGACGCGGTCGGCGACGCGCGGATCGCTGCTGGCCGACCTGGCCGCCGACAACGTGCTGGTCGTCGAGTCGGTGCAGCGCGAGACGAGCGACGCGACCGGAGTGCACCGCTCGGTCGACGCGGCGGACAAGCAGGTCTACGTCTGGACGTCGTTCGAGCCGGACGAGGCCCGGCGGGCGTGGGCGTGCTTCGACCAGCCGGACCTCAAGGCCATGCACGCCTTCACCGTCACCGCGCCGGACACCTGGACCGTGCTGTCCAACACCGGCGACGCCGACGTCGAGGACGTCGACGACGGACGACGGTGGACGTTCGGCGACACGCCGCGGCTGTCGACGTACGTGCCGGTCGTCAACGCCGGTCCGTTCCACGAGCGCCGCTACCGAGCGGGACGGCCACGACCTCGGCCTGTACTGCCGGCAGTCGCTCGCGTCGTACCTCGACCGGGACGCCGAGGAGCTCTTCGACATCACGTCGGCGGGTCTGGCGTTCTTCGGTGAGCAGTTCGCCATGCCGTTCCCGCAGCGCCGCTACGACCAGGTGTTCGTGCCCGACATGGGCGGCGCCATGGAGAACTACGGCTGCGTGACCTGGAGCGACGCCGCGATCTACCGCAGCAACCCGACCCACGGCCAGCGGGAGGCTCGGGCGTCGATCCTGCTGCACGAGATGGCGCACATGTGGTTCGGCGACATCGTCACCATGCGGTGGTGGGACGACCTGTGGCTCAACGAGGCGTTCGCCGAGTGGGCGGCGAACTGGGCGACGGCGGCAGCCACTCAGTTCACCGACAAGTGGGCCGGCTTCCTCACCGGGGCGAAGCTCGCGGGCTACCGCGCCGACCGGGCGCCGACGACGCACCCGATCCGGCAGGAGGTGCGCGACGTCGCCCAGGCTGCGGCCGGGTTCGACGACATCACCTACTGGAAGGGCGCGAGCGTGCTCAAGCAGCTGGTCGCCTACGTCGGCGAGGACGCCTTCGTGGCCGGGCTGCAGACCTACTTCGCGAAGCACGCGTGGGGCAACGCCAGCCTCGACGACCTCGTCGCCGAGCTGGCGAACGCGAGCGGCCGCGACCTGACCCGCTGGGTGACCGGCTGGCTCGAGACCGCCGGCACCGACGAGCTGTCCCTCGAGCGCACCGGCGACCACTTCGTGCTGCACGCGGAAGGACCGTCCGGTGGCGAGCCGCGGCCGCACCGCCTCGACATCGGCGTCTACGACCGCGGGCCAGACGGGCTCGTGCGGCGCGAGCTCGTCGCCGTGCACCTGGAAGGCCGCAGCGCGGAGCTGTCCCTGACCGGGGGGCCACCGGAGCTGCTGCTGCTCAACGACGAGGACCTCACCTTCGCCGGCGTCCGGCCCGACGACGCGTCCCTGGCCGCCCTGGTCACCTCCGCCGCCCTGCTGCCGCGGGCGATCTCTCGCGCGGTCGCCGTGCAGACGATGTGGGACGCGCTCGCCGTCGGGGCCGTGCCGGCAGCCGACTTCGTGCAGTGCGCGACCGCGGTCCTGCGCCGGGAGACGGCCGAGGCGGTCGTCGAGCCGTTCCTGCGGCTCGCGGTGCAGGCAGCCGAGCACTGGTCACCGCCCGCCACTCGCGACAGCTTGCTCGAGCAGGTGGCGGACACCGCCCTGGCGCTCGCGGACACCGACGGGCCGCGCCGGCAGGCGGCGGTGAGCACGCTGGCCCGGACGGCGAACACCGACGAGCAGCTCGCGGCCCTGCGCGAGCTGGCCGGCACCGACTCCGACCTGCGGTGGCGCGCCCTCATCCGGCACGCGGCCCTCGGGCGCCTGGACCACGACGAGCTGGACGCGCTGAAGGCCCAGGATCCCGATCCCGACGCCTGGGTGCGCGCCCTCGCCGTCGAGGCGGCACAGCCGGACCCGTCGGGCAAGGAGGCCGCGTGGCAGGCCAGCATGGTGGACCGCAAGGTCCCGATGGGTTCGATGGCTGAGCTCGCCGGGGCTTTCTGGCAGCCCTCGCAGGCAGAGGTCCTCGCGCCGTACGTGGACCGCTACGCCGAGTCGCTGCCGGAGCTGTCCCGGGCGGGGATGCTGCTCGCGATGACGACGTCTGCCTTCATGTTCCCGCTGGTCGGGATCGACGAGGCCGGGTTGCTCCGGGCTCTCGAGGCCTCCGGGCAGGACGACGTGTCCCCGCTGGTCCGCCGCACAGTCGTGGAGCGGGTCGACCAGGCCCGGCGGATGCTCGCAGCGAGGGCCGGGTGACCGCGGACTGCTAGACGGGCGCGCAGGCGGGGCAGCGCGGCGCCGAGTACGGCCGGTCGACCCCGACGAGCGCCTCCGGGTCCTTGATCCGCTGGCACTCACGGGTCAGGTGGAAGCGGGCGCGAACCGCGGTGGTCTCGTCGGCCGGCTCGTCGATGCGCTCCAGCCAGCCTTGGGGTGGTTCGTAGGGCACTGCGGCCTCTCCGGCGAGGGCTCCTCCGTGCGGGGGCATGGACGGAGCGTCGGCCGCCGGCGTACTGCTCCACCGTGCGACGGTCCTAGTCTCGCACGCCCGTGTCACGATCGCCGGGACTCAGCTGCCGGCGGGGCGCGCGCCTTGCACGGCCCTGACCAGGGCGTCTCCGTCCGGCGCGCGCAGCACCAGCACCTGAGGCGTCGTGGCCCGCTCGTTCTCGCCCTCGCCGGGCCGGGTCGTGGGGGAACCGTGGGTCATGACCTGCTCGGCCGCGCTGAGCTGGCGGATCAGCACCAGCCCGACCCGGTCCGGGAACTCCGCCGCCAGGTCGTCGTACAGCGCCGGGTCGTGCTGCCCGTCGTCACCCACGAGGACCCAGGTCAGCTCCGGGAGGTCCGCGAGCAGCCGGCGCAGGCTGTCGTGCTTGTGCTGGCGCCCGGACCGGAACCAGCGGTCGTCGTTCGGCCCCCAGTCGGTCATCAGCAGCGGCCCGGGCGGGTAGCCGTGCCGGGCCAGGAACCGCTCGAGGGAGGGGGCGACGTTCCACGGCCCGGTCGAGACGTACGCCGTGAACGGCGGAGCGTCCTCGCCGGCGAGGTGCTCGAACAGCCCGGGCATGCCGGGCACCGGCCGCCGGGACGACTCGTGCTGCACGAAGGTGTTCCAGAACGCCCGCAACGGCCGCGGCAGCGCGGTGATCATGACCGTGTCGTCGATGTCGCTCACGACACCGGCCCGCTCGTCCGCCCCGACGACCCGCACCCTGCTGGTCGCCGGGCGGCCGTGCCCGCTGGTCAGCGTCACGTCGTGCCAGCCCGGGGTCAGGTCGACCGCGACCTCGGTGTCGACGTAGCCGCCGGAGCCGCTGCGCACCGTCGTCCGCTGGCCCCCGACGGTCACCTCGACCTCGACCCCGGGCAGCGGCAACGTCATGAACCGCCGCCAGCCGCGGACCAGCTCAGCCTCCGGGCCTGGTGTGTCGGTGAGCAGCGCACGGCCGAGGACCCGGACCGAGCCGGGTCGGTCCGGCCGCTCGGTGACGCCGTACGTCGTGAAGGCCAGCAGCCGGACCCGCCAGCCGCGCCGCCACAGGACGCGCGCGATCCGGCGTTCCACACCGCGTTCGAGTCGCGCGGCGAGGATGACAGGGGTCACAGGGTCAGCGTGACATCGACCGTTATCGCTGCGCGCCCTGGGGACGGTTCGTCGCCGCGGCTCCGGGCCGGCGGGCGTGTCGTCGTCGCTGCCAGGCGGCCCACACGCGGCGCGCGACGAAGAGGCCAACGGTCCGCCACACCCAGCGCCAGATCATGAGTGGTCCACTGCCCGGACCGATGGCCTGGAAACGGATCGCCGGGTCCGGGAACGCCGAGAGGCCCCGGACATGGTCCGGGGCCTCTCGGGTGGTTGTCGGGGCCGGTCAGGCCTCAGGCTCCACGGCGGCTGCCGGGGCTCCGGTGAGCTGGGCGCTGTCGTCCTGGAAGTCGACGGACATCTCGCGCAGCTTGTTCTCGTGGGCGTGCCCGTGGTGGCCGCAGAAGAGCAGCTCGCCACCCTTGGGAAGGGTCACGCGGATGTAAGCCTGGGCGCCGCAACGGTCGCAGCGATCGGCTGCCGTTAGGCGAGGGTGCGAGGCAAGTGCTGAAGTCACGTCGCCCTCTCTTCTCGGTGGTGCGGTTGTTACCGGGTCCAACACCTGACTATCGGCAGTTCGTTCCCGGATCTCCACAGTATTGGTTCGCTCTGCGCGGACAGCCCATCTTCGCCTACCTGCTGGTGCCCATCTCACAGCACGGACGAACGTTGGGCACGTCACATCTGAGTCACGGCGTGTCGCAGAGCCTACGCGACCACCCGGACGGCCGATTCAGGTCACGCCCTGGTCACGCTCGATGTCACTCGGTTGCCACCCCGTTGCCCGAGCGCCCGTGGGATGGCTCCCGGTGGATCGCCGGTGCGTCGCCGGAGGCCGGGCCACCCGCCGCCGGTAGCCTCGGTGTGGTGACCCAGACCCTGCACGCCCGCAGCGACGGCGAGTTCGAGCCGGACGCGTATTCCGCGCGGAACCTGCTGGTCCTGGAGGGTCTCGAGGCGGTCCGCAAGCGGCCGGGCATGTACATCGGCTCGACCGACTCGCGCGGCCTGATGCACTGCGTCTGGGAGATCATCGACAACGCGGTCGACGAGGCGCTGGGCGGGCACTGCACCCGGATCGAGGTCGACCTGCACGCCGACGGGTCGGTCGAGGTGCGAGACGACGGCCGCGGCATCCCGGTCGACGTCGAGCCGCGGACCGGGCTCAGCGGCGTCGAGGTCGTCATGACCCGGCTGCACGCGGGCGGCAAGTTCGGCGGCGGCTCGTACGCCGCGACCGGCGGCCTGCACGGCGTCGGTGCCTCGGTGGTCAACGCGCTGGCCGCGCGGCTCGACGTCGAGGTCGACCGCGACGGCAAGACACATGCCATGAGCTTCCGGCGCGGCACGCCCGGCACGTTCGGCAACGGCTCGCCGGACTCGCCGTTCGTCGAGGGCTCCGGGATGCGGATCGCCGGCAAGGTCACCAAGAAGAAGACCGGCACCCGGATGCGCTACTGGGCCGACCGGCAGACGTTCCTCAAGGACGCGACGGTCTCGGTGGACGAGCTGCACAACCGGGCCCGGCAGACCGCGTTCCTCGTGCCCGGCCTGACCCTGGTGGTGCGCGACGCGCGCACGCCCGAGGAGTCGGTCGAGACCTTCCGGTACGACGGCGGCATCAGCGAGTTCTGCGAGTTCCTCGCGCCCGACCAGGCGGTCAGCGACGTGCTGCGGCTGCAGGGTGTCGGGCACTTCCGCGAGACGGTGCCGGTGCTCGACGAGCAGGGGCACATGGAGCCGCAGGAGGTCGAGCGCGACCTGACCGTCGACGTGGCGCTGCGGTGGGGGACCGGCTACGACACGACGGTGCGCTCGTTCGTCAACATCATCGCGACGCCGAAGGGTGGCACCCATCTCCAGGGCTTCGAGCGGGCGCTGACCAAGACGCTGAACGAGGCGCTGCGGTCGCAGCGGGTGCTGCGGGCGGCCGAGGACGACGTGGTCAAGGACGACGTCCTCGAGGGCATGACGGCGGTCGTCACGGTGCGGCTGGCCGAGCCGCAGTTCGAGGGCCAGACCAAGGAGGTCCTCGGCACCTCGGCAGCGTCCCGGATCGTCGCCGGAGTCGTCGCCAAGGAGCTGAAGGCGGCGCTGACGACGACCAAGAAGGCCGGCAAGATGCAGGCCAAGGCGATCCTGGACAAGGTCGCCTCCGCCGCCCGCACCCGGGTCGCGGCCCGGGCGCACAAGGAGCTGCAGCGGCGCAAGAACGCGCTGGAGACGTCGTCCCTGCCGGCGAAGCTCGCCGACTGCCGCAGCGACGACGTGGAGCGCAGCGAGCTGTTCATCGTCGAGGGTGACTCGGCGCTCGGCACCGCGAAGGTCGCGCGCGACTCCGAGTACCAGGCGCTGCTGCCGATCCGCGGCAAGATCCTCAACGTCCAGAAGGCGTCCGCGTCGGACATGCTGCGGAACACCGAGTGCGCGGCCATCATCCAGGTGATCGGTGCCGGCTCGGGCCGCACGTTCGACATCAACGCGGCTCGCTACGGGCGCGTCATCCTGATGGCCGACGCCGACGTCGACGGCGCGCACATCCGCTGCCTGCTGCTGACGCTGTTCTACCGCTACATGCGGCCGCTGGTCGAGGAGCAGCGCGTCTTCGCTGCGGTGCCGCCGCTGCACCGCATCGAGGTGATCAACGCCGGCGCCAAGAAGAACGAGGTGCTCTACACCTACACCGAGGCGCAGATGCGCAAGACGCTGGCCGAGCTGCAGCGCAAGGGCAAGCGCTACAAGGAGCCGATCCAGCGCTACAAGGGCCTCGGCGAGATGGACGCCGACCAGCTGGCCGAGACGACGATGGAGCCGCGGCACCGGATGCTGCGCCGGGTGACCCTCGACGACGTGGAGGCCGCCGAGCAGGTGTTCGACCTGCTGATGGGCAACGACGTCTCGCCCCGGCGTGACTTCATCGTCGCCGGCGCCTCGCGGGTCGACAGGGACGCGATCGACGCGTAGACATGTACGTCGATCGACACAAGGGATCGACGCGAAAACGGCAACAAGGGATCGACGCGTAAGCGGTAGTACGGGGGCGCACCATGCGCAGCGAGCTTCTTCGCTATCTGAGATGCCCGGTGTGTGCCGGCGAGCTTGTCGCCGGTGCCGACCAACCCGGTGCTGACCAACCCGGTGCCGCGGGCGCGGTGCGCTGCTCCCGCGGGCACAGCTTCGACGTGGCCCGCCAGGGCTACCTGAACCTCCTCACCGAGCAGGCGCCGATCGCGGGCGACACGGCGCAGATGGTGGCTGCCCGGGCCGAGGTCTTCGCGGCCGGGCACTTCGACTTCCTCACCGAGGCCATCGTGACTACCGCCACGGCCGAGGGGACGGTGGCCGTGGACCCCGCAGGGTGCGCGGCGTGGCCTTGCCGTGGACGTCGGCGCGGGCACCGGAGGCCACCTGGCAGCGGTCCTGGACGCCCTGCCGACGTACGAGGGGATCGCCCTGGACCTGGCCAAGCCGGCCGTACGCCGGGCAGCCCGAGCGCATCCCCGGATGGGCGCCGTGGTCTGCGACGTCTGGCGCGGGCTGCCGGTCGCGGACGGCTGTGCCGACCTGCTGCTCGACGTCTTCGCGCCGCGCAACGGGCCCGAGTTCCGTCGGGTGCTGCGCCCGGACGGCGTCGCGGTCGTGGTCACCCCGCGCGCCGACCACCTGGGCGAGATCGTCGGACCACTCGGACTGATCGGTGTCGACCCCGACAAGGAGAATCGCGTGGCCCGCTCGCTCGAGCGGTGGCTGCAGCCGCAGGACGAGCGCGAGTACGCGACCACGCTGGTGCTCTCCCGGCCCGACGTCGTCCGGCTGGTGGGGATGGGCCCGAGCGCGCGGCACGTCGACCCGGCCCAGCTCAACGAGCGGGTGGCGACACTGCCGGAGCCGGTCGAGGTCACGGCCGCCGTCCGGGTCACCCCGTTCAGCCCACGCCCCGACGCCAAGTGACAGCAGCCCCTCATCTCGCGGCGCGGCGCTGCCGATATCTCGAGGGTGCTGATCTGGGCCGGGCTGGGCCTGCTCGCCTGCGCTGTGGCGCTCGCGGGTCGCTGGCTGCTGCGTCCCCGGGACGGGCTGGGCCGGCCGAAGCCCTTCCCGGCGGTGTCCGTGCTGCTCCTGGTGGCCCTGGCTGTCGGCTGCCTCGTTCCCGTCTACCGGCACCACCGGCTCGAGACCCGGCTGGAGGCGGCCGCCTCCGCGCTGGTCGGCGTACCGGTGACGGTGAACTGCCAGACGGCCGGCCAGCAGTTCGTCGACGCGGGAGCCGAGCTCGGCTTCGTCCGCTACGGCCCGGACGGCGTGCCCGAGCGCGCGACGCTCATCAAGCGGGACCAGTGCTCCGACCTGGCCGACTACCTCGGGTCGGACAAGTCGTCGCCGTCCCGCGACCAGGTCGTCGCCGTGCACATCCTCAGCCACGAGGCACGGCACATGGCCGGCGTCACCGTCGAGGCGGAGGCAGAGTGCGGCGCGATGCAGCGGGACGCCCGCGCGGCGCAGCTGCTCGGCGCCAGTCCCGAGCAGGCACTCCGGCTGGCGCGGATGTACTGGACGGCTGTCTACCCGCGGATGTCCGACCCCTACCGCTCCGCGGACTGCCGGCAGGCCGGGCCGCTCGACGAGGGGCTGCCTGACGCGCCCTGGTCGCCGGCCACCTGACAGCGTCGCTCGCATCCGGTACGTGTCACGGACCGCGCCGGTGGGCAGGGAGGGGGGAGTCACGCACTCGACGCAGCCGTGGAGGCAGCCATGTCGACGGGGGTACATGAACGCACGACGGTAGAAGGCGACGGTCCGCTCAAGCGGACCATGGGCCGCAAGCTCCTGCTCCTGTTCATCATCGGCGACATCCTCGGCGCGGGCATCTACGCCCTGACCGGTGAGGTCGCCGGCGAGGTCGGCGGTGCCCTCTGGATCCCGTTCGTCATCGCCTTCGTGGTGGCCGCGCTCACCGCGTCGTCGTACGCCGAGCTCGTCGGCAAGTACCCGAAGGCCGCCGGCGCCGCGCTCTACACCAACAAGGCGTTCCGCCGGCCGTTCGTCACCTTCATAGTCGCGTTCGCGGTGATGTGCTCCGGCGTCACGTCGGCGAGCACCGCTGCGCGCGCCTTCGGCGGTGACTACCTCGCCGAGTTCTTCTCCGCACCGATCGTCCTGGTCGCGCTGCTGTTCCTCACCGTGATCGCGATCGTGAACTTCCGCGGCGTCGGGGAGTCGGTCAAGGCCAACGTCGTCCTCACGATCATCGAGGTCACCGGCCTGCTCGTCATCATCGCGATCGGCTTCACGGCGGTCCTCTCGGGTGACGGTGACCCGTCCCGGCTCACCGACATCAACACCGGCGAGGACGGCGTCGTGCTCGGCCTGCTCGGCGGTGCGGCGCTGGCGTTCTTCGCACTGCTCGGGTTCGAGGACTCGGTGAACATGGCCGAGGAGGTCCACGAGCCGACCCGCAACTACCCGAGGGCGCTGTTCCTCGGCCTGGGGATCACCGGCGTCATCTACGTGCTGGTCGCGCTGACCTGCTCGCTGCTCGTGCCGCCGGAGAAGCTGGAGGAGTCCAGCGGCCCGCTGCTCGAGGTCGTGGAGGCCGGCGGCCTGTCGTTCCCGCCGAAGCTGTTCGCGCTGATCGCCCTTGTCGCGGTCACCAACACAGCGCTGATCAACATGCTGATGGCGTCCCGGCTCGTCTACGGCATGTCGCGGGAAGGCATCGTGCCGCGGCTGCTCGGCCGGGTGCACGAGAGCCGGCGTACGCCGTACGTGGCGATCCTGTTCACCACGCTGCTCGGCTTCGGCCTGGTCTCGACGAGCAAGGTCGAGGACCTGGGCGACACCACCGCGCTGCTGCTGCTGTGCGTCTTCGCGGTCGTGAACGTGGCCGTGCTGGTCCTGCGCCGGGAGCCCGTCGAGCACGAGCACTTCCAGGCGCCGACACTGCTGCCCGTTCTCGGCGTCATCACCTGCGTGGTGCTCGCGACGCCGTTCGTGGGCCGGGAGGCGAGCGTCTACGTGACGGCCGGGATCCTGCTCGGGATCGGGCTGGTGCTGTGGTTCGTCAACCGGATGATCATGGGCAAGACGGACGACGTGGACGCCGAACGGCTCGTCTCGACCGAATGATCGTCCGGATCGCGGGACTCGGGCTGAAGGTGAGGCCAGGATCGGTCGATGCCTTGAAGCATGCTGATCCTGCTGGCCCTCCTGACCGTGGGCTTCGTCGCCGAGGTGCTCTGGGTGCGGCGCGCGCGCAAGCGCCGGCGGGCCGACGCCGAGGCGACTGAGCCCTCGCAGATCCCGCTCGACGACCAGCCTCCGTCATCCGCGGTCGGCTGGCCGCCCGGCGCCCGGTGGCGCCGCCTTCACGACGTACGTCGATGACGGGTTCGCCGCCCTGGACGCCTACCTCTCCGAGGACTCCACGTCCTGACGGCAGCCTGACGCCTGCCGGGCTGGTCAGCCCGCGGGCGTCGGACCGCTGACGGCTGCCACCGGCTGGCTGGCCGGAACTCCCGAGCCGTCGCGCCGGCCGGTCGCCGCCGGCAGGTCCAGCGCCACCCCTGTTGCTGCGGCAGCCCTGGCCGGTGCCGGCCCGGCCCAGGCCAGCGTGAGGACGTCCTCGCCGCGCAGGAACCGGTGGCAGCGCACCCCGCCGGTGCCGCGGCCCTTCGCCGGGTACTCGGGGTAGGGCGTCACCTTGACCGACCCGGCGTCGGTGCCGGGCAGCGCGGCGGACGAGCCGGAGATCGTGACCACCACGTTGTCGACCGAGGGGTCGACGACGCCGAAGTGCACGACCCGGGCACCGGCGGCCAGCCGGACGCCGGCCATCCCGCCGGCCGACCGGCCCTGCGGGCGCACCGCCGCCGCGTCGAAGTGCAGCAGCTGCGCGTCGGAGGTGACGAACACCAGGTCGCGCTCGTCGGCGGTGAGCTCGACCGCGCCGACGACCCGGTCGCCGGGCTTGAGCCCGATGACCTCCCAGGTGTCCTTGTTCTGCGGGTGGTCGGGCAGGACGCGCTTGATCACGCCCTGCTCGGTGCCCAGCGCCAGCCCGGGGGAGTCGGCGTCCAGGCTGGACAGCGCGACCACCTGCTCGTCCTTGTCCAGCGAGAGGAACTCCGAGATCGGTGCGCCGCCGGACAGGTTGGGGGCGCTCGCGGTGTCCGGGACGGCCGGGACGTCGAGGACGCCGAGCCGCAGCAGCCGACCGGCGCTCGTGACGGCCGCGACCTCGCCGCGCGCGGTGGTGCGCACGGCGGAGGTGAGCACGTCGTGCTTGGCGCGCGCCCCCTCGGTCGGCAGCGGCTGGTCGGTCAGGGTCCGCGCCAGCAGGCCGGTCGAGGACAGCAGCACCCAGCACGGGTCGTCGGTGACCTCCAGCGGCACCGCAGTCGTGCTCGGTGCACCGGCCGACTCCAGCAGGACCGTGCGCCGGGGGGTGCCGAACTGCTTGGCGATCGCGGCGAGCTCGTCGGAGACGGTCTTCCGCAGCAGCGGCTCGGACTCGATGATCTCGGTGAGCGCTGCGATGGTGGCGCGCAGCGTCTCCTGCTCGGCCTCGAGCTCGATCCGGGAGAACTTCGTCAGGCGGCGCAGCGGCATCTCGAGGATGTAGTTGGTCTGCGTCTCGGTCAGGTCGAAGACCGTCATCAGCCGCTCGCGGGCCGCGGCAGTGTCGTCGCTGCTGCGGATCACGGCGATGACCTCGTCGATGTCGAGGATCGCGACGAGCAGGCCCTCGACGAGGTGCAGCCGGTCCTGCGCCTTGGTGCGCCGGTGCAGGCTGCGCCGGCGTACGACGTCGAGGCGGTGGTCGATGTAGACCTCGAGCAGCTCCTTGAGCCCCAGCGTCCGCGGCTGCCCGTCGACGAGTGCGACGTTGTTGATGCCGAAGGTGTCCTCGATCGGCGTCAGCCGGTACAGCTGCTCGAGGATGGCCTCGGGGTTGAAGCCGTTCTTGATCTCGATGACCAGCCGGAGGCCCTTCGTCCGGTCGGTGTAGTCGTCGACCGCGGTGATGCCCTGCAGCTTCTTGCCGCGCACCAGCTCGGCGATCTTCTCCTTGACCCGCTCCGGCCCGACGCCCCAGGGCAGCTCGGTGATGACGATGCCCTTGCGGCGCGGGGTGACGTTCTCGACCCGGGCCGTCGCGCGGGTGCGGAAGGTGCCGCGGCCGGTCTCGTAGGCCTCCCGGATGCCGTCGAGGCCGACGATCTTGCCGCCGGTCGGCAGGTCGGGGCCGGGCACGAAGCGCATCAGGTCGTCCAGCCCGGCGTTCGGGTGGGCGATGAGGTGCCGCGCGGCGGAGATGACCTCGACCAGGTTGTGCGGCGCCATGTTGGTGGCCATGCCGACGGCGATGCCGGACGCGCCGTTGACGAGCAGGTTGGGGAACGCCGCCGGCAGCACGTCGGGCTCGAGCTCGCGGTCGTCGTAGTTGGGCCGCAGGTCGACGACGCCCTCGTCGATGCCCTCGGTGATCGCCATCGCGGCGGGGGTCAGCCGGCACTCGGTGTAGCGGTAGGCCGCCGGCGGGTCGTCGTTGCCGAGGCTGCCGAAGTTGCCGTGCCCGTCGACCAGCGGCAGCCGCAGCGACCAGGGCTGCGCCATCCGGACGAGCGTGTCGTAGATGGCGGTGTCGCCGTGCGGGTGCAGCGTGGCCATCACGTCGCCGACGACGCGGGCGCACTTCACGTGCCCGCGGTCGGGGCGCAGGCCCATCTCGGCCATCCGGTAGAGGATGCGCCGGTGCACCGGCTTGAGGCCGTCCCGGGCGTCCGGGAGGGCCCGGGAGTAGATGACCGAGTAGGCGTACTCGAGGTACGAGCCCTGCATCTCGTCAGAGACGTCGATGTCGACGATGTTCTCGGTGAAGTCGTCGTCGGGCGGTGAGGGGGTCCTGCTCCTGCGTGCCACGGGTGGGGCTCCTGGCGGTCGAGAATCGGTGCGTCGGGCGTTGGCTGTCTTGGCCGCCCCATTCTCGCCGTCCGGCCGGACATGCCGACGGGGACACACCGCGGGTGGGGACCGGCGGGCATTCCGTTGATCATGTGGGCCGCTCCGGCGGCGATCCAGGCCTGGGAAGCCGCCGGACCGGTACGAATGATCAGCTGGCGGTCAGCGCCTGGTCAGGCGCCGATGACGACGTTCCAGTCCCGGACCCGCCAGGCCTTGACCAGGCCGTTCCGGACGTACGGGTCGGCCTCGGCGAAGGCCTCCACCACGCTCCGGTCCTCGGTCGACCACACCAGCAGGGCCTGGTCGGCCGGCTCGGCGAACGCCCCGCCCAGCGCCAGCTCACCCCGCTCGTGGGCGGCCCGGGCCATCCCCAGGTGCTCGTCGCGGAACTCGCCGCGGCGCTCGAGGTAGTCGTCCACCAGGTCGTACTGCAGCGCGAGGTACATGCCGCCCACCCTGCCAGACGCGCCGATCTTGAGGGAGGCGGCGGCGCGGGCGGCAGGGGTGGCTCAGGACATCAGCGCGGCGAGGATCTTGGCGATCTGCTTGATGTGCGCGCGCTCGTGGCGGGCGAGGCGTTCGGCGTAGCTGTGGGCGGTGAGGTCCACGTGCTTCCCGGCGCCGACCAGCGTCCCGGTGCGCCGCCAGTCGTCGGGCGTCAGCGGATCGAGGACGGCGAGCAGTGCCTTGCGCTGCCGGACGAACGCGCGCAGCGAGGGCGCGAACTCGAGGTCGGGGTAGTCGGTCTTCGTGATCCAGACCCGGGGTTCGGTGCCCCGGAGCTGCGGGTGGTCCTCCTCGACGATCCGGGTCGCGCACTCGCCCCACTTGTCGGCGCACGCGCGCAGGTGCGCCAGCACGTCGTTGGCGGACCAGTCGTCCGGACCCGGCTGCGTCCTGAGCACCTCGGGCGCCACGCCTTTGGCCAGCTCGCGCAGCCGCAGCGGTGTCGCCTGCAGTTGGTCCAGCACCTGCTCGCACGGTCCACTTCGGCTCAGCCACGGGTGGACCCTACGGTGTTCCTCATGCACCTGACCGGCAGCCAGCACCGTCTCGCGAGCCGGGTCGGCATCGTGGTCGTGCTGCTCGTCGCCCTCGCGGGGTGCGGCGGGGGAGACAAGGAGCTGTCGGCGTCGGAGGAGCGCACGTTCCGTACGGCGGTCGAGCGGGAGGCGGGCGCTCCCGTTGCCGACTGGCCCGCCTTCCTCGAGATCGGTCGAGACGTCTGCGACGACGACGACGAGACGTTCGCCCTCGACGTGGCGACCTTCCACGCCCAGGACGATCTCGGTCAGCTGAAGCTCATCGTCCGGCACCTCTGCCCGGACCGGGCGCCAGAGATAGCCGAGGCACAGGAAGAGCTCGGACTCACGCCTTGAGGTCGGGGAAGTCCTCCTCGCGGAACTCGCCGTCGCGGCGGCCCTCCTGGGCCTCGCTCGGCGTCCCGCAGGTCGACCCGGCGGATCTTGCCGCTGATGGTCTTCGGCAGCTCGGCGAACTCGAGCCGGCGTACCCGCTTGTACGGCGCCAGGTGCTCGCGCGCGTAGCGCAGGATCGACAGCGCGGTGTCGGCGTCGGGTGCGTGGCCCTCGGCCAGCACGACGTACGCCTTCGGGACGGCGAGCCCGCACCGGGTCCGGCGCCGGGACCACGGCCGCCTCGGCGACCGCCGGGTGCTCGATCAGCACGCTCTCCAGCTCGAACGGCGAGATCCGGTAGTCGCTCGCCTTGAACACGTCGTCGCTGCGGCCGACGTAGGTGATGTAGCCGTCCTCGTCCCGGCTCGCGACGTCGCCGGTGTGGTAGTAGCCGCCGCGCATGACCTCGTCGGTCAGCGTCTGGTCGTCGTGGTAGCCGACCATCAACGCGGTGGGCCGCGCGGACAGGTCGAGGCAGATCTCGCCCTCGGCGCCGACCTCGGACGTGACCGGGTCGAGCAGCGCGACCGAGTAGCCCGGCAGCGGCCGCCCCATCGACCCGGGCTTGAGCGGTGCGCCCGGCGGGTTGCCGATCTGCGCGGTGGTCTCGGTCTGCCCGTAGCCGTCCCGCACGGTCTTGCCCCAGGCCTGCTGCACCTGCTCGATGACCTCGGGGTTGAGCGGCTCGCCGGCGCCGACGACCTCGCGCAACGACGGCACCGGGTGCGCCGCGAGGTCCTGCTGCACGAGCATCCGCCACACGGTCGGCGGCGCGCAGAACGTGGTCACGCCGCAGCGGGCCATCGTGTCGAGCAGTGCGGCGGCGTCGAACCGCGGCTGGTTCACGACGAACGCGGTGGCGCCGGCGATCCACGGCGCGAACACGTTGCTCCACGCGTGCTTGGCCCAGCCGGGCGACGACACGTTGAGGTGCACGTCGCCGGGCTGCAGCCCGATCCAGTACGCCGTGGAGAGGTGGCCGACCGGGTACGACGTGTGCGTGTGCTCGACGAGCTTCGGCCGCGCCGTCGTACCGCTGGTGAAGTAGAGCAGCAGGGTCTCGTCGGCCTTCGTCGCGACCTCGGCCTCGAAGGTCTCGAGGTACTCGTACGAGTCGTCGTAGCGCAGCCAGCCCGGGACCGGCGCGCCGACGGCGATGCGGGTCCAGTCGCCACCGGCGTCCTTGAACTTCTCGGTGTCCTCCGACGCGGCGACCACGTGCCGGACGTGGCCGCGCTCGATCCGGTCCGCGAGGTCGCGCGGGCCGAGCAGTGTCGTCGCCGGGATGACCACCGCGCCGAGCTTGATGCAGGCGAGCATGACCTCCCAGAGCGGCGCGACGTTGCCGAGCACCAGCAGCACCCGGTCGCCGCGGTCGACGCCCTCGGCGCGCAGCCAGGCGGCCAGCTGCGCCGGAGCGGTCGGCCATCTCGGCGTACGTCAGCTGGTCCTCGGTGCCGTCGTCGTTGACGATCCACAGCGCCGGTACGTCGGGCTGCTCGGCGGCGACCACGTCGAACCAGTCGAAGCCGAAGTTGAAGTGCGTCAGCTCCGGCCATCGGAACGCGGCCAGGGCACCGTCGTAGTCGTCGCGGTGCGCCTGGAGGAGGTCGCGTGCGGCTCGGAACGTCTCGGTTGCTCCCACCTCGGCGACCATGGCACCGCGCGCCGGGTCGGTCAACGGGCCGGCTCGAGCACGGCCGGGGTGAGGCCGAGCAGCCGCGCGCAGCCCGCGCTGCCCCGGCTCCGTGACCCGGACCGAGCGTCCGGTGCCGCGCTCGACCCAGCCGGTGTCCAGCAGCCGCTCGCACAGGGCGGCACCGGCCGCGCCGGCCAGGTGCGTGCGCCGCTCGGTCCAGTCCAGGCAGGCCCGGGCCAGCGGGCGGCGCGAGCCGTGCAGCGCCGCCTGGTCGACGCCGAGGTCGTGCAGCCAACTGCAGCCCGTCGTCGGTGATCGCGATGCCGCGCCGGGTGTCGACGAGGTCGCGCTCGACCATCGCGTCCAGGACAGCCACTCCGAGCCGCCCCGCGAGGTGGTCGTAGCAGGTGCGGCCGCGGGCCAGCGCCTCGCTCGCGGTGACGGCCCGCAGCGACTGCGGCGCGGCGCCGGGCGCCGCATGGGCCGAGAGCTCCTCGACGAACTGCGCGGTTCCGGGGGTGGCCAGGCGCAGGTAGCGATGCCGCCCCTGCCGCTCCTCGGCGAGCAGGCCGCCGGCCACCAGCAGGTCGAGGTGCTCGCTCGCGGTGGACCGCGCGACGCCGGTGGCAGTCGCGAGCTCGCCCGCCGTCCAGGCGCTGCCGTCGAGCAGGGCGAGGCACATCCCGGCGCGGGTCGGGTCGGCCAGCAGGGCGGCGAGCCGAGCCAGCGACACCGGCGTCGGACGGAGGCTCTCACGGTCATGCTCCGGTACGCCGGGAGATCGCGACGCCGACGAGGCACAGCGCACCGCCCGCCACGGCGAGCAGCGCGGGTGTCTCGCCCAGCAGCCCCCACGCCAGCACGATCGTCACCGGCGGCACGAGGTAGGTGGTGGCGCCCATCCGGCCGGCGCTGGTGCGCGACAGCGCGTAGGCCCAGGTGGTGAAGGCGATCGCGGTCGGGAACACGCCGAGGTAGACGACCCATGCCACCGTCGACACGCGGGCGTCGGCCACCTCGTCGACCAGGGTGGGCGCGAACGGCAGGCAGGCGATGCGCGCCGATCGCGCAGGCCAGCCAGGTGACCTCGAGCGCCGGCATCCGTGACAGCAGCGGCTTCTGCGCGACGACCCCGATCGCGTAGCCGGCTGCGGCGACCACGCACAGCACCACGCCCGGCCGGTCCGGCGCTGCGGTCGGAGGTGGCGGCCGCGATGACCAGGGCGCCGGCGAAGGCCACACCGCTGCCGATCACCAGCGAGCGCGGGAAGCCCTCGTGGAGCAGGAAGCCCGCGAGGAGAGCGAGGATCAGCGGGCCGATGTTGACCAGCATCGCGGCCGTGCCGGCGTCCACCCGCTGCTCGGCGGCGTTCAACGCGATGTTGTAGACGCCGAACCACAGCAGTCCGCAGACGAGCAGCAGCGGCCAGTCGCGCCGCGGCCGGCAGCTGCGGGCGCCGCCGGACGGCAACGACGATGCCCAGCACCAGGCTGCCGACCAGCAGTCGGGCAAGGGTGAGCGGGCCGGGCGAGAACTCGTGGCCGACGTGCCGGATCGCCACGAAGGCCGACGCCCACAGCACGACGGTGACCCCCGCTGCGGCCAGGGCGAGCCAGGTCTGGCGGTCGGTGACCGTGGGCCGGGGCTGCTCGGTTGCCGTCACGCGTCCGACCGTACGACGAGAACGGTTCGGCCGACGACCGAACTATCGGCCGACTCAGAGCGGATCGGGTACGAAGGTCGTCGGAGCCGTCGGTCCACACGACCCGGTACATGCGGGGCGGGCGGGAGTCGGCGTACTGACCTCGCAGATGGTCGATCGGGTCGGCGGGGGGAGGGTGACCGCTCCGTCGCAGCTCCGCCGACTCCGCTCCTCGCCGCTCAGGTTCTCGACCACCTGGTCGTCGGGTCGTCCGGCGGGTTTCCTCGTTGACGCGGTGCCGACGGCCGCTGCCACCGCTGCTGCCGCCGCCGCTACCTCCACCGCCGCCGCCCTCGGCGCGCAACGATCATGGCGTTGTCGGAAGGCGTCGCACGGCTTGCCGAAAGCCTCCTCGACCGCGCGGCCCAGCAGGAAGAGCGCCGGCAGCATGACCAGCGCGACGGCCGCGATGAGCAGGGCAGCCTCGATCGCGGAACCGCCGCGTTCGTCGCCCCGCACGCTGCGCACGGACCCTACCCCCGGGCCGCTGGCCCTCACCATCTTCCTGCGCGCGGGTCAGGTCAATGCGCGGAATCCCGATTCTCGTCACGGTCTGTGACGTCGGCGACCACGGCGTCCAGCGCCGCGAGGGCGTTGCGTCGGCGTCGACCGCTATCGCGACGCCGTGCGCACCAGCACCGAGAGTGACCGTGCGGCCACGCAAACGGTCGTCGGCGACCACTGGCCAGGCTGTCGTCGAGCCGAACGGCGTGATCGTCCCGCGCTCGTAGCCGGTGGCCGTCGAGCGCTGTGGCGGCGTCCGGCATCGACATCCGGCTGACGCCGAGCAGGTCCCGCAGCTTGGGCCAGGACAGCGACCGGTCGCCGGGCACGAGGACGAACAGGAAGTCGCCGTCGCCCCGGCGTACGACGAGCGTCTTGATCACGTCGACCGGCTCGACGCCGCGCGCCTCGGCCGCCTCGGCGAGGCTGCGCACCGGGCCGTGCCTGATGACCCGAGCGGTCAGGCCCGCCGACTCGACGGCGGCCAGCGCCCGCTCCTCACCGGTCACGGCCGCGCGCCGACCTTGCCGACCGCGCGGGCCGCGAGCCGGTTGCCGGCAGCGAGCGCGGTCTCCGGCTCGGGGTGCAGCAGCCAGGACGCGAGGAAGCCGGCGGCGAAGGCGTCGCCTGCCCCGGTGGTGTCGACGACGTCGACGTTGCGCTCGGCGGGTGCGCTGGCGGTGATGAACCCCTGCTGCCACAGGGCGCCGTTGGCGCCGACCTTGACGACGACCTCGCGATAGGTGTCGCCGAGCTGCGCGGCGGCCTGGTGCGGGTCGTCGGTGCCGGCGAGGATCGCCGCCTCGTCCCGGTTGGCCAGCAGCAGGTCGACACCGCGGGTCATCTCGAGGAACCGGGCCGCACCCACCTGCTCGAGCAGGGCGGCGGACGACGGGTCGAGCGAGACGGTCATGTCGGCTGCCGCGGCGAGCGACAGCGCGGCCAGGCCGGCGTCCCGCGAGCCCGGGTTGAGCAGGGTGTAGCCGGACAGGTGCAGGTGGCCGCCGGGGCGGAACGGCCGCTGCGGCACGTGGTCCGGCGTCAACGTGCCGTTGGCGCCGGCGTCGGGCAGCATCGAGCGCTCGCCGCCGGGCTCGACCAGCACGATGCAGGTGCCGGTCGTGAGCTCCGGGTCGATGCTGACCCAGGCCGTCACGCCGCGGTCGGTCAGGCCGGCCACCGACTCGCGGCCGAGCGCGTCATCGCCGACGCGGCCGACGTACGACGTGGGGACGCCCTGCCCGGCCAGCCACGCCGCCACGTTCGCTGCGGACCCACCGCCCGCGGTCGTGATGGTTGCCGGGGTGTCGCTGCCGCGGGCCAGGCCGGTGCTCATCGCGGCCAGCACGTCGACCATCACGTCGCCGACCACGACGACGTCCAAGCGTCTCCGTGCCTTGCGGGATCGTCACCCGGTCACCGCGACCCTTGGCCGCCGCGGCGGCGATGCGCGCAGCCAGCTCGGCGTTGCGCAGGATGATGCGGATGTTCGCCTCGAGGGTGACGCCCTTGCTCTCCCGGTGGAAGAACTCGAGCAGGAACGGGGTGACGTCCTTGCCGCGGACGTGCGCAGCCTCAGCGGCCGCGAGGCCGCCGCGCAGCAGCTGGTCGTGCAGCGCCAGGGTCGACCTGCTCGTTCTCCGGCAGCGGGTTGGCCACGACGACGCCGCGGTCGTCGGTGCCGAGGTCGGCCCGGGCGGCCATCACGGCAGCGACCTCCTCCGGGCTGTCGACGCGCCAGTCCAGGGTGTGCCCCGAGTCGCTGAGGTAGAAGCCGGGGAAGGCGGTGGTGCCGTAGCCGAGGACGGGGACGCCCAGGGTCTCGAGGC
This sequence comes from uncultured Actinomycetota bacterium, assembly GCA_963771345.1. Lineage (GTDB taxonomy): Bacteria > Actinomycetota > Actinomycetes > JACCUZ01 > JACCUZ01 > CAVYTH01. The sequence continues at coordinate 167,560 of CAVYTH010000010.1, forward strand.
GCTCCAGGGTGGCCGGGACGTCGAGGATCGACTTCACGCCGGCGCAGACGATCGTGACGTCGGTCGTGGCGAGGGCCTGCAGGTCGGCGGACTCGTCCCAGGTGCTGCGGGCGTCGCGGTGCACGCCGCCGAGGCCACCGGTGGCGAAGACCGTGATGCCGGCCCGGGCAGCGAGGTGCGAGGTGGCGGCGACCGTGGTGGCACCCATGCCGCCGCGCGCCGCGACCGTCGCCAGGTCGCGGGTGCTCACCTTCACGACGTCGTCCCGGTCGGCGACCTGCGTCGAGGGCATGGTCGTCGAGGCCGATGCAGGCCCGGCCGTCGACCAGGGCGATCGTGGCCGGGACGGCGCCGCCCCGGCGTACCGCCTGCTCGATCTCACGGGCGACGCGCAGGTTCTCCGGCCGGGGGAGGCCGTGGCTGATGATCGTGGACTCCAGCGCCACGACGGGGGCGCCGGACGCGAGCGCGTCGGCCACCTCGGGCAGGACGGAGAGCACGGGCGCACGCTACCGGGTGCGAATGCGTTCGACGGCTGACGGTGCCGCTGGGCAGGATCAGCGGAATGCCGACGACTGAGCGCACCGACCTGCCCGAGACCCAGGACGAGAGATCGATCCTGCTGACGATGCTCGACTACACCCGCAAGACAGCCATCGCGAAGTGCGAGGGGCTGTCCGACGAGGACGCGCGGCGCAACGTGCTGCCGACCTCGCCGATGATGACGATGTCCGGCGTCCTGAGCCACCTGCGATGGGTGGAGTACTCGTGGATCCGAGGCCGGCTGCTGGGGGAGGACGACGAGGGACCGTGGACGGACGAGGACCCGGACCGTGAGTTCCACTACCGGCTCGCCGAGCCGCTGTCGGTGACGATCGAGGACTACCAGGAGCTGGCACGCGCGCACGACGAGCTGTTCACCGGCATCGAGCTGGACCAGGTCGCGGCGTTGACGGTGCGCGGCGGGAAGGAGATCACCTTCCGGTGGATCGTCCAGCACCTGATCGAGGAGAACGCGCGGCACAACGGCCACCTCGACATCATGCGCGAGCTGATCGACGGCTCCACCGGCGACTGACGGCGCAGCGCAACTCAGGTACCACAGTGGTGTAGCTGCGGCGGCCCGTTGGTGCGGGCCGCAGCGTGACGCGCGCTCGCCGTCCGACCCACTGAGGTACTTCGCCGTCGGGAGGCCTGGCGCGGGAGCGGCGGCGGGTAGGGGTCGAGGATGTGCGTGCGGCGAGCCGGCCGGATGTCGAAGCCCGGCCACCTGACCGGATTGCTAGGTACCACAGTGGCGCGGCCGCCGCGGCCTGCTGGTGGGGGCGCAGCGTGACGCGCGCTCGCCGTCCGACCCACTGTGGTACTTCGCTTCATCTCACGCCGTGACTCCCGTTCCCCGGGGCAGTGCATCCTCGGAGGCGCGCGGGAGGCTCGCCCCGAGGACCACCCAGCCGGCCCCGACGAGCACGTACATGACGAACCCGTAGATCCGGTACCCGTAGAGACGGTCCGAGACGTCCAACGGCAGGAATGCTGCCCAGACGAGTGCGAGGAACGACAGGACTCCCATGGACAGCAGGGCGAGACGAGAGGTGCGCGGCACAACAGGGTTGTTCCGGTGGCCGACTGATAGCAGGACAAGCCCTGCGACGCTCAGCGGCAGCAGCAGCGGTGGTCCCAGGGTGAGCATGACGAGGTCGACCACTGCCGGCACCACCAAGGCGACCATGACCAGGCGATTGCCCCAGCGAGCGGCGCGGCCACCGGATCCCAGCAACGGGTAGTGCGCGGGCAGCCCGGCCGCGATCAGCAGACTCGGCACCGCACTCAGCATGCTTCCCCAGAACAGCGGGTCCTGGCCCAGCCAGTGACCGTCCTCGTTGACGGACGTCGGCCCGTGCAGCGCCGTGAAGAGCGGCCAGAGGGGCGATCATCAGCAGGCCGCCACAGATGATCACCAGGTGCGACCAGGAGCGGGATCTCGACTCGCTGGTCACCGACATGCGGCTGGCGTTCCCTCCACGGCCGCGAGCGTATCTGGGACCGCGGTGTTCGAGGTCCTCAGCCGAAGTCGACGGAATCGGTGGTTACCGTCCCCGCCTGCCGCCCGGGTGCGGTGTGGTTCTGCCAGTAGAGGTTGGTGTGGCCGATGACCTTGTCCGGTGTCGGAGCGCCCCACTCGCTGAGGTCCTCGGTGGTGTGAGCATCCTCGACGAGCGTCGCGTCGTAGCCCCGCACCATCGCCCCGTGAAGCGTGGACCGGATGCACTCGTCGGTCTGGGCGCCGGAGACCATCAGACGCCCCACCTGGCGCCCGGCAAGAACGGCCTCGAGGTCGGTGTCCTCGAACGCGTCGGGGTATCGCTTGTGGACCACCGGCTCGGACTCGTCCTGCTTGAGCTCGGGCACGTACTGCCAGCCCTCGCTGCCCCGGGGCAGGTTGTTGTCGTCGGAGTGCTGAACCCAGACGACGGGCACGTTGGCGGCGCGGGCCTTGTCGACCAGGACGGTGATGTTCGCGACGACCGCGTCACGGTCGTGGGTGCCGGCCATGACGTCGTTCTGGACGTCGATGACGACCAGCGCGGTGTTCGGACGGTCGGTCAGGGTGGTCATGTCACTCCTCGGGCCTGCGGGTCTGCGTCTACGACCACGTTAGGCGCGACCTCTGACAGTTCTGCCCTGGTGAGCAGCCGCTGTTGCGGCCATGCTCCTGGCGTGGACCGGTGCGATGTCGTCGTGGTGGGTGGCCGAGTGGGGGGATCGCTGGCTGCCCTCCTGTTCGCGCGTGCCGGCCTCGATGTCGTGATGGTCGACCGGGCGTCGTTCCCGAGCGCGACGCTGTCGACGCACTTCTTCCGCGGCAACGGCCTGATCCGGGTGGTGGACCGGGCTGGCCTGCTGCCCGATGTCGAGGCGCTCGGAGCGCCCCGCCTCACCTGCGAGTACGTCTACGCCGACGGCGACGCGTCCGCCGCCCTCAGCCCGACGCAGGAGCCGGGCACGGTGGGCTACAACATGTCGGTCCGGCGGGTGAGCCTGGACGTCCGACTGGTCGACGGCGCACGACGGTCCGGAGTCCGGGTGCTGACCTCGACAGCGGTGACCGACCTGATGAGCGACGACGGGCGAGTGACCGGCGTCGTGCTGGCCGACGGGCGGACCATCGCAGCAGGGCTGGTCGTCGGCGCCGACGGCCGTCGCTCGCTGGTGGCTCGGGTCGCCGGGGCGGCAGACCGCGAGCGGCATGCCGGCGTACGTGCCCTCTACTACCAGTACGTCGAAGGCATGCCGGGTCCGTCCGGAGCCGCGCCCGACGGCCCGGAGTTCTCCGGGCTCGGCGACGAGCTCGCCTACGTGTTCCCCAGCGACGCCGGCCTGTCCTGCGTCGCGATCAGCGTGAACCTCGACGAGTACGAGCGGGTCCGGCACGACGCGCAGGAAGGGTTCCGCCGACTGATCGCGCGTCACCACGGGCTGTGGGACCGCTACGCGGCAAGCCGCCCGCAGAGCCGGGTGCTCGGCTCCGGCCCGATGCCCGACTACGTGCGGCAGGCAGCGGGGGAGGGCTGGGCCCTCGTCGGCGACGCCGGCATGCACCAGGACCCGTGGACCGGACTCGGGATGGACTCGGCCGCCATCGCGGCGGAGACCCTTGTCGACACCTACGTCGCTCGCGCCGACTCGACCCCCTGGGCGGACACCTACGAACGCCGCCGCGACGAGCAGCTCCTCGACGCGTTCCACGAGACCGTCGCAGGTGCAGCCGATCTGTCCGCACTGCCGGACTGAACTCCTCCTGCCGCTGCCGTCGCGCTCCGCCGGTTTCGTCAGCGCGCCACTAGGCTCGGCACCTGTGCGTCGGCTGCTGGCGACCGAGATCGGTCTTGTCGTGTCGTTCGGCGTCGGTCTGCTCGTCGCCTACATCGGTCTCGCTGTGGTCGTCTCCGGCGAGAACCGGTTCGCGGGCGCGCTGGTCCTGGTCATCGGGCTGTGGCTGCTGGTCAAGGCACCCGTCGAGCACGATCGCCTGCATCGCGAGCGGGGCGAACCCGGCCATGCCGTGTGGGGCAAGGGGGACCGCCGCAAGCCGCCGTGGTGGGGAGCGCGCTAGCGCCGACCACGTAGCCTCGGCGTGTGGATGACGGCGAGCTCGGCTACCCGGCTCACTGGCAGGCGGACGTCGTTCTCCGGGACGGCGGCACGGCCCATCTCCGCCCGATCCTGCCGGACGATGCCGACCTGCTCCGCCGCTTCCACTCCCGGCTGTCCGACGAGACCATCTACAACCGGTTCTTCTCGCTCTACCGATCCCTGTCCGACCGTGACATCGAACGGTTCACCGTCGTCGACCACCGCGACCGGGTCGCCCTGATCGCCACCGTGGCCGGCGAGATGATCGGCGTCGTCCGCTACGAGCGCACCGGTCCTGACGAGGCCGAGGTCGCGTTCAACATCGAGGACGCCCACCAGGGCCGCGGCCTCGGCTCGGTCTTCTTGGAGCACATCGCCGCGGCGGCGCGCGAGCAGCGGCATCTCGACGTTCGTCGCCGACGTGCTGCCGCAGAACCGCAAGATGCTGCGCGTCTTCTCCGACGCCGGCTACGTCGTCGCTCAGGAGTTCGACGAGGGCGTCGTGCGCCTGTCGTTCGACCTTCAGCCCACCGAGGACTCGCTGGCCGTCACCTATGCGCGCGAGCACCGCGCCGAGGCGCGATCGGTCCAGCTGCTGCTGAAGCCGGAGCACGTCGTGGTCGTGGGCGCCGGTCGCAGCGAGGGCTCGCTGGGGCACGTCGTCCTGCAGCACGTCCTCGACGCCGGCTTCACCGGCAGGGTGCACGTCGTGAACCACCACGCCGACGAGGTCGCCGGTGTGCCGTCGTACCGCAGCGTCCGGGACGTGCCGGGCCCGGTGGACCTCGCGGTCATCGCCGTACCCGCCGAGGAGGTCGAGCAGGTCGTCGCCGACTGCGCCGCCAAAGGCGTGCGCGGACTCGTGGTGATGTCCAGCGGCTTCGCGGAGACCGGCGACGAGGGAGCCGAGCGGCAGCGCCGCCTCGTCTCGCTGGCCCGGGGCAGCGGCATGCGGGTCCTGGGGCCGGCATCGTTCGGGGTCATCAACACCGACCCGGAGGTGGCGCTGAACGCGTCGCTGTCACCGCTGGTCCCCGCGCGCGGCCGGCTCGGCTTCTTCTCCCAGTCCGGGGCGCTCGGGGTGGCGCTGCTGGACAACGCCGTACGCCGGGGGCTCGGGCTGTCGACCTTCGTCTCGGCCGGCAACCGGGTCGACGTCAGCGGCAACGACCTCCTGCAGTACTGGGAGGAGGACGCCGACACCGACGCCGTCATGCTCTACCTCGAGTCGCTCGGCAACCCGCGCAAGTTCAGCCGGATCGCGCGAAGGCTGGCCCGGCAGAAGCCCGTCGTCGTGGTGAAGTCCGGCCGGTTCCGCGGCGACGCGCCCGGCGGTCACCTGGTCCGCGGGACCCGCGCACCGGCGGCGGCCGTGGACGCCCTGTTCCGTCGCGCCGGTGTCATCCGGGCCGACTCGATCCACATGATGTTCGACGTCGTCGCTCTCGTCGCGACCCAGCCGCTGCCCGCCGGCCCGCGGGTCGCGGTCCTCGGCAACTCCGACGCCCTCGCCGTGCTCGCGGTGGACGCCTGCGAGGAGGCCGGCCTCGAGGTCGCGAGCACCCGCGCCCTCGGCCCGGACGCCAGCCCCGACGACTTCGCGGCGGCCCTCGAGGAGGTCTTCGTCGACCCCGGCGTCGACTCGGTGGTGGCACTGTTCATCCCGCCACTGCGTACCCGTGACACCGAGGTGGCGGAGGTGCTCGCCGCGGCGTCGGCCAAGGCCCGCAAGACCGTGGTCTCGACGTTCCTCGGCATGCCCGGCGTCCCCGACACCCTGCGCGCGGCCGACGGCGACGGCCGCGGCTCGGTGCCGTCGTACGCCACGCCGGAGGACGCGATCCGCGCCCTGGCGGCCGTCACCGAGTACGCGGCCTGGCGCGCGGAACCGGCCGGCCACACGGTGTCGCCGTCCGGTCTGGACGTCCGGGCGGCCCGGCAGGTGGTAGGCGAGATCCTCGGCGAGCGTGACGAGGTGACGCTCACCCACGGCGAGCTCCAGCTCCTGCTGCGCTGCTACGGCATCGACCTCTGGGACGCGCTGCCCGCGGCCGACGCCGAGCAGGCCGTCATTGTGGCCGACCGGCTGGGCTACCCGGTCGCGCTCAAGGCGACGGCCGAGCCGCTCCGCCACCGGCGCGAGCTCGGCGGCGTGCGGCTCGACATCGACGACGCGGAGGAGATGCGCGGCGCCTTCGACGCCATGGCCGCCCGGCTGGGCAGCCGGGCCGGCTCCTACGTCGTTCAGGCGATGGCACCGACCGGAGTGGCCACCCGGCTCGCGACGGTCGAGGACCCGCTGTTCGGCCCGGTGGTGTCCTTCGGGCTCGGCGGGGTGGCTACCGACCTGCTCGGCGACCGGGCGTACGGCGTGCCGCCCCTCACCGACGCCGACCTCAGCGGCCTGGTCCGCGGCGTGCGCGCCGCCCCCCTCCTGCTCGGGCACGGCGGCAGCACCCCCGCCGATGTCGCGGCGCTGGAGGACCTGCTGGCCCGCCTGGCCAGGATGGCCGACGACGTGCCCGAGGTGGCCTCCCTCGAGCTCAACCCGGTGATCGCCGCGCCGTCCGGGGCCTCCGTGCTGGCGGCGACCGGCCGGCTGGCCCGCTCGGCGGCTCGTGCCGAGCGGGGCGCCCGCGCGCTGGGCGGTTGACCCTGGGGGCAGTCACCCCGCGCCGCGGACCCGGCGGTGCAAGGATGGCGGCATGACCGACACGTCGCTGGCCGACCTGCGCTCCGCCATCGAGCGCGCGGGCTACTACCCGGAGCTGGTGGCCGATGCCGTCGACGCCGCGGTCGCGGGTGAGGACGTCGAGGCGTTCGTCGTGCACCAGGAGACGACCTTCGACTCCGAAGAGGTACGCCGGCACATCACCGTCCTGGTCCTCACGACCGGCCGCCTGGTGCTCGGGCACGCCGACGACCACCCGGCCGACGAGGTCACGCCGACGCCGTTCGTCACGGCGGCGACCGAGGCGGTGCCGCTGTCATCGGTGCGCTCCGTCGTGGTGAACCGGGTCGTGACCGACCCGATGCGCTACCGCGGCGGTGTCCCGCCGCAGGAGGTCACGGTGACCATCGGGTGGGGCGCGGTGAGCCGCCTCGACCTGGAGCCGGCCGGCTGCTCCGACCCGGAGTGCGACGCCGACCACGGCTACACCGGCACGGCGTCGGCCGACGACATCGCGCTGCGCGTCAGCGAGGCAGCCGAGGGCGCCGACGCCGTCGCGCGAGTGCTCGGGTTCGCCGCCGCGCTGTCCCGCGCCACCGGGCGTTGACCCCGCCGCCCTTCGCGCTGCCCGACCACGGCGGCGGCTCGCTGAGCGACGTCCTGCCCGCGGCACTGACCGCCCTGGGCCGTCCCGGCGAACGGCCCGGCCCCGACCTCCCGCCGTGCGACCGCATCGTGGTCGCGCTGATCGACGGCCTCGGGTGGTCGGCGCTGCTCGCACACCCCAACGAGGCACCGTTCCTCACCTCGCTGCTCGCGACACCGTGGAGCCGGCGCATCACGACCGTCTTCCCGAGCACCACTCCGATCGCCCTGACCTCGCTGGGCACCGGCCTGACCCCCGGCGAGCACGGCATCATCGGGCTGCTGCTCCGGCTGCCGACCGGCCAGCTCGTCAACACCCTCGCGATCCCCGCCGAGACCGACCTGCGGGCGCTACAACCTCGCCCGACGGTGTTCGAGCGCGTCTCGGGTGACGGCGTCGCGGTCACCGTGGTGGGGCCGAAGATCTTCGACGGCAACGGGCTGTCGCTCGCCGGGCTGCGCGGCGGCTTCTACGCCGCCGCCGAGTCGCCGGGGGAGCGGGTGGCCGCCACCGCTGCCGCCGTACGCCGGGGAGACTGCGCCCTGACCTACGTCTACTACGGCGAGCTGGACGCCACCGGCCACCGGCTGGGCTGCAGCGGCAAGGCGTGGCGGGCCGAGCTGACCCACGTCGACCGGCTGGTCGAGCAGCTCGCGGCCGCGCTGCCCGCCGGGGCCGTGCTCGTCGTCACCGCCGACCACGGGATGCTCGACATCCCGGTCGAGAACCGGTGGGACGTCGCCACCACCCCGGCGCTGGACGCGGGGGTCGAGGCGGTCTCGGGCGACCTGCGCGGCGCGCAGGTGCATGCCCGGCCGGGCGCCGGCGCCGACGTCCTCGCCGGCGTGGCGCGAGACGCTGGGCGACGCGTTCTGGGTGGTGCCGCAGGACGAGGCGGTCGCCACCGGTCTCTACGGCCCGGCCGTCGGGGACGACGTGCGGGCGCGGCTCGGCGACGTCCTCGCGGTGCCGGTGCGCGACCACTGGGTCGGCGACTCCCGGGCACTGCCGCCGGCGATCCTGCAAGCTGGTCGGCATGCACGGCGGGCTCTCCGACGCCGAGCTCGGGATCCCGCTGCTCGTGCACCAGGCCTGAGTCGGCCCGGACGGCGGTGTGGGACCGCGCCGTCCCCTCTTCGGCGCGGTCCCCAGCCCCCCGTTCCCGCTGAACAACGATCAAGGACGCCGCAGGTGACGCGCCGGTTCGGTGGTTGCACGGTCACGGATGGCACGATGGTCCGGACCCCACCCGACCGGTCCTCGAGGAGCCATGGCCGAGCTCGTCTTCTTCTCCGGCACGATGGACTGCGGCAAGTCCACCCTCGCCCTGCAGATGGACCACAACCATCGGCAGCGCGGGCGGCGCGGCCTGATCTTCACCAAGCTGGACCGGGCCGGCGCCTCGACGCTGTCCAGCCGGCTCGGGCTGTCGACCGAGGCCATCGAGGTCGTCGACTCCCTCGACTTCTGGGACGTCGTCGCCGACGAGCGGATGGCGCGGCCGCCGGGTCGACTACCTGATCTGCGACGAGGTGCAGTTCTTCTCCCCGGTCCAGGCCGAGCAGCTGGCCCGGGTCGTCGACGAGCTCGGCGTGGACGTCTTCGCGTTCGGCATCACCGCCGACTTCCGGACCCGGCTGTTCCCCGGCTCGCAGCGGCTCATCGAGCTCGCCGACCGGGTGCAGGTGCTGCAGGTCGAGGCGCTCTGCTGGTGCGGTGCCCGCGCCACGCACAACGCCCGCACCGTCAACGGCGTGATGGTCGTCGAGGGCGAGCAGGTGGTGGTCGGCGACACCGACGCCGGCGACACCGTCGGCTACGAGGTCCTCTGCCGCCGCCACCACATGCGCCGGATGACGGCGTACTCGCAGGAGGCACTGGTGCGGACGGCGTCGCTGGCCGCGGACGCGCTGCCCTTCGACCTGGCCGCCTGCGCGCTGCCGCCGCGGGTCCGCTGACGGCCGTGTCCGGCCCGCTCGTCGACGTCGCGACGCTGCAGGCACCTGCTCGCGGGGCCGCAGCCGCCCACGCTGCTCGACGTGCGCTGGCGGCTCGGCGGCCCGCCCGGCCGGGACGGCTACCTGGCCGGTCACCTCCCGGGCGCCGTGTGGACCGACCTGGACGCCGACCTCGCCGGACCGCACGGCGCCGGCGGGCCGGCACCCGTTGCCCGCCCCGGCCGACGCCGAGGCCGCGATGCGCCGGCTCGGCGTCTCGGACGGTCGCGGCGTGGTGGTCTACGACGACATCGACGGCAGCGTCGCGGCCCGCGCCTGGTGGCTGCTGCGCTGGCTCGGCCACGGTGACGTGCGGCTGCTGGACGGCGGGCTGACGGCCTGGACGGCGGCCGGCCTGCCGCTCGAGCCAGGACGAGACGATCCCGGAGCCGGGCGACTTCACCGCCCGGCCGGGTGCGATGCCGCTGCTCGACGCCGACGCGGCGGCCGCGCTGGCCACCGACGGCGTGCTGCTGGACGCCCGGGCGGCGGAGCGGTTCCGCGGCGAGGTGGAGCCGGTCGACCCGGTGGCGGGCCACGTCCCGGGCGCGCGGAGCGCACCGACGACCGGCAACGTCGGCCGCGACGGCCGGTTCCTCGACCCGGCAGCGCTGCGGGACCGGTTCGCGGCCGTCGGCGCCACCGAGGAAGCGCCGGTCGGCGCCTACTGCGGGTCGGGCGTCACGGCCGCGCACACCGTGCTCGCCCTGGAGGTCGCCGGCATCCCGGCGGCGCTGTACGCCGGGTCGTGGTCGGAGTGGGTCACCGACCCCTCGCGACCGGTGGCCACCGGACCCGGAGTGAGGCTCAGTCGCGCTTGCGCGGGCCGAACATGATGTCGTCCCACGACGGCACCGGCTGGCGCCGGCCGCGGCTGGCCGACGCGGCCTGCCGGACCGGCTGGGCCGCGCGCTCGTCGGCCTCCCGGTCGTAGACCTGGTCGGCGGGGGAGACCGGCTCGGCGGGGTCGATCGGCTCGTCACCGGCGGCGTGCGGCACCGCAGCCAACCGGCGTACGGCGGCCGGCTGGTCGTCGGCGACCCGGTCGGCGCCGGTGTCGTCGACCAGCCACCGGGCCTCGTCGTCGGCGGGTGCGAGCACCCGGCCGCGAGGGTCGAACACCCAGGTCGCGACCCGGGCCCGGCCGCCACCGAGGTAGCTGAGTCGCACCGTCCACCGGTCGTCGTCGCCGCGCCAGGCGTCCCAGGTCACCGAGTCGGCGGCCACGGTCTGCTCGGCGAGCCGGGCGTCGACGAGCTGGGCGAGGGCGGGAGCGGTGCCGGCCGTGGCCCGGCGGGCGGGAGCCCGCTGCGCCTGCTCGACGACGTGCGCCCGCTCGGCGAGCACCGGCGCGGCGTACCGCTCGACGCGGTCGACCGAGATCCCTGCGGCGGCGGTCACCTCGTCGAGGCTCTGCCCGGCGCGGACGCGGGCCTGGATCTCGCGGGGTGTGAGCTGACTCTCCAAGGCGATCTCCACCTGGCCTGGCCGGGAGCGGTCGGGGGTGCGCAGTGCCGCGGCGAGACGTTCGTCGACGGGCACGCGGAACTGTCTGCTGTCGGAGTCCTCGAGGACCAGGTGACCGCGCTCCGGGGTGAGCGCGACGAGCCTGAGGTCGGTCACCTCTGGCGGCTGGGCCGATGCCGCGTCAGTCATCGTTTCGCCTCCCGGTCGTCGGAGCGGTCCGACTGCGGGGAGCCTATGACTCGCGAGCGGGCGCACCGTGCAGGCGCGCCCGGCCTGTCGCGGTCAATTGTCGATTTCTCTCCGTCGATCCGGCGATCAGACCGGCAGCCGCCGGTAGCCGACCCGGCAGATCAGCAGGGCCAGCGCACCGGACACCGACGCCACCGAGAAGGCCCACGGCACCCCCGCCGAGTCGACCAGCCGGCCGGACAGCCAGGTCGAGGCCGAGAACCCGACGATCAGCCCGGTGGTGGCCCAGGTCAGCCCCTCGGTGACCGCGGCGGTCGGGACCGCGCGCTCGACGAGCGAGAACGCCGAGATCAGGGTCGGCGCGATGCCCGAGCCGGCCAGCACCAGCAGGACGGCGAGCAGCGCGGTGACGTCGACGAACGGCAGCACCAGCACCGTCGCGGTCATCACCGCCGCCCCGATCAGCAGCGAGCGGCGCGCCGGCCACCGGGAGTGGATCGCCCCGAAGAACAGCCCCGAGAGCATGCTGCCCAGGGCGTAGCAGGCGAGCAGCGGACCCGCCAGGCCGCGGTGCCCCGACTCGTCGGCGAACGCGACGGCGCTGATCTCGACGGCGCCGAACACCCCGCCGACGAACACCATGATGAGCATCAGCAGCGGCGAGACCCTCGCTGCGCAGCGCCGACGGGTGGTCGTCCTCGTGCGACGCGGGCGGCGGCTCGCTCGCCCGGTGGCTCACCAGCAGGAAGGTGCCGGTCAGCAGCAGCGCGGCCGCGGTCAGCAGACCGACCTGCGGGTGCGATCAGCGTCGCCAGCAGGGTGACGATCAGCGGGCCGACCACGAAGATCAGCTCGTCGAGCACCGACTCCAGGGCGTACGCCGTGCCGAGCCGCGGGTCGTCGGCCCCCAGCACGTACCCCCACCGGGCCCGCACGACCGACCCGATCGACGGCCCGGTCAGTGCGGCGACCACGATGGCGACGACCTGCGCCCAGGTCGGCGCCCCGCGCGTGGCCAGCAGGACGAAGGCGAGCAGCGCCACGACGTGCACCGGCACGGCGCGCAGCAGCACCCGGCGCTGGCCGAACCGGTCGACCAGCCGCGCGATGACCGGCGCGGCGCCGGCATTGACCAGCGCGAAGGCCGCCGACAGCGCGCCGGCCCGGCCGTAGCTGTCGGTCTTGGCGACGACGAGCAGCACGATCCCGAGACCGAACATCGAGATCGGCATCCGCGCGATGAACGCGGCTGAGGAGAAGCGCAGCCCGCCGGGGGTGACGAGCAGATCGCGGTAGGGCCGGAGCACGGGCGCACGGTACGGGACGAGGGCGACGGTCCGCCTCCGAGAACGGCTTGCGAGGATCAGCCAGTGAGTGCCACCGAGACCAGCAGCGCCGTCGACACCTCGCCGTACGACGCCTTGCTGCTGGTCTCCTTCGGCGGGCCCGAGGGCCCGGACGACGTGCTGCCGTTCCTCGAGAACGTCACCCGCGGCCGCGGGATCCCGCGCGAACGCCTGCTCGAGGTGGGGGAGCACTACTTCGGCTTCGGCGGGGTCAGCCCGATCAACGCGCAGAACCGCGCGCTGGTCGACGCGCCGTGCAGGCCGACTTCGCGACGCACGGGCTGGACCTGCCGGTCTACTGGGGCAACCGCAACTGGTCGCCGTACCTCACCGACGAGCTGGCCCGGATCGCCGACGACGGCCACGGCCGGGTGCTCGTCCTGCTCACCTCGGCCTACTCCTCGTACTCCGGGTGCCGGCAGTACCGCGAGAACCTCGCGGCCGCCGTCGCGCCGCTCGGCGACCGCGCCCCGCAGGTCGACCGCATCCGGCACTACTTCAACCACCCCGGGTTCGTCGAGGCGATGGTGACGAGCACCGTCGCGGCCCTCGACGAGCTGCCGGCCGACGTCCGGGCGCGGCGCCCGGCTGGTGTTCGTCACGCACTCGATCCCCACGTCGATGGACGGAGACGAGCGGACCGGACGGCCACGCGTACAGCCGGCAGCACCGCGACGTGGCACGGCTGGTCACTGCCGGCGTCGCGGCCGCGACCGGCACCGACCACGCGCTCGACCTCGTCTACTGCAGCCGCAGCGGCCCGCCCGACCCAGCCCTGGCTGGAGCCGGACGTCAACGACCACCTCGAGTCGCTCGTCGCCGACGGCGTCCCGGCGGCCGTCCTGGTGCCGATCGGCTTCGTCTCGGACCACATGGAGGTGAAGTACGACCTGGACACCGAGGCGCGGGCCACGGCCGAGCGCCTCGGCCTGCCGGTCGCCCGGGCCGCCACCGTCGGCACCGACCCGGCGTTCGTGGCGGCCGTGCGCGAGCTGGTCCTGGAGCGGGCCGCACTGGTGCGCGGCGAGACGCCGGTACGCCGGGCGCTCGGCGAGCTCGGCCCGAGCCACGACGTCTGCCCCGCGGGGTGCTGCCCCAACGCGCGCGACCCCGAGCGGCCCGCCCTCTGCGGCGCGTGAGGCGACCGGGGAGGATGCCGGCATGAGTCGCAGCGCCCGCGGGACCTGCTCGACCTGGCCGTGGACGTCGCCCGCGCGGCCGGCCGGCTGATCGTCGACGAGCGGCCACCGGGGCTGGGGGTCGCCTCGACCAAGTCGAGCGCGACCGACATCGTCACCGAGATGGACCAGCGGTCCGAGCAGCTGATCGTCGACCTGATCACCGCGGCCCGCCCGGACGACGGCTTCCTCGGCGAGGAGGGGGCGGACCGCGCCGGCAGCAGCGGCGTCACCTGGGTGGTCGACCCGATCGACGGCACCGTGAACTACCTGTACGGGATCCCGGCGTACGCCGTGAGCATCGCCGCCCGGGTCGGCGACGAGGTCGTGGCCGGTGCTGTCGTCAACCCGGTGAGCAACGAGGTGTGGTCCGCGCGTGCTGGGCGAGGGCGCCTGGCTGGACGGCCGGCGGCTGCAGCTGGCCGAGCCGCCGGCGCTGGAGATGGCACTGATCGCCACCGGCTTCGGCTACGACGCCCGCCGGCGGACCCGGCAGGCCGAGATCCTCCAGGTCGTGCTGCCGCTGGTGCGCGACGTACGGCGGGCCGGCGCCGCGTCGCTCGACCTCTGCGCGGTGGCGTGCGGCCGGGTCGACGGCTACTACGAGCAGGGCCTGCAGCCCTGGGACCTCGCGGCCGGTGGCCTGGTGGCCCGGGAGGCCGGGGCCGTGGTGACCGGGCTGCGTGGCGCGGAGGCCGGTGCGGCGATGGTGGTGGCCGGTCGGCCGCCGCTGGTGGCTGCCCTGCTGGGGCTGCTGGAGGGCCTGGACGCGGACGCCGACCCGCTGGCAGGTGAGCTGAGAGCGTCAGGCGACCGCGTCGTGCTCCTGCGCGAGGCGCTGCAGGGACTCGATCTCGCCGAGCCGGACCTGGGCGAGGTAGTCGTCGCCCTCGGCCTGGGCCTGCTCGAGTGACTGGCTGGCCGACTCCAGGCGGATGCTGATCTCGTTCTGGAACTCGCTCATGTCGGTCACCCTCTCATCGCCGGAGGACACCGGCGGACGTGCGCAGTGTCTACCCATCGCCACGCCGCGCGGAAACCCCAAGATCGTGTCAGACGTCACGCCGGGACGGGGCATCCGTCCGCGGTCCGGCCGGTGAACATCAGACGTCCGTGTTGCCCGTTGGGCAGGTGCGGGCAGATGACGCCCGGATCCGCTAGTCTCCGCGCCGCGAGCCCGCCGAGGCCTCGGCGCGAGCGCGGAATGGGACGAGTCGAGGAGCCCGGGCACAAACCGGCCGGGCTGAGCGTTACACGGCCCGCACGACCACCTGCCGACGACGCCGTCGACGACAGACGTTACGAGATTCGAGCACCGACGAATGTGGCCCAGCCACTCTCGGGTGAAGGGGTGACCACTCCAACCATGGCGACCGACTACGACTCGCCCCGCAAGACCGACGACGAGATGTCCGAGGACAGTCTCGAGGAGCTGAAGGCCCGCCGGCAGGACAAGTCCGCCAGCACGGTCGACGTCGACGAGGCCGACCTGGCCGAGTCCCTCGAGCTTCCCGGCGCAGACCTGTCCAACGAAGAGCTCTCGGTGCGGGTCCTCCCGCGCCAGGCAGACGAGTTCACCTGCTCGCGCTGCTTCCTCGTGCACCACCGCAGCCAGCTCGCCAAAGAGGTCAAGGGCCAGCTGATCTGCAAGGAGTGCGCGGCCTGACTCCCGAGGAATCGGGCAGGCTCGAGAGATGAGACCCGACCCGCACGCCTCCGACCCGTCCGACACCGACGGCGCGTCTGCTCCCGACGAGGAGCGACGCGCCGTCGGCGATCTGGTCGCCCGGCTGACCGACCGCGACGCGGACGACCCCGCCACCCGCGGTGAGCGCGCCCGCGACCTCGGCCGCCTGACCAAGGCGCTGGCGGCCTCCGCCCGGACCGCCGGCCGGGCCTCCGTCCTGGGCGGCAGCTGGCTGGTCGACCTCCTGCTCGACGTCGCCCCGCGGCTCCCGTTCCGGGATGCCGCGACGCTGCGGGCCCAGCACCCCGGCCTCTCCGACGCCGACCTCGCCCAGAGCCTGATCTCCGGGGCCGCCAAGGCCACCGCGGCCGTCGGCGCCGCCGGCGGGGCGCTCGCCGCCGTCGAGTTCGCCGCCCCGCCGATGCTGCTCACCGCTCCCGCCCAGCTGGCCGCCGAGACGCTGCTCGTCGCAGCCGTCGAGGTGAAGCTGATCGCCGAGCTGCACGAGCTGCACGGGATGCCGGCCTCCGGTCCGCTGCGCGGCCGGGCCATCGCCTACGTCGTCGCCTGGTCGGAGCGCCGCGGCGTCGACCCGCTGTCGCCGTCCCTGCTGAAGTTCTCCCTCGGCTCGTCCGCCAAGCGGACCCTGCGCAACCGGCTGATCCGCCGGGCCGGCCGGAACCTGACGACCCTGGGCCCGCTGATGAGCGGCGCCGTCGCCGGCAGCGTCGTGAACCATCGCGAGACGCGCCGGCTCGGTGAGCAGATGCGCGACGACCTGCAGGGCATCCGGGCCCGCCGCACCGTGCAGGGCCAGACCGTCAGGGTCTGACGGCATCGATGTGCCGTCCCCGGCGAGCCGATCAGGCGCCGACCACCCTGGCCGCATCCACGGCGGCCGCCAGCTCGGCCGGCCGGCGGCTCGCGACGAACCAGTACGGCGTCGGGTCGTCCGGGTCGCGGACCGGCGCGAGGACGCCGGCCGGGACCCAGCCGCGGATCAGGTGGTAGCCCGCCGGGTCGGACGCCGGGCCGCGCACCTCCCGGGCCCGAGCCGGGTCCAGCACCTCGACCGGGCCGAGCACGGCGACCGGGATGCGGGCCGGACCCGCGACCAGGTCGCCGTCCTCCACCCGCACCACTGCCGCTGACCGGACCAGCACGACGGACAGCAGCAGGCCGGGCACCAGCAAGGCGAGCAGCCCGGCCACCGGACCGAGGGCGGCCGCGAACGCGACCCCGAGGGCTGCCGAGCCCACCCAGACCGCGGCCCACAGCGCCACCGGCGCGGTCAGCCGCTCGTCGTAGGTCCGCACGCCGGCCAGCCTCCCACGCACCCGGTGCGTCCGGCCGACCCGTGGTCTAGCGTTCCGGGTCATGCCGATCCCTGTAGGTGACCGTCCCTTCGACCGGCTGGCCGCCGAGCTGGTTGCCGACCAGTGCACGGCCAGCCCGACGCTCGGCAGCGTCCTCGGGCTGACGGAGTACGACGAGGCGCTGCCGGACCTGTCCGCCGACGGCATCGCGGCGACCCAGCGGGTCGAGGACGCCTGGGTCGAGCGGCTGGGTGCCCTCGACGACAGCGAGCTGACCGACGACGAGCGGATCGACCGCGACCTCGCCCTGATGGTCCTGCGCGGCCGGGTCCTGATGCGCGACTGGGCCGACTGGCGCCGCAGCCCCGACCACTACGCGGGCGCCGCCCTCACCTCGGTGTTCGTGCTGCTCACCACCCGGCTGCGGCCGGAGCCCGAGCTGGCGGCCGCGGTCGCCGCCCGGCTGCGGGGCACGCCGGCACTGCTCGAGCAGGGGGCGGCCAACCTCGACCCGACCCTGGCGCACCCGGCCCTGCTGCGGCGGGCCCTGGGCCAGATCGGCGCCGGTGCCGTCTACGCCCGGTCGGTCGCCGACGAGTTCGACGACCCGGCCGCCGCCGACCTGGTGCGCGAGGCCGGCGAGCTGGCCGCGGCGGCGTACGAGCGCTTCGGCGAGCACGTCGAGGCGCTGGTCGACAAGGCCACCGGCGACTGGGCCATCGGCGAGCAGCGGTACGACGCGTTGCTGCGGCAGGCCGAAGGGCTCGGCTACGGCACCCGTGAGCTGCGCGAGAAGGGCCAGGCGGCCTACGACGACCTGGCCGCCGACATGACGGCGCGCGCCCGGTCGCTGCGCGGGACCGACGACTTCATCTCGGTGGTCAAGAGCTTCAACGACGACCACCCCGAGACGCCGGAGGACATGCTCGCGCTCTACCGCGAGGCCACCGACGCGGCCCGGGCCTTCTGCATCGAGAAGGAGCTGGTGACGATGCCGGCGGGGGAGCGGTGCGACGTCGTGCCGTCGGCGCCGTTCAGCCGGGCGATGCTGGCCGTGGCCCACTACATGTTCCCGCCGCCGTTCGCCCCGGCCGACGCGGCCGCCCGCGGGGTCGGTCACTTCTTCGTGCCGTACCCGCCGGACGGCGCCACCCCGGAGGAGGTCGACGCGCGGCTCGCGACCAACAACCGGCACGGCGCCTGGTCGATCGCGGTGCACGAGGCCTACCCCGGCCACCACTGGCACCTCGCCTGGCTGTCCGCGAACGCCGCGGGCGGCTCCCGGCCGCTGCGGTTCGTGCTCGGCTCGACGTACTTCGTCGAAGGCTGGGGCCTGTACGCCGAGGACCTGCTGCAGGAGCAGGGCTTCTTCGGCACCCCCGAGCAGGAGCTGTGCCAGCGCGACTTCCGGCTCTTCCGGGCCGCCCGGATCATCGTCGACACCTCGCTGCACCTCGGCGAGATGACGATCGACGAGGCCGTCGAGTTCATGTCGACCAAGGCGTCGCTGTCGCCGGGCACGGCTCGCGCGGAGGTGCTCCGGTACTGCGCGATGCCGACCCAGGCCTCGTCGTACCTCACCGGTGCCCTGGAGATCGCCCGGATGCGGCAGCGGTGGCTGGACGAGGATCGCGGGTCGTTGCGCGACTTCCACGACCTCGCCGCGGGCTCCGGACGGCTGCCGATCGGCCTGGTGGAACGCGCGCTGTTCGGCTGACCGCTGGCGGCGGCAGCAACGCTCCCACCTGCGGGGTAGGGTCGACCGCCGTGACGCAGGACGGATGGCCGGTCGATCCGGTCGAGGTGCTGGTCCGGAGGATCGACCCGGACCTGCCGCTGCCGGCGTACGCGCATCCGGGTGACGCCGGCGCCGACCTGATGACCGCCGAGGACGTCGAGCTGGCGCCCGGCGAGCGGGCGATGGTGCCCACCGGCGTCGCGATCGCGCTGCCCGACGGCTACGCCGCGTTCGTGCACCCGCGCTCCGGGCTGGCACACCGGTTCGGGGTCGGCGTGGTCAACGCGCCCGGCACCGTCGACGCCGGCTACCGCGGCGAGATCAAGGTGCTGCTGGTCAACCACGACACGACGAACACGGTGCGGCTGAACCGGGGCGACCGGATCGCCCAGCTGGTGGTGCAGCGGGTCGAGCGGGCCCGGTTCCACGAGGTGCAGGTGCTGCCGGGTTCGGCCCGCGGTTCCGGCGGGCACGGCTCCACCGGAGGCTTCGCCTCCCCGACTACGACAGAGGTATGAACGTGTTCCGCAAGCGCCGCGGCCAGAACGAGAACGAGAACAGCCGACGAACGCCGACAGCACCGAGCGTCGACGAGGTCGACGAGCTCGACGAGGACGACGACGACTCGGCGGACGACGACGGCACCGGCACGCCCGGCCGCACGCACCGAGGGTCCGTTCGACATCAGCGACGTGCCCGACCCGGCCGCCGGGGGACGGGTCGACCTGGGCGGCCTGTGGCTGCCCGGCCGGCAGGGGCTCGAGGTGCGGATCGAGGCGGACCAGAACACCGGCGACGTGGTGGCGGTGTCGCTGGTGCTCGGCGAGGGCGCGCTGCAGGTGCAGCCGTTCGCCGCGCCGCGCAGCGAGGGGATCTGGGAGGACGTCCGGGCCGAGATCCGGTCGGGCATCACCAAGCAGGGCGGCACCGCCGACGAGGTGCAGGGCCCGCTCGGCACCGAGCTGCGGACCAAGGTTCCGGTCCGCGCCGCCGACGGCAGCCAGGCCGTGCAGCCGGCCCGGTTCATCGGCGTCGACGGCCCGCGGTGGTTCCTGCGCGGCGTGATCACCGGCCGGCCGGCGCTCGAGCCGGACACCGACGCCGACCTGGTGTCGTTGTTCCGCGACATCGTCGTGGTCCGCGGTGGCGAGGCGATGGCGCCCCGGGACCCGATCCCGCTGCACCTGCCGAGCGTCGCGGTGCCCGAGGAGGAGCCCGAGGACGACGAGGCGGAGAACTCCGGCGATCTCAAGCCGTTCGAGCGCGGTCCGGAGATCACCGAGATCCACTGACCGGAAGGCCTACTCTGGAGGCATGGGCAACAACCCCGGAGTGCTGCGGCGTGCCGTGACTCGGCTCGCATCCTCCGCCAAGGAGCACGAGGCGCAGGAGCTGCAGAAGGGGTGCGTCGAGCTGGGTGCCGTCGCGGTCAGCGAGCTGCCCGACCGCGAGCTGGTCCGGGTCGCCGGCACCTTGCGCACCGTGACCCTGCGGCCGCGGGCCGGCGTCCCCGCGCTGGTCGCCGAGCTGTACGACGGCAGCGGGTCGATCAGCCTGGTGTGGCTGGGTCGCCGGCAGATCCCGGGCATCGAGCCGGGCCGCAGCCTGGTCGCGTCCGGCCGGGTGACCCGCGACCACGACCAGCCGGTCATCTTCAACCCGCGCTACGAGCTGCGACCGGCCGGGGCCGAGTGAGCGAGACAGCTCCTCCGCAGCCCACGCCGGCGGCGGAGGTCGATGCAGCCACGGTCGAGGAGGTCGTCCGGCACCGGCTCGCGGCGGCGCTCGGCGGCCGTCGCGGCATGGTCGAGAGCGCCGTCCCCACCATCGGGTTCACGGTCACGTTCCTGCATCACCCATGACCTCCGGCTCGGCCTGTACGTCGGCATCGGCCTCGCCGTCGCCCTGCTGATCGCGCGCATCGCGACCCACCAGCCGGTCCAGTACGTCGTCAACAGCCTGGTCGGCATCGGCATCGCCGCGGTCTTCGCGGCGCGCAGCGGCAAGGCCGAGGACGTCTTCCTGCCGGGCATCATCTACAACGCGGTGTACGCCGTCGTCCTGACGCTGTCGGTCCTGATGCGCTGGCCGGTGGTCGGGCTGATGCTCGCATCGGTCACCGGCGACCTCACCGGGTGGCGCAAGGACCCGGCGGTCGTCAAGCTCTGCAGCAAGCTGACCCTGGTGCTGGCCGTGCCGTGCATCGTGCGGGTCGTCGTGATGTGGCCGCTCTACCTCGCCGGCAAGGTGGGCTGGCTGGGCGTCGCGAAGATCGCGCTGGGCTGGCCGCTGCAGGTGGCGGCGCTGGCGGCGATGGTCTGGCTGCTGGCTCGTGGCCGGACGCCGATCAACGCGGCGGCCGACAGCGAGACGCAGCGCGCCCCGGACCGCGACACCGACCGCGACAGCGAGCCCGACCCCGGCTGACCGTCAGCGGGCGTGCGGGGCGAGCAGCTCCTCGAGCTGCGGGCCCATGTCGGGGCTGGCGACGAACAGCAGCTCGTCACCGGCCTCGAGCGGGTCGTCGGGCGACGGCACGATCGGCCGGCCCTCGCGGATGATCGCGACCAGTGCGGTGTCCTGCGGCCACGCCACGTCGCCGACCCGGGTCGCCACCACGGGCGAGTCCGAGGGCAGCGTGAGCTCGAGCATGTCGGTGTTGGACTGCTGGAAGGTGAAGATCCGCACCAGGTCGCCGACGCTGACGGCCTCCTCGACCAGGGCCGTCATCAGGCGCGGCATCGACACGGCGACGTCGACCCCCCAGGCCTCGTCGAACATCCACTCGTTCTTGGGGTGGCTGACCCGCGCGACGGTGCGCGGGACGCCGTACTCCGTCTTGGCGAGCAGCGACACGACGAGGTTGACCTTGTCGTCACCGGTCGCGGCGACGACCACCTGGCACTCGTGCAGGCCGGCCTCCTCGAGGGAGGTGACCTCGCACGCGTCGGCGAGCAGCCACTGCGCCCCGGGCACGGAGGTGCGCTTGATGGCGGCCGGGTCCTTGTCGAGGAGCAGCACCTCGTGGCCGTTCTCGAGCAGCTCGCGGGCGACCGAGCGGCCCACGCTGCCTGCGCCGGCGATGGCGACGCGCATCAGGGCTCCTCCGCCAACGGTGCTGCAGGGCAGCCTCGACGGCGTCTGCCTCGTCGTCACGCATGACCATGTGCACCAGGTCGCCGTCCTGCAGCACTGTGTCCGCGCCGGGCAGCAGCCCCTCGCCCAGCCGGGTGAGGAAGGCGACCCGCGCGCCGGCGTTCTCCTCCAGCCTGCTGACCCGCTCACCGATCCAGGCCTGGTCGACGTTGACCTCGGCCAGCCGGACGGTGCCGCTCGGGTCGCGCCACTCCGGCTCGGCGCCGTGCGGCAGCAGTCGGCGCAGCATCTGGTCGGCGGTCCACCGCACCGTCGCGACGGTGGGGATGCCGAGGCGCTGGTAGACCTCGGCGCGGCCCGGGTCGTAGATGCGGGCGACGACGTTGTCGACGCCGAACGTCTCCCGGGCGACCCGGGCGGCCAGGATGTTCGAGTTGTCGCCGCTGCTGACCGCGGCGAAGGCCTGGGCCTCCTCGATGCCGGCCTCGCGCAGCGTGTCGCGGTCGAAGCCGATGCCGGTCACCCGGCGGCCGGCGAACCCGGCGCCGAGCCGGCGGAACGCCGACTCGTTGGAGTCGATCACCGCGACCGAGTGGCCCTGCGCCTCGAGGATGTGCGCCAGCGTCGACCCGACCCGGCCGCAGCCCATGATGACGAAGTGCACGCGCGGTGACGCTAGCGCAGTGCGACATGGGCTCTAGCATCGGGCGTCGTGCCCCAGACCACGGATGCGGTCAAGCGCCTGCTGCTCGGCCGCGCCATGCGCAGCGACCGGCTCGGCGAGACGCTGCTGCCGAAGCGGGTGGCCCTGCCCGTCTTCGCCAGTGACGCGCTGTCGTCGGTGGCGTACGCGCCGGACGAGGTCTTCCTGACCCTCGGCATCGCCGGGTTCGCGGCCTACTCGTACTCCTGGAAGGTCGGCCTGGTCGTCGCGGTGGTCATGCTCGTCGTGGTCGCGTCGTACCGGCAGAACGTGCACGCGTACCCGAGCGGCGGCGGCGACTACGAGGTCGCCACCGTCAACCTGGGCGCCACGCCGGGGCTGACCGTGGCCAGCGCGCTGCTCGTCGACTACGTCCTGACGGTCGCGGTGTCGATCTCGTCGGCGGCGCAGTACGCGGCCTCGACGATCGCCGCGTTCCAGGGCCACGAGGTCGTGGTCGCCGTGGTCGCGACGCTGCTGCTGATGGCGGCGAACCTGCGTGGCGTCCGCGAGTCCGGGACGGCCTTCGCCGTGCCGACGTACGCCTTCATGGCCGCGGTCCTGGGGATGGCCGGGCTGGGGCTTCCTGCGTCTCGCGATGGGCGACCTGCCCGACGTCGAGAGCGCCCGGTTCACGCTGGTGCCGGAGTCCGGCTACGAGCAGGGCATCACCGGGCTCGCCGGTGCCTTCCTGCTGCTGCGCGCGTTCTCGTCCGGCTGCGCGGCGCTGACCGGCGTCGAGGCGATCAGCAACGGGGTGCCGGCGTTCCGCAAGCCGAAGTCGAAGAACGCTGCCACGACCCTGCTGCTGCTCGGCACCATCGCGGTCACGATGCTCACGAGCATCATCGTGCTCGCCAAGGTGAGCGGCATCCGGTACGCCGAGAACGTCGTCGAGCAGCTGCGGCTGAACGGCGAGGAGGGTGTGCCGTGGCGCGGCGGCGTGCAGTTCCCGGAGCAGGGGTCCGCTACGCGCAGGACCCGGTCATCGGCCAGCTGGCCAAGTCCATCTTCGACGGCATCCCGCTGATGGCTGCTGTCGTGACGACGGTCACCGGGCTGATCCTGGTGCTGGCGGCCAACACCGCGTTCAACGGCTTCCCGGTGCTCGGCTCGATCCTCGCGCAGGACCGCTACCTGCCCCGCCAGCTGCACACCCGCGGTGACCGGCTGGCCTTCAGCAACGGCATCATCATCCTGGCGGCCTTCGCGATCGTGCTGATCGTGGCGTTCGACGCCGAGGTGACCCGGCTCATCCAGCTCTACATCGTCGGCGTCTTCGTGTCGTTCACCCTCAGCCAGACCGGCATGGTCCGGCACTGGACCCGGCTGCTGCGCACCGAGGCGGACCCGGCGGCGCGGGCGCGGATGCAGCGCAGCCGGGTCATCAACGGTGTCGGCCTCTCGGTGACCGGGCTGGTCCTGGTCGTGGTGCTGATCACCAAGTTCCTGCTCGGCGCCTGGATCGCGATCGCCGCGATGATCGTCCTGTTCGTGCTGATGAAGGGCATCCACCGGCACTACGACGGCGTGTCCCGCGAGCTGGTGGTCGACGAGGACGAGGACATGGTGCTCCCGTCGCGGACCCACGCGATCGTGCTGGTCTCGAAGATCCACAAGCCGACGATGCGCGCGCTGGCCTACGCGCGGGCGATGCGGCCCACGACGCTCGAGGCGGTGACCGTCAGCGTCGACCCGGAGGAGACCCGCGCGCTGCAGGCCGAGTGGGACCGCCGGCGGATCCCGATCCCGCTCAAGGTGCTGGACTCGCCGTTCCGCGAGGTCACCGACCCGGTCATCGACTACGTCCGGAGCGTGCGCAGCGGCAGCCCGCGCGACATCGTCACCGTGCTCATCCCGGAGTACGTCGTCGGCCACTGGTGGGAGCACCTGCTGCACAACCAGAGCGCGCTGCGGCTCAAGGGCCGGCTGCTGTTCACGCCCGGCGTGATGGTCACCAGCGTCCCCTGGCAGCTGAAGAGCTCCGAGGGCCTGGCCGACAAGGACGACGGGGTGCCGCCGGGCGCGTTCCGGCGCGGCGACGTGGGCCGCGGCGGGGGACTGTCCTGAGCGCCCGGCCAGGTCGGGATGTCCGCGGTCGGCAGGACGCTCGACGTCGAGGTCGGGCCGGTCGCCCACGGCGGTCACTGCGTGGCCCGGCACGAGGGCCGGGTGCTGTTCGTCCGGCACGCGCTGCCGGGGGAGCGGGTGCGGGTCGTGGTCACCGACGGGCACGACGGGTCGACGTTCTGGCGCGCCGACGCGGTCGAGGTCGTCGAGCCGTCGCCGGACCGGGTGGAGCCGCCCTGCCCGTGGGCCGGACCCGGCCGGTGCGGCGGCTGCGACTGGCAGCACGCGTCGCTGCCGGCGCAGCGCTCGCTCAAGGCGGCGGTGGTGCAGCGAGCAGCTGAGCCGGCTGGCCGGGCTGGACCTCGCCGTCGAGGTCGAGGCGGTGCCGGGCGACGCGCAGGGTCTGGGCTGGCGCACCCGGGTGCAGTTCGCCGTCGACGACGACGGGACGCCGGGCCTGCGCCGCCACCGGTCGCACGAGGTGGTGCCGGTCGACCACTGCCGGATCGCGCACCCGCTGGTCGACGAGGCCGACGTGACCGGCCGCCGCTGGCCGGGGCATGCGTCGGTCGAGGTCGCGGTGTCGCCGTCGACCGGCGACCGGCTGGTGCTGCCGGACGGCCGCGGCCACGGGGCGCTGACCGAGGTGGTGGGGGAGCGGTCGTTCCGCGTCACCGCCGGCGGGTTCTGGCAGGTGCACCCGGGGGCGGCCGACGACCCTGCTGGACGCGGTCATCGAGCGGGCTCGACCCGCAGCCGGGCGAGTCGGCGCTGGACCTGTACTGCGGCGTCGGGCTGTTCGCGGCCGAGCTGGCCGCGCGGGTCGGGCCGACCGGCCGGGTCACGGCGGTGGAGACCGACCGGGTCGCCGTCGAGGATGCGCGGCACAACCTCGCCGGGCTGGCCGGCGTACGCATCGAGCGCGGCCGGGTCGACCACGTGCTGCGCCGGCTGCGGCCTGGGCCGGGCCGACCTCGTCGTGCTCGACCCGCCGCGCTCGGGCGCCGGCCGCTCGGTCGTCGACCTGCTGTCGCGCGTCCGGGCCCGCCGGATCGCCTACGTCGCCTGCGACCCGGCGGCGCTGGCGCGCGACCTCCGCTTCTTCGGCGAGCGGGGCTACCGACTGGCCGGGCTGCGGGCGTTCGACCTGTTCCCGATGACCGCGCACGTCGAGTGCGTGGCCGTGCTGGAACCCCGGGGGAGCTGAACGGCGAGCCGGATGCACGCGCGTCACCAGCCGGGTCCTAGTCTCGTTCCTGTGCACGAAGCATCGCTCACCTTGCCCGCCGAGCTGAAGTCGGTCAGCCAGGCCCGACGCTTCCTCCGTGACGCGCTGGAGAAATGGAAGGTCACCGGCTTCGAGCTGGCCGCCCCCCAGGTTCTCACCGAGCTGGTGACCAACGCCGCGCTGCACGCGCGCAGCGCCTACACGGTCCACCTCCGGGCCGAGCCCGACGCCGTGCTCATCGAGGTCACCGACTCGTCGCCGGCCCTGCCCCAGGCACGGCACTACGGCACCGGCGCGACCACCGGCCGGGGGATCGCGCTGGTCGAGGCGCTCAGCGCCGCGTGGGGCGTCCAGTCGAGCCCGACCGGCAAGACGGTCTGGTGCCGGGTCCGCAGCGACGACGAGCTGCCCGACTTCGGCCCGGACAGCGACGACGAGGCCGCCGACGTGACACCGATCACCGGCCGTCCGGAGGCCGGCGGCCGACTCACGACTGCTGGCACTGGCGTACGCCGCATGAGCGCGGTCAGCTCCGAGGAGCTCGTGACGGTCCAGATCATCGGCCTGCCGACCGCCCTGCAGTCCGAGGCCCAGCAGCACACCGACGAGATCACCCGCGAGCTGATGCTGGTGGCCGAGCAGATGCGGCAGAAGGGCGACTCCGAGGGGCTGCCGGTCCGGTTCGTCGAGCTGGTGTCGAGCCTGAGCGGCCGCTACGCGATGTTCACCGCCGAGCAGGAGGCGCAGCTCTCCGCGGCCATCGCCGCCGGCGACCCGACGGTCGACCTCACCTACACCGTCCCGGTGTCGGCCGCGGCTGCTGCGGGTGAGCTGGGCAGGGTGCTCGACGAGGTCGACGAGTACTGCCAGCAGGGCCGGCTGCTGCTGACCCTCGCGACGCCGGCACCGCTGGTCGCCTACCGGCAGTGGTTCCTCGACCAGTTCGTCGACCAGGCGGCCGGCGAGCCGCCGGTGGCGTGGGCGGACTACGCGCAGCAGGCACCCGGCGCTCCAGTAGCCGACGGACCTCAGGTAGCCGGCGGGACGGACCTCAGCGGGCTCCTGCTGACCGGTCGTCGGCCGGCTCAGGTCGCTCCAGCGGTCACCGAGCCAGTCCCGGCTGCCGCCGGCGTCCAGCGCGATCCCGGCGGCGAGGGCCAGCGGCACGAGCGGCGGCGGTGGTGCGTGCCGCGACCCGCCGGGCGTGCTGCCGGCTGCGCTGGCGCTCCCGCTCGCTCAACGGCGCGACTCGCTCACTGACCTGCCGTTGCAGGTCAGTCAGCTGTTGCAGGGTCTCCGTGCCGAGACCTGGCCGAGCGCGGGCCACTCCGGGAACGTACTCCCGGACGCAGGTCGGGTGAAGCCTTCGTTGCCGTCAGTCCGTGTGCGGAAGCGCTCTCACTCGGCCCGCGGCGGGCGAGCGATCATCGTCGCCTGCATCAGCGCGACGACCGTCTCGGGCTGTCCCGACGTGACGGCCCGGACCTCGGCCTGGCAGACCGTGAGCGTGCGTCCCGACCGGACGACCTTCGCGTCGGCCCGGAACCGGTCGCCCTGCCCGGGCGCGAGCAGGTTGACCTTGAACTCCACGCTCAGGACGTCGCTGCCGGCCGGCATCAGGGTGAGGGCCGCATAGCCGCACGCCGAGTCGGCGACCGAGGTGAGCACGCCGGCGTGCAGGAAGCCGTTCTGCTGGCAGAGGTCGTCGCGGAACGGGAGCTCGAGAACGACATGGCCCGGCTCCACGACGGTCGCTTCGGCGCCCAGCAGCCGCAGGAACGACTGGCGGGCCAGGCTGTCGCGCACCTGGCGCGGGTCGGTGGTCACGGCGGACATCCTGCCCCGCGGTCGGAGGTGGACAAGTATCTTGATGTCGAGATACCTTGACCGGAGGCCGCGGTGGGGTAGGGAACCCGGTGCGGGCAGGATGAAGGCGGACGAAGGGAGACGCTCGTGGCGAGCACCAGTCAGGGCGATGTCGTGCAGGACAGCTTCGGCAGCAAGGACACCCTGGAGGTCGGCGAGTCGTCGTACGACATCTACCGCCTGGACAAGGTGGACGGCAGCCACAAGCTCCCGTACTCGCTGAAGATCCTGCTGGAGAACCTGCTCCGCACCGAGGACGGCGAGAACATCACCGCCGACCACATCCGCTCGCTGGCGGCGTGGGACCCGACGGCCGAGCCGGACATCGAGATCCAGTTCACGCCGGCCCGCGTGATCATGCAGGACTTCACCGGCGTGCCGTGCGTGGTCGACCTGGCCACCATGCGCGAGGCGGTGCAGGAGCTCGGCGGCGACCCGAGCAAGATCAACCCGCTGGCGCCGGCCGAGCTGGTCATCGACCACTCGGTGATCGCCGACCTCTTCGGCGCGCCGGACTCCTTCGTGCGCAACGTCGAGCTCGAGTACGAGCGCAACACCGAGCGCTACCAGTTCCTGCGCTGGGGGCAGACGGCGTTCGACGACTTCAAGGTCGTCCCGCCGGGCACCGGCATCGTGCACCAGGTCAACATCGAGTACCTCGCCCGCGTGATCTTCGAGCGCGACGGGGTGGCCTACCCGGACACCCTGGTCGGCACCGACTCGCACACCACGATGGTCAACGGCCTCGGCGTCCTGGGCTGGGGCGTCGGCGGCATCGAGGCCGAGGCGGCCATGCTCGGCCAGCCGGTCTCGATGCTCATCCCGAAGGTCGTCGGCTTCAAGCTCGTCGGCGAGCTGCCGGAGGGCGCCACCGCGACCGACCTGGTGCTCACCATCACCGAGATGCTGCGCGAGCACGGCGTGGTCGGGAAGTTCGTCGAGTTCTACGGCGAGGGCGTCGCGGCGGTGCCGCTGGCCAACCGGGCCACCATCGGCAACATGAGCCCGGAGTACGGCTCGACCGTCGCCATCTTCCCGATCGACGACGAGACGATCCGCTACCTCCGGATGACCGGCCGCGAGGAGCAGCAGGTCGCGCTGGTCGAGGCGTACGCCAAGGCGCAGGGGCTCTGGCACGACCCGAAGGCCGAGCCGGCCTACAGCGAGACCATCGAGCTCGACCTGTCGACCGTCGTCCCGTCCATCGCCGGCCCGAAGCGGCCGCAGGACCGGGTCTCGCTGTCCGACGCGAAGGACGGCTTCCGCGACGGCGCTGGCGGCCTACACCGACGACGAGGCGCCCGAGTCGAAGGTCGACGAGGGCTCGGCCGAGTCGTTCCCGGCGAGCGACTCGCCCGCCATCGGTACGACGGGCAACGGTGCGGCCGGACAGCCGCACGGCGTGCCCGACGCACGCGGCCGAGCGGCCGCCCGTCGAACCCGGCCAAGGTCTCGCTGGACGGGCAGGAGTTCGAGGTCGACCACGGCCACGTCGTCATCGCGGCCATCACCTCGTGCACCAACACCTCCAACCCGTCGGTGATGATCGGCGCCGCCCTGCTGGCCAAGAAGGCCGTCGAGCGGGGCCTCACCCGCAAGCCGTGGGTGAAGACGACCCTCGCGCCGGGCTCCAAGGTGGTCATGGACTACTACGAGCGGGCCGGCCTCACGCCGTACCTCGACAAGCTCGGCTTCAACCTCGTCGGCTACGGCTGCACGACCTGCATCGGCAACTCCGGCCCGCTGCAGGAGCCCATCAGCAAGGCGGTGAACGACAACGACCTCGCGGTGGTCTCGGTGCTGTCGGGCAACCGCAACTTCGAGGGCCGGATCAACCCGGACGTCAAGATGAACTACCTGATGTCGCCGCCGCTGGTCGTGGCCTACGCGCTCGCCGGGTCGATGGACATCGACATCACCACCGAGCCGCTCGGCCAGGACGCTGACGGCGCCGACGTGTTCCTCAAGGACATCTGGCCCTCGGCCCAGGAGATCCAGGAGGTCGTCGACTCGGCAGTGCGCCTCGGAGATGTTCAGTCGCAGCTACGCCGACGTGTTCGCCGGCGACGAGACCTGGCAGAACCTGCCGACGCCGACCGGCAACGTCTTCGAGTGGGACGCCGACTCGACGTACGTGCGCAAGCCGCCGTACTTCGAGGGCATGCCCGCCGACCCGGAGCCGGTCACCGACATCGAGGGCGCGCGGGTGCTCGCGGTGCTCGGCGACTCGGTGACCACCGACCACATCTCGCCGGCCGGCTCGATCAAGGCCGACTCGCCGGCGGGCGCCTACCTGCAGGAGCACGGCGTCGACCGGCGCGACTTCAACTCCTACGGCTCGCGGCGCGGCAACCACGAGGTGATGATCCGCGGCACCTTCGCGAACATCCGGCTGCGCAACCAGCTCGCGCCCGGCGACCGAGGGCGGCTTCACCCGCGACTTCACCGCCGGCGGCGAGGTCACCTCGATCTACGACGCGGCCCAGCACTACGCCGCGGCCGGCATCCCGCTGGTGATCCTGGCCGGCAAGGAGTACGGCTCGGGCTCGTCGCGCGACTGGGCGGCCAAGGGCACGGCACTGCTCGGCGTCCGGGCGGTCATCGCCGAGTCGTACGAGCGGATCCACCGGTCGAACCTGATCGGGATGGGCGTGCTGCCGCTGCAGTACCGCGACGGCGAGTCGGCGGAGTCGCTCGGCCTGACCGGCGAGGAGGAGTTCTCGGTCACCGGCGTCACGGCGCTCAACGACGGGGCGTCGCCGCGCGAGGTGACCGTGCGCAGCACGGGGACACCGGAGTTCACCGGCGCGGCTGCGCATCGACACCCCCGGCGAGGCCGACTACTACCGGCACGGCGGCATCATGCAGTACGTCCTGAGGTCACTGCTGCGCGGCTGAATCCAGCGCAGATGTCTGGACGCTTGGCGACGGGACGACTCGGACGTTTCGCCGCCGTTACGAACTTGTGACTTCCCGTGTCGGTGCGCGGTCATTACGTTGTGGGCGACAACATTCCTCGCGGTCGGCACAGCGGTGCCGCTGCTCCCTCACCGGAAGGGCACCACG
Organism: uncultured Actinomycetota bacterium; assembly: GCA_963771345.1. Classification (GTDB taxonomy): domain Bacteria; phylum Actinomycetota; class Actinomycetes; order JACCUZ01; family JACCUZ01; genus CAVYTH01. The sequence goes on from CAVYTH010000010.1 coordinate 197,961, forward strand.
ACATGCGGATGCGAAGGATGGCGGTAGCGGGACTCGTCGTCCTGCCACTGCTGCTCACGGCCTGCGGCGGCGACGACGACGGCGGGGACAGTGGCTCGGACGGCGACAGCCCGAGCGCCGAGGCCGGCGGCAAGGTCGGCGTGATCCTGCCGGACGCCGCCACCTCGCCGCGCTGGGAGACCAACGACCGGCCGGCTCTGGAGAAGGCCATCACGGCGGCCGGCTACGAGGCGATCATCCAGAACGCCGCGCAAGGACGTCACCAAGTTCGCCACGCTCTGCGACTCGATGATCAACGAGGGCGTCAACGTCCTGATGATCGTCAACCTCGACTCCGAGAGCGGCGCGGCCTGCGAGCAGAAGGCCAAGGACGCCGGCATCCCGAGCATCGACTACGACCGCCTGACGCTGGGCGGGTCGGCCGACTACTACGTGTCGTTCGACAACGTCGCAGGTCGGCAAGCTGATGGGCGAGGGGCTCATCAAGTGCCTCGACGACGCCGGCAAGACCCAGGCGAACATCGTCTACATCAACGGTGACCCGACCGACAACAACGCCGCGCTGTTCAAGCAGGGCTACGACGAGGCGCTCAAGCCGAAGGTCGACTCCGGCGACTACAAGATCGTCGGCGACCAGACCGGCAAGTGGGACGCCACCGTGGCCCAGACGACCTTCGAGCAGCTGTTCACCCAGAACGACGGCAAGGTCGACGGCGTCGTCTCGGCCAACGACACGATGGCCGGCGGCATCGTCACCGTGCTGAAGAACAACAAGCCTCGCCGGCAAGGTCCCGGTCACCGGTCAGGACGCCTCCGACGAGGGCCTGCAGCGCGTCATCGCCGGCACCCAGTGCGGCACCGTCTACAAGGACGTCAACCTCGAGGCCGACGCCGCCGCGAAGCTCGCGATCGCGATCGTCAAGGACGACGGCTCGGCCGACGCGCTGGCCAACGGCGAGGTCGACGACACGGAGGCGAACAAGAAGGTCGCAGTCGGTCGTTCGCCACCCCGGTGTGGATCACCCAGGAGAACATCAAGGAGCCGTTCGACGCCGGCTACACCACGGTCGAGAAGGTCTGCACCCCCGACTTCGCGGACGCCTGCGCCGAAGCTCGGCCTGCAGTAGCGGACGCGGCACGGGGGTCCGGTCCTGCCGGACCGGACCCCCGTGCCCGGCCCGCGGCACCGTAACGTGCTGCCGTCCGGTGTCACCACCACGATGCAGGCGAGGTGCCATGACCAGCACGACGACGGAAGCGGGCAGCGAGCCCGCCGACCAGACGGACCCCGCTGCTCGAGCTGCGCGGGAGTCAACAAGAGCTTCGGTGCCGGTGCAGGTCCTGCACGACGTGGACCTCACGGTCCGGCTCGGCCGGGTCACCGCGCTCGTCGGTGACAACGGCGCCGGCAAGAGCACCCTGATCAAGGGCATCGCCGGCATCCACGCCTTCGACAGCGGCGACTACCTGTTCGAGGGCCAGCCGGTGCACGTCGCACAACCCCAAGCAGGCCAACGCGCTCGGCATCGAGGTCGTCTACCAGGACCTCGCGCTGTGCGACAACCTCGACATCGTCCAGAACCTCTTCCTCGGCCGCGAGGCGCTCGTCGACCGGCCTCCTCGACGAGATCACGATGGAGGAGCGGGCCGCCGAGACCCTGGCCGGGCTGTCCGTCCGCACCGTGAAGTCGGTCCGGCAGAAGGTGGCCAGCCTCTCCGGCGGCCAGCGCCAGACGGTGGCCATCGCCCGCGCGGTGCTGTGGAACTCCAAGCTGGTGATCCTCGACGAGCCGACCGCCGCGCTCGGCGTCGCCCAGACCGAGCAGGTGCTCCGGCTGGTCCGCCGGCTCGCCGACCGCGGGCTCGCGGTGATCCTGATCAGCCACAACATGAACGACGTGCTCGCGGTGGCCGACGACATCGCGGTGCTCTACCTGGGCCGGCTGGCCGCCCAGGTCGAGGCCAAGGACGTGTCGCCACTCCGAGGTGGTCGCAGCTGATCACCGGCGGCACGCTCGTCGAGAAGGAGGGCCAGCGTCGAGGTGACCGACCCGCACGACGACGCGACCTCGATCGCCGATCCGACCGACGCGGAGACGGGAGAGCAGTCATGACCGGCCGCCCGAGCAGCGAGCCGCCAGGTGATCCTCGGCGCCCGAGCCGACCGGTCTGCGGCGACGCCTTCCGCGAGTACGTCGCCCGGGTGCGCGGCGGCGACGTCGGGCCGCTGCCGGCCGTCCTCGGCCTGATCGTGCTGGTCATCGTCTTCTCCGCGCTGCGGCCGGAGACGTTCACCAACTCGTTCAACTTCGCCAACCTGCTGATCCAGAGCGCGCCCGGTCATCGTCATCGCGATGGGCCTGGTGTTCGTGCTGCTGCATCGGCGAGATCGACCTGTCCGCCGGCTTCACCGCCGGTGTCGCCGGGGCGGTGCTGGGCGTCGTCGCGACCCGGCAACGACTGGCCGTGGTACGTCGGGATGCTCGGCTGCCTGGCGACCGGCGCCGTGATCGGCCTGGTCATCGGCCTGCTGGTGGCCCAGGTGGGGATCCCGTCGTTCGTCGTCACGCTGGCCGGCTTCCTCGCGCTGCAGGGCCTGCTGCTCAAGATCATCGGCGAGGGCGGCACGATCCGGATCCAGAGCGAGACCGTGCTGGCGATCATGTCGAAGAACCTGCCGGTCTGGCTCGGCTGGACGATGTACGTCGTCCTGATGGCCGCCTATGCGCTGGTGACCTACCGCGCGCTGGCCACCCGCCGGGCCCGGGGCCTGGTGACGACCGCGACGTCGCGTCTGGCTGGCGAAGATCGTGGCCATGGCCGTGCTGCTCGGCATCTGCACCTACTACCTGAGCATCGAGCGCAGCCGGAACGCGGCCGTCACCTCGATCAAGGGCATCCCGATCGTCATCCCGGTGCGTGCTCGTCCTGCTCGTCGCTCTTCTCGGTCCTGCTCAGCCGCACGCTGTTCGGCCGGCACGTCTACGCGGTCGGCGGCAACGCCGAGGCCGCCCGCCGGGCCGGCATCAACGTGGCGCGGGTCAAGCTGCTCTGCTTCGTGCTCTGCTCGACGATCGCCGCCATCGCCGGCGTCCTGCTCGCCAGCCGGGTGAACTCGGTGACCCCGACCACCGGCGGTGGCGAGACGCTGCTCTACGCCGTCGGCGCGGCCGTCATCGGCGGCACCAGCCTCTTCGGCGGCAAGGGCAAGCCGATGGACGCGATCATCGGCGGTCTGGTGGTCGCGGTCGTGGCCAACGGCATGGGCCTGCTCAACCAGCCGGCCGCTGTCGTCTACATGGTGACCGGCGGCGTGCTGCTGCTGGCCGCCGGCGTCGACGCGCGTGTCCCGGCGGCGCGCGGCGGCGTCCGGACGGGGCTAGCGCTGCCGATGACGGTCCTGGCACGGGGTGCGCGCGGGGCGCGGTCGGAGGACGTCCGTCGCGGCAACCTCTCGACGCTGCTCCGCTACGTGCACGTGCACGGGCCGACGGCGCGCAGCCGGCTGACCGCCGAGCTCGGCCTCAACCGCAGCACCATCGGCGACCTCACCAGCGAGCTGGTCGCGGCCGGCCTGTTGCGGGAGGAGCCCGGCCGACCGGACCGGGACGGCGGCGAGGCGGCCAGCACCGGCGGGCGCCCGTCGTACGTCGTCGTGCCGGAGTCCGAACGGGTGCAGGTGCTGGCCGTGGACATCGGCGTGACCCACCTCAGCGTCGCGCGGGTCGGCCTCGGCGGCGCGGTCCTCTGCCGTCGTGACCGCACCCACCGGCGGGGGACCCGCCGGCAGGCGACCGTGGTCGCGGCCATCGCCAAGATCGCCACCGAGCTGCTCGCGGTCGACCGACCGGAGCGTCGTGCGCGTCGGCGTCGCCGTGCCGGGGATGGTGCGGCGCAGCGACGGGCAGGTCCGGCAGGCCCCGAACCTGGGCTGGCAGGACGCCCCGCTCGGGGCCGCCCTGGCCGACAGCGCTGGGCCTGCCGGTGGCCGTCGGCAACGAGGCCGACCTCGGCATCCTGGCCGAGCACGTCCGCGGGGCCGCCGCCGGCGTCGACGACGCGGTCTACCTGTCCGGCCACTCCGGCATCGGCGCCGGGATCATCGACCGGCGGCCGCCCGCTCGGCGGCCGGACGGGCTACGCGGGCGAGGTCGGCCATGTCGTCGTCGACCCGGCCGGCCTGCCCTGCCACTGCGGGTCGCGCGGCTGCTGGGAGACCGAGTGCGGCGAGGAGCGCCTGTTCGAGCTGGCCGGACGGCCGGCGGGAGGCGGACTCGCCGGAGTGCGCGAGGTCGTCGCCGCGGCACTCACCGGCGACCGGGTCGCAGCCGCGGCCCTGGAGCACGTCGCGAGCTGGCTGGGGCGCGGCACGGCCAACGTCGTCAACGTCCTCAACCCGGAGGCTGGTCATCCTCGGTGGCGCCCTGGAAGAGGTGCTGCGCGCCGCCGGACCCACGGTGCGAGCTGCCTTCGACAGCGCTGCGCTCGACGCGCCGGGGGAGCAGGTCCGCATCGTCGCGCCGCACCTCGGCTCCGACTCGACCCTGGTGGGCGCTGCCGAGCTCGCCTTCGACGCACTGCTGACCGACCCGTTGCTCGGCTTGCCCCGTAGCCACGCCTCCTGACATCCGTTCAACCCACGAGACCCCACCGCCCGACCACAACCGAAGGAACCGCACCATGAGCTGACCTGCGACCCACCCCCGCCGACAAGTTCACCTTCGGTCTCTGGACCGTCGGCTGGCAGGCCCGCGACCCGTTCGGCGACGCGACCCGCGCGCCGATCGACCCGGTCGAGACCGTGCACCGGCTCGCCGAGCTGGGCGCTTACGGCGTCACGTTCCACGACGACGACCTGATCCCGTTCGGCAGCGACGACAGCTGCGCGCGACGAGCACATCAAGCGGTTCCGGGCGGCGCTGGACGAGACCGGCCTGGTCGTGCCGATGGTGACCACCAACCTGTTCACCCACCCGGTGTTCAAGGACGGCGGCTTCACCAGCAACGACCGCGACGTCCGCCGGTACGCGCTGCGCAAGGTGATGCGCAACATGGACCTGGCCGCCGAGCTGGGCGCGTCGACCTACGTGTTCTGGGGCGGCCGCGAGGGCGCCGAGAACGACGCCGCCAAGGACGTCCGGGCCGCGCTGGACCGCTACCGCGAGGGCATCGACATGCTCGCGCAGTACTCGATCGACCGCGGCTACGGGCTGCGGTTCGCCATCGAGCCCAAGCCCAACGAGCCCCGCGGCGACATCCTGCTGCCGACCGTCGGCCACGCGCTGGCGTTCATCGCCGGCCTCGAGCACGGCGACATGGTCGGGCTCAACCCCGAGGTCGGGCACGAGCAGATGGCCGGGCTGAACTTCGTGCACGGCATCGCCCAGGCGCTGTGGCACGGCAAGCTGTTCCACATCGACCTCAACGGCCAGCACGGGCCGAAGTTCGACCAGGACCTGGTCTTCGGCCACGGCGACCTGCTCAGCGCCTTCTTCCTGGTCGACCTGCTGGAGAACGGCGGGCCCGGTGGTGCCGCGACGGTCCGGCCTACGACGGCCCGCGGCACTTCGACTACAAGCCGATGCGCACCGAGGACATGGACGGCGTGTGGGCGTCGGCCGCGGCGAACATGCGCACCTACCTGCTGCTCAAGGAGCGGGCGGCCGCCTTCCGGGCCGACCCCGAGGTGCAGGAGGCGCTGGCGGCGTCCAGGGTCGCCGAGCTGGCGGTGCCGACCCTGAGCCCGGGCGAGAGCTACGACGACCTGCTGGCCGACACGTCGGCGTTCGAGGAGTTCGACGTGGACGCTGCCGCCGCCCGCGGGTTCGGCTTCGTGCGGCTCGACCAGCTCGCCGTCGAGCACCTGCTGGGCGCACGCTGACCGGGGCGGGCCCGGTGCCGCTGGTCGCCGGCGTCGACTCCTCGACCCAGTCGTGCAAGGTCGTCGTGCGCGACGCCGAGACCGGAGCCCTGGTGCGCGAGGGCCGGGCCGCTCACCCGGACGGCACCGAGGTCGACCCTGCCGCCTGGTGGGGTGCGCTGCACGAGGCGGTGGCCCAGGCAGGCGGGCTGGACGACGTCGCGGCGATCTCGGTCGGCGGCCAGCAGCACGGCATGGTCTGCCTGGACGAGGCCGGCGAGGTGGTGCGCCCGGCGCTGCTGTGGAACGACACCCGGTCCGCGGCTGCGGCGCGCGACCTGGTCGCCGAGCTCGGCGGCGGCGCGGCGTGGGCCGACGCGGTCGGGATCGTCCCGGTGGCCTCGTTCACCGTCACCAAGCTGCGCTGGCTCGCCGAGCACGAGCCGGACCTGGCCGCGCGCGCGGCAGCGGTGTGCCTGCCGCACGACTGGCTGACCTGGCGGCTCGGTGGCGCCGCGGGTCTCGACTCGCTGCGCACCGACCGCAGCGACGCCAGCGGCACCGGCTACTGGTCGGCGGCGGCGGAGTCGTACCGGCCGGACCTGCTCGAGCGCGGCTTCGGCCGCGTGCTGCAGGTGCCCGAGGTGCTCGGCCCGCACGACGCGGCGGGCCGAGCACGGCCAGGCGCGGCTCGGCCCGGGCGCCGGCGACAACGCCGCCGCGGCGCTGGGTGTCGGCGCCGAGCCCGGCGACGTGGTCGTCTCGATCGGCACCTCGGGCGTCGTCAGCGCGGTTGCCGACGTCCCGGCCCGCGACCCGACCGGGATCGTGGCCGGCTTCGCCGACGCGACCGGCGGCTTCCTGCCGCTGGTGTGCACGCTGAACGCGTCGCGGGTGCTCGACGCCGCCGCCCGGCTGCTGGGCATCGACCACGACGGGCTGTCCCGGCTGGCGCTGTCGGCGCCGGCCGGGGCCGACGGGCTGGTGCTGGTGCCCTACCTGGAGGGCGAGCGCACGCCCGACCGGCCGGACGCGACCGGCGCCCTGCACGGGCTCACGCTGACGTCGACGACACCGGCGCACCTGGCCCGGGCCGCGGTCGAGGGCCTGCTCTGCGGGCTGGCCGACGGGCTGGACGCGCTGGTCGCGCAGGGTGCCGTCGTACGCCGGGTGATGCTGGTCGGCGGCGGCGCCCGGTCCGAGGCGGTGCGGCGGCTCGCGCCGGCCGTCCTGGGCTGTCCGGTCGTCGTCCCCGAGCCGGGGGAGTACGTCGCCGACGGCGCCGCCCGCCAGGCCGCCTGGGTGCTCTCGGGTGCCGACCGGCCGCCGGAGTGGGCCACGCGCAGCGACCGAGCAGTTCGAGGCCGACCCGACGCCCGTCGGTGCGCGCGCGGTACGCCGAGGTGCGGGACCTGACGGCCGCCGCCGACCTGACGCTGACCGCCGGCCCTTGCGCGCCCGTCGGGTGCTGGACAAGAGTGCCCGGTACGCGACCGACAGGAGACCCCCGATGTTGTCGACACCGCTGCGCCGCCTCGCTCTCGCCGCCGCCGTCACCGCGCTGGCCGTGCCGTGCCTGCTCGCCGGTCCGGCGGAGGCGGCCGGCCGCCACGGACCCCACCACCCGCACGGTCCGCAGCTGGCCTTCCGCGGCGAGTCCACCCTCCCCGCCGGAGCGACCTTCGCCGGCACCGTCGTCGGCGGCCTCTCCTCGATCGCGTACGACCGCCGCCGCGACGTCTACTACGCCCTGTCCGACGACCAGGGTGCTGGGTTCACCCCGACCAGCACGCCGGCGCGCTTCTACACGCTGGACGTCGACATCAGCGACGGCACGCTGGACGCCGGCGACGTCACCGTGCTGGCAGTGACCACGCTGCGCGGCCCCGACGGGCAGCCGTTCCCGCCGCTGAGCCTCGACCCGGAGGGCCTCACCCTCACCCGTGGCGACCGGCTCATCATCACCTCCGAGGGGATCGCCACCCAGGGCATCGCGCCGTTCGTCCGGGAGTTCGACCTGTCCGGCCGGCAGATCGCGCGAGCTGTCGGTGCCGGACTACTTCGACCCGGTCGGCGGCACCCGCGGGGTCCGGCAGAACCTGGGCTTCGAGGCGGCCGCGGTCGCCCCGCACGGGCACGCGCTGTTCGTCGGCGCCGAGAACGCGCTCGCGCAGGACGGGCCGGCCGCCAGCACCACGACCGGCAGCAACGCCCGGCTGCTCCGCTACCACCTCGGGAAGAAGAAGCACCACGGTCCGCACCAGGAGTGGGTGTACCCCACCGAGAAGGTCGTCGCCGAGTCCCCGATCTTCACCGTGAACGGGCTGGTGGAGCTGCTGCCGCTGGGCAACGAGCGCCTGCTGGCGATGGAGCGGTCCTTCTCGGTCGGCGCCGGCAACACGATCCGCATCTTCCGGTCGACCTGCACGGAGCCACCAACGTCGCCGGCATCGACGACCTGGACAAGGTCAAGAAGCTGCGCACCGTGCGCAAGTCGCTGCTGCTCGACCTCGACGAGCTGGGACTGACGCTGGACAACATCGAGGGCATGACGCTCGGCCCGCGGCTGCCCGACGGCCGCCAGAGCCTCCTGCTCGTCAGCGACAACAACTTCACCCCCGGTCAGGTGAGCCAGTTCCTGCTGTTCGCCCTCCGCTGACCGCACACCCGCACCTCGGCGGCTGCCTAGGGTGGTGCCGTGAGCCGGCCAGTCGTACCTCCCGGCTGGCCGGAGGAGGTCCGCCCGCCGGACACCCCGGACTGGGAGCGCACCGCCACCGCCTGGCTGTTCGACCTGTGCCCGCCGGACTACCGGCGGCACGAGGTCCTGCTCCGGCACCCGGTGGTGCTGGCCCGGTTCGCCGCCCACCACGTCCACTCCGGCGTCGAGGCGGCCCGGCGCGGCCTGGCGACGGTCCGGGACGAGCTGCGGGACGTGGCCGACCCCGAGACGGTGGCGGCCGCCGTGTCGGCGTACGAGCGGGAGGGAGCCCACCTGGTCCGCACCCAGCGGTCGCTCGCCCTGGTCGAGGAGGCGCTGCGGGGACGCCGGTTCCGGTCCCGGCTGTGACCCCGGCATAGACTCGCTCCCGTGCTGGACTCGATCCGCGAACCCCGGGACCTGCGTCGCCTCGACCGTCGGCAGCTCGACGATCTGGCCCAGGAGATCCGCGAGTTCCTCGTCGCCTCGGTGTCCCGCACCGGCGGCCACCTCGGCTCCAACCTCGGCGCCGTCGAGCTCACGCTGGCGCTGCACCGGGTCTTCGACTCGCCGCACGACCGGATCCTGTGGGACACCGGCCACCAGGCGTACGTCCACAAGATCGTCACCGGCCGGGCCGGCGGGCTTCGACCGGCTGCGGCAGAAGGGCGGGCTGTCCGGCTACCCGAGCCGCGCCGAGTCCGACCACGACATCATCGAGAACTCGCACGCCTCCACCGCCCTGTCGTACGCCGACGGGCTGGCCAAGGCGTTCCAGCTGCGCGGCGAGACCGACCGGCACGTCGTCGCGGTCATCGGCGACGGGTCGCTGACCGGCGGGATGGCCTGGGAGGCGCTGAACAACATCGCCGCCGACCACAGCCGGCGCCTCGTCATCGTCGTCAACGACAACGAGCGCTCCTACTCGCCGACCATCGGCGGCCTCGCGCACCACCTCGCGACGTTGCGCACCACCCGCGGCTACGAGCGGTTCCTCGAGTGGGGCAAGCAGGTCCTGGGTCGTACGCCGGTCGTCGGCCCGCCGATCTACGACACCCTGCACGGCGTGAAGAAGGGCCTCAAGGACGTCGTCGCGCCGCAGGGCATGTTCGAGGACCTCGGCCTGAAGTACGTCGGGCCCGATCGACGGCCACGACGTCGAGGCGGTCGAGCACGCGCTGCGGCGGGCCCGCGGCTTCGGCGGCCCGGTCCTCGTGCACTGCCTGACCCGCAAGGGCCTCGGCTACAAGCACGCCGAGGCCGACGAGGCCGACCACTTCCACGGCATCGGCGTCATCGACCCCGAGACCGGCCAGCCGCTGGCGACCTCCGGCACCGCGTGGACCAAGGTCTTCGCCGACGAGATGGTCGCGATCGGCGGTGAGCGGGACGACGTCGTCGGCATCACCGCGGCCATGCTGCATCCCGACCGGGCTGGACGCGTTCGCCGCGGCGTACCCGGACCGGGTCTTCGACGTCGGCATCGCCGAGCAGCACGCCGCCACGTCGGCGGCCGGGCTGGCCATCGGCGGCCTGCACCCGGTGGTCGCGGTCTACGCGACCTTCCTCAACCGGGCGTTCGACCAGGTGCTGATGGACGTCGCGCTGCACAAGTGCGGCGTGACGTTCTGCCTCGACCGGGCCGGCGTCACCGGCGAGGACGGCGCGAGCCACAACGGCATGTGGGACATGTCGTTCCTCCAGGTCGTGCCCGGCCTGCGGATCGCCGCGCCGCGCGACGCGGTCACCCTGCGCGAGGAGCTGCGCGAGGCCGTCGCGGTCGACGACGCCCCGACCGTGGTGCGCTTCCCGAACGGCGCGGTCGGCCCCGACCTGCCCGCCCTGGAGCGGGTCGGACGGCGTCGACATCCTGCGCCGGGACGGCGACGACGTGCTGCTGGTCGCGGTGGGCTCGATGGTCGAGACCTGCCTCGAGGTGGCCGACCGGTGCGCGCAGCAGGGCATCCGGGTCACCGTCGTCGACCCGCGCTGGGTCAAGCCGGTGCCCGCCGAGATCGTCCGGCTGGCTGCCGGCGTACGCGCCGTGGTCGGTCGTCGAGGACGGCCTGCGCGGCGGGGTCAGTGGCGCCGTGGCCCAGGCCATGCGCGACGCCGGGTGCCGACGCCGATGCGCGACTTCGGCGTGCCGCTGCGGTTCCTGGACCACGCGAAGCGGCCGGAGGTGCTCGCCGAGATCGGCCTCACCGCGCAGGACATCGCGCGGGACATCGTCGAGACCGTGGCCGCCGGCCAGCAGAGCGACGACGTGCGTCAGACCCTGTCCGACTAGCTCACGCGCAGGCCTCGGCCACGCCGGCGAGCAGCCGGTCCACGTCGTCCTCGTCGGTGTAGGGCGCGAGCCCGGCGCGGATCGCTCCGGTGTCCCCGAGACCGATCCACCGCGACGCCTCCAGCGCGTAGAAGCTGCCGGCCGGCGCGTTGACGCCGCGGGCGGCCAGCAGCTCGTAGACCTCCCGGCCCGGCCGGCCGTCGACCGAGAACAGCGTCGTCGGCGTGTGCCGGCGCGGGTCGGCATGCACGGTGACCCGGTCCATGGCGCGCAGGCCGTCGACGAGCCGGTCGAAGAGCAGGTCCTCGGACTCCTCGACGGCGGTCATCGAGGCGACCACCCGTTGGCGACGGTCACCCGGCCCGGGCAGCAGGTCGGCGATGAAGTCGACCGTCGCTGTGACCCCGGCCAGCAGCTCGTAGGGCAGCGTCCCGAGCTCGAACCGCTCCGGCACGTCGTCGGTGGAGGGCAGCAGCTTGTCGGGGTGGATCCGTGCGAGCAGCGCCGGGTCGGCGGCCAGCACGCCGAGGTGCGGACCGAAGAACTTGTACGGCGAGCAGGCGAAGAAGTCGGCCCCGAACGCCGCGACGTCGACGGCGGCATGCGGCGTGAGGTGCACGCCGTCGACGTAGACCAGGGCGCCGGCTGCGTGCGCGGCGGCGGCGATCGCGGGCAGGTCGGGCCGGGTGCCGAGCAGGTTGGACGCGCCCGTCACGGCCACCAGCCGGGTCCGGTCGGAGAGCAGTCCGGCCACCTCGTCGGTGTCGAGGTCGCCGGTCGCCGGGTCGAAGCCGGCCCACCGCACGGTCGCGCCGGCAGCCGCCGCGGCGTGCACCCACGGCCGGATGTTCCCGTCGTGGTCCAGCCGGGTGACGACGACCTCGTCGCCCGGCCCCCAGTCCTTGGCGAGCGCGCGCGACACGTCGTAGGTCAGCTGTGTCATCGACCGGCCGAAGACGACGCCGCCGGCGTCCGCGCCCAGCAGGTCGGCGATCGCCTGCCGCGCGCCGACGGCTGGCGTCGTCGGCCCGGCGCTCGGCCTCGGTGACGGTTCCGCGGTTGGAGATGCCCGCGGTCAGCGTGCCGGCGACCGCCTCGGCCACCGGTCGCGGCACCTGCGACCCGCCGGGGCCGTCGAAGTGGGCGATGCCGTGGTCCAGCGCAGGGAAGGCGGCGCGGATCCGGGCGATGTCGAGCGGCATGGGGTCATCCTGCCGGGTCAGGCCGGCGCCGGCCCGTCGACGGTCAGCGGAACAGGACCGGACGCAGGAACGGCGACTCGACGGCGGCGTCGCGCAGCACGATCTCGGCGGGGCGTCCGCCCTCGGGAGCGAGCGTCACCTCGTCCACCGTGATCAGCACCGGACGGCTGAAGCCGCGCTCCTCGGGAGCCGTGGCGGCCGCCGCAGCCGCCGTGAACGCCGGGTCGATCCGGCTGAGGTCCAGCCAGCCGCGGCGCCGCATCGGGACCGCTGCGGCGCGCAGGCCGGTGCCGTCCTGGGCGCAGAGGGCCTCGCGCAGCTTCCGCGAGCCGAGCAGCGTGACGACGTCGCAGTCACCGATCGGCCGCAGCACCGGCTGGTCGCTGAGCCGTTCGGCGGCGACGGCGCCCATCCGCTCGAGGTAGTCGCGGATGACCGGCCACCACGGCGCCGGGTCGACCCGGGCGGCGTCCAGCGCCCCCTGGGGCACGACGACGACCTCGTCCGGGTCGGCGCCGACTCCCACGAACCCGATGCCGAGGTCGAGGGTGTCGCCGAGGACCCGGTGGCGCACCCAGTCCAGGCCCGGGTGCAGCGGGTGGTCGATCGGCAGGCCGACCGGGCGGGCGACCTCGCGCAGGTGCTCGGGGTGCACGTCGGCGGCGACCCGGCGGCCGCGCAGCCAGGCCCGGACCCGGGCGCGGCCGAGGTCGTCGGTCGGGTCGGCGCCGGACAGCGCGCGGCGCAGCTCCAGCCAGCTCACCTCGACCGGCGTGTCGCCGGTGAGGAGCACGCCGTCGTCCAGCGGGACGATGTCGACGTCGTCGAGCACCGACACCGCCAGGGCGAGGCGGCGCAGCTCGAGCGAGTCCGGGGCGCGCATGCATCGAACTTACCCAGGTCGAGCGCCGAGCCACTCGCCCGGCAGGGTGAGACGCCCTCACGCAGAGTGATCGTGTCGGACGCCGGGAGAGGTCAGGCGTCGTCGACCCGGCGTCGCAGGGTGCGGGGGAGGAAGGCGGCCCCCGGACCGGCACCGGCGGCCAGGTCGGCCGGGTTGGAGATCGCGCAGCGGCGCAGGGACAGGCAGCCGCAGCCGATGCAGGAGTCCAGCCCGTCGCGCAGCGCCGTCAGCCCGGCGATCTGCTCGTCCAGCCGGCTGCGCCAGGACCGGGACAGCCGGGCCCAGTCCGCCTTGGTCGGCGTCCGGCCGTCGGGCAGGGTCGCCAGAGCTGCGGCCACCTCGTCCAGGGACAGGCCGATGTTGCGGGCCGCCCGGACGAAGGCCAGCCGGCGCAGGACGCTGCGCTGGTAGCGGCGCTGGCCCCCCGTCGTGCGGGTCGACTCGATCAGCCCGACGCGCTCGTAGTAGCGCAGCGCCGACGCCGCGAACCCGCTGCGCTGCGCGACGACGCCGACGGTCAGCAGATCGGTGGTCTCGATGAGCGTCCTCCGGGATCGGCGAGCAAGGCTTGACTTGAAGTCAACTTCATGTTCGAGGATGCCCGGACAACCTCGAGAACACAAGACATCCAGAACCAAGGAGAACCACCTGATGCCCGTTGCCCTCATCACCGGCGCCTCCCGAGGCCTGGGTCGCGCACTCGCCCACGACCTGGCTGCGGACGGCTGGTCGCTGGTCCTGGACGCCCGCGGCGTCGAGGACCTCGCGGCGACGATCGCCGGGTTCCGGCCGGAGCAGACCCGCGCCGTCCCGGGCGACATCACCGATGCCCGGCACCGCGCGGACCTCGTCGCTGCCGCCCTGGACCTCGGCGGCCTGGACCTGCTCGTCAACAACGCGAGCCACCTCGGGCCGAGCCCGCAGCCCCGGCTCGCCGACTACCCGACGCCGGAGCTGGCCCGGGTCTACGAGGTCGACGTGCTCGCCCCGCACGCCCTGCTGCGCGAGGCGCTGCCCGCGCTGCGCCGGTCCGGCGGCGTCGTCGTGAACGTCGAGCTCGGACGCTGCGGTCGAGGCGTACGAGGGCTGGGGTGGCTACGGGTCGGCGAAGGCCGCGCTCGACCACCTCTCGGCGGTGCTCGCCGCCGAGGAGCCCGGCCTTCGGGTGTACGCGCTGGACCCCGGCGACATGCGGACCGCCATGCACCAGGCGGCGTTCCCGGGCGAGGACATCTCCGACCGGCCGGAGCCGGGGACCGTCGCGGTGCCGGCGTTCCGCGCGCTGCTCGACCGACGGCCCGCGAGCGGCCGCTACCGGGCGACCGAGCTGCTGCTGCCCGCCGGGGCAGGCCGGTGACCGCCGACGCACTTCTGAGACCGGCCCGGTCTGGTCGGCGTCGGCGCCGCCGGAGGCCCGCGGCCTCGCGCGCGACGAGGTGCGGCTGCTGGTCGCGGCGCCGGGCGGCGTGGACCATGCCCGGTTCCGGGACCTGCCGCGGTTCCTGGCGGCCGGCGACCTGGTCGTGGTGAACACGTCAGGCACGCTGGCGGCAGCCGTCGACGGCCGCCGCCGGCAGGGCCCGGTGACCGTCCACCTGTCGACAGCACTGCCGGACGGCACCTGGGCCGTGGAGCTGCGGCCGGGACGCCGGGCGGACGGTCCGGTGCGCGACGTCGAGCCCGGCGACACCGTCGAGCTGCCGGGCGGCCGGTTGCACGTCGTCGGCGCCGTACCCGGACCCGGATGCGACCGGGTCGCGGCTGTGGCGGGCGCGGGTGGTCGTGCCGGGACCGGTGACCGCCTACCTCGAGCGGTACGGGCGGCCGATCGCCTACTCCTACGTGCCGGGCGACTGGCCGCTCGCGAGCTACCAGACGGTGTTCGGCCGGGAGCCGGGCAGCGCCGAGATGCCGAGCGCCGGGCGCCCGTTCACGGACGCGATGGTGACCGACCTGGTGACCTACCGGCGTCGTCGTCGCCCCGATCACGCTGCACACCGGCGTCTCGTCGCTCGAGCCGGGTGACCCGCCGCTGCCCGAGCCCTACCGGGTCCCGGTCGGGACCGCGCGGCTGGTCGAGCAGACCAGGCGGCACGGCGGCCGGGTGGTCGCGGTCGGTACGACGGTCACCCGGGCCCTCGAGACGGTTGCCGGGCCGGACGGCCGCGTGCAGGCGGGGGAGGGCTGGACCGAGCTCGTCCTCGGGCCGGACCGGCCGGCCCGGGTCGTCGACGGGCTGGTCACCGGCTGGCACGAGCCCGGCGCGTCGCACCTGAGCCTGCTCGAGGCGGTCGCGGGCGCGGACCTGGTCTCATCGGCGTACGACGAGGCGCGCGCCGCCGGCTACCTCTGGCACGAGCTCGGCGACAGCGCCCTGCTGCTGCCCTGAATCCCGCGGCCACCAGAATCGGGGGATGACCACCCTCGACGGCGTGCTGCCGTCCGCCGAGCCCGAGCAGCGGCGCGACCTGCGCCGGATGAAGTCCTTCGCCACCGCGCTGCTGGTGGCGGCCGCCGTCGTCTACCTGCTGGCCAGCCGGGCGGAGGACGGCGGTCCGGCATGGGTGGGCTACCTGCGCGCGGCGGCCGAGGCCGCGATGGTGGGCGCGCTCGCCGACTGGTTCGCCGTCACCGCGCTGTTCCGGCACCCGCTCGGCCTGCCGATCCCGCACACCGCGATCATCCCGACCCGCAAGGACCGGCTCGGTGCCGGCCTGGGCGACTTCGTGGGCACGAACTTCCTCTCCGAGCAGGTGGTGCGCGACCGGTTGCGGACCGTCGGCGTCGCGGGGCGCCTGGGCACCTGGCTGGCCGGCCCGCGACCACGCCCGACGGGTGACCGACGAGGCCGCGACCGTGCTGCGCGGGGCGATCGGGGTGCTGCGGGACGAGGACGTCCGCGACGTGCTCGAGCAGGCCGTGCTGCCCCGGCTGCTGGAGACCCAGGTCGGACCGCCGCTGGGCCGGCTGCTGACCCGGGTGGTCGAGGACCGGGCGCACGACGGCGTGTTCCAGCTCGTCGTCGACCAGGTCAACCGCTGGCTGGCCGACAACGAGGACGTCGTCGTCGACGCGGTCGCCCGGCAGGCGCCCGTGTGGTCGCCCCGGTTCGTCGACGAGGCGGTGGCGACCCGCGTCTACCGCGAGGTGGTGCGCGTTGCCGGTGAGGTGCAACGCGACCCCGAGCACCCGCTGCGCGCGATCGGTCGACCGCTTCCTGATGCAGACCGGCCGTGACCTCCAGGAGGACCCGGAGACCATCGACCGGGCCGACCGGCTCAAGGCCGGCCTGCTGGCGCACCCGGCCGTGCGCACCGCCTTCGGTGACCTGGTCACCACGGCGCGCGAGATGGTGCTCGAGGCCGTCGCCGACCCCGACAGCGAGCTGCGGCACCGCGCCACTGCGAGCGTCGCGGCGTTCGGGGAGCGCCTGACGACTGACGACCGGCTCCGCAGCAAGGTCGACGGCTGGGTGGGGGACGCCGCCGCCCACGTCGTCGCGACCTACCGGGACGAGATCACCGCCACGATCACCGACACGGTCGACCGCTGGGACGGCGCGGAGACCGCCCGCAAGGTCGAGCTCGCGGTCGGCCGGGACCTGCAGTTCATCCGGATCAACGGCACCGTCGTCGGCGGCTTGGCCGGGGTCGGCATCCACGCGGTGACCCAGCTGCTCCTCTGACCGCTCGGCCCGGGAGCCGGGACAGCTACTCCTCGCCGAACCGCCCGCGGTGGTCGTGGGGGATGAGCGGCTTCTCGGCGCGCACCTTGAGCTGCTGGACGGCCCAGGTGTTGCCGTCGGGATCACTGAACCCGAACAAGGTGCCACCGTCGCGCTCGTCGAACACCTGGATCTCGCTGGCCTCGACACCCCGGCCGATCAGCTCGGCCCGCGCGGCCTCGGCGTCGGCCACCACCAGCTGCAATCCGCGCATCGACCCCGGCTTCATCTCGGTCTGCGACGGCAGGTCACCGATGACGATGGAGCAGCCCGAACCCGGCGGCGTCAGCTGCACCACGTGCATGTGCTCGTTCTGCGTGTCGTGGTCGAGGGCGAACCCGACCTTGTCCCGGTAGAAGGCGACAGCCTTGTCGATGTCGCTCACGGGCAGCAGCACGACTTCAAGGGTCCAGTCCACGCATGGTCTCCTCTGTCAGTGCGAGGGAAGGCTGGCGACGCCAGGCTCCAGGAAACGCTTGCCGGTGACCCGCTCGGACACGCCTTCCCGGTCGAGGTACGGCGTGACGCCGCCGAGGTGGAACGGCCAGCCGGCGCCGAGCAGCATCGCCAGGTCGATGTCCCGGACGTCCTCGACGACCTTCTCGTCGAGCATCAGCCGGATCTCCTCGGCGAGGGCGTCCAGCGCGCGGCGCCGGACCTCCTCCTCGGACAGCGGCGTGGAGCCCTGGGTGAACAGCTCGGCGACCTCCGGGTCGACCTTGGGCGTCGAGCCCTCCCAGACGTAGACGCCGGTCTTGCCGGCTGCCACCAGCCGGCCGAGGTTCTCCGACACGTGGAACCGGTCGGGGAACGCCTCGTGCATGGTCTCGGCGACGTGCAGCGCCACCGCCGGCCCGACGAGCTGCAGCAGGACGAACGGCGTGAGCGGCAGGCCGAGCGGCTCCAGCGCCTTGTCGGCCACCTCGAACGGCGTGCCCTCGTCGACTGCCCGGGTGACCTCGCCCAGGAAGCGGGTCAGGATCCGGTTGACCACGAACGCCGGCCGGTCGGCGACCAGCACGCAGGACTTCTTCAGCGTCTTGCCCACCGCGAACGCCGTCGCGATCGACGCGTCGTCGGTCTTGTCGGCGCGGGCGATCTCGAGCAGCGGCAGCACGGCCACCGGGTTGAAGAAGTGGAACCCGACCACCCGCTCCGGGTGCTGGAGCTTCGAGGCCATCTCGGTGACCGACAGCGAGGAGGTGTTGGTGGCGAGCACGCACTCGGCGGAGACGACCGCCTCGACCTCGCTGAAGACCTGCTGCTTGACCTTCATCTCCTCGAACACGGCCTCGATGACGAAGTCGGCGTCCGCGAACGCCTCCTTGCCGGTCGAGCCGGTCACCAGCGCCTTGAGCCGGTTGGCCTTGTCCTGGTTGATGCGGCCCTTGCCGAGCAGCTTGTCGACCTCGGCGTGCACGTAGCCGACGCCCTTGTCGACACGTTCCTGGTCGAGGTCGGTCATGACGACCGGCACCTCGAGGCGCTGCGCGAACAGCATCGCGAGCTGCGAGGCCATCAGCCCGGCACCCACCACGCCGACCTTGGTGACCTCGCGGGCCAGCTCCTTGTCCGGTACGCCGGCGGGCCGCTTGGCCCGGCGCTGCACCAGGTCGAACGCGTAGAGCCCGGCGCGCAGCTCCTCGCCCATCGCCAGCTCGAACAGGGCCTTGCGCTCGGCCGCGATGCCGTCGTCGTAGGACGCGGTCCGCGCCAGCTCGAGGAGCTCGATCGCCTTGTACGGCGCGGGAGTCGCGCCATGGACCTTCATGTCGGCGATGCCCTTGGCGCGGGCCAGCGCTGCGTCCCATGCCTCGCCCCGGTCGACCTCAGGACGGTCCACTGTCGTCTCGCCCGTGACGACCGAGGCCGCCCAGCGGAGCGACTGCTCGAGGAAGTCGGCCGGCTCCAGCATGACGTCGGCGATGCCGAGCTCGAAGGCCTGCTTGGCCCGGAGCATCCGGTTCTGGTTCATCGCGTTCTCGAGGATCACCGTCACGGCCTGGTCGGCGCCGATCAGGTTCGGCAGCAGCTGGCTGCCGCCCCAGCCCGGGATCAGGCCGAGGAAGACCTCCGGGAACGCGATGGCCGGCACACCGCTGGACAGCGTGCGGTAGTGCGCGTGCAGCGCCAGCTCGAGGCCGCCGCCCATCACGGCGCCGTTGACGAACGCGAAGGTCGGGACCTTCGCGTCGCGCAGCTTGCGGAACGTGTCGTGGCCGAGGGCGAAGTAGGCCTGCGCCTGGGCCGGCGTACCGCCGGACTGCATCACCTTGAGGTCGGCACCGACGGCGAAGATGAACGGCTTGCCGGTGATCGCGACCGCGACGACGTCGTCGCGGCCGAGTGCCTCGTCGATCGCCGCCCCGATGTTCGCCAGGCTCTTCGGGCCGAGGGTCGTCGGCTTGGTGTGGTCGAAGCCGTTGTCCAGGGTGATCAGGGCGGCGATGCCGGCGCCGTCCGGGCAGGTCGACGTACTGCACCGGCGCGCTGGTGACGACCTCGTCCGGGAAGTCGATCATGTCGCTCACTTGGAGTCCTCCGCGTCGTCGTCGTCGCCGTGTCCAGTGCGGCGTTCTCCCAGATCACTGCGCCGCCCATGCCGATGCCGATGCACATCGCGGTGAGGCCGTAGCGGACCTCCGGGTGGTCCTCGAACTGCCGGGCGAGCTGGGTCATCAGCCGGACGCCGGAGGACGCCAGCGGGTGGCCGACGGCGATGGCGCCGCCGTACTCGTTGACCCGCGGGTCGTCGTCGGCGATGCCGAAGTGGTCGAGGAAGGCGAGCACCTGGACCGCGAACGCCTCGTTGAGCTCGAACAGGCCGATGTCCTCGATCGTGAGCCCGGCCTTGGCGAGCGCCTTCTCGGTGGCCGGGATCGGGCCGACGCCCATCACCTCGGGCTCGACGCCGACGAAGGCGTAGCTGCACGAGCCGCATCTTCACCGGCAGCCCGAGCTCCTCGGCGACGTCCTCGGCCGCGAGCAGGCACGCGGTGGCGCCGTCGTTGAGCCCGGCGGCGTTGCCGGCGGTGATGCGCCCGTGCGGCCGGAACGGCGTCTTCAGCGCGGCGAGGTCCTCGAGGGTGGTGCCGGGGCGCGGCGGCTCGTCCTCGGTGGCCAGACCCCAGCCCTTCTCGACGCTGCGGGTGGCCATCGGCACCAGGTCGGGCTGGACCTTGCCGTCGGCGTACGCCTTGGCGAGCTTGTCCTGGCTGCCGACCGAGAAGGCGTCGGCGCGCTCCTTGGTGAGGTGCGGGTAGCGGTCGTGCAGGTTCTCGGCGGTCGAGCCCATCACCAGGGCCGAGGGGTCGACCAGCTTCTCCGCGATGATCCGCGGGTTGGGGTCGACGCCCTCGCCCATCGGGTGGTGCCCCATGTGCTCGACGCCGCCGGCGATCACGACGTCGTACGCGCCGAAGGCGATGCCGGTGGCGCTGGTCGTCACTGCCGTCAGGGCGCCCGCGCACATCCGGTCGATGGCGTAGCCGGGGACGGTCTTGGGCAGCCCCGCGAGCAGCGCGGCGGTGCGGCCGATCGTCAGGCCCTGGTCGCCGGTCTGGGTGGTCGCGGCGATGGCCACGTCGTCGACCCGCTCCGGGGGCAGCGAGGGGTTGCGCCGGACCAGCTCGCGGATGCAGCGGATGACCATGTCGTCGGCGCGGGTCTCGGCGTACATCCCCTTCTTGCCGGCCTTGCCGAACGGGGTGCGTACGCCGTCGACGAACACGACGTCGCGCACCGGCCGGGACGCGCGGGGCTCTCGGGACTGACCGGGCACGGGCCCTCCAGGTGGTCGCTGCTGCGGGGAGTCGCAGGATCAATGCTACTCGTCAGTAACAACGACCGCCAACCGGTCCGGTCACGGCTCCCGGGCAGCTGCCGCGCCGGGCCAGGACAGCACCACCGAGCGCCTCGGCTGCACGGGGTAGCGCTGCATCAGCTCCACCACCTCGTCCCTGCGCTCCGGCGGCAGGCAGAGCTGCTGGACGTTCAGGTCGATCCAGGCCTCGAGCAGCGCACCGGTGCGCGCCGGCGGCTGGTAGACGCGATCGCGCACCTCGGGATCGATGCCTGCCTCGCGCAGCACGGCGACGGCCAGCTCGGCGGTCGGCCCGGTCGGGAGCGGCTGCCCGTGCACGGCCTCCCACATCGGCGCCAGCCGCATCTTCGGGTGCGTCCCGGTCAGCTCGACCACGACCAGGTCCCGCGCCTTGCTGGTGAGGGCAGTGGCGAACGGCGCGAGATCCGGCACGTTGTAGAGCACGTGCGCGCAGACCGCGACGTCGCACTCCGGGACCTGGTCGGCGAGGTCGGGCCAGATCCCGACGTACGTCGTGACGCTGACCCCGCGGTCTCGGGCGGCGGCCTCCAGCGCACGCAGCATCGACGGCTGCGTGTCCACCGCGTGCCAGTGCCCGTCAGCGGGCACGACGTCGAGGCTGGTCGCTCCCGCGCCGGCGCCGATGTCGAGGACGCTGCCGCCCGGGCGCAGCGCCGACCGGGCGAGCTCGGCCAGCGGCGACGGCGTCGTGTCCTGCCCGGGCGCGAACACCTCGGGCGGGAGATCGTGCGGCGACTCGGGTGCGGCCGCGAGGATCTCGGGGTCGATCGCCCACGCGGCCAGCTCGTCGGCCCACTGCTGTGCCGCGCTCACGGTCAGGAGGCTAGTCGATCTAGCCGAGGTGCTTGAGCGCCTCCCGGCGCGACAGCCCGCTGATCCGGTCGTCGTGCGCGGCGACGAAGGCGCGCACCCAGTCCGGGTCGGTGCGGGCGTGCTGGCGCAGCGCCCAGCCGATGGCCTTGCGCAGGAAGAAGTCGCGGTCGTCGAGGTTGGCCTCGATCGCGTCGGTGAGCAGGTCGAGGTCGGTGCCGTCCTTGGCGCCGATCTGGGCGATGACCGACGTCCGCCGCAGCCAGCGGTCGTCGTCGGTGGCCCACGAGCGGACGGTCGGCTCCACCTCCGCGTGGTACTCCAGCAGCAACGGGCCGACCAGGTGGGTGGCGACGTCGTCCACGACGTCCCACCACGCGCCGGTCGTGAGCAGGTGGCGGTACAGCGGCAGCGCGTCCGGGTCGCGGTAGGCGGCGTAGCGACGGTGCCGGACGAGCGGCGAGAGCGGCGTACCACTCCTCGCGGTGGGTGGCGTCGTCCCAGAGCGCATGGACCGTCGCGAGCCAGCTGTCCCGGTCCGGCAGCGGGTGGGCGGCCAGCACGTCGCGGAAGATGACGCGTGCCTCGGGGCTGGCCACGCCGTAGTACGGCAGCGCCGACTTCATGTACGCCTGCATCGTGGGCGCCTTCGCCGGGTCGCCGGCCGCCCGCAGCCGGGCCCGGACGTCCTCGACCAGCTCTCGGTCCGCCGCGCCGGTGCTCACCCGTCCGAGGCTATTCAGCCGAGCAGCGTCTCGCCCCACCAGCCGCCCGGTCCGACGCCGGGCGGCACGGCCCACACCGACGAGCCGGTGTGGCGCACGTACTCGTTCATGACGTCGCTGCGCGCGAGCGCGGCCTGGATCGGCACGAACTGGCGGCGCGGGTCGCGCTGGTAGGCGAGGAAGAACAGGCCGGCGTCGAGGTGGCCCAGGCCGTCGGACCCGTCGACGAAGTTGAAGCCGCGCCGGAGCAGCCGGGCGCCGCCGTGCCGGGACGGGTGGGCCAGGCCGACGTGCGCGACGGGCGGCAGCCGGTCGGGGACGACCTTGTCGCGCTCGCGGGTCGAGCCCAGCGGGGCGCCGACCCGCTTGGTGCGGCCGATGATCTGCTCCTGCTCGTCGAGCGAGGTGCGGTCCCAGGTCTCGATGGTCATCCGGATCCGCCGGGCGACCAGGTAGGAGCCGCCGGCCATCCAGGTGCTGCCGTCGGACCGGTGCGCCCAGACCTGCTTCGTCGAGCGCCTCCTGGTCGTCGCCGAGGACGTTGGCGGTGCCGTCCTTGAAGCCGAACAGGTTGCGCGGCGTGGGCCCGGTCGGACTCGGTCGAGGACGCCTTGCCGAAGCCGAGCTGCGCCCAGCGCACCGCGGCGCGGCCCGCGGCGATCCGGGTCAGGTTGCGGATGGCGTGCACCGCGACCTGCGGGTCGTCGGAGCAGGCCTGGATCGCCAGGTCGCCGTGGCAGCGAGTCGGGGTCCAGGGTGTCGCCGGGGAACTCCGGCAGGTCGACGAGCGCGTCGGGTCGCTGCTCGCCGGAGCCCGAAGCGGTCGTCGAACAGCGACGGGCCGAAGCCGACCGTGAGGGTGAGGTTCGCGGCGTCCAGGCCGATCGCCTCGCCGGTGTCGGACGGCGGCGCGAGGCGGCTGCGCGGGTCGCCGCCGCCGACCGGCCGGTTCACCGTCATGTCGCGCGCTGCCGCCGTCCAGTCCTGGAGCAGGGCGACGAGCGCGGCCCGGTCGGTCGTCGTGACGTCGTACGACGCGAAGTGCAGGTGGCCCTGCACCGGGGTGGCGATGCCGGCCTGGTGCGTCGCCGTGGAACGCGACCCGGCCGCTGGGCTCGGGACCGTCGCCGGCCGTCGCGGCGGCGGCCAGCCCGCCGGCCACGCCGACCGCGCCGAGAGCGCCGGCGCCCGCGAGCAGGTGCCGTCGGCTCACGCCGCCTGAGGTGCTCACACGGCGGCTGCCGTCAGCTGGGACAGCGGCTCGCCGAGGCCGTCGACGACGCGGCTCAGCTCGCGGCGCGCCGGCTCGTCGACCGTGTCGTAGGAGACGAAGCCGGTGCCCGCCCGGTGCATGTCGAGCTCGTCCTGGACGGCCGTGAAGGCGGCGTCGAGGGTCGCGAGCAGCGCGGCGTCGGAGACCAGTGGACGCAGGACGTCGTAGGCCTTGCGGGCCCCGTCGAGGTTGGCCTGGAAGTCGACCAGGTCGGTGTGCGAGAAGGCCTCCTCCTCACCGGTGATCTTGCCGGTGGCGACCTCGTCGAGCAGCTCCTTGGCGCCGTTGCCGATCGACGCGACCGACATCTCGGCGGTGGGCACCTTCGCCTGCAGCTCGCGGACGTCGGCCGCGAGCTGGTCGGCGACCGGGGCCATGCCGTCGAGGTTGCCGTCGGTCCACAGCGCCTTCTCGATCCGGTGCCAGCCGGTCCACTCCTGGCCCTCCTCGAGGTCGGCCTCGCGCAGGTCGACCCGCGGGTCCAGGTCACCGAAGCTCTCGGCGACCGGCTCGACCGCCTCCCACGGGACGCGGGACGGCGCGTAGAGCTCCTTGGCCTTCGCCACGTCACCCGCCTTGACCGCCGCGACGAACTCGTCGACCAGCGGGATCAGCGCGTCGGCCTGCTGCTGCACGTACGTCCGGTAGGCGGCGACGGCCTTGTCGGCCTGCGGGTCCTCGACGGTCTCGCCCTGCTTGGTGACGGTGACCTTCTGGCGGATGCCGTCGCCGGTCTGGCCGGGCTTGCAGGCGACCTCGTAGGTCCCCGGCTTCAGCGACACGGTCAGCTCGTAGGAGGTGCCGGGCCCGATGTTCTCCTTCTCCGTCACGATCCGGGAGAACTTCTCGCCCGACTTCGCGTAGACGTAGACCTCGGTCACCTTGTCGCCCTCGTTGCTGATCGCGAAGGTCGTGTTGCCGGCGGCCAGGTCGGTGCGCGCGACCTCGCAGGCCGAGTCGGTGGCGGTGAGCTCGATGGCGCCCGCGGCCGCCTCGTCGGTCGAGCAGGCGGTGAGGCCGATGGCGGCCAGGGCGCCGGCGAGCAGCAGTCGCCCGACGGGCCGGGTGACGCGGGGGACTGAGGTCGACGGCATGCGAGGGCGCTCCGGGGTGGCAGGTGTGAAGGGGGAAGGTCAGTGGGTGCTGGTCGGCGGCGGGGACGGGGTCGGCTGGCCGGCTCCCGGACCGGCAGCCGCCGGCTTGCGAGCGGGCCGCAGGAACAGGAACATCACCGGGACGACGTACAGCAGCCAGGCGGCCGCCTCGAGCCAGGTCGTCGCGGGACTGAAGTTGAAGATGCCCTTGAGCAAGGTGCCGTACCAGCTGTCCGGCGGGACTGCGCGGACACGTCGAAGGCGAGGTTGTTGAGGCCGGGCAGGTCGCCGGCCTCCTGGAGGTCGTGGATGCCGTAGGCGAGGACGCCGCCGGCGACGAGGATCAGGCCGGCGCCGGTCCAGGTGAAGAACGTCGCCAGGTTGATCGTGATGGCCCGGCGGTAGAGCAGGTAGCCGAGCACGACGGCGGTGGCGAGGCCGAGGGTGGCGCCGACGAACGGGGTGACGCCGTTGTCGGCCGACTGCGCGGCGGCCCAGAGGAACAGCGACGGTCTCGAGGCCCTCGCGGGCGACCGCGAGGAAGGCGGTGAGGGCCAGGGCGAACGGCGCCCATCAGGAGGGCGGCGTCGACCTTGTCCTGCAGCTCGGTCTTGAGGAACCGCGCCGTGCGCCGCATCCAGAAGATCATCCAGGTGACGAAGCAGACGGCGATGATCGACATCAGGCCGCCGAACCGCTCCTGCGCCTCGAAGCTGAGGTTGCGCGAGGTGAAGGTGAGCAGCGCGCCGAACGCGAGCGACAGGGCGATCGCCGCGCTGACGCCGAACCAGATCGGCCGGAGCCGGTCGCGGTGCCCGGTCTTCACCAGGTAGGCGATCAGGATGCTGACCACGAGGGTGGCCTCGAGGCCTTCGCGCAGGCCGATCAGGTAGTTCGCGAGCACCGACCGTTCCCTCCGCGTAGATAAGGCAATCCTTACCTAAGCAGTGCCCTGCGGTTACGCAACACCGGCCTTGCGGAAAGCCGGAACCCGCGCTCAGGCGTCGGGTTCGGGTGCCTCTTCGGGGGCGGGTGCCGGCACGGCGGCCGCGACCAGGGCGTCGTGCAGGACGCCGGCCGTCAGGCCGACCTGCCACGCGCGGGCGCCGTGGTCCCGCAGGAACGCGGCCACGGTGTCGGTGCCGTCCTCGGCCAGAGCCTGCGTCGGGCGGCGCCCAGGCCAGCCGGCGTACGGCGTCGGGCGCGAGCAGGTTCTCGACCGGGAGCCCGTGCTGCTCGGCGACGGCGCCGACCGCCGCCCGGGCGGCCGCGAGCCGCGCAGCGGCGGCCGGGTCGCGGTCGCCCCACGACCGCGCCGGCGGCGGGCCCTCGTGCGGGGTCTTCAGGTCGGGCAGCTCGGCGTCCGGCAGGTCGAGCGCCTCCTCGATGGCCGGCAGCCAGGTGGCGGTCTGGCGGCGCATCGACCGGCCGCCCCAGACCGGCAGCGCGATCAGGTCGGCCTCGGTGCGGGGGCCGGCCAGGGCGGCGGAGACGAGCGCGGCGTCCGGCAGCACCCGGCCGGGCGCGATGTCCCGCCGCCGGGCGACCTCGTCGCGGCGCTCCCAGAGCGAGCGCACCACGGCGAGCTGGCGACGCTTGCGCACCCGGTGCAGCCCGGAGGTCCGCCGCCACGGCTCGAACCGCGGGGCGGCCGGCGGCGCGGCCACGATCGCGGCGAACTCCTGCTCGGCCCAGTCGCGCTTGCCCTGCTCGTCGAGCTGGTCGGCCAGCGCGTCCCGCAGCTCGACGAGCACCTCGACGTCCAGCGCGGCGTAGCGCAGCCACGGCTCGGGGAGGGGACGGGTCGACCAGTCGGCGGCGGAGTGGCCCTTCTCCAGCGACAGCCCCAGCACCTCCTCGACGATCGAGCCGAGCCCGACCCGGGGGTAGCCCAGCAGCCGGCCGGCCAGCTCGGTGTCGAAGACCCGGGTCGGGCGCAGGCCGAGCTCGGCCAGGCAGGGCAGGTCCTGCGACGCCGCGTGCAGCACCCACTCGTCCTCGGCGATGGCCCGGCCGAGGGAGCTGAGGTCGGGCAGCTCACGCGGGTCGATGAGCACCGTGCCCACGTCGGCCCGGCGCAGCTGGACGAGGTAGGCGCGCTGGCCGTAGCGGTAGCCGGAGGCGCGCTCGGCGTCGACCGCGACCGGCCCGGACCCGGCGGCGAGGGCCTCGACGACCGGGGCCAGCTCGCGGGGTCGGTGAGCGGGAGGGGGACGCCGTCCCGGGGCTCGGTCAGCGGCACCGGGCCGTCGCCGGCGGACGCGTCGGCGGCATCGTCGTTGTCGGGAGCGTCGCTGCTGACCCTCGTGACCCCGGAGGTCTCGCCCGGCTCGGCCGCGGGGGCCGTTTCCGGTTCGAGGAAGGTCGGCTCGACCTCGGGGGAGCCGGACGGGTGGGGCGCGGTCACGCGCTCACGGTACGTCGTGCGCGCCCGCACCCGGCGTACCCGGGCAGGCTGACGCGCGTCGCGGGTCAGGTGGGGGTGGCCTGACGGTCGGTGGAGATCAGACGGGTGTGATCAGCCTGTGCGATCAGACGACGACGCCGGCGCGCATGGCGACGACGACCATCTCGGCGCGGTCGCCGGTGCCGAGCTTGCGGGCGATCCGGGCCAGGTGGCTCTTGACGGTGAGGGCGGACAGGCCGAGGGCCTCGCCGATCTCCTTGTTGGAGCGGCCGTCGGAGACCAGCTGGAGCACCTCGACCTCGCGGCCGGACAGCGCCTCGGCGCCGGTGAGCCGGGACGCGCGGGGCCGGGTCGCGAGAGTCTGGGGTGCGGCGGAGCGCACGCTGGGGCCGCCGGACGACGCGGTGACCAGGAAGGCCCGGACGCCGCCGGTGAGGGCGGCGCGCACGGTGTAGGGGTCCTCGGTGGAGGAGAGCACCAGGCCGCGGACCCAGCCCAGGCCGCGCAGCTCGCGCACCAGCGCGATACCGGAGCCGTCGGGCAGGTTGCTGTCGACCACGGCCAGGTCACGGGTGCTGGTGCCCAGCGCGCGGGCGCGGGCCTCGGCCAGCGAGGAGGCCTCGACGACCTCGACGGCGCCGAGCGAGCGCAGGCTGCGGGCCAGCGTCTCCCGCACGAACGGGCTGGCCACCACGACCATCGCCGTGAAGCGGGCGGCGCGGGCAGACTGCGGCCCGGGAACCGTGCTTCCGTGCCGTTCGACCAGTGCGGTCACCGGGTCTCCCGATCAGGTGCGAAGTTTCTGCGCTGTCCTGAGCGTCATCGGCCCGAACGGCGGCCACCTGTAGCCGCGGGATGTGCTGGTGCGGGGCGGGTCAGCGCCGGTTGGCGCGGCGCCGCGTCGGCAGCGTCACCACGCCGGGGGCCAGCGGCGGCAGCCCGGCGGTGGTGCAGAGCAGGTCGCACCAGGCCAGCAGGTGCGCGTCGAACGCGTCGTCGAGCGGGGTCCAGGAGGCGCGGATCTCGATCTGGGCGGACGCCGGCTCGCCGGAGATCGCCCCGAAGCTCTCCGACGCGACCCGGGTGACGGTGCCGCTCGCGGCCGCGAACGTCGGCGCCGTGACCGTCGAGGGCCTCGGTCAGCCAGGCCCAGCCGACGCCGGGCAGCAGCGGGTCGGCGGCCATCTCGTGCTCGAGCTCGGCGCGCACGTAGGTCACGACGCCGGAACGTGCCCTGCCAGGCCTCGTGACCGGCCGGGTCGTGCAGCAGCACCAGCCGGCCGGTGCCGAGCTCGGTCTCCGGGTCCTGCGGCGCGATGACGTCCGCGGTGAGCGCGACCGCGTGCGGGGCGAGCCGCTGCGGCGCGGGGGTCTCCTCGAGCACGATCTCCGGCCGGGGGGTGGCGGCGCGGAGTGCGGCGAGGGCCCGGGAGAACTCCTCCGGGACCTCGTCGGCATCCCGCCGGGCCACCATGTCCCGAAGCGTACGGCGACCGGGCCTCGGCGACCGGGAGGCGCGACCCGCGGCCGGTGCCCGGGCGCGTCGCCCCCGTAGCCTGCCGCGGGTGGCCGCCCTCCTCGCCCTGCGTCTCCAGCCTGCTCTGGGGCAGCGCGGACTTCCTCGGCGGCACCATCTCGCGGCGGCGCAAGGCCGCGCTGGTCGTCGGCGCCTCGCAGGCGGCCGGGCTGCTCACCATCGCCGTGGTGGCCACGCTGGCCGGCGCGTGGGGCGACGACACCGGCTACCTGCCCTGGGCCGTGCTGTCCGGCGTGGCCGGCGTGGTCGGCCTGGTCAGCTTCTACGCGGCGCTGGCCGCGGGGACGATGGGCGTCGTCTCGCCGATCGCCGCGCTCGGCGTCGTGGTGCCCGTGCTGTGGGGCTTCGCCCAGCGGTGAGCGCCCGGCGCGTCTGGCAGCTGGTCGGCATCGTGGTCGCGATCGCCGGGGTGGTGCTGGCCAGCGGCCCCGAGCTGACCGGCCGGGCCGGGGCGCGGCCGGTGCTGCTGGCGGCGGTGGCTGCGGTCGGCTTCGGGGTGGCGCTGCTGGCATCGCGAAGGGCAGCGAGCACAGCACCCTGATGACGCTGACCACGATGCGGGTCACGTCGGTGACGCTGCTCGGGGCCGCGCTCGTGGTCGCGCTCGCCCGCGGCGGCCGGCGCTCCGACTACCTGCTCAGCGGCCGCGACGTGGTGCTCGTCGCGCTCGTCGGCGTCGCGGACCTGGCGGCGAACCTCACGTTCGGGCTGGCCAGCACGCGCGGGACGACGTCAGCGTCGTGTCGGTGCTCGGCTCGCTCTACCCGGTGGTGACCGTGCTGCTGGCGCGGGTGTTCCACGACGAGCGGCTCGGGCGGCTGCAGTCGGCCGGTGTCGTCGCTGGCCCTGGCCGGGGTCGTGCTGATCGCCGCCGGCTGACGCGGCCGTGACCGGCGCGTGACACCATCGGCGACCGTGACGACCGACGCCCTGCGCGACTCCGCCTTCCTGCGCGCCTGCCGCCGCGAGCCGGTGCCGCACACGCCGGTGTGGTTCATGCGCCAGGCCGGCCGGTCGCTGCCGGAGTACCGCAAGCTGCGCGAGGGCATCCCGATGCTCGAGGCGTGCGCGCGCCCGGACCTGGTCACCGAGATCACCCTGCAGCCGGTACGCCGGCACGGCGTCGACGCCGCGATCCTGTTCAGCGACATCGTCGTGCCGCTCAAGGCCATCGGCGTCGACCTCGACATCAAGCCGGGAGTCGGGCCGGTCGTCGCCCAGCCGATCCGCACCGTCGCCGACCTGGACCAGCTGCAGCCGCTGGAGCCCGGCGACGTCGTCGTACGTCGCCGAGGCGGTGCGGCTGCTGGTCGCCGAGCTGGGCGCCACGCCGCTGATCGGCTTCGCCGGCGCGCCGTTCACCCTCGCGTCGCTACCTGGTCGAGGGCGGCCCGTCGCGCAACCACGAGCACACCAAGGCGCTGATGTACGGCGACGCCGGAGCTGTGGCAGGCGCTGATGGACCGGCTGGCCGGCATCACCGCCGCCTTCCTGCGGGTGCAGGTCGAGGCCGGCGCCAGCGCCGTGCAGCTGTTCGACTCGTGGGTCGGCGCGCTGCCCGCGGCCGACTACGTGCGCTTCGTGCAGCCGCACTCGGCCGCGGTGCTGGCCGCGGTCGGCGAGCTCGGCGTGCCGCGGATCCACTTCGGTGTCGGCACCGGCGAGCTGCTCGGCGCTGATGGGCGAGGCCGGCGCCGACGTCGTCGGCGTCGACTTCCGGGTGCCGCTCGACGAGGCCGCCCGCCGGGTCGGCCCGGACCGCGCGCTGCAGGGCAACCTCGACCCGGCCGTGCTGTTCGCGCCGTGGGACGTCGTGGCCGAGCGGACCCGCGCGGTGCTGGCCGCCGGCCGGGCCGCACCCGGGCCACGTCTTCAACCTCGGCCACGGCGTCATCCCGGAGACCGACCCCGACGTGCTGACCCGCGTCGTCGAGCTGGTGCACGCCGAGTCATGGGCCTAGGTGTCACAGCGCCTAGGCGTCGGCCGGGGCCGGCGGGACGGCGTCGGACGCGCGGCGGTGCCGCCAGATCAGCAGCAGCGGTACGCCGACCAGCCCGCCGCACGACAGCGAACGGCAGCAGCGCACCGAGCACGGTCAGGACGACCAGCGTGATGCCGACGAAGGCGTCCCAGCCGCCGCGCAGCCCGGCCAGGAAGCCGAGGTCCTCGTCGTCCGTCGGGGGCTCGGCGCGGTCCGGCGCGACCAGGGTGACCTCGATGGTGGCCAGGTCGGTGACGTCCTTGAGCCGGGCGAGCTGCGCCTGCAGCGACTCGAGGTCGGCCTCCCGCCGGGCCAGCTCGGCCTCGACCTGCACGACCTCGCCGATCGTCTCGGCCTCGGGACAGCAGGACGCCGGACCCGGTCGACGCTGCGCTGCTGCGAGCGACCCGGCTGTCGACGTCGGCGACCTGGGTGGTGACGTCCTCGGCGCTGCGCTGCCGGTCGAGCTCCTTGCCGAGCCGGCCGAGCGGCCTCCAGCGTCGGGCCGAACGCCGCGGCGGCACCCGCAGGGTCAGCGTGGCCTGGCCGAGCCGCGGGTGGCCGGGTCGGTGGAGGTCTGCTCCGAGAACACGACCCCGTCGGCGCCGAGGGCCAGCGCCTCGGCGCGGTCGGCCGCCTGGCCCACGTCGGTGACGCGCACCGTGATCGACCCGCGGTAGATCACGTCCCGTCGCTGGGCAGCACCCGGGCCGCCGTGCGGGTGCTGCTGTCCGTGCCACCGGACGCATCGCCGGACGACCGCCGTCCGGCGCCGAGCCGTCGTCGGACGTCTCCGGGGCCGCGGCCTTGTCCTCGAGCTCGCCGCCGACGCTGCTGCTGCCGGCGGCTGCGTCGAGGCTGGCGGCCTCGCCGGAGTCGCTGCCGCCGCCGCACGCAGCGAGCGACCCGACGAGGAGCACGGCGCCCGCTGCCGCGACCAGGCGGCGTCGGGCGGTCGGGTGCGTGCTGAGCCGAGTGGTCATGGCGTCGTACCCCCAGGTCGTGGTGTGTGACGGCGGTGCGACGTGAGGGGCCGCCGGCCGGTTCCGTGCCCGCCGGTCGCGAAAGGGTCACGATCTGCCAGGGTGGGCGCCATGTCCGGCGGGTCGTTCGAGCGAGTCGCCGGATCTCGTGCGTCACGTGGTCGTCGTCGGCGGCGGCATCGCCGGCCTCGCGGCCGCGCGGGCGCTGACCGGCGGGAGCGCGGCGGGGCCGGCCGGACGCGTGCGGGTCACGCGTGCTCGAGGCGCTCGGGCCGGGTCGGCGGCAAGCTGCGGGTGAGCGACCTGGCCGGGGTGCCGGTCGACGAGGGCGCCGAGTCGCTGCTGCTGCGCCGGCCGGAGGCGGTCGACCTGGCGCGGCACGGCCGGCCTCGGCGCCGACCTGGAGGACGCCGCCACGACGACCGCCGGGGTCTGGAGCCGCGGCGGCATGCGCCCGCTGCCCGCGGCCACCGTGATGGGCGTGCCCGGCGACCTGCGGGCGCTGGCCGCCAGCGGGCTGCTCACCGGCCGCGAGCTGGCCCGGGTCCCGGTGGACTCGTGGCTGCCCGCGGACCCGGATCGGCCGAGGACGTCTCGGTCGGCCAGTTCGTCGCCGCCCGGCTGGGCCGGGCCGTCGTCGACCGGCTGGTCGAGCCGCTGCTCGGCGGGGTCTACGCGGGCCGCGCCGACGAGCTGTCGCTGGAGGCCACCGTGCCGCAGCTCGCCGGCACGCGCGGCGGGAGCGCTCGCTGCTCGCCGCCGCGCGGGCCAGCCGGGCGGCCTCCGACGCCGCCGGGCAGGACGGCGCGGTGTTCGGGGCCTTCGCGGGCGGCGTCGGCCGGCTGCCGGACGCGGTCGCCCGGGTGTCCGGCGCCGAGATCCGCACCGGGGCCACGGTCCGCGAGCTGCGCCCGGACCCCGGCCGGCTGGCGGCTGGTGGTCGGCTCGACCCGCTCGCCGGAGGAGGTGCTGGCCGACGCGGTGGTGCTCGCCGTGCCGGCCGCCCCCGCCGCGCGGCTGCTGCGCCCGCACGCGCCCGCGGCCGCGGCCGAGCTCGCGCAGGTGCGCTACGCGTCGATGGCCATCGTCACGCTCGCCTTCCCGGTCGGCGGCGTTCCGGCAGGTGCCGACCGGCTCCGGGTTCCTGGTGCCGCCGGTGGACGGGCGGTCGGTCAAGGCGGTCACGTTCACCGTCGCACGAAGTGGGGCTGGTACGCCGAGCGGCGCCGGGCCTGGTGCGTCGTCCGGGCCTCGGTCGGCCGCCACGGGGACGAGCGGTGCTGCAGCGCGACGACGCCGACCTGGTCGACCTGGTCCTGGCCGACCTCACCGACGCCCTCGGGGTCACCGACCGCGCCGCTGGACACCCGGGTCACCCGGTGGGGCGGCGGGCTGCCGCAGTACGCGGTCGGCCACCGGCGCCGGGTCGCGCGGGTCCAGGCGGCCGCGGTGGCGCTCGCCGGGCTCGCGGTGTGCGGCGCGGCGTACGACGGCGTCGGGGTGCCGGCCTGCGTCGCATCCGGGCGAGCAGGCCGCCGGCCGAGGTGCTGCGACAATGGGCCAGTGACCGACTGGACCAGCGCAAGCCCAAGGCGCGCGACCTCAACCAGGTCATCCGCTACACGATGTGGTCGGTGTTCCGGCTGCGCGACCGGCTGCCCGACGACCGGGCCGCGCGTCGCCGCCGAGGTCGAGGAGCTGTTCGAGCAGCTCGCGGCGAAGGACGTCGTCGTCCGGGGCACCTACGACGTCGCGGGCTGCGCGCCGACGCCGACGTCATGGTCTGGTGGCACGCGGCGAGCCCGGACGACCTGCAGGAGGCCTACAGCCGGTTCCGCCGCACCGCGCTCGGCGGCGCCTGCGAGCCGGTGTGGTCGGAGATGGCGCTGCACCGCCCGGCCGAGTTCAACAAGGGCCACATGCCGGCGTTCCTCGCCGACGAGGAGCCGCGCGACTACGTCTGCGTCTACCCGTTCGTGCGGTCCTACGACTGGTACCTGCTGCCCGACGAGGAGCGCCGCGCGATGCTCGCCGAGCACGGCCAGATGGCGCGCGGCTACCCCGACGTGCGGGCCAACACCGTCGCGTCGTTCGCGCTCGGCGACTACGAGTGGATGCTGGCCTTCGAGGCCGACGAGCTGCACCGCATCGTCGACCTGATGCGCCACCTGCGCGGCTCCGGGCGCGGCTGCACGTGCGCGAGGAGGTGCCGTTCTACACCGGGCGGCGCAAGCCGGTCAGCGAGCTCGTGGCGGCCGCGCCGTGACGGCACGACCTGTGGGCCGCGAGTGAGCGCCTCGCCGCACGGCACCGACGGGCACGGCCCGGAGACCTGCGTGCCCCAGCTGACCGACGAGCCGGACTCCGAGCCGCGCCAGCGCATCCGCGACCGGATCGGCCGGCGGTCGCGCCTGATCGCCGTGCTGCTGCGGCGCTCGCTGCTCTACGTCATCGTCGACATCTTCGTCCAGGGACCGCTTGACGCAGCTCGACATCGCGCTGGTCGACTGGGACGGCGAGACGTCCATCCCGTCGCTGGAGCGGCCGCCTGGGCCTACGACAAGGTCGGCCAGCGGTCGGTGCTGGTGCCGATCCTGCTGATAGTGGCGGGCGTCCTGGCGCGGCGGCACCGCACCTGGCGGCCGGTCTGCTGGCGGCGATGTCGTTCCTCGTGCTCAACGTCGTCGTCGGTGCGATGAAGCTCATCATCGGCCGCTCCGAGACCGAGACCGGCAACCCCGACGTGCTGGCCGGCGGCATCATCTTCCCGTCCGGGCACTCGTCCAACATGGTGCTCACCGGCGGGGTGATCGTCTACCTGCTGCTGCGGTACACGAAGAACCCGCCGGCTCGCGGCTCGCCGCGCTCGTGGGACCGTGCCACCCTGCTGACGATCGTGCACCAGCGTCTACATCGGCAGCCACTGGCTGACCGACCTGGTCGCGGGCGTGCTCGTCGGCGGCCTGCTGCTGCAGGCGGTCATCCTGTTCGACATCGCGACGGCCGACGTCCGCTACACCCGGCCGTGGTGGTGGCGCCGGACGGTGGCGCTACTGCCCTTCGGCTCGAGACGGATCGACACGGAGTTGATGCAGTACCGGTCCCCGGTGGGCGTCTGGGGGGCGTCGTCGAAGACGTGCCCCAGGTGGGAGCCGCATCGGCGGCACCGGACCTCCGTGCGACGCATGCCGAGTGAGCGGTCCTCGATCAGCTCGACGGCGTCGCCCTCGCTCGGCTGGTAGAACGACGGCCAGCCGCAGTGCGAGTCGAACTTCGCCTCGCTCCGGAACAGCTCGGCGCCGCACGCCTTGCAGCTGTAGACCCCGACGGTCTTGGTGTCGTTGTACTCGCCGGTGAACGGCCGCTCGGTGCCGCCTTCGCGGAGCACGTGGTACTCCTCGGGGCTCAGCTCGGCACGCCACTCGTCCTCGGACCGGCGCACCTCGTAGGTGCTGTCGGTGTGGGCCGGATCGCTCTTCTTGAACATGACTCGAGCGTACGTCGCAGCCGCGCGGCTCGCAGCGGGCCGGGTAGCGTGCCGGCATGGCATCGCCGTTCGTCGAGATCGAGGTCGGGCCGCGCACCGTCAAGGTGACGAACCCGGACAAGCTGACCTTCCCTGCCGCGGGCATCACCAAGCTGGAGATGGTCGAGTACTACCTCTCGGTCGGCGACGGCATCATGCGGGCCCTGCGCGAGCGGCCGGTGACCCTGGAGCGCTGGCAGGCCGGCGTGCACGAGGGCGTCAAGGTCGCGACCCGGGCCGACGGGCGCGGCGCCGACGCGTTCTACCAGAAGCGCATCAGCAAGGGCGCCCCGCCGTGGGTCGAGACGGCGCACATCGCCTTCCCGAGCGGGCGCACGGCCGACGAGGTCTGCCCGACCGAGCTGGCGACGGTGGCGTGGTGCGCGCAGCAGAACACCATCACCTTCCATCCCTGGCCGGTACGCCGGGCGGACGTCGACCACCCGGACGAGCTGCGGATCGACCTCGACCCCCAGCCCGGCACCGACTTCTCCGACGCGGTCGCGGTCGGAGCGGTGGCCCGCGAGGTGCTCGGCGAGCTCGGCTGGCGCGGCTTCCCGAAGACGTCGGGCAACCGCGGCGTGCACATCTACGTGCGGATCCAGCCGCGCTGGACGTTCACCGACATCCGGCACGCAGCGATCGCGTTCGGCCGCGAGCTGGAGCGCCGGATGCCCGGCCGGGTGACCACGAAGTGGTGGAAGGAGGAGCGCGGCGAGACCATCTTCGTCGACTACAACCAGAACGCGCGCGACCGGACGATCGCGTCGGCGTACTCCGTGCGTCCGTTGCCGCATGCGCCGGTGTCGGCGCCGCTGGAGTGGGACGAGCTGCCCGACGTCGACCCTCGCGAGCTCACCGTGCGGACGATGCCGGCGCGGTTCGCCGAGCGGGGCGACGTGCACCGCGAGATCGACGACGTGGCGCACGACCTGACGCCGCTGCTGGAGTGGTTCGAGCGCGACGAGCAGGACCACGGCCTCGGCGACATGCCGTACCCGCCGGACTATCCCAAGATGCCCGGCGAGCCGATGCGGGTGCAGCCGAGCCGCGCCGAAGAAGCCGGCCGACGACGGCCCGACCGACTAGGTCAGGCCGGCGGGACCACGATCGACCAGCTGATCTCCTTGGTGGCAGCGACGCCCGAGGTTGCGGAGAGGCCGGGCCAGGTTCCCGCGGACACCGGACCGGAGTCTCCGGTGCTCGCGGTCACGGCGCCCGACCCGGTACTGGCGTTGGCGTTGCGCGGCGTCACCGACGCGGGCAGGGTCCATCCGTGCGCCGTACCGGCCTTGTCCACCCAGGAACTGATCACCAGCGACCCGGCAGTAGCGACGGCCACCGGCGGCGCCTGGTGGGTCGTGGTCGCCGTGAGCGACGCCTCAGCCGTAGCCGCAGTTGTGTTCACCGCTCCGGCACCTGTGTACGCAAGCAGAGTGAGGCTTGTCTTGGAGTAGGCGTCCAGGGACATGGTCACGCTGGTGCCCGCCGCTCCGGGTGGAGCCATCCGGGTGAACACCCAGGACCTCACGTCGATGCCGGAGGACTGGACCCTCAG
This sequence comes from uncultured Actinomycetota bacterium, assembly GCA_963771345.1. GTDB lineage: Bacteria > Actinomycetota > Actinomycetes > JACCUZ01 > JACCUZ01 > CAVYTH01. The sequence goes on from CAVYTH010000010.1 coordinate 234,381, forward strand.
CAGACTCCAGCCGGCGGGGGTGCTCAGCGTGGCGTCGCGGTTCGTCGACGCCAGGAGCACCAGCGCATCGCCTGCCTGCACCCCCTGCGGGACGGTGACCGATGGCGCGATCGTGTTCACGTTGGACGACGACGCAGCCCGGAACTGGACCGCTCCGGCGGTAGCGACGGTGATCTGGCGGGTGAGCGTGCCGCTGTGCGCCCCGGGATCCGTGACGGTCAGCTGGACGTTGTAGGTGCTCGCCCCGGCAAAGTGTGAGGCTGGGGGTCTTCGCGGTGGACGTCGATCCGTCACCGAAGTCCCAGGCGTACGACAGCGCCAGACCCTCGGGATCCGAGGAGTTTGACCCGTCGAAGGTGCACGAGAGCCCGCCGCACGCCGAGGTGAAGGATGCCGTCGGTGGGAGATCCAGCGTCGGGCCGTCACCGCGGTAGATCCGCACCCAGTCGATGTCACCCGTGTAGTAGTCGCAGGTCACCTTGACCTGGTCGCAGCGGTTCTTGCCGCCGACCACGAACGGCTGGGCGTTGTCGATAGGTCCGGTGACGAAGTTCTTGGTGGCGACCTGGACACCGTCGAGCCACACCTGGATCTGGTTCGACTTGTGCACACATCGGAAGACGTGCCACGCGTTGTCGTTCACCTGGATCGGCGACGGCACAGCGACGTAGGAGCGGTTGGCGCCGACGTACACACATTGCATGAAGCCGCCGGGGTTCTCGATCTTGATCTGGCCACCCGGGTCGACAGCCTGCCCCTTCTGCATGAGGTTGCCGTGGCCCTTGGGGGTCTTGAAGCGGAACTCGATGGTCTGGGTCACGTTCGGGTCTGGGATGTCCAGTGCCGATGAGTCCGGCACCTGCACGACCCGCGGCAACGCGGCCGGTGGGCAGGCGGGGCAGCGAAGAGACCAGTTGTACGTCGACCCGTTCAGGTTCAAGCCGGCACTAGCCGCATCGGGGCTGATAGCCCCGTTATGGCGGCCCGTCCCGTCGACCATCACAGTGGATCCCGCGGCCTCATTCATCTGCCAGTCGGCCTCGAGCGTCGCGGCAGCAAACGCTGTGTTCGTAGCGACGACGCCACCGGCCGCAAAGAACACGGCGGCGCCCAGGATGACGCCGAGGAACGATCGGATCGTGGCCATCCCCGGCAGCCACCTCTCATCCGAGTGGACGCCACCGACTGCTCGACCCATGCCATCCCCCTGCAACTGGCGGCACCGCCGTTCCCTGGCCCCCCACGGAAGCGGAGCGCGGCGCCTAGGACGAGGATGTGGGGCGGGCGACGGCCCGTGCATAGACAAATCGAACACCACCCAGGCACGAACAGGCAGGGCGTGTTCACGCACTGTCACTCGCGCGAGCCTCCGTCGTTCGCTGGCCTTGCCGCAGCGCGGCAGCGAAGCTGTCGTCGGGACTACTGGCTCGGTGAAGCGTCTCGGTGCCGGTCGGTCAGCAGGTCGATCGCTCGCTGCACACGCCCCCTGGGTCGCCGGTGGCGCGGGGACTCGGCGGGATCGGCGCCGCGATCGGCCTCCTCGAGCTCGGTGGCCCGATGCTGCAGCGCCACCATCTCGGCGTGCAACGAGCGGCTGGCGCCCTCGCCGAGGTGCAGCCCGCCCAGGGCGTGCTGCCGCTCGCCCAGCTGGCCCTCGAGAATGCCGAGCAGGGTGAGCTCGTCGTCGCGGTTCACGCTGGTCACCTCCGGCAGCCGCTGCAGGGCCTACCTCGGATGGTGCCACGTCACCCGGGCATGCGCGAGTCCCCCCGGGGCCCTCGTCGCCCCGCCCGGGGGGGTGGTCGGGGCGACGAGGACGTCGCGGGGGAGGAGACGATGTCCACAACAATCGACGGCGCGGGCCCCCCCGGCTCAATGCCCCCCGAGCCGTGCCCGCACCGCCAATGTCGTCACCTTGCACGGGACGCGGCGTGCAGGCAATCGTCAAAACGGACTAGCCACCAAAGGTTTCGTTCAGCTGGCGAACCTGGGTCAGGTCAAGTCTGGCCGGTCGGGAGTTTCGCTCCGGCAGCGAGGGACACAGCCCCGACGACAAGAACGGCAACACGACCCGGGTCACCAAGACCGGCGTGAAGATGCCGTTGCGGCTGGCGGAGAGCTCGGCCACTGGCCTGCCCCCGGTGCCCGGCATCAAGAGCACCTCGGCCGTTGTCGGCTGCGGGGTGCTCGACCTGGTCCTCGGGCCGCTGGACCTGAACCTGCTCGGGCTCAACGTCCACCTCGACCGGGTGCACCTCAACATCACCGCCGTCCCGGCGCCGGCGACCTGCTCGGCAACCTGAACGCTAACCAGGCGCCGCCTGCGGACGGCAGCGGCATCGGCGGACACCGAGCGGGATCGGCTCACCAAACGGAGCCGGGGGCGTCACTGACGCGCCGGTCCGGGCGTCGAGGGGGTTTGCCGCAGGTGGCAGCGGTCAGAGCGGTGGCGGCGGCCGGGTGAAGCAGCCGCCTGCCGTCCGGCGGGCTCCCGGCCGTGCGCGGCCGGGGGTCACGTCGGGGGGTACGCCGTGGATCAGCGCAGGACGAAGTACGTGTAGTCGATGACGTAGGTGCGCACGTCGTACCACGCGACTCCGGTGGTCATGGTCGTCCAGCGGAGGACCCGCGACCTGATGAGCAGCGGCGTCGCCTTGGCCCGCGGTCCCCTGTGGTTGGCCACGGACGGGTCGAGCCGGAAGGCGTGGTTGCTCAGGTTCTGCAGGCCGTCGTAGTAGACGACGCGCGCCGAGTCGCGGTAGCGCTGGTCGCCGCGGCCGCCGTACGCCGAGACCCGGACGGTCCCGTACCGGACTGCGGCGGGCAGCCGCACCTGGTGGTCGCCGGCGGCGTACGCGTCGCCGCTCGTGCACGTCGAGGAGCTCGAGTACGCCACCCACCCGTTGTGCCGGCCGCTGGTCCGGCGGAACACCTCGGAGCAGTCGTCCGCGAAGACGTCCTCGAGGGACTCGCGCGCGCTGACCGAGATGCTCCCGGACCGCTGCACCAGCCGCTGGCCGGACACCGTGACGGTGCGCTGGGCCGAGGCGCGGCGGTTGCCGGCCAGGTCCTCGGCGACGAACCGGACCCGGTAGGTGCCTGGTGCCTGCAGGCGGCGGCCGACGCGAGCGTCCCAGGTCGCGGCGGTATCGGCCGGACCGGTCCGGCGGCTCACCGGGATCGAGCGGACGACCCCGGACCGGTTGCTGACCTCGAGCCGCAGCGACCGCACGGTCTCGCCGAGCCTCGCGCCGACCGTGACCGTGTCCAGGTAGTCGTCGTTCACCGGCAGGACGCGCTTCGACGAGAGGTGTACGCCGGTCAGCGACGGGCCGTGGCGGTCGACGCGCACCTGGGAGCTGGCCAGCCCCTGCAAGGTGCCGTCGGACGTGGCGATCTGCAGGGTGTAGGCCGCGTCGGGAGCGACCCGGCCGGCGCCCAGCCGCCCGTTCCACTTCGCGGTGTGCTTGCCCGCGGCGGGGTTGCCAAGGGCGCGGCGGTAGACCTCGCGGCCGGCGGAGTCGCGGACCACGAGCGCGGTCCGCTGCCGGCGGTCCAGCCGGTAGGTCACGGTGGTGGTGTCCTTGCGGCCGTCGCCGTTCGGGCTGATCGCGCTGGGGGAGACCGAGCTGATGCCGGGGTGCAGCCGGCTCACCTGCACCGGCACCGACGCGACGTGGCCGGTGTCGCAGACGCTGCCGTCGGCCCGGCACAACACCGCGTTCACGGTGTGCGCGCCGTCGGCGGCCCGCTCGGTCGACAGGTTCGCGGTGAACGGAGCGGCGGTGTCGAGGACGCCGCCGCCACTGGTGAGGGCGGCGCTGTCGAGAGCGAACCGGACGGAGCCGCCGGGTGCGTTCGCGGAGGCCGTCACGGCGTCGGCGCGGACCTCCTCGCCGGAGGCAGGTGTCGTGATCGCCGGCGCACCGTTGTCGACGATGACGTCGACGCCGCTGGCGTCGTTGCACTGGTCGACGGCGCTGCAGTCGGCGGCCGTGACGCGCTGGGTGCCGCCGAGCCCGTAGGTCTCGAAGGTGGCGCTGGCGACGCCACCCGACGTCGGGACGGTCGTGGACAGGTCGGCCAGACCCAGCCGCACCCTCGGGGCGGAGCTGGACGCCGTCACCGTGACCGTCCCGCTGACCACGCTGCCGCCCGCCGGTGCGGTGACGGTGGGCACGGAGCCGGGAGCCAGCAGGTCCAGGGACCGGTCGATGTGCACCAGGCCGTGCGCGAAGCCGAGCCGGGCCGCGTCGGCGCCGCCGATGACGGCCTGCGCGAGCTCGGGTGCCGTGCTGTCCGGCCGGGCCGCCAGCAGCAGTGCGGCAGAGCCGGAGACGAGCGGCGCGGAGTACGACGTGCCGTCCGCGATCTCGTAGCCGCCGCCGGCGCTGGCCACCGCGATCGACCGGCCGGGAGCGGCGACGTCGACCCAGGGGCCGTAGCTGGAGAACGGTGCGCGGGCCGAGCCGGCGACCGAGGTGGCGCCGACCGAGAGGACGCCGGGGAGCGCGCCGGGGAACTGCTTGACCGCGGTCGCCTCGTTGCCCGCCGCCGCGACGACGAGGACGTCGTGGGCCTGGGCGTAGGCGACCGCCTGCCTCTCCAGCTGGTCGGAGGTGGGGCCGCCGAGGCTGAGGTTCACGATGTCGGCGCCGTTGTCGACGGCCCAGACGATGCCCTTCGCGAGGTCGTCGGTGAAGATCCGCCCGGTCACGTCGGCGACCTTGACGGCCAGCAGCGAGGTGTCCCGGCCGGACCCGGCGATGCCGACGCCGTCGTTGGTCGCGCGCGCCGGCCGCGCTGGCCGTGCCGGTGCCGTGGCCGACCACGTCGCGTACGTCGGTGCCGCCGAGTGACCGCGTTGTAGGTGCCGACGACCTTGCCGGCGAGGTCCGGGTGCCGCAGGTCGACGCCCGAGTCGACGACGGCGACCTTCACGCCGGGCTGACCCGGTGGCGCCGCGGTCCCAGGCAGCGGTGACGCCCATCGACGACAGGTAGCCGCGCTGCTCGGCGAACCGGGTGTCGTTGGGCTCGGCGGTGAAGTCAGCGGCGGTGCGCGACGCCGACCGAGGTGACGTCCGCTCGGCGCTCGAGCCGGCCGCGCAGCCGGTCGGCGTCCGGCGAGGGGACGGCAGAACGAGACGGAGTGCAGCACGGCCGCACCTGACCGGTCCGGGTGGCGCCGGCCGCCTCGGCGGCCCGGGTGACGGCGGCGGCGGCCGCCTGCCGTGACGCCGACGACCAGCCGGGACGTGCGTCTCGGCGGCGCCCAGGCGCGGGGTCGCGAGCGCGGCTCCGCCGGCGACGGCCGGGGCGACACCGACGGCGAGCACGGTGGCGAGAAGCGCGGCGAGAGCGACCCGGGAGGGTCCGGTCGCGGGCATGGAGATCCCCAGAAATGTGGTGCGGGTGGGAGGTCGGGCCTACCAGAAGTATCCGTCACGCGGACGCCGGCTGCGTGCTTTGCACCGTTGATGTCTAGCCGCGCGTTCGGCGCGTGTGACCCGTTCGGGCGAACCCCTGCGCTCCGCTGTCAGCTGATGACGCGGTCGGTGCCGGACACGACGTGCAGCACCGGCAGCGTCGCAGCTCGTCGCGCAGGCGCGACGCCCAGTCGCGGTGCAGGGCCGACTCGACCAGGTGCGGCGGGGTCACGACGATCACCTCGTCGACGTCGTCGGCGCGGGCGGCCTCGATCGCCGCGGGCACCGGGTTGGAGCCGGTGATCGAGCCCGCGCGCGGTGACGCCGGCCGCCGCGCAACAGCTCGAGCGAGGCGTTGACGGCGTGCATGGCGTCCTGCTCGGCCTGCTGCGGGCGTCGGCGTCGTCGTCGTCGTCGACGGCGTCGCGCAGCCGCCCGAGGGCGACCTCGTCCAGCGCCTCGATCAGCCGGTTGTGCTCGGCGTCGGCGGGACCAGCAGGTGGACCGTCACGGCTCGGTCGCCGTGCAGCTCGGCGATCGCGGCGGACGTCGTGCTCGCTGAGCGTCTTCTCGCTCAGCAGCAGGATGGTGTACACGCGTGCCCTCGGGTTCGGACGTCGGCGTGAGCCGGTCAGGGTGCCGTGCCGAGATCTCGGCCAGGTCGAAGCGTACGGGGCGGTCGATCTGCTCGTAGGTGCAGGACTCCGGCTCGCGGTCCGGTCGCCAGCGCTTGAACTGCGCCGTGTGGCGGAACCGGGTGCCCTCCATGTGGTCGTACTTCACCTCGACCACGAGGTCCGGCCGCAGCGGCACCCAGGACAGGTCCTTCTACGCGTTCCAGCGGCTGACCGCGCCGGGCAGCCGGCTCTTGCCCGTGCGCCTCGGCCTCGGCCCAGGCGGCCCACGGGTGGCCGGCGACGTCCTCCACGGCGTACGGCGCGAGCTCGTCGACCAGCTCGGCGCGCCGCTTCATCGTGAAGGACGCCGCGACGCCGACGTGCTGGAGGCCGCCGCTCGTCGTCGTACAGGCCGAGCAGCAGCGACCCGACGACCGGCGCCGGACTTGTGCCAGCGGTAGCCGGCGACCACGCAGTCGGCGGTGCGCTCGTGCTTGATCTTCGACATCGCGCGTACGTCGGGCTGGTAGCGGCCGTCGGGCGGCTTGGCGATGACCCCGTCGAGCCCGGCGCCCTCGAACACCTCGAACCACTGCTGGGCCGATCTCGGGGTCGTCGGTCGAGGGGGTGAGGAACACCGGGGCGTCGGCGTTCGGCCATCACCTGCTCGAGGCGTTCCCGGCGCTCGCGAACGGCGTGCCGAGCAGCGACTGGTCGTCGACCGCGAGCAGGTCGAACGCGACGAAGGACGCCGGCGATCTCGGCGGCGAGCTTGTCGACCCGGGACTCGGCCGGGTGGATGCGCTGCAGCAGCGCCTCGAAGTCGAGCCGGTCGTCGGTGACGATGACGATCTCGCCGTCGATGACGCAGCGGTAGGGCAGGTTGCTCGCGCAGCGCCTCGACGACCTCGGGGAAGTAGCGGGTCAGCGGCTTCTCGCCGCGGCTGGCCAGCTCCACCTCGTCGCCGTCGCGGAAGACCACGCACCGGAAGCCGTCGAACTTCGGCTCGTACAGGATAGTCGCCCGGTCGGGATCGACTTCACGGACTTGGCGAGCATGGGGCCGATGGGCGGCATGACGGGCAGCTTCACGCCCGCCATCATGCCGGGTCGGACATGGACGGTGGCGAGCCGTTGCTGACGAGGGCGGCGAGCTGGGCTCGCTGGGTATTTCGGCGGGGCAGCCGGTCCGGGTCTACCCATGGCGGCGGGATCACATGGACGACGCCGTCGATGAGCGTCGCCTCCCACCCGTCGTGGTGCTGCTGGCGGTGGTGGAAGTCGCAGAACAAGGCGCAGTTCTCCACCGAGGTCTCGCCGCCGTCCGCCCATTGTCGGAGGTGATGCGCCTCCGTCCACTCCGGCGGCCGGTCGCAGCCGGCGTGGCCGCAGCCGCCGTCGCGCGCGACCAGAGCGCGCCAGATGGCGGCGGTGACCGGGTAGGAGGAGCGGCCGACGTCCAGCGGCTCGCCGGCCGTGCCCAGGACGACGGGGATGACCCGGGCGTCACACGCCAGCCGGCGGGCGGCTGCGGCGGAGAGCGGGCCCGACCAGTCGAGGCTCGCGCCGGCCGTGGCGACACGCTGTTCCAACGTCTGCAGGGTCATCGTGACGGTGACAGTCGCGGCGGCGCCGTGGCTCGCCGGCGAGAGGTTCGCGCCAGCGTAGCGCCGCAGCAGCTCGGCCAGCGCGTCGGCGTTGCGCTGGCCGGCGGTGCGCAGGTCGCGCTTGCCGTCGGCCGCGGGGCGCGGTGCGGCCAGCGGTGACAGCTGCGAGCGCAGCAGGGCGGTCAGCTCGGGGTCGAGGTGGCCGCACAGGCTTGCTGGACCCGTCGGGCTGCTCGCGGAGCTCGAAGGTGCGAGTGGCCGTGGAGTGCTGCTCCTCCTCGGCCAGCTGCTCGGCGCCGACGAGGACGTGCCGGAGGTGCTTGCCGATGTGCGCGAGCGCCTTCGGGTCGTGGGCAACTGCCTGCTCGACGAGGAACTGCTCGGCCTCGAGCAGCGTCGCGGGGTCGACGGCATCGGACAGAAGCGCGATGACACTGGTGACGATCTCGACGTGGTCGGCCGACACGGCGCCGGTGTCGAAGGCAGCACGCAGCTGCTGCCGCGGCCGCACGATGCCGTCGTCAGCCATCGGGACGAGGGGACCGGACGGGTCGTCGTGCAGGGCCTTCGCCACGCGGACCGTCCGGGTGGCCTCGGCAGGGTGCAGCCGGTGGGCGGCCCGGAGCCACGTGGCAGCCGATGGCATGCCCTGCTTCACGCCCACCGCCTGCGCATCGACCTCGTGGACGACACGCAGAGCCAGCGCATCAGCCCGGCGGCGCAGCGTCACGAGGTCGTCGGTCAGTCGCATCAGGTCGGTCGGCGGACAGTGCCGTCAGGTCGGTGCCCGACACCACGTCGAACGCCGTGACGAGGTCGTCGAAAGCCGCGTGCACCGGGTGGGTGACGGGCGGATCGAGGACCTCTGTCATGCTGCCAACCTAGAAGGGACCCCGGACACAACCCTGCGTCCCCAAGCCAGCCGGAAAGCAATGCTGCACAACGGGATCACGGGGGTCCGTAGCATGACGTTCCGGTCCCTCAGGTCGACCGCGTCGCCGTACCTGCTCTCCGGGCTGCTGACCGTCACGGGCACGCTGCACTTCGTCGTGCCGAAGGTCTTCGCCGACATCGTCCCGCCGCAGCTGCCCTCGCCCATCGCACTGGTCTACACGAGCGGGGTTGCCGAGTTGGCCTGCGCTGCGGGTCTCGCGATCCCCCGCACTCGCCGGGCGGCCGGCTGGGCGACGGCCGCGCTGTTCGTCGCCGTCTTCCCCGGCAACATCCAGATGGCACTGGATGCCGGCGACCGGTCGGCAACCCACCAAGTGCTCAGCTATGCCCGGCTGCCCCTGCAGGTGCCGTTGGTGGTCTGGGCCGTCTCGGTGGCACGGGGCGCCGCACACCGTGCGTGACCCGTCGTGACGGAAGACGCCCCACGATGCTGCGAAGGAGGTGCCCGCCGCCTGACCCACCACGCACCATGCGGCGCCCACCTCGTCCTCGCGGCCAGGTGGGCGTCGCGCGTGTGGGGAGGTACTCACCGCATCCGCCGACTGCCCGGGCCAGGGGCCCTTTTGGGCCGTTGACATGGTCCACCGCCGGACTAGCGTGCAAGCACGGGGCCCTCGACCGGAAGGTGCGCTCTCATGCCGAAGTACCTCATCACCGCCAACTACACCGCCGAGGGCATGGCGGGAGTCCGTTCTGCGGGTGCGAAGTCCCGCGTCGACGCTGTGACGACGATGCTGGAGCCCATGGGCGGCCGGCTCGAGTCGTTCCACTTCGCGTTCGGCGACACCGACGTGTTCGCCATCGTCGAGGCCCCGGACGACGAAGCGGCTGCGGCGGTAGCCATCGCGATCAACAGCAGCGGTGCGGTGAGCATCCACACCACCAAGCTGCTCACGGTGGACCAGGTCGACGAGGCGCTCCGGCGCACAGTGGACTACCAGCCGCCGGGCTCCTGACCGCGGCTCCGTTCAGCTCGCGACGTAGCGGGTGAACAGGACGCCGTCCGACTCCAGCAGGTGACCCACCGAGAACCGGGCGTCGACCTCCGGCCCGGTGAGGATCCTCGGTCCCTCGCCGGCCACCAGCTGCGGCGAGACGGTGAGGCACAGCTCGTCCAGCCCGCCGGACGCCACCAGCTCGGCGAGCAGGCTCGGCCCGCCCTCGCAGAGCACCCGGCCGAGACCTCGCTCAGCCAGCTCGTCCAGGGCGGCCGGCAGGTCTACGCGCTCGTCGCCGGCCACCAGCACGTCCGCGACCGCCGCCAGTCGGTCCCGAGCCGCGGGGTCGGCTGCTGACGAGGTGACCACGACGGTTCGCTCGCCCCCGCCGTGGAACAGCTCCGACGCCGGGTCAAGGTCCAACCGGGCGGAGACCAGGGCGAGAACCGGGGAGGGGAGCTGGCCGAGCGATGCCCGCAGGTCGGCGTACGCCGGCTTGGGCCGTAGCGCTCGGTAGCCCTCCGCCCGCGCCGTGCCCGCCCCCACAAGCACGACGTCGGCCAGGCCGCGCAGCACGCCGAAGACCTGCTGGTCGTCCGGCCCGGACAGTCCCTCGGACCGCCCGCCTCGCACGGCCGAGCCGTCCAGCGAGGCCACCATGTTGGCCCGCGCCCAGCGGCGGTGATCGGGGTATGCGTAAGACGCCCGCAAGTCGACGTCGTCGGCGTAATTCGGCAGCAGCTCGCGCACCGGTGCCCTCCAGAGGGGTGACTATCTGGCCGGCCGCCTCGACCGATCGGCTGATGCTGTGGCCAGGCGGCCACGCTCAGCAATCTATGCGTAGTAACGAGAAACGTCCGGCGCGCTCCTCGTCCACAACTGGAAGACCAGTGCTGGCGGCAACTACTGGCGGAAGCGTCCGCTCGACGACGGCCAGACCTACTACGTCAACATCGGCTGCGATAGGCCGCGAGGTCCTCGACGGACCGTGGGCGCCGTACACCGGTGGCCCGCCATCCGGCTGAGAGTGGCCGTCGTTCGGCTGACTTTCCCTGCGTCGCCGGGGTGCCAAGCGCACCCCATGCGACAGTCACCGCGAGGGAAAGTCGCCGGAACACGGACAGTCGTGTCCAAGCGAGACAGGGGAACACGGGGTGCACGCAGCTGCACGACGGACACTGGCGGCCGCCGCAACGGGTGCGGCGGCCACTGGCCTGGCCTGGTCGGTGCCGGTCGACCGGGCAGCCTTCGACAGCCCGGCAGCCCACACCGTTCTCGAGACGTCGGTTGCGCTGGTCGCTGGTCTAGTCGGGCTGCTGCTGTACGGGCGCTACCGGCGGACGGCGTCCCTTCGCGACCTGCTCCTGGTCTACGCGATGGCGATCTTCGCTCTCGGCACCTCGGCCCTTCTCGTCGTCCCTGCCGTCCTGGACACCGGCACGTCCGACGTCACGACGACCTGGGCCGTCGTGCTGGCGAGGCTCCTGGCGTCCTTGCTCGTGCTCGCGGCCTCGCTCATCTCACCGGCGGCGACGCACCGGGTCGCCCACCCGACGCGCGAGGCGGTGCTCGTCGCCGGCCTCGTAATCGGGATGGTCGCGCTGACCTTCGCCTTCTCGGCGGCCTTGCCCGACCTCGTCGAACTGCCCCGCCGCGTGTCGCCGGTGGACAGCGGCAGCCGGGCGGACCATCCCCTGGTCCTCGCCATCCAGGCCGTCCACGTCTGCTGCTACGCCGTGGCCGCCGTGCGGCTGACGCTCGGCGCGTGGCGCCAGGACGACGAGCTACTCGGCTGGTTGGGCGCCGCAGCCGCTTTGGGCGCCTTCTCGAGGCTCAACTACGTGTTCCTCCCCACCACCTACACCACATGGGTCTCGACCGGCGACCTGCTTCGGCTGGGTTTCGTCGTGTTGCTGCTGGTCGGGGCCGTGCGCGAGATCCGGTGCTTCTGGGTAACCACGGCGGCTGCAGCCGCGGAGGTGGAACGGCGCCGGCTGGCCCGCGACCTTCACGACGGGCTGCTCCAGGAGCTCGGCTACATCCGCACCGAGGCGCGCCGGTCGTTGAGCGGGCACGACACGCTGGACCGGATCGCCGCAGCCGCCGACCGCGGCCTGGACGAAGCGCGCCGATCGATGCAAGCCCTCGTCGGTCTGCCCGGCGAGTCGCTCGCCGACGCCCTGGAGCGCAGTATCGAGGACCTGGCCCAAAGGTACGGCGTCACCGTGCGGCTCGAGCTGGCCCAGCAGCTGTCGGTCCCCACCGACGACCGGGAACAGCTCGTGCGGATCGCGCGGGAGGCGGTCTCGAACGCGCTGCGCCACGCGTCCGCGGCGACGGTGTCCGTCACGCTCGGCCATGGCGAGCTCGTCGTCGCCGACGACGGCATCGGCTTCGACCCGGCCGTCGGGCGTCCCGGCGGGTTCGGCCTCACCTCGATGCGGGAACGGGCCGAGTCGATCGGCGCACACCTGCGGGTCGAGTCCCGGCCCGAAGGCACTGTGGTCCGGGTCAGCGGCATCGGCACCGGCATGGACGGGGTTCACCGCGACCTGGTCAGAGCATCGTGACCGACCGGCGTATCCGGGTGCTGGTCGCCGACGACCACGCACCCACCCGGGCAGGCGTCCGCGTCTCGTTGGACGCCGGCGGCTTCGAGGTCGTCGCCGAGGCCGCCAACGCCCAGCAGGCGGCGAGCCAGGCGGTGGCCCTGCAGCCCGATGTCTGCCTGCTCGACATCCACATGCCCGGTGGTGGCATCGCGGCCGCGGAGCAGGTGAGCCAGCAGTTCCGGACTGCGTCGTGGTGATGCTCACCTATTCCCGCGACGACGCGGACCTGTTCGACTCGCTGCGCGCCGGTGCCCGCGGCTACCTGCTCAAGGACATGGACCCCGACCGGCTGGGTCCGGCTCTGCTCGGTGTGCTCGACGGCGAGGCCGCGCTGCCACGCGACCTGGTGGCCCGGGTGCTCGACGAGTTCCAGGGCAGGTCGAGGCGGAAGCTGTTCGTGAAGTCGCGCCAACCGACCCAGCTCACGTCACGCGAGTGGGAGATCATGGAGCTGCTCCGCCAGGGCCTGTCGACGGAAGAGGTGGCCACCCGGCTCTTCGTGACCCCGGGCACGGTGCGGGTGCACGTGTCCTCGGTGCTGAAGAAGCTGCGGGTGTCCGATCGGACGACAGCCATCCGGGTGCTCAGCGGCGAGTAGACGCCTTCCTTCGGTCCGTTTGTCGATGGCGACAGCCCCCATTCAGCCGTTCGGGGGAGGCCGGTGGCCACGCGCGGACGTTTAGCGATCTAAACGCATAGATCCTCCGTCTCGGTCATGTGTGGCAAAGCCGACACACCTACCTTTCGTCCTGCTGGCTGGGCCAGTCGTGCCCTCGGGCACGCAACGGGACGTAACAGGGGCGGGGCAACTCATGATTGGTTCACAGGGGCGCAGGCGTCTCCTTCGGCAGGCCGGCGGGTCGGCACCGGCGGCAGCTGGTGTTCAGCGAGCGGATCTTGCGAGGCGCCTCGCTTCGGGCCGTCGTCACCGTGTTCGCGGTGCTGATCGCAGGGCTGACCATGCCCGTGGTACAGGCGTCCGCCGACGAGCGCCGGCCGTGACTGCGGCGTCGGTGTCCTACCTCGTGACGTTCACGGCAGGGACGTCGGCCGACGAGCAGGCCTCCGTGCTCGCCTCCGCGGGCGCGACGGACGTCGACAGCATCCCGCAGCTGCGGATGCACGCCGTGACCCTGCCGGGTGAGACGGCCTCGTCTGACGCCGACTCGCTGCGCGCCCTGCCGTCGGTGACGAACGTGAACCTCGACCGCGACCGCGTGGCCGAGGCCACGCCCGACGACCCGTCATACGCCGACCAGTGGGCGCTGCCGAAGATCGGCTGGGACACCGCTCGCGACGCCGTCACCCTGCCGGCTCCGCCGTCGTCGCCGTCCTGGACACCGGCGTGGACGGCACGCACGCCGACCTCGCCGGCCAGCTGGTCGCCGGGCACGTCCGTCCTCGAGGGCGGCGACCGCGCGGCCGACCCGAACGGCCACGGCACCGCGATGGCCGGCATCGTCGCCGCCGAGACCGAACAACGGTCGCGGGCATCGCCGGCGTCGGCTACGCCGGCGTGACGGTCATGCCGGTCACGGTGCTCGGCGCCGACGGCACCGGCCAGGACAGCGACATCATCGAGGGCGTCGTCTGGGCGGCCGACCACGGCGCCGACGTCATCCTGATGTCCTTCTCCAACCCCGGCTACTCAGCGGCGCTGCAGGCCGCGATCGACTACGCCTGGTACCAGCGGCGCCGTGCTCGTCGCCGCGACCGGCAACGACGGCGTCTCGACGCGCGACCTTCCCGGCCGGCGACCGCGGCGTCGTCGGCGTCTCCGCGACCAACGAGCCGGACACGCTGTCGTCCGTCGTCGCAACTACGGCGCCGACACCTTCCTCGCCGCTCCCGGCGTGGGCATCGTCACGACGCGGCTGGCGGCGGCGCACCTCGGTCACCGGCACGTCGGCCTCGGCGGCGATCGTCGCCGGCGTCGGCCGGTGCTGCTGGCAGCGCCGACGCCTCGGCCGGCGTCCGGCGTCATCGTCGGCCGCCTGGCGCGCAACGCCGACGCGGCCGGCACGGCCGAGCAGACCGGCAACGGCCGCCGTCAACCTCGGCCGCGCCATGCGCGACACGTCGACCGACTCGGTTCAGCCCGCGGGCGCCGCGCCCGTGGGCGGTGGCGGCCCACTCGTCGGGCCCTACGTCGCCGCAGCGAAGAACTTGACTCTCACCTTCGCGGGCTCGGGCGGGGGAACCATCGCGTTCTCCAGCTTTGTCCCAGCCGGCGCCCCGGCGGCCTGCACCGCCACCTGTACTCGCGCCCTTGATAACAACCAACGCGGCACGATGACCGTTACCCCTAGCCCCGGGTCGACCTTCGCTGGTTGGAGCGGCACGTGGGACCCGTCGAAGAACGGCACGACAACGTGCGCAGGAACAACAACTCCCTGCACGCTCTTCATGGGTGACACCGGTGGGGCGGATCAGAATCTGACCGCAACGTTCACCGTCGCGCCTTCGTGTACGGCGGCCACGGTCGCGACACAGCCAACAAGTCAGTCGATCACCTACGGGGCAAACCCGTCGTTCTCCGCGACCGCCAGTGGAAGCCCCGCCCCCACTGTCCAGTGGCAGGTGAGCACGAACTCGGGATCGACGTGGACGAATCTGCCCGGCGCGACCTCCAGCCCGCTCAATCTGACCAAGCCCGGCGTTGCACTGTCCGGGAATCAGTACCGAGCCGTATTCACCAACACCTGCTCCGGCACTCAGACCGCCACGACCAAACGCGGCTCCCCTGAACGTCAGTCCCAAGAATCTGACCATCGCGGGGTGCAAGCGCCCAGAACAAGGCGTACGACGGCAGCACCAACGCCATTGTGAGTTTTGCCGGGGCAACGCTGTCGGGCGTGGTGTCCGGCGACACGGTCAGCATCAACACGGCCGGATACAACGCTGCGTTCGGGAACAAGAATGTCGGCACCGGCAAGTCTGTGTCGGTGACCGGTGTCGCCCTGACCGGAGCTGACGCGGGCAACTATTCGTTGACGCAGCCGTCCGGTCTGGTAGCCAACGTGACGGCGAAGTCGATTACTGGGTCGTTCACTGCGGCGAACAAGGCGTATGACGGGACCACGGCCGCTTCGGTGCTGACCCGGTCGCTGACCGGTGTGGTCACGGGCGACATCGTGTCGTTGTCGGGTGGGACGGCGACATTCGGGTCCAAGAACGTGGGGACCGGGAAGACGGTGACCCTGTCCGGGGCGACCCTGACCGGGACCGATGCCGGCAACTACAACCTGACCAGCGTTGGCACCACGACAGCCGATATCGCGACGATCGCGGTGTCGGGGTCGTTTACGGCGTCGGACAAGGTCTATGACGGGACGACAGTCGCGACCGTGACCGGTCGGTCGCTGACTGCTGTGCTCGCAGGTGACGTCGTTTCGTTGTCGGGTGGGACGGCGACGTTCGGTGACAAAAACGTGGGGACCGGCAAGACGGTGACCTTGTCCGGTGCGGTCCTGGCCGGCGCGGACAAGGACAACTACACCGTGACCGGCGTGTCCACGACGACCGCTGATGTGACGGCGAAGTCGATCTCCGGCAGCTTCACGGCATCGGACAAGGCTTACGACGGGACTACGGCCGCGACCGTGCTAACCAGGTCGCTGAACGGGGACGTGGCCAGGGATGATGGTGTCGTTGTCGGGTGGGACGGCGTCGTTCGGTTCCAAGAACGTGGGCACCAACAAGACGGTGGCCCTGTCGGGGGCGACTCTGGCTGGTGGGGGATGCCGACAACTACAGCCTGTCCTCGGTGGCCACGACGACTGCTGATGTGACGGAGAAGTCGATCACCGGCAGCTTCACGGCTGACAGCAAGGTCTATGACGGGACCACGGACGCGACGGTGACCGGTCGGTCGCTGACTGGGGTGGTCTCGGGCGACACGGTGTCGTTGTCGGGTGGGTCGGCGTCGTTCGGGTCGAAGAACGTGGGGACCGGCAAGACGGTGGCCCTGACGGGGGCGACCCTGGCCGGTGGGGATGCCGCGAACTACACGCTGGCTTCGGTAGCCACGACGACCGCAGATGTCACTCGGTTGGGGATCACCGGCTCGTTCGACTCCGCGGACAAGGTGTATGACAGGAACACCTCTGCGGCGGCGACCGACCGGTCGCTGACCGGGGTGCTGGGCACTGATGACGTGTCGCTGACCGGTGGTTCGGCGGACTTCGCGGACAAGAACGTGGGCACCGCCAAGACGGTGACCCTGTTCGCGGCCGGCCTGCCGGTGCTGACGCGGACAACTACGTGCTTGGAGTCGGTGGACACGACCACCGCGGACATCACCCAGCTGGGGATCACCGGGTCAGTTCACGGCGGGGAACAAGGCCTACGACGGGAATCCTCGGCGGAGGTGCTGACCCGGACGTTGGTGGATCCGGTTGCCGGGGGATGATGTCTCGCTTTCGGGTGGGACGGCGACCTTCGGTAACAAGAACGTGGGGACCAACAAGACGGTGACCCTGACCGGTGCTGTTCTGGCTGGTGGGGATGCGGGGAACTACCGCCTGACCGGCGTCGGCGACGACCACTGCGGATATCGCAGCGATTGCGGTGACGGGTCACTTCACGGCTGATGACAAGGTCTATGACGGGACCACCGACGCGACGATCCTGACCCGGAACCTGACCGGTGCGGTCTCTGGCGACGATGTATCGCTGGTCGACCGGATCGGCGTCGTTCGACACCAAGCACGTCGGCCTGGGCAAGGCAGTGGTTCTGTCAGGTGCCTCCTGACCGGTGCGGATGCCGGCAACTACACCTTGGACTCGGTCGGTCGACACGACCGCCGATATCACCGCGAAGGAGCTGACCGGTCACTTCATCGCCTACGACAAGGTCTATGACGGGAACACCGACGGCGACGGTCAGCGATCGGACGCTGACCGGGGGGATCGTCACGCGGTGACGATGTGTCGCTGGTCGATGGGTCTGCGATCGTTCGCGGACCAAGACACGTCGGCACCGGCAAGACGGTGACCGGGACCGGGTGCGCCCTGGGCGGTGCCGACGCTCGGCGACTACTCGCTTGCGCTCCTCGACCCTGTTCACGACCGCGGACATCACCGCGAAGGAGCTCGCGGGTGACTTCACCGCCGCCGAACAAGGTCTATGACGGGAACACCGACTGCGACGATCCTGACCCGGACGCTGACCGGCGTGGTCGCTGGCGACGATGTGTCACTGGTCGACGGGTCGGCACCTTCGGCACCAAGACACGTGGGGACCGGCAAGACGGTGACCGGGACCGGGTTCGAGCCTTGACGGTGCCGCCGATCGGCGACTACATCGCTGGCGTCCTCGACCCTGTTCACGACCGCGGACATCATCGCGAAGGAGCTGGCGGGTCACTTCACCGCCGCCGACAAGGTCTATGACGGGAACACGGACGGCGACGATCCTGACCCGGACGCTGACCGGCGTGGTCGCTGGCGACGATGTGTCAGCTGGTCGACGGGTCGGCCTCGTTCGGCACCAAGCACGTCGGGACCGGCAAGACGGTGACCGTGGACCGGGTGCGCCTTGGACGGTGCCGCCATCGGTGACTACACGCTGACGTCCTCGACCCTGACCACCACCGCAGACATCACCGGCTGGAGCCGATCACCGGGTGATTCGACTCCGCGGACAAGGTCTATGACGGGAACACCTCGGCCACGGCGACCGACCGGTCGCTGACCGGGGTGCTAGGCACCGATGAGGTGTCGTTGTCGGGTGGGACGGCGTCGTTCGGTTCCAAGAACGTGGGCACCAACAAGACGGTGGCCCTGTCGGGGGCGACTCTGGCTGGTGGGGATGCCGACAACTACAGCCTGTCCTCGGTGGCCACGACGACCGCTGATGTGACGGAGAAGTCGATCACCGGCAGCTTCACGGCTGACAGCAAGGTCTATGACGGGACCACGGACGCGACGGTGACCGGTCGGTCGCTGACTGGGGTGGTCTCGGGCGACACGGTGTCGTTGTCGGGCGGGTCGGCGTCGTTCGGGTCGAAGAACGTGGGTACCGGCAAGACGGTGGCCCTGTCGGGGCGACCCTGGCCGGTGGGGATGCCGCGAACTACTACGCTGGCTTCGGTAGCCACGACGACCGCAGATGTCACTCGGTCGGGATCACCGGCTCGTTCGACTCCGCGGACAAGGTGTATGACAGGAACACGTCTGCGGCGGCGACCGACCGGTCGCTGACCGGGGTGCTGGGCACCGATGTACGTGTCGCTGACGGGTGGTTCGGCGGACTTCGCGGACAAGAACGTGGGCACCGCCAAGACGGTGACCCTGTTCGCGGCCGGCCTGTCCGGTGCTGACGCGGACAACTACGTGTTGGAGTCGGTGGACACGACCACCGCGGACATCACCCAGCTGGGGATCACCGGGTCGTTCACGGCCGCGACCAAGGTCTATGACGGGACGACGGCCGCGACGGTGACCGATCGGTCGCTGATCGGCGTGGTCTCGGGCGACACGGTGACACTGACCGGCGGGGTCGCGACCTTCGGTAACAAGAACGTGGGGACCGGCAAGACAGTGACTCTGACCGGGGCCACCCTGACCGGGACCGACGCCGGAAACTACAACCTGACCAGCGTTGGCACGACGACGGCCGAAATTGCGACCAAGGTCATCACCGGATCGTTCACGGCCGCCAACAAGCTGTACGACGGTACAAGTGCGGCCACGATCACAGGTCGCTCACTCGTCGGTGTGGTGTCGGGTGATGACGTAAGTCTGGTCGGTGGCGCGGCCACCTTTGCGAACGCGGCGGTGGGTCTCGACAAGACGGTCACGGGCACGGGCTTCAGTCTTTCTGGAGTGGACGCGGCGAACTATTCGCTGGCGAGTTCCACCTCACCACGACTGCGGACATCACGTACCGGTGGGACGGCTTCCTTCAGCCGATCAACGACACCGCCCACTGTACCGGCCTGACGAAGAGCAAGTTCAAGCTCGGACAGACCATTCCCGCCAAGTTCGAGATCAAGGACGCCGCCGGGCACGTGGTCCAGCAGGTCGGCAAACCCGACGTTCGGACGATCGGACTACCGCGGTGCCTGCGACACAGCGGGTACTACGGAAAGTGTTCCGTCCATCAGTCCTGACACAGTCGCCGAGTACAAGCTGACCGGCGGCCAGTACCTGTACGGGTGGAGCACGAAGAGCATCACCAAGGCTGGGGAGTACCGGATCTACGTGAACCTCGCTGATGGGACAGCGCGTTACGTCGACATCTGCCTGACCAAGTAATCGACGGTTCTCGTGCAGCCGGTCGCGGCCAATGCGCCACCTAGCTCGACAAACAGACTAGTCGGGCGCATAGATCCCTACGCGGCCACGAGTGCCAGGTATCACCTGTGACTCTTGCAAGGAGGCGGCCGGGCCCAGGCACAAGACCGAATCCGTGAAAAGGGGAAGTCGTGGTTCGACGAAGAAGTCCGCTCAGGAAGGGGCCACCTCGCCGGAGACGGTCGAGCCAGAGATGGCAGTCGGGCAAGCGACCGTGCCCTACCCCCGGCCAGTCGAGTCGCCCCCGCTCGGCGAGCTCCTCGTCACGTTGGGCTCCCTCACCCGCACCCAGGTCTCCGAGGCGCTGCTCCAGCAGCCGCAGTCAGCCAAGCGGCTGGGGGCGCTTCTCGTCGAGCTCGGCGCATCGACGAGTCCCAGCTGATCGCCGCGCTCAGCGTCCAGCTCGAGCTGCCTGGCGCCGACCTGCGCACGCGGAGCCCGACAGCGAGGTAGCAGCTCCTCCCGGAGGCGTGGCCGGCGCATGGGACCCGTGCCGGTAGCGTGGACGAGCGGGCTGCCTCGAGGTCGCCGTCAGCGACCCCCACCAGGACCTCCGCCGCGTGCTCGAGGAGGCAACCGGCCGCAGGTCGACTGTCTCTCGCGACTCGCCGAGGTCCGCCGGGTCATCGACAACACCTACCGCGCTCTGGCCGACGTCGAGGAGCACGTCGCGGCCTTCACCGCCGTGCACGGAACGCGGCAGGCGACGACGACCACGCAGGCAACGCCGCGCCGACGACGCCCCGGTCGTGCAGGTCGTCCAGAAGATCATCACCCAGGCGCTGCGCGACCGGGCCTCCGACGTCCACATCGAGCCGCAGGGCGACCGGGTGCGGGTGCGCTACCGCATCGACGGCGCCCTGCACGACGTGCTGGCGCTGCCCGACTCGATGGGCCCGGCCCTCGCCAGCCGGATCAAGATCATGGCCGGCATGAACATCGTCGAGCGGCGCCGCCCGCAGGACGGCCAGATCGCCATGACGATCGACGGCCGCGAGCTCGACATCCGGGTCGCCACGACCGCCACCATCTGGGGCGAGAAGGTCGTGCTGCGGCTGCTGGACAAGAGCCGCCCGCTGCTACCGGCTCGGCGACCTCGGGATGCCCGCCGGACACGCACGACGCGTACTCGAGCATGGTCCGCTCGCCGTTCGGCATGGTCATCTGCGCCGGCCCGACCGGCAGCGGCAAGACGACGACGCTCTACGCCTCGCTGACGCGAGATCAACGCGCCGAGCGCAACATCACGACCATCGAGGACCCGGTCGAGTACGTCTTCCCCTCGATCAACCAGATCCAGATCAACGAGCAGGCCGGCGTCACCTTCGCCAGCGGGCTGCGGTCGATCCTCCGCCAGGACCCCGACGTCATCCTCGTCGGCGAGATCCGCGACGCCGAGACGGCCCGGATCGCGGTGCAGTCCGCGCTCACCGGGCACTTCGTGCTCTCCTCGCTGCACGCCACCGACGCCGTCTCGGCGCTGCACCGCTTCCTCGACATGGGGATCGAGCCGTTCCTGGTCGCCTCGTCGGTGCTGCGGCGTCGTCGGCCAGCGGCTGGTGCGCCGGATCCTGCAGCGACTGCCGGGAGCCGTACCACGCCGACCGCCGAGGAGCTGGCCTTCTACGACGACGTCGGCGGCGTCGCCGAAGGACCGGGTTCTGGGCCGGCGAGGGCTGCAACTTCTGCGCGCGGCACCGGCTACTCCGACCGGGTCGGCGTCTACGAGCTGCTCGCGGTGACCGAGGAGATCGAGGAGCTCTGGTGCTCGGCCGGCCCCGCACGACGAGATGCGCCGGCTGGCGCATGCGCAGGGCATGCGCACGCTGCAGGAGGAGGCGCCAGCTGGTCGAGGACGACGTCACCACGATCGCCGAGGTCCTGCGGCATCTACACGTTGTGAGCCGACAGATGCCGCAAGTTCGCGTACGTCGCCGACGGTGCCGGACGGGCGACCTCAAGGGCGTGCAGGAGCCGACACGTCGACGGCGGCGCACCTCGCGCTTGCTCGACCGGGAGCTGCGCGGGGTCAAGCGTCACCGAGAAGCAGAGCCTCATGAAGCTCGAGCTCACCAGCACCGCGGGTCAAGCGCGACGGAGGTCATGCACCTCTCCCGGCAGCTCGCGCGCGTTCGTCCGGGCCGGCATCCCGATCCTCGACGCCGTCCAGGTCCTCGGCGAGGAGCCACCAATCGCGGCGGTGCAGCGCGTGCTGGCCGAGATCGAGGAGGACCTGCGCGCCGGCGCGACGTTCGTCCGACGCGTTCGACCGGCACCCCAAGGACTTCCCCGCCTTCTACCGCGGCATCCTGCGGTCGGCCGAGCTGACCGGCGAGCTCGACACGGTGCTCGACCAGCTCTCGATCTACATGGAGCGCGACCTCGAGGCCCGGCGCAAGATCAAGGCGCCCATCATCTACCCGGCGATCGTCGTCGTGATGTCGCTGGTCACCGTCGCGTGCTCGCCGGCTTCGTCCTGCCGAAGTTCGAGGACTTCTTCGCGAGCCTCGACGCCGAGCTGCCGCTGCCCACGCGCATGCTGCTGGCGATCACCGGCTTCCTCACGCATACTGGTGGGTCCTGCTCGGCGGTCGCCGTCCTCATCGCGTGCTCGGCTTCCTCGTTCGTGCGGACGAGCCGGGCCGGCTGCCCTGCGACAGGCTGCTGCTGCGGCTGCCGGTCATCGGTGAGACCATGCGGCACGCGCATCGTCGAGCGCTTCTGCCGCATCCTCGCCTCGATGGTCGGCGCCGGCGTCGCCGCTGCCGCGAGGCGATGACGCGTCGCCACCGAGACGCTGCGCAACCGGGTCTTCACCGCGGGCTTGCCCAGGCGTACGACGAGATGCTCAGGGTGAGGGCATCGCCGGCCGCTCGCGCGACAGCTGTTCCCGGCGACCGCGATCCAGATGATCCGCGTCGGCGAGGACACCGGCACGCTGGACACCCAGCTCGAGGTCGCCGCCACAGTACTACGAGCGCGAGCTCGACTACAAGATCAAGGGGTGACCGCCCTCATCGAGCCGGCCGTCATCGTCTTCATGCGGCCTGCATCGTCGGCTTCGTCGCCATCGCCCTGGTCTCGGCCATGTACGGCATCTTCCGAACAGCGAACCTCGGATGAAGGCACTGCGCCCGCGACGCACCGGCCGCGACTCAGGGGAGTCGCTGCTGGAGCTCATCATCACGATGATGATCATGGGCATTGCGGTTCCCGCTGTCATCGCAGCGGTTCTCGCTGCCGTCGCATCCTCCTCCCAGGACCGACGACAGGTCCAGGCACAGCAGCTGCTCACGTCCTGGTCGGAGACCATCGCTCAAGCGAACGACGACGACCTCGACTACACCGCCTGCCCAGCACTGAACTACTACGCGACTTCGCCGTTCGCTCCGGCCACTGTTCCCTCGGGCTTCCACGTCTCGGTTGCTTCGATCGACTACTGGGATCCGGACGCCGACTCGTTCCTCGGCTGTGGAGAGGACGAAGGTGTGCGCAGGCTGTTGCTTCGCGTCGACGTGGACGCCGGTCTCTATCCCACCTTCGCCGTTGACCGATACGTCATCGTGCGGAAGTCGTGCCCGACATGCTGAAGCGGCAAGGGCGTGACGCCGGCTTCACACTCATCGAGCTGCTGATGTCGATCGCCATCCTCGGCATCCTCATGTCCGCGCTCGTCGGGCTCATGTTCGCCGCCATGTCGGCGAACAACCAGACGAAGTCACGCCTGGATGGGACCCGAGCCGAACAGTTCAGCGCCGTCTACTTCGGACGGGACGTTCAGGGCGCACAGGGATCAGACGGTCTCGTCGCAGGTGTCACGGCCCGATGTGGACCCGGCAGCGCCGTCCTGGAGATCCGCGGAGTCTCCTACGACGCGGGAACCCTCATCCAGCGGGTCACCGTCGTGTCCTACGTGTTCAGCACCACGGTCGTGGACGGCGTGGTCACGGGCGAGCTCCGGAGGCGGAGCTGCGAAGCCGATGCATCGCCGGCGCCGACGTACCCGCTGAGTCCGATCGACACAAAGGACGGTGGCGCGGGGACTTGCTCCGGCCGCTCCGACCCCGGTGTGCAAGCCCGGCCCGTGCGGACCGACCACGACCTCGGTCGATCTCACCTTGTCGCGGCAGGGCACAGACCAGCCGTTCACGCTTGTCGGCACGAAGAGGACGACGACATGACGCTGACCAGGGGCAAGCATGCCGCCGATGACGAGGGCGCGTCCCTGGTGCTCGCGCTCATCTTCATCACGGCTGTGAGTCTGGTCGTCGGCGCCTTGCTGTCGTACAGCTCCACCGGGTTGCGGTCAGGTCGCGTCACCGGGGATGCCGTGCAGTCGACAACTGATGTCGCTGGCGCGCTCCAGACCGCGATCAACGACGTCCGGAACAGCGAGTACTTCAACAACCCCGCCTCGTCGCTGCCCTGCCTGGATGCCGGCAACACGAGGACCTACCCGGCGTTGAGCCCGAGCGGTGAGAGATCACGGTGACCTGCGCCCCGACCCCACGCCGGCGGTGCCGGTGGGCTGGTGCAGGTCAACAACTCCAACAAGCCCAGCCTGGCCCTCCTCACCCTGGGCACGGGAGGCGAGCCCGGCTTGGACAAGCCGGGCAACCGGCCGTTGAAGATCAAGGGGTCGGTCTACGTGAACTCCACGATCCGCGCCGACGCCACCGGCACACCGTGCTCCGCGACCTGGCCGCCGCCGGCCAGCAGCACCAACTGCAACGGCATCTTCGTCTCGGGCACGACACTCAACCCGGACAACGTCAGCCTGACCGGCCAGACCGCCTGCACTGGCACCGTGATGACCAAGGTGCCCGGAAACAAGCACTGCCCGTCGGGCCACTCCGTGGCCGGTGACGACCCGGCGGATGCCTTTCCCACGGCCTATGCACAGCCGACTGCCGGCATGATCCCGAGGGCTCTGCCCACCTGCGCGTCGAACCCGGTCACCTTCACGCCTGGCTACTACGACGACGCGGTCGGCCTCTCGCAGCTCATGGGCGGCGGCGGGTCTTGTGGCGGCAAGACGTTCTGGTTCCCACCTGGCCTCTACTACTTCGACTTCCACAACTCGGAGATGCCGAGCTCAGGGTCGCCGGTCGTGCCGCAGGGGCCGAACGTCTGGACGTTCAACGACGCGAATGGCGTGCTCGTCGCGGGCACCAAGCAGGGCTGGACCACGTCGACGACGAAAGCCAACATGCCGGGGTCCTGTATCAGCCCGCTCACGTCGGAGCTGTCCGACGGCGTCCAGTTCGTGTTCGGCGGCGACAGCCAGCTGAACCTGAGCAAGGGCAGCATGGAGATCTGCGGAACCTGGCACCCGGACAGGCCGTCGCTCGTCCTCTACGGCGCGAAGAGACAACCGGATCGACCGAGACCGCGGCCCTGCTTCCCACCGCGGGGACATTGACCAGCCCCGGCAGTCCTTCGTTCGGCCCTCTGACCGGGTCATCCCTGGCGAGCGACACTGACGCCGACGCCGGTCCGAACGTCACCGGTCTGAGCCGGAACAAAGACGGCGACGTTGCAGGTGAACGGCTTCACAGGCCTGTCCTCGGCGATCGCCCGTCGTGCTGTGCTCACGGACGCGAAGGTCACCGTGCGGCACGGCGAGCTGGGAGCCAACGCGGGGACGACGCTCCGGCTCACGCTGCGAGCCAACCGGGCGGGAGCCCCCACGATCACGAAGAACCTCACCGTGACGCCCGGAACATCGACACTCACGTACCGGACCGAGACGATCGACGTCACCAACGAGCTCAAGGCAGAGCTGTACGCGTTCGGGCTCGCGAACCCGGGCGCTCCCATCATCGCCAGCGTGATCGTTGACACGGACACCGCGAGTCCCCAAAGCGTCTCGGAACAGGTGGACCATCTCAAGCTGGACCTCACCTGGCGGCCTCTGGCCGTGAGGGCGCAGTCAGGTTGCGTCAGTGCTGTTGCGGGGTGCGCGATGCTGCAGACGGACAACCACACCGACGAGCTCTACATCCAGGGCACGGCGTACACCCCGAAGGCGTTGCTCGACATCCGCCTGGTGGGCGTCTCAGGTCAGGTGTTCCGCTCCGGCCTGGTAGCTCGAGCCGCCGCCCTGGATGTGAGCCCGAGCAACGGCTACGACGGCCCTCTCGTCGAGCTTCCTGACAACACCCTGGCGCCGACCCCTCTGCAGGTGTACCTCACCGCGTGGACCTGCCCGTCGGGCTCCTGCGCGTCGCCTCCGTCGACAGCCAACGGGTGGCAGGTGGCCGGGCGCACTCAGGTTAAGTACACCGACCTCAACTTCGTGCCGGTGACGGGGCAGCGAGGCATCGAGGTGAAGTCCTGGAAGGTGGGTCAGTGACGTCAGGTGTCCCATCCGGTTGGACTTCCGTAGCCCTGCCGTTCAGATGCCTAAACTCCGGCCACTAGGCCCTTGCGAGCCGGACATCGTTGTGCGAACAGCAACGCCGACGCGGGTCACCGACTCGAGGGACGAAGGCGGGGCACAGAGTCCCTTCGTGGGGGAGGAACATCACATGGTTCAGCGCATCCGCAAGGTTCAGAACGAGCGGCATGAGGACGGCTTCACCCTCATCGAGCTGCTCATCGTCATCGTCGTTCTCGGCATCCTGGCCGGCATCGTCGTCCTCGGCCTCGGCACCTTCCGCCACGACGCCAACACCGCCGCCTGCAAGGCGGACATGAAGCAGGTCGAGATCGCGTCCGACGCCTTCATCGCCGCGCCCGGCCAACCCACCGGCGCACCCGCCGCCGACGTCGCCGCGCTTGTGAGCGGCGGAGCTGCTCAAGGCGGCGCCCACCACCGGTGGCTACCTCACGGCCGCGACCGGAGCCGTGTCGGCGCCGGCTGCTGAGCGCCAACAGCTGCATCGCAGCAGGGCCCGGCGGCTTCGGCCGCCGGGCCCTACTGCTGTGCCGGCGATGAGGGCGCTTCACGTCGCGGGGGTACAGCGACCGGGCCGCAGCCTCGTCGTACGACACGACACCGGCTGCGACCAGCTCGGTCAGCGACTCCTCGAGGGTCTGCATGCCGTCGCGCTGGCCGGTGATCGACCTGGTTGCGCAGCTGGCCGGTCTTGCCCTCCTTGATCAGGTTCCGCACCGCGGGGTTGGCGACCATGACCTCGTAGGCCGCCACCATGCCGCCGCCGATCCGGGGCAGCAGCCGCTGGTAGACGACGCCGGTGAGCGTCGCCGGCGAGCTGCACCCGGATCTGCGGCTGCTGCTCGCCGGGGAACACGTCGATCGATCCGGTCGAGCGCCTGCGCGGTGTCGTTGGTGTGCAGCGTCGCGAACACCAGGTGCCCGGTCTCGGCGAGGGTGAGCGCGAACCGGATCGACTCCAGGTCGCGCATCTCGCCGACCAGGATGACGTCGGGGTCCTCCCGCAGCGCGGCGCGCAGCGCTCGGCGAACGAGTCGGTGTCCGCGCCGACCTCGCGCTGGTTCACCGCCGCGCGCTTGTGCTCGTGCACGTACTCGATCGGGTCCTCGATGGTGAGGATGTGCACGGCCCGGTTGGTGTTGATCCAGTCGACCATCGACGCCAGCGTGGTCGACTTGCCGGACCCGGTCGGGCCCGGTCACGAGCACCAGGCCCTGCGTGCAGCTCGGCGAACTGGCGGACCGGCGTCGGGCAGCCCAGCTCGTCGAAGCTCGGGATCTGGCGCGGGATCAGCCGCAGCGCCACGGCGACCGTCGCCGCGCTGGCGGTAGGCGTTGCCGCGGACCCGCGCGTCGCCCGCGCCAGGAGAACGAGAAGTCGAGCTCGCGGCCCTGGGTGAACATCTGCCTGCTGCGCGTCGGAGAGCAGCGACAGCGTCATCGCCTCGGTGTCGGCCGGCGTGAGCACGGCGTGCCCGTCAGCGGGGCAGAGCTCGCCGTCGAGCGCGCAGCAACGGGTACGCCCCTGCAGTGAGCAGCAGGTCGGTGCCCCCTGCAGCCCACAGCTTCTCGATGAGGCCGTCGACAGTTGCTGCTCCCATGGCTGACATGGCGGAAGTCTAGGGAGCCAGCACCTGCCCAGGGCGGGAAGTGCCTACATCCCGGGCGGCGGCCGGCGCCAGGTGCGCAGCGCGGCCGCGACCAGGGCGACCCCGACCGCAGCGACCGCCACCTGGCAGGCGAGGACGACCAGCCACCAGTCCAGGTCGGCCGCCTGGGCGATCGCCAGCCCGGCCACCGAGCCGACGATGCCGATCAGGATCGTGAACAGGCAGCCGATCGGCTGCCGGCCGGGCACGACCAGCCGGCCGAGCGCGCCGATGACCAGCCCGACCAGCAGCGCTCCGAAGAATCCGTCCGCACTCACGCGGAGGAGCCTGCCACGCGCACCACTGCCACCGCGTCGCAGGGGATCTCCAGGCCCCGACGTGCCGCTGCCGGCCGCATCCGGGCCAGGAGGCCAGCAGCACCGAGTCGACGGCCTCGTCCAGCGGGACGACGCTGCGGCTCCGGTCGCCAGGTTGCACACGACCCGCAGCGGCCCGCGGCTGACCACCAGCCAGCCCTGCTCCGCGTCGTAGGCCACCGACACCAGGTCCAGCCGCGGGTCCGACAGCCAGGGCTCGGCCCGGCGCAGCCGCAGCAGCGCGCGGTGCCAGTCGAGCATCTCGGCGTGCACGCCGCCGGCCGGCTCGGACCAGTCCAGCGTCGAGGCCGTGACCGTCTGCTCGGCCTGCGGGTCCGGCACGTCCTCCGCCGCCCAGCCGTGCCCGGCGAACTCACGGCGCCGGCCGGCCCGCACCGCCTCGGCGAGCTCCGGCTCCTCGTGCGACGTGAAGTACTGCCACGGCGTCGAGGCCGCCCACTCCTCGCCCATGAACAGCATCGGGGTGAACGGCGAGGTCAGCACCAGCGCGGCCGCGACCTTGGCCCGGCCCGGACTGACGAGAGCCGACAGCCGTTCGCCGACCGCCCGGTTCCCGACCTGGTCGTGCGTCTGCGCGTAGCCGAGGAACCGCCAGCCGGGCACCCGGGTCACGTCGACCGGTGCGCCCCAGTCCTCGCCGCGGAACGACGAGTGGGTGCCGGCGTGGAAGAACGCACCGGTCAGGGTCTGTCGCACAGCCGCGAAAGCGTCGACCGCGAAGTCGGCGTAGTAGCCCTGGCCCTCGCCGGTGAGCAGCGCGTGCACCGCGTGGTGGAAGTCGTCGCTCCACTGCGCGGTCATGCCGAGACCGCCGGACTCGACGGGCGTGACGGTCGCCGGCAGGTTGAGGTCGGACTCCGCGATCAGCGCCAGCGGCCGGCGTACCGCGCAGGACAAGGCGTCGACCTCGCGCGCCAGCTGGGCCAGCAGGTGCACCGGCGAGTCGTCGGCCAGCGCGTGCACCGCGTCCAGCCGCAGCGCGTCGATGTGGAAGTCCCGCAGCCAGCCGAGGGCGTTGTCGATGACCCAGCGGCGCACCTCGCCGGCACCGTCGTCGTCGAGGTTGACGCCGGACCCCAGGGCGTGTGGTGCTTGTCGCTGAAGTAGGGACCGAACCGCGGCAGGTAGTTGCCCGGACGGTCCGAGGTGGTTGTAGACGACGTCCAGGCAGACCCCGAGCCCGCGCTGGTGGCAGGCGTCGACGAAGCGCTTGAGCGCGTCCGGGCCGCCGTAGGGCTCGTGCACGGCGTACGGGTGCACGCCGTCGTACCCCCAGCCGTGCTGTCCCGGGAAGGCGGCGACCGGCATCAGCTCGACGAGGTCCACCCCGAGCTCGACGAGGTGGTCCAGGTGCTCGATCGCGGCGTCCAGCGTCCGCTCCGCGGTGAAGGTGCCGATGTGCAGCTCGTAGACCACCGATCCCTGCAGCGCCACCCCGCGCCAGCCGGCGTCGGTCCACTCGAACCGGTCGTGGTCGTAGACCCGGGAGAGGCCGTGCACCCCGTGCGGCTGCCAAGGCGTGCGCGGGTCCGGCAGCGGTGCGGCGTCGTCGTCGAGCAGGAAGCCGTAGTCGGTGCCGTGAACAGCGGCCGGTACGTCGGAACGCCACCACCCGCCGTCGGCGGCCTGGAGCGGCACGGGTACGCCGTCGACGACGGCGCCGACCGAACTCGCGGCGGGGGCCCACACCTGCAGGAGAGTCACGGCGAGCGAACCTACCTGGCCTGGCGTGGTCGAACCCGCGCGCCCGTGCGACGATCACCGCCATGCCCAAGACCTCGGCCAAGGACAGCAAGGATGCGCGACCCCGTGTCGAGCGGGTCACCGACCTGCTGCGGCTGCCGACCGGCCCGGTCGACCTCGCCGCCATCGACACTGCTGGGACGCCCGGCTTCGACGGCGGCAAGAAGAAGGCGACGAAGGCGCTGGCCACTCTCGGCCCACGGCTGGCCGACCTCCAGGAGCGCCTGTACGCCGAGGGCCGCACCGGCGGCACCCGCAGCCTGCTGCTGGTGCTCCAGGGCATGGACACCTCGGGCAAGGGCGGGACGGTGCGGCACGTCGTCGGCCAGGTCGACCCGCAGGGGGTCAGCATCACCGCGTTCAAGGCGCCCACCAAGGAGGAGCTCGCGCACGACTTCCTCTGGCGGGTCAAGAAGCGGCTGCCCGCGCCGGGCATGCTCGGCGTCTTCGACCGCTCGCACTACGAGGACGTCGTCGTCGCGCGGGTGCGGGAGCTGGTCGAGCCGCGGACCTGGAAGCGCCGCTACGGCACCATCAACCGGTTCGAGGAGAGCCTGGTCGCGAACGGCACGACGGTCGTCAAGTGCTTCCTGCACATCTCCAAGGCCCGAGTCCCGGGACCTGCTGCTCCGGCGCCTGGACAAGCCGGAGAAGCAGTGGAAGTTCAACCCCGGCGACGTCGACTCCCGGGCCGAGTGGGAACCGCTGATCGAGGCCTACTCGGACGCCCTCGAGCACTGCAACAGCCCGGCTGCCCCCTGGCACGTCGTGCCGGCCGATCACAAGTGGTACCGGAACTGGGCGATCATGAACATCCTGGTCGAGCAGCTCGAGGCGATGTCCGTCAGCTGGCCCGCTCCGGACTTCGACGTGGAGGAGCAGCGCCGCCGCCTGCTGGCGGGGGAGTAGCAGGTTCCCCGAACGGCTCAATCGGCGAGCGGTGGTGCCGATACACCCGTGAAGGTCCGGACCCACCGGACAGGGTGAGGTGAGCGTGCCGTGCAGCGGTTCCGTGCCGCCCTGCTCGCCCTCGGCCTCGTCACGGCCCTGACCGGTCTCGGTGCCGGCGTCCTTGCCTCCAAGGCTGCCGAGGAGCACGACCACGACCTCAGGCTCGAAGGCGCCTCCAGCGTCACCGCCCTGGACGACTACGCCGAGCGGGCCCGGGCGGTGGCCCTGCTGGCCTCCCACTCGGCCGCGTTCGCCAACTTCTACCGGAACCCGGACCAGCGTGAGGCGCTGATCAGCGGGCACGCCGGCGACCCCGACCTGATGCCGCACGTCGTGACGGCGCTGAAGGACCTCGGCGCGCTGTTCCCGGACAGCATCGCCGCGGCCAGCTTCATCGACCGGTCCGGTGCCGAGAACGCCCGGGTGGTCCGGAACAGTGCGGTGCGGCCGGACGAGCTGGAGCCCGACCGCCGGGACGCCGTGTTCTTCGACGAGGCCTTCGACCTGCTCTACGACCAGGTGTACCAGACCGCGCCGTACCGCTCGGAGTCCACCGACGAGTGGGTGGTGGCCAACGCCGCGAAGGTCAACATCGGGCCCGGGGTGTCCCCGGCGATCGTCGACTTCGAGGTCACCCTCGAGAGCTTCCGGCTCAGCTTCTACAGCGACAACCCGGACGACCAGGTCCGCGTCGTCGACCTGGAGACCGGCAAGGTCGTCATCGACTCGACCCTCCCGCAGGACGCCGGCGCCCCGCTGGGCAACCCGGAGGACCGCAGCCTGCGGTGGGTCCCGCACGCTCGCGAAGGCTCGCTGGTGACCCGCGACGGGCTGCGCCACGTCGTCCGCCACGCGCGAACCGACAGCAACATCGCGACCCGATGGGCCGTCGTCGTCTCCACCCCCGCCCGCGCCGGCATCTGGTCCGGGCTGTTGTCGGCCGGGCCGCTCGGGGTCGGTGCCCTCGGTCTGGTCCTGCTGGGTCTGTCGATGGTCGGCTACGTGCGCCATGGCCGGTCGATGCACCGCGCGGCCCGCCGGGACGAGCTGACCGGTCTGCTCAACCGGCGCGCGGCGCGTGAGTGCGCCGAGGCGATGCTGGCCCGGGACCGCGGGCTGGCTGTCTTCCTGTTCGACCTGGACCGCTTCAAGCACGTGAACGACTCGCTGGGCCATCACGCGGGCGACCAGCTGCTGGCGGTCCTCGGCCAGCGGCTCGCCGAGGTCGTGCGCGACCCGGACGACGTGGTCGCCCGGCTCGGCGGCGACGAGTTCGCCGTCCTCGTCAGGGGCGTGCACGACGCCGAGTCGGTGCGCGTCCTCTGCGAGCGGGTCACCCGGGCGGTCAGTGCGCCGGTGACCGTCGACGGCATCGAGGTGTCGGTCGGCGCCAGCATCGGCATCGCGCTGGCACCGGAGCACGGCTCCGACTACGGCACCCTGCTGCAGTGCGCGGACATCGCGATGTACGACGCGAAGGGCCGGCGCGCCGGCTGGCAGATCTACCGCGACGAGTTCGCCGGCAGCGACCGCGCAGGCCTCGTCCTGGACGCCGACCTCCGCCGCGCGGTCATCGACGGCGAGCTGGTCATCCACTACCAGCCGAGCTTCTCCACGAGCACCGGTGAGATGACCGGGGCCGAGGCCCTGGTCCGCTGGCAGCACCCGGAGCGCGGCCTGCTCATGCCCGGTCAGTTCGTGCCGTTGGCCGAGACGACCGGCGTGATCAGGGTCGTCACCGGTGCCGTGCTCGACCTCGTGCTGGACCAGGTCGTGCTGTGGCGCGAGCAGGGTCTCGAGTTCCCGGTCGCCGTCAACGTGTCGGCGCACGACCTCAACGACCCGCGGTTCGCCGACCGGGTCGCCGAGATGCTCGCCACCCGCGGCCTGTCCGGCTCCGCGCTCGTCGTCGAGCTCACCGAGACCGCCCTGCTCGCCGACCCGGACGCCGCGTCGGCAGTGCTCTGGCGCCTCGCCGAGCACGGCGTACGGATCGCCATCGACGACTTCGGCGCCGGCTACGCGAGCCTGCTCTACCTGCGCAGGTTCCCGGTGTCGGTGCTCAAGCTCGACCGCAGCCTGGTGCAGGGCCTGACGATCGACACGACCGACGCCGCGCTGGTCCGGTGGACGATCGAGATGGCGCACACGCTTCAGGTGACCTGCGTGGCCGAGGGCGTCGAGGACGTCGAGACCCTCGAGGCGCTGCGGGCGCTCGGCTGCGACCAGGCGCAGGGCTACTACCTGCAGGTGCCGGTCCCGGTCGACGGGCTGGAGTTCTCCCGGATCTCGGTCCGGCCCTAGCCGGACCGCTCCCTAGGGGAGGGCCGCGTCGATCGCCGCGGCGGCGGCCGTCATGGTCTCCCCGAGGTAGGTGCCCGGGACGCCGGCGCGGGTGCGCGGGAACAGGAAGGCTCCGCCGGCGTAGAAGACGGCGCAGCCGGTCTCGGCCACCGCCTGCAGGGCCTCGACCGCGGGGCGGCGCTGGGTCGGCAGGTGCGACACGACGACCACGGCCGCGGCCGAGCTGGCCGTGACGGCGACGGCCAGGGACCGCTGCGGCACCCGCGCACCGAGGACCCGGCAGCCGTGCCCGTTGTTGGCGAGCAGCGCGGCCAGCGCCTCCAGGCCCAAGGTGTGCAGGTCCCGCGGTCCGCACGCCAGCACGACGGGCCCGGCCCGGGTGGGCGGCGGGGCGAAGGTCGTGGTCCGGCTGAGCCAGCCGCGGACCGCTTCGGTGGTCAGGTGTTCCTGGGCGACGTCGCACCGGCCGGTCTGCCACCACACCCCGATCTGGCGCATCCCCGGCATCAGGACGT
Source organism: uncultured Actinomycetota bacterium (assembly GCA_963771345.1). Classification (GTDB taxonomy): domain Bacteria; phylum Actinomycetota; class Actinomycetes; order JACCUZ01; family JACCUZ01; genus CAVYTH01. The sequence continues at coordinate 267,735 of CAVYTH010000010.1, forward strand.
CGTCGAGGGTCGCCGCGAGCCCCAGCTCGTCGTGGGCGCGATCCAGGACGGCTCGCACGGCCGCCGGGTCCAGCCGCCCGGCGGCGGCGAGCAGCTCGGCCTGCAGGTCGGCCGACGGACCGGTGGCCTCGAGACGCTGCCGGACGGCTGCCGCGGCGTCGGCGGCGCGCCGGCCACGCGCGACCTCGTCACGCATCAGCCGGAGCTCGTGCAGCGCGTCCGCCGAGTAGCGGCGGTGGCCACCCGCGGTGCGGGGAGTCGTCGGGATCCCGTACCGCCGTTCCCACGAGCGCAGCGTGGGCGCCGGCAGCCCGAGCAGCCGGCTGACCTCCTGGATCGCCAGCCCGTCGTCGGGCGGGGGCTGCGGGTCTGCTGCCACGGGCACCACGGTTCGCTCGGTCGGGCGGGACCGTCCCATTGACCCCCGCGGGACCATTCTGATGCAAGGCCGCGGCCAAAGTGCATAAGTTTGCGCCTGCCGGCGGCCGCGGCGGTCCCGGATGCTGAGGACATGACCGCACCGGCTCTTGCCCCGGACCTCCGGCTCGACCCGTGCCCTGTGACCACGGCTTCCTCACCGAGCTGGTCCTCCGGTGCGGCCGCGGCGACCCTGCTGCGCTGGCCCGCCTCTTCGACCTGTTCTACGCACCGGTCGCCGCCGAGGTCGCGAACCGCGTGCCGCGCGACGACGTCGAGCACGTGGTCGCCGAGGTGTTCGCGCAGCTGTGGCGGCAGGCTCCGGAGTTCGTGCCGGGCAGAGCGAGGGCCGTCGGGTGGGTGATGGCGCTTGTCGATGGTGTCGCCAGCGTGGCCGGAGGCGACTAGCTGCCGGCGCGCACCAGCAGGGCCACCGGGAGCGTCCCCAGCACGGCTCCGAGCGCGCTCGGACCGTCGAACGTCGAGCCGGTCAGGAGGTCGCGCCACGCTCCCGCGGGCAGCGGCACCGTGGTCGACTCGTCGGCAGCCATCGCCGACGACAGCCGAGCGGCGACGACCACCACCTCGCCGGACCGGACGAACGCCACGACGTGGTCGGACTCGCAGGCCAGCGGCTGGTAGGTCGAGCCGGAGCCGAACCACTCGGGGTGCTCGCGACGCAGCCGCAGCGCGCGCGAGACCACCAGCAGCTTCTCGTCGTCGAGGTCGCGCGGGCGGCTCGCCCGCGTCCAGCCGCGGCCAGCCGCGTCGCGCCGGTCCGGCGTAGTCGACCGGCCGCCGGTTGTCCGGGTCGACCAGCGACAGGTCGGCGAGCTCGCAGCCCTGGTAGACGTCCGGCACGCCGGGCATCGTCAGCGGCAGCAGCTTCTGGCCGAGCACGTTGGCCCGCGCAGGCGGGGCTGATGCGGTCGACGAAGGCCGACGACCGCGCCGGTGACCTCGGGGTCGGCGAGCACGCGCTGCGCGAAGGTCGCGCACCGCGTCGTCGTACTCCTCGTCGGGCGCGGTCCAGGTGGTGTGCCGCTTGGCCTCGCGGGTGGCCTTCTCGAGGTACGCCGTGCAGCCGCTCGCGCGTCGATCGGCCAGGTGCCGACCAGGGTCTGCCAGACCAGGTACTCGGTGTTCGCGTCCAGCGCCGGCGGCCGGTAGCCGCGGCCGTCAGCGCGCGCCAGCCGGTGACCTGCGCCGCCCACTCCTGCGGGCAGCTCGGACAGCACGGCCAGCCGGGCCCGGACGTCCTCGCTGCGCTTGGTGTCGTGGGTCGACAGCGTGGTCATCGCGTCCGGCCAGTGACGCTGAGCTGGCGGCTGCACCAGGCGTGGAGCTCGTCCGGCCGTGACGCCGAGGTGCGCCGGGTCGCCGCCGACCTCGTTGAGCGACGTCAGCCGGAGCCACCGGTAGAACGCGGTGTCCTCGATGCCCTTGGCCATCACCGGGCCGCAGGTCTGCTGGAACCGGACCACGAACTCGTCGCCGGCTGCGGGCCGCGGTCGTGGTCGCCGAGGGCCAGGCGCGACGACCAGGTCGAGCGTGCCGTGGCGGTCCTCGGCCAGGTGCGTCGCGGGCGACGGCTGCGGCGGCGTCCAGGATCCGGCGCGGACTCGCGCCGGCGCCGGCTCGTCCGGGCACGACGTACGCCCGGTAGACCGGCGAAGGCGACCAGCAGCTCGACCAGCGCCTCGCGCAGGCCGCGGCGGGTGTGGTCGCGCAGCTCGAGGTGGTCGTGGCAGATGGCGGCCGGCGACCTCGACCAGCCGGTGCCACCTCGGCCTGCAGGCCGTGCTCGACGACGCAACCGCTTGGCCTCCTCGACGACCGGCGGCGAAGTCGGCCGGCTCGCCGGTCAGCTCGGCGTAGAGGTCGGTCAGCGCCGGCTCCGACGCCGGGTCGACGAAGCAGCGCCGCCGACGCGCAGCAGGGCGTCGTAGCCGGTGGTGCCGGCGCACGGCCAGTCGGCCGGCAGCTCCTCGTCGCCCTCGAGGATCTTCTCCACCACGACCCAGCGCCGCCGGTCGCGCCGAACAGCCGCTGCAGGTAGCCGCGCGGGTCGGCCAGGCCGTCCGGGTGGTCGATGCGGAGGCCGTCGACGCGGCCCTCGGCGACCAGCGCGAGCAGCACGCGCGTGCGTCTCGTCGAAGACCTGCTCGTCCTCGACCCGGACGCCGGCCAGGGTGTCGATGTCGAAGAACCGCCGGTAGTTCAGCTCCTCGTCGCCGACCCGCCAGTGCGCGAGCCGGTAGAACTGCCGGTCGAGCAGCTCGGCCATCGGCAGGTCCTCGGTGCCCGGCCGCACCGGGAAGACGTGGTCGTAGTAGCGCAGCAGCGGCTCGTCGCCGTCGCCGGTCGAGGGTGAGCTCGCCGTCGCGCGACGCACCTCGCCGATCCGGCGGCCCAGCACCGGCATCAGCAGCGGCGCGCTCCTGCGCCGCCCAGTCGACGTCGAACCACCGGGCGTACGGCGACGCCGGCCCGTCGCGCAGCACCGACCAGAGCGCGGCGTTGAGCGATGCGCGGCGTCGGCACCGCCATGTGGTTGGGCACCACGTCGACGACGACGCCCATGCCGAGGGCGTGCGCGGCGTCGCGAGAGCCGGTCGAACGCCGTCCGCGCCGCCGAGCTCCTCGTTGAGGCTGCGCGTGGTCGACGACGTCGTAGCCGTGGGTCGAGCCGGGCGCCGCCTGCAGGACGGGGGAGAGGTAGACGTGCGAGACGCCGAGGTCGTGCAGGTACGGGCAGGACCGCGGCGGCGTCGGCGAAGCCGAAGCCGGCGTGGAGCTGCAGCCGGTAGGTGGCGGTCGGTGGCCTGCGCGGGTCCGTCACGGGCCGCTCAGACCACGCGTCGCAGCACCAGGATGCGAGCCGCGACTCCAGGGTCACCGGCTCGCCGGCCTTGGCGGTCGGCCGGTCGTCGCACCACCGGTGCCGGCGGTGTCGAGCACGACCTGCCAGCGCTCGCCGTACACCTCGCGCGGGCACGGTGAAGTCCATGTCCTCGTGGTGGCCGTTGAACAGCAGCAGGAACGAGTCGTCGATGACCCGCTCGCCGCGGCCGTCCGGCTCGGCGATCGCGTCGCCGTTGAGGAAGACGGCGACCGACCGGGCGTAGCCGGCCTGCCAGTCGCTCGTCGCTCATCGTGCTCGCCGCCGGGGTGAACCAGGCGATGTCGCCGAGCTCGCTCTCGGACCCCCGGCTGGGTCGCCCTGGAAGAAGCGGCGGCGCCGGAAGACCGGGTGCTCGCGGCGCAGCCGCGACGAGCTCGCCGGTGAAGTCGAGCAGCGCCCAGTTCTGCCGCGGCGTCGTCCCAGTCGACCCAGGCGATCTCGTTGTCCTGGCAGTAGACGTTGTTGTTGCCGCCCTGGGTGCGGCCGAGCTCGTCGCCGTGCAGCAGCATCGGCACGCCCTGGGACAGGAACAGCGTGGCGAGGAAGTTGCGCTTCTGCCGCTCGCGCAGCGCCAGCACCTCGAGGTCGTCGGTCTCGCCCTCGACGCCGCAGTTCCAGGACCGGTTGTGGCTCTCGCCGTCGTGGTTGCCCTCGCCGTTGGCCTCGTTGTGCTTGTCGTTGTAGGAGACCAGGTCGGCAGGGTGAAGCCGTCGTGGGCGGTGACGAAGTTGATCGACGCGAGCGGGCGCCGGCCGTCCTCCTGGTAGAGGTCGGCCGAGCCGGTCAGCCGGGAGGCGAACTCGGCCAGCGTCGCCGGTCTCGCCGCGCCAGAAGTCGCGGACGGTGTCGCGGTACTTGCCGTTCCACTCGGTCCACAGCGGCGGGAAGTTGCCGACCTGGTAGCCGCCCTCGCCGACGTCCCACGGCTCGGCGATCAGCTTGACCTGGCGAGATCACCGGGTCCTGCTGGACCAGGTCGAAGAACGCCGACAGCCGGTCGACCTCGTGGAACTGGCGGGCCAGCGTCGACGGCGAGGTCGAAGCGGAAGCCGTCGACGTGCATCTCGGTGACCCAGTAGCGCAGCGAGTCCATGATCAGCTGCAGCACGTGCGGGTGCCGCATCAGCAGGGTGTTGCCGGTGCCGGTGGTGTCGTAGTAGTGCTCCGGGTCGTCGTCGACGAGCCGGTAGTACGCCGCGTTGTCGATGCCGCGGAACGACAGCGTCGGGCCCAGGTGGTTGCCCTCGGCGGTGTGGTTGTAGACGACGTCGAGGATGACCTCGATGCCGGCCGCGTGCAGCGTCGCGGACCATCGCCTTGAACTCGAGCACCTGCTGGCCGCGCTGGCCGCTGGACGGAGTAGGCGTTGTGCGGGGCGAAGAAGCCGATCGTGTTGTAGCCCCAGTAGTTCGACAGGCCCCGGTCGACGAGGTGGTGGTCCTGGACGAACTGGTGCACCGGCATCAGCTCGATCGCGGTGACGCCGAGCTGGTGCAGGTGCTCGATGATCGCCGGGTGCGCCGATGCCGGCGTACGTGCCGCGGATCTCCTCCGGGAGTGCCGGGTGGGTCATCGTCAGGCCCTTGACGTGCGCCTCGTAGATGACCGTCTCGTGGTACGGCGTGCCGGGGTGCCGGTCGTTCTGCCAGTCGAAGAACGGGTTGATCACCACCGACTTCATGGTGTGCGCGGCCGGAGTCGAGCGTGTTGCGCTCGGTTCGGCGTCGGCGAACCGGTAGCCGAACAGCGACTCGTCCCAGTCGACCTGGCCCTCGACGGCCTTGGCGTAGGGGTCGAGCAGCAGCTTGGACGGGTTGCACCGCTGGCCCGCGGGCCGGGTCGTACGGCCCGTGCACCCGGAAGCCGTAGCGCTGGCCCGGGCTGACCGCGGGCAGGTAGCCGTGCCAGACGAAGCCGTCGGCCTCGGGCAGGTCGACCCGGGTCTCGGTAGCCGGCGTCCGCCAGTCGAGCTGTCGAACAGGCAGAGCTCGACGCGGTCGGCGACCTCGGAGAACAGCGCGAAGTTGGTGCCGGCGCCGTCGTAGGTCGCGCCGAGCGGATACGCCGTTCCCGGCCAGATCTCCATGCGGGCGATTCTCCCTGACGCGCCTCAGCCGGTCTGCTCAGGCGGGCATGCCCGGGGTCGGGAAGCCGCGGGTGAAGTCGTGCACCTCGGCGCCGACCTTCTCGACGGCTGCCTCGTCGCCGGCGGCCTCGGCCGACGACGACGGTGTCGATCCAGCCGGCGATCCGGTCCATGTCTGCCGTGCCCATGCCGCGGGAGGTGACCGCCGCGGTGCCGATGCGGATGCCCGAGGGGTCGAACGGCTTGCGCGGGTCGAACGGCACGCGTGTTGTAGTTGAGCTCGATGCCGGCCCGGTCGAGGGCCTTGGCGGCCTGCTTGCCCGGCAGCTGCCTTGTTGGTGAGGTCGACCAGCAGCAGGTGGTTGTCGGTGCCGCCGGAGACCAGGTCGAAGCCGCGGGACGATGAGCCCCTCGGCGAGCGCCTTGGCGTTGGCCACGATCGCGTGGGCGTAGTCGCGGAACTCCGGCGGTCGACGCCTCCTTGAGCGCCACCGCGATCGCCGGCGGTGGTGTGGTTGTGCGGGCCGCCCTGCAGGCCGGGGAAGACGGCCTTGTCGAGCGCCTTGGCGTGCTCGGCGTTGCTCATGATCATCGCGCCGCGCGGGCCGCGCAGCGTCTTGTGCGTGGTGGTGGTGATGACGTCGGCGTGCCCGACCGGCGACGGGTGCGCGCCGCCCGCGACCAGGCCGGCGATGTGCGCGATGTCGGCGACCAGGACCGCCCCGACCTCGCGGGCGATCTCGGCGAAGGCCGGGAAGTCGATGGTGCGCGGGATGGCGGTGCCGCCGCAGAAGATGATCTTCGGCCGCTCGGCGCAGGGCGAGCTCGCGGACCTCGTCCATGTCGACCCGGCCGGTCTCCTTGCGGACGCCGTACTGCACGGCGCGGAACCACTTGCCGGTCGCGGACACGCTCCAGCCGTGGGTGAGGTGGCCGCCGGCCGGCAGCGCCATGCCCATGACGGTGTCGCCGGGCTCGAGGAACGCGAGGTAGACGGCGAGGTTGGCGGGGGAGCCGGAGTACGGCTGCACGTTGGCGTGGTCGACGCCGAACAGCGCCTTGGCCCGCTCGATGGCGAGGGTCTCGACCTGGTCGATGACCTGCTGGCCCTCGTAGTAGCGCTTGCCGGCGTAGCCCTCGGAGTACTTGTTGGTCAGCACCGTGCCGGTCGCCTCGAGCACGGCCGCCGAGACGTAGTTCTCGGACGCGATGAGGCGCACCGAGTCGCGCTGGCGCTCGGACTCGGCCCGGACGAGGTCGGCGACCTCGGGGTCGGCCTGGCGCAGGTCTGGGTCCGTGGCGGCGTGCGGCGTCTCAGTCATACCGGGAGCGTAGCCAGATCGGCGGCGCTCGTCGCGGCGCCACCGGGCCAGGTCGAAGGTGTTGTCCGGGCGCCGCCGGGGCGCCTGCGGCCAGATCCGCTGCACCCGGGTGCTCGAGGTAGGGCCAGTCGCCCCACCAGGACCCGAACTGCTGCACCGGCCGGATGTCCAGGTGTGCCGGGTAGCGCCGGTCGGCCCGGTCCCGCCGCTCGTCGAGCGCGCCGTCGGCTCCGTCCGGCGCAGCCGATCGCCCGGGCTCGAGCAGCAGGCGGCAGCCAGCGGCGTGCAGGAGGCCGACGACCGTGCCCCACCGTGGTGCGCCTGCCTCGCCCGACTCGATCCGGCCGACCGTGCTCTGCGGCACGACAGCGCGCCGTCGCCAGCTCACGCTGAGACAGATCGGCGAACCGTCGCGCCCGCCGGACCAGGTCACCGGCAAGGGCGGCGATGTCGTCTTCGGCTGTCACCAGCCCAGCCTCGCGCGCAGGAACCCTCCGGCAAGGGCCGCGAGCTCTCGTCTGTGGATGCACGGCAGGGTGTGGACACTGGCACCTGGAAGTCGGGATCCGGACACGCGTCGGATCCGCCCACGGTCCGTCGGCGTTCAGGGCTACCCGCGCGCTGCCTGTAGCCCTGATAGCGGCGCCGCTATCAGGGCTACAGGCGGTGGCGAGGTGCCCCGCGGCCGGCCCAGGCGGCGGCGTGCGTGTGCGGAGGGCGACGGCGTTGTCGGCTAGGACGGAGACCCGGCGGCGGCGTCGTAGCGCGCGAGGACGAGCGCGGCGATCTCGGGTGCATCAGCGAGCGGCCGAGAGGTGACGTCCGCGCCGGCGGCGGCCAGCTTGTCGGCGAACAGGCCAGGGAAGAGCAGGTACGTCGCGACCGCGACCCGCGGCGCGCCGGCTGCTCGCAGGTCGGCGACGGCCTGCTCCACCGACGGCTCGGCGGCGGAGGCGAAGGCGGCCGACACTGCCCACCAGCCGCGCGAGCTGCCACGTCCCGGCGAGCTCGCGTACCGCCGCGACCGACGATGTGCTCGTCGTCGTTCGAGCCAGCGGCGGCGAGCACGACCGCGGTTTCCGGGTCTCCCGTCGGGACGCCGGCCTCGGCCAGTCGTCGCTCGAGGGCGCGCGAGCAGCAACGGGTTCGGCCCCAGCACCTCGGCCTGCACCGCCCGGTCCTGAGCGGTGGCGAGGGCCGCGGGGATGTCGACCCGGCTGTGGTACGCCGCGCCGAGCAGCAGCGGCACCACGACGAAGGGTCCGTCGAGACCGTCGGTGCCGCCGATGCCGCTGACCAGCTCGCTCAACCGCGGGCGACTCGTGGTCGAGGTACGCCTCGAGCACGACCAGCTCCGGGCGCTGGCCCTGCGGACTGCGGCCAGCAGCGACCGGGTTGCCTCTGCTGCGGCCGGCTCCCGGCTGCCATGCGCCACCGCGACCAGCGGTGGAAGGGTCATCCCAGTGATCCCGATGACCCCAGTGCCGACTGCAGGTCCACGACGTCGCCGATCACGATGACGGCCGGTGGCTGCACGTCGCGCTCGCGAGCCAGGGTCCGCGATCGTGGCCAGGGTGCCGACCGTGGTGCGCTCGGACGGCGAGAAGCCCGACTCGACGATCGCCACCGGCGTCGAAGCCGCCTTGCCGTGCGCCACCAGCTCGGTGGCAGCGACCTCCAGGCCGGCGACGCCCATCAGCAGCACGAGGGTGCCCTCGATCGCTGCGAGCGAGGCCCAGTCGAGGCCCTCGTGCCCGGACGCGATGGTGACCTGCCGGGACCGTCCGCGGTGGGTGACCGGGATGCCGGCGTTCGCGGGCACGGCGAACGCGCTGGTCACGCCGGGCACGACCTCGACGGGCACGCCCGCGGCGAGACAGGCGAGCGCCTCCTCGCCGCCACGTCCGAGCACGAACGGGTCGCCGCCCTTGAGGCGGACCACTCGACGTCCGGCCTGACTGTGCTCCACGAGCAGCCGGTTGATCTCCTCCTGGGGCAGCGGGTGGTGCCCGGCGGTCTTGCCCACGTCGATGACGAGCACCGACGGGTCGAGGTCGTCGACCAGCGCCCGCGGCGCCAGCCGGTCCACCAGCACGACGTCCGCCTCGGCGAGCAGCCGCCGGCCGCGCACGCTGATCAGCCCCGGGTCACCGGGTCCGCCGCCCACCAGCGCGACGTGCCCCGTGGTCGCCGCGCGGTGGTGGCGCAGGGGGAGGTCGCCGCTGTCCAGGGCGAGCGCCACCGCGTCGCGCAGCGTCGTCGCGCGGCGGGGGTCGCCGCCTGCGGTCACGGCGACGGTCACGTCCCCGGCCCTGGCCACGGCCGGCGTCCAGGCCGCCGACAGCGACGCGTCGTCCGCGCGCACGCACCAGACCCGCGCACCCTCGGCGTGCGCGGCGACCAGGTCGTCGGTGCACGGGTCGCCGGTCGCCGTGTGCACGATCCAGGCGCCGTCGAGGTCGCCGCCGGTGTAGTCCCGCGCCAGCCAGGTGACGGCACTCGATCCGACGAGGTCCCGCAGGTCCTCGCACACCCACGGCGCGACGAGCGAGCACGTCCGCACCGGCCTCGACCAGCGCCGCCGCGCGCCGCGCCGCGACCGGCCCGCCGCCGACCACGACGGCGCGTCGACCGGCCAGGTCGAGGACCAGCGGATAGCTGGGCGACGTCATGCCGGCGCGACCAGGTGGATGCCGCACTCGTTCTTGGCGGTGCCGGCCCAGCGGCCGCCGCGGGTGTCCTCACCGGTGGGGACCCGCCGGGTGCACGGGAAGCAGCCGACCGACGCGTAGCCGTCGGCGAGCAGCGGGTTCGTCAGGATCCCGTGCCGCTCGACGTACGCGTCGACGTCGGACTGGGTCCAGCGCGCCAGCGGGTTGACCTTCACCATGCCGTTGCGCCGGTCCCAGTCGACGACCTGGGTCCGCGACCGGGAGATCGAGTCGTCCCGCCGGAGCCCGGAGCCCCAGGCGTCGTAGCCCGCCAGTGCCTGGTCCAGCGGCAGCACCTTGCGCAGGAAGCAGCACCGGTCGGGGTTGCGGCCGAACAGCTCGCGGCCGTGCTCGGCGTCCTGCTCCGCCACCGTCTGCTCGGGCGACACGGTGATGAGGTTGATGCGCCCGCGATAGGTGGCGGCGACAGCGTCGCGCATGGTCAGGGTCTGCTCGAAGTGGTAGCCGGTGTCCAGGAACACCACGTCGGTGCCCGGTGCTGCGCTCGCGACCAGGTCGATCAGGACCGCGTCGGCCATCGAGGACGTCACGGCGAACCGGCTGCCGAAGGTGCGCACAGCCCAGCGGATGATCGTCTGCGGGGAGGCGTCCTCCAGCCGCCACGCCGCCCGCCGGGCCAGGGCCTGGCGGTGCTCGGCCAGGCTCGCCGCCGGTCCGTACGTCGGCATCGGGCTGATCGAGTGTCTCGGCAGTCATGCGCTTGTCACCAGCCCAACCAGCTTGAGAGTGAACACTCGGGTGCAGGATCTGCAGTGCCAGGCACCATGCGTGTCTTCGTGCGGCCGCAGGTCCTCGCCGCTGCAGAACGGGCAGTAGAACGGCACCGCGCGTGCGTCTGTCATCGCGTCGTCCCCCTCATCGCAGTGCCTCCTCGTCGGCGCGGGTGACCCACTGCGCGAACCGCTCGCCGGTCCGGCGCTCGTCGGCGAACCGTCGGACCACCCGCTCGACGTAGCCGGCCACCTCGTCGGCGGTCACCTTGTGGCCGCGCAGCTTGCGGCCGAAGCCGGCGTCCAGGCCGAGGCCGCCGCCGAGGTGCACCTGGAAGCCCTCGACCTGGTTGCCGTCGGCGTCCATCACCAGCTGGCCCTTGAGGCCGATGTCGGCGACCTGGACCCGCGCGCAGGAGTTGGGGCAGCCGTTCACGTTGATGGACAGCGGCTCCTCGAAGTCCGGCAGCCGCCGCTCGAGCTCGTCGATCAGCTTGGCCCCGCGGGCCTTGGTCTCGACGATCGCCAGCTTGCAGAACTCGATGCCGGTGCAGGCCATCGTGTTGCGGCGGAAGGTGCCCGGCTTGGCGCGCAGGCCCAGCCCGACAGCGGCGTCGACCAGCGAGTCGACCCGGTCCGCGGGCACGTCGAGGACGACGAGCTTCTGGTGCGGGGTGGTGCGCACCCGGTACGAGCCGTGCTCCTCGGCGATGTCGGCGAGCCGGGCGAGCACCGTGCCGGAGACCCGGCCGACCGTCGGCGCGAGGCCGACGTAGTAGCGGCCGTCCTGCTGCCGGTGCACGCCGATGTGGTCGCGCGAGCCGTACGGCACCGGGGGAGCCGGGCCGTCGGTGAGGGCCCGGCCGAGGTACTCCTCCTCGAGCACCTGGCGGAACTTCTCGACGCCCCAGTCGGCGACCAGGAACTTGATCCGGGCCCGGGTGCGCAGCCGCCGGTAGCCGTAGTCGCGGAAGAGTCCGACGACGCCGGCCCAGACGTCCGGCACGTCCTCGAGCGGCACCCAGGCCCCGAGCCGCTGGGCGAGCATCGGGTTGGTGGACAGGCCGCCGCCGACCCAGAGGTCGAAGCCCGGGCCGTGCTCGGGGTGGACCACGCCGACGAACGAGATGTCGTTGACCTCGTGCTCGACGTCCTGCAGCGGCGAGCCGCTGATCGCGGTCTTGAACTTGCGCGGCAGGTTGGAGAACTCCGGGTAGCCGATGAAGCGCTCCTGGATGGCGTCGATCGCCGGGGGTGCCGTCGATCAGCTCGTCGGCGGCGATCCCGGCGACGGGGGAGCCGAGGATGACCCGCGGGGTGTCGCCGCAGGCCTCGGTCGTCGACAGCCCGACCGCCTCGAGCCGCCGCCAGATCTCGGGCACGTCCTCGATCCGGATCCAGTGCAGCTGCACGTTCTGCCGGTCGGTGACGTCCGCGGTGTCGCGGCCGAACTCGGCGGACACGCCGGCGATGACGCGCAGCTGCTCGGTCGTGAGCCGGCCGCCGTCGATCCGGACCCGGAGCATGAAGTACTCGTCGTCGAGCTCGTGCGGCTCCAGGATCGGCGGTCTTGCCGCCGTCGATGCCGGGGCGGCGCTGGGTGTAGAGGCCCCACCAGCGCAGCCGGCCGCGCAGGTCGGCCGGGTCGATCGAGGCGAAGCCGGCCCGCGAGTAGACGTTCTCGACCCGGGCCCGGACGTTCAGCCCGTCGTCGTCCTTCTTGAAGCGCTCGTTGGGCGTGAGCGGCTCGAGGTGGCCCAGCGCCCATTGGCCTTGGCCACGGTGCGGGCGTGTTCGTGGGCCGAGCGACGCGCGGTGGGTGGCTGTGCAGCCATGTCAGGGAGGCTCTCCGGCTAGGGAGGCACGAGGTCGTACGCCGGTGAGGCTGCCTGCTGTGCAGCGGTCAGGTGCCGGCGGGACCGCGCGCCGACGAACAGGGGCGGCGGGTCAGCCGCGCATACAGACCGCGCTCGACACGTGACCGAAGTCGACGTGGAGCCGTGCGACGAGTGGCGCACCTGCGGCTGTCATGTGAACAGAGTGCCACGTGTCTCAGGAACGCGCTGCCTTCCGTCCCATGATCCGGGACGGAATGCTGGTTCGCGCACAGGTCGCTGCAGCCGCGCCGAGCCTGGGCGTCGCCCGGCTGACGATCGCCGCGGTGTCCAGGCCCGGCGGCAGCGTCCCGAAGGCGTGCCCCCAGCCCGCGTCGTCGCCGAGCCGGGAGGCGCAGAACGCGTCGGCGACGTACGCCGGCGAGTGCCGCACCAGCAGTGACCCCTGCAGCACCAGCGCCATCGACTCGACCAGGCGGCGGGCCGAGCTCCCTCGTCGGCCGCGACGAGGTCCTTGCCGAGCCGGTCGGCGGCGGCATCCAGCCGCGGGTCCGCCCCGCGCGCCAGCGCGATCTCGGCCTGCAGGGCCTCGACCGCGGCCGGCTCGCGGGTCAGCGCTCGCAGCACGTCGAGCGCGTTGACGTTGCCGGACCCCTCCCAGATCGAGTTCAGCGGCGCCTCCCGGTACAGCCGCGGCAGCCCGCTCTCCTCGACGTACCCGTTGCCGCCGAGGCACTCCAGCGCCTCGCCCACCACCGCCGGCGCCCGCTTGCAGACCCAGTACTTGCCGACCGCCACCGCCAGCCGCCGGAGCTCGCGCTCCCCGCTGTCGAACGCGTGCGCCAGCCGGACGGCCAGCGCCGTCGCCGCCTCGGCCTCGACCGCGAGGTCGGCCAGGACGTTCTGCATCAGCGGCTTGTCCGACCAGCAGGCCGCCGAAGGCCTGGCGGTGCGCGGCGTGATGGCGTCGCCTGCGACACGGCCTGCCGCATCAGCGCCGTCGAGCCGAGGACGCAGTCCAGCCGGGTCGCCGAGACCATCTCGATGATGGTGCGGACGCCGCGGCCCTCGTCGCCGAGCCGCCGCGCCCAGGTGCCGTCGAGCTCCACCTCGGACGACGCGTTCGACCGGTTGCCCAGCTTGTCCTTCAGCCGCTGCAGCCGGAACGTGTTGCGCGAGCCGTCCGGCAGCACCCGCGGCACCACGAAGCAGGTCAGCCCGCCGGGCGCCTGGGCCAGCACCAGGAACAGGTCGCACATCGGCGCCGAGCAGAACCACTTGTGCCCCGTCAGCAGGTACTCGCCGTCGGCGGCCAGCGGCTCGGCCCGGGTCGTGTTGGCCCGGACGTCGGACCCGCCCTGCTTCTCGGTCATGCCCATGCCGGCCAGCAGCCCGGCCTTGGTGGCGGGTGCGCGCAGCCCCGGGTCGTAGGTGGTGGCCGAGAGCCCCGGCTCGCAGAGGGCGGCCAGGTCCGGGTCGGTGCGCAGGGCAGGGACGGCGGCGTACGTCATCGACACCGGGCAGCCGTGGCCGGCCTCGACCTGCGACCAGACGACGAAGCCCGCGGCCCGCCGGACGTGCCCGCCGTCGCCCGCGGACCAGGCCGCTGCGTGCAGCCCGGACCCGACCGCGACGTCCATCAGCGCGTGCCACGACGGGTGGAAGTCGACCTCGTCGATGCGGTGCCCGTACCGGTCGTGGGTCCGCAGCACCGGCGGGTTGGCGTTCGCCTCCACGCCCCAGCGCTGCGCCTCCTCGGTGCCGGCCCGGGAGCCGAGCTCGGAGAGGCCCGGGAGGGCGGCGGGACCGGCGTACCGCTCGACGGCCTCCACCAGTGCGAGGTCCGTCCCGAACACGTCGTGGCCGACAAGCGGCGGCGGCTGGTTCGTCACCTCATGGGTTGGACCGGACATGTGGCCTACCGTAGAGGCGTGGCCGCGGGGACCGAGCGCATCAAACGGGCCGGTTCCCAACAGGGGCCGGTCGGCTGGTCGCGTGTCGCGTCGGTGCTGTGGCGGCTCACCAAGGAGACCACCGCGATCTGCTTCCGCTACCGGGTCACCGGGCTGGCCGCCGAGGCCGGGTTCTTCGCGCTGCTGTCACTGCCACCGCTCGTCCTCGGGCTGGTCGGCTCCATCAACTACGTCGCGACCTGGATCGGCCAGGACGTGGTCGACGAGGTCCAGGACCGCATCCTCGACGGCTCGCGGGACATCTTCACGTCCGAGGTCGTCACCGACGTCATCGCCAAGACCCTGGACGACGTCATCGCCGGCGACCGCTTCGACCTGGTCTCGATCGGCTTCCTCATCGCCCTCTGGTCGGGGTCGCGCGCCCTCAACGTCTTCATCGACACCTGCTCGATCATGTACGGGCTCGGCGGCATGCGCGGCATCATCCGCACCCGGGCGCTGTCCTTCAGCCTGTACGTCGTCGTGCTGCTCGTCGGCATCGTCGTGATCCCGCTGGTGCTGGCCGGGCCGACCCTGCTCGGCCGGGTGCTCCCGGACCAGGTCGAGTTCCTCAACTCGCTGTACTGGCCGGTGGCCACCCTGCTGTCCGTGCTCTCGCTGACCTCGCTGTACCACGTGAGCGTCCCGGTCCGGACGCCGTGGCGGCGCGACCTGCCCGGCGCGCTGCTCGCGATCGCGATCTGGTTCCTGGGCAGCTACGTGCGTGCGCTGGATCATCGGCAAGAGCGTCGGCGGCGCCTCGATCTACGGCCCGCTCGCGACGCCGATCGTGCTGCTCATCTGGATGTACGTCATCTCGATCGCGGTGCTGATCGGGGCGGCGCTCAACGCGGCCGTCGAGACGGAGTGGCCGCACCGGGACGTCGTCGAGGCCCGGCGTCGGCGACAGCCGGCCACCCCCGAGGTCAAGCCGAACCCCGGCATGGACACCGGCGAGGTCGAGCTGCCGCCGAACAGGTCACCGGGAAATATTCCGTTGGCCGGGCGCCGCGACCGGGGCTAACCTCCGATCGACCCGTCCGCACGCACCCCGAGGAGGAACCCCCATGGCTGTCGACGCTCTCGCCTGCCCAGTCCTCCCCGGTGCCCGCTGACCACCTGACTGCCTCTTCGGCAGGGCACCTTCCACCTTCTTGAAGGGCCCACTCCGTTGTCCGCTTCGCAGAACCCACCTGAAGACCCCAGCACCACGCACTCTCTCGACCTCGCCGACCTCGGCTGGGACGACTCCTTCGCCGACTCCTTCCGCCCGTACGCCGCCGAGCACACCGCGGCGCGGGTCAGCCGTGTCGACCGCGGGGCCTGCGACGCCCTCAGCGCGACCGGCCCGATGCGCCTGACCTTCTCCGGCGCGCTGCTGTCCGCCGGCGCCGCCGACCCGGTCGCCTACCCCTGCGTCGGCGACTGGGTGGCCGCCCGCACCTGGGCGGACGGCCGGGTGACCGCCGAGGCGGTGCTGCCCCGGCGTACCGCCTTCATCCGGGCCAACGTCACGCCCGGCACCTCGCACGGCCAGGTGCTCGCCACCAACGTCGACCTCGCCGTGGTCGTCGAGGGCCTGCACCCCGAGCCGGACATCGGCCGGATCGAGCGCTTCCTCGCGCTGGCCTGGGAGAGCGGCGCGACACCGCTGGTCGTGCTGACCAAGGCCGACCTGGTGCCGGACGCCGAGCAGGTGCGCGCCGACGTGGCTGCTGCGGCCCCCGGCGTCGACGTCCTCACGGTGAGCTCCACGACCGGCGAGGGCATGGACGCCGTCCGCGAGCACGTCCTTCCCGGCCGCACGCTGGCACTGCTCGGTCCGTCCGGCGCGGGCAAGTCGACGCTGACCAACGCGCTGTCCGGCGAGGTGGTGATGTTCACCCGCGCGCTGCGAGCCGACGGCAAGGGCCGGCACACGACGGTGCACCGCGAGCTGGTGGTGCTGCCCGGCGGCGGCCTGATCGTCGACACGCCGGGGCTGCGCAGCGTCGGGCTGACCGACGTGAGCGAGTCGCTCGAGCTGGTCTTCGCCGACGTCGAGGAGCTGGCCCAGCAGTGCCGGTTCGGCGACTGCGCCCACGAGTCCGAGCCCGGCTGCGCGGTGCGGGCCGCGCTGGAGTCCGGCGAGCTGCCGGAGCGGCGCTGGGCGAGCTACCTGAAGCTGCAGCGCGAGGCCCGGTACATGGCGATGCGCCACGACGCCCGGCTGCGTGCCGAGGAGCGCTCGAGGTGGAAGCGGATCACCAAGGAGTACCGCAACCGGCCGGGATCGATCCGGCCGCAGTCAGCAGTCGTCAGCACAGCGTCCCGGTGTGGTTCCAGTGCAGCACCGCGGGGGTGTCGCGCTCCCAGCCGAGCACCGACACCGAGGCGGTCGACAGCGCCAGGTGCGCGCCGTCGCTGACCTCGAGCCCGAGCCAGCGGGCACCGAGCACCCGGGAGAAGTGCCCGTGCGAGAACGCCAGCACCGGTCCGTCCACCGAGCGCACCAGCTCGGTCACCCGGTCGGCCCGTGCTGCGACGTCGGCGGCCGTCTCGCCGCCGGCCGGGCCGTCCTGCCACACCGTCCAGCCGGGGCGGGACTCCCGGATCTGCGGCGTGGTGAGCCCCTCGTCGGCGCCGTAGTCCCACTCGCGCAGGTCGTCCAGCGACTCGGCGGAGCCGTACCCGGCCAGCTCCGCGGTGCGCCGCGGCCCGGAGCAACGGGCTGGTCAGCACCCGGGCGAACGACGTGCCCTCGAGCTTCTCGGCCACCGAGCGCGCGGCCTCGACGCCGGCCTCGGTGAGGTCCAGGTCGGTGTGGCTGGTGTGCCGCCCGTTCGCGCTCCACTCGGTCTCGCCGTGCCGCACCAGCCAGAGCTGGGACGTCGGCGCTGCGGGGTTGCGTCACAGCCGCACGCTACCCACCGGGGCAGGATGGACTCATGGCGAACTCTGACGTCGACGTCGTGGTGATCGGGATGGGGCCGGGCGGCGAGGAGGTGGCCGGCCGGCTGGCCGAGGCCGGCCTGTCCGTCGTGGGCGTGGAGCGGGAGCTGGTCGGTGGCGAGTGCCCGTACTGGGGCTGCGTGCCGAGCAAGATGATGATCCGCGGCTCGACGCTGATCGCCGAGACCCGGCGGGCCGATCCGTACGCCGGCCGCAGCTCGGTCGAGCCGGACCTCGCGTTCGTCGCCAAGCGGATCCGGGACGAGGCGACCGACGACTGGGACGACACGGTCGCCGCCGACCGGTTCACCGGCAAGGGCGGCCGGCTGGTGCGCGGCTCGGCCCGGCTGGACGGGCCCGGCCGGGTGGTCGTGGGGGACGACACCTTCGTCGCCGCCCGCGGTGTCGTGGTCGCGAGCGGGTCGGCTCCCGTCGTACCGCCGATCGACGGTCTCGCCGACACCCGGTTCTGGACCAACCGCGAGGCGATCTCGGCCACCACCGCGCCCGAGTCGCTGGTCGTCCTCGGCGGCGGCGCGATCGGCGTCGAGCTGGCCCAGATGTTCGCGCGCTACGGCTCGGCCGTCACCGTGGTCGAAGCCATGGACGGCATCCTGCCGCCGGAGGAGCCGGAGGCCGGCGAGGTGGTGGCCGCGGCGCTGCGCGAGGACGGCGTCACGGTGCGCACCGGCGCGAAGGCGGTGCACGTGGCGCGCGAGGCGGGCGGCGAGGTCGTCGTGCGGCTCGAGGACGGTACGTCGGTGCGCGGCGCCGAGCTGCTCGTCAGCGTCGGGCGGCGGGCCCGGGTCGGCGAGCTCGGCCTCGACACCGTGGGGCTCGACCCGCAGGCGAAGGCGCTCGAGGTCGACGAGCGGATGCGCGCGGGGGAGCGGCTATGGGCTGTCGGCGACGTGACCGGCGTCGGCGCCTTCACCCACATGGCGATGTACCAGGCGCGGCATCGCGATCCGGGACATCCTCGGCGAGGAGGGCCGACCGCCGACTACACCGGCCTCGCGCGGGTGACGTTCACCGACCCGGAGGTCGGGTCGGTCGGGCTCACCGAGCGGGCGGCGCGGGAGCAGGACCGGAAGGTCCGGGTGGGCGTCGCGCAGGTGTCGAGCTCGGCCCGCGGCTGGATCCACGGCCCGGGCAATGCCGGCTTCATCAAGCTGGTCATGGACGAGGACAGCGGGTCCTGGTCGGCGCGACCTCGGTCGGGCCGTGGGGCGGCGAGGTGCTCTCGATGCTCACCCTCGCGGTGCACGCCCGGGTGCCGGTGGCCACGCTGCGCACGATGATCTACGCCTACCCGACGTTCCACCGCGGCGTGCAGGACGCCCTGACCGACCTGGGCTGACCCCGCGCGTTGTCGGCGGGTCCGGGCAGGATGGCCGGGTGCTGCTCGCCGACCTCGCCACCGCCTCGCAGGCGGTCGCCGGCACCAGCCGCCGGACCGAGAAGGTCGCGGCCGTCGCCGGCGCACTGCGGGCCGCCGACCCGGACGAGGTGCCGGTCGTCGTCGCCTACCTGTCCGGCGAGCTGCGGCAGCGCCGGACCGGTGTCGGCTGGGCCTCGCTGCGCGACCTGCCGCCGCGCCGCGCCGGAGCCGACGCTCGGCGTGAGCGAGGTCGACGCCGCACTCGAGGAGGTCGCCGGACTCAGCGGCACCGGGTCGCAGGGCGAGCGGATCCGCCGGGTCACCGACCTGTTCGCCCGGGCCACCGAGCCGGAGCAGGCGCTGCTGCGCGGCCTGCTCACCGGCGAGCTGCGCCAGGGCGCGCTCGAGGGCGTGATGCTGGCGGCGGTCGCGTCGGCCGCGGACATCCCGCAGGCGGAGGTACGCCGGGCCGCGATGCTGCGCGGCGCAGTCGGACCGGTCGCCGAGGCCGCGCTGACCGGCGGCGCGGCGGCGCTGGCGCAGTTCCGGCTGCAGGTCGGGCGGCCGGTTCAGCCGATGCTCGCGTCGACGGCCGACCGACGTCGCGGACGCGCTGGGCCGGCTGGGGGAGGCGGCGGTCGAGTGGAAGCTCGACGGCGTCCGGGTGCAGGTGCACCGCGTCGGGCTCCGACGTGTCGGTCTGGACCCGCAGCCTGGACGAGATCACCGACCGGGTGCCCGAGGTGGTCGAGGCCGCGCTGGCACTGCCGGTGTCCGAGCTGGTCCTCGACGGCGAGGCGATCGCGCTGCACCCGGACGGCCGGCCGCGGCCGTTCCAGGAGACCGGCAGCCGGGTCTCGTCCCGGGTGGACGTCGCGGCCGCCCGCGCCTCGGCGCCGCTGTCGACGTACCTCTTCGACGTCCTGCACGCCGACGGCGAGGACGTGCTCGACCGGCCGGCTGCCGAGCGGGCCGCGGTGCTGGCGGCCGCGGTGCCCGAGCCGCTGCGGGTGCCGCGGATGGTCACCGCCGACCTGGCCGTCGCGTCGCGAGCGTGCTGGCGGCCGCGGTGGGGCTGGGGCCACGAGGGCGTGGTGGCGAAGTCGCTCGACGCGCCGTACGAGGCCGGCCGGCGCGGCGCCGGCTGGCTGAAGGTCAAGCCGCGGCACACCCTCGACCTGGTCGTGCTCGCGGCCGAGTGGGGGCACGGCCGGCGGCGCGGCTGGCTGTCGAACCTGCACCTCGGGCGCGCGCGACCCGCGACGGGCGGGTTCGTGATGCTGGGCAAGACGTTCAAGGGGCTGACCGACGCGATGCTCGCCTGGCAGACCGAGCGGCTGCAGGAGCTGGCCGTCACCAGCGACGACTGGGTGGTGCAGGTGCGTCCCGAGCTGGTGGTCGAGATCGCGTTCGACGGCGTGCAGACCTCGCCGCGCTACCCGGGCGGGATGGCGCTGCGGTTCGCCCGGGTGCTGCGCCACCGCCCGGACAAGCGGCCGGCAGAGGCCGACACCGTCGACGCGGTCCGCGCGATCCACCGGGTCGCGGAGGGCTAGGCCTCTGCGAGGTGCCTGTCGAGCTCGGACTCGGGGAGCGTCGGCAGCCGCGACAGGCCCGGCAGCGTCTCCAGGAACTGCCGGTGCAGGAAGCTACCCTTCGGAGGCAGGACGTCCTTCGGCATCTGCCACCGACGGATGATCTCGTGCCAGTAGTGGTAGCTGTAGCTGTCCCGGGAGGCTTCCGCGACCTCGTCGGCGCGGTCCGGTCGCAGCACCAGCTCGGCCTGCTCCCAGCCGACCGCGTAGAACCACGACGCGGGGGCCGAGGCGATCCCCTCCGCCTCCATCACCGCCTGCACCAAGGCCGGGCCGAGGTCACCCCAGGCGACCACCGTGCCGCGGCGGGTCAGCTCCTCGGTGCACAACCTCGGCACCGTGCCGTCGGCGGCCTTCAGGACCCCGGTGCCGGTCCGGCCGTCGGTCTGCTGCCCGGCGAGGAGGCGGTCGACCGGGATGGCCGCGAACTCCTCCGCAGACCGCAGGCAGATGTTGTCGGTGTCGAACCACCAGCCGTCGTGGTCGGCCAGCAGCTGGTAGCGGAACGCGTTGGAGAACGCCGGCAGGCTGCCGGGGACTCCTTCCTGCGTCCAGCGCCCGAGGTACGCCTCGGGAGGATCTCCCGAGCGTCCGCACTGACGGTGCCGATCGGAGCGAGAACGCCGGTGTAGGACCACAGGACGACCCCGAAGCCGTGCTCGCGGAAGCTGGCAAGGCAGGCTCGTTCGTACAGGGACAGCGGCGGCCCGTGCCAGAAGAAGTGTGCCGTCTCGGCCACGAACACCTTCGCTGTCGTCGGGTCAGGTGCAGGACTGCGTGGGCGCTTCCAGCTCGCCGTGAATAGCCTGACAGGTGTTGTCGAAGAGCCCGCGCACCGGGGGCCCGAGTGCGAACAGGGCGATCACGATGACGGCCGCGATGGCGAACAGCACGAGGCCGTACTCCACCGAGGACGCGCCGGCATCGCCGTGCGTCGTCCTCAACCTCGCGCGTGACAGGCTCACGCGTCCTCCCCCGGCCACCGGCAGCCCCCGAGTCGGCCGCCGTTAATGCCCCCAATACTGACTGACCGCCCGCGCGCGCCGCATCAGCCCTTCGGGGGACAGCGCCTCAACCGGCCGCCGAACCCGATGACCCGGACGCCGTGTCCTCGTCCGGCCGGCGTCGGCCGCGCGAGGGGCCGCCCCGTGCGTTCCCTTCCTCGCGGCGCCTCTTCCTGGCCTGTCCGCGGCGCTCGGCGATGATGTCCAGCCGCCGCAGCATCTCGCCCGCACTCAGCTTCCCCGTCATGGCCGCGCGGTACCCGGATCTGCGCGCGATGATCCCGCCCGGTCGTCAGAGGTCGGCAAAATCACCCGGACGGGTGTCGCCCAATCTTGCAATGGACGGCAGGTCGCCGGTCGTCGCATGCTCCTGACTAGGCGCCGCGTCTGCTCCGGTGGGGGGTTCTCAGGGGACGCGCTGCGCCGCCAGCGAGGAGTAGCGATGCACGGGGAAGCAGTGAGCGTCGAGCAGGGCGATGCCTGGGTTCGTGGCACGGTGCTGTGGGACAACCAACCTGCCTGATCGGCGGGCGGGTGCAGGCCCCGAGACGCCCCCGACGGACACGCTCCGCGGGGGACGTCCCTGGCGCCAACTGACCCGAGCGACCCGGCCGCTCTGCTCGTCCGGGAGGCGAACCCTGCCCAAGGCACCGGCTGTGCGCCCCCGCGCGGCGGCGGCACGCTGAGGAGAGAAGACGGACGGCTACCTACCTCACACGGCGGACCTGGATCAGGTCGTACACCGGGGTCTGGGGAGCAGCACCAGTCGAGCACTGCCCGGTGCGGAAGAGAAGGCTTGCCGGTTCCGTTCACGGCAAAGTCGGCGGCCAGTAGACCAGCGGCTCGCCGTCCGGTCCGGTGTAGCCGTCGCCGTCGGCAATGTTCCGCGCGCCGGTGAGGAGGTCCCCTGCGCGGCGCTGCAGTCGTCGCTTGAGCTGATCTGTTGGCGTCAGGTTGTGGGCGGGATGACGTAGACGGCCCGGCCTGCGTTGCGCGGGCGGACCGGTGCAGCGGGGGCTCGCCAGTTCGCCCAGTCGGCGGGGTCGGTGGAGGGCCGTGCGATCAGGTAGCCCTGGGCATGGTCGACGGCGAGGGTGCGCAGCGCGTCTAGCTCGGCGGCTGTCTCGACGCCCTCGGCGACCAGTGCCGCGCCGGACTGCAGGGCAAACATGACGACGGCGGCGACCATGGAGCCCCGGACGGGGTCTGCGTCGACGCCGGAGATGAGGCTCCGGTCGATCTTGATCATGTCTGGCGCGAGGGCGAGGATGTGCTGCAGCGAGGCGTAGCCGGCGCCGGCATCATCGACGGCGAGCCGGATGCCGTGGGCCCGCAGCTGCTCGCGGGCGGCGAGCGCGGGGGCGTAGTCGGGGATCGAGGTGTGCTCGGTGATCTCGACGACGATGCGGTCAAGCGGAAAGCCGGAAGCCTGTAGCAGTGGGAGGAGCCGCGAACTGGTCAGCATGGAGGGGGACGCGTTGACCGCGACGTAGCAGCCGTGAGGCAGTGTGAACGCCCGAGTCAGCGCTCGTCGGAGAGCCACCTCCTCCAGGTCGAGGCCGCGCCCGACGCTCTCGGCGGCCGCGAACCACACGTCCGGAGGGCGGGCCGGCTCGGTGGTGAACCGGCTCAGGGCCTCCGCCCCGACGACGCGGCCCAGCTGAACGTCGATGATGGGCTGGAACGCGGTGTCGATGGTCTCCTCGCGCAGGATGTGCTCGACGAGCCGCCGCGTTGTCCTGGACGCGAGCAGGGCTCGGACGCGTGGGCTCACGACGACCCAGAGGGCCGCTGCCTGTATCGGAGTGAGCGCCACCGCGACCACGGCGAGGATGAGGACGAGGTGGCCGATGGGTTCCTCCGCGCCACCCGGGCGGAGCAGCACGATGCCGGGGGCGACCACGCAGACCACACCGTTGATCACGCCCACTACCAGCAGAAAGCGGAGCGCGCGGCTTTCAAGCATGACTGGGGCCCCCAGATCTGGACGTCGCAGCAAGGTCTGCGCTGCGGTCACCTTCTCGACAATCAATACAGCCACCTGAAGGGCCCCCGTCAGGCTTGCACGCCACCGTGTGACGGTGGAACGGCGCGGTCGGCGAGACAGCAGAAAGCCGCAGGTCTCTTTGACCTGCGGCTTGCTGGTGGGCGATACAGGACTTGAACCTGTGACCTCTTCCGTGTCAGGGAAGATCCAGTAGTCCACCGGTGTCCACGAAAACCGCAAACGTGCAGGTCAGAGGCCATGTGGCGTCCAGCGCTGTCCGGGCTAGTTCGCCGGAATTCGCGGGCCGTGGCTACCAGTTTGGCTACCGGTGGGCGCGCGTGGCTCAGCGATCCGCACCCGCTGGTTTCGGCGCGCGGTATCGCGCAGGAACCGGCACACCGGACGCCCTGAATTAGCCGCCAAGCCACCGAAAGAGCGCTCCTCGACCTCCTGTCGAGGACCGAATTGGCCGCTGTCGACCCACTGGAGCTCGGCATTCGGGAGCTGTTTCATGAGCCACTCAGCGTGATTGCGGCGACACCTACACCTCCCGGCCAGCATGATCACAGTCCGGGGCGGCGCCTTCGGAGAGGCTGAATCCGAAGGGCTGCAGTGGGCACGCGAGGGTGACATCGCACGGAAGCCCCGCCGCAACCGGCTCCGGCGCGGGTTGAAGCGGCGTGCCGGGCAAGCAGGACTTGCGACCCCTACCGCCCGCCGCGCCAGGCGCGGACAATGTCTATGTGGCTGACAGCAGTGGCGTCACAGTGCTCCCGGAACAGAGCTGTTGGATGCTGCTGCGTTCCGCGGAGGTGGCCCGGTTGGCGGTTGCCGTCAACGCCCAGCCCGACATCTTCCCGATAAACTTCGTGGTCGATCACGGCACGATCGTCTTTCGCACTGCCGCGGGTTCGAAGCTTTCTGCTGCGTCGTCCCACCTGGTCGCCTTCGAGGTGGATGGCTACGACGCGGAGACAAGCGAGGCGTGGAGCGTCGTGATCAAAGGACGCGCGGAGGAGATCAAACAACTCCACGAGCGCATCGAAAGCGTGGACCTGCCGCTCTTCCCGTGGCACGCCGCACCGAAGTCCTATTTTGTGCGCATCGTGCCGGAGACCATCAGCCGGCGGCGGTACCACGTGGTGGACAGCACTGCCTGGGAGACACCGACGACCGGCGCCCGGCGCCAGTCACCGGAATGACACGGGTAGAAAGGATGCACCTCACGGTTTCGGGCGGCCACCCGTGGGCTGCGCCTGGGCATCGACGGGACGGGCACAGCCTTCGCTCGTTTCGTGTTCGACCGGTGGCCTGAGCAGACCGAATCCCCAGCCCGGGGCACGTGCGGCGGCTAGGCCACCGGCGCGCGCCACGTTCGACGGGCGACGTTGCACTGCGCCGGGCGGCGCCATCGAAAACACGCCCGAGCTGGCGACCGTGGCAAAGCTCGGGGTCGCTCGACGGTTTCCGGCTGACGCCGGTCGGTCGACCCGCGCGATCCGGGATTTCGCCTGCCTGTCGTGCCGGAAGACGCGAAGAGTGGAGCGCGTGACCCATGATGTGTTGTCCCTGGAGCTGCTCTCGCACACCGAATGCGTGTGTTGCTCACCCGCGCGCAGGTGGGTCGCGTGGTGTTCACGGTGGCAGCATTGCCGGCGATCGTTCCCGTCACGTTCGCCGTACTCGACGACGCCGTTGTGATGTGCACCGCGCCGGATACCCGGCTCGCGGCGGCCGCTGACGGGGGCGTGCTGGCGTTCGAGATCGATGAGATGGATCCGCGGTCGCGCACTGGGTGAGTGTCGTTGTTACGGGCGTGGCGGAGTTGGTGACCGATGCCCTGACACGGGCGCGCATTCACGGGATGGTGGCTCCCTGGGCGCCGGGGCATCACGACGTCTTCATCCGCCTCCCGCTTACGGTGGTAACGGGCCGACGCATTTTCGCCGCGGCGCCGGTGCCTGTGCCCCGACCCGCGGGCTAAATGTGGTAGCCGATTGACGGCAGCTCGATGCCCCCGTTGGCCGCCGCCCGTTGGCCCAGCCACGGCAGGGCGCTCAGGGGGTGTCCGCAGCGGGCGCCGGACCTGGGAGAGCGGGCGCCGCGGGGTCGCGGGGACCTCGTCGCCGTACCCCAGCCGCAGAATCATGTGCGAGTGCCCGACGCCGGTCGCCGGGGAGCGGACCGAGCGCCGCAGGTCCTCCTGCTCCAGCGGCTGGTTGAGGAAGGACGCCGAGAGCCAGCCGCGGTCGCGGCGAGCAACAGTCGTTCGAGGGCCTGTCCCGCGCGTATCCAGTCGACCCGCTCGTCACCGGGCGTGGAGAGGATGGCGACGGTCGGGGTGCTCTCGAATGCGGCGTAGTCACGTGGTGCCCCGACGGCCTGGCCGAGGTCGCGGAACGCGGTCCGTGGCTCATACGGTCGGGGGCCAAGCGAGCGGACCGGGATGCCGTCGTCGCGGTGGCGACCCCCGACCCAGGCTTGCCGCTCGGTGGTGCGGGCCGGCGCATCGTGTTCGGCGAGGTCTGCGTCGTGGAGCACGTCGACGATGCGGGCGACCTCATCCGCATCGTCGTACACCCGCAAGATGGCGCCCTCGGCGCGGGCGGCCTCAACGAGGTCGGCGAGCACGGACTGCGGGATCGATTGGTCGCGGAACGGGCGGCGGTTGGTCCGCCGAGCCGGGATGGCGGCGTAGTGGACGCCGATCCCGCCGGGCTTCCGGTGACGGTGGTCGACCTCGACAATGGCGACCAGCATGCGGTCGTGATCGTCCGGCAGCAACCGCACGCGCGGGTGGAAGCCCAAGTACTCGGCGGCAACCCTCAGGTTGAACAATGCGGCCCCGCAGCTGATCATCAGGGATCGACCCGTCGGATCGGTGTTACGCAGCTGCTTCAAGGGGTTCGCGAACACGTCGACGCGCCGGGGACCGACCGCGAATGCCCATGGCTGTGAGTTGTGTAGCGACGGAGCAAGGGCGCCGCCCGCAGCAAGACGTTCGTTTCGGTGGTTCCGAGCAGGGTTTGGACTCCCGAGCCGTCAAGACCTGACTCGTTCGCGTTCATCATCAGTCGCCTCCGTGGGTCTCCCGAGCGTCGCCCGATCGCGGACGGGGACCCAGGTCCAAAGGTCCCGAATCCGTCGGGCCGGTCGGCTCACCTGCACGACAGGGGGTCGCCGCACGTGCTT